>JBOHIW010000046.1:0-1142 GCA_050726055.1 Phyllobacterium sp. | reverse complement strand
GGGGTGGGTGGCTAGTGCGGTTTCGATTTCGCCGGGTTCGATGCGGAATCCGCGGATTTTGACTTGGTCGTCGGCGCGGCCGAGGTAGTGCAGTTGTCCGTGGGGGGTCCATCGGGCTAGGTCGCCGGTGCGGTACATCCGTGTACCGGGGGTGTCGTAGGGGTTGGCGACGAATCGGGTCGCGGTCAGGCCGGGTCGGTGCAGGTAGCCTCGGGCCAGTCCGATCCCGGCGATGTAGAGCTCTCCGGTCACTCCGACCGGGACCGGGCGCAGCTGGTTGTCCAGCAGGTAGATGCGGGTGTTGGGGATCGGGGACCCGATCGGTGGCCGGTCGGGGCCCGGTGTCAGTGGGGGGGTCCAGCTGGCGACCACGGTGGTCTCGGTGGGCCCGTAGGAGTTGATCATCCGGCGGTTCGGGGCCCATCGGGTGACCAGTTCGGCGGTGCACACGTCGCCGCCCACGATCACGGTGCTGAACTGGGCCAGTCCGGTGGCGGCGATCTCCGGGGCGATGGTGGCCAGGGCTGCGGGGGGGATCAACGCGTGGCTGATCCGGTCCCGGTCCAGGACCTCGACCAGGGTGTCGGCGGCCAGCGGGCCTGGTGGGGGGATCACCCACACCGCGCCGGCCAGCAGTGACATGCCCAGTTCCAGTACCGAGGCATCGAAACTCGGTGACGACATCGCCAATACCCGGTTGCCCGGGCTCACCTGGTAGTGGTCGATCTCGGCGGTCACGAAGCTGCTCAGCCCGGCATGGGAGACCAGCACCGCTTTGGGTTGCCCGGTGGAACCCGAGGTGTAGATCACATACGCCGGATGCGCCACCACCAGCGCAGCGGTCCGGTCGGTGTCGGTGACGACCCGGTTGGGCATCGCGGCCACCGCGGTCACCGTGGCCGGGTCATCAACCACCACCACGCCGACCGCGGCGACCGCCGGCAACCCGCCCGCCACCTCGGCCACCGTCAACACCAGCACCGGGGCGGCATCGGTGAGCATGAACGCGATCCGCGCCTGGGGATAGTTCGGGTCGACCGGGACATACCCGCCGCCGGCTTTGGCGATCGCCAGCAGTGCCACCACCAGTTCCACCGACCGGGGCAACGCCACCGCGACCAGCCCTTCCGGGCCCACCCCGG
>JBOHIW010000045.1:0-1208 GCA_050726055.1 Phyllobacterium sp. | reverse complement strand
AAGAGCGAACCGTCGAAACAACATGGAGACGTATCGGCGAACTCCTCAAGGCCTTCAGTCCGCAGGAATGCTCAAACTACCTCAGACATGCCGGCTATGGTTCAGAGTAGATCTGACAGACTCTAGGACACAAGTCACAGGTGGCGGGCGAAACCTGCCACCTGTGACTGACCAACGAGGTACTGCAAACCAGCCCGGCTGGTGGGCGAACCGGATTTCAGATGGCCAGATTTCAGATGATTGCGCTGAACACGGCCTCTATCTGCTCTCGGGTTGGCTTTGGCCCCTGCCCGGTGACATACATCAATGAGATACCGTCGATCAGACCGGCACAGGTCTCTATCGGCACATCGGTCCGCCCGTGCGAAATCAGCTTCAGGAAAAACTCGATCGGCCGGCGCGCCGCTGCGGTCAGCTGATCACCGACCCCTTCCAGCTCTTCGCGGCGAGCGGCGGCCATTGTCAGCTCCATCCGGGCCAGGAACAGATGCCGGGCGCCGTCGGCATAGCTTACCAGTTCCTCGCCTACATAAGAGACCGCAGCAGCCATGCCCTGCTTGGCGACCCGTTCGGCAAATCCGACCTGCAACTCATCGCAATCCTTCCCCAGAAGCGCAGCGAGATGTTCGGAGGCTGCAACAAGCAGGGCGGCTTTCTTGGGAAAATAATAGGTTGTCGACCCTTGGGACAGACCTGCGACGTCATCAACCGCGCGATGGGTCACACCCTCCAGGCCCCGCGTAGCCAGAAGTTCGATCACGCCATTCAAAATGGCTTCTCTGCGGTCAATTTTCGTCATTGCTTTTTAGTCTCTACATATGTAGAGAATACCTCTACATTAATTTAACAAGTCGATACAGATACAAGGCAAACTATGTCACAAAGCATCACTCGTATGAACCCTCCCAATTTGCCGAACTCGGCGCAGATGGGGTATTCACAGATATCAATCGTCGAACCGGGCCGGATGGCCTACGTATCAGGTCAGGTGGCGTGGCGCCCAAATGGCGAACCCGTGCCTTCAGACCTGGTCGAGCAGGCAAGGATCGCTGCTGCGAACGCCAAAGCGGCGCTCGATGCTCTAGAGTCTGTCAGATCTACTCTGAACCATAGCCGGCATGTCTGAGGTAGTTTGAGCATTCCTGCGGACTGAAGGCCTTGAGGAGTTCGCCGATACGTCTCCATGTTGTTTCGACGGTTCGCTCTTC
>JBOHIW010000044.1:0-1226 GCA_050726055.1 Phyllobacterium sp. | reverse complement strand
TATTTAGCGACTGACACACCGCCTTCGCGAGCAAGCCCGCTTGTATGCTAGGACTTGAAGGGAGGAGGAGGGACAAAGCCCGATTCTGACTGTTGGCGCAGTACAGACCGTGGGAGATTTCGCCCCTCCTCCTTTCACCCAAGCGCCGATAAAGAATGCATCTGGCTATGACCGACGATAGGAACAAGCCTGCGCCTCTGGGTGAGCCCTTCAAGTGCTCAAAACCATAGCCCGGAGGAAGTCCCATGGCAATGCCAGTTCCTGTCTCAAAGCCGATCGTTGGCGTCGATGTTGCTAAAAATGAGCTGGTGATTTACCACGCCGAACTCGATCTGCTGGAAGTAATCCCGAACAACAAAACCGCCATTAAAAAATGGCTGAAGGCCCTACCGGGCACCGTGGCAGTTGCGATTGAAGCTACCAACATCTATCACTTGGAGTTCGCTGATCTCGCCTATGAAGCTGGCTGCGTGATCTACATGGTGGGTGGATATGAGCTCAGCCATTATCGTAAGGGTGTGAATATCCGGGCTAAAACCGACGCCCAGGATGCCAAATTGCTCGCTCGCTATTTAAAAAACGAAGCCGATGAACTTCGTCCCTGGACGCCGCCATCTCCTCTGTATCGCCAGCTTTTGAGTCTTTTCCGCCGCCGGGCGGCGCTGGTCCAGGCACGCGTCAGCCTGACTCAAAGCTGGGCGAATGAGCCGTTACTGAAGGCCTCTTTTACCGAGCAGGTGAAGTCGATGCAAAAGCTAGAAGGCCTGATTGAAAAGATGATCGGTGATCGCCTGAAAGAAGCTGGACTGTCGGATCAGCTAAAGCGTTGCTTGAAAGTTGAAGGTATCGGTTTTTTGACTGGAGCCCGCTTGGTTACTAGCTTTCAACGAGGTGATTTTAGAAACGCAGACGCTTTCATCGCCTTCTTGGGCATGGATTTACGCGTTTCTAAGTCAGGACAGAAAGATAATCGTCGTAGCTTGAGCAAACGTGGCGACTCAGAAGCTCGGCGTCTTTTGCACAACGCAGCGATGGCAGCTAGCCGAACGGCTGCATGGAAGGAGTTTTATCAAGCGCAACGGGCGCGGGGTTACAGCACCACTCAGGTGCTGGTAATGCTGGCCCGCAAGCTTGCTCGAGTGGTATTTGCCTTGCTAAAAGGACAAAGCGAATACCAACCAAAGGTTGGTTGAGGGTTGCCCCTCAACCATAGAATCTCCCACATT
>JBOHIW010000043.1:0-1261 GCA_050726055.1 Phyllobacterium sp. | reverse complement strand
CTAGAGCTTTGGGCTTCATCGCTGCGTGATGTGAAAGCTCGTATGCGCGGACTGTTTACGCAAGAGCGCGTTGCCGCATCTGCGAACCTTTTCCTGGACGGGTTGTTGGGAGACGAGCGGCGCAAGACAGGCTGGATGCGTGCGGAAGCGGCTGGCGATCCCGGCCCATGGCGGCAGCAGGCGATTTTGGGCCGAGGGCACTGGGATGCGGATGCTTTGCGCGACATTGTTCGTGATTACGCGCTGGAGACGCTAGCCGATTCTGATGCAGTCCTGGTCATTGATGAAACCGGCTTTCTCAAGCAGGGTAAGGCGTCCTGTGGGGTCGGTCGGCAATATACAGGTTCAGCGGGCAAGATCACCAATTGCCAGATCGGCGTATTCGCATCCTATGTCTCCCGACATGGTCACGCCTTCATCGATCGGGCTCTTTATCTGCCAAAGGCCTGGACGGATGACCGGGATCGCCTGGCGAGAGCCCATGTGCCCGACAATGTCCGCTTTATGACCAAGCCGGCACTGGCCCTTACGATGATCGAGCGGGCCATCGCATCGCACGTGCCCTTTTCCTGGGTCGCTGCCGACAGTGTCTATGGCGTGGGCGACATCGAAATGGCGCTCAAACGGGCTGCCAAGGGCTATGTTCTGGGTGTGAATTCCACCCACCCCTTCCGCTCATGGGGCAAACCTCTGACCGTTGCGGGTGCCGCAAAGGACATCGCCGAAGCCTTGCCCGAAGACGCCTGGCGACGCCTTTCGGCTGGCGAAGGGACCAAAGGTGCACGACTGCATGATTGGGTCTATCTCGAATTGGCCGATCTCGATGCCGATGTCTTCGGCGCGGCCTTCCCCGGTATCTGGACGCGTGGATTGCTGATCCGCCGCAACATCGCCGACGGCGATCTCGCTTTCTTCTCCACTTGGTGCCCAGCTGGAACACCCATGGAAAAGCTGGTGACGGTAGAGGGCCATCGTTGGGCAATCGAAGACAGCTTCGAGACCACCAAGAACGAGTTCGGCCTCGACCATAACGAAACCCGTTCCTGGCATGGCTGGCATCGCCACGTCTCGCTGGTTATGCTCGCTTTCGCCATGATGGCCACCATCCGCCACCATGCCAATGCTGCGCCACCCCCAAAAAGCGTGATAAAACGAACACCAAAGGGCCTCCGGCCATGATCCGCTGGTCAGTCCAGGAAATCCGTCGGATTGCAACACGCCTTGCCCAACGAGATATCGAACCCGCGCATATAATCGCCTG
>JBOHIW010000042.1:329-1265 GCA_050726055.1 Phyllobacterium sp. | reverse complement strand
GGGGACTTGTAGGTGTGACGCTGGTCGCGATCTGGGCGACGGTGCGTGTCGTGGTTGAAGTGCAACAGCTCTTGCTGTCTTTCGGTGTTTCCAGACATCGAGAGAACGCGAAGAGCTGTTGCGATTTCAGGCTATGACAGGACTGACCGATGAGCAACTCACCGAGCTGGTGGCGCGGGTACACGATGCGCGCGGAGGCGATCTCGTGTCCCGGGGTCGCCCGTACGTACTTGGCCTGTTCCGATCGGTGGCGCTGGTCGTCGCGCTGATGCGCAAGAACATCACCCAAGACTTCGCCGGCGGTGTGTTCGGGGTCAGCCAGTCCACCGTGAGCCGGCGCTGGGATCTGCTGCGCCCGCTCATCGGTGAGGTGCTCGCGGTGTCTGTGCCCGACCCACGGCGCATCGTCGGCGCGGGAACCGCCCTGGTCGACGGCACCATCTGTCCCACCTGGGACTGGAAACACATCCCCGATCTGTACTCCAGCAAGGCCGGCTACGCCGGCCTGAACATTCAGGTCGCGGCCACCCTCGACGGGAGCCTGGCCAGCATCGGCCCGATCCCGATCCACGGCGCCCGCCATGACGCGTACGCCTACGCGGCCTCCGGGCTCAAGGAGGCTCTCGCCGATGTCCCCGCAGCCGCTGACCTCGGCTATATCGGAGTCGAGGGCATCGACATTGTGCCCATCAGACGGCTACCCGGTGGCCAACTCGAGGAGACCCAGGCCGAGTTCAACACCGCGCTGTCCAAGGTCCGCGCCGTTGTCGAACACGCGATCGCCCACCTGAAAACCTGGCGAATGATCAGCGAAGAAGGCGGCCGTTACCGGGCACCGATCGACAAATACCCAAGCATGCTCCGCGCCGTAATTGGCTTGTTCTTCTTCGCCCGTTATGAATAAGCCTCCGGGGCCGCCGTAACCGGGTCGAGATC
>JBOHIW010000042.1:0-319 GCA_050726055.1 Phyllobacterium sp. | reverse complement strand
GTTATGAATAAGCCTCCCGGAAAAGGTGTTCTCGGCATGGCTTATAGCGAAAACATTGGGATGGCAGAAGATTGGCGCTCGTTCTATGCTAACGGGTATCAAGCGGGTCCTGACGCGTGGAATGCTCTCAGCTCGAAGGCTCGCTACGGCTTGTCCTGGGGAGAATTAATGAGAACGCACCAGTACAGCGGTATTGTAGCTGCGCCAATGTATGACGATCAGGGACATCGTGTCGGTTGCGTTGTGATTGATGCGCCACTTTCAATTGCGGATATGTCCTCTCTTGAGATGCAAGTCATATTACGAGACACTGCCGCAG
>JBOHIW010000041.1:0-1400 GCA_050726055.1 Phyllobacterium sp. | reverse complement strand
TAGACCCGGCGACTGAATCGCCCTATTCGGACTCGCTTTCGCTACGGCTTCCCCACACGGGTTAACCTCGCCACCGAGCACTAACTCGCAGGCTCATTCTTCAAAAGGCACGCCGTCACCCCTGCTAAGGAGGCTCCGACGGATTGTAGGCACACGGTTTCAGGTACTATTTCACTCCCCTCCCGGGGTACTTTTCACCTTTCCCTCACGGTACTAGTCCGCTATCGGTCACTAGGTAGTATTTAGGCTTAGCAAGTGGTCTTGCCAGATTCACACGAGATTTCTCGGGCCCCGTGCTACTTGGGATCCCCTCCACCAGGCCGCACCATTTCGTCTACGGGACTCACACCCACTATGGTCCGCCTTTCAATGCGGTTCGACTATGACACGGCTTTCTTACTGGCTGAAGAACTGTCAGATTCCTCCAGAAGGTCCCACAACCCCGCATGTGCAACGCCTGACAGCTTGACACACACACGGTTTGGCCTCATCCGCTTTCGCTCGCCACTACTCACGGAATATCTCTTCCTGTCGGTACTGAGATGTTTCACTTCCC
Organism: Phyllobacterium sp.; assembly: GCA_050726055.1. Classification (GTDB taxonomy): domain Bacteria; phylum Pseudomonadota; class Alphaproteobacteria; order Rhizobiales; family Rhizobiaceae; genus Phyllobacterium. The sequence goes on along the minus strand of JBOHIW010000041.1, from coordinate 844 downwards.
GACGTTCCCCCCTGCACCCTATGAATTCAGATACAGGTGACCAGGCATGACCCTGGCCGGGTTCCCCCATTCGGACATCCTCGGATCACAGCTCGTTTGCCAACTCCCCGAGGCTTATCGCAGGCTACGACGTCCTTCTTCGGCTCCTAGTGCCAAGGCATTCACCCTGTGCCCTTAAAAACTTCAACACACTACAATATTTTCACAGAGATCAAGAAGACCAGCCAACGACAACAAAGTCATCGAGGCCAGCCTTTTGAACATCTGGGATGCTCGCGTCCACTGTGCAGTTCTCAAGCAACGGACGGACCCGCAAGCCAACGGCACGCCTACCCACACCCACCCACCCGACCCGCAGCACACGCCACGACCCAGACAGACAATGCAAGCGGTTCACACCAGCCCACGACCCGTATCCATCAAGACCAACCAACCCACCCACCCACCAGCAGTCCCCACCCCTACCCCCGGGACACACAGCCCCACGAGCAGACACAGACACCACCAGCGAACGAGCCCGAGCCGATTGCCTCAGGACCCAACAGTGTGTTTGCGAACCAGAACCACCACCCACCACCAGCTTTCCACCACCCGACCCCCGAAGGAGCCATGGCGTGTACTCACCAGCCGGCGAACGACCGAACCAGCCCTGCTAGCCAATGTTCCACCCGTGAGCAACCACCAGACGCACGATCGGCGCCTCAGGCGGCCTGCTAGACCCCCGGCCACCCACACACCCAGTGGAATCCACCAAGCATGCAAGCAAACGACCACGAGGTCTCAGATGCTCCTTAGAAAGGAGGTGATCCAGCCGCACCTTCCGGTACGGCTACCTTGTTACGAC
>JBOHIW010000040.1:0-1698 GCA_050726055.1 Phyllobacterium sp. | reverse complement strand
TGGGCTTCCCCCGTTTTCACGGACACATCCCTTGAGTGGCCCAGGCTTCCTCAAACGCGTCTGGGCTCACCTGTCCTAACGTCGAATGCCGGCGCTTAGGATTGTAGAACCGTTCAATGTAGTCAAAGATGTCCGCTCTTGCTTCATCACGCGATCGATAGCGCTGGCGATTCGTCCGCTCCACTTTAAGCGATGAGAAGAAACTCTCGAGCGCTGCGTTGTCCCAGCAGTCACCCTTGCGGCTCATGCTGCAGGTAATCCCCTCTGCAATGAGCAGCTGCTGGAAGTCTTCGCTCGTGTACTGGCTGCCCTGGTCGGAATGATGCAAGAGCGAATTCGGCTTGCCCCGCCGCCAGAGCGCCATCATGAGCGCATCGATCACCAGCGCCGCAGTCATGGTGGCGCTCATGGACCAGCCGACCACTTTGCGACTGAAGAGATCGAGCACGATCGCGACATACAGCCAACCTTCGGCGGTCCAAAGATAAGTGAAATCCGCCGCCCACTTCCGATTCGGCCTGTCCGCCGCGAACTCTCGATTGAGGACGTTTTGAGGGATGCTATGTCCGGGCCGAATCCCGGTGTCGGTCGGCGCCCGCCGGCGCTTTAAGCGAGCCCGCAGGTCTGCCTTACGCATGAGCTTGGCCACGCGGTTCTCGCCGCAGCGTAAACCGGCATCAACGAGATCGCGCCATATGCGGGGGCTGCCGTAGGTGCAATCGCTCAGGGCAAAACTGATACGAATGCGCGCTAGCAACCGTGCGTTCTCCAACACCCGAGCACTGGGCGCCCGATTGCGCCAGTCGTAGAACCCGCCGTGCGACACTTTGAGCATCCGGCACATCATCCGAATCGGCCAGAGCGCTTGGTGTTGCGCAATAAAGCCGTACTTCACCCGGGTTCCCTGGCAAAGTAGGCCACCGCCTTTTTTAGGATGTCGCGCTCGGTCCTGACCCGATTCAACTCACGTTTTAGCCGCTCGATCTCCTGCTGCTGCGAAGACTTCAACGAAAGCCCTGGGGTCGATTCCCATTTGCCCAAGGCAAACTGCTTGACCCATTTGCGCAGGACATTGACGTGAACCCCGAGATCCCGGGCGACTTGCGCCGTTGTCGTCCCGGGTTGCGCCGTGAGCTTCACCGCCTCCCGCTTAAATTCACCGCTGAACTTCCTTCTTTCCATGATTCACCTCCGATATCATCTTCTCACCTATCGAAAGTGTCCGGAATGTTGGGGGAAGCCCACCCAGCCGTAGGGTTTCGTAGGAAACTCAAGTCGTCGCACTCGCCTAGTCTCTAATGCGCCTGCAATTGGGATGCAGACAACCTGCCAAGCAGTAGTAAGAAGCGCGATTTCACTCATAGCTGTGTTAGACGGCCGTGTGGGTCATAAGACTTGTCGCAAAGCAAGCGCCGCACCAGTGATTTGTGCATGCTGGGCGCAGTTTTGTTACATCTTATGTGCCGTTTTAAGGAAATAAACGCCAAAAAACGGCATGGGCTCCCTCGCTCGTTCCCCGACTGAATGACAATGGGATTACGATGCGCCACATAGGGCGCTAGAACTTCGGGGCAGGCAAAAGAATATTGGGAATGAGACCGTCGCGCGGTAAGCACTCAAATCTTCGATCTCATGGACCATCAATTGAAAAGCTCAGTGTTGGCTGTTTGGCACGCGCCAAGACGAGGCTAGTTTGCG
>JBOHIW010000039.1:0-1848 GCA_050726055.1 Phyllobacterium sp. | reverse complement strand
CTTATGTTGATTACGGAATCCTGGAGCAGTTCGATCACTCCGTATTGCTTGTCTGTAGTACTGAGTACTTTGTTCTACGATGTGCCAATGATCAGAGCATTGCCTTTCTTGTTCCATTCCTCCTTAGTGACCCTGTTCAAGCTATCTTGGCTGCTTCTCAAGAGGGAGGCCATCATCCCCGGTTTGGCCAACGTGTTCTCGAAACAATACCGGTGCCCGCCTGGTTGGCTGCACATCGAGATGAAATTTCGGTTGCAGTCGAGAATGCTATTACACAAGCGCGGCAGGCAGATTGGGATCTTCGCGCGACAATCCAACTCTGTTCAAGACCGATCGAGGATTGAAGTGAATTTAGTGAATGGCCCCGGCTATTCAAAAGTCCACGGCGATTGATAGAATCTCGCGGGACGTGAACGGACCCCTTCGGGGACAGTTTCCGCAAGTGCGTGCGGTGCCAAGGACTAAGAACTCCTATCAAAACCGATCATGAGAGGGCCTTGAAGCAGATGAGGGCACAGCCGAGAGTGAGGAAGGCGTGATGGATATCGGCGCGGCGCTCATCGCGCACCCGCAGTCGGCGGAACTGGTTGAGCCAGGCCAGGGTGCGTTCCACCACCCAGCGGTGGCGGCCCAGGCGCTGGCTGGAGTCGATGCCCTTGCGGGCGATGCGGACCTTGATGTGGCGCTGGCGCAAGGCGCGGCGGCAGCGCGGAATGTCATAGGCTTTGTCGGCATGGGCCTTGTCCGGGCGCTTGCGGCGGCGCCGGTTGGGCTGCCGGATGGGGGGCACGGCGTCGAGCAGTTGTTCAAAGACCGCGGAGTCGTGGCGGTTGGCCCCCGTCAACAGCTTCGCCAGCGGGAGTCCGCCGCGTTCGGTCAGAATGTGCCGTTTGGTGCCCGGTTTGCCCCGATCAGTGGGGTTGGGACCGGTGTGCTCGCCCCCCTTTTGGCCGAGATGCTGGCGGAGTCCAGACACGCCCGGCTCCAGTCGATCCGGCCCGCTTCGCCGAGACGATCGAGCAACGCATGGTGCAACGCCTCCCACACCCCAGCGGCCTGCCAGTCCCGAAGACGGCGCCAGCACGTCATCCCGGAGCCACACCCCATCTCCTGGGGCAGCAGCTCCCATTGGATGCCCGATTTCAGCACGAAGATGATGCCGGTCAAGCAGGCCCGGTCCGGCACGCGGGGTCGACCGCCCGTGGGCTTGGGCGGCTCGGGAGGTAGCAGTGGGGCGACGACGGCCCATAATTCGTCGCTGACCAGTGGCTTGCTCATGTCCCAAGTCTGCCACGTCACCTACCGGTTTTGATAGGAGTTCTTACTACTCACTTCTCAAATCGCAATGATTCTGTGATGATGCATCCCGCATACGGTCATGATTCAAGCATGAGCAAGCGGGGGCATCATGGAGAAACAGAGATTCGATCTCTTCACCCGAACTCTGGGCACATTGGGCACGCGCAGAGCATTGCTTGGCGTCATCGGCGGCGCCGTGATGGTTGGCTCTGCCGGCGCCGCAAACGCCGAGCGCAGGAATCATCGCCGCCGGCGGAAGCAACGTGGCAATGGCAATCGATCGGCAGGCGGGCGTGTCTCTGCCCAGGCGGGTCCGGATTGCGCCAATCCAGGACCGAGCAAGGATCTCAAAGGATGCGGATTCCAGGGGGATGACCTGAGCGGCCTCGATCTCTCGTCGTCGAACCTGCGCGGCGTCAACTTCCGCGACGCCATCCTGCGCTGTGCCGACCTCTCGTCGTCCAATCTGCGCCAGGCTGACTTCCGAAACGCCGATCTCAGCGGCGCTGATCTGCACTCCTCGGCGTGCAACGGTGTCCTCTTCAATGC
>JBOHIW010000038.1:0-2655 GCA_050726055.1 Phyllobacterium sp. | reverse complement strand
TATCGACGCCGGCCTAATACTCACCCCCTGATGCCGGTCTAAATCTCACCCCTGGGTCGGCGTTTGCGCCGCCGTCCGGTGGGGTCCCGAGCCTCGCTCGGTCGAGCAGATCGAGCGAGGAGGAGGTCATGGTCAGGGTGGAGCAGTGGGCCGAAATCCGCCGCCTGTACTGCGTCAAGCGGCTCTCGATCAAGGAGATCGCCCGCCGCACCGGGCGCGATCGCAACACGATCCGCAAGGCGCTCCGCTCCGATCGGCCGCCGAAGTACTCGCGTCCTGCCCGCCCCTCCAAGCTCGACCCCTTCAAGGAGGAGATCCACCGCCTGCTCGGTGCCGAGCCGCGCCTGCCCGGCACGCGCATCCGCGAGCTCATCGCTGGGCTCGGCTACGCGGGCGGCAAGACGATCCTCGACGACTACCTGCGCGAGGTGCGGCCGCTGTTCCTGCCGCGGCCGCGCACGTTTCAGCGCACGTCGTATCGGCCGGGCGCGCTCTGCCAGTTCGACCTCTGGGAGCCGTCGCGGGAGATCCCGGTCGGCTCCGGCCAGAGCCGCCGCGGCTACGTCGTCGTCGGCTGCCTTCCTTACTCGCGGGCGGGCGCCGGCGCGCTCGTCTTCTCGAAGGAGGCGCCCGACCTCCTCTACGGGATCGCCCGCTGCTTGACCCTGCTCGGCGGGCTGCCGGAGATGCTCGTCTGGGACCGTGAGGGCGCGCTCCACGCCGGCGGCGGACGCCCGACCGAGCCCTTTGCCGCCTTCTTGGGAGAGCTGCGGCTCGCTTGGCGCTTCCTCGAGCCGCGGGATCCGCAGTCGAAGGGCGTGGTCGAGCGGCTGCAGGGCTACCTGGAGACGAGCTTCGAGCCGGTCCGCTCATTCGCCTCGGAGCTCGACTTCCAGGAGCAGCTCGACCGCTGGTTTCGTGAGCGGGCCAACCTGCGCTTCCACCGCACGCTCCGCTGCCGGCCCGTCGATCGGCTAGCGGAGGAGCTTCAGGTGATGCGGTCGCTGCCCGCGCAGCTGCCCGACGTCGACCGTCGCTTGGTCACGCGCGTGCCGCCCGACCCGTACGTCCGCCTCGACACGAACGACTACTCGCTCGACCCGCGCCTGGTCGGCCGCCGCGTCGAGCTCAGGGTCTCGCAGCGCGACGTCCTCGCCGCATGTCTCGACACGGGCGAGCTCGCCTGCCGGCACCGCCGCTCGTTCGCCCGCCACCGCACGATCACCGCGCTCGAGCACGCCCGCGCGCTCAGGGAGCTGCGCGGCGCCCCGGCTGAGCCGGAGGTCGAGCAGCGGCCACTGGCCCGCTACGACGCCCTGATCCCGGCATGACGACGAGCGCCGAGCTCGTGCACCTCTTCCGCACGCTGAAGGCGCCCGCCGCGGCACGGGCGCTGCCCAAGCTGGCCGAGCGGGCGCGCACCGAGGAGTGGAGCTACGAGCGCTTCGCCGAGGCGCTGCTTTCCACCGAGGTCGCCTCCCGCGACGCGCACGGCGGCGAGAGCCGGATCAAGCAGGCCCGCTTCCCCGCCCGCAAGACGCTCGAGGAGTTCGACTTCAGCTTCCAGCGCTCGGTGCAGAAGACGCTCGTCCTCCACTTGGGGCAGCTCGACTTCCTCACCGCCAAGGACAACGTCGTCCTGCTCGGCCCGCCCGGCACCGGCAAGACGCACCTCGCGATCGCCCTCGGGATCCGCGCCTGCCTTCACGGCCAGCGGGTCGCTTTCGCGACCGCGACCGAGTGGGTCGCTCGCCTCGGCGACGCGCAACGACAAGGCCGCCTGGACGAGGAGCTACGCCGCCTGCTCTGGACGCCGCTCTTGATCGTCGACGAGGTCGGCTACATCCCCTTCGACGCCCAGGCGGCCAACCTCATGTTCTCGCTCGTCTCCAGCCGCTACGAGCGCGCGTCGTTGATCGTCACCTCGAACAAGCCCTTCTCCGCCTGGGGGGAGATCTTCGGCGACGAGGTCGTCGCGGCGGCGATGATCGACCGGCTCGTCCACCACGCCGAGATCCTCTCGCTCAAGGGCGACAGCTACCGCCTCCGCGACCGCGACCTCGGTGGCCGCCCACCCGCCCGCGAGCCCGAAACCGGGTAGGCAACCAGTCGCGCCGATCGCTCGCAGGCTCGCAGAACGCTTCTCAGTGCCTCGATCCGAGCCGACGACTCCCGAAACGGCGCGGACACGCCCGATCAGAGCCTCCGTGTCCCTCCCGCGGCCACCCGCGAGCCGCCACACACGCCCCCTTACGGCCGCTGAGCAAGGGGGTCCGTTTTCAACCGGCGCAAGGGGGTGAGATTTCAACCGGCCTTGACATCCCGCGGTCGTCGTCCAACCTCGCGAACTGCGCTGACGGAGAGGTCTAGAATTCGCGGGCGATGTCAGGGCGCAGGAGAGGAAGGTGAGGCAGAGGTGGCAAAGGTTCTCTGTGTCCTGTACGAGGATCCTGTTGAGGGGTATCCGAGGTCGTACGCTCTAGACGCGATTCCCAGGATCGAGCGCTACTACGACGGTCAGACGACGCCGGCCCCCGAGCGGATCGACTTCGAGCCGGGTGAGCTTCTGGGCAGCGTTTCCGGGGAGCTTGGGCTGCGGCGGTTCCTCGAGGAGCGCGGCGACGCGTTTGTTGTCACGTCGGACAAGGACGGGCC
>JBOHIW010000037.1:0-2813 GCA_050726055.1 Phyllobacterium sp. | reverse complement strand
AGATCACACTAACCGAAGTCTCTACGGTTTCAGGGGATTGCCACGGTGACGGGTCTTCGGGCTTGAGGAACATCGAAGCAGCGGTGAACGGCAAGAACGGTCTTAGTTGGGCGGGTGCAGGGTCCTGGTCAAAGTCGCGGATCAGTTTTGTGACCTGCGGTGAGGGTGAGCGACACACCGAAGAGTGAGGGTAGCGCAGCGGACATGGTCTTTGTGATAATCATGAAGGTTCCTTACATCGTCTTATTATACCGACGGACCATACCCGCCTGTCCGTTCTCGCCGATCCATCCTGTCCTTGCCCATCTGACCTCTGCCGCTGACGACTATCGAGTGTCTGTCGGCGATCTGTTGACGGCGTTGTCGAGTGTGCCGGATCCGCGTGCTCGGCGGGGTGTGCGGCGCCAGATTCCCACGATCGTTGCGGTGGCGCTGTGCGCTGTGCTGGCTCGGAGCGCGGTCGGTGACTGCGATTGGCGGATGGGCTGCCAACTCCTCAGCGCAGGTGCAGGTCCGCGCCGGGGCATCGGCGGCGTCACCGTCGGTCACCATGCCAAATACAGTCTAGGTGATCTTCACCCCCGGGTTCGCCGCCAAAGCTGAACCCGCGCCGGACACAGTTTGGTCGGGAATACGTCGAAACCATTGAAGGCTTCACAGATTGGACAGGTCGCAGCCGTCCATGAAGACTTCGTAATCTTCGCGCAAGCCGTGCGGAATCTGCATCCGATAGCAGATTCCGATCGCACCGAGTCGCGTGAACAGCTCTTTCATATGCTCTGGCCGCTGCATCAGAATCATCCGCATCCAGCCGTGATCGTCGGCGTTAAACGACCGGGAGGTGGAAAGTTTGATCGCGGCGTCGCGTGCGATGAGAAAATCGAACAGCTCCACGCCACTGGGCTCATCCGCGAAGGTGAAACTTGGCGGCGGTCGGAAGAGAAACTTGTAACCCGCCGATGGATGCAGTATTGCCTCGTCGGGCCAGCCGAGAGCGCGCAGACCGTCGATGGCTGCATCAAGAGTCCCGCAGATCTCCCGCTGGACACGCTGCCGGGCCGCGTCGTCGCGGAAAGCGGCCAACGCAGCAGCAGCCGCGTGCTGACAGAACTCAGGGATCATCACACTAAACTGCGAATTGTGGACACGCAGCGTGTTGATCACGCCCGGGCAGCCGACGACTGCACCGATCCGGAGGCCTGGCAGGCCGAATTCTTTCGACATGGAAAGCACCGTGACTGCGACTTCTTTGGCCCGGGGAATCTCTAGGATGTTCACAGAGCGCTCGCCGCAGTGCGTGGTGAACCAACTGTCGTGGTCATGTACGACGAGGATGTGGTGCGCACGGGCCATAGCAACGATCTTGGTGAGGCTGTCTCGCCCGTACAGGACCCCGCTCGGGTTGGTCGGCGAGTTCAGGTAGAGGAACCGAATTCCATCTTCGACAAGTGCCGTGATGGTGCGTTCGAGCGCGTCGAGATCAATTCGGTAACCGTCATCAAGTGGTATCCGGACGGAAATGGCTCCGTTACCGACGCTGATACTCTCCACCGTGCTCAACGCCAGACCTGGTAGCAAGATGTATCGGCCAACGTAGCTGCGAGAAAGCGCGTCGAACGCCTGCGAGGCGCCTGCTGTTATCATCGTTTCCGCCGCTGGATCTGCTTTCACACCGAACTGCCGATGCAGCAACGCCGCTATCTCTTCGCGTAATTCGATGAGCCCGTACGAAGACGGGTAGACTCGTGCGGACATCGCCGATTCGGCCATAGCCGCCAAAGCAGTCTCGGTTGGACCGTATCCGTCAAAGAAGGGATAGGTGGCATCGGTACCAACATCAAGAAACTCCCGTCCCTGGGTGGCGGCGCGCGACCGCATCAACCGCCTCAACACTAGATGTCTACTCTCCACCAGACCGGCGAGTCGGCCACTGTGCATCTGCGGACTAATTCCGCCCCCGAGGACGCGGTTGCTGGAGCAAGGCTGAGTTGCCAACTTCGGTAAGGCGTGCCCGTCTACTGAAAAGCTGTTGAGGTTCTTCGCCTCGGGCCGGTCACCCATGATGGTGAAAGTGAACCGATTCGGGAACGATATGAACAATCACTCGTTGTGGGTCTGTGTCGATGTCCGAATAGTCCCTTCCGACGTATTTACGTGATAGTCTGTGGACATGCGCGTCGGCATTTTCCTCAATCAATTCGACATACCCTCGGATCTGTATGTACATGGAGGGATTATCCTGGGAATGGACGCTTAGTGCCACGCGCGGATCACGCAGCATATTGTAGTACTTCACACGACCTTTGGCGACGTTGAGCAACACCGCGTCACCGTCGCGTTCGACCCATACGACCGTCGTCTGCGGAGAACCATCTGGCATCAAAGTGGCGAGGTGCCCGAAGTTCTTACCATCGAGGAGCGGATACGCGATCGTGGGGATCTTCGTGCTCACAACGCTCCCTTCGGCGAACTTGAAATTATTGTCAAAATCTTTTATTCGCTGTAGCGTTCGCGAATTTCCGGTAGCTCGCGGTCCGCGTGCTCTCGTATGGGGCGGGCAATCCCGACCCATACCGCAACTCGGAGCAAGACAAGGCAACATGGACAGCCATGACAGGTCCCGTCGGCAACTAGCGACTTATGGGTGACCAAGGGCGATTTGGGTGCATTTAAAGGTTCAATGGGGCTGGTTGGTACGCTTTGGCCATGGTAGCAGGTTCGTCGTTCACATGGTAGGCTGCCTTGGTCCTTACGGTGGCACGGCAGGCGATGCGGGTCGACCGAGCCTGGCCTGCTTGGGTGCCGTCCTAAGC
>JBOHIW010000036.1:0-3156 GCA_050726055.1 Phyllobacterium sp. | reverse complement strand
GCAACACGCCTTGCCCAACGAGATATCGAACCCGCGCATATAATCGCCTGGTCAATTTGGCGGCGTGCACATCAAGCCGCAGCCAGACAAGCTCACCTTAAATCAAAAGCGCAACTGTAATGCTAGGTTACGCGGAAAACTTGGGTCGTCCCCCATTCGAATCGGTCTCGGTTCGATTCCGGCCCAGGAAGCGCGTCGTCGTGCGCGCATCTTGGCCGGGGCGATGACTTCACAGATTGAGGAACCGCACATGACCAGAGATATTCTTTCCGCCAGTCTCAAGGCTCTTGCCGCCGAGATTGAGGGCATCGCGAAGCGGGACCGCTATCTTCTCTTCATGGCTCCTTCTGCGACCGAAATTCACGAGATCGACGGTGAAGGTGCCTCAGAGAATGACCGAGGTGTTGCCGATCTCATGCGATCGGAAAGGGCTGCAGCGGCCCAGAAGCGACGAAACCTCAAGGGAATGAGGGCTCGGCTGGAAAAGATAGGGGAAGCACTGGCCAAGGATAAGTTGGCGTGGGAAGTCGAGCGCGGGACGTATGAATCCGTGGTGCAGGTTCTCGGCTCTCTGCAACGTCCGGCGGCACCTTCTGCCGCTGCGGTTGCGGCTGCTTCCAGTGAACCAGAACCGGAGCCGGAAACCGATGTGCGGGCGTTCAAGCCCACGACGCTGCTAAGCGTGGCCGGGAGGGCGGTTCTCAACGTCCGAAAGGAGGCGGTCAACCCGGACGACAAGGACGGGACCCGGTACGAGGAGCGCTTGGAAACGGCGTTCGCGGCGTTTCTGGAGGTCGTGGGCGACAAGCCCTTGAGCTATTACCTGCCGATCCACATGCAGGACTTCGCAACGTTCCTCGCCCGTGTTCCTAAGAATCGTTCGAAGATCGCGATCTTCAAGGGCCTGACGTTGAGGCAGATAGTTGAGAAGAATGCCGCGCTGCCGCTCGATCAGCGCGAGCCTTGCTTGGCGGAGACGACGATCGCAAGCTACCTCTCCGAGGTGAAAAATATACGGTCTCGGGTGGCTGGCAGTGTTCCAGGATTGAAGGACATGGGAGCGTACCGCGTGACCCTGCCGAAGAACACTGCCACGTCCATCGACCGGGAGCCTATCGCAGTGCCTTCGCTGAACATTTGGTTGAAGGATGCAGCAACGCCCAAGCTGATGAAGAAACCGCACAAGGCCTGGTTGCCTCTCGCGGGGCTACTGACAGGCATGCGGCTTGCTGAACTGATCTACTTGCAGGGAAGCGACATTGTCGACGTCGAGGGGAACGAAGTCATCGATCTGACCCGCCCGCTACTGATGGGGGGACAGGTCATTGACCGTCCGGTTAAGACGAAGACGTCGAAGCGGTATGTCGCAATCCACCCGCTGCTCCACGAGGTCGGCTTTATCGCATACGCCAAGGGCGTGAAGTCTCCCGACGGCTTCGTCTTCGGCCACTTCCATGGGACGGACGACCCACCGGATTCTGCGCAGAAGCAGATGTCCAACTGGATGAACGCTCTCGAAATCCACGAGACGCAACGGCAGGTTTTCCATAGTCTTCGGCACAGCGCCAAGGATTGGTTCCGCGACCATGTCGGAGAGCGCGTGTGTGACAAGCAGTGCGGCCATGCATTCAGTAGCGTGAGTGCGAAATACGGCGCGAAGCTCCTCAAGCCAAAGGAGGTCCGTCAGATCATGGAAATGCCCGCACCAGATGGGGTGGACTTCAGTCCATTCACTTCGCGGCACTGGGAAATTTAACCCCGAAAAGCTTCTTCAACACCCGCTCAACTGTTTCGCGATAGTCCTGGACCTGATCATCCGTGATTAATACAGTTGCGCGCTGGTGGATTAGGTTGTTGCGCAGAACGTAGTAATAGTTGATCTTGTTGAGTGTTTTTTGAGGAAATTTTGCGTGCACTTGAATTTCATTAATGACGCTCGATCGTTGCTTGAAAAGATTGGCAATGAACGTGTCGTTATACTTATGCGCCGGAAATAGAGCCTTGTTGCTTACGATGTACTCTTTGATGGCAATCTCAAAATTGCTGTCAAGAAGAATAAGGGCCGCTCGGTTCTTCGTAATGTAGTCCTGACGGCTGATCAAATCCACCAGCCCCATCGCTTCGATCAATCCGACTGTCCACGGCTTGTCCTTGAAAACCGAAACATTCGCAGACCTAAGGATCTCAATGTGGCTTGGAGTCCGGGAGCTTGGAGGCTTCGGAAACGTCATTTTCCTTGCCGCCAAGATTTGACCCGGCGGGATCTCTTCGAGGGTGCCGTTGTGGTGTGGGAAAACGTCCTCCGCCCATGTGTTCTTCAGGGCGCGGGATACCTTCGTGTAATAAGACGTGAATTCGATGACACGTCGACGAATTGCCATGAAAGATGGATGATTGAAGTTGATCCCGCTCTTGCTGCTGTTCCATGGCATCAGCTCAGCAGGCCCGCGGAACTCAACGATGACCCGACACAAGGACGCGTCCGGATGAGGCACACCAGCTTCGGCAGAGACGTAGTATCCTACCTCTCTGGCCCTTACTTCCTTCATAATCAGCCTGTCATTGCAATAGAAATAGACTCCGTAATTCTCCTGCTCTGCATCGCGATCCCGTATCAGGCCCGCTGAAATCGTAACATCGAGGCTCCGGGCCTCAGCCGGCTCGATTTGGAACGACGACGTTCTAGGCGGGTACTGCGGCGGATAAGCCCAGACATCGAAGCGCTGCGGATCCACTGGTGTCCGGTTCAGGATTATTGCGCAATCTTCCTGCAAAAACTTCGCGTACGTTTCACCAAGATGTTTCCGCATCTCCGTCACGTCTTCGCTATGGAAGCTTTGCCGGACCTTTGAGATATCAACCGTGGTTGTTCCCGGATCGACAGGCGGAATTTCGAAAAGATCCAAACTCCAGTCGGGGGATTCTATCCAGTCGCTGGAAAGGTCGACTTGAAAGCTACGCTGGTTTCCGTAACGGGATTTAATCTCGACAAGCTCACCCAGAGCAACGCCAGCCCTTTTGCCTCCTACCATTACAGTTGCGCTTTTGATTTAAGGTGAGCTTGTCTGGCTGCGGCTTGATGTGCACGCCGCCAAATTGACCAGGCGATTATATGCGCGGGTTCGATATCTCGTTGGGCAAGGCGTGTTGCAATCC
>JBOHIW010000035.1:0-3183 GCA_050726055.1 Phyllobacterium sp. | reverse complement strand
GGCGGCGGCAAAAACTGAGTGCAACACCTGACCTTTCCGGTAGGGTGTTGCCATGTCTTATCACGAACTCAGCGTTGAAGAACGCTCCGATATCCAGGTCAGTCTGCTGCGTGGCATGAGCCAGCGCGCCATTGCCCGAATGCTCAACCGCAGCCCCTCAACGATCAGTCGCGAGATCCGTCGCAATCGTGATGCCCGGGGTGAGTACACCACCCAGCATGCCCAACAAGCCATGCGCGATCGTCGATTGCCCTGCCGGCCCCGGCAAAAGCTGGTGCCCGGCAACGAATTGTTCGAGCTGGTCGCCCACCTGCTGCGACAGCGCTTTTCTCCCGAGCAGATTGCCGGCAAGCTGCGAACCATGAAATCCCCAAGCTTCGAAGACGCCTACGTCTGCCGCGAGACGATCTACAACGCGATCTATGCCCTGCCGGTCGGCGAACTGCGCAAGGAGCTGATCATCTGCCTGCGGCAAGGCAAAACCTCCCGCCGTCCGCGTTCTGGCGGCGTAGATCGCCGTGGCCAGATCCCGGACATGGTCAGCATCCATGTGCGTCCGCCGGAGATCGAGGATCGCGTGATGCCGGGACATTGGGAGGGCGACTTGATCAAGGGCAAAGCCAACGCATCGGCCGTGGGTACGCTAGTCGAACGCACCAGCGGCTACCTGATGCTGGTGAAGATGCAAGACGCGACGGCGACCTCGGCCGTGGAAGGCTTCAGTTCGGCGCTGAACCATATGCCGCTGGCGGCCCGCAAGAGCATGACCTACGACCAAGGGCGGGAGATGGCGCGTCACGCGGAAATCACCCAGAAGACCGGGGTGGCAATTTACTTCTGCGACCCGCACAGCCCCTGGCAGCGCGGCAGCAATGAGAACATCAACGGACTGATCCGCCAGTACCTGCCCAAGGGCACGGATCTGTCGGTGTGCAGCCAAGAGCAGTTGGATGCGATTGCCTACGAGTTGAACATCCGACCGCGTAAGCGCTTCGGTTTCAAGTGCCCCATCGAGGTCATGACCGAGCTGATGGCCAAGCATCACGAGGCTCCCGCCTCAATCCAGTAACTGTGTTGCACTCAGCTCCTGCAACCGCCTAGTCATAAAGACTCAAGTCGATCAGCAGGTCGGTGTTTTTTGTATTTAATGTGTAATTGTTATAGGCAAGCTTCAGGTTGCTCTGGTCTTTCAGGCTATACAGTTGACGGATCATGCTCCGGCGTTCCAGCGGGCCCGGAAGGGTGTCCAGCGTGTTTTCAACGCTGACAATGAGTTGTTGTCTGTTTTTTTCCAGCGTGTGTGAAGTATCGATAATTTCCTTGAGCAGGTCCTCATTCATCAACAGCGATTGCTCAACTCGGAAAAACTTGTGGAGGCCCGGGCTTTTGTCCGCGCGCAAACGTTTACTTGTGCGGGCAAATGAACTCGGCCTGGCATGTTGCAGGGCTTCGCTGTAGGCGTCTTTAAGTTGTTCGGAATAAAACGGACAGGCGTCATCACGCGGGCTGTCGAGCGCAGGCTCGGCGTGGACGCGGATCTCACTGCCCCACAGCGTGCAACTTCGTTCAAGTATCGCTTGCCGCGAAAAGGTGAAGCAGGCTGACGCCTCACGTAATAAGGTTCCGCTATTCACGGTTCGACCGCTCCCTGACGGGGTGGATATGATTAACCGAAGCCAGCCCTCTGCTTAGTTTGTAGCCGTAACCGCGAATGCTCTGAATTATATTGCTTCCGTAATGTGATTTTATTTTGCCACGTAACCGGCTAATCGATTTTTCGAGGGCCCTTGAATCATAAAATCGGGGATTCAGTCCCATTACCACGGCGATTTCATCATGGCTGAGCAATCGATTATGAATGAGCGCTTCCAGTACTTTCATTTCGACAAAGGACACTTCGAGCTTTTTGCCACCCCCGTAGATGCACATGCGATCCTGATCGAGTAGCAAATCAGTATTACTTAGCCAGTATGTCTCGCTGAGGAACGCGGCAAACAGGGCAAGTTTTTTCTCGGGCGAGCTCTCAACGACCTTTATGCAGTAATCAGCGCCTGCGAGATAATATTTGGTTTTGCTTAGTGTAGTGGCGAAGGTGACAACCAGGAAAATGGTGCTGCCAGGATTTTCCGATCTGGTTTTTTTAATGATGTCCAGCGTTTGGGTGCTGGCAGAGGGGGTGTCGATCTCTATGATGATGGCACGGTAATGTCCATGGCTTGCATAGGGACCGATTAGTTGGCCGTAGGAGCGTGTATCGACTTTTAGATTTTTCGGTACAGTACGAACTATAAGCTCGCTGAAGTCCTCGGATTTCGATGGGGTCCGTGCAATAGCGAGGACGTTGGAAAAATGCATCACGTTGCTCCCTTTTCCGGCATGCGAGGCCGTCAATTCAATCGCTGCAGGCGTTTAGATGTTAATCGAATTGAATACGCCAAAACGTGACAAATTTTAACATTCGGCACTTTATTTGCGGGGGGTAAGGCGGATTTCAGGCGGGTGTTGAGAGCGGGTTTGTGGACCGGAGTACTCATATGCTAGTGCAAATTTTTTAGTGTGCGATAAGTATTTTAGGCGGGTTGATTTTTTTTGGCTGGAATGATTTAAGCCTTCTAGTCCCTTAGCTCTAAAAATGCTTATACGTGACTATTTATAATAATCCAGCAAGGCGATAGCGGGCGTCGTGTGCTGGGGGATGCTCGCGCGGTCGGCCAGGTAGCGCGCCGGCGGTTGGCCGATGGCCTTGCGGAACATGGTGATAAAGCCGCTGGCGTTTTCATAGCCGAGGTCCAGTGCCACCGTCTGCACACTTTCGCCTTTCGCCAGGCGCTGCAGTGACAGGATCACATGCAGTTGCCTGCGCCAGCGGCCGAAACTCAGGCCGATCTCCTCCAGCAACAAGCGCGTCATGCTGCGTTCGCTCATGCCGATGCGTACGGCCCATTCGCCCAGGGTGGCCTTGTCGCTGGGGTTGGCCAGCAAACTGTCGGCCAGGCGCCGCAGCCGAGTGTCCCGGGGCATGGGCAGGTGCAGGGCCTCCACCGGTGCCAGTGCCAGTTCGTCCAGCAGCGTGGCCACCAACCGGCCCTGGGCGCCCTCGGTGTCGTACAGCGGCGGGAAGCTGACGGCCTTGCTGATCAATTCGTGTAACAACGGCGATACCGCCAGGGTGCAGCATTGCCG
>JBOHIW010000034.1:0-8097 GCA_050726055.1 Phyllobacterium sp. | reverse complement strand
GTCCTCAAATCCAGGGAAAGGGGTCTCGCCATCATTGCTGGCCTCCCCACCAGCAATGATCTTGAATCACAAAACAGCCCTGCAGGGAATCCCGAAACGATTCCATGTAACGCTGACAGACTCTAGCCGATAGCAATCAAAACTGTCCCAGTGTGCATATGTCAGAATAAAGCCTGACAGAACAAAAAAGAACGACACGCATACAATCGGCCTCAGAAATCGTCGTTGACTGGCTTCTGATCGAAAAGATCAGCGAACGGGTCTGCCTTGTGCTGCGAGACAAAGTGATGTTCGTAAGGATTGTAGAGCTTTACCTTGGGCTTCTTTTCGTTCTGTGACGGCTTGCCTGAATTTGCGGGCGCGGAGGCTTGTTTCATTGTCTTTATCATTTCGACTGGAATGCAGAGTTCCGGCGCAGAGGCCGGAAAAATGGTCCACTCCGGGACTGGAGCGACAAACGGGATGATGCACGTTTAAACCGGATTCGAAATTGATCAGCTGTCAGTTCATCATAAGAGTGCAGATTTTCTGGCTAACAAAAAAAGCGGACCTATAACACATTGATTTGTAATGCGGACTCGTAACGCTTTACGACGTTGGAGCAATTCCGTGCAGATTTTAGGCATATGCGTGCACGCCGAATTGAAACGGGCACCCAAACCCTGAATGCAAAAAGACCCGTGCAAAGCACGAGCCCATTGAGCGCCTCTGTATAAGCCGGGATCAGTTCGGCTTGGCGGAACGCCTCTTCTCCAGGATTTCGAAGATCTTCTGAGCCTTGAATAGCTTCTGGTAATCGTCGATCGAGAAAGGCGAATAGCCCTCGTGCAGACCTATCTGGCGGGTAAACGCCGTGCAGAAATGCTGACGGGTTACCTTGCCTTCTCCAGTGTCGATCGAAATAAGGAACGCTTCGATCAGCAACTCAATGACAAGACCCCAGCGATTGGCGCAGGCGCAGGTCAGCCTGTGATAGAAATCCAGCGAGGCTAGATCGGTGAAATCCACCCCGGCCTTCTCGGCATAAGTGTGGCACAGATTGTGGAGTTCCTGCAGATCCGCTTCGCGGTGCAACCCGATCTCGGAAAACGAAATCGGCCGCAACAGATAGGTCAGTTGTTCTTCGCTCGTGATGTGATGAACCAAGCTGTCGACGCCGGAAAGGATAAGCGTTAGCGGCCATTCGGGTTGCTTGAGCAGGGACTTGAAGCTATCGAGGATCATTGCCCGCCCCTGGCACTTCGTCTTGGGGAAAATGTGTTGGCATTCATCATAGTGAATGCCAATTACCCCTTGAACTCGAGCCTGAGCGACCACGCGATCCCAGACCTCGCGCTGTGTCAGACGGCCCGCGGCGATAGGATATTCTAGGCCCTCGTGCAAGGTGTGGATGCCAAGGTCCTTCCACGTCAGCAGGCCCTTCAGAACGACGGAGACAATTCGCGCTGGGCGCCCGTCCGGCATGATCGTGGCACCGTCGTTGACTTCTTTGAGAAGCTTGCGGATTTCGGTGGATTTGCCGATCCGCGATGGGCCTGTCACCAGCAGACCCCGCCCCTCGAAGGGGCGGCACAGGGCCGCCTTGGAGTAGTAGTCGGTGATCATCCATTCCATGCCCTGTCGCAGGGCATCGGCCCGCGGGAAAGCATAATGGGCGCCTTGCAGGGCCATGATGGTTTTGGCCGAGGCGAGGTTAATGAAGCTCATGACAGCTTCCCTTTCGTATTGGGTTTATCCAATTGTTGCGTCGCAGCAGTGCCATCAGTGCGCCCATCGATAGCCGGCTGGAAGCCTGCGCCGATCTTGCGGACACCCGCGACGGCGCCTTCTCGCGCCACGGAGCCGCGCGGCGTCGTGCCCAGGACAGGTTCGTGTCGCGGGGAATACACGCCGGACATGACGATCTCGGCCTTCTTCTGTGCCTCAGCGATGGTCATAAAACTGCGGGCCAGCTCGTGCTCGGTTGCGATGAAATACAGCTGGTCAAAACGTTCCTTACGGACGCGCGCGCGAAGTGCCTCGAACTCCGCCGCTACTTCTGGATCCTCTGCGCGCGCCTCCTCGGCGATGCGCAGAAACTCCGGCAGGGTCAGATTCTTCATCGCCGTCCAGGACAGGTCCGCGAGCACAGGTTCGGGATGTCCCTCGATCAGGATGGTGGCGTGGCTAATGTTATCTGGATCGAGAAAGACCGCGACCTTGCCGGCGATATGGTCGCGAAGTATCTGCAGTTCGGGCGAACTATAGGGCAGGCCGAAGGCTTTCACGCCTTCATCGGTGATCGTGCACTCCTTCCGCCAGCCGAGCTGGATACGGCGGTCATGATCGGCTGGCACCGTGATAGCGCCATAGTCCCGGTTGATCTCCTGCGCGACCTTGATCGGCCGGCGCCCCATCATTGTGACACCGTAGTGCCGTTCGAATGGGTACTCATCCACGAGGTAGCGCGTAATCAGGCCGTAGAATTCCTCGCAGTCAAGCACGCCATTTTTGATTGCATCGTACCCCGGTAAGGCTCCCGCCTTCCGGCCGGTATAGCCATGGATAAGGCTGATTAGGCGGGTTTCCAGCGAACCGAACAATCGCTCGATGTATGGCTTGTCTCCGCCCCGATGAGTGCGGACGTCGATGGATTGTGCGGCCACGCCAAGGGTCGCGGCCTTGACCACGGCGTTCCGAATACCAGTGCCGTTATCGCCTTTGACTGACCCGATGCCGATCGGCGGCATGGGATCGCGTTCGCAACCGTAGATGATCTTTTCCCTGGTCTTATCCCGAGTTGCCATGCGCAACAATTCGAGCGTGGCCTCTGCGCACGGAGCATCAGTCAGCACCCAGGCGAGTGGCATACGGCTGGCGACATCGACCATTAGAACCAGCCACAGGCGGGTGCGGATGATCTCCTCGATCTCTTCCAGTGCGGCCTGGTCTTCTTCGCAAAGCCGCTCCCACCAACCCTTCTCTTTGGCGACAGTGATCAACGATAGTTTGCACTCATCGATTTCGACCAGTTCGCCGATCATCAGCGCGCGTGTATCGGTCACACCGCGGGAACGGTTATTCGCCACGGCCCGCTCGCCGTCGCGGGCAGTCGCCAATGCAGTCGAGCCATTCTTTTCGATATGATCGCGGAGCGTTCCATAACTAACCAGCTTCAGAGGTTCCGAGCCGTTGGCAATGCGTGTCGCATTTTCCAGCTGGAGGAGCGTTTTGAGGCGTTTGTATGCCGAAGCGACGGTCGGTTTTTTCAGGTCGAGATAAGACTGCTCGGTAGCCAAAGTCATCAGGTCATGCATGCGCGTTGAAATCCGGCTGATGCGATTCCCGCGTAACCAAGCTTGATCGACCAGGGCCATCTCGTCATACCCTGACTCGACGTAGCGTGCCCTATATCTCACGAGAGTTCGTCCCCGCGGCATTATAGCGACAAGCTTGCTTGATCCGCCGCGTATCACGACGTTGATGGGACGTGTCCTGTAAAGCTGACTGGCGATGTCGCGGATAAAACGTCGATGCTCACGCCGATCGAGATTGGCCCCGTTGACCCGCACGCCGGTCGCCTCGAGCTGATCGATCCCGACACAAAGCGCCTTTCTGAAGTCGATCTGGTCCCGCAGTACTGCTGAAAGCTGGTCGCGATAATGTAGCCCACCTTGTCGGATCCGTGCCGCCGCGCTCGATATCGACATCAGCATATTGGCGGCCGAGGTGCCGGGCCGTTTCAGAACACTCAAAACCTGATTGTAGGTCAGGATTTCGACTGCGCCGGTCTCGCTGTTCTCGCTGCGGTAGGAGCCATCGCCGTTGATAGATGGCCCGTGACCTGCCACGGTTAACCAGGCGCATGCCGGAGGGAATCGCATAGTTTGGTTCGATCATGGCTCTGCCCTCCAGAGGCGCGAATGGTGGCAGATGACAGCATCCAGATCGGCACCAAGCTTTCCGGCTGAGATCAGGCGCAGACAGGACTGGAAGATCCGGCTGTGCGGAAGATCCACGCAATTGTGCAGATCGGACATACGCCAAAGCGTCCTCAGCTTGTAGGCGGCCTCTTCAACCAGCCGATCGGAGACCGGGTCAGGCTGGAACGCGACCAGTCGGTGCATGCGGCGCAGATTTTCGCGGCACGGGCGGGAATAGGCGTCCGCCTCCACGACAACGAATTCATGCGCTTCGCGAATTGGGACAGCGTCGGCGATTGCGTTGATCTCGTCCTGCACCCACGGCTTTCCGAGGCTCCGCGCATTGCGGACGAAAACAAAGCGTTTGAGGCCGGACTTGAGTGTCAAACGCAGGTCGATCGTGTGCCAACGGGTCTTCCCGGTTGGATACTCATAGGCAAAGTGAACGGGCTGGAACTCCACATCGTAAATGTTCGGACTGATCAGCGCTTCCTCGGCAACGGCAAGTTCCGCACCACTCTCTACCAGACCTACTTTCGGCCGCCAGCCATTGGCCTCGGTCTTGTAGGTCAGGGAGATCTTGTGTGACGTGTTGCTGGCCGTGATCGGATTGCGGACTCCATCAAAGGGCAGCACGCCGCAGATTTCTGGCAGCGTGACCTTCCCGGCCGAACGCAATTTGGGCAGCCCATAAGCCCAAGTGTCGTGGTCGATTTCCGTGTCGAGGGAGGTCATGCCGTACCTCCCACGTCACGGCTGCCAATCCCGCTAGCAAATTGCTCGGATAGTTGAGCCAGGCGCCGATCCTCGACGGCAAGGAACCGAGCGGCTTGCTCGCCGCCAGGCAGGTGGGCGATTTGTTCGATCGCCTGGCGCTCGAAGACAGGTCTGGCACCTTCGCACATCAGGGCAGGAGATACGCCTTGCTCCTCAATGAAGGCGAGTGTTTCGGCATATTTCGACCTGCGCACGCCGGAGGACGCGCGAAAGATGATGTAGTTCCTGGCGAAATCTTCGACTGCTCCTCTCATGATCAGTCGGCAAGGCCGATTGGCAAGTCGGGAATCGATCATTATAGACGACAGATAACCGGCAGCCCCCAGCGCATGAACGGTCTTCACGCCGGTAGCCAGGAACGAAGCAGCCTCCGCGGCTGTCACCGTGCTTTCGGGCTTTGTGGCCAGAAGCCCTTTGACTTCCGGCATAGATACTAGGAAGTCGCCAAGTCGAGTAGGCACGGGGAGCGAGAAGATTAGACCAAGCTTTTTGGCTAAGACCTGCTGGATGAGCCAAGCCGTCGAGCAGTGGCAGTTCCTGGCCGCAGATGTGATCCGATCCCATTGTTGCTCAGGTCGCTCTACATATCGTGATGCCGCTTGCAACCGGCGAATGAAACGCCTTACTTCACCCTGGTGGAAGAGGGGCATTCCGCCATCGTTCGAGAAATGCGGGGCGACCAGCTTCGCTTCGATGGGCCCCTCCATGACATTCGGGTCTGCGCCCATCATGGTTCGTGTGGCGATGGTCGTGGAAAGTTGCCGACAGTCGGCTACAATCTTTTCCATCTGCGAGCGCGAGATGAACAAGTTCGGATTGCCAATGTGGTTGCGCTGAGCGTTTGTCAGCAGGCCAACCTTTCGCAGCTGTCGGTTCAGCACCGATAATTGAACCTTGTAGTGCTGGCTTGCCGTTATTGGAGTAAAGACGCGGGGATCGCTGCATTTTTGGCCGAGCAATGACGTATCAGGAGCGACCCGGAAGTTATTGAGAATGTATTCACGGACCAGATGGCGGATGTTATCGAATTCTGGATCGCGGCGACGCTCGAGGAGGCAGGTGAGGATCGGCGCAAAGAGCTTGCGATGGGAATTGCGATCTGCACCGCCGCAGTCGCGAATGTCGGATAAGACATTCAGCAGGGCGTCCGGACCGTTTTTGACAATCTGGAAGCCGGCGTTTCCAGCACCGATCAGTTCCGCAGGATCTAGCTCGTGGGGCCGCTTATTCGCGCCTCTGGTAAGTAGTGTGCCCAAGGCTTCACAGAATAGCCAGACGACGTGGAAGGCCTGCCCATCGATCCATTCAGCGCTTCGGTCGCCCCAAAGCCTGTTCGTAAGGTAGACTTCAAGAGCGTCGTTTTCGTCGATCGGTACGATTTCCGTTGGCGACCAGGACCTTACTAGCGAGACGAAATCATGTGCTTCGGCTGGGGAGCATGCAAAAACAGGGCGCTGCAGCGCCACGCCGTGTGTGGGGCAGCGACGAACCGCGCCAATCTGCCAGATGGCGCGCTGATAGCGACCAAAGCGTTGATCCGCGGACTGATCTTCCTTGATACAGAGCGGGCAGAGTTGCCCACCATTGCGTAACAGCGCCGTGAATTTCAGTTGCTCCCTGCCAAGTCGAAACCACCCGGGCCGCACTAAGCACGGCGTATGAAACAAGAGCGGCGCCGGATCACAGCCTGCCAATTCTGCCACTTGTTCAACCGCCTCCGGCACACCGTGGCACAGATCGGCATAACGTATTGCCATGTCCTTGCACCACGTTCGCAAGCGCGGAAGGCCGTTTCGGGAGGACAGTCTGGATGCGAAAGAGGTCGCCGTTTCGCCATCCTTAACGGGGATGGTCAGCTTAAGCCGCCTTTGTTGTGCCTTGGCGCCTACGCACCAGTTTTGTTGACTATTGGTCATGATCCATCGCGTCGGGCAAACGACGTCAGCCGTCGCCCAAGGCGCCTCGGTTTGAGTTGAAAGGGTGGATTGCGTGCCGCCGGAGGCGACACGCAGTCTTGACTCTTTGCTTGGATCGGGAGAAAAAGACCTATCGAGAATCAATCGATATTTCTTCTACGGCCCTGGAAGTGTCCAGCTTCTTGGGTCGTCCCGTTTTTGGAGTGTGTTACCGTCGCATCAGCACCTCCCCTAAACGTATTTTCCAGGCCAAAGAACTTCTGGAGAAACCCCAAGTTTCTCGGCGATCGATCGTTGAATACGATCGGATTTTCGGTATCCTTGGCTGACTCGGGTTACGGTGACAGGTGACACGCCGAGCTCTTGAGCGATACTGACGAAAGTGATCCGCCTCGCGCGCAACCGACGCTTAATCGCATCATGCTGTTCAATGTCGACGCACATTGTTCGTCAAAAATCGAATCGCCATCATCAGGTAAACTATTTCCAGGCTGGATTCGGCGTCAAGACGAAGAATAGAAATAGTACAGGAAAAACAAAATCTTACACTGTAGTGTAATTTTTTGAGAGATTACGTCCGATGAAACTCGACATGCGGTGCCATCTGCCTGGAGGTAGGAGCAAGGCTGCGCGGGCGGTCCTGGACACTGTATGCAAGGGTAAAGCCGATGAAGACTGACGCGAATATACCCTCGGATCGATTATCCGCAGATCCTATCGACGTACAAACTTGGCGCACTCTCAGAAATGCGCTCGTCGCATCGCTGGACGACCGCTCCTGTGTTCTTGGCGAACCAGATGCAGCATTGGTTACACGATTCTTTCTCGAATACATCGAGGAACGAGGCTTGCGTGTCGTCCCCGCCAAGCCAACCGGAAAAATGCAGACGGCAATTCTCAGCGCGCTCGATGAAGGAAAACGCCTCTCAGTGAGTTGGGTGCGATCCAAGACAAAACAGCGCTGGCGATACGCAGCTGCAATTGATGCGGCTCCCGACTGGCGGCGCGGCTACATGGACGAACAGAACGCACGAAATGGCGATGATCTTCCCGAAGCTCGGACCAATTCAGAAACGGATAAATAGATCGTGTTGTCCCGGATTTGTCCGGTACCTTGTCCGAATTCAATGGGAAAGCGAACAAATAACAGATCATGACCGCCATAGGCTAGGGTCGGGGAGCTGGATTTCGAGTTTCGGAGATGACGTTGGTGTCGAGAATGATCATTCGAACACCGCCGGATCTGCGAGTGTATGATCTCGGAGATTGGAAAGATCGTCGCCTAGGGCGTCACCCCAGCACGCGCGTAGGGACTGGCCAAAGCCGGCGCCCATCTCTTTGGCGGCGACGGCAGTCAGAATGGCGCAAATTTCGGCTTCTAGCATTACAGTTGCGCTTTTGATTGATGTCTGAATCTATGGATTTCCATGATACGGAGGTCATGGATGACAGGTGCATCAATCGAAACGACGCTAGAGCTTTGGGCTTCATCGCTGCGTGAT
>JBOHIW010000033.1:0-21848 GCA_050726055.1 Phyllobacterium sp. | reverse complement strand
GAACCGTCGAAACAACATGGAGACGTATCGGCGAACTCCTCAAGGCCTTCAGTCCGCAGGAATGCTCAAACTACCTCAGACATGCCGGCTATGGTGCAGAGTAGACCTGACAGACTCTAGTCCTTGTTTTAAAGTGAAGAACACAAGACCAGTACCACTTTGCGTTGATCTTATCCTGTACATTCAATCACTGTTCTGGCAGAAATGCTTGGTTTTTACATGGGCCGGGTAGGGCGCGGTCGAATATTTGATTCTTTTTGGATGTCAGGGGTGGGTCATGGAGCGGTTGAACGGTATGCGTAAAGGCATCGCGCGCAACCTTGTGCAGCAGGCGCACGATTTTGATTTGTTCCGCTTGTCGTTGAAGCTCTCGACCGCGCTGCTTGTTCTGTCGGCAACAGCCGCCCATGCGCAGGAAGGGCAGTTGATCTACGTGCCCAATTCCCTTTCAAATACGGTCTCAGTGATCGACACGGCAACAGGCGCGTTTCATGCGCAAGACGTAAGTGCGGGGGGCACTTGGCCATGGATGGCGGTTGTCAGCAACGACCAGTCGCGTGCCTATGTCGCCAATACTGTTTCCGGTAATATCACCGTCATCGACACGGCCACCAATGCCGTTCTGGCGACAATTGCGGCTGGATCAAACTCCAGTCAACTCGCGCTGAGCCCGGACGGACAAACGCTTTACGTTTCCAATGAGTTATCAGGGAATGTCACTGTCGTCGATCTGGCGACTGAAACGGTGACGGGAACGATTGCGACGGGCCTCGCCCTGCCCTTTGCCATGACCGTCTCGCCAGATGGCAGTTCGCTTTATGTGAGTGCCCGGGCTTCGAACATGATTGCGAGGGTTGACACGGTCACGAATAGCATCACCACGATTGTTGTACCGCTCGTTGGTATCTCGGGTGTGTTTGTCAGCCCCGACGGGAGCCGGCTCTACGCCGCGTCCACCAACACTCCTAATCTCTATGTCATGGACACGGCATCGGGAAGCCTGATCACCACGATCGTAGCCGGTGAGACCGGAAGCCAGATGAGTGCGTCGCCCGACGGAACCAGGCTCTATATCGCGAACTATTTCGGCGGCAGCGTTTCCGTTGTCGATATGACGACAAATACACTCCTGCAGACGATCCCTGTCGGCGTCAATCCTCAGGGGTTGGCCTTGAGCGCCGACGGCGCGCGGCTTTACGTTTCTAATGTGAATTCGAACTCGATTTCCGTTATCGACACGGCAACGGGTACGATTGTTGACACACTGGCGCAAGTGGGCCTGTCGCGATTGATGGGCATCTGCTCGAACGGCAATGCCCTGCTTGGCAGCGGGCGGGTATTCACCGCCAACAGTTCGGGTGCTCTGCTGTGCACGACAACCTCATCGGCGGGCGCCGTCGCCGGACCGGTTTTCGATGGCGGCACGCTTCTCGTCAATGGCCCGTCGCTCTCGTCCAACCTGCCCGTTGTTCTCACCAGCGCTGGCGGCACCATCGACACGCAGGCCAACAGGCTGACGCTGGGCGGCAGCATTTCCGGCCCCGGCGGCCTGACCAAGACCGGCACCGGCACGCTTGTCCTTTCGGGCGATGCCGTCTTCACCGGTGGAGCCACAATCGTAGAGGGAACACTTCAGATCGGTAACGGCGGTACAACCGGCACAATCATCAGCGATATCGTCAATGATGCCACGCTTGCTTTTAACCGGTCGGATTTACTGGTTTATGGCGGGTCTATTTCCGGTAGTGGTGCGATTAATCAAATTGGTACCGGTGGTCTCGTTCTTTCCGGCGACAGCTCTGCCTTTGCCGGCGTGACGACTGTTTCAGGCGGGGTGCTGGCTGTGAACGGCAAGCTCGGCGGCAGGCTGGAGATTGCTTCCGGCGGGATGCTCGGTGGCAATGGCGAGGTTGGCGCGGCAACGATTGCATCGGGCGGCATTCTTGCGCCGGGCAATTCCATCGGCACGCTGACGGTCAACGGCAACCTGACGATGGCGGCCGGTTCGGTCTACGAGGTCGAGATCGCTGGCAGCGGTACTTCGGATCGTGTCAATGTCGGCGGTGTCGCGGCCATATCGGGAAGCCATGTCGAGGTCACGGCGCTCGACCCCGAAACGAGCTACCGGAATGGCCAGACCTATGAGATCCTGAAGGCCGTGGGCGGCATCAACGGCGCCTTTGCCGATGCGGTGTCGAAATCAGCCTTCCTCGACCTGACGCTCGGCTATCATGCAAACGCGGTTGACCTGACGATCGCACTCAAGAATGCGCCACCGGAACCAGAGCCGCCGCTGTTTGCGACGGTTGCCAATACCCGGAACCAGCGGGCGACGGCGGGCGCGCTCGATACGCTCGAACAGAGCGGTGCATCGCTCGCGCTTTACAATCAATTGCTGATGCTGGACGAAGCGAGCGCCCGTATGGCCTTCGATGCGCTTTCAGGCGAGGTGCATGCCTCGGGAAGGATGGCGCTGATCGAGGACAGCCGCTTCATTCGCGACGCGGTGGCCAGTCGCCTGCGTTCGGCCTTCAACGATGTTGCCAGCGCCCCCGTGCCTGTGCTGGCCTATGGCGAGGGCGGGCCGGTTGCGGCGGGAAGCGCGCCGGAGCGTTTTGCCTTGTGGGGACAGGCGTTCGGCGCATGGAGTGAGACCGACGGCGACGGCAATGCCGCCCGGCTCGATCATTCCGGTGGCGGCTTCGTCACCGGCATTGATGCGCCGGTTTTCGATACGTGGCGGCTCGGCGTTCTGGCGGGTTACAGCCAGTCATCCTTCAATGTCGATGATCGAGCTTCGTCCGGTTCGAGCGACAATTACCATCTCGGTCTTTATACGGGCACGCAATGGGACGCGCTCTCGTTCCGCTCCGGCCTCGCCTACACATGGCATCAGATCGAGACGAGGCGCAGCGCGGCCTTCACCGGCTTCGCCGATCATCTGACCGCAGATTATGATGCGGGAACATTCCAGGCCTTTGGCGAAGTCGGCTACCGCATCGACACGCCCACTGCCTCGTTCGAGCCGTTTGCCAATCTGGCTTATGTCAGCCTGCGCGCCGATGGCTTTACCGAGCAGGGTGGAGCGGCTGCGCTTCATGTAAGCGGCGATACCACAGACACCAGCTTCACCACGCTGGGCCTGCGCGCCTCGACCGGCTTCACGCTCGGCTCCGTCAGCGCCACGGCGCGCGGCCTCATCGGCTGGCAGCATGCCTTTGGCGATACAACTCCGCTGTCCCGTCAGGCCTTCGCCGGGTCCGATGCCTTCACGATTGCCGGTGCGCCGATTGCCCAGGACGCGGCGCTGATCGAGGCGGGTATCGATTTCGACATTGCGCCCAAGGCCGCACTCGGGTTCGTCTACACCGGGCAATTCGGCTCCGGCACGACAAGCAACGGCTTGAACGCAAATCTCAGCGTGAAGTTTTGAGGCAACGCGCGGCGTTCTCGTTCTTTCGCAGAGGGTCGCGCAGAATAAGCCGGGATGACGATCGCACGCGGTCGATGGCGCAGCTTTTTGATGATATCGTTCCAGCCGGATTCGAAAGCATGTGAGGACAGGATGGATCTTGGCATCAGGGGAAAACGGGCAATCGTCTGCGCAAGCTCGAAAGGGCTGGGGCGCGGCGTCGCGGAACAACTGGCGGAAGCGGGCGTAGACCTGACGCTGAATGGCCGAACGGAAGAAACATTGCGGCAGACGGCCGCCGAGATTGCCGAACGGTACGGCGTTCAGGTTCGCACCGTGGCGGCGGACGTGACGACGGAAGAGGGGCGGCGGCAACTGCTCGAAGCTGAACCCGAACCGGATATCCTGATCAACAATGCTGGCGGGCCGCCTGCAGGTGTCTGGTCCGATTGGGACGAGGCGCAATGGCTGAAGGCGATCAACTCCAATATGCTGACGCCCATCCTGTTGATGAACGCGATCTTGCCGGGCATGATTGCGCGCAAATGGGGGCGGGTCGTCAATATCACGTCGGGATCGGTAAAATCGCCTATCTCGCAGCTTGGCTTGTCCAACGCGGCGCGGAGCGGACTGACGGGCTTTGTCGCGGGAACCGCGCGGCAGGTGGCGCGCCATGGGGTCATCATCAATAATTTGCTGCCCGGCATGCATGAGACGGATCGCATCAGGGGATTGTTGCAAAAGACGGCGGAAACGAAAGGCATTTCAGTCGATCGGGCTCGCGACGAAGCCTATGCGACCAATCCGACGGGACGGTTCGGCACCACGGAGGAATTTGGTGCGGCGGCGGCATTCCTTTGCAGCCAGTTTGCCGGATATATTGTCGGGCAGAACCTCCTGCTTGATGGCGGCGCGTTCAACTCGACCATGGGATAGCGAGGGACATCTGCTTCGACGAACGGATGGTGTGTGCTTTGCCGCAAGGCTATTGATACGTACGACCCGATCATACTAAAGAAAACAGAGCTTGGGGCCGATCCACCGGAAGGGCTTTCGCATATTCGCGAAGGTCTGCAACAATCAGGGCAGATTGGCGCGTGTCGAGTTCAGATCATCAGGAGCCGCCAAAACCCGGCTTGGCGACGGCGGTTTCCTCTTTGCGAGGCGTTTTTCTCGGAATCGGGCTAACGAGCGCAGTGGTGAATGTCCTTGCCCTGACCGGCTCCTTCTTCATGCTTCAGGTCTATGACCGAGTTATTCCGGCGCAAAGCCTGCCGACCCTTGCCGGGCTCGCCATCATCGCGGCCACACTTTTTACCTTTCAGGGCATCCTTGAATTGTTGCGTTCCATGTTGCTTGTCCGTGTCGGACTGGTGGCGGATGAGCGGTTGAGCGCGAAGGTCTACAGTGCGGTCCTGCAAGTGTCGTCGCGGCAGCGTTTGCCGGGTGATGGGCTGCAACCGGTCCGCGATCTCGACCAGGTGCGGTCCTTTCTGTCGAGCACGGGGCCGACGGCGCTCTTCGATCTGCCCTGGATGCCTTTTTATATCGGGATCTGCTTTCTCTTTCATTTCTGGATCGGAATGACCGCGCTGGCCGGTGCGATCCTGCTTGTCCTCCTCACAGCGGTGGCCGAGATCAAGTCCCGGCGACCGGCCAGGATGGCGACGGAATATGCCGCCCAACGTCTGGCGCTCGCAGCCGCCACGCGGCAAAACGCTGAAGTTCTGACCGCCATGGGATTTGGCGATCGCATGACGGAGAAATGGCTTGCCGTGAACAGCAAATATCTGCGCACCCAGGTTGCCGCCAGCGATGTCGCGGGCGGGTTGAGCGTGGTGTCCAGAATACTGCGCATGATGCTGCAATCCGGCATTCTGGCGGTCGGAGCGATCCTGGTCATCCAGCACGAAGCCACAGCCGGAATCATGATCGCGAGTTCGATCCTGATGAGCCGGGCGCTGGCTCCCGTCGAACTGGCGATTGGCCACTGGAAAGCATTTGCCAGCGCCAGACAAAGCTGGCAACGCCTGACGGGGTTGCTGGCCTCGATGCCGGTTCCGGTTCGGAAGATGAGCCTGCCTGCACCACGCTCGTCGCTGATCGTGGAAGATGTTGTGGTTTTCCCGCCAGCCAGCCGCAGGGTCGCTCTTCAGCATGTTGCATTCCGGCTGGAAAAGGGCAGCGTGCTCGGTATCATCGGGCCCAGCGCCTCCGGAAAATCCTCCCTTGCGCGTGTGCTCACCGGCATCTGGTCACCGGCGCGGGGCTCCGTCAGGCTCGACCGCGCCTCTCTCGACCAATGGCACCCTTCCGAATTGGGCGCATACATCGGTTATCTCCCGCAGGATGTCGGGCTTTTCGATGGAACGATCGGTGAAAATATCGCCCGCTTCGACGGGTCCGGCTCTTCTGAAAAAATACTGGCGGCCGCAAAGGCCGCAGGCATCCACGATATGGTCGTGCAATTGCCGGATGGCTTCGAGACGAGAACAGGGGAAGGCGGGTCCATGCTTTCGGCGGGGCAGCGCCAGCGGATCGCGCTCGCTCGCGCCCTTTATGGCGATCCTTTTCTTGTCGTGCTGGATGAGCCGAACTCCAATCTCGACACGGATGGCGATGCGGCCTTGAGGCAGGCCATTCTCGGGGTGCGCGATCGGGATGGGATTGCGATCATCGTTTCGCACCGCCCAAGCATTCTGGGGGTCGTGGATCAGATACTGATCCTTGGGGATGGGCAAATACAGGCGTTCGGGCCAAGGGATGAAATCTTGCGGAAAGTGACGCGCCCCGACGCGGTTCAGAGAAACGCGGCCAATGTTGCGCCCCATCGAGAGGAGGTGGCCCTTTGACCGTCTCGACGGGATATCCTTCTGCGGAACATGCAGTTCGGCGGCTTACTATTTTCGCCCTGTGCGTGATCTTCGTTCTTCTTTTCGGGATTGGTGGCCTTGCCGCCATGACCGTGCTTTCAGGCGCGGTCGTGGCGCCGGGAACGCTGGTGGTGGACAGCCATGTGAAGCCGGTTCAGCATTCCAAGGGTGGGATTGTCGCGGCGATCCAAGTCGCGAATGGCGATGCGGTGGAGCGCGGCGATGTGCTTGTTCGTGTGGACAGCACGGAGATAACGGCCAGTCGGGCGATTGTAGCGAACCGCCTCGATGAACTGGCCGTGCGAAGCATGCGGCTTGCGGCGGAGCGCGATGGAAACACCGCCATGATTTTCCCCGCCTCGCTGGCTGCACGATCGGGCGATCAGGCTATTGCCGATCTGCTTTCCGGCGAGGAACACCTGTTTCAGGCGCGCAAGGCATCGAGGAACGGCAAGAAGGCGCAGTTGCAGGAGCGCATTCAGCAACTCGAGCAGGAGATCGGGGGGCTGGCGGCGCAAAGGACCGGCAAGACCAGAGAGATCGAACTGATCGGCAAGGAACTGGCGAGCCTTTACAAGCTTTCGCAAAAAGGGCTCGTTCCCGTCGACAGGGTATACGCACTCGAACGGGAGGCGGCGCGCCTGAGCGGTGAACTCGGCAACCTGACCGCGATGATCGCGCAGAGCAAGGGCCGGATTGCGGAAACGAAGCTGCAGATCATCCAGATCGACGACGACCACATGAGCGAAGTCGCCGAAGATCTGCGCCGGACACAGGCCGAAGCCGGCGAGTTTTCAGAACGCCTCGTCGCGATAGAAAATGACCTGAAACAAGCGGATATCCGCGCTCCACAGGCAGGCATTGTGCATCATCTCGCCGTGTATGCGCCCGGAGCGGTGATAGGGCCGGGTGATCCGATCCTGCAGGTCGTGCCGGTTGCCGATGCACTCGTGGCCGAAATCAGGATTGCGCCACAGGATATCGACCAACTGGAGCCAGGCCAGAAGGTTTCGCTGCTCTTTCCCGCCTTCAACCAGCGCACGACGCCGCAGATCAATGGCACAGTTGCGCGCATCGCGCCCGATCTGACGCGGGAGCAGCAGGCCGGGCTTTCCTATTACCTTGTCCGTGTGACCGTTTCGGGCGAGGAATGGCGGCGTCTGGGGCCTGTCAGGCCGGTCTCCGGCATGCCGGTTGAAGCCTTCGTGCAGACCGGGGCCAGAACCGTTCTCTCCTATCTGATGAAACCGCTTGCCGACCAGATGGCGAGAGCCTTCAGGGAAGAATAGCCGCTGCCATGGGTGGACCGTTCAGCATGTGGATGTTACCGTCGCGTATGGGAGGACAGTCAGCATCCGATTGGGAGGTCGGCCGCACAAGCAAATTGGAGAGGATTCGATGAGCAGAACTGTCCTGAACGCTTTGGGTGTACCATTGTTCTACAGTGGAAATTCGACCGCGTGGTTTTCCGCCACCGGATCGGGGCCCCAACTCCATGGAACGGGTGGCAATGACTCCATGTGGGCCGATAGCTCCGTCAACGCCACCATGATTGGTGGCACGGGAGATGACATCTATTATCTCTATTCCGGCATCAACCGGGCCCATGAGGAGGCTGGTGAGGGTGTCGATACCATCAACACATGGATGAGCTATACGCTGCCGGAGAATTTCGAGAACCTGACGGTGACCGGCGATGGTCGCCATGCCTTCGGCAATGACGCTGACAATATCATCACGGGTGGCTCCGGCAGCCAGACCATTGACGGCGGGCGCGGCAATGATGTCCTGAAGGGGGCGGGTGGGGCCGATGTCTTCATCATCGCCAAGGGCAACGGAAGCGATCTCATTGTCGATTTCGGGTCTGACGATGTGGTGCGCCTGAATGGTTACGGGTTGACGTCGTTCGACCAGGTTCTGAGCAGCGCCTCGCAGGAGGGAGCCAATCTGAGGATTGCTCTTGGAGGGGGTGAGAGCCTGGTTCTGGCTGATACGACCGTAGACGAACTTCAGGCGGGCCAGTTCGAATTGAGCCTCGACCGGTCCAGGCTCGTCCAGACTTTTTCCGATGATTTCGACACGCTCCGCCTTTCCGATGGAAGCAACGGGGGCTGGGAAGCCAAATACTGGTGGGCGCCTGAAAACGGCGCAACCCTGTCGAACAATGGCGAACTTCAATGGTATATCAATCCCGCCTATGGGCCGACGGCTTCCGCCAATCCGTTTTCCGTCAACAATGGTGTTCTGACGATCACGGCGGAGCGAACGCCGGATGCGATCAAGCCGGAAGTTAATGGCCATGACTATACCTCGGGCATGCTGACGACGCATTCCTCGTTCTCGCAGACCTATGGCTATTTCGAAATTCGCGCCGACATGCCGGACGATCATGGCGCATGGCCCGCTTTCTGGCTGTTGCCGGAGGATGGCTCCTGGCCACCGGAACTCGATGTGGTGGAAATGCGCGGGCAGGATCAGAACACGGTGATCGTCACGGTGCATTCGGCCGAGACGGGCGAGCAAACGAAGGAAAGCACCTCCGTCAAGGTGCCGAATACGGATGGGTTCCATACGTATGGCGTTCTCTGGCAGGAGGACGAGATTGTCTGGTACTTCGATGATGTCGCCGTAGCACGAGCGCAAACGCCGTCCGACATGCACGATCCCATGTATATGCTCGTCAATCTCGCGGTTGGCGGCATGGCCGGAACACCGGCGGACGGGCTTGCCGACGGGTCGGAAATGAAGATCGACTATATCAGGGCTTATGCGCTGGATGATCTGGATGCAGGATCAGTCGCCGCTCCGCAGTCCTCGCATGCAACGGACTGGTATATTTAAGAACTGTCTCGCACGTTCTGACGATATCAACTGATAAGCGCTGGCCGCCGGTATACCGGCGGCCAACGATAAAACGGATTACCGGATGACCAGTACCGGTGTGGTTGTGTGTACCAGCACTTCGGCTGTCTGGCTGCCCAGGAGCAATTTCCTGAAACCACGCCGGCCATGCGATGACATGACGATGAGATCGCATTCTCTCAGCTTGGCTGCCCTGACGATGGCTTCTGCGGGAGAGTGGTCTACCTCGTGAAAGAGTTCAATACTGACGCCATGCTCGGCGGCCTTGCGTTCGATCGCGGCAAACCGCTTCTTCATGTCCTCGTCCACCCTTTGATCATATCGGGCAATGGGGTCTTCAATTCCGCCGAGAATGGCCGCCTGCGCAACCCGTGTCTCCAGAGGCTCCACGACGGAGAGGACTGTGACCTGCGCGTGAAGCTGCTCCGCGAGCGCCAGCCCCTGCTCAACGCCCTTGTTCGCCAGCTCTGATCCATCGGTTGCGATCAATATATGCTTGTACATTGGCCCCTCCTGCAAATTTGACGATCACATCCTGTATTGTTCGGGAAGCATAGGCAAGGCCATGCGTTGCGCCACGCCCGCTTGTTGCAACCGGCGGGATGTGCACGACAATCACTGGAAGAGGAAACCCGATATGGACGCCGTGTGGGCGGGGTCGAGGAAAGACCTGCAACCCCGCTGTTTTCTATACCGACAGACCCTTGGATAGCGGCAGTTTCCGCACTGTCTTGCCGGTTGCCGCGCGCAGCGCGTTCGCAACGGCAGGGCCAATCGGGGGCACACCCGGCTCGCCGACGCCGGTCGGCGGTTCATCGGACGGCACGATATGCACCTCGATGCGCGGCATCTGCTCCATGCGCAGCGGCGTGTAGCTGTCGTAGTTTTCCTGATCCACGACGCCTTTCGTCAATGTCAGTTCTTCCTGAAGGATCGCGCCGAGGCCGAATCCGATCCCACCTTCCATCTGGGCGCGAATCTGGTCGGGATTGATCGCCGTGCCGCAATCGACAGCGCACACCACACGGTCGACCGTGAAATCGCTGGTGCTTCGGAATGTGATTTCGACCACCTCGGCGACATAGGTGAAGAAGCTCTCGTGCAGGGCCACGCCGCGAAAACGACCCTCCGGCAACGGTTTGTCCCATCCGGCTTTTTCTGCGGCGAGACGCAACACCGCGGCATGCCTTGGATGCTCGTCAAGCATGGACAGGCGGAATTCCACCGGATCGCGCTTGGCCGCTGCCGCCAGTTCGTCGATGAATGTCTCCATCACATAGGCCGTATGGGTCGAACCCACGGAACGCCACCACAATACGGGTATTTTGACATCCGTTGTCGTCAGGTCGATTTTCAGGTTCGGTATCGCATAAGGCAGGTTGGCCGCACCCTCAACCGATGTTGCATCGATGCCGTCCTTGATCATGGCCGCAAAAGGCGAGCCGCCAAGGATCGACTGGCCGACAATATGGTCGTACAGCGCAACGAGCTTTCCATCCTTGTCCAGACCGCCCTTGATGGCATGCACATAGGCTGGCCGGTAGCGCCCGCCCTTCATGTCGTTCTCGCGGGTCCATTGCACCTTGACCGGAGCTTTCCAGCCAAGCGCCTTTGCGGTGGCGACCGCCTCGACGACCAGATCACCATCGGCAACGGCGCGCCGCCCGAAGCTGCCCCCGGTCTTCATGACGTGAAGCCTCACCTTGTCGGGCGTGGTTTCCCCAACCTGTGCGGCGATGGCCTGATAAAGGTCGGGCATCTGATGCCCGCCCCAGACCTCGATCACGCCGTCTTCGCCGCGCCGCGCAACAGCGTTCAGCGGCTCAAGCGAGGCATGAGCGAGATAGGGAAACTCATATTGCGCCTCGATGACCTGATCGACTGACGAAAGGGCGCCGGTGGCATCCCCGTCATTGCGGGCGGTGGTCGCTGCCGATGCCGCCGCCAGCTTGCCGTATTCCGCCAGAATTTCGGCGGAGCCCCGCTGCTCGGCATCCTTTTCGTCCCACTCGACGGTTACGAGGTCGCGCCCCTTCATCGCAGACCACATATCGCGGCCGACAACGGCAACGCCGCGCGGCGTTTCGACGACATCGACAATGCCATCCAGTTCTTTGGCTTTTGCCGCGTCGAAATTTTTCAGCGTAGCGCCGAATTTCGGCGGATGGATCATCACGGCGGTCAGCAACCCGTCCATCTTCAGGTCGATTGTATAGGGCTGTGTGCCGTTCGTCTTGCCATGCGAGTCATAGCGCTTGAGACCGTCCGCTCCGATCTGGGTCCATTGCTCGCGGGGCTTCAATGCCACATCCACCGGCACCGGCATCTCGCCGGCGGCTTTCGCTAGTTCGCCGAAACCGGCCTTTTTGCCCGATGGATGCGATACGACGCCCGCTGAAACTGTGATTTCGCCTTCCGGCACGTTCCAGTTTTTCGCCGCAGCAGCGACAATCATGGCGCGGGCCGTCGCGCCCGCCTTGCGGTAGCGTTCCCATGACGATGTCATGGACGTGGAACCGCCCGTTCCCTGTGCGACGCCGCCCCATGCGAGATTGCCGTAAAGGGCCGGATTGCCGGATGCGCCGACGACATCCACTTGCGACCAGTCGCCGCCCAGCTCTTCCATGACGAGGGTGGCGATGCCGAAATAGGAGCCTTGCCCCATTTCGAACTGGGATGAATGGATCAGAATCCGGTCGTCAGGCGTGATCTCGACATAGGCCTGAAACGGATTTTGCGGTTCTTTTGCAGGCGCGGACTGCGCCATCGCCGGATCGGCGGCAATCAGACGGTAGCCGACAACAAGGCCAACTGCCGTGGTGGCGCCGATGAGGAACTGGCGGCGGGTGGAGCGCACGGCACCGGGATCGAAACGGGATTGCAGCATGGTCATGCCTCCAGCCTATGGGCAGCTTCGTGGATCGCGGCGCGAATGCGCTGATAGGTTGCGCAGCGACACAGATTTCCGCTCATTGCCGAATTGATGTCTTCATCGGTGGGTTTGGGCGTTTCAGTCAGGAGCGCCGCTGCCGACATGATCTGGCCGGACTGGCAATAGCCGCATTGCGGCACGTCGAACTCCGTCCACACAGCCTGAACTGTTTCGCCGACCTTGCCGGACAATCCTTCGATCGTGGTGATCGTCGCGCCTTCGATATCGCCGACCAGCGTCTGGCACGAGCGCGTTGGCGCGCCGTCAACATGAACGGTGCAGACCCCGCATTGCGCCATGCCGCAGCCGAATTTCGTGCCCGTCAGTCCAATAACGTCGCGGAGCGCCCACAGCAGCGGCATTTCCGGATCGACATCAAGCGTGCGCGCCTCGCCATTGAGGGTAAATGCCACCATTTTGCTCTCTCCTCTTTGAGCATCGGTATTTACGCCTCTTTCTTGGCTGGCCATTGAAGATCGTGCATCGAGGCGTAGCTGCAACAAGCTTAATGTCGCAACGCCAGCACAGCAACATCGATATCCACCGGGACACAGGATCGTGAAGATACGGTTTTCCGGTTGCCTGTCTCCGCATCGGACACCGGACATAGCCTTTCGCCTCACTTGACGGCGGGGGGAGACCGTTTAACCTGTAGCATCATGCAACAGCGGTTCACCCGGCCTTTGGGAGGAGAACGTGGCAACGCTGCACGACGGCAGGCACGCTGAACATATCCGAACTGCGCTTTCAGGGAGCGCCGCCGCGCAATCGGCGCTTGTCGCCTCGTGGCGACGGTCGATGCGGCTTTACGGGCTCAACCCCGGTGAGGGCGCTCCGCCCAATGTCCTGACGGATCATGAGCTGCTTCAGGCGCGGGAAGGGCTTGGTTCGTTGATCCATACCGCGCAGTCCAGCCTCGACCGGCTCTATTCGGCGGTCGGCGGTGTGGGATGTTGCGTTCTTCTCGCCGACAAGGACGGTGTTCCTGTCGACCGGCGCGGCTCGATGGCCGATGACGAGGCTTTCTACAAAATGGGCCTGTGGACCGGCGCAGTCTGGAGCGAGGAGAGCGAGGGCACCAACGGCATCGGGACTGCGCTGGCCGAGCGGCGCGCCCTGACCATCCACCGGGGCCAGCATTTCCGCAGCAGAAACACGGCACTTTCCTGCACCGTTGCGCCGATCTTCGACCATCGGGGCCAAGTGATGGCGGCAATCGACGTGTCGTCCGCGCGCGCCGATCTCACCGAGGATTTCGCCAAGCTGATCGCCGTGGCCGTCATCGACGCTGCGCGGCATGTGGAAGCCGAAAATTTCCGGCTGGCTTTTCCGAGGGCGCGGATCGTGCTGGCAAGCACTGCCGGTGAGACTGCCGAAAGGCCGGTGCATGCCTTGCTGGCTGTCGATGACGACGATCTGGTGATTGGCGCGTCGCGTGCGGCGCGCCACCTGCTGAATCTCACCGACGAAGCCCTGGCGCGTCCCCTGCCAGCGAGGGATCTCCTCGGAGGACAGGCGGATGCCGGACATGACTATGCGATGGCTGAACGCGGCGCCATACAGCGCGCGCTCGCCCGCTCCGACGGCAATATCTCTGCCGCTGCCGTCATTTTAGGCATCAGCCGCGCAACGCTGCATCGCAAGCTGAAGCGTTTCGGTCCGACTTAAAGCGTGTCGCATTTAAACGAGCTCAGATGACGCGCTTTAAGTTATTGCTTTCTGCGACATGCATTAGCAGGCGACTGCTTCGCCCGGGTCGTTTGTTCGGCGCATTGTCGCAAAACTGCGACAGTTTGCATTTCGTACTTTCTCCGCCCTGCTGACATTTCCGACGGATGGCCTGATCCTGCCCATGGAGGCTGCTGGAGGCAGCGAGGAAGCGAAAAGGGAGGAAGATCATGAACAAGGCAGAATTCAACCGGACCGTCAGGCCGAATTTCAAGAAACGTTACGGCAATTTCATCGGTGGGCAATGGGTCGAGCCGAAGTCAGGCCGCTATTTTGAAAACACCTCGCCGGTCAACGGACAGGTGCTTTGCGAGGTCGCCCGGTCCGACGCCGATGACGTGGAAGCGGCACTCGATGCGGCACATGCGGCAAAAGAAGCGTGGGGCCGCACGAGCCAGGCCGAACGCAGCAACATTCTCAACCGGATCGCACAGGTCATGGAGGATAACCTCTCCTTGCTGGCGCAGGCCGAAACGTGGGACAATGGCAAGCCGATCCGTGAAACCACCGCTGCCGATCTGCCACTTGGCATCGATCATTTCCGTTATTTTGCCGGGGTCATTCGCGCGCAGGAAGGCGGCATCTCCGAAATCGATCATGATACGATTGCCTATCATTTCCATGAACCGCTGGGCGTTGTCGGCCAGATCATTCCATGGAATTTCCCACTCCTGATGGCGATCTGGAAGCTGGCTCCGGCGCTGGCAGCGGGCAATTGCGTGGTGCTGAAGCCGGCAGAACAAACGCCGGCGTCCATCCTGGTGCTGGCAGAACTGATCGGCGACCTGTTGCCTCCCGGTGTGCTCAACATCGTCAACGGCTTCGGACTGGAGGCCGGCAAGCCGCTCGCTTCCAGCCCGCGCATCGCCAAGATCGCATTTACCGGCGAAACCACGACCGGCCGCCTCATTATGCAATATGCCAGCCAGAACCTTATTCCGGTCACGCTTGAACTGGGTGGAAAATCGCCGAACATATTTTTCAAGGATGTCGTGGCGGAAGATGATGATTTCTTCGACAAGGCGATTGAGGGCTTTGTCATGTTCGCGCTCAATCAGGGCGAGGTTTGCACCTGCCCGAGCCGTGCGCTTATCCATGAATCCATTTATGATGAGTTCATGGAACGCGCCCTGAAGCGCGTCGACGCCATCGTTCAGGGCGACCCGCTTGACCCGGTGACGATGATCGGCGCGCAGGCCTCCGGCGAACAGCTCGAGAAGATTCTGTCCTATATCGATATCGGCAAGCAAGAGGGCGCGGAAGTGCTCACGGGTGGTGAGCGAAACATCCTTCCGGGTGATCTGGCGGGAGGCTATTACGTTAAGCCGACAGTGTTCAGAGGCCACAACCGCATGCGGATTTTCCAGGAGGAAATCTTCGGGCCTGTCGTTTCCGTGACCACCTTCAAGGACAATGACGAGGCGTTGTCGATTGCGAACGATACGCTTTACGGCCTTGGTGCCGGTGTCTGGAGCCGCGACGCCAATACCTGTTACCGTTTTGGCAGGGCTATCCAGGCCGGACGTGTCTGGACCAATTGCTATCATGCCTATCCTGCTCACGCGGCGTTTGGCGGCTACAAGCAATCGGGCATCGGAC
This sequence comes from Phyllobacterium sp., assembly GCA_050726055.1. Taxonomy (GTDB): domain Bacteria; phylum Pseudomonadota; class Alphaproteobacteria; order Rhizobiales; family Rhizobiaceae; genus Phyllobacterium. The sequence continues at coordinate 6,442 of JBOHIW010000033.1, read as the reverse complement.
GTGAAAACCACCTGAAGATGCTGGAGCATTATCAGCAGACCAAGAACATGCTTGTCAGTTACAGCCCGAAGAAGCTCGGGTTCTTCTGAGCCTCCCAAGGGCGTGCGCCGGTGTGGGGCAGTTCCGCGCCGGCGCATTTTTCAGGAGAGGCAGAATGAGCAAGGTTTCCGCAACGCCGGAGGCGTTAAGACTGATCGCCGAGATCACCGCCGAACACGGACCGATTCTGTTTCATCAGTCGGGCGGCTGCTGCGACGGTTCGTCACCTATGTGCTATTCGCAAGACGATTTCATCATTGGCGATCATGATGTGTGGCTGGGCGAGATCGGCGGCGCGCCGGTCTATATCAGCGGGCCGCAATACAAAGTATGGAAACACACGGATCTCATCGTCGATGTTGTTCCAGGGCGCGGCGGCATGTTCTCGCTCGACAATGGCAGGGAAAGGCGATTTCTCACCCGCTCTCGCGTCTGCGGCATCGAACAGGGTCGGCAACCCGAATGACCCGCGGCGCGGGATTGAGGCGTGGAGACAGGGATGTTTCCTGTCTCCACCTAATGCATGTCAGCGAGAGGTCAGGTCGTCTGGAAGCTCGCGGTCATGGAACTTGCGGAAAACGTCACGCAGCTTGCCATTGTCGAAATTTTCCTTGACCCATGTATCGAGCCAGCCGCGCAGATTGTCCTCCCCCTTGGCAATGCCAATGCCGAGATTGGTTTCCGCCTGCGTGAATTTCGTTTCAAGCGCAGCGCCCGAGCGCTTGGCGTTGATACCGCCGATCACGGCAGACTGGCTGGAAATCGTATCGATCTGGCCGGAGACAACAGCGGTGATCAGCGTGGCGTCATCCTCGAAGCGCAGGATTTCGGCCCCTTCGGTCTTGGCCGTGATGTCCTGATCGTTGGTGGTTGCGCGGGTGACGCCGATACGCTTGCCGGTGAGGTCCGCGTAGTCCTTGATATCGATTTCCTTGGGCGCGGCGACGATGATCGACAAGGTCGCGTATGGCACCGAATAGTCGATTGCCTTCTTGCGCTCTTCGGTGATGCCGAGGGCGGAAACCACCATGTCGGCCTTGCCGGTCTGAACCGTTGGAACGCGGGCGGCATTGGTGATTTCGACCAGTTCCAGATCGACGCCGAGATCCTCTGCAATCATGCGTGCGGTTTCGACGTCGGAGCCGGTCGCCTTGAGATCGCCGTCCACGTAGGAGTACTGCGGTATGCCCATGGCAACCGCGATACGGACCTTGCCCGCATTCTTGATGTTTTCCAGAGCATCGGCGCTTGCGAGCGATGACATGGCCATGAATGCAGCGCCAGCCAGCAATGAAATTTTTGATATCTTGTTGAAAATCATTGTTAGTTCCTCCTGTTTTCCCTTTTTCTCCCGATGGGGAGCTTTCCTCCAAAACCGCTGCGGCTTGCGCCGCGCGCGGTGTTTTATCAGAGCTCGTTGTCCAGAAATTCCTTCAGTTCAGGCGTTTGCGGATTGACCAGTATGTCGCTGTCGCCCGTTTCCCAGACCTTTCCGGTATGCATGTAGATGACGCGGTCGGCCGCCCGTTTTGCGAAGCCCATTTCGTGCGTCACGACAATCATGGTCATGCCACCCTTTGCGAGATCTTCCATGACCCGCAACACCTCGCCCGTCAGTTTCGGGTCAAGCGCGGATGTCACTTCATCGAAAAGCATGACCTTGGGCTGCATGGCGAGCGACCGCGCGATTGCCACGCGCTGCTGCTGGCCGCCCGACAATTGTTCGGGATAGGCGTCGATCTTCTCCGACAGGCCGACCTTCGCCAGAACCTGCTTCGCCGTTTCCCGCGCCTCGTCGCGGGGCGCCTTCTTGACGCGCCGCAAAGCCAGCATGATGTTCTCGGCCACGTTCATGTGGGGGAACAGATTGTAGCTCTGGAAAACCATGCCGACGTCCTTGCGGAGCATTCGCAGGTCAAGGTCCGGTTCTTCGACGCGATGGCCACAGACCTCGATCGAGCCGCCCTGAATGGTTTCCAGCCGGTTGATGCAGCGCAGCGCGGTGCTTTTGCCCGAGCCGGATTGACCGAGCAAGGCAACCACTTCGCCCGCATTGATCTCAAACGAAACACCTTTCAGAACCTCGACGGTTCCGAATTTTTTGACGACATTGTTCAGTTTAACGACGGCCGACATTGAGTTTCCTCTCAAGCGAGCGGCTCCAGGCCGAAAGGGGGTAGCAGACGCAGAAATACAGGAATGCTGCGACGCCGAAGACCAGAAACGGCTGGAACAGGGAATTGTTGATGACCTGGGCCGATCGCGTCAGCTCAAGAAAGCCGACGACGGATGCGAGCGAGGTGTTTTTCACCAACTGCACCATGAAGCCGACAGTCGGTGGGGTTGCGATGCGCAGCGCCTGCGGAAGGATCACATCGACAAGGGTTTGCCAGCGCGAGAGCCCAAGGCAATCGGCGGCTTCAAATTGCGTGCGCGAAATCGCTTCCACGCATCCGCGCCAGATCTCGCCCAGATAGGCGCTGGAATAGATCATCATGCCGATGCCCGCGGCAATCAGCGCCGGCACGGATATGCCGAAGACGCCCAGACCGAAATAGATGATGAACATCAGGATCAGCAGTGGTGTTCCCTGAATAATCTGGACATAGACAAGGGACAGGCGTCGCAACCAGCGACGGTGCGAGACGCGGCCGAGCATGACGATAAACCCGGCCATGCCGCCGAGAAGAAGGGCAAGCGCAGACAGCACGACCGTCCACATCAGGCCGTTCAGCAGGTAGACAAGGTGATTGGTCGTAAAACCTCCAAGCATGTCCATCCTCCTATAATGGCGTCCCGAGGCGCCGACGGCGCGGGAAGGCAATAAGCCCGATGAGGTAGAAGACGGTCCGCATCAGATATGTAATCGCGATGTAGAGCAGGGCGACGACGATATAGGTTTCAAGCGAGCGGAACGTATTGGACTGGATATTGTTGGCAACGCCCGTCAACTCCTCCGCTGAAATCTGCGAAGCAATCGATGTTGCCAGCATCATAAGGATGAACTGGCTTGAAAGAGCCGGATAAACCCGCTCAAGGGCCGGCATCAATATGATGTCGCGATAGATCTGGAACCGCGAGAGCCCCAGCGCCTCGGCCGCTTCGATCTGGCTCGGATGGATCGAATCCATGCCTGCGCGAACGATCTCGGCGGTATAGGCGCCAACATTGATCACCATTGCGAACACGGCGGCTATAACGATCGGCAGGCGCAGCCCGATCGACGACAGGCCGAAGAAAATGAAGAATATCTGCACGATGAACGGAGTGTTGCGCACCGCTTCAACGTAAATACCGACCACTGCACGCAACCAACCAATGCTGGATCGTCGTGCGACCGCGCACATGATTCCGATGACGAGACCAATGGCGACCGAGAGAGCAGTGATCTGTATCGTTACCCAGACGCCCGAAAGAAAATCTCGCCAGTACGGCAATAGCGCCTGGAAATCGAACTGGTATTGCATTTTCCTCCTCCCCGCACCGTTCCCTGTTCAGGTGAGCCGGTCCGCCTTTGGTGATCTAACGAGCGAGCCAGCCGCCATCGACCGGCAGGACTGTGCCATGCACGTATTTCGCGGCTTCAGATGCCAGGAAAACCGCAGCCCCGCCCAGGTCCGAGGGATTGCCCCAATGACCCGCTGGAATGCGCGCCAGAATGTCAGCGCTTCGTTTCGGGTCTTCGCGCAAGGCGGCCGTGTTGTTGGTTTCAATGTAGCCGGGCGCAATGGCGTTGACATTGATACCCTTTCCGGCCCATTCGCAGGCGAGAAGGCGGGTCAAGCCTGCGAGCCCGCTCTTCGACGCCGTATAGGACGGTATGCGTATCCCGCCCTGAAACGACAGCAGCGAGGCGATGTTGATGATCTTGCCGCTTCCGGTCCCGATCATGTGACGCGCGGCGGCCTGAGACAGGAAAAATGCCGTCTTCAGATTGATGTTCATGACATCATCCCAATCGGCTTCGGTGAAGTCGATTGCGTCATTGCGACGAATGATACCGGCATTGTTGACGAGGATGTCCAGTTTGCCGAACCGCTCCAGCGTTTCGGCGAGGATCGCGGCGACGGGCTCGATCGAGCCGAGATCCGCCTCGATAGCGTGAAAAGGAACGCCGGACTTCGCCACGAGCGCTTGCGTTTCTTCCATCGACGACCGGCCAACGGCAACAATCGCGGCGCCCGCTTCCGCCAGCGCACGGGCTATGCCCTGACCGATGCCTGTGTTTGCGCCCGTGACGAGCGCGACGCGTCCCGAAAGATCAAAAGGCGACATGGTTTCTACCTCAACTCGCTTATGGCGACGTGATCCATGTCGGTGAAGCTCTTGTTGTCGCCACCCATGGCCCAGATGAAACCATAGTTTTTTGTGCCGACGCCGGAGTGGATCGACCATCCTGGGGAAAGGATTGCCTGTTCGCCGGCAACGACCATGTGGCGGGTTTGTTGGGGTTCGCCCATGAAGTGAAAAACACGGTGAGCGGGATCGACGTCGAAGTAGAGATAGGCTTCCGAGCGCCTGTCATGCGTGTGGCTGGGCATGGTGTTCCAGTTGTTTCCCGAGTCCAGCAGGGTCAGGCCCATGACAAGCTGGCACGATTTGCAAACGTCCGGGTGGACATACTGGAAAATGGTTCGCTTGTTGGCGGTTTCCTGCTCGCCAAGACGCAACTGGTTGGCCTGGCCGGGCTTGATCAGAACGCTGGGATGAACGGCATGCGCAGGGGTCGACACCAGATAGAACTTTGCCGGATTGGCGCTGTCCGCGCTCTCGAAGCGGACATCGACAACGCCCTTGCCGACATAAAGGCAATCCAGCCGCTCGACCGCGTGGATGGCGCCATCCAGATGAACGCGACCCGTGCCGCCAATATTGATGATGCCAAGCTCCCGCTCGGCAAGGAAAGTCTCCTGTCCGACGGGCTTGGGTGCCGTCAGTTCCAGTGTTTCGGATACGGGCATCGCGCCACCGATGATCATGCGATCCACATGGGAGTAGGTGAGGAGGATTTCGTCAGCCTCGAAGATTGTTTCGATCAGGAAATGACGTCGCAAGGTTTCGGTGTCGTAGGCTCTGGCGCTTTCAGGATGCGACGCCTGTCGAACATCAATTCTCATCAAACTCTCCATGCTGCTGCTGCTGCGATGACATCGACTGGTCATCGCCATCTTCAATGAAATAATCGGGGTCCATGGTTTCCATGTTGTCGACTTCGTGGAGCATCTGGCCGAGATGCTGCCCCATGGCGGCGGCGGCGGCATCCCGGTTGCCGGCGCGTATATGTTCGAAGATCGTGCCGTGCTCTTCCACCACGCGCGCCAGACGCCCCTCCTGCGGCAGCGTCAGCATCCGGTAGCGATCGAGCTGGACCTTGACATGCTGAACCGTGGTCCAGATGCCGGGAAAACCCGCGATCTTGCTTATGTGGTGGTGGAACGCCGTGTCCGTGTCGTGAAACGCGGGGTGGTTTCCCTCTTTTTCATAACGCGAGAGATCGGCGAGGTTCTGTTCCAGAAGTTGAAGATCCGGCGGCGTTGCCTTTTCGGTGGCAAGGCGCACGGTGGTTTCCTCAAGCGCTTTGCGTATCAGGATGGCTTCATAGAGCGCGCGCCGCGGAATGCGGGCAACGAAAGTGCCAGATTGAGGGAATATGTCCACCAGTCCATCGTCGGACAGGCGAAGGATCGCTTCGCGAATGGGGGTGCGGCTGACATCGAATTGCGCTGCCAGTTCCTTCTCGCTCAACAGTTCCAGCGGCTTGCGACGGAGCGAAACGATATCGTCCCGCAGTTCGAGATAAATGATCGTAGCCGCCCGCGGCGCGCTTGCGCGCAGGCGGGAAACGCTCGATACGCCGGAAAACGACCGTCGCCGCCGATGCTGCATTGCGTCATCGGTCATCGGAAAACATCCCTGCTTCCGGTGCGATCGTCCTGCCAGATTTCGATGAAGCATCGCTGCTACCGCAACCGATGCCAGCCTCCCTGCAACTCAAGCCGTTTCCTCCAAACGTCATGCGTTCAAAACAAATATACTAGTATCGCACTTCCTGCAAGCGTGCCGCCCTTGCTATCCACAGTTGAGGATAATAGCGACCCGGATTGGCGTGACGGCGATTGTGAGACAATGCCGGGCAGGCCGCGACCGGCAGGGGGAGCGATGGCGCTTGGCAGGTTTGATAATTTGTCGGGAACAATCATTTCCGTCGGAATGGCCGGTCGGCGGCAACAGGGCAACTTGCCTTAGCCGTCCGCGACAGATCGGAATGGAACCTAACATTACAGTTGCGCTTTTGATTTAAGGTGAGCTTGTCTGGCTGCGGCTTGATGTGCACGCCGCCAAATTGACCAGGCGATTATATGCGCGGGTTCGATATCTCGTTGGGCAAGGCGTGTTGCAATCC
>JBOHIW010000032.1:0-29286 GCA_050726055.1 Phyllobacterium sp. | reverse complement strand
CTTTAACCGCATCAAACACTATCGTGGTATCGCCACGCGTTACGACAAGAACCCTGCCAATTTCCTCGCGGCAATCAAACTGATCGCAGTCCGCATCTGGTGTATCAGTTTATGAGTCTACGCCGTAAGTCGCAAAAAAATGAAAACAAAAACGGCCGCTCGCGCGGCCGTTTTTTTGAATACCAGTGTGGAACATCAAGCCCGTTTGATAATACGCAGAAGCACGAGCAATATGATCGCGCCGATGGCCGCGCTGATAACTGATCCGACAATCCCGGCTCCAATAGAAATGCCGACGGCTGGAAACAACCATCCTGCCAAAAATGCCCCGACAATCCCGACGACCATATCCCCGATCAGACCGAAACCGCCGCCTCTGACCAGTCGACCGGCTATCCAGCCCGCCACCAAACCAACCAAGAGGAAAACAAGTAGGCTCTGTGCTTCCATTTCTCACCCTTCCATGCGTTACGCCGGCTTGCCTGCCGATACCGCCGAAACTCTGTCAATTTGTGAGAACGAGGTCAAGAAGCTCTGCGCGCAGTGACTCTAAGACAAGCTTTGAGAATTTCAGGGGCTGTTCGGTATACGGATGGGAAAACTATTGCGCTTGTCTGTAAGTAAGAGCACTTCCAAAACATCTGTAGCGAATCTCATATTGGGAATCGACGATCAACGTAATGTCACGGGATTCACATCTGCGCCCGGTGGATTTGAGGTATCCCTCCCCCGCATCGCGCATCAGGACAGGGGAGGTCGCACCAAAACCGGAACTCGCGCCGAGGCCACGTATGAATCCTTGTTGTGCTGACTGCGAGGAGGAGAGCCCGATCATGAGGCGCGATTTTTCGGGCTGGTCGAAGATGCGATAGATCGTGCCATTGGCAGCTTTGAATTCCGTATGAAACGCTCCCTCATATGTCTCCTTTGCATAATTGACCCCGGCACAGCCGGAAAGGATCAATGCCATCAAGGGCAGGAGAGAACGGGATAAGATCATGTTTGTCTCAGTAAATGGCCAGAAGCGCGATGACTATAGAGGCGGAAACGAAGAAGGCAACGACCAAAGTCAGGCTGTCGTGCTGGTGAAACAGGATAATGGTCGAGAAGCTCGCGATCTTTCGTTTCAACGCAATAAACCCAAAAATCCCGGGATCAAATATCATCTTCGCGCGTTCGATAGGAATATGCGTGGAGGTGACGAGATGAACACGGCTAATCTCCAACTCGAAGGCCTATGTTTGGCAATAGCGGCAGTCAACCGGTTGCTCGTTGCAAGGGGTATCGTCAGCCAGGAAGAGATCGATGTTGCTCTTCGAAAGGCTGAAGCGGTAGCGACCAGCGACGATCGCTTTATCGAAGATCTGTCGCCAGCTAATCGGGATGCTGTTTGTTTCCCAATCCGCGTGTTGCAAGTCGCCAACAGAACGGGCGCAGAAACACCTTGGACATTCGGACATCTTGCAAAGCTCGTCGGTGAAACCAAGCGTCAATACAATGATCAGCGCTGAGCGGATTGCTTCTTGACGCCGACACCTTTCGTAAGTTCGAATGGGGCAATGGTTTCGATCTTGGTGATCAGTTGTATATCGTGAAACGATAGGGGGAGACGACAATGAAGCCAGATTTTCATAGCATCATTTTTGATAAGATTGGCGCCGCGACAACAAATCAGAACATAATGTGGGGTTCACTTTCCCTGACATTCAGCGACGATGTTTTGCAGGTGAATCCTATGGTCGAACTGGTCGTTCCGCTCTCGAAAAGCAATGACACCACGCTGGCCATGTTGCAGGTCCAGGCCAGAGAGCAAGCACTTGCTGTCCTGAAAGAGGCGGTTGCAATTCTCGAACAACACGAAATTGCTCATCTGGAAACGATGTCGTTGAGTTGACCGCGCATTCGAGACGCAGGTTCGTCGTAGAGTGACATGAGTGACTAAGCCGTCGAAGGTGGGACTCGTCTCGAAGCGGGCATGGCTGATCTTGTGCAATCCTGCTGGAAAGCGCGGAGCAGAAGGCATCGCGCATCGGATGGTTCGCAAGTTCGTGCAAACGGCCAAAGAACCTATACGCCCCAACTGTGGCGCTTATCGCCACTTAAAGAATTTTAAAACATGGATGGGAGACTTGGCAGCATGGCAAAGATCGTCTTCGGAATGAATCAGTCTCTGGACGGCTATGTCGACCATCAGGAATTTGCGCCCGATCCCGCACTCTTTCGTCACTGGACAGAGCACGTGCGTGGCCTGACGGGCAGTGTGTACGGCCGCCGCATGTATGAGGTCATGCGCTATTGGGATGAAGACCATCGTGAGTGGACCCCGGAGCTTTGCGACTTCGCGGCGGCGTGGCGAATTCAGCCGAAGTGGGTCGTGTCGCGCTCGTTAAAGTCAGTCGGCCCCAACGCCACCCTTGTCGAGAATGACATTGAGGCGGTGATACGCGGACTGAAGGCTCGGCTCGTTGGGGAAATTGCAGTTTCCGGACCAGACTTGGCCCGAAGCCTAACCGACCTTGGCCTTATCGATGAGTATCGGCTCTACTTCCACCCCGTCGTGCTTGGTCGTGGCAAGCCATTCTTCGCTGGCCCCCGGCCACCGCTCCGCCTTGTAGCCAGCGATTTAATCGGCGCGAACGCGATTAGGTTGACGTACGTTCCTGCTTGATCATGCAACTCGCCCGGCCGATCGCGCCGACAGGCAGCCCCGCTTTGGGTCGAAACTGCCATTATTGCACGATGCCGGTCTATCGCGCTGGGTCAAGAGAGATCGAACTACAGTGTAAAATCTGGCGGTTCATGGCGGAAAGGGTGGGATTCGAACCCACGGTACAGTTCCCTGCACGACGGTTTTCAAGACCGTTGCCTTAAACCACTCGGCCACCTTTCCAACCAATTTGCAACCTGTATCCAAGCATGGTGCAAAATAGACATAACGTAATTGCGATCTTCCCGGATTAGCTTCAATTTATCAAATGCATAGGCTTGGTTGCATTATCAAACTCGAAACCCGCACCCTCTACCGCTCCTGCGACTTGGAGGGTCGAAAGCGAGCGGTTTCAAGCGGCGAGATCAGCGCAATTCGGTCGCCTTTATAGCTGTTAGATTGGCCACGTCAACTTGTTCTCTCAACCGTGTTTCAACTCGATGAGGCTAAATTAGGGTAGTGGCAAAATCGTATCAGTTGCGGGATATTAAACAAAGTTTGCGCCTGTGTTTTTACACTCATGCTCGTGCAGCCGTTGTGATTTTCCTTTGGTGAACTGGATTGTGCGGCAGTCCAGGGCAAGATCATGGATGGATTTCCATTTACCACATTTGACCGAATGTTGCCTTGTCAAGCATTTGCCGCGATAAAAACACATTTCGTTAATTAGGTTTCAATCAAATTTAGTCATTTCCTGTATGGATATGTGCTGAAAACGTGCATTGCATATCGGATCATATCTGATATCGATCGACGGTAATTATTGTGGGGACGATCATCCGGGATCGAGACGCTTACATTGACAAAAAGAAATTATATTCAGATTCTGGGTGTTGTTGCCGTGAGTGTAGGCCTTGCCGCGTGCGCTTCTCCAAAGGAGAAGGTCGCGTCCGCGCAGAAACCCAAGTCGAAAGAATATTTTTCCGAATCTGAATACGGCGTCAAAGCCAGTCCGCGTGTTCGCCTTTCTTCTCATGGCGTCGCGCCGCGGGGCGGCGGACGGGATCAGGTTGGCAAGCCCTACAAGGTGCGCGGCAAGTGGTATTACCCGAAAGAGGAGCCCGGTTACAGCCGCAAGGGCAAGGCTTCCTGGTATGGTTCGGCATTCCATGGTCGACTGACCGCGAATGGCGAAGTTTACGATATGCATCATCTCTCGGCGGCTCATCCGACGATGCCGCTACCGAGCTATGCTCGCGTGACCAATCTCTCCAATGGCAGTTCCGTTATCGTTCGGGTGAATGATCGCGGACCTTATAGCAATGGTCGCGTCATAGATCTGTCGCAGAAGGCTGCCGAGCTTCTGGACTATAAACATTCCGGTACAGCGAATGTGCAGGTCGATTATGTCGGGCGTGCTCCTCTGGAAGGGCGAGATGATGGCTTTCTGATGGCGTCGTTCAAAGGGACAGGGGCTTCCGATCCGATCGGTCAGCCTGCTTCCGGCGTCATGATCGCGATGAGCGGGCCGACCCCAACTTCGTCTTCACCGGGTGCCTTACCCGGTGTGGCGCCTGAAGGTATACAGGTCGCCAGCTTGAGTTCAGCCGATGCGGTCAATGCGATGGCTGCTCCCGCACTCGCCGATAGCGGCGGATTCGACATTGTTTTGCCTACGGTCGGCCCCGTTTTGACGGAGAAGCCGGGTGGTGCGATTCTTGGCATCGTCCAGGCCTCGCATGATGTTGCCTATCTCAGTTCCTATGCTTCTCGCCGAATTGCCGAAGCTAATTCTTCGGTTGCAGCAATGTCCTCCGTCCTTTCGTCCGGGGATTTTTCTACCGACTGGAAATATAACGCGCTAGCCAGCCGTGCGCGTTCCACCGGCGAGTATGTGGACGTAGGCTACTTCACCAGCAAGGTTGATGCTGACAAGCTTGCAGCCGTTCTCGCCAAATATGGCACTGTTGAACGATCCATGACGCCACAGAGTGGCTCAGAGCTTTACGGGCTTATTGTAACTGCGACCGATGCGCAGAACACGGACAAGCTTTTGCAGGCTGCGTGGTCGGCCGGGGCAATGGACGCATTTGTGGTTCGTCAGAATTAACGGAACCCTGCCGATCCAATCCTTGTTTTTCCCCGGAACCTTGGTTTTATGGGATACATGACTGCAGGATCGGAGATGTTGACCCGTATTGCCATGAGGATTTCGTTGCTGTCGTTCCTTGCTGTGCCTGGAATGACGGTAGGAGTCGTTCAACCGCTCCATGCTCAACCTTACGAAACCAACGCCAAACAGGCGCTTCTCGTCGACGATGCAAGCGGTACCATTCTTCTTTCCAAGAATCAGAATGATACGATTTTTCCGGCCGCGCTTGCGAAGCTCATGACGATGGAAGTTGTCTTTCACGCGCTCAAAGAGGGTAAAGTAACGCTCGATACGGAATACAAGGTTAGCGAAAACGCCTGGCGCAAAGGTGGGGCTCCTTCCGGCGGCTCAACAATGTTTGCCGCGCTTAATTCCGTAATCAGGCTGGAGGATCTTATACAAGGCGTCATCGTTCAATCAGCCAATGACGGGTGCATCATTATCGCCGAAGGGATGGCAGGATCGGAAGACAAATTTGCCGATTTGATGAACGCGAGAGCAAAGGAAATCGGCCTTACACATTCGCAGTTCAGGAATTCAACCGGATTGCCTGATCCGGAGCAGGTTACGTCGGTCACTGATCTGGTCAAGCTCGCCGGGCATTTGAGGCGAGAATATCCTGAATACTACCACTATTACTCGCAGGAAAGTTTCGTCTGGAACAAGATTTTTCAGCGAAACAGAAACCCGTTGTTGCGAATGGTTCCGGGAGCCACAGGAATGGGCACCGGCTATACGGAACAGTCGGGCTATGCGGTTCTCGGTGCGGTCGATCAGGGCGATCGAAGGTTAATTCTGGGGCTTGCCGGATTATCCTCAGACAAGGAACGGGCAGAGGAGGCGAAGCGCACCATAGAATGGGCTGCCAATGCCTTTGAAGATGTTCCCTTGTTCAAGGATGGGGAGGTCATTGGTGAAGCAAGCGTCTACGGTGGCACTAAATCCTACGTACCATTGAAGTCCAGCGAACCCGTCGATGTTTTGATCCCCAAGGGCAATCGCCATCTGCTGAAGGCACGCGTTGTTTACACGGGGCCTCTGATTGCGCCAGTTGCATCGGGTCAGGCTGTAGGAATGTTGCACGTGTGGATGGATGATATGCTGGTTCAACAGACCCAGTTGTTTGCTACTGAGGATATTGAATCTGCGGGCCTGCGGAAACGCGCGACTGACGCAGTCATTGAACTTGCGACAGGCTGGATACGGCCATTGGTCAATTGAGGAAGTGCATCATTCATTTCTCGATTTTCTGCTCCGCGCCAGATAGAAGAAAATGCGGTGATCGAAATTTCAAAAACACAGGTAACCCATTGAAGGGATTGTTCATTACATTCGAAGGCGGGGAGGGTGCCGGAAAGTCGACTCAGATTCAGCAACTGGCGAGGTATTTGACTGGTCGGGGCTTGGACGTGGTCGCCACAAGAGAGCCCGGCGGATCTCCGGGAGCGGAGGCTGTTCGCCACGTTTTGTTGAGTGGAGCCGCGGAACCTTTCGGCTCTGCGCTGGAGGCGATGCTGTTTGCTTCCGCTCGCAACGACCATGTGGAGCAGGTGATCCGTCCCGCCAGACAAGGTGGTAAAATCGTGCTTTGTGACCGCTTTATTGACTCGAGCAGAGTGTATCAGGGCATCACCGGGAATCTGGATGAAGGCCTGATGAGCAGCATCGAACGTATCGCTATCAATGGGATGATGCCCGATTTGACCATCATTCTCGACCTGCCTGCCGAGGAAGGCCTGCGGCGAGCCCATGCACGGCGCGGGAGCGATACGCCTGATCGATTTGAGAAAGAAGCGCGCGAAACACATAGCATTCGACGCGAAGCCTTTCTGCGTATTGCCCAAGCCGAACCGGAGCGGTGCAAGGTCGTCGACGCCAGCCGCGACGTTGCGGCGATTTCCAGAAACATTTCACAGATCGTCGATGAATATCTAATGAAGAGGAACAAAGGAGAGACAGCGCAGGGAGACAGGCGGCAATGAATAACCCGCCAGCAATGTCCCCTGTCCATGACGCCATCGAAGGTGTTTTGCCGCCCTCCGGCAATGCATCGTTTTTCGGTCACGAAAGCATTCGCGGATTTCTGACGGCTGCGGTCGGCGAGGGGCGTCTCCATCACGCGCTGCTGTTTGAAGGACCACAGGGGGTAGGGAAGGCGACGCTCGCGTTTCACCTGGCTGGGCACCTCTTGGCTCGATCTCACGCCGGACAAGCGAGCGACTTGCTGAAGCCTGACTTCAACGCGCCTGTTTATCGACAGATTGCCGGGGGTACACATCCGGCACTGCTCTATATCAGCCGACCCCGCGACCCAAAGACGGAGAAGTTCAAGACGGCAATCACTGTGGACGAGATCAGGCGCGTAACACAATTTCTGGCGCGCACGGCTCATGATGGCGCTTGGCGTGTGGTGATCGTGGATCCCGCTGACGATCTTAACCGGAATGCCGCCAACGCTCTTCTTAAAACACTTGAGGAACCGCCATCCAAGGTATTGTTTATACTTATTTCCCATTCGCCTGGACGACTTCTGCCGACCATAAAATCACGATGCCAGGCTCTGTGTTTCGAGCAGCTCGATGAGACTGAAATGCGGCTGGCGCTCGCAGGCTCTGGCGTGGCTGCTGTTGACGAGGCAGCGATGAACGCCCTCATCGCACGTTCTGAAGGGAGCGTTCGACAAGCCGCGTTGATGGTGGCTCATGGCGGGCTAGAGATTGCCGATACAACTGATGCAATCCTGGATGGGCAAGCATTTGACGTACCCAAGGCGCAGGCTCTGGCGTCTGCCTTGAGCGGGCGTGAGTCGGAGGCGCAGTATGAACTATTCCTCGATCATCTTCTAAATCGGCTGGCGACAGCCGCCGAGGCGTTTGCGATGCGAAACGAAGTAGACCTGGCACTTCGCTGGTCGCAATTGTGGGAAAAAATGCGAAGTGAGGCGTATGAGGCGTCCGCATACAATCTCGATCGTCGGCAGACTGTCATGATTTTCCTGAACAGGGCCCATCTCTCGTTTCGAGAGGGGATGCCAGTATAGTAATCAGCCGATACATAGGTTATGTCACCCACCAAAGAGCCAATTGTAGATAAAGTCAGGCCAGTCATGAGTCGCGAACCGTTTTATATCACAACCGCTATTTCCTATCCGAATGGCCGTCCGCATATCGGGCATGCCTATGAAATGATCGCGACCGATGCCATTGCCCGCTTTCATCGTCATGATGGCAGGGATGTGTTTTTCCTGACGGGAACCGACGAGCACGGCATCAAGATGCTTCAAACGGCGCGGAAGGAAGGCATAACCACCCGGGAATTGGCCGATCGAAACGCCGCAGCGTTTCAGGAAATGGCGACGGTGTTGAATGCGTCGAATGACGACTTCATCCGCACGACGGAGGAGCGCCACTACCGCGCTTCCCAGGCGTTGTGGCAAAAACTGGCGGATGCGGGCGATATCTACAAGGATTCCTATTCCGGTTGGTATTCGGTGCGCGACGAAGCCTATTATCAAGAATCCGAAACTGAGGTTCGTGATGACGGCGTGCGTTATGGCCCGCAGGGATCGCCGGTGGAGTGGGTCGAGGAGGAAAGCTATTTCTTTCGGCTCTCTGCCTATCAGGATCGGTTGCTCAAGCACTATGCGGATCATCCAGAGTTCATTGGCCCCGATGAACGCCGTAACGAAGTGGTATCCTTCGTCAGGTCCGGCCTCAAGGATCTGTCTCTGTCCCGAACGACTTTCGATTGGGGCATTCCGGTTCCCGGCGATCCGAAGCATGTGATGTATGTCTGGCTTGATGCATTGACCAATTATATCACCGCCGCCGGATATCCCGATGAGCAAGCGGAACGCTGGAAATACTGGCCGGCTGATTTGCATGTGATCGGCAAGGATATCGTGCGGTTCCATGCCGTTTACTGGCCGGCCTTTCTTTGGTCTGCGGGTATCGAGTTGCCAAAGCGGGTATTCGGGCACGGATTTGTCTTCAATCGCGGCGAGAAGATGTCAAAGTCCGTTGGCAATGTGATTGATCCATTCTCACTGGTTGAGCACTACGGACTCGATCAGGTGCGCTACTTCCTCCTTCGGGAAGTGCCTTTCGGGCAGGATGGAAACTATAGCCACGAGGCGATCGTCAATCGCACGAACGCAGATCTCGCGAACGATCTCGGTAATCTGGCGCAGCGTTCCTTGTCGATGATTGCGAAGAATTGCGACGGCAAGGTTCCAACGCCAGGCCCTCTGAACGATGACGACAAGGCTATCCTGCAACAGGCGGAAGCGGCTCTCGCCAATGCGCGAAAAACTGTCGGCGAGCAGGCTCTGCATCAGGCTCTGGGCGCCATTTTTGCCGTTGTCTCCGAAGCAAACCGCTATTTTGCGAGCCAGGAACCTTGGGCGCTGAAAAAAACCGACCCTGCGCGCATGGAAACCGTGCTTTACGTCACAGCGGAAGTGCTGCGTCGCGTTGGAATACTTTGCCAGCCGTTTGTGCCGGAATCAGCATCCAAGTTGCTCGATATTCTCGCGGTTCCCGCTGAAAGCCGGAATTTCTCCGATTTGACGGGAGCGAGTGAACTGGTGCCTGGTTTGCCATTGCCTGCTCCGCAGCCTGTCTTCCCGCGCTATGTGGAAGCGGATAAGCAAAGCTGATCGCCAATGCTGATCGATAGTCATTGCCATCTGGATTTTCCGGACTTTGTCGAAGAGCGCGATGCTATCGTGCAGCGCGCCCTTGACTCAGACGTCGGTCGTCTCGTGACCATCTGCACCCGTGTCAAACAGTTTCAGCGGATTCTCGATGTCGCTGAATCTTACGAGAATGTCTACTGTTCCGTTGGGACGCACCCCAACAATGCCCATGAAGAGCTCGACATAACAGCGGACGACCTGATCCGTCTTTCGATACATCCCAAAGTGGTGGCGATTGGAGAGGCTGGCCTGGACTATCACTACGACTATGCGCCGAAAGAAGCTCAGGAACAGGGTTTCAGGGTTCATATAGCCGCGGCGCGTGAAACGGGGTTGCCGCTGGTCATACACGCGCGCAGCGCAGATGACCACATGATCGAAATCCTGGAGGAAGAAACCGGGAAGGGGGCCTTTCCTTTCATTTTACATTGCTTTTCATCGGGCCAACAGCTTGCAGAAACAGGTATTACGCTCGGCGGCTACGTATCATTTTCAGGAATTTTGACTTTCAAGAATTCCGAAGATATTCGGGCAATTGCGCGAAAGGTGCCGCATGATCGTCTGCTGGTTGAGACGGACGCTCCGTATCTTACGCCGGTTCCGCATCGCGGAAGACGCAACGAACCTGCATATGTAAAGCATACTGCCGCCGTTCTGGCTTCGACGATCGGCGTTTCGGAAGAAGAGATTAGCCGTATCACCACAGAAAACGTATTCAGGCTCTTTTCCAAAATGCCCAAACCGGTGGGGAGTTGAGAGTTGGCGGCGAAACTGCGATTCACCATTCTCGGCTGCGGCTCTTCGCCGGGCGTGCCGCGTCCAAATGGCGATTGGGGCAGTTGTGATCCGATGGATCCCAGAAATCGCCGCAGCCGGGCCTCGATGCTCGTGGAGCGGATTACGGAACAGGGCACCACGACTGTTGTCATAGACACCGGGCCGGACTTTCGGCACCAGATGATCAACGCGCGGGTCTGGAAACTGGATGCCGCGGTCTATACGCATCCTCACGCTGATCACATTCACGGCATTGACGACCTTCGCACCTATGTTCTGGACAAGCGCCGTCTGATGGACATATACGCCGACTCTTCGACAATGAGGCGACTGGAGGAAGGTTTCGGTTATTGCTTCAAGACGCCCGCAGGTTCGAGCTATCCGCCGATACTGAAAGCGCATCTTATTGAGCATGACCAATCGTTCCATATCGAAGGAGACGGAGGAACAATCGCATTTCTTCCGCTGCCACAGCATCACGCAGATATTGTCTCTTTGGGTTTCAGGGCCGGTAACGTCGCATATTGTTCGGACGTGAGTGGCTTTCCGGCCGAAACACTGGAGCGTTTGCGGGGACTTGATGTGCTGATTATCGACGCGCTGCAATATCGGCCGCATCCCAGCCATTTTTCACTTTCTGAATCCCTGGCCTGGATCGAACAGCTAAAGCCAACACGGGCAATCCTGACCCACATGCATGTTCCGCTGGATTACCAGACGGTTCAGCAGGAAACACCGGACCATGTTGAACCGGCTTATGACGGTCTGTCATTTGAAATCGACGACTGAAAACACATCCATGCAATATAACAGGCTTCAGCCTAGGGATTGTGCTTGTTTCGCTTAGATCAATCAATGATTTAGTTCCATAATCTATCTTATGTGACTTTGACATGTAGCTGGGGTGGGTTCTATTCTGAACTGCGACTTGCAATAGATAACAAGCCACACCCTTTCCATTTGAAAAGCTTGCTTGCATCGCCTATCCGGTTCCATCATCAACTGTGATCATCCCAAGGATCGGCTTAGAGATATGAAACCTTCTCGCGACATCTCGGCTCTGCTGAACATCATGGCTGCTCTGCGAAATCCTGAAACCGGCTGTCCATGGGATGTCGAGCAGGATTTCCGCTCAATTTTACCCTATACGCTTGAGGAAGCGTACGAAGTTGCGGATGCGATCGAACGCAACGATATGGACGATTTACGCGAGGAACTGGGCGACCTCCTGCTACAAGTCGTGTTTCACTCCAGGATGGCCGAAGAACTCGAAACCTTTGATTTTGGCGATGTCGTTGAAGCGATTACAGCAAAGATGATCCGCCGCCATCCTCATGTTTTCGGTGACGTCGAAGCGCGGAATACCGGTATGGTGAAAGGCTTATGGGACAGGATCAAAACAGAGGAAAAGGTCGAGCGCCTTGAGCGTCGATACCGGCTTGGCATGGAATCCGGCCAGTCAGCTGGTTACCTCGACGATATTCCGGGTAATTTTCCGGCGCTCGTCCGGGCTTTGAAACTGCAGCAGAGAGCTGCAAGGGTTGGTTTCGACTGGAGCGAGGCGCCGCCCATCCTCCAGAAAATCGAGGAGGAAATCGGCGAACTTAAAGAAGCGATCGCTTCTCAAAAGCAGGAGCACATCACTGAGGAGTATGGCGATCTTCTTTTTGCCATGGTCAATCTGGGGCGGCATCTGGCGCTTGAACCAGAAAGCGCCCTTAAGGCTGCAAGTAACAAGTTCAGGAGGCGATTCCACTTCATCGAAAACGCTCTCACGCAACGCGGGGACACGCTGGATGATGCGTCACTGGAGGAAATGGAAACGCTCTGGAACGTAGCAAAAGGTCAGGAAAAAAAGTAAAAACAATAAGTTCCAGATTTTTCTAGGATCGTTTTTTGCGAAAGATCCGGCCCGCATTCGCGGTCAGGTCCATCTGGATCGAAACAGAACCGTCATCGCGATCCGTTCGGCGCACATTGCTTGCGTGGCTATATATCCAGTCGAGAAGCGGCAATTCGGCAGGACTGAGCACCACGCGTACATGTTCCAGCTTGCCCGAAATTCGAGCCTCGATAATACGGAGGAGATCATCGACACCCTCACCCGTTACAGCGGAAATGGGTATCGGGCGGTCGTTACCGGATACCGCGGCCGACAGCCGCATTGCGGCTTCCCTGGCGCTCTCATCCAACAGATCAATCTTGTTCCAAACCTCGACGATGCGCTTTCGATCACCGCGTTCTATGCCGAGATCGGCCAGGATAGCGGACACGTCTTCGGCCTGAGCCGACGTGTCAGGGTCGGAAATATCGCGGACATGGAGAATCAGGTCGGCCTCTACGACCTCCTCCAAAGTTGCTCGAAAGGCGGCAACCAAATGGGTCGGCAGGTTTGAGATGAAACCGACCGTATCCGAAAGGATGACCGTTTCGCCATGCGGCAGCTTGATCCGTCGCAATGTTGGATCCAGGGTGGCAAACAGCATATCTTCAGCCATAACCCCTGCCCCGGTCAAACGATTGAAAAGCGTGGACTTGCCGGCGTTGGTATAACCGACAAGTGCAACAATGGGGTGCGGCACCTTCTTTCGCTTCTGACGATGCAGGGCGCGCGTGCGAACAACTGTTTCCAGCTCGCGCTTGATACGTTGAATTTTCTCCTGCAGGGCGCGCCGATCCGCTTCGATCTGCGTCTCACCGGGACCGCCCAGGAATCCGCCACCGCCACGCTGTCTTTCAAGGTGCGTCCAGCTTCGAACCAATCTGCCTTTCTGATAAGTCAGGTGGGCAAGCTCGACTTGCAGAGTACCTTCTTTGGTTTGCGCACGGCGACCGAAAATCTCCAGAATGAGGCCGGTTCGATCCAGAACCTTCGCATTCCATTCCTTTTCGAGATTCCGTTGCTGAACCGGCGTAAGCGAATGGTCCACGATGACCAACTCGACGTCGAGATCCCTGACAATATCAGCCAGGGATTCAACTTTTCCCGTGCCGATCAACGTGGCGGGTCTGGGCGTGGCAATAATGACGATCTCGGAATGCACAATCTCAAGATCAATGGCCTTTGCCAGCCCTACCGCTTCCGCAAGGCGAGCCTCATTGCTCCGCGCTATGTCGGGACGAAACTGTTCGTCGGATGCGCCCTTGTCCGACCAACGCTGCGACAGAACAGGAACGACAACGATCGCGCGCGTAGCTTCTTTCGACGGATCGCCATCAACGGGAGATGCATCTCTCTTTCGCGCGGATCGGCCGCCGGATACTACCAAAGGACTATCTCAATCGCTCTCTTCAGTTTCAAACATCTGCACAGGCTGGCTCGGCATGATGGTAGAAATCGCGTGCTTATAAACAAGCTGGGAGTGCCCATCCCTGCGAAGCAATACGCAGAAATTGTCAAACGAAGTCACTATACCGGTGAGTTTGACGCCATTGATCAGAAAGATAGTCAGGGAAATCTTCTGCTTTCTTACCGAATTGAGGAAGAGATCTTGAAGATTCTGCGACCGTTCCGCCATTGTTTTTTCCTTTTTTTCTATCGGCAAGAGTATCTCACGCCAAATTCAGAACGCGACTTCATCTATTCAATCAGAGGGAATGCCAACACAAAGAATAGCCCTTGCGACGTTCACGTCACTTATTCGGGTTAACAGGATGGCGTTTTTTCTGCAACTTCAAAAAAAGCCTTGCGTAATGAAAGTGTAACAGATCCGGGGTGGCCATTGGCTACAGAACTGCCATCAATCGCTACGATTGGCATAACAACGGTTGTCGCAGCAGTCATGAACACCTCCTTTGCAGATTTGGCTTCATCCACAGAAAAACCGCGCTCTTCAATACGCAATCCGAGCTTCTTCGCAACGTCGAAAATTGTCGTTCGGGTTACACCGCGAAGAATTCCGGTTTCCGCCGGCCGGGTTACGAGCACTTTGTCTGCGGTGACAATCCACGCATTTGTTGCGGCCCCTTCCTTGACCAAACCCTCGGGGTCGACGAACCAGGCCTCTTGCGCGCCCTGCTCTTTGGCTTGCTGGCGCGCAAGCACATTCGGCAAAAGCCCAACTGATTTGATATCGACGCGCTCCCATCGATTTTCAGGAACCGTTATAACCTTCAATCCCTTTTCTACCTTTGCCGCCGAAGCTTTGGGGTCTGTTCTGCGGGCGGTAATCACCAGGGATGGTTCGACATCGGCAGATGGGAAGAAATGATCGCGCTTCGCAACACCACGCGTTACTTGCAGATAAACCAGACCATTGGTGACCCGATTGCGGCGCACGACTTCACGAAGCACGAGTTCCAGCGCTTTGCGTTCCATTGGCCATGCGATTCGAAGTTCAGTCAGCGACCTGTTCAAGCGATCCAGATGGCGGGTCATATCGATGATATAGCCCTGTGCGACTTCACATACTTCGTAGACGCCATCTCCAAACTGATAGCCGCGATCTTCGATGTGAACCGCTGCATCTGCATGATTGACGTAACGACCATTAACGTAAGCAATACGCGACATTGAAACACCTTTTTTCAGAAAAACTCGAGACTGACCCTGAACATCTGTTCGACTTGTTTCACGGCTTCCGCCGTTGCCAAAATAATCACCCTATCCCCGGGCTTGATGCGGGTACTGCCATCAGGCTTTATCACTTCGGAGCCTCGATAGACTGCGCCAATGCGAATGCCGGGCGGCAGATCAAGCTCCCGCAGCGGGGTTCCTACGAGGGGCGATGTTTCCAGCGCCTCGGCTTCGATAATTTCAGCCAACCCTTTCGGAATTCCATGCACGGCGCGGATGCGGCCACGGCGCACATGCTGGAGCACCTTGGAAATCGTTATGCTGCGCGGATTGATATATCCGCCTATGGCCAGCGCCTTGGTGAGATCCTGATAGTCCGGGCGGTTGATCAGCGTAAGCGTGGCCTTGCAACCGAGCTTTTTCGCCATTGCGCTCGCGAGAATGTTGACCTGATCATCATTCGTGAGTGCGACCATCAGATCTGCGGTCTGGACATCGGCCTCGTTGAGCAATTTCTGATCGAGCGCACTTCCGTGGAATACGAGCGTCTTGCGAAGATGATCAGCGGCAGCATTGGCACGCGCCTCACCAGCTTCGATGATCTTCACTTTTGTCTTTGGTTGCCGTTCCTCGATCGTTTTTGCAACATACAGGCCGATATTGCCGCCGCCGGCTATCAGAATACGGGTAGCGTCCGGCTCTTCGTGTCCAAAGAGTCCCAGTGTTCTGCGTACCTGTTCGCGGGTCGTGGCGACATAGGCTATATCACCGGAGATCAGTTGGTCCGACGAATGCGGAATGAACAACTCCTCGTTTCGGATAACACCCATCACTGTCGATGGAAGATCCGGAAACAAATCCGTCAGCTGGGCAAGCGGGGTATTGATAACCGGGCATTCCTCCTTGCACTCGATAGCCAGTGCAAGGACTTTCTCGTCGGCGAAGCGAACGACATCACTGACGCCCGGCAGGGCGATGCGCCGCAACACCATTTCGCCAACCTCAAGTTCCGGTGAAATGATCACATCGATCGGGAGATTGTCTCTCGAAAAGAGATCCTGATAGTGCGCTTGCAAATAGGATTGCGCGCGTATCCGGGCAATTTTGGTCGGTACGTTGAATAAGGAATGCGCGACCTGACACGCAACCATGTTGATTTCATCATATAGGGTGACGGCAATGATGAGTTCCGCTTCGTCAGCACCCGCTGCCGCCAGCACATCGGGATGCGCTCCATGGCCCACAAACGCCCTCACATCAAGCGTATCGCGGATGTTCTGGATCAGTTCCGGTGCGGTATCGATCACCGATACGTCGTTCTGCTCTGCCGCCAGCCGTTCAGCGATACCATAGCCAACCTGCCCGGCTCCACAGATGATCACCCGCATATCAAATCCTGATCACAAACACCGTCTTACACGCCAAGCGATTTCAGCTTTCGATGGAGCGCTGATCGCTCCATACCAACGAATTCAGCCGTGCGCGAGATGTTTCCGCCAAAACGGTTGATTTGGGCGATAAGATACTCTTTTTCGAATAGTTCGCGCGCTTCGCGCAAGGGTAAGGCCATAATGTGCTGATCCGACTCACTCGGTGGTTTTGGCAGCATATCCCCAATTTCCGCCGGCAAAAGGTCCGCCGTGATGGTCGCCTGCGCATCATCACCACGCGCAAGGATCAACAGTCGCTCCACATTGTTGCGCAACTGGCGAACATTTCCCGGCCACCCATGGGACTGGAGAACGGCCATTGCGTCGGGGCCGATCTGTCGGGGCTTGATGCCGGCCTGCCCGGCCATTTGCTTCATGAAAAATTCGACCAGCATGGGGATGTCATCCCTTCGATCCGATAAAGGCGGAACGATGACAGGAACGACAGCGAGCCGATGGAACAAATCTTCCCGGAAACGCCCTTCGGCGATCATGGCCTCCAGGTTTTGGGCCGTCGACGAGATGATGCGGACATCAACCTTGACCCGCTTCGTGCCCCCTACCCGTTCAAACTGCTGGTCGACAAGAACGCGAAGAATTTTATTCTGCGTTTCCCGTGGCATATCGGCGATTTCGTTGAGGTAGAGGATGCCGCCATGGGCCTCCTCAAGGGCGCCAACCTTACGTTCGCCGCCATCGGGCTCCGTCCCGAAAAGCTCGATCTCCATCTTTTCTGGCGTGATGGTCGCCGCATTGAGTGTCACGAAGGGGCCATGCGCCCTGCTGGACAAGGCGTGGATAGCACGCGCGACCATTTCCTTGCCGGAGCCGGACGAGCCCGTAATCATGATACGGCTGTTCGTCGGCGCGACACGTTCGATGGTTTGGCGAAGATGGTTCATCGCAAGCGATGAACCGATGAGTTCCGGCGCGTCAGCGCTGCGCTTGCGCAAATCATTGACTTCACGACGTAACTTGGAGGTTTCCAGCGCCCTTTCGGCAATCAGTACCAAACGGTCGGCCTTGAAGGGCTTTTCGATAAAGTCATAAGCACCGCGGCGGATGGCGGAAACGGCGGTTTCAATGTTTCCGTGACCCGAAATCATGACTACCGGCAAATCCGGGTACCTGCTCTTGATTTCATCAAGCAAGGCCAATCCGTCAAGCCGACTTCCCTGAAGCCAGATATCAAGAAATACCAGCCGGGGAACGCGGTCGTCTATAGCAGCCAGCGCGCTATCAGCATCGAACGCGGTACGGGTTTCATTCCCCTCGTCGCTCAGTATGCCTGCTACCAGCTCGCGGATGTCAATTTCATCATCAACAACAAGAATATCAGAAGCCATATTCATCACCTGACTGTCGGCATCTCAATGCCTTTTTCACCTTCCCTTGCGCTATTCGCCTGGGAAGGCTTTTCGGGGATCGGAAAGACCATGCGTATCATTGCGCCGCGGCCTTCATAAAATTCCTGGGGCGCATCCTCGAGTTGAAGTTGCCCACCGTGCTCCTCAATGATTTTCTTCACGATTGCCAATCCGAGGCCCGTTCCTTTTTCGCGCGTCGTCATGTACGGCTCCAGCAACCGTTGCCGGTTCTCTCGTGGCAGCCCCTTCCCGTTATCGATCACTTCAACAACGAGTGACGAACCTTCACGCCTGGAACGCACCAGAATATGACCATCCAATTTCCCATCTTTAATAATGGAATCAATGGATTCTGATGCGTTCTTGATAACGTTTCCGAACGCTTGCCCGAGCATCCGCGGATCAAACTCACCAAGCAGCGGCACATCGCCGAAATCGCGCTCAAACTTGATGTCGTGGCGGCTTACTTCCACGAGGAATGAGGCCTCCCGTAGCGGTTCCCTGAGATCCATCAACTTGATCTCCGGTTTTGGCATGCGGGCGAAGGCGGAGAACTCATCGACCATCCGTCCGATGTCACCGACCTGGCGGATAATCGTGTCTGTGCATTGGTCAAAGACCTCGCGATCCTCGGTTATGACCTTCCCATAGCGCCGTCTTATGCGCTCCGCCGACAGTTGAATGGGTGTAAGCGGGTTTTTGATTTCATGGGCTATCCGGCGTGCGACATCCGCCCAGGCCGAAGACCGTTGCGCGTCGACGAGATCGGTTATGTCATCGATGGTAACGACATAGGATTGTTCATCGCGTTCAGCATCTTCCACCGTAATCTGCACGTTGAAGGTTCGCGTCGTGGCCCTGCGTGTTATCGTGACCTGTTCTCTGTAGACCGGACGCCCTCCCGCGTGCGCAACAGCCAGCACACGGCCAACCTCAGGTACCAGAGCCATGAGATTTTGCCCAATCGCTGTTTCTCCATCCAAAGACAACATCGCTTCCGCAGAACGGTTCACAATGCTCACGCTTCCGTCAGCTTCGACACCAATCACGCCTGCAGTAACCCCTGACAATACCGCTTCCGAAAAGCGACGGCGTTCATCGATCTGATCTTTGGCGGTCACGAGTTCATGGCGCTGGCTCTTCAACTGCCCCACCATGTTGTTGAACGTTTGGGACAGTGCGGCAACATCGCCGTCAGAGCTTCTTACTGGCACGGATACTTCAAGGTTGCCTGATGCAACGTCATCAGCCGCCCCAATCAGCAGGCGGATCGGACGTACAAGCCGATCTGCCACCGCAATGCCGGTCCATATCGCGGACAGCAGGACGATCAGCGTGAGGCCAAAATAAAGAAGAGCGAAAGCGATCTGTGTGTTTGTGCGATTGGCCTCCAGATCCTGATATGCTTGCGTATTGGCCTCCATCAGGCGCATCGTATCCAGAATTTCCGGATCCATGGGCCTGATCGTATACAAATAGGCATCCGGGATCTCCCGCATCTTCAGGACAGCGCCGACGAGATTGCTCTTGCCGGGGCGAACAAGAACCGGCTTCCCATCCGCGGCTGTAGCGACTGCTTCCGCTGGTGCCGAAGGAAGAGGCTTGTCGGTTCGGAGCTCGGCCTGAACGATGACTTCGCCATTATCTCTGATCAAGGAGGCACCCAGAAGCCCTCGCCCGATAGCTTGCTGGGTCATGTAACGAATGAAGCCGCCGCGATCGAGGCTGTAAACCGTTCGCGCTGCATCAAGGTCGATCATCATTGAATACGTCGCGCCCTGAAGATTGCGGGCATTTTCCTCAATATAAGATTCGGCAAGACTGATCGATGCGTTGACGATCTGCTTCGTCCGAACTTCAAACCAGCGGTCCAGACCTATATCGAGGGTCACACTGGCGACAATCGCAACGACGATTGCCGGAATGGCGGCGACCAGCGAAAACAGCGCCACAATGCGCACGTGAAGTCTCGCTGCCGCCTTGCCGTCGCGGCGGGCGCGGGCAATGCGGTAAATTTCTCGCCCTATGAGAACCATCAACAGCAAAATGAACAGGCCGTTGATTGCGGTCAGAAGAAGGGTGGTCGTTCGATCGGGTGTGATTGGAGTAACGCCGATCAGGATAACGAAGGAGATGGCGGCCATCACCAGTGCGGAAATAACGGTTACGACTCCGGCACTGGTGAAAAACTTACGCCCTCTCCGCCCCTGTGACTCAGGTCCGAATAAACTGAAAAGACTGACAGGATCCGACAGATTCATAAGCCACACCGTTTGAATGCGTTGCAGTCATGCAACACAATGTGGCGGAATTGCAACGCAATGTTGCTCTATCCAAAGTGAAATCCACCAGTTCAGCGACGAATGTCATCGTTTCCGATCAGTGTGGTTGAATGACCAAGCCGCGCCAGCAAAAATCTTGATGCAAGCTGGGAGAGGCGAAGCACGGCCTGGATTCAGACAAACGACCACTGAAAATATGATTTAATTTTTCATATTTCAGGGGTTCATTTTTTCAAGAATAATTCTAAACTAGCGGTTCAGAACTCAAAAAGCCCGCAATGGCTGGAGAAAGCGATGCGCCTTACACGTCAAACCAATTATGCAATTCGAATCCTGATGTATTGCGCGGCCAACGAAGGTCGACTTAGTCGGATTTCAGAGATTGCATCGGCATACTCGGTTTCAGAACTCTTTCTGTTCAAGATCTTGCAGCCTCTGGTCGAGAACGGTTTCGTTGCTACCGTGCGTGGGCGCAACGGCGGCGTCAAGCTGGGCAAGCCCGCATCCGAAATCACGCTCTTCGACGTGGTTCGAGTCACCGAGGAAAACTTCGCAATGGCGGAATGTTTCGAAAACGATGCGGCTGAGTGCCCCTTGATCGATAGTTGCGGACTGAATTCGGCTCTTCGTAAGGCGCTCGGAGCATTCTTCGAGATTCTTGCGGGCTATACGATAGCGGATCTGGCGAAGGAGCGGCCCAATATGCGCATGTTGCTTGGTATCGATGAGACGACCGACGCGATCAAAACTGCAAGCCGAGCTTCGTAAGCAGCTCTCACGACCATTGATTTATAGCGGTACAGATTGCGGCAACACGAAAGGCGCTTCGCGATGCGGCAGGACTCCTACCCTCAGCGGGCAATCATAGACGCGTAACAGGCGTTCATCCGTGAAAACGTGAACCGGCGAGCCAATGGCATCTATTGCCCCTTCCCGCATGACCAACACCTCATCCGCAAACATCGATGTCAGGTTGAGGTCGTGCAGAATAGTGATAACCCCGCCTCCCCTATCAGCGAAATCGCGGGCGATCTGCATGATGATAAGCTGATGTTTGACATCGAGGCTGGACACTGGTTCATCAAGAAAGAGATAGCGTGGCTGTCCATCGAGAACCGGTTTCCAGACTTGGCAAAGGACGCGGGCGAACTGCACACGTTGCTGTTCTCCACCCGAAAGTTCCTGATAGAAATGCCCGGCAAATCCATGAAGATCAACGCGCGACAACGCCTCGTCCAGGAGGCTCTCCGCCTCGTGATTGCGCATGCCTGATCGCCCATTGGTAAGCCCGAGCCGGACAATCTCGCGTACGGTAAACGGAAAAGACAGGCTGGTTGACTGGGGCAGGACCGCTCGCATCGATGCCGTTTCCCATGATTTCAGGCGGCTCAAATCCTTGCCATTGATGGTGACACATCCTGTGAAGGGAATGTCGCCCGAAAGTGCCCGTAGAAGCGTTGTTTTTCCGGAGCCATTGGGGCCAACGATTGCAGTCAAGGCACCGGCACGCGCTTCGAAACTCACGTCGTTCAAAATGGTCCGCTTGCCGAACATAACCGCGAGATTTCTGGATTGAATCATATCTTGTCGTCCGATTACAGGTCGAGCAGGCCACGGCGGCGCAGCAGAATCCAGAGGAAGAACGGGGCGCCGACCGCTGCAGTCACAATGCCGATGGGAAGTTCTGCTGGCGATACAATCGTACGGCTGACCGCATCTGCCAGCAGCAGGAGGCTCGCGCCGAGCAAAGCGGATGCAGGAAGCAAATACCGATGATCGGGGCCGATGACGAGTCGCAGCAGATGCGGAACCACAACGCCAACGAAACCAATGCCTCCGCTAACCGCGACCGACGCGCCGGTTGCCGCTGCCACGGTCACAATCGCTATATTCTTGAACCGCTGCACGGAAATGCCAAGATGATTGGCGGCGCTTTCGCCGAGCGCCAGCGCATTCAGCCCGCGTGCGAGGAAAGGCGCTGCGACAAGCGTCACGATGATAATTGGGCCGACAGCCGTAATCTTGCTCCATGTAGCTCCCGCGAGCGAACCCAGCCCCCAAAACGTGAGATCGCGCAACTGGCGGTCATCGGCAACGTAGATCAATGCACCGGTATATGCCCCTGCCATCGCGCCCAACGCAATACCAGCCAGAAGCATCGTGGCAACGGAAGTCTGGCCCCTGCGTGTTGCCACCCGATACAGGATCAACGTAAACGACAAGCCGCCGAGAAAGGCTGCAAAAGGCAAGGCAAAAATTCCGAAAAGGCCAACCAAGGGGGCAAAAACCGTTCCCCCTAAAACGATCATCGTTACAGCGCCCAGTCCCGCTCCAGCAGAGACACCTATAATTCCCGGATCGGCCAACGGATTCCGGAAAAGCCCCTGCATTACCGCGCCTGACACCGCAAGCGACGCACCGACAAGCGCCCCGAGAAGAATGCGCGGCAGCCGGATATCGTAAATAATGATGCTGTCGCGGCTTTGATGCGTTTCACCGCCTCCCGCACCAACCAGTAACTCCTTGAACACAGTCAAGGCCGACGCATCGGATGCACCATAGGTCAGGCTGAAAACTGCCGTCGTCACCAGCAATGTTGCGAGAGCCATGATCGCGATCCGGGCTGACACTGACCGATCACCCGCGGCGGTGGAGGTTGGTACGGCAAATGGTTGATTAAGCGCGGCGCGATCTGTCATGGGCATAGCTCAATCTTTAAATCCGGTCGCCGTAAAGGGCGACCGCCAGCGTATGCGCAGCTTGCCCTGTTCTTGGACCAAAACCGAGCAGATATTGCCCGTCAAGGCGGATGATTTTTCCGGTTTGCCCTACCGGGGTATTTGCAATGGCTGGATGATTGAGAAGCTCTTTATCCGTTGCGCTTTGATCTCCGCCGCGATCCATCATAAGGATTACATCGGGCTGCGCCGCGATGATCGCTTCGTCGGAAAGCTGTTTGTAGCCATCAAATCCTTCGATGGCGTTCACGCCGCCGGCTAGCCCTATAATACCGTTCGCCGCAGTTCCTGCACCGGAACTCAAGAGTTTCCCGCCTTGCGCGCTCAGGATGAACAGGACACGTATTTTAGGTGATATGTTTTGCGTGAGGTTTTGTGCGGCTGCGATTTCTCTCTCGACGATCTTCGCAAGCTCGTCGGCCTTTTTCGATTTTCCGAGTGCTGCACCGACAATGCGGACTTTCTGCGTGACACTTTCTGCGTCATAGCTCTGCGGCACGAAAACGAACGGCACGGATGCTTTCTTCAGGACATCGAGCGTTTCCACGGGACCGCTTCCCTCCACTGCAATGATTGCGGTGGGATTGACCGAAAGAACGCCTTCAGGAGAGAGCGCCCGCATATAGCCGATATCGGGCAACGCGTTGGCGGCCTGCGGATAGGTGCTTGTTGAATCGCGGGCCACCAGCCTTTCCTGCTCGCCAAGCGCGAAAACGATCTCGGTAATCGAATCCCCGATAGATACGAGACGAGACGTATCGGGCAATGCCGCCGGCAGTTCCTCGGCCGCCGCTGGCAAGAGCCACAGGCCAAGCCCGACGGCGCCAAGCATCAAAAAATTTACCGTGGAGCGGATTCCTGACGGAGCTTGCATGGTCATGCCGCGAACGAACTGGCGAGACGTGGAAGGCTCTCGACCAGTGTCCGCCAGTCAGCGCTCTCCGCATGTCCTTCATGACGCTTTCCGAAGAACTGGATGATCATTTCGCCTTGGGCATCGTAGGCTTCGAGCGAAGTGATATGACCATCCTTGGATGGCTTTCGCACCGCCCACACCTGCTTGATATGATCGTTTCGCAAATGCAAATGGAACGTCTCGTCGAGGATGTTGATCCACGGCCCCATGGCCTTGATGTTCCGGATTGGTCCCGTATGGATCTGGATGCAGCCTTTACTTCCGACGAAGCACATGATTGGAATTTCTTCCTGAACGGAATGGTGAAGCATTGCAGACACCGTGTCATTATCCAGGGGCCAGGCATAATCCAGACCGACGGATTTCAAGGCCTGCTGCCGTGACAGACGCAGATCGCGCAAAATGCCAACGAACTGATGCGTATCCGTCATCTTGCTCCAGCGATCCCGCAGGGCAGTCACATCAACATTCGTGTCGTATGGATCTGCCTCGCTTGCGGTCTTTTCCCGTGTCGGAATCAGTTGGCTTTGATCTTCCGATTTCAACTGTTCAACCAGAAGGTGGTAAGCATCGCGATTGGAGGCTGGGCGCAGATGAATCTTGTGCACAGCATCGCCGTTCCTATCGAAAAACTGCAAGCTTCGGCGGACGGTGTCACCGTCCGCCTTGTCCACGGCGAAACCGGATGCCCAGACTTTCGGGAATATGCGAAGGTCGATCTGTTCTCCCAACACAAGGGCGGCATGTTTACCGGGTCTCACATTCTCGTATGGGCCGATCTTCTCGTGAACCGCGCTGAAATTACGCGTGAGAGCCAGAACCTCGCCAACGGCGCCAATGCCGTTCAGCAAAGTATCTGTGTTTGGCTCGAGGCGGATAGCGCCGAAGCCGACATGGGCGGCAACGAGTTCCGCCTCTGATATGCCAAGCTGGATGGCCAGATCGCGTTCGCGAACCTTTGGATTATCGATGCGAGCCTGACGAACAACTTCGGCAGTTGGTTTTACTGATGTGGTCACGATGCCCCCTATTTATTGAGTATCAGCTTACCCTGGCGGGTAATTTTCAGGCGATAGAGCGAACCATCGTGCTCAATGCCAACTTCATTCGCCCCGTCGAACAAAACGTGACTTTCAAACGTTCTGAAAATCGGATCGTCCAGAACTTGCGTTTGCCTAACGGTTTCGTGTGAGCGGGGCAGCCGAACCTGCAAATCGATAATGTTACGTCTGGACACGATTTCTCGCCTCTCTTCCAAAATCACGAATGCGCCACATTCCGGATTTTCCGGCTTGATCGGTAATAATTATGAGTAAAACTATCATATTTATGTGATCGTGCAATACCACCCGTCCGCCCAACAAGTTGATGTCAGAACCGCTGGGATATGCTCAGCTGGAAGTTGCGTCCCGGTTCCGTGAAATAGTCCTTTGGTATCGTTGTGCCGTCGGGAATGTTCAATGCATTCCAGTACTTCTTATCGAAGATGTTGTAGACACCGGCTCGTATCTTCAATCCCTTGAACTGCTCGGGCTCCCACCATCCTGCGAGATCGAAAACCGCATATCCGGGCGTCTTGTTGACCTCGGAATTTCTCTCGACCTTGTTACGGGACGCGGCCGCTGTCATCATCAGATCTGCGCCCCACGTCTCAGTTGCGTAGCCAACACCCAGAATGCCTCGAACCGGTGGAACGGAGTTCAGGTATTCATCTTCGTCGGTATCCTTGCCGCTCGCGAAAGCAAGTGAGCCCCATGTTTTCCAGCCATTGTCGAACTTGTAACGCAGAGACGCTTCTGCGCCGTAGATCTGCACATGCGCCCTATTGATGACTTTGGTGATGCCCATCGGATAATTTCCGACAACGCCCGCCTCAGCAGCGGTCATTGAAACCGCATCAATGTAATTTCTGTAGTAATTATTGAACAGGCTGATGCCGCCGCCGAATTTCTCATCGCCAAATTGAGCGCCGATATCGAAGCCATTGCTGGTTTCGGGGTCAAGATCCGGGTTGCCTATCCGCAGATAGGTGCCGGGGCCACCATAATTGAAGTAGAGTTCTGTCGCTGTCGGAGCGCGGAAGGCCTGTGCCCACTGCGCATAGAGGATGACATTATCCGTTGCGCTCCATTCCGCACGTAATTTTGGCGACAATCTGGAGCCGCTGGAGGAATCCGGGTATCCGGTGAACGTGTTGTTCTCTTCAAAGGAGTCGGTTTGTTGCGGGCGCTGGTCGTACCAGTCAAAACGAAGACCGGGCGTGATCCGCAAACGATTGTCATAGAAACCGATCTCATCCTGCACGAACAGGCCGACAGTCGTGCCGCTGACGTCCGGCGATTCCGATTGGTTGGTATGAAGGAAATTACATGCGTCGTAAGGGCTCACTATAATTGCAGGGCAACTGTCATCTCCTGCCGCATATTGCTTCACGAGACTGCCGAAGACTTCACCACCAAAAGTGAAAGTATGGTTCAAACCGCCCAGTTCGACGGATTTGAGCGCTGACCCGCTCGCTCCGTAGGTGCTTTC
The DNA here is from genome assembly GCA_050726055.1 of Phyllobacterium sp. Lineage (GTDB taxonomy): Bacteria > Pseudomonadota > Alphaproteobacteria > Rhizobiales > Rhizobiaceae > Phyllobacterium. The sequence goes on along the minus strand of JBOHIW010000032.1, from coordinate 3,233 downwards.
CTCGATACTGTTGTTCCGCCAATAGTCGCCTATCGGTCGTGTAAGGCGATAGCCGGTCTCACCATCAACCAGTTGTTGCCGCTGCCAGTAGACGACGGCCGTGGCTTCATCGACCCACGAATCTCCGTCTGGAGCATCGAAATCATACGATGCAGAAACGCGTTCGCGCTTGCGTTCCTCTTGAGTTCGATATGTGCCCTGCTCAAATCTGGTTACATTGCCGGTGCGCGTATCTTCGTCGCTATCCTTGCTGAAGCGTTCAGCAGTGAAGCCAAAGCGATGTCCGCCCTCGACATTCTGGTGGAGCTTGAACATCAGATTGTTCTGGTCGTAATCGAGAGGGTTTTTCTCGGTCCGCGAGGGTCCGTAGCCGCCTATATCGCCCTGGTTTTCGCGCTCGTGACCCTCACGGTAACCGCCCTGAAACAGCAGGTAGGTGTCCTTGAAGCGCGCTGCGAGAGCCTGATTGATGTTCCAGCTCCGGTCCGCGCTGTCATACCCACCCTTGGTCAGGCTGCCCCAGTTTTTCCCTTCGGAAATCAGGTCTTCGGGGTCCAATGTACGCAGAGCGACAACGCCACCGAGCGATCCAGAGCCGAAAACGCTGGAGTCTGATCCCCGCACAAGATCAAGACCTGAAAGCGCATTGAAATCGAAACTGGAAACACCGCCCGAAACCCCACGAGCACCATCACTGAGCCACGGCATGCGAATGCCGTCTATCGTTGTCAGAACGCGGTTGCGGTCAAGTCCGCGAATATTGATGCTGTCATTGTCAGCATTGTAGTTGATCCCGGCGTCAAGCCGACTGATATCCTGGATCGTATCGACTTGGCGACTGTTAAGATCCTCGCGTGTCTTTCTGGTCGTCAAGACGGTGGGTTCATTCAGAACTCGACCTGCCTTGCCTTCGCTCCGCCCCTCGACTGTTATCGTTCGAAGCAGCGTTGCGTCAGAATCAACCTGTTGCGCCCATGCAGTTACATTAAGCGAGACGTTCAACGCGCCAACAGCAACACACCCCAGCCAAAATCTCTTTGAAATCAGAACCACAGCCCACCCCATCCAAGTAGCATTCAAAAATGTTACGTCTGGCTGGCGAGGAGCATCGCTCCATGGCTTGCTGAACAGAACCAGTCAAAATCGCCCTGAAGCAACTGGGACATGCGTCGATCTAATAAACATGATTTTAATAGTCAAGATTTAAATGCCGTCATCCTCAAGAAGGCATGAAGTGAACATGGCAGCGTCCAGCATCGCTTTGACCGCTCCGCTCCAGGCATTCTGGAAAATGCAAGGAGCGGCAATTCGTCACATATATGCATCGTGAACCATGCCGAGCGCGCATCATGCTGTTGAATTTCAACAAAATTTGTCAATTGCAGTCCAGTTTTTCAGACACCTAAGGCGTTGATATTTAGAACTATTCCAGAACATAAAAATTGACTGAAAATCACCACTATTGTTTATCTCTGTCAGCGCGTTCAGCGCATCCCTTTGATGTTTGGGCCTTTACCCCGTGCGATTGGAGGAGCCAGTGCCTGCTTCCGTTAAGTTGCGCAGTAACGTGACTTTAAAATTGAAGGTTGATGCAAGCCAATTTGCTCAATCGGCCAGTCTTGAAAAATATTTGCAGGGTTCTGCTACCCAATATTCCCATCGGAGTATCAGTGCGAACACGGGTGTTATGCACCTATGTTAGTTTGTCATTGCAACATGATCACGCAAAAAGAGATCGATGATACTATCATTGAACTTCTGGATGCGGATTGCTGGCAACTTATAGTTCCAGCCAAGGTTTACCATACGCTGCAAAAACGCGGACGTTGTTGCGGCTGCTTCCCAAATGTTGTTGAAACGATCATAAGAGTCACGGAAGAGTATCACCGTCGTAACGGTCAGGATGACACCGTCATCGTTTCATTCATCGATCGTGTGCGCACACAATGCAACGCATTCGGGAGCAAGAGAAATGAAGGGCGACAAGAAGGTCATAGAGCGGCTTAACGAGGCACTGTTTCTGGAACTGGGAGCAGTAAATCAGTACTGGTTGCACTACCGCTTGCTGGATGACTGGGGCTATACCAAGCTGGCCAAGAAAGAGCGTGAAGAATCGATCGAGGAAATGCATCACGCTGACAGGCTTGTCGAACGGATCATCTTTCTCGAGGGGCACCCTAACCTGCAGTCCCTGGCGCCTCTGCGTATTGGACAAAATGTTCGCGAAGTTCTCGAGTCCGACCTGAAGGGCGAGTATGATGCACGGACATCGTACAAAAAATCGCGAGAGATATGCCATGAGGTGGGCGACTACGTATCCATGCAACTTTTTGATGAACTTCTGAAAGACGAGGAAGGACACATCGACTTCCTTGAAACTCAGATCGATCTTCTCGAAAAGATCGGTGAGGAGCGCTACGGACTCCTGAATGCTGGCGCGGCGAATGAAGCGGAAGCTTCCGACTGATCAAGAGCGAGGAAACGTCGGCTTGTGGCGCTTCTCATTTTAAGTTCCATAAAGGCGCCATACGGGCGCCTTTCTATTACTCGGCTGGCTGCTTCCGTTAATCATGGTGATTAACTTCACAATCTCGACAAAACCAAAAGTCGATCAGAACCTCTCCGTGCTGCGTTCTCAACTTCATATCTCCCTCTGGCAGCCTATCTGTTGAATTGGCATCAGCCAATTTTTCGCATAAGGTAGGTTGTACGCTTATCTTATAGCTGCTGCGGTTATTTGACTTACGAAACAATCTTTAAAATCATCTGCCAGAATATCACTTGTGCGTAGCTTTCAGGTTTTGGAGGTGAGTCCCTCCGCGTGGTGCGAAGGGAGCCCTCGTCTGAAGGCTTTCTATCTGTGGAATGCGGCTCTTTCGGCCCGGTTGGAAGATCGGCTACCGAGGTCCGCTTCTTCCACTTCGCCACCGTCTTCTGATTGATCCCATAGCGCTTCGAAAGCGCCCTCAGGCTCTCTTGACTATGTTGTATCGCTCGACGGACCGCCGCTGTCGTCGTGGCGCTCCCGTGGTGAATCTGGCCCATAGTGCATCCTTCCATGCCAGCGAAAAGATTGCACCATCAAAGTCCGGGATCAAACACCTAACATTACAGTTGCGCTTTTGATTTAAGGTGAGCTTGTCTGGCTGCGGCTTGATGTGCACGCCGCCAAATTGATCAGGCGATTATATGCGCGGGTTCGATATCTCGTTGGGCAAGGCGTGTTGCAATCC
>JBOHIW010000031.1:0-48521 GCA_050726055.1 Phyllobacterium sp. | reverse complement strand
GCAATCTCAAATCCATTCTCAAGGGCGCATTCAGCAACCGCCAGCGGCGCGCCGCCCTCGTTGGTCCGGTTTATAGGCACATCACCAAACACTGTCAACACGTATTTCAAACCAATTCAAACTTTCTCGAATCTTTTTTCAATCACCCCCCAACATCCCCCCGTCCCCGACCCCGAAAACCAACCCCGACACAACAAAAGATAAATACTTTCAATCCCTTCAACCCAAATCCACAACACAGACGTTCACACGCAACAACAGGCAATCAATCCGCGTGCACCAAAAAAGAGGGAACACAAGCCGCCTAACCTTCCCGTGCTATCTGTGGCGACAGTATGAGAATGCTGCTTGATGCGCGCCACAAGTGAACGGGAAAGTCACAAACCCGCCCAAATCCATAGCTACGCAATTTCGGCGGTTGAGTGCGAGGCCAACAATACCGTTGATGATCCCTGGTCTCGCCGGAACATAACGTCCGGTGCGTTGACTTGTGCAGGCAGCAAGGGCAAAACTGCACGCACATTTCGGTCGCGGTATTGTTTTGAGCCGCTGAATGAATTCATCGACCGGGGGGACTTCCCTGCCGACCCGCAACAAGACTGGTGACATTGACTAGTATGAAGGCCCACGATCAGCGGAACTATGGACCCGGTGATGAGCCTCCGCTCATGACCGATGGCCGTCGGGGTCCGCCGGATCGCCGGGAAGTTTCGGCCAGATGGCTGACCGGCACCTTCCTGACGGGCATCACATCCAGCCTGCTTATGGGCGTTGCGCTTTTTGCGGCATTGAACGGGCGCGAACAGCTTGCCACCCCGCCTGAGCTTATGCAGCGTCATGAAATGCTGGAAACCGCGAAAAACGGCGATGTAACCAAGGGCGCGCGTGTCGCTGCCACGACGGCGGTGCAAAAATTTCGTGACCGGCGGCGCCTTGATGTCTCGACAATGATTCGTGAAGGTGAGCGCGACGTCGTTCGCACGATGCCATTTGAATATGTACGCATCGCACTGGCGGCAGGCCACACAACCAGCCGCCGATATCCGGCCTTCAACGCGCTGGACGTCTTTTCGGAAGGGCCCACGCCAGCCCAGCCCTCGCCGCGCACGGGCCAGATCTATGGCGCGATGGTCGAGAGCGAAGTCAGCCTGAAGACAGTGAACTTTCCTCTTTCCGCAGCAGATATCGATTCTACCGCCGATCTGAGTGTCGATGAGGTCGAGGAAGTCGTGCGCAATACCGGAGCACTCCTGACCGATGGCGACGTTCAGGTTGCATCCTTGCATTACATTGATCCTATGCGCTTTGGTGACAGCGACGACCCCTTCGGGCTTCGCCTGCCTCTCGGTGTGAAAATCACACAGGAGAATGTGAGTGTCTCCCCTCGCCTCCGGGAGGATGCGGAAAGCAACGGCTTTTCGGAAGAACTCGTAACGTTCAGGACAAACAAGGAAATCCTCACGGCCCTCAATGAAGCGGGCTATGTCGATGACGACGCATCCGGAATGGCGGAAGCTCTGGCCAAACTGCTCAATTCACCGAAGCTGAAAGCCGGCAGCGTGCTCCGCATTGGCATCGAATCGCGAAGCAATGAGGACAAGATTGTCAGAACGAGCGTTTATAATGGAACAACGCATATTCTGACGATCGCGCTCGACGACCGCGATCAGTTTGTGCCGGCGGATGAACCGGAGATGACACCGGGACTGCAACTCGCCTTCGATGACAATCCGCGAACAACCTATGTCGCCGGTGATCTGCCGACGGTGTATGATGGTATTTATCGCGCGGCTTTCACTTACGGCATGACTGAAACGATGACGCAGCGACTGGTCAAGATGCTCGCTGCCGACGTTGATTTTCAGTCCCGGCTCACGGCGACCGATCAGCTTGAGGTCTTTTTCTCGCTGCCCGAGGGTTCCGAACAGGCGAACGGAGAATCAGAGATTCTTTATGTCTCCGCCAGCTTTGGTGGAACCACCCGCAAATTCTATCGCTACCAAAGCGAGGATGATTCGGTCGATTATTTTGACGAAAACGGACGAAGCGCAAAACAGTTCCTGCTTCGCAATCCGGTGCCAAACGGCAAATTCCGCTCGCCGTTCGGCATGCGCCGCCATCCGATCCTCGGATATTCCCGGCTTCATTCAGGCGTTGACTGGGCCGCTCCTCGTGGAACACCTATCATCGCGTCCGGAAATGGTGTCGTTGAAAAAGCCGGCTGGAGCAACGGTTATGGCAATCAGACCATTATCCGCCACGCCAACGGCTATGAAACAAGCTACAGCCACCAGAACGCTATCGCCAACGGCGTAACTGCGGGTGCCAGAATCCGGCAAGGTCAGGTGATCGGTTATGTCGGTTCGACCGGCCTGTCGACGGGCCCTCACCTTCACTACGAGGTGATCGTCAACGGTTCCAAGGTGGACCCAATGCGTATTCGGTTGCCCAATAGCCGCGTGTTGAAGAACGAGGATCTGGAGGCGTTCCAGCGTGAACGCAAAAGAATCGATACGCTTCTTCAGGAAGAACAACCCCCGGCCACCAAGGTTGCCGCGAGCGGTTGAGGTCACGAAACCGGCCCGCAAACCACCCCTGAACGGTCGAGCCTATTCGTGGAACTCGACCGTCACGCCTCTCTTGACCAGCTTCGCAAGCTCCTGGGCGTCCCAATTGGTCAGGCGCACGCAGCCGTGACTTGAGGTTTTGCCGATCTTTGACGGCTCGGGCGTACCGTGAATGCCATAGGTCGGCTTGGACAAGGCAATCCACACCGTCCCGACCGGACCATTCGGCCCCGGTGGAATCGTGAGAACCTTGTCGTTGCTGCCCTGCTTGAAATTGATCTTGGGATTGTAGGTGTAATTCGGGTTGAGCGCGATTCGCTCGACCTGTACCGTGCCGGACGGTGACGGGTTGTCGCTCGATCCGATCGTAGACGGATAAGCGACGACCAGACGCCCGTCTGCCCCATATCCCCGAACCTGCTTGCGCCCCTTGTCTGCGACAATGCGAACGACTTCGCCCTTCACGTTTCGCCCGGTATTCACGACACGAATGACGGTCCCCGGCTGGCGAAAGTCGGCACCCTGATTGATTTCCCGAAGATAGGCTTCGTCCATGTGAAACCGCTCGCCCAGCATTTCCTCGACGGACGTAAAGGACATGTGTTCGAGCTGCGCCTTGTGGGCGTAGTCCTGAGGAATCGACGCGACAAGAGCTGTGGCGGCGTCTTCCGGCGTTATTGTGTAATCGATAAAGGCCGGGCCACCGGTCATGTCGAGGGCGGCGTTGATCGCGGCCTCATCGAGAGGGTCGATTGCCTGCCCCGTCAGTTCGGAATAAATGCTCGCGGCTTTCACGACATTGCTGCCATTTCGACCATCAATCACGCCGGGAGACGCACCAGCACGGTCGAGCAGGATCTGAAAGGCGGCGATCTTTGCCTTCGCGCCCTGACCTGTCGGCATTTTCAATGTCGGCGGCTGTTGTGCTGGCGCTGGATAGGAACCTGAAAGGCCATCGTCGGGTATCGCGGGCCGCAGGTCATCTTCGCCCGGCGAAAGGCCATAATCCGGTGGCAGTTCAGAAGGCGGAGGCAATGTCGAGCGTTCTATGCTCCCGTAGTTGCGCTCGTCGAGCGGATAGCCGTTCGCCTGTTCTTCATATCGGCGGCTGCTTCCGCGATCCGGCGCGGAATCATATGGATCCCTTGGCACATCCGAATAGCGCGCATCGCGGTCTTCGGGAATCCAGGTATCGCGGTACATCGGCGCGTCACGGTATTCCGGACGCAAACCGCCCCGTGGTTCCTCCACCACAACAATGTCGCCGCGCCGGTTCACGGTGATTCGACGGCCATATTCATCGATGTAGACACGCAGGCTATGGCGCGTGCCTTGCACATCGCGCGGGTCGTAGAGTTGAGCCACCTGAAACTCGCCGGATGGCTCATCCATCAGGTTTTCCGCCTGCGAGGAGAATACCGGCATCGTTCCGGCCCCAGCAAAAGCCAATCCGCCAATCAGAAAAATACGTGGCGCCTTCAATTTTCGCTCCATCTCACAGCTACCGCCCTTTGCAATGCCCCACCGGATATTCGGGAAATATGGTTTACATCGCGTAAATTTGCACTCTGCGGATAGCAAATGAACCTGACATGAAAATGGCCGCAAATATGCGGCCATTTCTTTTTTTCAAGTATCCTCAGGCTGCCTTGGTCTGATCCTTCTCGCCCGATGGCTTGGCGGCCCTGAAGTTCAGCCTGTCCGAACCGGCGGTGATCTTCACCGACGAGCCGTCGAGAATGTCTCCCATCAGGATTTTTTCCGCCAGCGGATCCTGAACCTGCTTCTGGATAACGCGCTTCAACGGACGCGCACCATAGGCAGGATCATAGCCCTTCTCCGCAAGCCAGTTGCGGGCGTCTTCATCGAGCGACAGCGTGATCTTGCGATCCGTGAGAAGGCTCTGGAGGCGCTTGAGCTGGATGTCGACGATCGTACCCATTTCATTGCGCTTGAGGCGATGGAAAAGAATGACTTCATCGACACGGTTCAGAAACTCCGGACGGAAGGACGCCTTCACGACCGACATGACCTGTTCGCGCACCGAATCAACATCCTCGTCGTCCCGCAACGCCGTGAGATATTCGGCGCCAAGATTGGACGTCATGATGATCAGCGTGTTGCGGAAATCGACGGTCCGGCCCTGGCCGTCCGTCAGACGGCCATCATCAAGCACCTGAAGCAGGACGTTGAACACATCCGGATGCGCCTTTTCGATCTCGTCGAAAAGAACGACCTGATATGGACGGCGGCGAACCGCTTCCGTCAATGTGCCGCCTTCCTCATAGCCCACATAGCCCGGAGGCGCACCGATCAGACGGGCGACAGAGTGCTTCTCCATGAACTCCGACATATCGAGCCGAACCATCGCCGTTTCATCGGAGAAGAGGAATCCTGCAAGCGCCTTCGTCAGTTCGGTCTTGCCGACGCCCGTTGGCCCAAGGAAAATAAATGAGCCTATTGGCCGGTTCGGGTCCTGCAACCCGGCGCGCGCACGGCGCACAGCCTTGGAAACGGCCTGAACCGCTTCGCCCTGCCCGACGACGCGCAGCGCCAGTTCGTCTTCCATGCGCAACAGCTTTTCGCGCTCGCCTTCCAGCATCCGGTCGACCGGAATGCCCGTCCAGCGCGAAACAATCTGCGCCACATGATCCGGCGTTACGGTTTCCTCGACCATCGACGTCTTTGCGTCCTGGTTTTCGGCTTCGGCCAACTGCTTTTCAAGTTGCGGAATCTTGCCATAGGCCAATTCGCCCGCGCGCTGGAATTCGCCGTTGCGCTGTGCAATCGCCAAGGCGTTACGGTATTCGTCCAGTTGTTTTTTCAGCTCAGCGGCGTGGCCAAGCTTCTGCTTTTCGGCCTGCCAGGTGGCGGTGATCCCTGCTGATTCCTCTTCAAGATCGGCCAGTTCCTTTTCCAGCCTTTCCAGTCGATCTTTGGACGCATCGTCTTTTTCAACCTTCAAGGCCTCGCGCTCAATCTTCAACTGCATGATGCGGCGGTCGATTTCGTCGAGTTCCTCGGGCTTGGAATCCACCTGCATACGCAGGCGTGAAGCCGCCTCATCCACGAGGTCGATGGCCTTGTCAGGCAGGAACCGGTCCGTGATGTAGCGGTTGGAGAGGGTTGCAGCCGCCACCAGAGCCGAGTCGGAGACACGGACCTTATGGTGCTGCTCATATTTTTCCTTCAGGCCGCGAAGGATCGAGATCGTGTCCTCCACCGATGGCTCATCGACGAAGACAGGCTGGAAGCGACGGGCGAGCGCCGCGTCTTTCTCCACATGCTTACGATATTCATCGAGCGTGGTTGCGCCGACGCAGTGCAGTTCACCGCGCGCGAGCGCCGGTTTCAGAAGGTTGGACGCGTCCATCGCGCCATCAGCCTTGCCAGCACCAACGAGCGTATGCATCTCGTCGATGAACAGGATGATATTGCCATTCGCAGAGGTCACTTCCGACAGGACAGCCTTCAGGCGCTCCTCGAACTCACCACGATATTTCGCACCGGCGATCAACGATCCCATGTCGAGCGCCATCAGCTGCTTGTCCTTGAGCGATTCCGGCACATCGCCATTGACGATTCGCAGCGCAAGGCCTTCGGCGATGGCGGTTTTACCTACGCCGGGTTCACCAATCAGGACAGGATTGTTCTTCGTGCGGCGCGAAAGAACCTGGATGGTGCGGCGAATCTCGTCGTCACGACCGATAACCGGGTCGAGTTTACCGGCACGGGCATCAGCCGTAAGGTCGCGCGCATATTTCTTCAACGCGTCATAGCTGTTTTCAGCGGAAGCAGAGTCAGCGGTCCGGCCCTTGCGCAGATCATTGATCACGCTGTTGAGCGCGGACGCGGTGATACCGGCCTTCGACAGAATTTCCGATGTTTTCGCGGACTTCTCGACGGCCATGGCCGTCAGCAGGCGTTCAACTGTAACGAAGCTGTCACCAGCCTTCTTGGCCATTTCCTCGGCGGTCGAGAAAACCTTGGCAAGCGGCTGCGCGAGATAGAGCTGTCCATTGCCGCCCGTAACCTTCGGTAGCGTATCAAGCGCGGACTGAAGACCCAGCCGAACTTCGGATATATTGCCTCCGGCCCGCTCGATCAGCGACGATGCAAGCCCCTCCTCGTCATCGACAAGCACTTTCAGCAGATGTTCGGGTGTAAACTGCTGGTGATTGGACGACAGGGCGAAGGTCTGTGCTGACTGAATGAACCCTCTCACGCGTTCAGTATATTTTTCAATATTCATTCTCGTTGTCTCCTTCTTCCCCCAGCCCTTTTGCGGCGCTGGCGAATGTTTTGGTGACGGCCCCCTGAAAGGCAGGCCTGCGTTCGACAGTCATATGGGAGCAGTCAACGACCGGCGCAAGACAGATGCCAGGACGCCGGAAACAAAAAAGGCGCTGAAAAATTCAGCGCCCTTTTCGATTGAACAAGGAGAGCGGGTTACGCGTCGGAATCGACAGCAGCTTCCCGGCTTTCCTTGGTGATGAAGGCGGGAAGCTCATCCTGCGAAGCACTCTGCCCATCGTCCGAGGCGACAACCTTCTTTTCTGCCTTCGGACGGGCGGGGCGACGCGGACGTGGCTGCCTGCGGGGGCGGGCCTCGCCATCGCCTGTCGTCTCTTCGACAGCGGCGGCTTCGGCTCTTACCGGCTCCGCCGGTGCGTCTTCGCCAAAAGCGATCTCTGCCGGAGTGCCTTCGATAACGGGTTGCGGGCCGCTGCCGTTGACCGGCCTTTGATCTGCATCCTGCGTTGCAACGTCATCGTGCTCGAGGGTTTCGTCATCGGCATCGCCGTCATCGCGATCATCGCGCTGGAATTGTTGCGGCATCTGCGCCTGCGCCGCCATGATGATGCGATTATAGTGCTCTGCGTGCTGCAGGTAGTTTTCAGCCATAACGCGATCGCCAGCGCTTTGCGCGTCTCTGGCAAGGGTCGAATATTTTTCGGCGATGTGCTGGGCGTTGCCCCGGATCTTCACGTCCGGACCGTTGCTCTCGTAATTTCTTGAAAGTGGATTGGGGCCCTTACGGTTGTTATTTCCCCGTCCACGCATGCGCCTATTTTGCTGTACTGGCCTCATACTCGTCTCTTCTCAGAAAATGGGGGGCGCAATTGACCGGCCATGACCGGCCGAAAGGCTTCGCTTATAAAACAGCGACCCGAAGTGCACCCCGCCCTTCCATCGCATTCACGGTCTCAAAAAAACTGTGTGCTGCCGTAAAAACCACTCCATCAGGAGGACAAACAAACATCAGAAGCAGCCCATATTGCCTTGTGACAGGCGGAACCAAATCTGCTTGGTTTTTGACGATGGCCGGAACGTAAACTGCTTCCGCAGAAATTCCAAGCCTTTTTTGATTCTTTCCTGATCCTGTTAATTAAAAAGCATGCATCGCTCGTGTCCAGCCAGATCATGACCCAGCCCACACAATTTCCATCCGTGATGCACGAATATCTTTTCCACGTCCATACGCTGCGCGACGCCGATTTCTACGGCCAAGGCACCGCCTTCCCGAAGGTAGACCCTACTCTCTCGCGCCAGCAATCGATAAACATCCAAGCCATCCTTCCCGCCATCAAGTGCTCTGAGCGGATCATAGCCGCGAACATCGATATCAAGCGACTCAACCGCTTCTGATGGAATATACGGGGGGTTCGAGACTATTAGATCGTAACGCCCGCAGACATTTTCAAGCCAATTCGTCTCAAGTGCGGCAAAACGCGCCGAAACACCGGCCGCAGCCGCGTTGTGCCGCGCCATTTCGAGGGCTCCCACAGAAATGTCGGCACCAATCGCTCGCAGATTCTCCAGTTGACTGAGCAACACGATAGCGATTGCTCCGGTCCCTGTTCCAAGGTCGATAAGGTCGGCGACCTGATTACGGGCAATCCGTTCCTTCAGGAACGGCAACACCAGCTCGACAAGCGCTTCCGTATCCGGCCTCGGCTCCAGCGTTTCGGCTGAAAGCCTGAATGCAAGGCCGTAAAACTCCCGTGCCCCTATAATCCGGTGAACCGGCTCTCCCCGAAGGCGGCGATCCAGAACCGTCTGAACCTGTTTCACCAAATCAGCGGAAACGGGTTGCGCCGGATTGCTGATGACGTCGAGCCGCGTCGTACCCGTTGCCCATTCCACGAGAAGACGGGCATCCAGATCGGGACTGGCCAGCGACGCTTCGCGCAGGCATTTCCGCACCATCCCATGCAGTTCACCAAGCGTCAGGCTATCGGACAATTTCGCCACCATCGGCTAGCCTGCATCCCCCAGTTCCAGAAGCAGCGCCGTCTGATGATCGGAGATCAGCGCATTGACCAGTTCGTCAAGCTCGCCCTCCATGATCCGGTCGAGCTTGTAAAGCGTCAGGTTGATGCGATGGTCGGTGACGCGCCCTTGCGGAAAATTATAGGTCCGGATTCGCTCGGAACGATCGCCCGAACCAACCTGGCTTTTGCGCGCCGCCGACCGCTCGCTGTCAGCTCTCTGCCGCTGCATGTCGAAAAGGCGCGACCGCAAAACCTGCATGGCTCTCGCCCTGTTCTGGTGCTGGGATTTCTCCGCCTGCATCACGACAATTCCCGTTGGAATATGCGTGATGCGCACGGCGGAGTCCGTCGTATTGACGTGCTGTCCGCCCGAACCGGACGCGCGCATCGTGTCGATACGAATATCCTCGGCGCGAATGTCGATATCGATTTCTTCCGCTTCCGGCAAAACAGCGACCGTGGCGGCCGACGTGTGGATGCGACCGCTGGCTTCCGTGTCCGGCACGCGCTGGACACGGTGCACGCCGGATTCGAATTTCAGCTTGGAGAACACGCCCCGGCCGGAAACCATGGCGATGATTTCCTTGTATCCGCCCGCCTCGCCGTCGCTGGCCGACAGAATCTCGACCCGCCAGCCATTTGCCGCGGCGTAGCGCTCGTACATGCGGAAAAGATCGCCGCCAAAAAGCGCAGCCTCCGACCCGCCGGTCCCAGCCCGGATTTCAAGAATCGCATTGCGCTCGTCCGCCGCATCCTTGGGAAGAAGCAGGATCTGCACCTCCTTTTCCAGGGTCTCGATCCGCTCCCTGACCTCAGGCAGTTCGGCCTGGGCGAGATCGCGCATCTCACGGTCGGTAGTCGAATCGTCGAGCAGCGCCTCGAGATCGGCAAGCTCCGACCGGGCGGCGATCAGTGCCTGAATCTTTGCAACCACATCCTGAAGTTCGGAATATTCCGAGGCCAGCTTTACGTAGGTATCGGAATCAGGATTGTTCGCCATTTGCGTTTCGATCATGGCGAAACGCTTCAGAAGCTGTTCCATCCGATCTTGCGGTAGAGAAATCATAAAGAAAACCTCAAAGGGGCACGCCGGTTCTTTCGGCGAAGGCCTGCAACGGTTCGCGGAGCGATTGGAAACTTGCCCGGTCCTGCATCAACACATCCATTTCTTCTCGCAACCTGGCTGCTTCCAATGCGACAAGCATTGTCTTGACCGGGCCAACAGAGGCAGCGGACATCGAGATTGACCGAAACCCGATCCCGATCAGCGCCATCGCTGTCAGGGGCTTTCCGGCCATCTCGCCGCAAAGCGTTACAGACGTATTATTGCGCTCGCCTGCGGCTGCGATCTGGCGCAAGACGCGCAGAAACGGCGTCGAAAGCACATCGAACCGATTGCTGATCAATGCGTTACCACGATCCGCCGCCATAACGAACTGGAAAAGATCGTTTGACCCCACGGAAACGAAATCGACCACGGACATGAGTTCGTCGAGTTGCCACATAAGCGACGGGACCTCGATCATCGCCCCGATCTTGAGCGAATTCGGCAGGCTGTAGGCAAAGCGGGAAAGATGCTGCACCTCGCGCTCGATTATGTCTCTGGCCCTGCGAATTTCCTCGACTTCCGTGACCATCGGAAGCATGAGGCGCAACTCGCGCCCGCCTGCTGCCTTCAGCAGGGCCCGCACCTGCGAGCGCAGCAAACCGGGGCGATCGAGCGTCAACCGCATGGCGCGCCAGCCCATCGCCGGATTTTCTTCCTGCGCGGTGTTGCGGAAATAGGGCAGCACCTTGTCCCCGCCGATATCGAGCGTGCGGAACGTCACGGGACGCGACCCGACTGCATCGAGCACCGAACGATAGAGACGTTCCTGCTGTTCCGAGCGTGGGAAAGTCGACGCCACCATGAACTGCAATTCGGTGCGGAAAAGCCCGATGCCCGCAGCGCCTGATTCGGCCACCTGCGGCAGATCAACCAGCAGGCCCGCATTCATCAGCAAGGTAACGGGAACACCGTCCCTGGTGACAGATGGCGCGTCGCGCAACTCGCGAAACAGTGCCTGTCGCTTTGCGCGGAAGCGGACTTTCTCGGCATAGGCGCCCTCCACATCGGCCTGCGGGCGCAAATGCACCTTGCCGTTATCGCCGTCGACGATCATGGCATCGTTGTTTTCCGACATGGAGACAACACCCTTGACCTGACCGGCCACGGGAATGCCCATGGCGCGCGCGACGATGACCACGTGGCTGGTGGCCGCGCCATCTTCCAGAACCAGCCCGCGAACCCTTTCGCGCGGATAGTCGAGCAATTCGGCAGCGCCCATCTGGCGCGCCACGATGATGGCGTCCTTCGCCAGGGTTTCGGCTATGGTCCGGACATCATGCCCCATCAGTTGGCGCAGCAGCCGATTCGCCAGATCATCGAAATCGCTGAGCCGCTCGCGCATATAAGGGTCCGTCAGATGCATCATCCGCGCACGCGTATCGCTCTGCACCTTTTCGACCGCAGCCTCGGCTGTCAGCCCGTTGCGGACCGCCTCTTCCAGCCGGCGCACCCATCCAAGATCGTGGGCAAACATGCGATAGGCTTCCAGAACCTCGCGATGCTCTCCCTCGAAAGCCACATCGCGCCGCGAAAGCATATCGTCAATCGACAGACGCAGGGAACCGACCGCGCGCTCCAGACGCAATATTTCCGCGTCCGTGTCCTCATTGAACAGGTTGGTGACGACGATACGGGGTTCATGCAGAACCACATGGCCAAGCCCGACGCCATCATTGAACGGGGAGCCTGAAAAACTCATCGGACGTCCAAGATCGAGTTCGACGCCGGGGCGGCTGAGCCGGGTCAGGTCACCGGCGGCGACCATTTCCGCAAGAACCATCGCCGTGGTTTCCAGCGCCTCTATCTCATCCTCGCGATAGACGCGCTGGGTGCGGTTCTGCACGACCAGAACGCCAAGTGTGCGGCCCGCCCTCAACACGGGCACACCGAGGAAGGAATTGTAGATTTCCTCGCCGGTTTCAGGGAGATAGGCGAAAGCGGGATGGGTTTGCGCGTCAGTCAGGTTCAGCGGTCGGGCGCTGGAGGCAATGGTGCCAACGAGGCCCTGCCCGAGACGCAGTTGCGCGAGGTGAACCGATGCCTTGTTCAGGCCTTCGGTCGCATAGAGTTCCAGGATTCCATCGGAGCGCAAGACGTAGAAGGAGCAGACCTCCGCCACCATGTTCTGCGCGATCTCCCGAACAATCCGGTCGAGCCGATCCTGCGGATCCATCGGCCCCGCCATCAATTCGCGGAGACGCTTGAGCATCACACGGGGACCGGACATCTGCTCGCGCACGGTAGTTTCACCACTTCATTGCGTTTTGATGGCCAGGACTCGCGCCCGACCATCTTTTTGTTCACCACTCTTTTTGCCAGTCTAGGTTATGAACAGGCGTTGTGCCTAGTGCATAAACCTGCGGCTTAAAACAGGAAACCTCCAACCCCGCCGGAAGGAATCGGCGGTGCTATCGCTTCAAGAACCGGCTTTAAGAAGGCCTCCCTAACCTTCTTGTCCTATATCAGTGCTTGTCCAGCCCATAAACGGCGTGCAGCGTGCGCACCGCCAGTTCGGCATAGGGACCATCGATCAGAATGGAGATCTTGATTTCCGACGTCGTGATGGCACGGATATTGATTCCCTTTTCGGCCAGCGCCTTGAAGGCGGTTGCCGCAACGCCCGCATGGCTGCGCATGCCGATACCGATCACTGAAACCTTGACCAGCCCCGCCTCCGACTGGATGACGTCGAACCCGATCGTTTCCCTGACCTTTTCGAGAATATGGACGGCCTTGCTCAGGTCGCCCGACGGGACGGTAAAGGTCATGTCGGTCTTGGAGCCATCCTCGGATATGTTTTGAACGATCATATCGACGTTGATATGGGCCTCGGCGAGCGGGCCAAAAATACCCGCCGAAACACCCGGCCTGTCCGCTACACGGCGCAGCGAAATCTGGGCTTCATCCTTGGCGTAGGCAATGCCGGTGACAACCTGCTGTTCCACGATCTCTTCCTCATCGCAAATAAGCGTTCCGGGCGGATTGAGCAGATCGCCCATTCCCGGCGCATTGGGGTCTTCGAAGCTCGAACGCACGAATGTGCGCACCTTGTGAACCATGGCCAGTTCGACGGAGCGAACCTGAAGCACCTTGGCACCAAGCGATGCCAGTTCAAGCATCTCTTCAAATGAGATTTTTGCAAGCCGCCTTGCTTTCGGCTCGATCCGCGGGTCGGTCGTATAGACGCCGTCCACATCGGTGTAGATGTCGCAGCGATCCGCCTTGACCGCAGCAGCAATGGCCACGGCGCTGGTGTCCGATCCGCCGCGTCCAAGCGTTGAAATACGATTGTCCGGACCGATTCCCTGAAAACCTGCAACGACCGCGACCTGGCCTTCCTTGAAACGTTCTATCAGGAAGGAACCGTCAATATCGATGATGCGCGCCGCGCCATGCGCACTGTCGGTCCTGATCGGGATCTGCCATCCGAGCCAGGAGCGCGCGTGAACTCCCATCGCCTGCAACGCGATGGCCAGCAGTCCCGCCGTCACCTGCTCCCCGGAAGCGACGATCGCATCATATTCGCGGGCATCGTGCATCGGCGACATTTCACGTGTCCAGCCAACCAGCTCGTTGGTCTTGCCAGCCATCGCCGATACAACCACTGCCACCTCGTGACCGGCGTCTACCTCGCGTTTGACGTGACGCGCCACATTGCGGATGCGTTCAATATCGGCCACCGAAGTGCCACCGAATTTCATCACGATGCGGGCCATGGGGAATGTCGTCCTGAAGTCTCGTTAAAACCAATGTGAGCCGCTTCGCTTTACAAAGCGGGCTGCGCGTCCCATAGCCAAAATGTCCGTGCTCTGCAAGAAGTGCGACATATGTAACCGCCATTTTGCCTTGACAATCTCGGGCGCAAGGACAACTCCAGACGGACTACAGGGAGAAAACCATGGTTCAGGCAGAACGCACGACAATCGATGCAGGCGAAGTGGAGCGCTTCTCCCGGATGGCCGCTGAATGGTGGAGCCCGACAGGCAAGTTCAAGCCGCTGCACAAGTTCAATCCGGTGCGCCTCGCCTATATCAAGGAACAGATCTGCGCCGCCTTTGGCCGGGAGCCCAACAGGCCGGAACCGCTGAAGGGCTTGCGCATTCTGGACATCGGTTGCGGCGGCGGGCTGCTCTGCGAGCCGATGGCGCGTCTGGGAGCAGACGTGGTCGGGGCGGACGCCTCGGAAACCAATATCGAGGTGGCGAAGATCCATGCGGCGGAAAGCGGCCTGAAGATCGACTACCGCGCGACAACGGCCGAGGCCCTCGCCGAGGCTGGCGAAAAGTTCGATATCGTCCTGAATATGGAGGTCGTCGAGCATGTCGCCGATGTCGATCTCTTCATCTCGGCCTGTGCGGAAATGGTCAAGCCAAACGGCCTCATGTTCGTGGCCACGATCAACCGCACGCTGAAGGCACTGGGACTTGCGATCATCGGCGCCGAATATGTGCTTCGCTGGCTTCCACGCGGAACGCACCAGTATGAGCGGCTGGTTCGTCCTGAGGAATTGGGCAATGCTCTCCGGAATTCCGGAATGCGGATCGAGGAAACGGTCGGCGTCTCCTACAACCCGCTGAGCGATCGCTGGAGCAGGTCTGCCGATATCGACGTGAACTATATGGTTCTGGCCTGCAAGGATTGAAGGAGGAGCTCAGCCCCTGCTTTGGGCGCGGGTGGTCATGATCACGCCGAGCGCGATGATGACCGCACCCGCCCATGTCAACAGCCTGTAGCTCTCGCCAAGAAAGGCGACGCCGGAAAACAGTCCTATTGCAGCGGCGACGTAGCCAATCTGGCTGAGATAGACAGGGCCGCCGACCTGTTGCAGCCTGAAGAACAGCGCGAACGTTCCGGCCGAAGCGGCGACCTGCGCCACCGCAAGCCACGGCACCGCTGCCAGTTGCTCTGCCGGAAATCCGCCGCTCTGGAACAGGATCATGCCCACCAGCATCAGGGCCGCCATCAAATGGCTTCCTGCCGCCAGTTCAAGTGGATCGGCGCCTTGCGGCCAGTCAAGAGTGCGATAGACATTGCCGACGGCGAGACAGAGCGGGATGAGAAATGCAATGCCGATCCAGACCGGATCTGCGGGCTGGCCCACATGGCCCCGCGTCAGCGCCACCATGAGCGCCCCGATGAACCCCACCACGATTCCGGCCACGCCAAGCAGGTTCGGGCGGCGTTGCCGCAGGATCACCGTGATCAGAAGGGTCAGGATCGGCGATACCGTGTACATGATTCCGGTATAGCCTGCCCCCAGCCTCGGAATCGCCTCAAGGATGAGCAGGTTGGGTATCACGTAGGATATGGCGGCAACGACCATGTAATACCGCAGCTTCGGCCAGTTGAGACTGGGGCGCTTCCTCATCAGGACAAGCGCCGCCAGCAGCACGATGCCCGCGCCGCCGGAAATAACGAATGCCCACAGACTCGCGAAAATTCCGGTTTCCGCCGCAATTTTCCCGAAAGGAAGCGTCAGCCCCAAGAGCGCACCCGTCAGGAGCAACAGAACAGGCGCGGAATTCCACATCGATGATCCCCCTTTGCCCGACTGCTAGTTTCTGTCGTCCGGCAGAACGGGCAGCGGCATCACGTCGACACCATCGTCGACCAGTTCCTTGACCTCTTCAACCGTCGCTTCACCGTAGATGCCCCGCGCATCTGCCTCGCCGAAATGAATCTTGCGGGCCTCTTCCGCGAATTTGTCTCCCACATAATCGGAGTTTTCACGGATTTTCCTGGTCATCTCCCGCAGTTCGCTCGCCATCTGGTTCATCGCGACGGCGATTTTCTCTTTCTGCCGACCCGTGGAGACAGACGGCGCCATCAACGCCTTTCCAACCTTGTGCGACCCGCACACGGGACACGACACAAGCTTCTTCGCGTGCTGCCTGTCGAAGTCTTCATTGTTCCGGAACCAGCCCTCAAACTCATGGGACTGGTCGCAATGCAACGCAAAACGGATCATTCCGCGGCCTTGCCCTCCTGCCCGCCTTCTATACGCAGGCCAAAGGGTCGGGCGTTCTTCAAATTCGGCACCTTCGCACGCGCAGCCGCGCTCAATGCTGTGTCTATGTCCGCGACGATGACCGCCGGTTCGTCATGATTCGCCTCGGCGATGATCTCGCCCCACGGAGCGACGATGATGGAATGGCCATAGGTTTCGCGACCATCCTCATGCAAGCCACCTTGCGCCGCGGAAACCACGAAAGCCCCGTTTTCGATCGCCCTCGCTCGCTGGAGCACATGCCAATGCGCTTCGCCGGTTTGCCGGGTAAAGGCAGCAGGCGCCGTCAGAACCGATGCGCCTGCTTCCGCCTGTGCGCGGAATAGCTGCGGGAAGCGTACATCGTAGCAGATCGCAAGTCCCAACCGCCCGAAGGGCAGATCGGCCATCACCGTATCCGCGCCCGGCGAATAGACCGCCGATTCGCGCCAGCTTTCACCATTGTCCAGATCCACGTCGAACATATGGATCTTGTCATAGCGCGCAATCAGTTCTCCCTTTGGGCCGAACAGGAACGCGCGATTGGCGATCTTGCCGTCGGGACGCGCGATAGCCGTGGAGCCGATATGCAGATGAATGCCGTGCCTTGCGGCCAGTTCGGATGCCGCACGGACGACGGAATCGTCGCCCTCGCCGCGCAGCGAAGCCATAAAAGCCTCGCGGTCGCGCTGGATAGCGCCCGTCATCTCTGGCGTTTGCACATAATGCGCGCCCTGATCAACGGCTTGCTCAACCAGATCGGCAAGCGCCACAAGGTTTCGTTCAACATCTGTTCCAGAACGCATCTGGATTGCAGCAGCACGGAAAATTGGCATGGGAGGTTCCTCAGGCAAGAACGCCGGTGTTCAGAAGATCGTCGAGCTTTCCATTGTTCTCCAGCGCGTGCAGGTCATCGCAACCGCCGACATGGATATCGTCAATGAAAATCTGCGGGAATGTCGTGCGCCCGCCGGCGCGCGCCAGCATCTCCTGACGGGCTTCCGGCGTGACGGTGGCATTGTGTTCGGTATAGGCAACGCCCTTGCCGTCAAGCAGGCGCTTGGCGGCCGCGCAATAGCTGCATCCATTTCTTGTGTAGATGGTTACATCAACCATGATCAATCTCCGTTTTCATTCGTATATAGGCGGCAAGACGAGAGGCCGAAAGCCCTTCCGTCAATTTCCGGGCAAAACACGACTGAATGTCAGCACGTCGACAGCCCCCGCGCCGCCTTTCAGCAGGGCCCTGGTCGCGGCCTTGACCGTCGCTCCGGTCGTGTAAACGTCGTCAACCAGAAGGACCGAGCGTCCCCGCACCTTGATTTCTTCCCTTTCCGGAACCCTGAACGCGCCGCGCACATTCCGCGCACGTTCCTGAGCGCCAAGTCCCACTTGCTGCTGCGTGCGCTTGATTCGGCGCAAGGCTTCCGGCTCGAAGGGCTTGCCCGTCCTGTTCGATATGGCGCGCGCAAGCTCCGCCGACTGGTTGAACCGTCGCATCCATAACCGTCTCGGATGGAGGGGGACCGGCACGATCAGATCACATTCGCCGATGAGTTCCTGACCGGCACGGGCCATCCAACCCGCCATCCACGGCGCAAGATCGGTGCGGTCGCTGTATTTCAGGCCGTGCGCCATGCGTTTCGGCACGCCATCATGCACGGCTACCGCCCGCGCCCGGCGATAGGGCGGCGGATCGGCGATGGCCTCGGCGGAGAGAATAGAATCCCCCAGATCATGGTTGAAAGGAACGCCCAGCACAGCACAATAAGGACGCTCGATGAAGCGCAAACCGGACCAGCACGCTCCACAAACAGTACCGGCATCAGCGACATGCTTGCCGCAGCCCATGCAGGACGGCGGAAAGCACAGGCGGAACATCTCTTTCACAGCACTGCGTGCGAGCGAACGCATTCCTTCCATTGCAATTCCATCCGCTGCGGCGCATTTAGGCCAAAAGAGAGAAAAACGACCCACACTATCGGGCCGGAAAGGAAAAAGCACAACCATGGATGAGCGCAAGATTTTCGATCGCGAACTGATTTTGCAGCGTCGCAAACGCGCGCTGGCGAATCAGTCCGACGGTATCGATTTTCTGCTGGCGCGAGCCGCGGACGACCTTGAAGATCGGCTCGGTACCATCGGCCGCACCTTCCCTGTCGCGGTCGATCTTTGCAGCCACAACCAGCGTGCGGCGCAGGCGCTCCACCGGTCCGGCAAGGCGGAAATGGTGATCCGTATCGAGCAGGACGCGGCCTTCCTGGCAAACGGCTTTCCGTCAATTGTTGCCGATGACGAAGCCATTCCGCTGAAAGGCGCGAGCATCGATCTCATCGTATCGCTCCTCTCCCTGCACCTCACGAACGATACACCAGGCACGCTGGTCCAGATCCGGCAAGCACTGAAGCCGGACGGGCTGTTCCTTGGCGCCATGGCTGGCGACGACACCCTGATCGAACTGCGCGAAAGCCTTCTCGCCGCCGAAAGCGAGATGACGGGCGGCGCATCGCCCCGCGTCGCGCCTTTTGCCGATATACGCGATGTCGGCGCACTGCTTCAAAGGGCGGGGTTTGCACTGCCGGTGACGGACATGGAGACACTCACCGTCCGCTACGATTCGATGTTTTCGCTCATGCGCGATTTACGGGCTATGGGTATGCAGAACAGCCTGACGGGCCGCAGCCGCAAGCCGACGGCGCGCCGCGTCCTTATGCGGGCGGCGGAAATCTATGCAGAGCGCTTCAGCGACCCTGACGGCCGTGTGCGGGCAACCTTCTCTTTCATCTGGATGTCCGGCTGGGCACCGCACGAATCGCAGCAGAAGCCCTTGAAGCCCGGATCGGCCAAGGCGTCGCTTGCGGCCTTTCTCAAGGATGCCGAGCCGAAGAAGAACTGAAGCGGCAGGCAGTCGGCCCGTTTAACAGTCGCCGCTCTTCGCACCGTCCTGACGGATGATGCAAACGGCATTCGGCGAGCCCTGAAGCACGCTCTTGCGCACGGTATACCGGCCCGGCTCATTGATGGAGCCCGTCGTCATGGTATCGACCCCACCGGTTCCGGCAATCACGGCTTTCGCGCCACGATCAGCCAGCGGAGCAGCGATAAGCGCCAGCGCGACGGCTGCGGAGCCGAAAAGAAGGGCAACGCGCAGAATACCGGCGCCTGCCGCCGAAACCGGCCTCGCCTGATAGTCGTCACCATCGTTCAAAGGATCATCACCGCGGTAATCCCTGTAACGCGCCATTCCGTCGCCTCTCGTTTATTATCGTGCTTTCATCGCACTTTCGCTAAAAATTGCGCAAGGAAATGAAAGTTCGATTAACGATGGCGAAGAGTCCCCGGATACCCGGGAGATTTCAGAGCAAATCGATCAGAAAAGGGATCAGCGGTTCGTCGGCTGGCGGCATTGGATAGTCGCGCATGTCGCGGGGGCGCACCCATTTCAGTGCCTGGCCTTCAAGCGGTTGCGCCACGCCTTCATAGCGACGGCAGATATAGAGCGGCATCAGAAGGTGGAAATCGTCATAGGTGTGACTGGCGAAGGTCAGCGGTGCAAGGCAGGCGGCCTTGGTCACGATGTCCACTTCCTCTTTCAATTCGCGGATAAGGGTTTCCTCCGGCGTCTCGCCCGGCTCTACCTTGCCGCCCGGAAATTCCCAGAGGCCGGCCAGTTGCTTTCCTTCCGGACGCTGGGCCAGCAGGACGCGGCCATCGGCATCAACCAGCGCGCAAGCCGCGACGAGCAGGATCGGATGTTTCTTTTCAATTGCCGTCAATCCCTTGGACCTTCCCGATATGCGTAACGATAGACTTCGCCGAAGCCGAGTTGCCGGTAGAGAGAAACGGCAGGCTGGTTGGAAGCCTCGACCTGCAACCAGGCTGTTTTCGCGCCATGCTGCTGCGCCCATTTCATCGCTGACAGGACGATGTTGCGGGCGTGCCCGGCGCGGCGGTAGTCAAACATCGTCGCCACTTCAAACAGGCCAGCAAGCGCCCCGTCATGCACACAAATCGCCGTCGAAACCGGCTCGTCGTCCGGCTCGCGGGTTACGAAGAATGCCTTTGCAGGGCGAATGGATTCCAGAATTTCAGTCAATCCGATACGCAGCGAAGGATTGAAGTCCTTCACGCTCATCACCGCGTCCACGAAACGGCCAATATCCTTCATCGGGATCTGATCGAGGGCGTCGGCCAGGTCGAGCGTTTCCATGTCCGCCGTCATGACGATGGTTTCATCGAAGCGATGCCAACCACACGCCTCCAGATATGCGTCGAGTTGGGGCGGCGCGAGCGGAGAATTGCGAAACACCGGCGCACGGCCAAAAGCGCGAAAGCGCTGTACGGCGCGCTCGACACGCAATTCCATGTCGCGCGTGTCACCAGGATCGAGGGGATTGACTGAATTCAACCGCTTCGAGGGGTGGCCTGCGGTCAGGCGTATGGCCCATGAACCGTCATAGTGAACCGTTGCAGCGGGCCAGGCACGAAAGCCCACCGCTTCAATCTGCCTGATCTGTGCAAACCCCGACATCAAACCTCCGCATTGTCGATCGTCCCGCCCGTTCGGACAACCCTCATTCAGCTGCGGTAGTCACCATTGATGGCCACATACTCCTTGGTCAGATCGCAGGTCCAGACAGTGGCTTTTCCCTTGCCGAGGCCGAGATCAACGCGAATAGCAACATCCTCGTTCTTCATGTACTCCGAGGTCAGGTCTTCCGAATAATCCGGGTCTCGCTCACCTTCGCGCGCGACACGGATATCACCGAACCAGATCGCCAGCCGGTCGCGATCCGCCGGTTCACCAGCCTTGCCGACCGCCATCACCACGCGTCCCCAGTTGGCGTCCTCTCCCGCAACCGCGGTTTTCACCAGCGGCGAATTGGCGATCGAGAGCGCGATGCGCTTGGCCGAGCGGCTGGACGTGGCGCCAGTGACCGTGACTTCGACCATCTTCCGCGCGCCTTCGCCGTCTCTGACAACCTGCAACGCCAGCGAGCCGAGCAACCGCCCCAGCGCCTTACGAAACGCGGAAAGGCGCGGATCGGTTGCATCGGTGACAGGTGTCGCGCCGCGTTCCGCCGCGGTTCCCGTCGCAAACAGCATCAGCGTGTCGGAGGTCGAGGTATCGCTATCGACGGTGACGGCATTGAAACTCTGTCCCACGGCCTTCGACAAAAGCGATTGCAGCACTGGCGAAGCGATCGGTGCGTCAGTCACCACGAAGGAAAGCATCGTCGCCATGTCGGGCGCGATCATGCCCGCGCCTTTTGCAATTCCGTTGATCGTCACCGGCACTCCGCCCAGCAGGACGGTTTCGGTCGCGATCTTGGGAAAAGTATCCGTCGTCATGATCGCGCGCGCCGCATCGGGCCAGCGTTCGGCCTCGGCCCGCCCGGCCATGTCGTCCAGCAGCGACGTGAATTTCCCGGCATCCAGCGGCTCGCCGATCACGCCGGTCGAGGCAAGGAACACCTCATCCGTCTTGCAGCCCACCGCCTTTGCAGCCGTCTGGGCCGTCAGGGCGGTGGATTCGCGTCCTTTCCTGCCGGTGAAGGCGTTTGCATTGCCGGAATTCACCACCACCGCACGCGCCGTGCCGCTCGCCAGGCTCTGCCTGCAAAAGTCAACCGCTGCCGACGGGCATTTCGAGCGCGTGAAAACGCCAGCGACAGCAGCAGGCTTGTCAAACACCATGAGCATCACATCCGTTCGCCCCTTGTATTTGATGCCCGCCTCGGCGGTTGCAATGCGAACGCCGTCGATGGCGGGCATGGCTGGATAGTGCTTCGGCGCAAGGGGAGAAACGGCTTCGGACATGATGGCCTCTGGAACTGGCTGGAGCGAAAGTTATGGCTATTTGGCGGGTTCAGCCGGCTTCGCAGGCTCAGTCGCCGCCTTCATGGCTTTCTCGACTTCCGGGTCGGTATACTCGATCTTCAGTTCGCCACGCAGCGTCTCTACCATTTCAGTGTAACGTTCGCGCAACAGCAGCGAGCGGACCTGATCCTTGACCTGATCGAAGGCTGGCGGCTGTTGTGTGCGCTTGTCCTCAAGCTTGATCACATGGAAACCGAATTGCGTTTGGACAGGTTCCTTCGTGTAGGAGCCAATTTCCAGAGCCAAAGCGGCTTTCTCGAATTCCGGAACCATCTGCCCGGCGCCGAAATAGCCAAGATCGCCGCCCTGGGCCGCGGCACCATCGGTCGACTTGGCCTTGGCGATTTCCTCGAACGAACCGCCCCCGTCAAGCTCCTTGATGATGGCTTGCGCTTCTTCCTTGGTCTTCACGAGAATATGACGGGCGCGCACTTCATTTTGCGGCGTCATCGCAGCCATTTCCTTGTCGTAACGGGCGCGAACCTCGTCGTCGGTTATCTTGTCGACGATCTGCGACTTGAAGAATTCATTGTGAAGGGCGCGATCCTTGAGGAAGATCATGCGGGACTTGAAGTCGTCCGTCTGGTCGAGCTTGTCGGCTTCGGCCTTTGCTGCGAGCGCCTTGATATCGATGAGTGCGGCAAGCGCGGCAAGGCGGCGCTGGTCTTCCGGCAAGCGCGCGAACTGAGGATCGAGATCGGCGGCAGCCATATCGAGATCCTTCTGCGTGATGTTTGCGCCATTGACCGTGGCGAGCACCTTGGCGCTGTCGGTCGCCGCATCCTGGGCCATTGCTGGCAAGGACACGGAGCTGGTCAACGCCACTGCCAAAGCGGCGAAAATGGCCTTGCGAAACTGGTTCATAACTGGATACTCCCTGTTGAAACTTCGGTACGTGCTAGGAATGCGGCGGAATTTTGCTCCTTCCGCCCAACTAGCAAGCCGTTGCTTCGGCGTTGACATCGTTCATAGCCCCTCTTATCTCTCCATCGGCTTTGCGTCCAGATAGCTTTCCCAAGAGATCAGGAGCAATCAACGTCTAAACCAACCTTTTACAAGGCATGGGGAAACGCCGGATTTCCGGCCAAACGGTTTCAGAAAGGACCAGCGATGGTCAGCTTTGGCGGTATCGCCCGCAAGATTTTCGGTTCGTCCAATGATCGGCGCGTGAAGAGTTTTCATGCACGCGTTAAAGAAATCACAGCACTGGAGCCGCAGTTTGCATCCCTGACGGATGATGAATTGCGCGGAAAAACCGCCGAGTTCCGGGCTGCGCTGGCAAATGGCACAAAGCTGGACGATCTTC
Organism: Phyllobacterium sp.; assembly: GCA_050726055.1. Classification (GTDB taxonomy): domain Bacteria; phylum Pseudomonadota; class Alphaproteobacteria; order Rhizobiales; family Rhizobiaceae; genus Phyllobacterium. The sequence goes on along the minus strand of JBOHIW010000031.1, from coordinate 25,399 downwards.
TGGTCCCCGCCTTCGCCACCGTTCGCGAAGCGGCAAAGCGCGTTCTGGGTATGCGACCGTTCGACGTGCAGCTCATTGGCGGCATGGTTCTTCACGGCGGCGGCATTTCCGAAATGCGCACCGGTGAAGGCAAGACGCTGGTTGCAACCCTTCCGGTTTATCTCAACGCCCTTGAGGGCAAGGGCGTTCACGTCGTCACGGTCAATGACTATCTGGCCACGCGTGACGCCCACTGGATGGGCCAGATCTATAATTTTCTTGGCCTTTCCTACGGTGTTATTGGCCACGGCATAGACGACGAGCAACGTCGGGAAGCTTATCAGAGCGACATTACCTATGCCACGAACAACGAGCTGGGCTTCGACTATCTCCGCGACAATATGAAATTTGAACGCGGGCAAATGGTGCAGCGCGGCCACCACTTCGCCATTGTCGACGAAGTGGACTCCATTCTTGTCGATGAAGCGCGCACACCGCTCATCATTTCCGGCCCGCTCGATGATCGTTCCGAACTCTACAATCTGATCGACACCTTCATTCCCCGCCTTGCGCCGGAGGATTACGAAGTTGACGAAAAGCAGAAGACCGCCATTTTCACCGAAGACGGCACGGAAAAGCTTGAGAACATGCTGCGCGAAGCCGGACACCTGAAAGGTGACGGACTTTATGACATTGAAAACGTGGCAATCGTCCATCACGTCAACAACGCTCTCAAGGCGCACAAGCTGTTCCAGCGCGACAAGGACTACATCGTTCGCAACGATGAAATCGTTATCATCGACGAATTCACCGGCCGCATGATGCCGGGCCGCCGCTTCTCGGAAGGTCTGCACCAGTCGCTCGAAGCCAAGGAACATGTGACCATCCAGCCGGAAAACCAGACGCTGGCCTCGGTCACCTTCCAGAATTACTTCCGCATGTATGAGAAGCTGGCCGGCATGACCGGCACGGCATCGACGGAAGCAGAAGAATTCGGCAATATCTACGGCCTCGAAGTCACCGAAATCCCGACCAACCGACCTGTCCAGCGCATCGATGAGGACGACGAGGTTTACCGGACGGTCGACGAGAAGTACAAAGCGATCGTCAAGGAAATCCGTGAAGCTCAGGCCAAGGGCCAGCCGGTTCTGGTCGGCACCACGTCGATTGAAAAGTCGGAACTGCTCGCCGAGCGCCTGCGCAAGGATGGCATGAAAGACTTCCAGGTTCTGAACGCCCGCTATCACGAGCAGGAAGCTTATATCGTATCGCAGGCCGGTGTGCCCGGCGCACTGACCATCGCCACCAACATGGCTGGTCGCGGCACCGACATTCAGCTCGGCGGCAACCTCGACATGCGCATCAAGCAGGAACTGGGCGACATGCCTGCCGGTCCCGAGCGCGAGGCAAAAGAGACCGCGATCAAGGAAGATATCGCCAAGCTGAAAGAACAGGCGCTTGCCGCTGGCGGCCTGTTTATTCTTGCCACCGAACGCCACGAGAGCCGCCGCATCGACAATCAGCTGCGCGGCCGTGCAGGTCGTCAGGGCGATCCGGGACGCTCGAAGTTCTTCCTGTCGCTTCAGGACGATCTGATGCGGATTTTCGGCTCTGACCGCATGGATGGCATGCTTCAGAAGCTGGGCCTCAAGGAAGACGAGGCAATCGTCCATCCGTGGATCAACAAGGCTCTCGAAAAGGCGCAGAAGAAGGTTGAAGCGCGCAACTTCGATATCCGCAAGAACCTGTTGAAGTACGACGACGTGATGAACGATCAACGCAAGGTGATCTTCGAGCAGCGCATTGACCTGATGGATGGTGAAAATCTCAGCGAGACCGCCGCCGAAATGCGTCAGGATGTCGTTGAAGATGTCGTTCGCCGCAACATTCCGGCCAAATCCTACGCGGAACAGTGGAACGTCGAAGGGTTGAAGGAAGACAGCTTCAAGTTCCTCAACCTGACTCCGCCCATCGATGAGTGGGTTCAGGAAGATGGTATTTCCGAGGATGACGTTCTCGACCGGTTGAATGACGAGACTGAAAAAGCCGCCGCCGATCGTGCGGAGCGGTTTGGTCCCGAGATTATGCAGTATGTGGAGAAATCGGTCATTCTACAGTCTCTCGATCTCCTTTGGCGCGAACACATCGTCAATCTCGACCATCTGCGGTCGGTGATCGGCTTCCGCGGCTATGCGCAGCGCGATCCGCTTCAGGAATACAAGACCGAGGCATTTGAGCTGTTCCAGGCCATGCTGACCAATCTTCGCCAGAATGTCGTTTCCCAGCTCATGCGCGTGGAAATCGTTCGCGAGGCTGCGGCAGCACCAGAACCCGCCTTGCCGGTTATGCACGGACATCACATCGACGGGCAAACCGGCGAGGACGACTTTGCCGAAGGCGCTCTGGCCTCTCACTTCGAGGACGGCCGCACCGTAGACCCCAAGGATCGGATGCCCAGCGACCCGACGACGTGGGGCAAGGTCGGCCGCAATGAGGTCTGCCCTTGCGGTTCCGGCAAGAAATACAAGCATTGCCACGGCGCGTTTGTTTAAAGGCCGCCTGGAACAAAACAAAAAGCCACGCAATCGCGTGGCTTTTTGTTCATGAAACACCGTTCTCTCCAGTCCAACCAATTTTTTAAGCACTCCCGTGCTAGCATCCCGTTGTTTTCTCTGACCGGCCTACAAAAGAACAGGGATTCCAGTGCGACCTAACGCATCCAGCGTTGCTGAAAAATTGTTGCCCGAACGGATCGTGGCGCGCCTGAGTCCGTTTCTGCGGCGCGCAGACGCTTTGCTGACCGGCCACGATGCGAACGCCAGCGCGCAGCGCATGTCGCTGACCGCCTTTGCCATCCGCGTTTCAAGCGCGGCGATAGCTTTCCTTTCGCAAGTGCTCTTCGCCAGATGGATGGGCCAGTTCGAGTACGGCATCTTTGCGCTCGTCTGGCTGACCATGATTATCGTGGGCAACCTGTCCGGCTTCGGGTTCCACACAACCATCATCCGCTACGTGCCGGAATACATCGAAAAGAAACTGTTCGGCGACCTGCAAGGCATTCTCCATACGGGCCGCGTTTTCGCGATCGTTTCATCGAGCGTCATCGCGGTTCTGGGGGCTGCGGGGATATTCCTGTTTCGCGACACCATCGAATCCTATTACGTCGCACCCTTCTATCTCGGCCTGATCTGCCTGCCCATGATTGCCCTTGGCGACATGCTGGACGGCACCGCGCGCTCACGTTCCTGGGCGATGATGGCGCTGACACCGACTTATATCATCCGTCCCGTGCTGACCCTGGCAGCGATGGCGGTCGCCCATTTTCTCGGCTTTCCGGAAACCGCCCGGATAGCACTGATATCCGCTATTTTCGCAACCTACGCGACCACTCTTTTCCAGTTCCTGTCGGTCAGGCGAGGACTGGCGCGGACACTTCCCCTCGCCGCTCGCAAACGCAGCTATCGCGACTGGTTTTCCGTGTCGATCCCGATATTTCTCGTCGAGGGAGCCGCCTTTCTCCTGATCAGTGCCGACGTGCTGCTGGTCGGCTTTTTCATGTCGCCCGGCGATGTCGGCGTCTATTTCGCGACAACCAAGATTCTGGCGCTCGTGCATTTTGTCTATTTTTCAGTCAAGGCCGGTTCGGCGCATCGTTATTCGCAACTGATCCACGAAGGGGACCGGTCCCGGCTCAACAGCTTTGTCCGCAATTCCGTTCGCTGGACTTTCTGGCCTTCCATCGGGATGGCTGCGGTCATTTTGTTGCTCGGATGGCCATTGCTGGCGCTTTTCGGCCCCGAATTCGTTGTCGGCTATCCGCTTCTTTTCATTCTGGTGGTTGGCGTTATCGCGCGGGCGTCGGTCGGGCCGTCGGAGAGTCTGCTCAACATGTCCGGGCAGCAGAAAGTCTGCGCCTCGATCTATATGGCGACGCTGGCGGTAAATGTCCTTCTGAACATCTTTCTGATCCCACGCTTCGGATTGTATGGCGCAGCAATCGCGACCGCGCTCAGCATGATCTTCGAGGCGCTCACCCTTTCCATCGCGGTTCACCGGCGGCTCGGAATCGCGATGTTTGTTTTTGCGCGGCAACACCCCGAAAATACAGCGACGGGAACCAGCCGATGAGCACGGCTTCGTTTCTCGCTGCTTCAGGGGAAACCAGGAATTTCACGGTTGGCAGAACGCGAGCCGATAGCAGCCTGATGCAATTCGGGCCACTCGCCACCCGGTCCATGGAACCGAACATTTTTTTCGATCCACTTTTTCTTTTTCCGGCAGTGAACGCGCTGAACCCGAAGCGAACGGAAATCCTGCATGTTCAGGACACAAGCGCCCGGGAACCCTGTTTTCTCCTGCCGTTCGAGATCGTTCGGCCGGGCCTCGGTCTGGGACCATCGGTGATAAGGGGCTGGTCCACGGCCTTCTCCCCCCTGGGGACGCCGCTCCTCATGAACAATCGCCCGGCGGATATCCTCGGCCATGTGCTCGACCATCTGGCCGATCCAACCTCCGGATTGCCCGACATCCTGTTGCTGCGCGATATTCGCGTCGGCGGCCCTTTCGCACAATTGCTGCAATCCGTCGCGCAGACCCGCAACTTGCCGCTCGCGATTGTCGACCGCGAAGAGCGCCCTTTTCTCGAAAGCCAACTCGACGGTGAAACCTATCTCCGCGAAGCCATCGGCGCCCACCACCGCCGCGACTATGGCAGGCTTTGGCGGCGGCTTTCGCGTCAGGGCGAGCTTGCGCACCGGGTTGCTTGCACGCCGAATGATGTCGAGGCGGGCTTCGAAGATTTCCTTGCGCTTGAAGCGTCTGGATGGAAAGGCCGAAAGCGAACCGCGCTGGCAGCAAACAACACACACGCATCATTCGCTCGCGAAGCCATTCGCGGACTGGCGCGTGAAGATCGCGTTCGCATCCATACATTGACCCTCGACGGAAAGCCCGTCGCGGCATTGGTTGTGTTCGCGGAAGGTGGCGAGGCCTGGACCTGGAAAACCGCCTATGACGAACAGTGGAAGGCATTTTCTCCCGGCACGCTGTTGATGATAGAGGTGGTAAAACGCCACCTCGCGGACCCCGGCATCAACCGCACTGATTCCTGCGCCATAGCCGATCACCCGGTCATGACGCGACTTTTCCGTGAGAGAGAGGCGGTTGCGACGCTCATCCTCGGCCTGAGACCGGATGCGGGCGGCGCTGTCAGCCGAACAATCCGCCAACTCCAAAGGTATAGGCGGTGGCGTATCCGTGCACGGCAACTTCGCAACCGGATGGCCAGCCTGGTGTGCTGATACGGTGCAGAGAACTACCGGCGATTCCCTGCTTCCTGTCGAACAGAAAACCGTTATAAGAGTAACATACAATGCATGGGTCCGAAGCGGGACGGGCTGCGCAGCCCGCGATTGCCCAGTCCCGATCAAAGAGGAATAGTTCAACTGTTTCAACAGCGGACAGAAGAGGGTCAAAATGAAGTTTCCGATACATACCTTATCGCTTGCCGCCGCCATGCTGGCGCTGGCCGCCTGCACCGTGCCGATGGATCAGGGTCGCCCGGTCCTTCCCTCGCAAAATGCCGGTATCTGTACGCTTGAATACGTACCCGTTTGCGGGCAGCGTCGCAACGACCGGCAGACTTTCGCAAACTCCTGCACGGCACGGGCAGCAGGTTTCCGCGTGCTGCATCGCGGTGAGTGCGGCAGCGGCAGTTCGGCTGATGTCTGCGGCTCACAGGTGCAGCCGGTTTGCGCCCGCAGGGGCACCCAGACCAGAACATTCCAGAACGCGTGCCGCGCTGAAGTGGCCGGTTACCGTGTAGCGTCCGTGACGGCTTGCCAGCGCTAGCGCGAAGCCTGAAATTCAGGGCCATTTCCCCTGATGCGCGAGGGGTGGAAATGCCCTGACCGCGATGCAGGATCAATCGCCCCGCATGCCAAATCGCAGTGGGACCATCATCGGGATTCAGTGTCCTGATGACGGGCAAGGCAAGGGACATTCGTGAATGAAACAGGACCCCGCATCTTCCTTGCAGAAGGAAGAGGAAAACATGAGCCAGTGGACCAAGTGGAAGGGCGTGCAGACCACGATCCTGATGGTGACCGCGATCATCGTCGGCGCGATCTTCCTCTGGTTCAACACGCAAAGTTTTCTGCTTCTGTTCGCCGGAATCCTTTTTGCGTCGTTCCTCGACACCTGCACGCGGGAGCTTGGCCGTATCATCCCCCTCGGCCGGCCATGGCGTCTCGCCATCGTCGTTCTGCTGCTGACAATCGGTCTGGTCTATCTGATGCTGGTGGGTTTCGCCCAGTTCAAAACGCAAGCGACCATATTGTACCGCATCATCGAAACGCAGATCGACGTGGTCCACGATCGGCTGACGGAATTCGGCGTGGACGTATTCGGGCCAGAGGGCGCGCGGGATTTTTCCAGTTTCTTTCCTGATCCGCAGCAATTGTTCGGTCATGTCCAGTTCGCTGTCGGCACCGCGTCCGGCCTCCTCATCAGCGGGCTTATCATCGTCTGCCTCGGTTTGTTTTTCGCCGGAAACCCTGCCATTTATCGCGAAAGCGTGCTCAGCCTCGTCCCGCTCGACATACGCGGCAGGGCGCGCGATGTGTTCAATGAAATGGGGCATGTGCTGCGAAGCTGGCTCGTTGGCCAGTTCGTCAGGATCATCATTGTTTCCGTCATCATGGCCGTCGGCTTTTACTGGCTTGGATTGCCCGGTGCGATATTGCTGGCGGTGCTGGCAGGAGCGTCGAATTTCATTCCCTATCTCGGGCCGCTGGTGGCCACCATACCCGTGGCGCTCGTGGCCATGCCGCTCGGAACCAGCACGTTCGCATGGGCAATGATCTTCTACATGATCGTGCAGAACGTGGAGGGCTATATTCTGGGGCCGATGATACAGCGAGGCGTGATGAACCTGCCTCCCGCATGGACCTTGCTGGCGATCACCATTTGCGGCGCGATGTTCGGCATTATTGGCATCGCTCTCGCAACCCCGATCCTTGCCGTGCTGCGCATTGCAATCATCCGCTTCTATATCGAGGATCGGCTGGGCGACCGGCAGGATAGGGGTGAATGAATTTAGACCTAGCCGTCGTTCTCGGTCTCCTGCTGACTGCGGTCGTACTGTTCGTCCTGAACAAGCCGCGAATGGACGCAGTCGCGCTTCTGGTCATCATTGCCTTGCCGCTCACGGGCATTGTTACCGTTCAGGAAGCACTGGCGGGTTTCAGCGATCCGAATATCGTGCTTATAGCCGCGCTTTTCGTGATCGGCGACGGACTGGTGCGCACCGGGGTCGCCCAGCGCATGGGGGACTGGCTGGCGATGCGGTCGAACAACAGCGAAACGCGATTGCTCGTCCTTCTCATGGCCTCCGCTGCGGCGCTGGGGTCTGTCATGAGCTCGACAGGCGTCGTCGCGATCTTCATCCCCATCGTGCTGCGCGTAGCCCGGCAAATGAAGGTCTCCACCAGTCGCCTGATGATGCCATTGAGTGTCGCGGGCCTGATCAGCGGCATGCTTACACTCGTGGCGACCACGCCCAATCTGGTCATTCACAGCGAATTGGTGCGCGAAGGGCTGGAAGGATTCGAATTCTTCAGTTTTACGCCATTCGGCATCCCCATCCTGATTGTCGCAATAGCCTATATGCTGTTTGCCCGCCGCTGGCTGAGTTCGGATATCCGGGATGACGAATGTGCTGGATCGCGCCCCGCAATTCTGGACTTCATCCGTGATTACGACCTTGCCAACCGCGAATTGCGGCTGCTGGTGACACCCTCCTCGCAGCTGGTCGGGCAAACCCTTCGCGATGCCCGGCTGCGCACGCGTTTTCTCGCCACCGTTGTCGCCGTTGAAAGAAGCCGTCTTGGGGCGGTCGAAATTCTCAGCCCTTCCGCTTCGTTCGAACTGATCGGCGGCGACGTCATCCTGGTCGACATGCCAGCCGATGCAGCAGGTCGCAACGACTGGATGACAGGCCTTTCCCTGCAACAACTGCCTCTGCAAGGGAGCTATTTCAGCGATCGCGCGCAGGATGTGGGCATGGCCGAAATATTGATCACGCCCAATTCCCAACTGGTCGGGAAAAGCATCGTTGGCGCGGAATTTGGCACGACTTACGGCGCAATCGTGGTCGGCCTGCGGCGCAACCAGCAGCCCTTTGCCGGAGATATCACGGAGGAAGAGCTTCGCGCCGGCGACACGCTGCTCCTCATTGGCCCCTGGGACGATATTCGCCAGCAGCAGGACCGGAGCAAGGACTATGTTCTTCTCAATCTCCCGGCGGAGCACGACGAGATTTCACCCGCCTCCGCGCAAGCGCCCTACGCGCTCTTCAGTCTCGCGGCGATGGTCGTCCTGATGGTGACCGGCATTGTCCCTAATGTCATTGCAGCGCTGATCGCCTGCTTCATCATGGGGGCGTTTCGCTGCATCACTCTGGATACGGCATACAAGTCAATCCATTGGCAAAGCCTGATCCTGATCGTCGGCATGTTGCCATTCTCGATCGCGCTGCAACGAACCGGCGGCATCGATCTGGCCGTTGCGGGTCTGGTTTCCGTCATCGGCGATGCCGGTCCCTACGCAATTCTGGCCAGCCTTTTCGTGCTGACCGCCGTCATCGGCCTGTTCGTTTCGAATACGGCGACGGCCGTGCTCATGGCCCCGGTCGCCATTGCAACGGCTCAGCAGATCGGCGTGTCACCCTATCCGTTTGCAATGACCGTCGCGCTGGCCTCATCGGCTGCCTTCATGACGCCGATTTCATCGCCGGTAAACACGCTGGTCTATGGCCCCGGAGGCTATACTTTCGGTGATTTCGCCAAAGTCGGCGTTCCGCTGGCCATCATCGTGATGATTATCAGCGTGCTTCTTGTTCCACAGGTCCTGCCCCTGTAACGGCGGACCTGGGCATATCCATCCCGATCTTCTCGTCGATCCTGTCGGACATATAGGAGAAAAACGGGTTGGACGAAATGCGCAGCAAGGTGTCCATATTGACGATCAGGGCGCCAATTTCCCCCCGTGGCGCGAGTGTGCCCAGACTGATACCAAAATCTTCCGTACCGTCCGGCGTGAGCCCGTAGAGGCCATCGTCCATCGGGAACGGCAGGGCGACATGGGAAAGCGAGAACACGGTATTCGGATAAGCAAGCCCCAGCGGTTTTATCGTCGCCTGCGTCGAACCGGCATCCGTTGTCTGTGCGACCACATCGCTGGTGGCCGGGCTTTCATTCACGATCAGGGTGGTACGGTAACTGCGCGGGGCGGGCGGAAGAACCCTGCTCAGGATCCTCTCCGGTCCAGTGTTCAGCAAGGGTCCCAATTCCGCAGAACGGTTCAAGTCGAAAAGCACCAGTTCGCTGCCATTGTCCGGCAGGCGGGAATAGAGAGCCGTAATGACGGCACTGGTGCTGACCGTAGAGTCCATGACCGATTGAAATGTCAGAACCGGCGGCAATTCCCCCAATCGCCCCTCGCTGGCTGCCCGTGAAATCCGTTGTTGCAGGGCAACCGTCAGGCTGTGGGACTGGCGGGCGGCATTCACCGGAAAGGAATTGTATTTGAACGGATTGAACTCGGGCACAATGCCAAGCCAGGCCGCCTTGGCAAAGGCTGGCAGCACTGCGGGCAGTCCGGCTAGTCCGGCGAAACGGGCAAAACGCGTGATGCCGATCATCGGTGAAATCAGGATCAGCCGATCCGGCCGCGCCAGTTGATCGTCATCCAGCGCATCCAGCGCATATTTCATCGCCAGTGCACCGCCATTGGAATAGCCGATAATATGCAAGGGCTTAGGGCCAACCCTCTTGCGCGCTTCGCGCACGGCAAGCCGCGTCGCCGCCATCCAGTCTTCCCACTCCACCTCCGTCAGGCCGGCCGGAACCGTGCCATGACCCGGCATGCGAATGGCGACGGCGACAAATCCCCTGTCGCGATATTGCCGGGCGATATGGCGAAGGCTGAAGGGGGAATCCGTCAGGCCATGCAGAAACACGGCAGCACCCACGGGCTCACCATCCGGTTCGAGCAGGAAGGAATGGTTCCAGTCATGATCGAACCCGCCGGGGTAAACCGGACTGCCCTCGAAATAGCGATTGAAAGAAACGCGGTCCTCCGCAGAGAGTTGTTTCGTCACTTCCTCGCGCACATCGTCGAAAATTGCTTGTTCGGCGTGGAGATAGCCCGACCAGTCAGTCTCGTCGAGTTCCGCAACACTCAACTCCGCAGGGACATAGGTGTGCCACGGCTCCAGCGGCGCACCGCGCTGGCTGTCGTAAATGCGCACCGCCAACAGAGTCACCAAGGCCGCGCCGACAAGAAACAAGCCGCGCTTCATCCATCTAAACAACCAGGTTTTCATCATCGCTCCCTGACAAACCCCATGCCGACACGCCCCCCATACTGGCACCCCCATGGGTTGCCCCACACGGTTCGGGCATCAACCGCCGCTATAGCCGACAGATCGATGCCCGCACAATGACTCGAAAGCATGCGACATGTTCAGCCGGTCGTTTCCCGCCTCGCTGATCGTGCGGCATTCTCCAAATTCACCTCAACCCATGGCTTATTCAGCGTGTACCAGTCGCGCGATTTCTTTCCCCGCGTCGTCCTTCAGAACGAGATTCCCTTCAGACAGTTCATAGGAAGCGGCATTCCCCAACACCTCGTGGAACGCGCGTTCCTGCTCCATCTTGTTCTCTTCGCACGCCATCATTGTCGAAAAGAGATTTCCGAATTTGATGGAAGCACCATCAATCTTGGCGCTGCCGCCAAAATTGTTGCAGCCGCCATGGCCGTTGACCTTGCCATCCTCTGCCAATGTCAGCGTGCTTTTCACCGAGCCTTGCAATTCTTTACCCTGCAACGACGAGAGACGCCAGGTCACGCCAAGAAGCCCCGCTTCAGCCGGTTTGGCCTGTTCGGTACCGGACTGCGCCATGTGATCGCCCCTGACCAGCATGAGCGTCAGCGGGCTTACGGTTTCTGCCAGATCGACAATGTGAGGCGTTTTGCTGCTGAACCAGACGGACCCGCCAGCGCTGATTCTGGCCACGACGCCGTAGGTTTTCTCAGGAGCAATCACCTTGCGATCAACTTCGATGGAAAAAGCGATGGGAACCTGTCCCGCGGGCTCGATGAGCTTCTCGCCCACGACAAGGCCAGCGCCTTCCGACTTCGCAATCTCTATCAGTTGGACGCGCAGGGAAGCGTCGCCTGGCAAGGCGATCCGTTCGCGGTAAAGCACCTCACCAGGAATTTCCAGCATGTCCGCCGCCTTCGCGCTCGCCTGAAACGCCATCAGCGGCGCGGCCATGAGCGCGGCGAATAGTCCAAGCTTACTCAATTTCATCCAGTTTTCCTCCAGTAAGGACATGATGTGATGGCTTCAGGCCGACTTCTCTTTACAGCTTTCAATCTGCGTCGGTCCGGGTGCCGTGTGGTCCATCAGCATCTCGCTGAGCGTGGCCTCGCCGCCCTTCGTCCACCATTGCAATCCCTTGTCGGGCGCAAGCCCCTGCTCCGTTGCATAACGCGCACCGGAGCCGGAGCGTACATTGTACAAATCAAAAGTCTGGTTTTTGTAGGTCAGTTGCGCGGTTGGCGCATCTGCATTTGTGTTGTCGTAACGCACGACAATTTCGTTGCCGCTCTCGCAGATATAGGTCACGGTCGTCACCGCTTCGGCGGTGCTCGCCGGTTTTGGAAGGTTACCGGATCCGCCATCGGCCTGGGCGGAAAGCACGCTCATCGCAAACAAGACGACGGGTCCGGAAATGGACATGAACTTGATCAGACTGCGCATTCAAAATCATCCTTTGCCCGAGTATCTTCACGCGAGGATAGCGGCCAAAGCCCCATCGATCAATCCATCATAAACATCAATGATTTACGGCAGGCGGACAACACCCAGCCCTATCGCGCGGTCTTGCGGCGCAAAGAGCTTCAATACGGAAAGTCCATTCTGGGGAGATTTGGTGCCCCCTGCCGGAATCGAACCAGCACTCCTCTCGGAACCTGATTTTGAGTCAGGCGCGTCTACCAGTTCCGCCAAGGGGGCTCGATACGAAGAGTTTGTATCGGTGCGCCGACGGAAATACTTGTTTCGCTTGTTCCGGTCAACAGAGAAAGCGTCATCCGTTCACATAGTATTGATCCCCGTCGGTTGCCGCCCGCAGGATTTGCGACTAGACATACGCCGCCTATCCTCAAGGGACCCTTGGTCGCGGCTTTTTTTGACACTGAATACAAAACCTGACAAGGCGTTGCCCCCGGCGCAGATGGAGACTGATCAATGCATGCACTGACCGCACCGACGGGCCGCTTTCAAACCCTGACCGCCCTGTTTCTCCTTGTCGCCATGGCGGCGACTGTTGGCTCCGCTCTCGGGTTCGAGCATATCGGCGGATACATGCCTTGCATGCTTTGCCTTGAGCAGCGCACGCCCTATTATATCGGCATCCCGGTGATGGCACTGGCTCTCGTCTCGGCGGCTTTGAAATGGCCCGCTTTCGTGACCCGCGGAATGCTGGCAGTCGGCGGCCTGCTGATGGCCTATGGCCTTGCTCTCGCCGTTTATCACGCTGGCGTCGAATGGCAGTTCTGGCAAGGCCCCGCCGACTGCGCCGCTGCCGCCACATCCATCACCACCGATGCGGGAAGCCTGCTCAACGATCTCAATGCCGTTCACCCGCCATCATGCAGCGAAGCAGCGCTGCGCGTGCTCGGCCTGTCCTTTGCCGGCTGGAACGTTATCGCCAGCCTGATTCTGGCTGCAATCGCATTCCGTGGAGCATTCGGAAAAGCGCCAAAGGCCTAAGGCTCCAGCTCCGCATCCCAATAGAGATAATCCATCCAGCTTTCATGCAGATGGTTGGGCGGAAACAGGCGGCCATTATTGTGCAAGTCCTGAACCGACGGGCGATACGGGGTCTGGCGCGGCCACATCCGCGCCCGATTGGGCATCAAGCCGCCCTTTCGCAGATTGCAGGGCGAGCAAGCGGCCACCACATTTTCCCAAGTGGTGGCGCCACCGCAGCAGCGTGGCGTAACGTGGTCGAAGGTGAGGTCTTCCGGTGAGCCGCAATACTGGCACTGGAAGCGGTCGCGGAGAAAGACGTTGAACCGCGTAAAGGCCGGGAACCGTGGCGGGCGAACATAGGTTTTGAGGCAGATGACGCTCGGCAGCCGCATCGAGAAGGAAGGTGAAGAAACTTCCTGATCATATTCCGCCACGATATTGACGCGGTCAAGAAAGACCGCCTTGATCGCGTCCTGCCAGGACCACAGCGACAAGGGATAGTAACTGAGCGGACGATAGTCCGCGTTAAGAACCAGTGCCGGCAACCCGTCCGGTGAAACGGCGACGGTCAAGGAATCACCTCCTGTCAAAACCATCTGGCCGCCATACTGTAAGCAGGACATGACACTATTGTGAAGTGGGAAATCACATCCGCAAAAACACGGACAAAACCCATGTTTTCTTGAGAAGCGCCAGTCCGGTCAGACCGGAATCGCCTCGCGGCCTCGCATTGCAGCATAATAGGCCCAGAACAGCCGCGCCGCCACGCCACGCCACGGCGCCCAATCCTCCGCGATAACGCGCAGCTTTTTTGCGTCGGGCCGTTCGTCATGGCCCAGCGCCTCGCCAACCGCCGCTTGCAGGGCGACATCTCCAGCGGGAAATATATCCGGGTGCCCGGCGCAGAACAGTAGGTAAACCTCGGCTGTCCACGGACCGATCCCCTTGATGGCCGTCATGGCGCGGATCGCCTCATCCGCAGGCCGGTCGCAGAGAGCATGCAGGTCCAGCGTCCCTTCCATGAGCGCTCTGGAAACATGGGAGAGCGCCTGCTGCTTCGCGCGCGACAGGCCCGAGAGCCGCCATGCCTCCTCCCCTTGCTCCAGATAGTTCAGCGGGGTCATCGGATCGATATTAAGCCTGAAACGCTCCCATATGGCGGCGGCGCTGGCTTTCGACACCTGTTGCGAGACGACGATCGACGCCAGGCTTTCAAAACCCGGAGGCGAGCGGCGTAACGGCAGCTCGCCCGCTAACCGATAAATATCGGGGATTCGCAGGTCCGTTGCGCACAACGCGGCCATCGCGTCTCTGATGTCATCGGAAGTATCGATACGCTGCATGGAGAACCTGTCTTTTCCTTGATCGAAAAACACCGTAGCTATGATTATGATGATCCGAAGCTCGTTCGCAAACCTGTAATGCAAATGTTGAGTAGCCCAGCCTTTCGTTTTGCCCCGAGCCCTAATGGCCGGCTGCATCTTGGCCATGTCTGGTCAGCACTCCAGAATGTTGGAATGGCGCGGAAGACCGGCGGACGTTTTCTTTTGCGGATCGAGGATATCGACACCGCGCGCTGCACGCCGGAGCTGGAGCGGCTGATGCTCGAAGACCTGCGGTGGCTCGGCTTTCAATGGGAAGAGCCGGTTCGCCGCCAGTCGGAACATTTTGGCGATTATGGCAACGCTCTGTCAACGCTCCGGGAGATGGACCTGATTTATCCGTCCTTTCTTACCAGAGCCGACATTCGCAACCATGTGCGCGAAGCGAGCAAAGCAGGCATCGGCTGGCCGATTGACCCGGACGGCGCTCCGCTTTCGCCCGTCGAAGAGCGGGATATGCCTGCGTCTGAACGGGCGCGGCGCATTGCGGCGGGAAAACCCTTCGCCTGGCGGCTGAACATGGATCGCGCTGTTTCACTGGCCGGAGAAGGCCTCGGCTGGAACGAAACGGGCCTCGGACCGGATGCGGAAAAAGGGTTGGCTCGGGCGCAGCCTGAACGCTGGGGCGATGTCATTCTCGCACGCAAGGAAATGCCGACCAGCTATCACCTTTCGGTGGTCATCGACGATGCGCTTCAGCAGATAACGAATGTGGTTCGTGGACGCGACCTGTTCCACGCGACATCGGTGCAAAGGCTCCTTCAAAAACTGCTGTCGCTTCCCGAGCCGGTTTATCATCATCACAGCCTGGTTCTGGGCGAAGACGGACGGAAGCTCTCCAAGAGCCGGGGCGACACTGCGATTGCGGCACTTCGCGATCAGGGGCAATCGCCGCAGGATGTGCTTCGCCTTGCCGGGCGGCAGGCCGCTGACCTAAAGCAATCGCAGCCGAGCCTTGAGGAAGGAGAGGAGTGCGAGCGCCAGAAATGACCCGCTCATGCCCGCCAACGTGGTCATCGTGATATCGGAAAGCACCAGCCCCAGCCGGACGGAACCTTCCAGCCCGATGTAAAAACCGGCGGTCAGGATGACCATGTTGCCGAGGACGCCGAAACCACGCTCGCCGATCACACTGTCCATCGTCATGCTGACGAAAAAAGCGCACATGGAAACTGCCAGCAGCAACAACAGGGCAGCGGCGCCAAGACCAAACACCATCTCTCACTTCCCTCGCTTAACGCGTCAACAACTGCGCCGTGCTTGGAAAGTTACTGGACAAAGCCTGTCGAAAGATTGAGAGATTAGTTCAAATTTTCTCCCCGCCCCCCAAGGGGCAGGCTCCAGGATTAATCGAAATATTTCAGCCCGGTGCTTGCGTATGTCCGTCCGTTATTTTCCGGCTCTTTTTGTTGTGCTCTGGGCAACCGGCTTCATCGGCGCTCGATATGCCATGCCCTATATCGAGCCTTTCCTTTTCCTGACGCTCCGGTTTTGCCTTGCAGCGCTCATACTGGCGACATGGCTGCTTTTCACCGGTGCGAGCAAACCTGACCCCCGGTCGGCCTTTCATGCGGTTCTGGCCGGCTGCCTCATTCACGGCGTTTATCTCGGCGCCGTGTTCTGGGCGATCCGGCACGGAATGCCGGCAGGCATGTCGGCTCTGGTCGTCGGGCTTCAACCACTGATCACCGCATTGGCCGCTGGCCTGCTCCTGAGAGAACGGATCGAGCCGCGCCACTGGGCCGGGCTGGCGATCGGGTTTGCGGGCGTAGCCATGGTGCTTTCCCCGAAGCTTGCAGTGTCCGCGGATGGAATCACACCTGCAACGGTCACGGCTTCGCTGATTTCCGTTCTGGCCATCAGCATAGGCACCGTCTGGCAGAAACGCTTTGCCGGAGGCATCGACCTCAAATGCGGAACCACCCTTCAATATGTCGGAGCGGCGTTCTTCACCGGGATTGCGTCGATGCTGTTTGAAACCCACCAGGTGATCTGGTCGCTGCCGCTCGTGCTCTCGATGGGCTGGCTCGTCTTCGGCCTTTCGATTGGGGCAATACTTCTGCTCATGATCCTGATCCGCGAGGGGGCCGTTTCAAAGGTGGCGTCGCTTTTCTACCTTGTGCCCGGCGTCACAGCCGTCATGGCCTATGTGCTGTTTGGCGAAACGCTCACGCCCATACAGTTGGCGGGCATGGTGCTGACGACTTTCGGCGTGGCGCTTGCGACGGGTCAGACCGGGCGTTTCATCCGCCGCGCGTCACGATAAATCTTGATCGCCGCGTTGATTTCCGCCCCCAGTATGAAGATCACCGCGATGATATAGAGAAACACGATCGCGACCATGATGGAGGCCAGACCCGCATAGGTCGACACATAGGTTGCGAAGGTTTCCAGATAGCGGGCGAACATGGCCGCGCCCGCAAACCACGCAATCAGGGTCATGAAAATACCGGGCAATATATCAAGAATGCTCCGCCGCCCGGCTGGCAACCACAAATGAGCGGCAAAGAGCCCGATCACAAGAACCCCGCTGGCGACCACATACCGCCAGAAATCGATGTTTCCGATATGCTGCTCCATGCCCGGAAATTTCTGCACCGTGATACGAACAGCCAGCGGCGCCAGAACCAGAAGGAAGCTGATGGCCAGCAGGCCCAGCGTCGCCACAATGACAAAGGCAAGACTCTGAAACCGGCAAAAGAAGATGGAGCGGGTGTCCTGAACCCGATAGGCGCGGTTGAGCGCGACCCTCAGGGCCTCGATCCCGTTTGAAGCAAAATAGGCAGCCGCGATCACACTGAGCGTCAGCAGGCCGCGCCTTTGCACGGTCAGGACGTTTTTCACCTCGTTCGCAATAGGTTCGGCAATCGCCTTCGGCCAGGTATCGAAAATGACATGAACGGCGGTTTCGGCAAAGGCGTCAGCTCCCATGAAGCTTGCCAGCGTCGCCGCAAAAATCAGAAAAGGAAACAGCGCCATCAAGCCCGAAAGGGCCACATGGCTGGCCAGGGCCCAACCATCGTCCGATGAGAAGTGACCGACGACATCGAACAGCACCTTGCGCACAAATCTGAATATCGACTTCATATACGTGGTGGGTCCCTTTCGGCGGGACATTGCAACGGCAGGGCGAATATGGGAAGCCTCTCATCGTCTTATCAACACGGTTGAAGCGGCTTATATCCGGATGGCAGAACAAAAAACAATCCTGGTAACCGGCTGTTCGTCGGGAATTGGCGCTTTTTGCGCCCGTGCGTTGCACGCCGATGGCTGGAAAGTATTTGCCACGGCCCGCAAGAACGAGGATATCGCCGCGCTGAAGGCGGATGGCCTGAGCGCCGCCTATCTGGATTATCGCGAACCGGCCTCCATCGCAGCCCTCTGCAAGGATGTGCTGTCGCAAACGGGCGGCAGGCTCGACGCCCTGTTCAACAATGGCGCTTATGCGCAGCCCGGAGCGGTGGAAGATCTGCCGATGGCAGCGCTTCGGGAACAATTCGACGCCAATTTCTTCGGCTGGCAGGATCTCACGCAACGGATCATTCCTGTCATGCGCTCACAGGGTCATGGCCGTATCGTTCACTGCTCTTCGATATTGGGGCTGGTCCCGATGAAGTGGCGCGGCGCCTATGTCTCGTCGAAATTCGCTCTCGAGGGCCTTATGCTCGTCCAGCGCATGGAACTGGAGGGATCTGGCGTGCATGTGGCGATGGTCGAGCCCGGACCGATCCAATCCCGCTTCGCGCTCAACGCCGCAGCCTTTGCCGAAAAGAACATCGATCTGCAAGGTTCCGTCCATCACATCGAGTATGAGCGGCAGATGCAGCGGCTTCGACAGGGCGGGACGAAGGCCAAAACCAAGCTTGGACCGGACGCTGTTTACGCCGTGCTCAAACATGCGCTGGAAAATCCTCGGCCCCGGCCTCATTATGTTGTAACGAGACCGGCGAAACTCGGGGTACTGGCACGCAGGTTTCTGCCAAGCCGGATTCTTTACCGGATGCTTTCGGGTCAATCGTAGGCATCCGTCGGGATTTGCCAATCAGGAAAGGAAGGTCCTATGGACTCCATATTCAAGATACTCGCCATGATCGCCATGGCCGCCGTTGCCGGCGTGCTCTTTCTGGGACTGCGCAATCTGATGCGCGGCGGAAGCGCAAGCTACTCCAACAAGATGATGCAGTTGCGGATCATCCTGCAATTCATCGCGCTGGTCTTCATCGTCGGCGCGGTCTATTTCAGCCGTGGCAGCTGGTCCCCGTCATAATTCACAGCGCCGCGAAACGAGGAAAACATGGTCCGTCTGAACAAGATCTACACTCGCACGGGTGACGATGGCACAACGGGGCTCGCCACTGGCGGGCGGCGGCTGAAACATGATCTGCGCGTCAGCGCCTATGGGACAGTCGATGAAGCAAATTCCTGCATCGGCATGGCCCGCGTTCACACAGTCGCCGCCTTTCCCGCCATCGATCTCATGCTCGGACGCATCCAGAACGACCTGTTCGATCTCGGCGCCGACCTCAGCACGCCGGATACCGGCGAAAAGCTGACCTACGAACCGCTTCGTATCGTCGAAAGCCAGGTGACACGGCTGGAAAACGATATCGATATCCTGAACACGGACCTGAACCCGCTGCGTTCTTTCATCCTGCCCGGCGGTTCACCCGCCGCAGCGGCCCTGCATCTTGCGCGCACGGTGTCGCGGCGGGCTGAACGCATCATGGTTGAACTCGCCGGACGCCCGGACGAAAAGGTTTCGGACGAAGCGCTGAAATACATCAATCGTGTTTCGGATTTTCTGTTTGTCGCAGCGCGCGCCGTCAATGACAACGGGGCGGGTGACGTGTTATGGGTTCCTGGACAAAACCGCTGAACCCTGCACGATGGAGTGCCGATGTTCATTCCACTGCATGATTCGAACAGTCTGAAATATATCCGCCTGCAATATGTGACATTTGGGCTGATCGCGGCCAATGTCTGCATATTCTTCCTGATGACCCTGTCCGGCGATAGCGGCTTCTATGAAGCGGCCGTTCTCGGCCTTGGCTACATTCCGGCGGTCGATCACAATCTGGCTATCCTGCCGGAAGGCAGCACCATCGTGCCGGACGACCTCACCTACCTGACCTATTCCTTTCTGCATGGCGATATTTTCCATCTCGGCGGGAACATGCTGTTTCTGTGGGTTTTCGGAGATAATGTCGAGGACGCACTCGGCCATATCAAGTTCCTGATTTTCTACCTGCTCTGCGCAGCCGCGGGCGCGGCCTTCCACGGCTTTCTGCTTCCCGATTCCGAACAACCCCTCATCGGTGCGTCAGGGGCAATCGCAGGCGTCGTTGCCGCCTATCTCATTCTGCATCCGCGCGTGCGCGTCTGGGTGCTGGCTTTCGGCCGCATCCCCTTGCGTATTCCGGCCATCGTCCCGCTGGCGATCTGGGTAGCGCTTCAGTTCATCATGCTGTTCTCCAGCTTTGAAGAGCAGATTTCATGGGCCGCCCATGTCGGCGGAATTCTCGCGGGCTCGGTGCTGGTTTTCATCCTGAAACGACGCGGCGTGCCGCTTTTCGACCGGACGATGGTAACGCCCGAGGCCGTCACGATCGATCGGGAACCCTCTGCCGCGGAAATGCGGAAGGTGCCTCCCACCCGCTGGGGACGCAGCCCGAAATAGACTTCGGTTGTTTAACCGATTGAAGCGACAAACCGGCACCCGGCAATATTGACGCGCACGTCAATCACAATTACGGTCCCGCCCGACCCGTGTACAGGGTATAGTAGAAATTCACATCCAGATGCCATTTTCGGGCAGCGGGATCAGGTGCCTGGCGGTCTGCATTCGCCGGCGCAGCATAAGAGAGGGTACACGCATGAAAGTCCTGGTACCGGTAAAACGGGTTGTTGATTACAACGTGAAGATTCGCGTCAAGGGCGACGGTTCGGGCGTCGAGCTTGCGAATGTGAAGATGTCGATGAACCCGTTCGACGAGATTGCCATTGAGGAAGCGATCCGTTTGAAGGAAGCGGGCAAGGTCGAGGAAATCATCGTTGTGTCGATTGGCCCGGCACAGGCGCAGGAGACCATCCGCACCGCGCTCGCCATGGGCGCTGACCGCGGCATTCTGGTCAAGGTGGAGGAAACGGTCGAGCCGCTCGCCGTCGCCAAGATCCTCAAGGGTGTAGTCGAGGCGGAAAAACCCGAACTCGTCATCCTCGGCAAGCAGGCAATCGACGACGACGCCAACCAAACAGGCCAGATGCTGTCGGCGCTGCTCGGCTGGAGCCAGGCGACCTTCGCTTCCAAGGTCGAGGTTGGCACAGGCATTGCGACGGTGACGCGCGAGGTCGATGGCGGCCTCCAGACTATCGAGGTCAAGCTGCCAGCGATCATCACCACGGATTTGCGCCTGAACCAGCCGCGCTATGCATCACTGCCCAACATCATGAAGGCGAAGAAGAAGCCGCTCGACGAGAAGACGGCGGGCGATTTCGGCGTCGATACCGCGCCGCGCCTCAAGGTTCTCAAGACGGAGGAGCCAGGCGGCCGCAAGGCAGGCGTCAAGGTCGGCTCGGTGGCCGAACTGGTCGACAAGCTGAAGAACGAAGCTGGCGTTCTCTAAGGGACAGGATAAGGAATTCATCATGGCTACTCTTCTTTTTGCCGAGCACGACAATGCGCATCTTTCCGACCAGACAGCCAAGACGCTGACGGCGGCGCTTGCCATCGGCTCCGACGTGCATGTACTCGTCGCGGGCAAGGGCGCAAAGGCCGTCGCCGATCAGGCTGCAAAGCTCAAGGGCGTCTCCAGGGTGCTGCTCGCCGATGGCGCCGAATTTGAAAACCGCCTCGCCGAGCCAACGGCTGCCCTCATCGTTTCGCTGGCAGGCAATTACGACACGATCATCGCTCCAGCCACAACCACGGGCAAGAACGTGCTGCCGCGCGTCGCCGCCCTGCTCGACGTGATGCAGCTTTCCGACATCACCGAAGTGGTCGCGCCCGACACGTTCAAGCGCCCGATCTATGCGGGCAACGCCATCCAGACGGTGCAGTCGACCGACGCCAAGAAGGTCATCACCGTTCGCACAGCCTCCTTCCAGGCTGCAAGCGAAGGTGCTTCGGCTGCGGTCGAGACGGTGGCCTCGGCGGGCGATCCTGCGCTGTCGAAATTCGTTGAAGCCAAGCTTTCGGGTGGCGACCGTCCGGAACTGACCTCGGCAAAGATCATCATTTCGGGTGGCCGCGCCCTTGGTTCGTCGGAAAAGTTCCAGGAGGTGATCCTGCCGGTGGCCGACAAGCTCGGCGCCGCCGTCGGCGCCTCGCGCGCTGCGGTCGATGCGGGCTACGCTCCCAACGACTGGCAGGTGGGACAGACCGGCAAGGTGGTTGCGCCCGATCTCTACATCGCGGTCGGCATTTCCGGCGCGATCCAGCATCTGGCCGGCATGAAGGACTCGAAAGTCATCGTCGCCATCAACAAGGACGAGGAAGCGCCAATTTTCCAGGTCGCCGATTACGGCCTCGTCGGCGACCTCTTCACCATCCTCCCCGAATTCGAAAAGGCGCTTTGACGCTTTCTCGGGAAACGTATTTAATTGTGATGGCCGGGGTAGACGAACGCTGCCCCGGCCACTTATATTGCAGCGCACAATAAAATGGGTGGAGTTATAATGGGAACGATCAAGACGGTTGGTATTGTGGGCGCGGGCCAGATGGGCAGCGGCATTGCCCATGTTTGCGCATTGGCCGGTTACGATGTTCTAATCCACGACGCGGCCGCCGACCGCCTCGAAAACGCGCTGGCTACCATCAACGGCAATATGGCCCGTCAGGTCAGTTCCGGAAAGATCGAGGACAAGGCACGCGCCGACGCCGTGGCCCGGATCCGTTCGGCGAATGCGATGGAAGACCTTTCCGCCGCCGATCTTGTCATCGAGGCGGCAACAGAGAATGAAGTGGTCAAGCGCCAGATCTTCGCGCAGCTTTGCCCCAATCTCAATCCGGAAGCCATTCTGGCCACCAACACATCGTCGATTTCCATTACGCGGCTCGCCGCAGCCACCGACCGTCCAGAGCGTTTCATCGGCATTCATTTCATGAACCCCGTGCCCATCATGAAGCTGGTCGAGCTGGTGCGCGGCATTGCCACTGAGGAATCCACGTTCGAAACCGCCAAGCAGTTCGTGGCCAATCTCGACAAGACGGTAACGGTCGCGGAAGATTTCCCGGCATTCATCGTCAATCGCATTCTGCTGCCGATGATCAACGAGGCCATTTACGTGCTGTACGAAGGTGTCGGCTCGGTGGAGGCCATCGACACCGCCATGAAACTTGGCGCCAACCATCCGATGGGGCCGCTGCAACTTGCGGATTTCATCGGCCTCGACACCTGCCTTTCCATCATGCAGGTGCTTTACGATGGCCTGGCCGATTCCAAATACCGCCCCTGCCCGCTTCTGGTGAAATATGTCGAGGCTGGCTGGCTTGGCCGCAAGGTCGGTCGCGGCTTCTACGATTATCGCGGCGAGCATCCCGTTCCCACGCGGTAAAATCGCGGCGGAACGCGACACAGGCTTATGACAGGAACGATCACCCTCTATATCGACGCCGACGCGTGTCCGGTAAAGGACGAGTGCTATCGTGTGGCCGAACGTCACGGCGTCAAGACCCATGTGGTCTCGAACAGTTTCATCAACATTCCACGCGACCCCATGATCGAACGCGTGATCGTGAGCGACGGTTTCGACGCCGCCGACAACTGGATCGCCGAGCGGGTTTCGCACGGCGATATTGTCATCACCGCGGATATTCCGCTGGCCGACCGCTGCGTCAGGGCCGGCGCCGACGTCATTGCGCCGAATGGTCGCGCTTTCACGCAAAGCTCGATCGGCAATACCCTTGCCACACGCAACCTGATGCAGGAATTGCGTGAAGCGGGCCAGATTACGGGCGGCCCGCGGCCGTTTTCGCCCAGAGATCGCTCGGCCTTTCTTTCTGCGCTCGATCTCGCTATTGTGCGCCTGAAACGTGCCGGATTCAGCGGTTAACATTGACGTAAGCTCATCCGCGCATTAGGGAGAGCCTCATAACGCTGTAATTGAGTGCTGCCCGCCCATTGAAAATCCGGTTGCTGCAGCGCCAGCCTTGAAAGTTCATTGATGAATTCGTTCGAAAATATCGCTCCGGCACTGTCCGGAGCTTTGGCGGCTCGTGGATATGAAACGCTGACGCCCGTCCAGACCGCAGTCCTCGCGCCGGAGATTGCGGATTCAGACCTGCTTGTTTCGGCACAGACCGGCTCCGGCAAGACCGTTGCATTCGGCATTGCCATCGCTCCGACCCTGCTGGAAGGAGCCGATCGCTTCGACACCATCGGCGCGCCCTATGCCCTCGCCATCGCGCCAACGCGCGAACTGGCCCTTCAGGTCTGCCGCGAGCTGGAGTGGCTTTACGCGCAGACCGGCGCGCGGCTTGCCACCTGCGTTGGCGGCATGGACATACAGAAGGAACGGCGCGCGCTGGCGAGCGGCGCGCACATTGTCGTTGGCACGCCGGGCCGCCTTCGCGACCACATCACGCGCGGATCGCTCGACATGTCGGAGCTGCGCGCCGTCGTTCTGGACGAAGCCGACGAGATGCTCGATCTCGGTTTCCGCGAGGATCTGGAATTCATTCTGGATGCCGCACCGGAAGATCGCCGTACGCTGATGTTCTCCGCAACCGTGCCGAAGCCCATCGCCATGCTCGCCAAGAAATTCCAGAACGATGCGCTGCGGATCTCGGTCGCCAGCGAAAGTTCACAACACGACGATATCGAATATCAGGTGATGCCCGTCGCTCCACGCGAGCGCGAAAATGCCATCATCAACACCCTGCTTTATCATGACGCCCAGAACAGCATTGTTTTCTGCTCGACGCGCGAAGCGGTGAAGCATCTGGCAAGCCGCCTCTACAATCGCGGTTTTTCGGTCGTCGCGCTCTCAGGCGAATTGAGCCAGTCCGAACGCACCAATGCGCTCCAGTCGATGCGCGACGGGCGGGCACGGATCTGCGTGGCGACGGACGTTGCAGCGCGCGGCATCGACCTGCCGAACCTCGATCTCGTCATTCATGCGGACTTGCCGACCAATCCCGAAACCCTGCTCCATCGCAGCGGCCGCACAGGCCGGGCAGGCCGGAAAGGCGTTTGCGTTCTTGTCGTCCCATCATCGCGCCGCCGCAACGCCGAGCGCCTTCTGCAAATGGCCAGGCTTCACGCAACCGCGACAAGCGCGCCAAGTGCGACGGCAATTGACAAGCGCTATCGTGACCGGATTCTCAACGATCAGGCATTCTCGCAAACTGCTGACGAAGAGGAACAGGCATTCGTCAAGGAGTTGCTAGCGCTTCATAGCCCTGAGCAGATTGCCGCCGCCTATCTGCGCCAACAGATGGCGACCCGCCCTGCTCCGGAAGACCTGACCGAAATCCCGCTGCAATCCACGGATCGCCCACGCAGGGAACGCACCGATCGACATGAAGAGCACGGCGAACGCTATGGAAAGGCAGAGCGTTTCGAGGATTTCCAGAGCGGTTCCTGGTTTTCGATTTCCGTTGGGCGCAAGCACCGCGCCGAACCCCGCTGGCTTTTGCCGCTGATCTGCAAAGCCGGACACGTTTCGAAAAAGGATGTCGGATCGATTCGCATTCTCGACAACGAAACACGCTTTGAAATTGCCGCCAACAAGGCCGATACGTTCTTCGCCATCATCGAGCAGGACGGAACGGGCGAAAAGGGCATCTCCATTACCCGCGCCGACGGCCAGGGGGAGCGAAACACAGGGCGTGCTCCTGCGGGCAAGAGTTTCAAAGGCAGGAAGGAATTCGGCGAAAAACGCGAATGGACAGACAAGAAGCCCGCCTTCAAGTCTGACAAGCCACAATCAGACTGGTCGAAACCGAAGAAGGCCAAGGCTGAATGGGCCCCCAACGACGCATCCGAAAAGCCGAAAAAGGCACCCAAGGTCAAGAAGCCCGGCGAGCCATCCGGTTTTGAGAAATACAAGGCCAAAAAGGCCCGCAAGGCCGCTCAATCCGGCCAGGAATAAGCTTGAAGGTGATGCTAGAGTCTGTCAGGTCTACTCTGCACCATAGCCGGCATGTCTGAGGTAGTTTGAGCATTCCTGCGGACTGAAGGCCTTGAGGAGTTCGCCGATACGTCTCCATGTTGTT
>JBOHIW010000030.1:0-50414 GCA_050726055.1 Phyllobacterium sp. | reverse complement strand
ACATCACGCAGCGATGAAGCCCAAAGCTCTAGCGTCGTTTCGATTGATGCACCTGTCATCCATGACCTCCGTATCATGGAAATCCATAGATTCAGACATCAATCAAAAGCGCAACTGTAATGCTAGTCGGAATGCCCTGCTGAAAAATGAATCCGGATGGGCGGCGCCAGAGATACATGTACGAACCCTTCGATGGGCTCGCGATGTGTAAAGTCAGGTGTAGTCCGGAGTGTAATCCGGAAAATCACGCTTGAAATTCCATATTAATTTCAATGAATTAGAAGAAATGGTGGGCCCGGAGGGACTCGAACCCCCAACCAAGCGGTTATGAGCCGCCGGCTCTAACCAATTGAGCTACAGGCCCCACCTTTTTCCTGTCACGAAGCAGGATAAGCATTGACTTGCTTGCCCTAACCGAAACTATCGGCGTACACAAGATGCTACGAATACACATTTGCCCTATTGCGCACATATTCACCTGCGATTGCATTTTATGTTGGGACACTTTTTGGAGAGGCTTATTATGAAATACAGGATTTTGCCCGTGGTTTTGACTGCTGCTGCTCTTGCTGCGACTTCCCTGCCGGCCGCCGCCGATTCGCCGCGCGCGCGCATCATCGTTTCGGGCGAAGGGGAAATGGCGGCCGCGCCCGACATGGCTATCCTCTCCCTGACCGTGCTCCGGGAGGCCGAAACCGCCCGCGAAGCCCTGACGGCCAACAACGAGGCGATCGCCAAAGTCATTGCCGCGATGAAGGAATCCGGCGTGGCCGATCGTGATTTGCAGACGTCGGGCTTTAACATTCAGCCCCGATATGTCTTTCCTGAACCGAAGGACGGGCAGCAACAGCAGCCCCGAATCGTCGGTTATGCGGTATCGAATTCGCTCACCGTCCGGGTGCGGGATCTCGCCAAGGTCGGCACCATTCTCGATCAATCCGTAACGCTCGGCGTCAATCAAGGCGGCGATATCGTCTTCACTAACGACGATCCAGCCGCCGTCATCAACGACGCCAGGAAGAAAGCCGTCGCCGATGCTATCGCCAAAGCGAAAACACTTGCTGAAGCAGCGGGCGTGAATGTCGGCAGCGTTCTGGAGATCAGCGAGCAGACCTTTCAGCCGCGCCCCGTCCCTATGGCGCGAGGGAAAATGATGGCCACACAAGCTTCGGATTTCGTTCCCGTCGCGGCGGGAGAAAACACCTACAATGTGCAGGTGAACGTGACCTTCGAGATCAAGCAATAGGCCTGGAAAGCTCCTGACCGGAAGGGCGCCCATCGCGGCGCCCTTTTTCTTGTCAGGCTGCCCTTTTTCTTGTCAGGCTGAATGAATTTTTATTCCGCAGCCCGGATCATGTGGTCGAAATAGTCTTCGGCGCGCTTTAGATCGTGATCATAGGCCGTCACTTTGCCCAGAACCGAGATACCCGCTTCATGCACGGTGTTGCGATCGCCGGAAACGAGCGGGTGCCACCAATAAAGATCGCGGCCTTCGTCAACCAGCAGATAGGCGCATGTTTCGGGCAACCACGCAACGCTGTGAACGATTTCGGGGGTCAGAAAAACACAGTCCGGCACCTTGGCCTTGCGGTTCTCATAGTCCGAACACTGGCATGACCCGGTGTCGAGCAACGTGCAGGCGACGCTCGTAAAATAGATTTCGTCAGTGTCTTCATCTTCGAGCTTGTGCAGGCAGCATTGCCCGCAACCATCGCAAAGGCTTTCCCATTCGGTTGGTGAAAGCTCCTCAAGCGTCTTGCTCTTCCAGAAAGGTTCGCTCATGCCAGCGGAGTACATCTTTGCGGCCATAGCGTCCAGTGAAACCTTCGCCGGCAAGGCAGCGCAGCCTTGATCAAACGCGGAATGAACATCACCGCCAGTGATTGTTCACACACATGAAACGCGACTGAAACAATAAGCGAACACAGCCCCTTGAACAGGAACAAAGTCAGGTCACATTCGTTTGTAACGGCTGGCCCCGAGAGTCCAAACAGGTAGGAAAGTCCCATGAGACGAACAGCCCTTTTTCTCGCGTCCACTACATTTCTTCTGTCGGCGCAGTCAGCCCTCACGGACCAATTGGGGTCGCCATCCGACACTCCTGCCATTGTCGCCCAGGAAGCAGGCGCGACGCCCGAAGCGGATCAGGAACAACTGTTGAAGCGTGAGGCGGAACAAGCCCAGAGGAAAGCCGAGGAGGACGCCGCGCGCCAGGCTGAAGAAGCGCAACGCGGCGCCGAAGAAGCCAAGCGGCAAGCGGACGAGGCTGCGCGCGCGCAGGAGGCTGAAACCGTGCAACGGGCGGAGGAAGCAAAGAAGGCCGCGGCAGAGGAAGCCGAACGCCAACGCGAAGCCCAGAAGGCAGCGCAGGAAGAAGCGAAACGCCAGGCGGATGAAGCACATCAGGCAGGAGAAGAGGAAGCGGCACGCCAGATAGAAGAGGCGAAAAAGGCCGCTGCTGAAGAAGCTGCCGCTGCGGAAAAGGCGCAGAAGGAAGCAGCAGAACAAGCGAAGCAGCAGGCAGACGAGGCGCGCAACGCTGCCGAAGAGGACACAGCCAAACAGGCAGAGAAGAATAAGAACGCTGCTGCCGAGGAGGCCGAAAAAGCAGCGCAGGAAGCTGAAGCCGCAAGGAAAGCAGCGGAGGACGCCTCTCAAACACAGGGCGAGGCGGAAAAGGAAGCAGCCGAGCAGGCAGCGAGGGAGGCTGAAGCCGAGGCATCCCGGAAAGCTATGGAAGCCGAAGCGGCCAAAAAAGCCGCCGAAGGCGCGGCTGACGCTCAGACGACGCAGCCGCCGGTTGAAGACGTAACGCCGTCGGATCAGCAACAGCCGCCCGCAGCAGAACCCGCACCCGCTTCACCGAATGCGCAGCCCCCTGCAGAGACGACTGAAACAGCGCCCACCCCGGCGCAGGATCCGCAGAAACCCGGACCAGAGACAGCCCAGCCAGCGACGCCTTTGCCGGAAAATGTCGCACCGGTTCTCGATAGCGCCAAGGAACCAGCCCCCGCTCCGGCTCCCACCGGTTCTCCTGCCGGTTCCAATGAGGCCGCAGGCCAACCGCTAACTCCCGCGCCAGTCGCTCAACCGGCGACACCCCCGGCCCCGCCACCGGCAACCGATGCGGAAGCCCAGCTTCAGCGTGAGCCCGTCAAGATCGAGTCTATCAGGCTTGAGGAAGGCACACGGATCCAGCGCGAACCGAGGCGGGAGCGGCGGCGTGATGTCGAGGTCGTGCGTGAGATTGAAGACCGCACCATTGTCGAGATCAACAACAACATCTTCGTTGAGAGCCCGGATCGTTCCCGTCTCTCGCGCGATGCCGAGGACGTATATTATGAGAACCTTCCGCGCGGCCGCGTTCGCGAAACGATCGTAAGGCCAAACGGAGTACAGGTCGTGACCATCCGCAATCGCTATGGCGATGTGATACAGCGTTCCCGCGTTTTGCCGGATGGCCGCGAAGTGGTGTTGAACTATGCCACCGATTTCGACAATGAAGACGATCAGGACTGGCGCGATCCGGGTCTGGATCTTCCGCCGATGCATCTGACAATTCCGGTAAATGACTATATTCTGGATGCGGAGGAACTACCCGAAGATCGTATCTACGAATTCCTTGCCCGCCCGCCGGTCGAGCGGGTCGAGCGGATTTATTCGCTCGATGAGGTGAGAAGATCCGCCCGCATTCGCGACAAGGTGCGCCGGATCGATCTGGACACGATTACCTTCGGCTTCGGATCTTCCGACATTGCCGAAAACCAGATCGCGCGAATGGAAAATGTCGCCGATGCGATGCTCGAGGTTCTGGAGAAAAACCCGGCGGAAACCTTCCTGATCGAAGGTCATACGGATGCCGTGGGCCGGGATCAGTCCAATCTGGTTCTCTCGGATCGACGTGCAGAGGCGGTTGCCGTGGCATTGACCAATGTGTTCGGCATTCCGCCGGAAAACATGGCGACCCAAGGCTATGGCGAGCGCTATCTCAAGATCAAATCGGACAAGCCGGAACAACAGAACCGTCGTGTCGCGATACGCCGTATCACGTCACTGGTCGCCCCTGTCGCCAGCCGCTAGGCCGCGCGCACCCAAGGCATGGAAAAAGCCGGAGATAACCGGCTTTTTCACATTTTTTGACGCGCTGACCGCTTGCCATCAAACCAGAGATTTCTATGACGTATCCGGGAACGTAAAAACGGATATCTCCCCATGAAACGCATTGAAATCCTGATCGAGAACATCATCCTCGCGTCACGCTGGCTCCTCGTTGTATTCTACCTCGGCCTCGCGATCGCGCTTGCAATCTATGCCGTGTCTTTTGCGGGCAAACTGCTTGAATTTGCGACGAAAGCCACGGCGCTCAACGACACCGATACCATCCTCAAGATCCTTAGCCTGATTGATGCCGCGCTGATTGCCAGCCTTGTGGTCATGGTCATCATTTCCGGCTACGAAAACTTCGTCAGCCGCTTTGATCAGGCCGGCGACGAGGTGCACTGGCTTGGCACCATCGATGCCGGATCGCTGAAGATCAAGGTCGCCTCAACCATCGTGGCCATTTCCTCGATCCACTTGCTTCAGATTTTCCTGAATGCGACGAATTTCAGTTCCAACCAGTTGATGTGGTTCACCATCATTCATCTGGCTTTCGTCATTTCCGCCCTTTTTCTGGCCTATATCGACCGGATTTCGGCGAAAGGCAAAGGAAAGGACGAACAGGCTCCCGGGCTGTGATCACAAATCGCGCATAAAAAAAGCCCGGCAAAACCGGGCTTTTTTTATATCTGAACTCAAGATCAACCGAACAGGCGCAACCCCTGTTCATCGATAATCTTGCGGCCTTTCTGAAACGTGATTTCAATCGCCGTGTCCATCGCGGGAAAACGGTCCGCGCGGATGAACTGGTGTTCCTTGATAACCCCGTCCACTTCCTTCGAAATAACGCCGCAAAGAAGATACTCATTGCCCTGCTTCATGGGCGTTGCCCGGATCAGAAACCCGTTATGCTCGATCTGGCTGGCGGATTCTTCCGCCTTGTTTTCCGTGGCTCCGCCGCCAAACAGTTTTTTCAGGAAAGACATGCTTCCTCCCGTTCAGGCGCGACGCAGAAGTCGTCGCACCTTCCTTTCATGATTAGCTGTCGAGGAACGAACGCAGCTTGCGCGACCGGCTCGGGTGCTTGAGCTTGCGCAGCGCCTTCGCCTCAATCTGACGAATACGTTCGCGTGTCACCGAAAACTGCTGACCGACTTCCTCAAGCGTATGATCGGTGTTCATGCCAATGCCGAAGCGCATACGCAACACGCGCTCTTCACGCGGCGTCAGCGAAGCAAGAACCCGCGTCGTCGTATCGCGCAGGTTTGCCTGAATGGCCGCATCGATCGGCAGAAGCGCATTCTTGTCCTCGATGAAATCGCCAAGATGTGAATCTTCCTCGTCGCCAACCGGCGTTTCGAGCGAGATAGGCTCCTTCGCGATCTTGAGAACCTTGCGCACCTTTTCCAGCGGCATGGCCAGCTTTTCAGCCAGTTCTTCCGGCGTTGGTTCACGACCGATCTCATGCAACATCTGGCGCGACGTGCGCACGATCTTGTTGATCGTTTCGATCATATGCACCGGAATGCGGATCGTGCGCGCCTGATCGGCGATGGAGCGCGTGATCGCCTGCCTGATCCACCATGTTGCGTAGGTCGAGAACTTGTAGCCGCGGCGATACTCGAACTTGTCGACCGCCTTCATCAGGCCAATATTGCCTTCCTGAATAAGATCAAGGAATTGCAAGCCGCGGTTCGTGTATTTCTTGGCGATGGAAATCACCAGACGCAAATTCGCCTCGACCATTTCCTTCTTGGCGATTGCCGCCTCGCGCTCGCCCTTCTGGACCTGATTGACGATCTTGCGGAACTCGGAGATGGAAATCGCCGTTTCCTGCGCCATGTACTGGATTTCCGAACGCAGATCCTCGATGAGGCGCGCTTCCTTGGCGGCCAGTTCCTTCCAGCCGCGCGTGGTCAGCGTCGAAACGCGCTGCACCCAGTTCGGGTCAAGTTCGTTGCCCTGATATTCCTTGAGGAAATCCTCGCGGCGCACGCCGAAGGATTCGGCCAGGCGCAGAAGCTTGCCCTCGTTCTGAACGAGCCGCTTGTTGATATCGTAAAGCTGCTCGACCAAAGCCTCGATGCGGTTCTGGTTCAGCGAGAGTGACTTGACCGCCGTGATAAGCTGGTCTTTCAGGGTCTTGTAGCTGCGTTCCTGGCTTGCCGAGAGGTCGCCGGAAGCCGCAAGACGGTTTTCCACCTGCTGATCCTGCAGCTTGCGCAGCTTGCGGTATGTCTCGGCGATGACGTCGAGGGTTTCCATGACCTGAGGACGCAGCTCCGCCTCCATCGCGGCAAGCGACAGATTGGCCTCGTCCTCATCCTCAT
Organism: Phyllobacterium sp.; assembly: GCA_050726055.1. Lineage (GTDB taxonomy): Bacteria > Pseudomonadota > Alphaproteobacteria > Rhizobiales > Rhizobiaceae > Phyllobacterium. The sequence continues at coordinate 43,986 of JBOHIW010000030.1, read as the reverse complement.
CGTCTTCTTCCGGCTGTGTTTCACCGCCGACATTGGTAACGTCGTCGTCGTCGCGCGAGCGGCGCAGCTTGTCGTTGGCAGCGGGTTTCTCTTCTTCGACACGCTCGATGACCGGCGCCTGCTTGGCTTCAGGGCCTGCATAGGTCGTTTCAAGATCGATGATCTCGCGGAGAAGAATCTTGCTGTCGTTCAGATCCTCGCGCCAGATGATGATGGCCTGGAACGTCAGCGGACTCTCGCAAAGGCCCGAGATCATCGTCTCGCGGCCTGCCTCGATGCGCTTCGCAATGGCGATTTCGCCTTCACGCGACAGAAGCTCCACCGAACCCATTTCGCGCAAATACATGCGCACCGGATCATCGGTCCGGTCGGTCGGTTCTTTCTTGGTCGTCGCAGCTACTGCCGTGCCCTGCTGCTCCGCCAGTTCGCGTGCTTCAGATTCGTCTTCGCCGTCATTCGCGTTGTCCGATTCATCCGAATCGGCGTCCCGCTCGTCGTCTTCAACAACATTGATGCCCATATCGCTGAGCATGGCCATTGTGTCTTCGATCTGCTCCGAAGTGACTTCTTCCGACGGGAGAACCGCGTTCAGCTCATCCATCGTCACATAGCCGCGCTTCTTGGCGAGCTTGATCATCTTCTTGACAGCGTCATCGGAAAGATCGAGAAGGGGACCGTCCGGCGCACCTTCGCGCTCGACTTCCGCTTCTTCGTTTTCCTTTGTTTTCGTTGCCATGTCGTATATCTCCAAGCGACGGGTCGCTCTGTTGTTGGGCTATGCGGACTAAGGGAACCTTTCGTAAGACAGCTTCGCTCTTCATCCTGTTGAAATAGCGAGTAGCCGACTTCCCGTTAAAGGTGGATTAACCCTGTTAACTTCTTTTGGCGGCGGTGTTTTTCCGGCGTTTTTCACCGCGCTTTTTGCGGTTATCCATAGGTTTCAACCGGATTTCACATCAATTTCCACTCTTGCGTGCCGTTCTGATTCCGTCATTTTCAACGCGCGTCAACCCCGACTCAACTGATTCGCGTCAAAAAAGCGAATCATTTCGCTCAAAACGCAAATCACCGGCCCGAAGTCGCTCCGAAGCCATCTATCAAGGCTTCAATAGCTTCGGTCCTGCGAATGTCATTTTGAATGTCGAGAAGCCGATTGTAGTTTTCATCAGTGGTTTCCGTCGCCAATGCTACTTCAGCTAATTTCAATTCCTTATGTAGGGCGCGTGCGCGCTTATGCAAGTGAAGCGCCTGCTTTAAGCCTTCGCGCGCATCCTCGTCCGAAGCCTGGTCCGTCGCGATCCATACCCGCGCCCGCCCCACCTGCTTCTCGAGCGGCTCGATGACGCCCGCATGACCGGCATCCTCAATGGCCTGCCGCATGTGCAAACAGTCGGAAATATGAGCGACAGCCATCGCGTCCAGCATCGCGGAATGCAGTGTCTGCAAGTCGGGATGCTCCAGATGCAGGTCGACCACGACCTCGAAATTTTCCTCTATCAGCGCAGGATGGCTGAAGAGGATCATCAGGATCGCCGTTTCCCGAAGCGGCGCGGAGGTGGCAGCACTTTTGACGAGCGCCGAACGCGCCAGACTTTCGGAAACGGCAAGCCGGCCCCCGGCTCCCCCGCGCCCGCGCTGGCTGAAATCCTCCCTGCCCCCGCGCCGCTCGCCGCGCGGGCGGCGTCCGTCACGCGCTTGCTGCGACCGGCCGAAAAACTGCTGCGCCCGCTCGCGCATATCCTGCGTGTAGTGACGCCTGACATTTTCATCCGCGATAACGCTCGCCGCCTGACGCAATCTCGCCTCAAGCTCGGCGCGGCGCTCCGGCGTGTCAAAAACCCCGCCAACGGTTTCCCGCGCCCAGAGCATGTCCGCCAGGGGCCGTGCGTCACCGAGAACCGCCTGAAACGCCTGCGGCCCGGACGCCTTCACCAGATCGTCGGGGTCCTTCCCCTCAGGCAGAACGGCAAAACGCAGCGACTGTCCCGGTTTCAGGGATGGAAGCGCAAGGTCGATCGCCCGGTGGGCGGCCTTGATGCCGGCCTGGTCGCCGTCGAAGCAAAGAATCGGTTCCGGCGATATGCGCCAGAGAAGTTCAAGCTGGTCTTCGGTCAGAGCGGTGCCAAGCGGCGCGACGGCCTGCGCAAAACCCGCCTGCGCAAGAGCGATCACGTCCATGTATCCCTCGACGGCGATCAGGGGCTTTGCACCTTCGCCGCCCTGCGGCTGCGCGGCCTTTCGCGCTTTCAGCAGGTTGTAGAGCACCCGCCCCTTGTGAAAGAGTTCCGTCTCGTTGGAGTTGAGGTATTTTGCGGGCGCATCCGGTGAAAGTGCCCTACCCCCGAACGCGATGACCCTTCCGCGTGTGTCCTCGATCGGAAACATGATGCGGTCGCGAAAACGATCGTAGGAAACCGCGATGTCATCGCCATGCACGACAAGGCCACAAGCCTCGATCTGCTCCTTGGTCGCGCCTTTCGATGCGAGATGGCTCTTGAGCGCGTTGCGGCTGTCCTGCGCGTAGCCGATGCGAAACGCGTTCTGTGTTGTGGAAGACAGCCCACGGTCGCGCAGATAGGCACGTGCCTTGGCGCCGCCAGACGATTGAAGCTGCTCCTCGAAAAAGGCTGTCGCCATTTCCATGACGTCATAGAGCGTTGCGCGCTGCGCCTCGCGCTGTTCCATCTCTGGATCGCGCGCGGGCATCGGCACGCCCGCCATATCCGCCATGCGTTGGACAGCCTCGGGAAAACTCAACCCCTCAAGTTCGGTCAAAAACCGGAAATGGTCACCGGTCACGCCGCAACCGAAGCAGTGATAGCGTCCTTTGCGATCCTCACAGTGAAAGCTTGGTGTCTTTTCGCCATGAAACGGGCAGCACGCCCAGAAATCCCCTTTCGCCGAAACGGATTTCTTTCTGTCGAAGGACACACGTGTCCCGATCACGGCCGATATAGGCACGCGCTCTCTGATCTCATCGAGAAAAGACGGGGGGAAACGCATCCAACACTTCACTGCTATTCGAATTGGGGCCGAACGGGCGGCCAGTTGATCCTAGATAGTATCGAATGGCGCGAGTGGCAATCGATAGCGGCAGATCAACGACGTTCCTCTCGCTATCCACATGATGATGATGACGAAAAACAGGGAGGCGCACATTTCGCAATCATATCAATCCCATGGCATGAACGCGCGTGCAGCAACGTCACAAAACTGTCACATATTATTAAAAATGATGCGCATTTGATTAGCCGGGACATATTTTTTCCTTTTTTATTTTCATAGCTTAAACTAATTCTATGTCATGATTTTAAATAACCCGGCAAACTATAAGTCAGGAACTGGTCATTGAACGGATCCATCATCCTCCTGCATCTGGCAGGGGCTGTCGCCTTGTTACTCTGGGCAACGCGCATGGTGAAAACCGGCGTGGAGCGCGCCTACGGCGACAAGCTGCGCCATGCGCTCAAGGATTCCCTCAAAAATCCGCTGCTCGCGGTTGGGCTGGGCGTCGCCCTTGCCGTCGTGCTTCAGAGTTCAACGGCAGTCACGCTGCTTGTCGGCTCGTTCGTCGGGTCGGGGATTGTCAACGGCATCGCGGGCCTGATGGCCGTCCGCGGCGCGGAAGTCGGATCGGCGCTCGTCGTCAAGATCCTCAGCTACGACCTAACCGCGCTCGTCCCGATTTGCATTCTCGTGGGCACGATCACGTTTATGGTCACCGAAAAACGCGAATGGCGTCAGATCGGGCGCATACTCGTCGGCGTCGGGCTGCTCATTCTCTCTCTGGAACTGACAGGCCGGGCGACCGAGCCGCTGCGCGAAAGCGCGCTTTTGCCGGTGATCGTCAATTATCTGTCAAGCGATCCTGTCACGGCCTATATGCTGGCCGCGCTGATGACATGGCTCTTCCATTCAAGCATCGCCGCCGTGCTTTTGCTGGTGACCTTCGCCACACGCGGCCTGATCGCGCCGGAACTCGGCATTGTCATGATCCTGGGCGTCAATCTCGGCTCATCGATGATCGCGCCCCTACTGACGCGAGCCGCCGCGCCGCAGGTCCGGGTCGTCCCCCTTGGCAATCTGCTGATGCGCGGGGCGGGTTCAATGATCATGCTCACCCTCTATCTCTGGTTCAAGCCGCCGATCGGCTACCTCGGCGCGAGCGCGGCTGAGCAAATCATCCAGGCGCATATCCTTTTCAACGTCATCATATTGCTGGCCGGCATTCCGTTGTCCGGCCTGATCCTGAAAGCGACACAGGCCATCGTTGCCCTCAACGCCCCGGCGGAGCCCGCCAAGCCTCTCGCGATGGAAGAACTGAGCGCGCTGGACGATACGGTACTCGACAATCCGCGGCAGGCGCTCGCCAACGCCACCCGCGAGGTTGTCCGGATATGCGAAACCGTGGAGATCATGCTGCAACGGGTGATTGACCTCTACCAGCAGCCGGATCAGGCAAAGATCAACGAACTTGCTGCATTGGACGATCGGGTGGACCGGCTTCATGCCGCGGTAAAGCTCTACCTCGCCCGCCTGACGACCCATCAGCTTTCCGAAGATGAGGCCCTTCGCTGCCAGGAATTGCTGGGCGCCAGCGTGAAACTCGAGCAAGTGGGCGATATTATCGTTCGCAACATGCTCGTCCACGTCCAGAAGAAGATGAACCGCCATCTCGAATTCACGGATGACGGCTGGCGTGAACTGGAGGCTTTTCATGCCTCGGTCGCCACCAACGCCCGCATGGCCTTCAACGTTCTGGTTTCGCGCGACAGCGAAACCGCATACCAGCTTGTCGAAGAAAAAGACCGGCTGCGGTCGCTTGAAAAGGAGACAAGCCAGCGTCATTTCGATCGTTTGCGCAATGGCACCGCCCGCAGCATCGAAACCAGCTCGATCCATCTCGACACGATTCGCGACCTGAAACAGATTAACTCGCTGCTTGCATCCGTCGCTTATCCGGTGCTGGAGGAACAGGGGCTGCTGCGCGGTTCCCGCCTGCGGGCAGCCGAATAAAAAGGCCGGTTTCAAGAACCGGCCTTTTTACCAATCTGCCATTTCGGCCCAAATCGAAGCCGGTGCAACTTCGGGCTATTATTGCAGCTTTTCCTTCACGAGGCTGCTCGCCTTGGTGAAATCCATCTGCCCCGCATATTTCTGTTTGAGGGCGTTCATGCACTTGCCCATGTCGCGCAGCCCTTCCGCACCCACTTCGGAAACAACGTCCTCGATGGCTTTCCGGACGTCGGCGTCGCAAAGCTGCGCCGGCAGAAAATCGCGAATGATCTCGATTTCGGCCCTCTCCCCCTCGGCGAGTTCAAGGCGATTGGCTTCTTCATACAGCTTCGCGGATTCTTCCCGCTGCTTGATCATCTTGGCGAAAATAGCCGAAATTTCGTCGTCCGTGACCGGATCCTTGCCCGCACCGCGATGCGCAATATCCCGATCCTTGATCGCTGCGAGAATCAGGCGCAGCGTTGAAACACGGCGTTGATCGCGTGCCTTGATGGCGACAGTCAATGCCGCGGCGATTTTGTCGCGCATGGCGAATTCTCCTGGTTATTTGGCAGACAATACAGTTCGACTCATAGGAACGCAACCGCCAGATCGAGGCCAAGCGGTTGATTTTCTTTATCAATTTTTATTCGTGAAGAGTTCCTTCACAGCATTGACCGCAAGGTCCGCTTTGTTTATGTTCCGCGACTTAGCCAGACATTGCAAGCTGCCTTGCGCGCCGGGTATCGGCCTGTCGCTTTCAGCATCATCATATGGACCAGCTTCGGGTCGCATTCAAGCCCGAACGCTGGGCGTAGCCATGAACAGACATCAGGAGTGGACCATGACAACGAAAACCGCACCCTGGGGATCGACCCGGCCAACCGCCTTGCTCGTTCTGGCCGACGGAACGGTGATCGAAGGCAAGGGGCTGGGTGCGACCGGCATTCGTGAAGCCGAGGTCGTTTTCAACACCGCACTCACCGGCTACCAGGAAATCCTCACGGACCCCTCCTATGCGGGCCAGATCGTGACCTTCACCTTCCCGCATATCGGCAATGTCGGCGCCAACGGCGAAGACATCGAAGACCTGACCCCGGCCAACCGCGCAGGCGCCGTCGGTGCTATCTTCAAGGCCGATATCACATCGCCTTCCAACTACCGCTCCAGCGGCGATCTGGACCAATGGCTGAAAGCGCGCGGCATTGTGGCGCTCGCTGGCGTGGACACCCGCGCATTGACGGCCCTGATCCGTGAAAAAGGCGCGCAGAACGCCGTCATAGCCCACGATCCGGAAGGCAAGTTCGACATTCCGGCCCTGAAAGCGCAGGCGGCAGCCTGGCATGGACTGATCGACCTTGATCTTGCCAAGGAAGTCACGTCCGGGCAGACATCGGTATGGACCGAAACGCCCTGGGTATGGGGCGAAGGCCATTCCGTTCAGGAAAATCCCGCCTTCCATATCGTCGCGATAGATTATGGCATCAAGCGCAACATCCTGCGTCTGCTCGCGGGTCTCGGCGGCACGGTCACCGTTCTTCCGGCGGAGGCAACTGCCGAAGACGTTCTCGCACATAATCCGGACGGAATTTTCCTGTCCAATGGCCCCGGCGATCCGGCGGCGACGGGTGAATATGCCGTGCCGACAATCCGCAAGCTTATCGAAACAGATATTCCGGTGTTTGGCATCTGCCTCGGCCACCAGATGCTTGCGCTGGCGCTTGGCGGCAAGACCGAAAAAATGCATCAGGGCCATCATGGCGCGAACCACCCGGTCAAGGATGACACCACCGGCAAAGTCGAGATTGTCTCGATGAACCACGGCTTCGCGGTCGATGCGAAAACCTTCCCGGAAGGCGTGGAAGAAACCCATGTTTCCCTGTTCGACGGGTCAAATTGCGGCCTGCGCGTTGTCGGCAAGCCCGTCTTCTCGGTCCAGCACCACCCCGAAGCATCACCCGGCCCGCAGGACTCGCACTACCTGTTCCGCCGCTTCATCAACCTGATCCGCGAGCGGAAGGGCGAACCACTCATCCCTGAGCAGGCGGCGTAACGGCCACCTCTTTTACCGTCTCGGGTGGGGCGTCCTTGCGCTCCACCTTGAGGATGAACACGACAACTGCGGCCAGCACGAAGATACCGGCCAGCGCAAAAGGTGCCCCCGCGAAGGTGAACGGCGCATCCGGGCCGGTGAAAAAGCTGAAAACCTGCGTAAAAATAAGCGGCCCGACGATACTGGTCAGGCTCGCAAGGCTGGCCATCGCCCCCTGCAATTCGCCTTGTGCGGATGGAGGAACCTTCACTGATGCCAGACTGCGCATCGGCGGGTCCCACAGGCTTTCCAGACTGGTCGCGATAATCACGGCGTAGATCATCCAGCCCTGCCACGCCGCTGCATAACCGAAAAATGCCAGAGCGCTAAATGACAGCCCCAGAAGCCCCGTGCGCCATTCTCCCAGGATCGGAAGAACGCGCGGCAAGACAACAGCCATGACAACCGCGCCGCCGATACCAAAGATACCGAGCGAAAGGCCTATTTCACGCTCGCTCCAGCCGTACCGATAGCTGCCAACGAATGACCACACTGCCGGATAGGCCTGATGTCCCAGCATCAATAGAAAGAAAACCAGTCCGATCCAGCCAATACCCGGATAGTGTCGCATCTGGCGCAATGCACCGAGCGGATTCGCCCGACGCCATTCGAACCGTCGTCGATGCATAACCGCCAGTGTCTCCGGCAGGAGGAACAGGGCAACCACGAAATTGACGAATGCAAGCAACGCTGCGCCGTAAAATGGAACGCGCGGTCCATATTCGCCAAGAATGCCGCCCAATACTGGCCCCAGCACAAACCCCACGCCAAAGGCGATCCCGATCAGGCTGAAATTCTTTGCGCGGTTTTCGTCATTGCTGACGTCGGCGATATAGGCTGCGGCGGTGGAAAAGCTTGCTCCGCTTATTCCGGCGAGCACTCGCCCGATGAACAGCACTGCGTAAGTGGTGGCCAGGGCGCAAATCAGATTGTCGATGGCGAAGGTCAGAACGGATGCCAGAAGAACGGGCCGGCGGCCAAAACGGTCACTGAGATTGCCTATCAGCGGCGCAAACAGAAACTGCATGCCGGCATAGACAAACAGAAGCCAGCCGCCTTCGATTGCAGCCTCACTCACATTGGCGCCTGTCAGTTCCTCGAGATACGCAGGCAGGACCGGCATGATGATGCCGATACCGGTTACGTCAAGAAGCAGAATCAGAAAGACCAGCGCAAGGCCGCGCCTTGCCAGCTTGGGATCAACCATCGAAGCACTCGCGAATTAAAAACACCGCGAAACCGCGGAAAACGCTTCTAGACGACCTGCCTACCCGAAACAATACGTGAACATGACGGGAGGCGTCGCTCCTGACATGTGCCTGACAAGAGCGACCATCCGCGCAATACGCTCGCCAGACCGCACTATTTCACGGTCGGGCGAAGCGGAAAACCTCAGATATTGGCGTTGAATGTGTCGCAATCCTCAAGCTTGCCGGACTTGAAGCCACGAGCAAACCACTCCGCGCGTTGGGCCGACGTGCCATGATTGAAGCTTTCCGGCACCACATAGCCCTGCGTGCGGCGCTGCAAGGTATCGTCGCCAATCTGGTTGGCGGCGTTGAGCGCCTCTTCCAGATCGCCCTGATCGAGCAACCCCTTCTGGGCCGTGAAATGCCCCCAGATGCCGGCGAAACAATCCGCCTGCAACTCGACGCGGGTCGACATTGCATTCTGTTCGGCCTGGCTCATGTTCCGGCGCATCGCATTGAACTTCGGAAGCACGCCGATCAGGTTCTGGACATGATGGCCAACCTCATGTGCCAGCACATAGGCTTGCGCAAAGTCGCCGGAAGCGCCAAAGCGATTGGCAAGCTCATTATAGAAATCGAGATCGATATAGAGCTTCTTGTCGCCCGGGCAATAAAATGGACCGGATGCAGAACTCGCGAAGCCGCATGCGGAGCCGACCTGGCCATTGAACAGAACAAGCGTCGGGTCCGGATAAGTTTCGCCATTCGCCTGGAAGATGCCGCCCCAGACGTCTTCCGTCTCGGCAAGAACTGTTTTCACGAACTGGGTCATCTCGTCGTTCTGCTGCGCGGTCGGCGCAGAGCGTTGTCCTGTTTGCTGGGTGGCAGGGCCAACGCCACCGTCGCCAACAAGCACTTGCAGCGGGTCGATGCCGCATGCTTTCAACGCGAAGAACAGCACAACCAGAATGATGATGCCGGACAGGCCGCCGCCCCGGGCCGTTCTTATGCCCGGCCCCATCGGAATGCGAAAACCGCCACCACGGCCAATGCCGCCGGGCAGACCGCCACCCTCGCTACGGCGATCTTCGACGTTGTCGCTTTGTCTACGGCCCTGCCAGCGCATTTCGCATTCTCCCGTTCATGTCTGCTATTTTGGCAGACTTCACTAGATTAATGTAGCAAAAACCAACAGCCTTCAACTCGTCTATCCACCGGATCAGACATATTCACGGACTGAATGCATGGATTCACCGGCCTTGATTCACCCGTCGAAAAGCCTCCCGCTGAGCACGATTGCCCCCATTTGATACGATCCGTCGCACAAACACACGGAAAAAGCGGTATGATTGTTGTTTTAGGGGGTTACGCGACCGAAATCATTTGCCTATAAGGCACGCTTAGCCTGCAAGATGAAACCTGTTTGCAAACCGTACGGTTCACCCCGTTCGGTGCTTTGTGCAACGCTGCTGACGGAAGAGAATATGCCGAAACGTACCGACATCAAATCCATCCTCATCATCGGCGCTGGACCAATCATCATCGGTCAGGCCTGCGAGTTCGACTATTCCGGCACGCAGGCGTGCAAGGCGCTGAAGGCCGAAGGCTACCGCATCATCCTCGTCAACTCCAATCCGGCCACGATCATGACCGATCCGGAGCTGGCGGACGCGACCTATATCGAGCCGATCACGCCGGAAGTTGTCGCCAAGATCATCGCCAAGGAGCGTCCGGACGCGCTGCTGCCCACCATGGGCGGCCAAACCGCGCTGAACACCGCGCTTTCGCTGCGCCGCATGGGCGTGCTGGAACGCTATAATGTGGAGATGATCGGCGCCAATGCCGAAGCTATCGACATGGCCGAAGATCGCGCGCTTTTCCGTGAAGCCATGAAGCGGATCGGCCTGGAAACGCCGAAATCGATGCTCGCCAATGCCACTGAAGTGAAAGACCAGGACCGCAAGACGCATGAAGAGCAGCGCAGGGAACTGAAATCCCGGTTTTCCGGGGCTGAACTCGACACGGCGCTCGACAAGCTGGAAACCGAATGGCAGCTTGGCGAGAGCGACCGCAAGCAGCGCTATATCGCTCATGCCATGGGTGTTGCCGGTCAGGCGATGGACCATGTTGGCCTGCCCGCCATTATCCGCCCGTCCTTCACCATGGGCGGAACGGGCGGCGGCATCGCCTACAACCGCCAGGAATTCTACGACATCATCAACAGCGGTCTGGATGCTTCGCCGACAACCGAGGTGCTGATCGAGGAATCCGTTCTCGGCTGGAAAGAGTATGAAATGGAAGTGGTCCGCGACAAGGCGGACAACTGCATCATCATCTGCTCGATCGAAAATCTCGATCCGATGGGCGTTCACACGGGCGATTCGATCACGGTCGCCCCTGCCCTGACGCTGACGGACAAGGAATACCAGATCATGCGGAATGCATCGATCGCGGTGTTGCGTGAGATCGGCGTCGAAACTGGCGGCTCAAACGTGCAGTTCGCCGTCAATCCGGAAAACGGCCGCCTGATCGTCATTGAAATGAACCCGCGCGTATCGCGTTCCTCTGCGCTCGCCTCGAAGGCCACCGGCTTCCCGATCGCCAAGATCGCCGCGAAGCTCGCCGTCGGTTACACGCTGGACGAACTCGAAAACGATATTACCGGCGGCGCGACGCCAGCCTCCTTCGAGCCGTCCATCGACTACGTGGTGACAAAGATTCCGCGCTTCGCATTCGAGAAATTCCCCGGGGCCGAACCGAGCCTGACAACCGCGATGAAATCCGTCGGCGAAGTCATGGCCATCGGCCGCACCTTCCAGGAATCCCTGCAAAAAGCGCTGCGCGGCCTTGAAACCGGCCTCACCGGCCTTGATGAAATCCTCATCCCCGGTCTCGGCGAAGGCGACGACAGCAATGCGATCCGCGCCGCCATCGGAAAACCGACGCCGGACCGGCTGCGCATGGTCGCGCAGGCTATCCGCATGGGCACCTCGCTCGACGAAGTCCACGACTATTCGAAGATCGACCCGTGGTTCCTTGAGCAGATCGACGGCGTTGTCCAGACAGAGGAACGCGTTCGCGAGCACGGCCTGCCGCAGGATGCTGAAAACCTGCGCATGTTGAAAGCCATGGGCTTCTCCGATGCACGTCTGGCCAGCCTTGCGGGCAAGGATGCCAATGACGTCGCAAAATTGCGCACGCAGCTTGAGGTGCATCCGGTTTACAAGCGCATCGACACCTGCGCCGCGGAATTCGCTTCGCCGACCGCCTATATGTATTCGAGCTACGAAGTGCCTTTTGCCGGTGCGGTTCGCTCGGAGGCGGACGTTTCGGACCGCAAGAAAGTCGTCATTCTTGGTGGTGGGCCGAACCGCATCGGACAGGGCATCGAGTTTGATTATTGCTGCTGCCATGCGGCCTTTGCCTTGCGTGACGCTGGCTATGAAGCCATCATGATCAACTGCAATCCGGAAACCGTGTCGACCGACTATGACACATCCGACCGCCTTTATTTCGAGCCACTGACGGCGGAAGACGTGCTGGAGATCCTGCGCGCCGAACAGCAGGCCGGAACCCTGCACGGTGTCATCGTGCAGTTCGGTGGGCAGACACCGCTGAAGCTGGCCGAAGCGCTGGAAAAGGCTGATATTCCGATCCTCGGAACATCGCCCGACGCAATCGATCTCGCCGAAGATCGTGACCGTTTCCAGAAACTGCTGGTGAAACTGGACCTCACCCAGCCAAAGAACGGCATTGCATATTCAGTCGAGCAGGCTCGCACCATTGCCGGGGAGCTGGGCTTCCCGCTGGTCGTTCGTCCATCCTACGTGCTTGGCGGCCGTGCCATGCAGATCATTCATGATGAGCGCATGCTGCAAACCTATCTGCTCGATACGGTTCCAGAGCTTGTGCCGGAAGACATCAAGCAAAAGTACCCGAACGACAAAACCGGCCAGATCAATACGTTGCTCGGCAAGAACCCGCTGCTGTTCGACCGCTACCTGTCCGACGCCATCGAGGTGGACGTCGATTGCCTCTGCGATGGCGAGGATACCTGGATCTCCGGTATCATGGAGCATATCGAGGAAGCCGGCATTCACTCGGGCGACAGCGCCTGTTCGCTTCCGGTCCACTCCTTGTCTGCGGAACTGGTCGCTGAACTGGAGCGCCAGACGGCAGCACTTGCCAAGGCGCTCAATGTCGGCGGCCTGATGAATGTGCAGTACGCCATCAAGGACGGGACGATCTACGTTCTGGAAGTCAATCCGCGCGCCTCGCGCACGGTGCCTTTCGTTGCAAAGACCATCGGCAAGCCGATCGCCAAGATCGCCGCGCGCATCATGGCCGGTGAGACCCTCGAAAGCGCCGTCAATCAGTATGGCGGCAAACCAACGAGCCAGCAGTTGGCCCATATAGCCGTCAAGGAAGCAGTGTTCCCGTTCGCCCGCTTCCCCGGCGTCGACACGCTGCTCGGGCCTGAAATGCGCTCTACCGGCGAGGTCATGGGCCTCGACCGCGACTTTGCCCTTGCTTTTGCCAAGGCCCAGTTGGGAGCAGGTGTCGATCTTCCGCGCGACGGAACATTGTTCGTTTCCGTTCGCGACGAGGACAAGGCGCGCATCCTGCCAGCGGTCAAGCAGTTGACGGAGATCGGTTTCAAGATCGTCGCCACCACCGGCACCGCACATTTCCTTGCGGAAAACGGCGTCGAAGCGCAGAAAATCAACAAGGTGCAGGAGGGGCGTCCGCATGTTGAGGACGCTATCCGCAACCGCCAGATTCAGATCGTCTTCAACACGACCGCCAGCGCCAAATCCGTATCGGATTCGAAATCGCTGCGCCGCGCGACCCTGATGCAGAAGGTGCCTTACTACACCACCCTGGCCGGAGCGGTTGCCGTGACCGAAGCGATCAAGGCGCTCAAGGCCGGTTCGCTCGAAGTACAGCCCCTGCAGGACTATTTCTGATAGCGACCTGTCCACCGCCTTTCAGGTCCGAAAGGCGGTGGAGCTTTCATTGGCCTCTTTTGGGTTATTGACTCAACCGGGTCGCGACATCAGCGTCAGAATAACCCACGTCAAGCGGCGAACGGCTTTCTCTCGAGATGCAGAATCCTCGGGGAAATCATTTTCGCGAAAGTTTCCGAGCGGCCAATATAGATCAGGGTGACATCAGGAACCTCTGCTATGACCTTGGCCAGCCGCTTTTGCATATCCGGCTCCAACCCTTCAAGCACCTCATCGAAAACGATCCAGCGAGGCTTGTGAAGCAGCAACCGGGCGAAGGAAATCGCCACTTGCTCGTCGTCGCTGATCATTCGATCCCATCGCGCTTCATTGTCCAGCATTGTCAGCATCCTGCCGAGCCCGACCTTATCCAGGATATTGGTCAGTTCGATGGATGAGAAGGCGCCCGCTTCCCGCGGATAGGCGAGTGCGTCGCGCAACGTCCCGCGCGGCAGATAGGGAACCTGCGGCATGAACTGCACGGTGTCGGTGGCGGGAACGCGAATTTGGCCGGAGCCCCAGCGCCAAAGCCCGGCGATAGCGCCAAACACCAGCTTGCGGTTCAATCCGGCCTCGCCGTTCAGCATCACCCGCTCGCCTGCCTTGATCGTCACATCGCCTTCACGCAGCCGGTAGATTTCCTCGGCCTCATTCGCATCGCGGGACGTAGCGATTTCCAGTCCCCTGAACGACATGTCGCCGGTCAGCGACGGACCATAGGAAATGCTCCCCTCCTCCGGCAACTGCCTGTCCATCGCGATCACTGCGGCACGGAATGTTGCCACGCGGAAGAGCGTCGCCTTCCAGTCGGCAATCGCTCCGAAATTATCGACATACCAGCGCAATGACGAATGGACCTGATTGAACGCACCCACCGCCATCATCAGGCCACCGAAGGAAAGCTCACCGGCGAAATAGACCGGAGCGGCGATGAGGATCGGCGCAACGATGGTCAGCCAGCCGTAACCGGCCGTAACCCAGGTCAGGTTGGTAAGCGCCAATGCCAGCTGGCGGATAACCGCGAGCACTCCGTTGATATCGCCATGAAGCCGGTTCCGTTCATTCTCCTCGCCTTTTGCAAGCGTGATCAGGGCCAGGTGTTCATTGGCGCGCATGAGCGAGAAACGCAGTTCCGCTTCCTTGGAATAGCGGTTGGCATTCAGCCGAACCAACCTCCGTCCCACGAAATAGCTGAGCAACGAGGCCGACCCCGCATAGAGGATCGCTGCCCAGACCATGTATCCCGGAATTGAAAAACTCCGACCGCCGACATGGAAGATGAAGCCGCTCGAGAGCGCCCACAGGACACCAAGGAAGCTGAACAGCATGATTGTCGCCTGAACCAGCCCAATGCCAAGGCTGGTTGTAATTTCAGCCAGATGACGCGCATCCTCATGCATGCGCTGGTCTGGATTGATACCAATCTCCCCCGCCTCAGTCAGGCGAAGGGCACGTCTGGCAACCATCCATTGATCGACGAGATCGCGCGCCAACCCCTCACGCATTTTCAGCGCGGTCATCTGGTTGAACCATGTCTGCGAAACATTCAGCAGGAGCAATATGCTCGCAATAACAGCAAAGACGCCCAGTTGATGAAAGAATTCCGGCAAGTTGCGCCGTGACAGCGCATCGTAGAATGGGACGTTCCAGCGATTGAGCTGCACTTGCCCGTATGCGGTTACAATGATGATGATCAGAAGCGCGCCAGCGAGCAAAAAGAGCTGATTGCGAACGGTCGAGCGCCGGAAGGCATCGATCATCATTCGTACTTGAGCAAAGAATCCGATCTCGAACTCGCCAAGACCGGTTTCAGACACTTTCGCTGTCTTCGAAACCCGACCCGTCATGACCGTTTTTTCCGCGCGAACCCTTGTCATCGAACAAGAATGCTTAACGCCAGATACGCTGGATCAAGGACACATTATGCTCCCCGCAAAGTTACCTAATTCTTAAGACCCGTTTCTTCGAGCAACCCCTTTCGCTTTGCTTCGTAATAGTAGCCGCTGGAATAAAGGCGGACTGCGCGATCCTGGCTTCCGCCCGCGACCAGATAGGCGCCGGCCAGATATTTGACGCCATATTTGAGGTTTGTCTCGGCATCAAGCAGTCCTTTTGGCGGACCATCATACCCCATGACCTTGGCAGTGCCATGCTTGATCTGCATCAGACCCCAATGCCCGCGATTATAGGCACCCGGCAGGAAATTGCTTTCCCGCTTCACGACCCGCCGCACCAACGGCTCCGGCACCTTGTAAAGGGTGGCATATTTGGAGATCAAAACATCCACTTCACTCCGGGATTCTTGCGTGACGGTCGCCTCGCCAGTTGCAGGTTCCGTCGTGTTCTCCGGTTTCTTTCCCGTGGTCGTACAGGCAGAAAGCAGGAAGGCTGACAAGAAAAAGCCAGAAAGCGACAGGCGTTGCAGATGTGACAAGCGGAGGGTTTCCTTCAGATCCAGTTCCGCCGCTATAGCATGAAGGATATGGAAAAACAGCAACCCTTCATGCCACCTTGTATCGCACAGCTACAAGAATCATGTTCTCATGTTACAATGAAACCGAACAAATACTGAGCGTAGCACGCATGACCCCAACCCCATATCATGTCTTCGAGACGGCCCTTGGCTTCATCGGCATTGCATGGAACGCCAATGGCGTGCGCCGTCTTCACCTGCCCGCAGAAAGCCGCGACGCAACCGAACAGCATATGCTTTCCCGTCTTCGCGAGCCGTCTCCGACAACCCCACCGGCGCCCATGGAACGGATTGTCGCCATGATCCGGCAATATGCGCAAGGACATCCAGCCGACTTCTCCGGCGTCACGCTGGATCTTGATGGCGTCACGCCGCTCTATCGCACGATCTACGAGGCCACCCGACGCATCGGCTGGGGTGAAACCCTGACATATGCCGAACTGGCCGCAAGCGCCGGATTTGAAGGCAAGGCCTGGGAGGTTGGGCAGGCCATGGGCCGCAATCCCGTAACGCTCATCATCCCATGCCATCGGGTTCTGGCAGCGGGAAACAGGATTGGCGGCTTTTCCGCACCCGGCGGCACGCAGACCAAATTGCAGATGTTACAGCTCGAAGGTGTCGACCCGACCCCGCCCGCTCCGGCGCAGCAATCGTTCAACTTTTGAACAGGGTCGTTTCCGCCGGTGCGACAATCTGACAAGAGCTTGTGTTGTCTGCCGTTCTCGAATAAAGATGGGGTATCGATATTTCGGTCGAGTGACTCTTTGCGACCCGCGAAACAACGCTTTCGCCTCCTGACGAACTCCATTGCATATTTCGATCCACCGGACCGTATCTATGCTTACGGTCCAAGAAACCATACGTTAAAAAGGATATTCCCATGGCTTCGGGAACAGTGAAATGGTTCAATAGTCAGAAGGGCTACGGCTTCATCCAGCCAGATGCCGGCGGTGCGGACGTTTTCGTTCATATCTCCGCAGTAGAGCGCGCTGGTCTGCGTGGCCTGAATGATGGCCAGAAAGTCAACTACGAGATCGTCCAGGACCGTCGTTCCGGCAAGTCCTCCGCTGACAATCTCAGCGTTGCTGACTAATCAGCACGGGTTAGATCGTGACTACGGAAAAGGCGGGATTTATTCCGCCTTTTCCTTTTTGTTTCAACAGGTTGACTGATGTTCTGGAATCAAATTCCGCAAGCCTTGAATCAGTTTCTGCAATAAACAAAAACATCCTGACAAAACAACGCATTGGAATATTGTCCGGATTCAATTTTCTCCTGACCTAATGCCGCCGCCGGAAGAAGAAAAAATCATCGTCGGGCGATCGCGTCACGCATTTTCGAACCGGACACGACCCACGATCCGCCGTGGGCACCGTCGCCCTGTCTGCAAACTGCGTGCTCATGCAGAAACCATCATGCAGCACGTAGCGGTCATAAAGGGTCATGTTGGGCGTGCGCGTGGACGGATAGCGCAGGATGACCGCTCCCTCGTTGCGTATGGCAGCCTGAACCGCCTGGCAGCTCATGCTTTGCGAGTTGTAGCGCGAAATCGCATAGGCAGGTACAATAGAACCCGCCACTATGGCAGCGACAAGAATAATTGTTTTCATTGTCCGCCTCCTTGCGTCAATTCAGAAAGATTATCACAAATCATTCTGAAAAATCAGCTCCCCGGATTCACGGCAAACATCATTCAGGAAGCCACTCCACAGGTACGTGTCCTTCATCGCTTGCGACACGCGAAAGCCATTTCACCACAGATGGAAAATCCGACAGGATAAACCCTCCCAGATGCGCATCATGGGTGTAGGCATAGAGGGCGATATCGGCAACGCTGATCGCATTGCCAGCAATGAATGGTGTCTTGGCGAGCTGGATGTCCATGACTTGCAGCGCCTTGTTTCCACCCTCCAGCGTAGCAGCGAGCCTTTCCGGCGTGGCTTGATGCGCCCGTTCGGGATACATACGCAAAGCTCTGCGAACCGCAACATTCGGTTCGTGGGAATATTGCTCGAAGAACAGCCATTGATAGGCAAGCGCTCGCTCATAGCGATCGGCAGGCAGAAAACGGGTTCCTTCGCCGAAATAAAGCAGCATGGCGTTCGATTCCGCCAGAAACCTTCCATCCTCCAGCTCCAGCAACGGCACCTTTCCGTTCGGGTTCTTTGCCAGATAGTCCGGTTTGCGCGTCGAGCCATCAATAGAAGAAACGGCGACATGCCTGAACGGAATATCCAATTTTGCCATCAGAAGCCGGGGCTTGTAGGAATTTCCCGAATCCGGTTGCGAATAGAGTGTGAACATATGAAGCGCTCCTCGCGAACACTTATCCAGGACCATTCCGCCGCTGTCCAATCAGTTTGTTTGAACACAAGATGAAGCCGCCCTGATGGATTCGTCGTTTCATGCCACACTTTCGAAAGAATCCGCACGATTCAGCGTCTTTTGAGTCCCTCGCCCTTGCGATTCGTTCGACGTTGCGACATAGCAGTCCCGCAAATGGAACCGGTCAACACACCGTCATTTTAGGAGAAGATCTCATGGCATTCCTCGCCGACATCCTTTCACGCGTAAAGCCTTCAGCGACCATCGCAGTCACCCAGAAAGCACGCGAACTGAAAGCAAAAGGCCGGGACGTTATCAGCCTCGGTGCTGGCGAGCCTGACTTCGACACTCCGGACAATGTCAAGGATGCCGCGATAGCCGCCATCAAGCGTGGTGAAACAAAATACACGCCCGTCGCCGGTATCCCGGAATTGCGCCAGGCCATTGTCGCCAAGTTCAAGCGTGAAAATGGCCTAGACTACAAGCCGGAGCAGACAATCGTAGGCACCGGCGGCAAGCAGATTCTGTTCAACGCTTTCATGGCGACAATGAACCCCGGCGACGAAGTCATCATACCGGCGCCCTATTGGGTCAGCTATCCGGAGATGGTGGCAATCTGCGGCGGCACGCCGGTCTTTGTCGACACGACGCTCGAAGACAATTTCAAGCTGAAGCCGGATGTTCTGGAAGCCGCGATCACGCCGAAGACCAAGTGGCTGGTATTCAACTCGCCTTCGAACCCATCTGGTGCAGCCTATTCCGAGACTGAGTTGAAAGCGCTCACCGACGTACTCGTCCGCCATCCGCATGTATGGATCCTGACCGACGACATGTATGAGCATCTGGTTTATGGCGATTTCGTTTTCACGACGCCGGCACAGGTCGAGCCGTCGCTCCATGACCGCACGCTCACCATGAACGGCGTCTCGAAAGCCTATGCGATGACCGGCTGGCGCATCGGCTATGCGGCTGGTCCGCTTCCGCTCATCAAGGCGATGGATATGATCCAGGGGCAGCAGACTTCCGGCGCATCGTCGATCGCGCAATGGGCAGCAGTCGAAGCCTTGAACGGACCCCAGGATTTCATCGCCAAGAACAAGGCGATCTTTGAGGGTCGCCGCGATCTGGTCGTCTCGATGCTCAATCAGGCCAAGGGCATCACCTGCCCTACCCCTGAAGGCGCATTCTACGTTTATCCATCCTGCGCCGGAACAATCGGTAAAATCACCCCGTCGGGCAAGGTCATCGAAACCGACGAGGATTTCGTCAGCGAACTTCTCGAAGCTGAAGGCGTTGCCGTCGTCCAGGGCTCCGCTTTTGGCCTGGGACCAAACTTCCGCATCTCCTACGCGACGTCGGAAGCATTGCTTGAAGAAGCCTGCAAGCGCATTCAGCGCTTCTGCGCCAGCTTGCGCTAACGTATGGCAACAATAGCTTGAAGTGCGTCGTGTGAAATCGTTTAAACGCGACGCGCTTCAGGTGCATCATCCGATGAGCGATGCTGTAGGATTGCACCACACATCGCAAGGAATGAGGGGCCGAAAGGCCCCTTTTTTATGCCTGCGCTCCAACACGTATTGTGCGTGCATACGATCAATCAAGCGCCTATCTCTAAAGGCTGAGTGTCATTTCTGAAAAGCATGGCCTGATAAAGAACAAAAAAAAGGCCGGACAAAAGTCCAGCCTAAAGTTATGAAGGCGCTGTTTCCAGCAAAACCTCCAGAGGGGAACACTCATAGACGCGCAATGGGAGGAGGAGGCGCGTCCGTGAGTGATGTAGATATGCTCCTTTACGAGGCGATTTGCAAGGATTTATCTTGCAATGCAGCAATGCATATTACGCATAGCTCCACCAAGCACACAAAAAATTGAAGTAACTTGCTTAAAAATGACGATTCCGGGAGTCTCCTCTTCGGATGTACTCCAAATTTGATTGAAAAATCTTTTCCGGAACCTGAACTTCAGAGATATTTCCGAAAGCGGGTTCCGTTTAAACGAATTCAGATGGTGCGCTTAACCATTGTTTTCATGCATGTCGTTATCGGATCGAAGCGGGATCACAAATCAGTCCAGTGAACTGATTTCCAGTGCAGCTGGTTCCCATTTTTCCGCGAGGTGCATCAGAAAGCCCAGCTTCGGGCTTTGGTGAGGAGAAAGTCGCGAAACACCCGCAGCTTGGCGGAGTTTTTGAGCGCTTCCGGATAACAGAAATATGTATCGAACGATGGCGCTTCCGTCTCCGGCAGAAGCCTGACCAGCGTCGATTCCCGATCGATCATATAGTCAGGAAGAACGGCCACGCCGACGCCTTTTTCAACCGCGCGCTTGATCGAAAGCAGATTGTTGATTTGCAGTGCAGCAGGGCGCGCATTGCCCTCTGCCAGCCCGGCGACTTCCAGCCAGTTGAGCCCGGTCAGATAGGCCGGCGCCTGCTCGCCGAATGTAACGATCCTGTGCGCATCGAGTTCGCTGATCGAACTCAGCTTTCCGAACTTCTCGATATAAGCGGCGGAGGCATAAACGTGCAGATGCACCGTGAAAAGCCGGCGTTGAATGAGGTCCGGTTGTTGCGGCTGCCGTAGGCGCAACGCGCAATCGGCATGACGCATCGTCAGATCCAGCTCCTCATTATCGAGGATAAGCTGGAGCTGAACGTCTGGATAAAGCTCGATGAATTCCTGTACCCGCTCCGTCAACCAGCCCGAGCCCAGGCCGACCGTCGTCGTGACACGCAGCTTGCCGGACGGCTTGTCCTTGCTCTCGGCCAATCGCGAGCGGACACTCTCCAGCTTCATGAGGACTTCATGGGCCGTTCGATAAAGAACTTCGCCCTGCTCCGTCAGGATCAGTCCGCGCGCATGCCGATGAAACAGCGGCACGCCCACATCTTGCTCCAGCGCGCTCACCTGACGGGAAATCGCCGACTGGGACAGGTGCAACGTCTCGGCCGCGTGCGTAAACGATCCGGCTTCAGCAGCCGCGTGAAAAATACGCAGCTTATCCCAATCAAGCGGCATCAACTCGCATTCCCCCTTCTGGTTATACGGGCATCGTGCCCTGCCCAGATCCTTATTCTGCGGCTTGCCGTACAGGCTCCTGCGCCGCAAGCCAGCGCTCCGCCTCCAGGGCCGCCATGCAACCCATGCCCGCCGCCGTCACGGCCTGACGATAGATGTCGTCGGTCACGTCGCCCGCCGCGTACACCCCGGGCACATCCGTCGCCGTTGAATCCGGCGCCGTCCACAAATACCCGTTCGGCTTGTGCTTCAGCTTGTCCTTGAACAGTTCAACCGCTGGCGCATGGCCGATAGCTACGAAAACGCCATCCGTTGCGACTTCGGTCAACGCGCCCGTATTGACGTTTTTAAGCCGAACGCCAGTGACGGACGCCGGTAGAGACGGCCGGCTCGCCTCGCCCGTAATCTCGTCGACGACACTGTCCCAGATCACCTTGACATTGGCCTTGGCAGAGAGCCGGTCCTGAAGGATTTTTTCAGCACGGAAGAATGCCTTGCGATGAACAACGGTCACGGACTTCGCAAGATTGGCCAGATAGAGGGCCTCTTCAACCGCGGTATTCCCACCGCCGACCACCACGACATCCTTGTTCCTGTAGAAGAAACCGTCGCATGTGGCGCAGGCCGACACGCCAAACCCCATAAAGGCCTGCTCACTCTCGATGCCAAGCCATTTGGCCTGCGCGCCCGTCGCGATAATCAACGCATCCGCGGTGTATTCCGTGCCGGAATCGCCTTTGGCGCGGAAAGGGCGCACGTCAAGATCGACCTCTGTAATGATGTCGTGAACGATTTCGGCACCTACATGCTCGGCCTGCCTGGCCATTTGCTCCATCATCCACGGCCCCTGCACCGGTTCCGCATAGCCGGGATAATTCTCGACATCGGTCGTGATCATGAGCTGGCCGCCCTGCTGAAGCCCGGCAACGATGAGCGGTTTCAGATTGGCGCGCGCCGTGTAGATCGCAGCGGTATATCCGGCAGGACCGGAACCGATGATAAGAACAGGTGCGTGGCGCTGCGACATGCCGAATTCCTTCACTAGCCGATCAAAACAAACAAAAATCCCTTTGCGCCAAGCCATTCGCTCGCGCACATCAACGGTAAAATAGGGAACCAGCCGGGTGACTTGCAAGGGCTGGCCGCCGAAAGTGGGACTTAGCCACAGCTTGTAGCGCCTTGGAGGCTATTTTTCACCCGCTTTTACAAGCGGTCAGGAAAAGGCTAAGAAGATTCGCACGGGAGAATATACCAGTCAGGTCGCGATCGATCACCAAGCCTCCGCAAGCGGCGATTCTCGACGATCAACGAGCGTGGCTTTGAATCCGAATTTCGTTTTCAGCCTTGCTCCAGACTGATACGAATTTCGGGTTCGCCGTACTAGACAGAAAACGCCAACTCGGGGTTATCCGCCATATTCCGTACAGTCATCAATATCTGCGCTCGTTTCGGACTGGTTATGGCCGTCGCCATGCTCATTCCCGCCCTGTCGGACTGGCGGGATGGCAATTCCGACTGGCGCGTTTTCGTGAAGGCCTCGATTTTCACGGGCGTCCTTTGCGGGCTCATCGTCACGGCAACGCGCAACCAGGAAGTCCGCTTTACACCGCGTCTCGGCTTCCTGCTGACAGCGAGCGTGTGGTTTACCGCCGCACTGATTGGCTCGGTTCCCTTCTATTTCTCAGAACTGGAAATCACCTTTGCGGGAGCCATGTTCGAGGCGACCTCCGGCGTCACGACCACTGGCGCCACCGTAATCTCGGGGCTCGACGATCTGCCCCGCGGCATATTGCTATGGCGTTCGATCCTGTGCTGGCTCGGCGGCGTCGGCTTCGTCGGCCTCGCCCTGCTGCTCCTCCCTTCGCTGCGCGTGGGCGGGATACAGCTATTGCATATGGAATCCTCCGACAAATCGGAAAAGATCCTGCCCCGCGTCAACCAGATCGCCGCAGGCATCATTACCGCCTATTGCGGCCTGACCGCTCTTTGCGTCATGGCCTATTTTTTAGCGGGCATGGGCATCTTCGACGCTGTCAATCACGGCATGACGACCGTCGCCACCGCCGGCTTTTCGACGCATGACGCTTCGCTCGGCTTTTATGCCCACAATCAGGCCATTCTGGTCACATCCACGATTTTCATGATCCTGTCGGCATTGCCGTTCGTGCTTTATATCAAGGCTGTCATGCCGCAGCGCATGTCGTCTCTGGTCGACCCGCAGGTGACGCTGTTCTTCGTCCTCGTCATTGTTTGCAGCTTTTTCCTCGCCGTGGGGCTGCGGCTGGAAACCGGCACCCCTTTCGGTACAGCCCTTATAACGGCTTCGTTCAACTTCGTGTCGGTTATAACCACCACCGGTTTCGCCAGCGAGGATTACCAGCTATGGGGCTCGGAAGCGATCGGGGTTTTCTTTCTGGCGACCTTTGTCGGCGGTTGCGCCGGGTCCACTTCCGGCGGCATCAAGATGAACCGCCTGATCATTCTGTGGCGGATCGCGCAGGCCAACCTCTCCCGCCTCATCATGCCGCACGTCGTCGTCAAGCTGCGCTACGGCGCCTCGGAGATACCCAATGAGCTGGCTCAAACGACCATGCTCTATATCTTTCTCTACATGGCCTCGCTGATTATCGGTGCCATGCTTCTCTCGTTTTTCGACCTGGAACTGGGAACCGCGTTCACCGGAGCCTTGACCGCGCTCTCGAATGTTGGCCCCGGCTTCGGCGAAACCATTGGCCCCGTCGGAAATTTCTCGACGCTCAGCGACAACGCACTTTGGGTTCTGAGTTATCTCATGCTGACGGGCCGTCTCGAGATCGTCACGGTCGTCATTCTGTTCACCCGAGCTTTCTGGGCACGTTAATTGCCGTTGGATGAAGGCTTTCTTCTCTGGTTATTTGTTGCGAGCGCCGAGGAATCACCTATCTTTGCGACAAATTGAACGGCAGGAACTGCAAGATGCCTTTTAGGGCTGACCTTGACGCCATCGACCTTATCATCCTGAAGGAACTTCAGGCGGACGGTCGTATTACCAATGTCGAACTGGCCGAACGTGCGGGAATATCCGCACCGCCCTGCCTGAGACGCGTGAGAAAGCTTGAGGAAAGCGGCATCATCCTGCGCTATCGCGCAATCCTGAACGGCAAGGCTCTGGGGCAGGATCTGGTTGCCTTCTGCTCGATCGGCCTGCATCGGCAATCGGATGCAGACCTCAAGGCCTTCGCCGAAAAAACGCAGAATTGGCCCATCGTCCGCCGCGCATGGATGGTTTCCGGTGAGTCCGATTTCCTCCTGCATTGCGTGGCACCGGACCTGAACACGTTCCAGACCTTTATTATCGAAGAAGTCGCAGCAACCCCGAATGTCGATTCCGTTCGCACGTCGCTGACAATCCGCCCCGTCAAGGACGGGCCACTCATTACCTTCGATTAAAGCACAAATCGCAGCTTTCCTGCCTGATACAGCGCCACCGCCCTAAGCAGATGGCTGCTGAGCCGTTCAGCCTTTGGCCCAGACCTCTTCGTAAACGGCCCTGATCCCGGCCGCTTCACCCGTCAGCGGAAAATGCTCGGTGACAAACGCCAATCCGTTTTCTCCATGCCGAAGCGCCAGAGCCGGATCGTCGAGATAGCGTTCGATCGCTTCCGCCATCGCATCGAGGTTATTTCTCGGCACGACGAACCCGGTACGGCCCTGCTCTATCAATTCAGGATAAGCCCCCGCATCGCTGGCGATGACAGCAGTCCGCGACGCCATCGCTTCCAGCGGGGTCAGGCCAAAGCCTTCGTGCCGCGACGGCGCCACGCTGGCTGTCAGCCGCCGGTACCATTGGCACACGTCATCATGCCCGGCCTTGAGAGGCAGCTCGCCAAGAAAGATGATCCTGTCCGCCAACCCCGCTTCCGTGACCTTTTCCCGCAAATCCTTCTCATAGGTGGCATGTTCGGGCGTGGCGCGCCCTGCCACCACGGCCGTCCACTCCGGATATGATGGCAGCAGGTGGATCATGGCGTCGACAAAAAGGTCAGTGCCCTTCTGATGCCTGATCCGGCCGAAACAACCGATAGCGTAATGCCCGGGAAGCCCGGTCGATTCATATCGGTCGGCGGCGACACGTGGCGGATGAAACCGCTCCATATCGATACCATGCATGATCACGGTATGGGGAACGTGCAGATAGCTTGCAGTGCGTGCGCTGGTGGCGATCGCGGCATCCATCCGGCGGATCAGCCAGCGGGTGAACCCTTTGTGATCGCGCTGCGAGGCAGAAGTGAAGACAAGCCGGAGAGGCATGCGCAAGACATCGCGCAGAATAACGCCGGCGGCCATCTCGGTGTTGCGCCGTGCGTGCCAGATTCTGAAGGGCCGTCCCTTTGGCTTTTTCCATAACCCGAACAGGGACGAAAAGCGGAGCTTGGGAAGCCCTGCCGGAAGACCGGGGCCGAGCGTTGCGATCCGCAGTCCGTCGGCGCGCTGTAGCGGTATCAACTGAACGATTGTCGATGTAACGCCCGACAATCGCTTCTTGAAGTTCGGCGCGATGACCTCGATCAGGTCGACGGATGGCCAAACCTCGTCCTGAGACGGAAACACCGTTTCAGCTGGCTTGGCCAAATCCGTATTCTCCATGATATTTCGGGTGTCAGGCGAATCGGAAACCGAGGATTTCAAAGGCACGGGAGCCGCCCGGTGCATTGACCTCGATTGAATCGCCCTGGCTCTTGCCGATCAGCGCGCGCGCGATAGGCGAGGAAATTGAAATCCGTCCGGCCTTCACATCAGCTTCCTGATCGCCAACAATCTGGTAGATCCGCTCTTCTTCGGTGTCTTCGTCGACAAGCGTCACGGTCGCGCCAAATTTGATCTTGTCGCCAGAGAGTTTCGTCGCATCGATGATTTCAGCGCGCGCGACATAATCCTCAAGCTCGCCGACGCGTCCCTCATTGTGGCTCTGCGCTTCCTTGGCAGCGTGATATTCCGCGTTTTCCGAAAGATCGCCGTGAGCGCGGGCTTCAGCGATTGCTTCGATAATCCGGGGGCGTTCTTCCTGCTGGCGCCAACGGAGCTCTTCCCTGAGCTTGTTGAAACCTTCCGGCGTCATCGGAAATTTATCCATGCCAACTCCTTTTCCATCCTGCTCAGCCTTCCGTTCTCTCGGAAAGTCATCCTGAAACAAAAAGAAAACGGCCCCCGAAGCGATGACTCCGGAACCGTTCTGCAAGTTTTCCCTAATATAGCATCAATTTTGGCAATTTCATCAGGAAAGTAGCAAATCATGGAAAGAGCAGAAAAGGACGCAGCGAAAAATCGAGTTTTTTGAGCACGATAACCCGATTTCCATCTCCCGATGATAACGCGAATGTCACTGAACCCATGATTGCTTCCTTCCCGCCGTCCTTCTACATTGGTGCAATGATGACGAGACTTGTCAGCGTTCTTGCAGGATTGACCGCCAGTGTCGCTGTCGCACTGACGCCGCTTCACGCCGAAGAATATCAGGCGGACGGGCTGACCGTCAGCACGGAAACGATCGTGGAAGGCCTCGCATCCCCTTGGGCGCTGGCCTTTCTGCCAGATGGGGCACTGCTTGTAACCGAGCGCGGCGGCACAATGCGTATAATCGCCGACGGGAAAAAATCAGCGCCGATTGCAGGCGTACCAAAGGTTTTCGCGCGCGGGCAAGGCGGATTGCTCGATGTCGCGCTCGCGCCTGATTTTCCGCAAAGCGACCTGATCTATTTTACCTATTCCCAACCGGGAGACGGTGGCGCGGGTACGGCGGTGGCCAGAGCCAGACTAAGGCGCGAAGGAAATGGCGGTCGCCTGGAAGATGTGAAAACGATTTTCAGCATGAACCGCAAAACATCTCGCGGGCAACATTTCGGCTCGCGGATCGTCGTCGCGCCTGATGGGAAGCTGTTTGTCACGATTGGCGAACGCGGCGAACGTGACCGCGCTCAGGATTTCTCGGATCATGCCGGTTCCGTCATTCGCATCAATGCCGACGGCACCATTCCTTCCGACAATCCGTTCGTCGGCACCACGGGCGCACTGCCTGAGCTCTGGTCGAAGGGGCATCGCAACGCGCAAGGCGCCGCCTGGGATCCGGTCACGCAATCGCTTTGGATCACCGAACATGGCGCACGCGGCGGCGATGAAGTGAACAGGCCGGAAGCTGGCAAGAATTACGGCTGGCCGGTTATCACCTATGGCCGCGACTATTCGGGTGCGGAGATCGGCACAGGCACTGCCGCCGAAGGCTATGAGCAGCCATTGCATTACTGGGACCCCTCGATTGCGCCGTCCGGCCTGGCGGTCTATCGGGGCGACATGTTCCCCGAATGGCAGGGCGATCTGCTCGCTGGCGCGCTCAAATACGAAATGCTGGTTCGCCTGGAACGGGACGCAGACGGCCAGATCACCGGCGAGGAGCGACTTCTGAAAGGCGCTTATGGCCGGATCCGCGATGTCCGGGTCGCAGCAGACGGTTCCGTTTTCCTGCTCACAGATGATGAAAACGGCAAGATCATTCGCATGTCCCGCCATGCGGACGAATGACGGCACGATCTCTCCCCCTTGATAGCATCGGGGGCCGGCTGTAGTAGACAGGTCGCGGCGGCTTTCTCGAGAGTCCGCCCAATCCCGGGGGACATGATGACGAATGCGCGCGCCAATTTGCTTCTTTTGCTCGCAGGCGCGATCTGGGGGCTCGGCTTCGTCTCGCAATCGACGGCGATGGCCAATATCGGCCCGTTCCTCTTCATCGGCCTGCGGTTTCTGATAGCAATGGTCGCGATAGTGCCGCTTGCCCTTCGTGAATCGAGAAATGCGGGCGCGCGACTGACAATCAGCGACGTGCGATACTTCCTCCTCATCGGCGTGTTTCTGTTTGCGGGCATGAGTGCCCAGCAACTTGGTCTGATGGAAACATCCGTGACAAATTCGGGATTCCTGACGGGCCTTTACGTCGTCATCGTGCCCATCCTCAGCGTCATTCTCTTTCGGCAATGGCCCCATCCCGTCATCTGGCCTTGCGCCATCGCCGCACTCGCCGGCATCTACCTTCTGTCCGGCGGAAAACTGGAAGCGCTTTTGCCCGGTGACTGGTTGACCATTCTTTGCGCCATATTTTTCGCGCTCCAGATGCTGTTTATCACCCGTTACGCCAATCGCACCGGACGCCCGGTTGCGCTCGCGATCGTTCAGTTCAGCCTTTGTGCCGCCCTCGGCTTCGCGCTGGCCATCATCACCGGCGAACGCTTCGACTGGAGCGCCGTCATGCTCTCGGCCCCGGAAATCCTGTTTGTCGGCGTCTTTTCATCCGGCGTTGCATTCACGATACAGATGATCGGGCAGCGTTACACCACCGCGCCGCAAGCCGCCATTTTCCTGTCTTCCGAAGCGCTGTTTGCCGCCCTTTTCGGCGCGTTGCTGCTGGGCGAACGCCTGCCGCCCGTCGGGCTTTTCGGCTGTGCGCTCATTTTTTCCGCCATGCTGGCCGTTGAATTGCTGCCAATGCTATGGAGAAAACGGATTGCGGCTTAGCCACCCCTCTATGTGTTAGCTACGGTTTCCAAGGGAACTTGATATGTCAAATTCACCGCCCAAACACTGGTCTGTCGTGGAATACCTCCATGAGACCGTGCGGAATCCCAATATTCATGTTCGTGGCAAGAACAGCTATTATAGCAATGCGTGGACCGGGTCATTCGAGGAAACCGTTGTTCGCTATCTCTACGGCGATGCCTACAGCCTCCAGACCTGGGAATCACAGTGGCCCATCGATCAACTTTATCTGGGAGACTATGTTTGCGTCGGTGCCGAAGCCGTAATCCTCATGGGTGGGAATCATACGCACCGGACCGATTGGTTCAGCCTCTATCCCTTCGTCGAAGTCATTCCCGATGCGTATCAAAGCAAGGGTGATACAATCATCGGCGACGGAGTCTGGATTGGCATGCGTGCCATGGTCATGCCGGGGATCACTATCGGCGAAGGCGCTGTTGTTGCCTCTGGTGCAATCGTTACCAAGGATGTCGATCCCTACACCATCGTCGCTGGCAATCCCGCCAAGCCCGTTCGACAACGCTTCCCCTCGGAAACCATAGAGAGCCTGCTCGAACTCGGCATATATCGTTGGGAGCCTGCCAAGTTTGATGCGCTGAGAGCCCTGATCTGCTCTCAAGATATTGAAGCCTTGAAAAAGGTGGCCGAACAGTATGATCAAGATTATGGGGTTTGATATCGGGACCGTTTCTGGTCTCAGGCCTTGAAAATCAGCGTCGCACCACCCGCGATGAAGGCGAAGCCGAGGAAATGCTGCCAGGTCAGCGGTTCTTTCAGATAGAAGATCGAGAAGATCACGAAAACGCTCAGCGTTATCACCTCCTGCATGGTCTTCAATTCAGCCGCTGAATAGACCTGATGGCCAACACGGTTTGCGGGCACGGCAAACCAATATTCAATCAGGGCAATGCCCCAACTGATAAACACCACTGTCGCAAGCGGAGCGGATGGAAACCGGAGGTGGCCGTACCAGGCAAAGGTCATGAAAACATTGGAAGCAACGAGAAGAAGGACCGGCATGATTGCTGGCGACAGAAGGGCGGCCATGGTGGGAACCTGAATAGAGATTGTTGCGGATAGTCTGATAAAGGCGTGCGGCGAAAGCCGCGACTGATGTGAAATTGCGGAAGTCCAGATCGAGAACCGTGCCACGGAACGCAGCCGGGCAGTTCTGCGGCTCTATTGCATCCCGAAGGGCGGTAAAATCAAGAGCCTTAATGATACCACATACCTTAACAGGTCCGCTGACCAATCCTTTACCGTTGACTTCTAGGATAAGCCCATTCGTCCCGTGTCAAACAGTACAGAGTCATGGATATGGGTATTCCGCATACAGTTCCTGCCAATCCTGTTCGCCTTCTCACGGCGTCCGCCTTCGCGGTATCGTTGATGGCGCTTTCGGCGTGCGGAGATGGCGTGCGGCGACCGGAGGCCGAATTGGGCCTCAGCACGCCGGCTCCCGTGAATGTCAACACGGCTGCCCCGATCGACGACAGTCGCAGCTTCGGTTTTCCTGCGCTGCGCAATCCGTTCTCAACCGGTTCAAACACGGCCTATGGTTCCTTGCCAGTCGAGGAGGCGACGTGCCGCACGGAATTGAAACGGCTTGGCGTTGTTTTTGAAGATGCGCCTTCGATCGACGACGGTGGCGTCTGCCGGATCGATCACCCGATATCCGTTAGCGGCTTCTCGTCCGGAAAAGTCCGGTTGCAGCCGCGGGCGACATTGAACTGCGCAATGACCCTTTCTTTCGCGCGCTGGGTCAGGGGCGAACTCGTGCCGTCGGCGCGCCTGCGCTATCTTTCCGGAATAGACACGATCCATCAGGCGTCCAGCTATTCCTGCCGCACCATGAACAATAAACGCGGCGCGAAAATGTCCGAACACTCCAGGGGAAACGCGCTCGACATCTCCAGAATAGTGCTGAACAACGGCAAGGAGATCGACGTCGAAAAGCCGGGGCTTTTTTCATTCCGGCAACGCGGCCTGCTGAACACCATCCGGGCCGATGCCTGCGATTATTTCACGACCGTCCTCGGTCCCGGACAAGCCTATCACGGCGACCATTTCCACTTCGACATCATGCAAAGGCGCAACGGCTATCGGGCCTGCCGCTGACCTCGTCTACTCCTCCGGCGGAACAGCCGTTGGCTTGCCGTCCCTATCGAGGGCGACCATCACGAAATCCGCATAGGTCACCCGTTCCATGACCTGAGAAAGATAGCGCTGCGCCCAAGCCTCGACTTTGAGCGTGATTGACGTGCGGCCTACCCTCTCGATATGCGTATAGACACAAAGCGTGTCGCCGATCTTGACCGGCTTGGCGAAGGACATTTCCTTGACGCCAGCAGTTACGACGCGCCCCCGCGCCCTTTCCGCCGCCCGGATACCGCACGACAAGTCCATCTGCGCCATGACCCATCCACCAAAAATATCACCGGCGGCATTGGCGTCCCCGGGCATGGCGAGCGTGCGCAGCGTCAGTTCGCCCAGTGGTTTGTTG
The DNA here is from genome assembly GCA_050726055.1 of Phyllobacterium sp. Taxonomy (GTDB): domain Bacteria; phylum Pseudomonadota; class Alphaproteobacteria; order Rhizobiales; family Rhizobiaceae; genus Phyllobacterium. The sequence continues at coordinate 12,822 of JBOHIW010000030.1, read as the reverse complement.
TTTTCGGACATTCACTCATTCCTACGATGTTGGTTGGGCCTACGATGTTGGTTGGGAATTCGGCTCCGACAATGGCGGCGCGGCGGCTTCTAAAGCTGGAGGTCAACAATAATTAACTATTCACGGCCTCCTGCTTCCGATACAGGAGACTTAACGCTCGTAAACAGAACGAAATGGGCAATATCAGAAATTGGAACATTGATGAATCAAATTCCGCAGCGCTTGCCGGGTGGCGAAGCATTCTCGAAGTTTGACCTGCACAATCTCGACGAAGCTGCTACAAAGGCACTTGTCCGTCGCCTGATCGTCCATTGCAACCGTTTTCGCGATACGGACAACACACGCGCAGTAAGCGAAACGCTGGCGACAATTGTGCCTTTTCTGACAATCGGCGCAGCGCTGATCTGGCTGGCAGGTTATTCCGCGCCACTGCTCGGTCACTGGCGATGGGTTGCAATGGCCGCACTCTGGCCCCTCGGCGCAATGTTCGTTGTCCGGCTTTTCATGGTGCAGCACGATTGCGGCCATGGCTCGTTCACCTCGTCTCGCAAGGCGAATGCCCTGATCGGTCGCGCATTCAGCATTTTCACCTTTACACCATATACGCTCTGGCAGAAATCACACGCACTGCATCACTCCAGCTCGGGCAATCTGGACAAGCGGGGCATCGGCGATATCGATACGCGCACCGTCGCCGAATATCGCGCGATGACGCCAAAACAGCAATTGGCCTATCGAATTTACCGAAATCCGTTTGTGCTGATCATACTCGGAATGCCGCTCTATTTTCTGATTGTCCACCGGTTTCCCTATAATGACTCGATTTCAAGGACCGAAGCGATCAAAAGCGCGGTCGGACTGGATGTTGCCCTTGTCCTTTTCTATGGCATCCTCGCAATCGTTTTCAGCTTGACAACTGTCGCAGTGGCCATCCTGCCGATGATAGTCATCGGTGCATGGGTTGGTGGCTGGTTGTTCTACGTTCAGCATCAGTTCGAAGAAACGCACTGGGATGGACGCGAGGAATGGGATCTCCACGTAGCCGCCTTCGCCGGCAGCTCCTGGTATGTCATGCCCCCCGTTCTTCAGTGGTTTACAGGATCGATCGGGTTGCACCATATCCATCATCTCTGCAGCCGCATCCCAAGCTATCGTCTTCAGGACTGCATGGATTCAAACCCCGAACTGCAGGCTGCAAGCGAACGTGTAAAGCTGACAATTCCTGAAAGCTTCACATGCATGAAGCTGGCTCTGTGGGACGAAGATCAGCGTCGGCTTGTCTCGTTTGCAGAAGTTCCTGCCTAATCGCCCGGCATTCTGTCCTGTCTGTATGGTCACAACACTTCTGGGGATTGTGCTTTTGGCGCGGTCAGACGGTTGAAGCGATGGATTTTTAATGCTTTTAAGGTGTACCGGATTTCGCAACGCCAGAGTGCAGCATGTCATTGAGATACACCGTCAGCCTTGTTCTAGTGCTGCTGCTTCTGACAGGATGCGGCGGTCCTCGCGCTGTTCTTGGTCTGGATTCGCAACTCAATGACGCGAAATCAGTCTCGACGGTTCCAATCTATGTCGCAACCAACCGGGCACGTTCGGATAATCTTTCCCTGCCCTATTCAGCGGCGCGATCGCTCACATTGAATTTTGCCAAATTCGATATCAGCATCCCCCCGAACCATCGGCCGGGGCATGTGGAGAAAACGGGTCGCTCGCCCGATCCGGCGCGACACTTCACGGCCCGTTCGTTTCAGCCGCTGGATGGACGTAAGCAGTTCATCGAACAATTGAACGTAGCGTTGATGCGCCTTCCGCCCGGGAAACGCGAAATCTTTATTTTCGTGCATGGCTACAACAATAATTTCGCCGACAGCATCTTCAGGAATGCGCAGATCGTACACGACTACAACGTGCAATCCGTTGCGCTGCACTATGCCTGGCCTTCGGCAGGCTCGCTTCCCCTCTACGTGTATGATCGCGACAGCACCTATATCGGTCGCAGCGGACTGGCGGAAACAATCGAGATCGCCGCGCAAACCAAAGCCGAGCGCATTCTCCTCGTCGGTCATTCCATGGGTGCGCTGGTGGTCATGGAGGGGCTTCGCGATCTGGCGCTCACCGAGCGGCAGCGCTACCTCGACCGGTTGACAACTGTCGTGCTGGCGGCGCCCGATATCGACGTTGATGTATTCCAGAAACAGACGGATGATATCGGCAAGTTGCCCGAGCCGTTCACGATACTGGTTTCTCGCAGGGACCGCGCTCTCAATGTTTCCGGCCGCATAGCCGGGGGACATCCGCGCGTCGGTGACGGGTCCGACATAGGCATGCTGCAAAAGAAGAATATCACGGTTCTGGACGCATCGGATCTCGACGGCGGTACGCATAGCGTTTTTGCAAGCTCGGAAACGCTGATGAATATATCCCGCAACAATGGATTGATCCGCGGCGTCGTCGAAGGCAACACGGCATCCACCGCCGAAACATTGGTTGCTGACGGAACCTCGGTTCTGCAGGGCGCAGCCAATCTTGTGATCTATCTGCCGGTGCGCTTGCTTGGTGCGGCTACATCGGGAATTGCGTATTAGGGCAAGGCCCGGAATAGCGCCAACGCGAGACATTCCATGCGTCTCGCAGCGCGCGAATGTCTACGACCACAACCCCACTTCTCTTTTCCATCGAATCAGTAATAGTTCCATCGAGTATTCATTGTGGAAGCTGCTCTTTCATGCCCTATCATATCGACCTTATCGGCTCTATCGCCGGGATCGTTACAACGATTTGCTGGCTGCCGCAGATCATAAAAATCAGACGGGAACGCCAGACGGGCGGCATATCGCTGATTACCAATGCCGTCCTCGCCCTCGGCGTTTCCCTGTGGCTGGTCTATGGTTTCCTGATCGGCTCATGGCCCGTCATCATGGCGAACGGCATGACGCTCGTATTCATACTGACCATTCTGGGGCTAAAACTCCGTTACGGCTAACGACGCGAAATTTTACTTCCAATCTTCACAGGATTTCCAATGAATATACGCAAGTGGATTACCGGAAGCATTATGTTGGCCGGCATATTTCTCCTGCCGGGTTTGTCGCAGGCCGCTCCTGCCTATACAACGGGTTCGGTCAATGTGCGCAGCGGCCCGGGAACCGGTTATTCCCGCATCACTACACTCCCGGCCTGGTATGAAGTGAATATCCGCAATTGCCGGGGAAACTGGTGCAGCATTCGAGCCAGCGGCATGCGTGGGTGGGTTTCTGCAAACTATCTGCAAGGCATAGCTCGGCCGCGATATGTTTACCCCCCGATCATCGTGGTTCAGCCGCCAAACTGGCGACCACCACATCACGGCAGACCGCCACATTGGCGACCGCCGCACGGTGGGAAGCCGCCGCACTGGCGCCCGCCAGGCGGCAGACCTCCCGGTGGTCGCCCACCCCGGCCGCAACCCAGATAATCTGACGCAGGGCCAATTGACACCTCCTGACACCATTCTGTCAGGAGGTTTCCGTTTGTTCTTTGAAGCCACACACTTGCCCTTTTAATTCGGCCAGACTTTCTCCATATTCACAGCATGGCAAAATCTCCCGAAAAAGCGCCCGCCGAAGGTTTCAGCGAGATGTCTCAACCTGAGTTGAGCGGCACCCCGTTGTCGGGTTCCGTGAGCGATTGGGCGCAACAGATTTCAGCGGAAGCCAAAATCAAATCAGGTAAAACGTCGGGAACGAAGCTCAAGCAGAGCAAGGCCTCGCAATCAAAATCTGCGCGAGGCACATCCATCGGCGGATCGAACGATCCCAAGACCCGCGCCGCCGCAGGCCTGAATCCCGTGGCTGGTCTGGATATCAGTCTTGAAGATGCGGAAAAGCTCTTTGCCGCCAATTCGGCAACAGTTAAAGCCCGTCGTCCAAAAAGCAACAAGTCAACACCGGGAACGAGTAGCGATCTCGGCGACATGAGCGGCGTCACAGCCACGGTCGAGGCGTTGAGCCGGTTGATCACCGACGGAAACCCGCTTTTCAAGAATGGCGCGGCATGGTCGCCTCACCGCCCAACCCGTCCGGAAAAGTCGGAAGGCGGAATTGCAATTGCAATGGAATCGCCCTTCGAACCGTCCGGCGATCAGCCGACGGCGATCAGGGATCTGGTTTCCGGCATCAGCGAGCACGACCAGACACAGGTGCTGTTGGGCGTCACAGGCTCCGGCAAGACATTCACCATGGCCAAGGTCATTCAGGAAACCCAGCGTCCGGCGCTCATCCTGGCTCCTAACAAGACGCTGGCCGCGCAGCTCTATGGCGAGTTCAAGAGCTTCTTCCCCAACAATGCCGTCGAGTATTTCGTATCGTACTACGACTACTATCAGCCAGAAGCCTACGTTCCGCGCTCCGACACCTATATCGAGAAGGAATCCTCGGTAAACGAACAGATCGATCGCATGCGACATTCTGCGACGCGGTCGCTGATAGAGCGTGACGATGTGATCATCGTCGCATCGGTTTCATGCATCTACGGTATCGGCTCGGTCGAAACCTACACCGCCATGACTTTCCAGATGAAGATCGGCGACAGGCTCGATCAGCGGCAACTTCTGGCCGATCTGGTGGCGCAGCAATACAAGCGTCGCGAAATGGATTTCCAGCGCGGCTCGTTCCGCGTGCGGGGCGACACAATCGAGATTTTCCCGGCCCACCTTGAGGATAGAGCGTGGCGGATTTCCCTGTTTGGCGATGAAATCGACGCCATCACCGAGTTCGACCCGTTGACGGGGCAGAAGACCGATGAGCTCAAACAGGTCAAGATCTACGCGAATTCCCACTATGTAACGCCCCGCCCGACGCTCAATCAGGCGATCAAATCGATCAAGGAAGAGCTTCAGCACCGGCTGTTGGAACTCAATCAGGCGGGACGCCTGCTCGAAGCCCAAAGACTGGAACAGCGAACCCATTTCGATCTGGAAATGCTGGAGGCGACCGGCTCCTGCGCAGGCATCGAGAACTATTCCCGCTATCTGACCGGCCGCAAGCCCGGCGAGCCGCCGCCGACACTGTTCGAATATATTCCTGACAATGCGCTGGTCTTCATCGACGAAAGCCATGTGACCATTCCCCAGATCGGCGGCATGTATCGCGGCGACTTTCGTCGCAAGGCAACGCTGGCCGAATATGGTTTCCGGCTGCCATCCTGCATGGACAACCGCCCTCTGCGTTTCGAGGAATGGAATGCCATGCGTCCGCAAACCGTTGCGGTGTCGGCAACGCCCGGAAACTGGGAAATGGAAGAGGCTGGCGGCGTCTTCGCCGAGCAGGTCATTCGTCCAACGGGCCTGATCGACCCGCCGGTTGAAGTGCGCCCGGCCAAATCGCAGGTCGATGACGTGCTGGACGAGATTCGCACCACGACGAAAAATGGCTACCGCACGCTGGTCACGGTCCTGACCAAACGCATGGCGGAAGATCTGACGGAATATCTGCACGAACAGGGCGTTCGGGTCCGCTACATGCATTCGGACATCGACACGCTGGAACGCATAGAGATCCTGCGCGATCTGCGTCTGGGCGCTTTTGACGTTCTCGTCGGCATCAACCTGTTGCGTGAGGGTCTCGACATCCCCGAATGCGGCTTTGTCGCCATTCTCGATGCGGACAAGGAAGGTTTCCTGCGTTCGGAAACCTCGCTCATCCAGACCATTGGCCGTGCGGCCCGTAACGTTGATGGCAAGGTCATTCTCTACGCCGACAACGTCACCGGCTCGATGGAGCGGGCGATGGCGGAGACAACCCGCCGCCGCGAGAAGCAGGAGGAATACAACCGCGAACACGGCATCACGCCGGAAAGCGTGAAGAAGAATATCGGCGACATTCTCAACAGTGTTTACGAGAAGGATCATGTGCGTCCCGATATTTCGGGCTTTTCCGAAAGCGGCGCTCTCGTTGGCAACAATCTCAGGTCGCATCTCGAATATCTCGAAAAGCAGATGCGCGATGCCGCCGCCGATCTCGATTTCGAAACCGCAGCCCGGTTGCGCGACGAGCTCAAGCGCCTGCGAGAGACGGAGCTTGCCATATCCGACGATCCCATGGCGCGCGAGGTCGAACTGGAAAGCCCGGCGACGGGCCGGACCAAGGGCCGGCACAATGCCGGCCGCAAAATCCACCGTGTCGTTGGTGATGAACAGCCGAGCTCACTATTCGCCAAGCCATCGCTTGACGATATGGGGCCGGGAACCGACATGGCAAAGCCCAAGCGGGAAAGCACTTTCCGCAAGAACACGCTTGATGAGATGACGGTCAGGCGAACCGAAATCCCGGCTGGCGGCGAGGCTCCCGTTCGGCGCGAACGGTCGGGAATCGGGTCCTATGAGGATCCGGCGGACGTGGCGCGCAAGAAGCGACGCCCCGGGAAAACCGGGCGGCCCGGCCACTGACGGTCGTTCCTGTTTCCCCGCATCCCGTCCATCCTTACACAAAAGCGCCGTTTTATCTGCCGTTGCACCAGCCCGCGTGGTAGACTGCGCATTGTTTGCCAGTTTCGGCTTTCTCCGCGGAACTCTCCATGAGAGCGCTTGAAACCAGATACGCACGAAACGGTGACGTACGAATCGCCTACCAGGTTGTTGGGCAAGGTGCATTTGATCTGGTATTCGTGCCGGGTGATATATCGAATCTGGATGTTCATTGGGAATATCCAGAATTTGCTCATTTTCTGGAACGTCTCTCAACGTTCTCGCGCCTGCTGCTTTTCGACAAGCGCGGTACCGGCCTGAGTGATCGGGTGGATGCTGGTGCGCTTCCCGATCTTGCAACGCGCGTGGACGACATGCGCGCGGTCATGGAAGCGGCGGGAAGCGGCAGGGCCGCCTTTCTGGGAGAAGCAGACGGCGTTGCCATGGCCCTGCTGTTTGCCGCAACCTATCCTGAAAGAACACGTGCTTTGGTGCTTTACGGTGGCTATGCCCACTTTCACAGTTCAGTCCTTGCTCCCGAGCCATTCGAAACGTTTCTTCAAAAAATCGATAAACAGTGGGGCCGAGGCGTAACCCTTCCCCATTTTGCACCCGGTCAGATTGACAATCAGCGGCTCAGCACATGGTGGGCGCGTCTCGAACGGCTTTCAGCCAGTCCGACCTCCGCGATCGCGCTTGCACGAATGAATGCAACGATCGATGTTCGCGAAATACTATCCGGCATCAGGGTGCCGACGATCGTCATTCACCGAATGAACGATGTTTACGTTTCCGCAGAAGGCAGCCGCCACCTCGTCGCCAATATAGCCGACGCGTCATTCATAGGTTTGCCCGGCAGCGATCATCCCATATGGACCGGCGACGCGGATCGCGTGGTTGATCCGGTCGAGGAGTTTTTGACCGGCACACGCCCGGTTTCAAGTGGAGATCGCATACTGGCGGCGTTGCTTGTCACACGGGTGGCCGGATCGAACCATCACGGAAGTGACCATGAATGGCGGAAACGCCTCGAAAACTTTCATGAAATGGCAACAAGCCTGTTTGGCCTGTATGGTGGCCATGTTGTCGGGTGGGACACTGAAAATATAACCTTGCGTTTCGATGGCGCTGCACGAGCAGCGCAATGCGCTCTGGCGCTGCGCGATATTGCAGACACGCTGGACCTGCCGCTCTCCCAAGGTGTTCACGTGGGGGAAGTTGAGGTTTCCGGCAGCCTTGTCACAGGGACAGCAGTTCATATCTCGGAGCTTGTTGCTTCCGCCGCCCACCCGAACGATGTGCTGGTTTCCAGTCTTGTCGTCGAACTGGCAACAGGTTCCGGCCTGCGGTTCGTGGAAAACGGAGCGATCGATGTGCCGGGTCAGGAACAGCCATTACGTGTGCTTTCTGTGGCTGCTGAGCAGCACCTTGAGCCCTTGAAAATACGCAAAACCGAACCTTCGCTCGTTTCCCTGACAATGCGCGAACGCGAAGTTCTGGACCATATAACGGACGGCCGGAGTAATGCGGCCATAGCACTGCGGCTAGATCTCAGCGAACACACGGTCAAACGGCATGTCGCCAATATTCTGCTCAAGCTCGACCTGCCAACCCGCGCCGCAGCCGCGGCCTTCAGCGCCCGCCAGGCCAGATCCTGAACATGGCCCGGACGAGCCATTGGCCCCATGGTTCTTTCAGGCGAAGCAAGGCAGCGGCCAATCTTCTATTATTTCCTCCAATGCCCGCTCTTCAAAAGCAGAACACAGCAAATCAAGGAGGCCGAAATGTCCGTACAAACAATTGACAGTGTAAGCACCTCGCTCAAAGACGCGATTGAAACCCGCAACAGCCACAAGCTGGCAGACCTTTATGCCAGTGAAGCCGTCGTGCGCGTGATCGATCGCAACAACCCGCCGAGCAAGCCGCGCGAGATCAAGGGTCGCTCTGCAATCAGCACGTTCTGGGACGATATTTGCAGCCGAACGATGACACACAAGGTTGATACACAGGTGACGGAGGGCAATCATCTTGCCTTCACGCAGGACTGCACTTACCCGGATGGAACCAAAGTCTTTTGCATGGCCATGGTCGACCTGAAGGACGGTCAGATCGCCAGGCAGACAGTCATTCAAGCCTGGGATGAATGATCCGGGAAAACAAATATCGCTCCGGGAGGGCCGGCAACATGCCGGCCCTTGGTCATATCGGTTCCCCCGTAGACATCGCCTTTTGCCGTCCTTGCCGAATGCCGCACTTCGGCGCAGAGCTGTTGCTCAAAATTATCCAATGACACGGAATGTTTTTTCGTGTAACAAATCGTGCAGATTGAACCGCTGCGCAAGCACGGCGGAAATCTCGGCATACGCATTGAAAACCGGTGATCCGGGTGGGCATTCGGGCAAATGTTTGAATTAGCCTAAAATTTTCATTAACCACTCTCTGCAAGATTGGGGCGATGGCTTACAGACTTCTTATCGGCATTCTTCCGGCTCTGGCATTGATGTCAGCGGCACCGCCAGCGCTTGCAATCGAACCGGCGACATGCGATTCGCGCGTCAAATCGCAGACACAGTCTGTCACCATGAATGCAGATCGGATGCAGGACCGGGAAATACGCCCGGACAATTGCGCACCAGCGAAAGGGGCGTCCGCATCCGTGCCGGACTTGAAAAAGGCCACATCGGTTGTTTTTTCTCCGGCGAAAGTGGAACCCGACACGATGCCTGAGAAGATCGCACCGTCCGCCACGGAAAAATCCGCCAAATCCTCGCGACCGGCAGGATATGGCCGTCTCTACGACAATCTTTCGTTCCGTTACCGGCTTTACCGTCCGGAAGACGCAAATGGCCAGACAATCGTTCTCATGCATGGTTCCGGCGCCACGGAACGCAGCCTCGTGCCTCTGGCCAGAAAAATTTCCACACGAGCGACCCTTCTTGCCGTGCGCGGGCGCGTGATTCAGGATGGCAGCAGCCGCTGGTACAAGCGGATCACACCCGTCAGCTTCGACCAGAACGACATTCGCAAGGAAGCCAATGCTTTCGTGGATTTCATGGACAAGGCAGTAAAATCCTACGATATCGACCTCAACCGGACGATTTTCCTTGGCTATTCCAACGGTGCGAACCTGTTGTCATCGGTCATGCTGTTGCATCCGGGACTGATCAGGAATGCAGTTCTCTTGCGCTCAATGCCGGTGCTCAACGATATTCCCCGCGTCAATCTCTCAAAAACCAATGTTCTGGTCATCGCGGGTGAAAACGATACCACCTACGCTCCTTTCGCTCCGGCCCTGGAGGAGATCCTGAAAAAGAGCGGTGCCAGGGTTGAGGCACGCACCATCGCTTCTACCCATGCAGTTGGCGCAGAGGATGCGAAGGTTGTCAGCGAATGGCTGACGGCCGCAACGGCGACCGCAGCAAAGCTTCCCTAGCGCCACTCGAACACCAGATTATCCACGATGGCCCAAAACCGGTTCCCACTTTCGGGAGCCAGCTCTAGCAGGGCCGATTGCGGACAACGCCATATCCGCGGTTGCGTGCCTCGCAGGCGTTGCTGAACGTGCGAACCGAATTGCCCCGTCTTGCGCACACGGGCGCGAACTCGCGTGTGCAAGCGCGCCCGGCCGAAGGTCCGCCCGGACGCGGAGGTCTGGACACGGAACCTCTGCACTGACCGTTATGCACAACCCGGAAGCCGTCTGCTCTTGCCTGACAGGAGTTGCTGAAAGTACGGACACGCCCAGCCCTTTCGCCGCAAACGGGCGCATAGATCATAGGGCACATTTGTGGCGCGTGAGGACGGGGCGGTGGTCGATATCCTCCATCTTCCACCACCACACAGCCCGACAAAAGTGCGACCGCAGAAATAACGAGACTGAACCTGCCAAGATTCATGATATTTCTCCCTCTCCTCTGCGCAAAGAATAGCTGCGTTTTTTCGATAATCTACAGGGATTTCGAACGAGGGCATACAAAACCACCTCTATAGTGAACGGTCCGGCATATCGCTTTTCCCTGATTGCTCGATTATTCTGCCGCCGGTCCAAACGTTTCCTGAGGAATGGAATGGCGATACGAACCAGCAGACCCGCAAGAAATGCGCTGCCTGTTCTTTTACTTGCACTTTTCCTGGGTTCGGCACCGCTTTCGGCTGCTGAAGCGCCCGGAAAACCTGTCGACGCGGAAAAACCGATTTCCACAGGTCCGGCGACAATTGGCGCCGCCATACCCACCGGTCTCCCCAAGGGGGCAACGACCAATGACAAACCTGTTTTGCCACCGAAACCACCTGTTCCCGACATCAAGCAGATCTGCCTCCTGATTGCGACGCACGCCGATGCGAACGGCCTCCCGCGCGATTTCTTCGCCAGATTGATCTGGAAAGAGAGCCGTTTTGACCATCAGGCGGTCAGCCCCGTCGGTGCGGAAGGTATAGCCCAGTTCATGCCGGCGACGGCCAGAGAACGCGGCCTGAAGAATTCATTCGACATTGAACAGGCCCTGCCCGCTTCTGCCCGATTTCTGAAAGACCTTCGCGGAACCTTCGGCAATTGGGGGCTGGCTGCCGCTGCCTACAATGCGGGACCGAACCGTGTTTCCAGATGGCTGTCGTCCGGAGGGTTTCTCCCCCTCGAAACGGAAGACTATGTGCTTTCCATTACCGGACGCCCTGCTGACGACTTCACAACCGGCATCGAAATCGAAAACAGGCCACTCGACGCCAAGCTGAGTTTTGAGGAAGCATGCCAAAAACTGCCGATTATTCAGGCTGCCACCGTCGCCATGGCACGCGTTCATCAAAAGCCCTGGGGCATTCAGGTTGCCGGTAATTTCCGCCGCTCGGCGGCCGTCAAGCAATGGCAGCGAATCAAGGTCCAGTTTCCCTCGGTCCTGTCGCAAAGCGAGCCCGTTGTCAGTCGCCAACGTACGCCGATCGGGCGGCGCGGAATCTACGCCGTACGCATCGGAGCCGACAGCAGAAACGAGGCGAACACCATTTGCAGCCGGCTCCGCTCGGCAGGCGGAGCCTGCATCGTGATGAAAAATCGATGACCGGAAGTGCTAATATAATGATTTCAATCGATTATTCTCTGGTTAAAAGTTTTGCTTGCCAAGAAACGTGCAATCAAGCAGTCTACCAGCGTTCGGGCAATAGCGAACAATGGAAGACTGGAAGATCGGCGTGCCGGAACCGCTATAAGTACCGGGCCGGGAGAAATCCCGACAATGAAATGGGTCCTTTCCTGATGTCGAGACTGCCTGCATGACTCCCTCCGCCAGGCGTGGTGTGCGTCTGGAGGCAAGCACCAACCCGCTAATCCCGAGAGATAGCGGTGCAAAGGAAAAGGAATGGATCCTATGGCTCAGACCGGCACGGTCAAGTTCTTCAACAGTGAAAAAGGTTTTGGCTTTATCAAGCCCGATGATGGTGGTGCGGATATTTTCGTGCACATCTCGGCTGTTCAGGCTTCCGGCCTGAACGGACTTGCAGACAATCAGAAGGTTTCTTACGAAACCGAGCCGGATCGGCGCGGTAAGGGACCGAAGGCCGTGAACATCACGGTAACAGGTTAATACATACATCGTCATATATTTGACGACCCCGGTTCGCCCGGGGTTTTTTTATGCCCTTTTGTTGCTGATTTTGGGCGTTAACTGTTCAGGCTCTATTCATCCGCAAGGTTATAGAAACAAGGCCAAGCTGGAAGCCTGAATAGCCAGCCAATAAGATTATGCTTCACAGGAGGCCCCAATGAACAAGATCACCCGGTTTGCAATTCTCGCGGCCGCTGCGGTTGCGACCGTCGGCGCATCACTCTCCACGGCCTCGGCAGATCACCGGCGCGGCGGCTGGAACGACGGCCCGCGCTACCACCATCGTTACCGCGACCGTTCCGGCGATGCGCTCGCCGCTGGCGTCGTGGGGCTGGCCGCAGGCGCCCTGCTGGGCAGCGCCCTGTCTCAACCCCGATACAGCGAGCCGCCGCGCGTGATTTATGACCAGAACCCAAATTATTACCCCGCTGCGCCACAGTATCGTCGTGTAACGGCTCCCCGTTACGGCAGTTACGGGGTCGAACCCTGGTCTCAGGACTGGTATCGCTATTGTTCCGATCGCTATCGTTCCTTCAACGCGCAGACCGGTACGTATCGCGGCTATGACGGCGCCGATCATTTCTGCGTCGCCAACTAAAGCATTTCCAGCAAAAGTGCGAAGCGGTTTTGCGTAGGATAATGCGACGAAACAAAGACTTAGAGTCTGTCAGGTCTACTCTGCACCATAGCCGGCATGTCTGAGGTAGTTTGAGCATTCCTGCGGACTGAAGGCCTTGAGGCGTTCGCCGATACGTCTCCATGTTGTTTCGACGGTTCGCTCTT
>JBOHIW010000029.1:0-52207 GCA_050726055.1 Phyllobacterium sp. | reverse complement strand
CAATAATCGACCATTCCCGTTCTGTGAGTTCATAACGATGACGCGACATCAAAGACCTCCAAATCAGAGGCCATTTGAATCACTAATCCATTCAGATAAATAGCCTATTTATGAGTGCGCGGCCTAGTGAGCGCCTTCGCCAACGGGATGGGGCTCGTCCAATATGGATGGTTCTTCTCCCGCGCGCGGCTTATCCTTCTCGGCGATAAGCGTGTAGAACATTGGCACCACGAACAACGTAAACATGGTGCCTATAATCAGCCCGGTGAAAATGACGAGGCCCATGGAGTAGCGGGCGGCTGCACCCGCACCCGATGCCATGATCAATGGCACTACGCCCAGGGCCATCGCAGCGGTTGTCATAAGAATAGGGCGAAGGCGCGTCTTGGCTGACATAACAATCGCGTCGCGCTTTGAGAGCCCGTGCAAATGGCGCTGCTGGTTCGCAAACTCGACCATCAGAATGCCGTGCTTGGTGATCAAGCCAATCAGCGTGATCAACCCCACCTGCGTGAAGATGTTGAGTGTGCTCAGCCCGATATTGAGCGGTATTATGGCCCCGAAGATCGAGAGCGGAACCGACATCAGAATGATCAGTGGATCCCGGAAGCTTTCGAACTGGGCCGCGAGGACCAGATAGATCACGACGATTGCGAGGATAAAGGCAATGAGAATGACATTGCCCTGCTCTATCTCGATGCGGGATTGTCCCGAATAATCGAGAAAAAAGCCGTCGGAAAGTTTCGCGTTCGCCGTATCGACGATCGTCTGCAAGCCCTCGCCCGTAGTGACACCCGGCATCGGAAGCGCGGAAATCGTGGCGGAGTTAAGCTGATTGAACTGCTCGATCGCCGCTGGTGACGCATTCTCGGTTACGGTAATAACGGCCGAGAGCGGAACCATCTCGCCCGACGAGCTGCGCACGAAGAATTCGCCAAGGCGCTCCGGATTGGCGCGAAACTTCTGTGGAACTTGCGTGATAATATCGTAGCTGTTGGAATCGCGGTCGAACTGCGCAATCGAACCGCCGCCGACCAGCAGGCCCATGGTCTGGCCGATCTGACTGATCGGAACACCGAGCGTGGCCGCACGATCTCGATCGATTGCAACCGTCACCTGGGGCGCATTGAACGACAGAGAGTTCTGCACAACGATGAATTTGCCGCTTGCCTGAACTGTATTCTTGATATCTTCGGCCAGTTCAAAGACGCGATCAGGCGAACCTGTCGACTGAACCACGACAGAAATCGGCAAGCCGCCACCGGTACCGGGCAACGAAGGTGGTGCGAAAATGAACGCCTCCACACCGGCAACCTTGGAAATTCGCGCGGTCAAATCCTGTTGTATCTGTGCTTGTGAACGGTCACGCTCACTCCAGTCGGTCAATGCCCAGAGCGCAATACCGGAATTGGTACCGCCGCCAAAACCCACGATATTGAACCGCGCCTTAAGTTCGGGCAAATCCTTGGTCAGTTCATCAATCTGGTCAGCATAAAGTTTCGTGTATTGGGACGTCGCATATTGCGGACCGTTGAACATGGAGAACAACGCGCCGGAATCTTCCTCCGGCGCCAGTTCTGACGATGTGTTGACGAACAGAAACCCGGTCAACGCCACGAGCGAAACAACGATGAAAAGCGTTACCGGCCGGGAGTTCAACGATCCGTTGACGCGTTTTCCGTACCAGTTCTCGAACCGGCTGAACACCCGATCGATAAATTGCGCAAATCGGGATTGCTCGCCATGCTTGAGAATGCGGGCGCACATCATGGGTGAAATGGTCAGGGCGGCGATACCGGAGATGATGACGGCACCGGCCAAGGTCACCGCAAACTCCCGGAAGAGAGAGCCCGTCAGGCCACCCGTAAAGGCAAGTGGCGCAAACACAGCAGCCAGCGTGATCGTCATGGCGATGATCGACGACGTGATTTCCTGCATGCCTTTAAAGGCAGCTTTCATCGGGCTCAGGCCTTCCTCGATGTGCCGGTGGATGTTTTCCAGAACCACAATGGCATCATCCACCACAAGGCCGATGGCGAGAACCATTGCCAGCAAGGACAAAAGGTTGATTGAATAACCCAGCGCATACAGAACAAAGCAGACCCCGATCAACGAAATCGGTATCGTCACGACCGGGATGATGACGGCACGGAAAGATCCCAGAAAGAGCAGGATTACGACAACCACGATGGCCACCGCTTCAGCGATAGTCATGAACACTTCTTCGATGGATGAACTGATCTGCTCAGTCGAGTCATACATCAATTCGATCGTCATGCCTTCGGGCAGGGAAGCCTGAATCGAGGGCAGTTCCTTTCGAACTTCCCCGGCCATATCTATCGGGTTGGCGCTCGGTGTCGGGAACACGCCAAGGAAGGTGCCGGTTGATCCGTTAAAGGTCACGATCGTGTCGGTGCTTTCAGCCGCCAGTTCCACGCTTGCGACGTCGCGCAGGCGGATAACATCATCGCCCTGCGACCGGATGGGTAAGGCGCCGAACGCATCTGGAGACTGCAACGTCGATTGCAGGGTAATCGACTGCGTAACAAAATCATTCTTGGTCTTGCCAGGAGCCGACAGGAAGTTCGAGTTGTTGATAGCGGCCAGAACCTCGGATGCCGTAATATTGCGCGCAGCCAACTGCGCCGGATTGATCCAGACGCGCATCGCATAAGTTTGACCGCCGAGAATCTGTGCCTCGGCCACGCCCGAGATCGTCGACATGCGGGGCTGGATAACGCGTTCCAGATACTCCGTGATCTGCTCGCTGGTCATGCGCGGGTTCTGCGCAGCAAGGTACATGGTGGCAAATGTCATGCCCGTACCCTTCTGGATGACGGGATCATCCGCGTCATCGGGCAACTGCCCCCTCACCTGATTGACCTTGGCGATCACTTCCGTCAGCGCCGCATCAGGATTGGCCCCCAGCTTCATCTGAACCGTCACGGTGCTGGACGAAGGTCGGCTCGACGACGTCACATAATCGATGTTCTCTGTCGTAGCCACCGCTTGAGCAATCGGCGCCGTAATAAACCCCTGCACCAAATCGGCATTGGCGCCCGCATAGGTGGTCGAAACCGTAATGACCGTCTCCTCGACTTCCGGATACTCTCGGATCGAGAGATTGAACATGCCCTGGAAGCCCAGAAGCAGGATCAGAAGGGCCACGACGGTTGAAAGAACAGGCCGTCGAATGAAGATATCGGAAAAACTCATGGTCGGCCTACTGGGTTTGTAACGCGGTGGCGGGATTTACCGTATTGTCGATTGTTACAGTGGCTCCGCTGTTCAGGCGGTTCTGTCCGGCGGTGACGACGACGTCTCCAACCTTCAGTCCATCCAAAATCTCGACATTTGGACCTGAACGGCGTCCAAGTTTCACGAACACCTGACGAACTATAAGTTTCTCATCCGGTTTCTCCGCATCTTCCTGCGCGGCAGCCGGCATTGTGGCGCCGTTCTCCGGCGTAGCGGATGTATCCTTCTTATCTTCTGGCCGGACGACGAATGCGTAGTCGCCGTAGAGGCTTGTCACAACCGAAGTTTGGGGAACGGACAGAATGTCCTGTTCGTCAGGAAGAATGATGCGAACCTGCACGAACTGCCCTGGCTGAAGTTTTGCTTCAGGGTTTTCGACCTCCGCTCTGATGGAAATCAGACGGGTCGTCGGATCAATCTTCGGATCGATGCCGATGATCGTGCCTGCATAGTCGAGTTCTGATCCAGTCAGCCCAAGCCTGATTTTCTGGCCGATGCCGACCTTTGACAAGAATTGCTCCGGAATGGAGAAATCGGCACGCATTTTTTCAAGATTTTGCAGCGTTGCGACGACATCTCCCGGCGACAGGTACTGACCGATGTCAATCCGCGGAATGCCAATGGTACCGCTGAACGGTGCTTCAAGGCTTTTCTGTTCCAGAACGGCCTTCAGCTTCTCAACCTGAGCGCGGGACGCAGAAGCGGCCGCATCTGCGGATTCGACATCAGAAAGAGAGCTGATCCGCCGCTGTTCGAGAGTCCGTGCGCGAGCGAGGTTCTGCTCGTTCAGCACCAGTTGCGCCTGGGATGCCGCCATGTCCGCCCTCTCGACATAGTCATCGAGCTGCACCAGAAGATCGCCTTGCTTCACGTCCTGATTGGCCTTGAAATTGATGTCCTTCACAACACCGCTTGTTTGCACGGCGAGATCGACACCCATAGAGGCCCTGACGGTTCCGATAGCTTCGATCTCAGGCGTCCACTCGGTCGGCTCCACCTTGATGGTCGAAACCGTGACTGCTGGCTGCTGCATAGTAGCGAAAAACTCGGAGATCGCCTTGCTGCGAAAAAGATTGAAGCCCACAAGCCCACCGCCGATGATTGCAATGAATATGAGTGCCAGAATAAAGCGCTTGATCATTGGGGAAACTGCTCCGGCCTATGGATTTGTCGATGGAATCGTGCGTTCAAACTCGCGAGCGGAACGGAATAGCACAACGGAGACTTGAACGTAACCGGCGTTTTACTGTACCGTCTGGACGGTATTGTCAACAGGACAATCCACCTTTTAACCTCCCCTAACATCGATCAAAGGCAGACATGATCCCGAAGAAGCAGGCATCCCGGCAAAAAATTCTGAAAGCGGCGGCAGAAATCACCAATGAGGTTGGCCCGAAGCGCTTGTCGCTGGACGCGGTTGCCGCACGGGCCGGATTGTCGAAGGGCGGGCTTCTCTACAATTTTCCATCCAAATCCAAACTGCTGGAAGCACTTGTCTCGGGATATCTAACAGAATTCAATGATTCCTTGCAGGCTCAGGAGCAGCAGTTTTCCGGGAGGCCGAATGCCTGCGCCCTTGCCTTTCTGGAGGTTTTCAAAAACAGAATCCTTTGTGAAGACTCCAAACCCAGCGGTGTTCTGGCTGCGATCGCTGAAGATCCGTCCTTCATTGCTCCAATACGCGCCTACAACAGCAAGCTTGTTGAGCGGTTGCGCGCAGATGCAACAGACCCCGAGCTGGCTCTTATTGCGTTTCTGGTGGTTGAAGGCATGCGTAGTATGAAGCTTCTTGACATAGATGTGCTTGCCGAAGGCGAGCATCTGGCTGTATTCGAACGCCTGACGCGGGCAATGGAACGCGAGTAGCTCTCGCGTTCTACAGTCGGTCTATGTCACCACGCGCCCAGAGTTCCTGGGTTTCGCCATAAAAATCCTGAAAGCGCCCGTTGCTGATCGCATCCCGTATCCCCTGCATGAGCTGCTGGTAGTAGGCGAGGTTATTCCATGTCAGCAACATGCCACCAAGCGCCTCACCGGACTTTACAAGATGATGCAGATAGGCCCGGCTATAGTCCCTCGCCGCCGGGCAATTCGATTCCTCATCAAGCGGACGATGGTCATCCGCATGGCGCGCATTGCGTAGATTGACCTTTCCGCGCCGCGTGAAAGCCAAGCCGTGCCGTCCGGCTCTGGTGGGCATCACACAGTCGAACATGTCGATTCCGCGCGCTACGCTCTTCAATATATCGTCTGGTGTTCCAACCCCCATCAAATACCGGGGTTTCCCCTTGGGCAAGGCTGGGCATGTCGCATCGAGCATCCGAAGCATGACATCCTGAGGTTCACCGACGGCAAGCCCGCCCACCGCATAGCCTTTCAGGTCCATGCTCCTCAACGCTTCCGCCGAACGGATACGCAAGGCCGGGTCGTCCCCACCCTGAACAATCCCGAACATCGCCTTTCCCGGTTGGTCGCCAAACGCGGCCTTGCAGCGCTCCGCCCAACGCAGCGAAAGTTCCATGGCCCGCTCGATGTGCCGCTCTTTCGCCGGCAGAGCAACGCATTCATCAAGCTGCATCTGGATATCTGAATCCAGCAGCCCCTGTATTTCAATGGAGCGCTCCGGTGTCAGCTCGTAAGCGCTCCCGTCGATATGGGACTGGAATGTCACGCCATTTTCGTTCAGTTTGCGCAGTTGCGCCAGTGACATGACCTGAAAGCCTCCCGAGTCCGTCAGGATCGGGCCTGGCCATCGTGCAAATTCGTGTAACCCACCCAGTCGCGCAACGCGTTCGGCACCCGGACGCAGCATCAGATGATAGGTATTGCCGAGAATGATGTCCGCTCCGAGTTCCTTCACCTGATCCATGTACATGGCCTTCACCGTGCCACCGGTGCCTACAGGCATGAAGGCGGGCGTGCGGATTGTCCCGCGTGGCATGGTAATCTCGCCGCGCCGGGCCTCGCCATCTTTCGCAAGCAACTGGAACTCGAAGGATTGGGATGTCATTCTAAGCTTTCCACAACAGGCTTGTATCGCCGTAGGAATAAAACCGATATTTTTCGCGAATGGCGTGCTTGTAGGCAGCACGCATCGTATCAACCCCGCTGAAGGCCGACACGAGCATGAACAGGGTCGAACGAGGCAAGTGGAAATTGGTCATCAGCATGTCGACGGCGCGAAACGTGTATCCCGGCGTGATGAATATATCAGTTGCGCCTGACCAGGCGTTAATACGGCCGTCTTCGGCCGCAGCGCTTTCCAGAAGCCGCATCGATGTAGTTCCGACCGCAACAATGCGGCCTCCGCGTGCACGTACCGCGTTTAGCGCAGCAGCAGTGGGCTCGTCGATATGGCCTATCTCGTGGTGCATCTTATGTTCGGTCGTATCTTCCGCCTTGACGGGAAGAAACGTGCCCGCCCCGACATGCAACGTCACGAAATGCTCTTCTATGCCCCTCGCCTTAATGGCCGAAAGCAGTTCTGGCGTGAAGTGTAACCCCGCAGTAGGCGCGGCAACGGCCCCTTCCTCGCGGGCATAAACGGTTTGGTAGTCAACCTTGTCTCGCCCATCCTCAGCCCGTTTTGAGGCAATATAGGGCGGCAACGGAATGTGACCGACAGCTGCGATAGCCTCGTCCAGAGCAGGGCCGCTCAGGTCAAAAACCAGCAGTGCTTCGCCGTCCCCGCCCTTCTCTGCCACCGTTGCATCAAGCGATCCGAGGAAGCATGCCGTTCCGCTATGGCCGAATTGTATCCGTTCGCCGGGCTTTACCCGTTTCGCCGGTCTTAAAAACGCCTTCCAGCGATCCGGCCCAACCCGCATGTGCAGTGTGGCACCCACGTGGGCTGTGACACCATCACGGATACGGGTTCCTTCGAGTTGCGCGGGGATGACTTTGGTATCGTTGAATACGAGCGCATCACCCGGCTCCAGCAGGGTCAAAAGATCCTTTACGTGTCGATCTTCGAGGGATTGATCCGGACGCACGGCAAGAAGCCGCGCAGAATCCCGAGGTTCCACGGGCCGAAGAGCAATTCGCTCTTCCGGCAGATCAAAATCAAACAGATCGACACGCATGATGGATCAGATGTCGGCCGCAACCCGCATGGAAACAATGCTGTCGGGATCGACAACCGGTTCGCCGCGCTTGATCTTGTCAACGAATTCCATGCCTTCGATAACCTGACCCCAAACGGTATACTGGCGATTCAGGAAGGAAGCATCATCGAAGCAGATGAAGAACTGGGAGTTCGCAGAATTCGGGTTCTGCGAACGTGCCATGGAGCACGCACCGCGGCCATGATTGGAATTGGAAAACTCGGCTTTCAGGTCGGGCTTGTCGGAACCGCCCATGCCAGCACGGCTGGGGTTGAAGTGCGATCCGCCGGCTTTCCCGAACTTGACATCACCCGTCTGCGCCATGAAACCGTCGATGACACGATGAAAGACCACGCCGTCATAAGCGCCTTCACGTGCGAGTTCCTTGATGCGCTCGACATGGCCGGGGGCCAGATCGGGGTAAAGCTCTATGACAACCTTACCCTTTGTCGTTTCCATCTCGATTGTATTTTCTGGATCTTTGTAAGCCATTTTCGGCAATCTCCTGCTTTGAATTACTTTTTGTCGGCCTGAACGACGACCTTGATCATGCGATCAGGATCCGCAACGACGCCATTTTGCGACTCACTACCCTTCTTGATCGCATCTACATGTTCCATACCGCTGATAACGCGACCAAACACCGTGTAATCGCCATTCAAGAACTCGCCATCATCAAACATGATGAAGAATTGCGAATTGGCAGAATCCGGATTGGCCGCTCTGGCCATGCCCACCACACCGCGCTTGAACGGCTCTTTCGAAAACTCCGCTTTCAGATCGGGTTGATCCGAGCCGCCGGTACCAGCCTGTGACGGGCTGTAGTTCTTTTCCGCGTTACCATACTGAACATCGCCCGTTTGCGCCATAAAACCGGGAATGACGCGGTGGAATACGACATTGTCGTAGGCACCCGCGCGAACCAGCGACTTGACCCGTTCGGCATGCTTGGGCGCAAGGTCAGGAAGAAGTTCGATAACGACATCCCCGTCCTTGAGCGTAATAATAATCGTGTTTTCCGGATCTTGCGCTTTGGCCGGAAAAGTCGCTGCGAAAACCGAAAGGAACACGCTGGCTGCTATCAGAGCCTGGCGAAACAAGGGCATGCTATCCTCCAAACAAATTCAGGATTTGAACTTTTCCATCAGGGCTTCAGCGACGACCGCCGGACAAAACGGCCGAACGTCCCCGCCCATCGAAGCGATCTGGCGAACCAATGTGGCCGTAATAGTACGAACTTCGGGAGAGGCAGGCAAAAACACGGTCTGCAATGCAGGCGCCATAATCCCGTTCATGCCAGCCATCTGAATCTCATAGTCGAAATCAGTGCTGTCCCGCAGCCCGCGAATGAGAAGCGTCGCGTTGTTCTGCCGGGCTGCCTCAACGACCAGATTTTCGAAAGAAACCACCGCAACACGCTGCGCGTCGCCGCCCAGTTGCGCCTTTGCCGCCTCGCGAATGAACGCCGCCCGCTCCTCAAAGGAAAACAAAGGCTTCTTGCCAGGATGCACACCTATGGCGGCGATAACGGTATCAGCCAGCCTCAAGCTGCTCCTGAGAACATCCATATGCCCGTTGGTGAGAGGATCAAATGATCCAGCATAGATTGCGACCGCCATAATTCTCCGTATCCGGTTTACCCGATCCTTTCAATGCCGACTTGATAGGTTCAATGCCTGCATGAACAGCGAATGAACCACGTCATCAGGCCATATTCAGCCTCGTCACGGCAGCATGGGTGGAATTTCACGCAACCTATTCGGGCTCCACGCGTTGTTCTGATACGACAAATTCGAACGGAGGGTGAATCTAATGATCATTCTGCTGACATCCGTCACGATGATGGTCGCCATGTTGGTTTCTGCGGCTGTTGTGATTGTCAATGAAACCCGGACCAGACCCGGGAAGGTCGAACGATCGAATTTCGGAAACCACCCTACCAAAAGATGATTCAGCCTCTCAAGGCGAAAGGATAGCCTGAGCCTCAGAAGTGAGTCCGGCTATCCTTCAACAATATCAACAATCTATGTGTCAATCTTCCTGTACTGGATTGGAATCTGTCGAACCAGCTTCCGGTGACGATGAATCCTCATCTTCGTCTTCCGGCTCGGAAATGCGCTCGACCGAAACCACCCGTTCATCGTCAGCGGTATTGAAGATCGTAACACCCTTCGTTGAACGACCCGCGATGCGAATGCCTTCCACCGGAACCCGAATGAGCTGGCCACCATCTGAAACCAGAAGCAGCTGATCCTTGGGTTCCACCGGGAACCCGGCAACCAGCCTGCCAATTTCGTCGGCCTTGGACGTATCCGTTGCTCTTATGCCCTTGCCGCCTCTGCCCGAGGTGCGGAATTCATAAGATGACGAACGCTTTCCGTAACCAAACTCACTGACAGTCAGAACGGTTTGCTCGTGTACCTGCAATTCAGCATAGCGTTCAGCCGTGAGTTCGGTTTCGCCGGATACCTCCTCGCCCACGAGCGCAATCTCGTCCGCATCATCTGCATTCAGTGCGCGACGCTCGGCAGCCGCTTGCTTCAGATAGGCAGACCGCTCGGCCGGACTTGCTTCAACATGTTCAAGGATCGACATCGAGATCACCCGATCGCCTTCGGCAAGATTGATCCCGCGAACCCCGATGGAATTGCGTCCTGCAAAGACGCGCACATCTGTGACGGGGAAACGAATGCACTGGCCGCCCGCGACGGTCAACAAAACATCGTCATTTTCCGTACAGGTCTCCACGCCGAGGATCTCGTCGCCTTCTTCATCCAGCTTCATCGCGATTTTTCCATTGCGATTCACCTGGACAAAATCGGAGAGCTTGTTGCGACGAACCGTGCCGCGCGTTGTCGCAAACATTACGTCAAGTTCGGACCAGCTTGCCTCATCCTCGGGCAACGCCATGATTGTGGTTATGCGCTCACCCTGTTCGAGCGGCAGCATATTGATAAGCGCCTTGCCGCGTGATTGCGGCGTGCCGATGGGCAAGCGCCATACCTTTTCCTTGTAGACGATGCCGCGCGACGAGAAAAACAGCACCGGCGTATGCGTATTCGCAACAAACAGACGGGTAACGAAATCCTCGTCCTTCGTCGACATTCCGGAGCGTCCCTTTCCGCCCCTGCGCTGGGCGCGATAGGTGGCAAGGGGAACGCGTTTTATATAGCCGGTATGGCTGACCGTGACGACCATATCTTCGCGCGCGATCAGGTCCTCGTCGTCCATATCCGAACCGCCTTCGGACAGTTCAGTACGGCGAGGCGTTCCGAACTCATCGCGAACCGCGACAAGTTCGTCCTTTACGATCGTCAGGATCCGCAGGCGGGAACCGAGTATATCAAGATACTCCCTGATCTCCTCACCGATCTTGTGAAGTTCATCGGCTATTTCATCTCGACCCAACGCCGTCAGACGCTGCAAGCGAAGCTCGAGAATAGCCCGGGCCTGCTCTTCCGAGAGGTTATAGGTTTCATCCTCGTTCAGCTTGTGACGAGGATCGTCAATCAACAGGATCAGCGACGCAACGTCCTTGGCCTGCCAGCGCCGCTCCATCAACTGATCACGGGCGGTCGCAGGATCGGGAGCCTGACGGATAAGCTTGATAATCTCGTCAATATTGGCGACGGCAATTGCCAGACCAACCAACACATGAGCCCGCTCACGCGCTTTCCCGAGAAGGAATTTCGTCCTGCGACTGACAACTTCCTCGCGAAACGCAACGAAGGCCCTGAGGACGTCAAGCAGGTTCATCAACTCGGGCTTGCCGCCGTTCAGTGCAACCATATTCGTTCCGAACGAGGTTTGCAGCGGCGTATAGCGATAAAGCTGGTTCAGAATGACATCGGCAACCGCATCACGCTTCAGCTCGACGACAACGCGATATCCTTCACGGTCGGACTCATCGCGGATATCGGAAATACCCTCGATCCGCTTATCTCGCACAAGCTCAGCCATTTTTTCAATCATGGCTGATTTGTTGACCTGATATGGAACTTCCGTGATGATGATCGCTTCTCGATCACCGCGCATCGGCTCGATGGTGGCACGCCCGCGCATAACCACCGAGCCGCGCCCTGTGCTGTAGGCTGAATGAATACCGGAACGGCCGAGAATGATGCCGCCAGTCGGGAAGTCCGGTCCCGGAACGATCGTCATCAGTTCAGGCAACTCGATTGCCGGATTATCGATCAGCGCCATACAGGCATTGACAATCTCGCCAAGATTGTGCGGCGGAATATTGGTGGCCATACCAACGGCAATGCCGCCGGAGCCATTGACCAGAAGATTGGGAAACCGCGCGGGAAGAACGACGGGTTCCTTTTCGCGTCCGTCATAGTTCTCCTGAAAATTGACAGTGTCCTTATCGATATCGGCAAGCAGCGATTCCGACACTTTTTCCAACCGGCACTCGGTATAGCGCATGGCCGCCGGAGGATCACCGTCGATCGAACCGAAATTGCCCTGCCCGTCGATCAATGGATCGCGCAGGGAGAAATCCTGCGCCATGCGCACCAGCGCATCATAGATCGACGCATCGCCATGCGGGTGATACTTACCCATCACCTCACCGACGACACCCGCAGACTTGCGATATGACTTGTTCCAGGCCAGCCCCATTTCGTTCATCGCATGAAGAATGCGACGATGCACGGGCTTCAGACCATCGCGAACATCGGGAAGCGCGCGACTGACGATAACGCTCATCGCATAATCGAGATAGGAGCGCTGCATCTCCTCGACAATGGAAATCGGCTCAATGCCGCTTGGAGCACTATCAGGATTCATGGGTGGAGTTTGATTGGACACTCTTCAAACGTCTTTCATGCGGGAATCAATCTACCATATATAGATCAACCGTTCGACAATTGCCAATTTTGCGACATCTTTACCGCTAGCAATTATTGATGAATTACAATACCTTACAGTGCGCGTTAACTTTTTCCGGATTGTCCGCTCCATGATCGGCAAAAGAATCTCGCGGAAAGCGCTGGTTTAGGTCAGACTGAAACGAGCAAAAGACAGCGGAGCGGGACATTGCCTTTCACCGATACATTGCTCAATGCCTTTGTCACTCTCATGGTAACGATCGACCCTCCGGGTCTCGCACCGCTGTTTTTGGCCGTAACCGTGGGGATGGACCGGGGACAACGGGCGCAGGTCGCCAAGCGCGCAAGCATCATTGCATTTTGCGTGCTGACGGTTTTCGCCATCGCCGGCGCGCAAATTCTGGCACTGTTCGGTATTACGATCGGCGCTTTCCGCGTTGCCGGCGGCGTCCTTCTTTTCTGGATCGCATTCGAAATGATTTTTGAGCGCCGTCAGGGGCGCCATGAAAAAAGCGCGGAGCTTGCGATCACCCGCGACCACATCCGCAACATTGCGGCCTTCCCATTGGCTATCCCGCTGATCGCCGGGCCGGGAGCCATATCGGCGACAATTCTGCTTGCTGGAAGCTTTGCAGAGCCAGTTTCAAGATTGGCTCTCATCGCCATCATCTTTATCTGCATCGCCGCGTCATACGTGGTGTTTCTGCTTGCCGAGCGCGTTGACCGGTTTCTCGGCGAAACCGGTCGAACGATATTGACACGCCTGCTTGGCGTCATTCTCGCTGCATTGGCTGTTCAGTTCGTCGCCGACGGTGTCAGAGTGTTGGTCAACAGCTAGCCAGCGCTCCCGATAAAGATTGATCAGAACGGAATTTCGTCGTCCAGATCGCGTGAGAAGTTCCCGCCACCCGATGATGGACCCGTGCGGCCAAAATCTGAATCCTGGCTGGAATTGTCGGAAACCTGGCCACGGCCACCGCCTTCAAACGAGCGCCCTGCTCCGCCGCCCTCGCCGCGGCTATCGAGCATCTGTAATTCGCCACGGAATTTCTGCAGCACGATTTCGGTAGTGTAGCGATCGTTGCCCGTCTGGTCCTGCCATTTTCGGGTTTGCAAGGCCCCTTCAAGATAGACCTTCGCGCCCTTCTTCAAATACTGCTCCGCGACTTTCGCCAAATTTTCATTGAAGATGACGACACTGTGCCATTCGGTTTTTTCCTTGCGCTCGCCTGAATTGCGATCGCGCCAGGATTCGGATGTCGCAATACGCAGATTGACCACGGGATCGCCCGACCCCAGACGGCGCACCTCCGGATCGGCACCCAGATTGCCGACCAATATCACCTTGTTTACGCTGCCTGCCATAACGCACTCCAGTTCTTGAACTTACATTGGCGCGCAGCATACAGGACGATCGTCGGACTCGACTCCCTCCTGACGCGCAATCCACAAAGTTTTTTGTTCTTTTTTTGTTCTAAATTCTTGCTCCCCGTCTGTCAATGAGCATAATGCTGACAAACGGGGGTTGGTATTGTGCCAATCCAATGCTTATTTAGACTGAACGTGTTGTCGGCTTCATTACGACGTAAATTCTCCCATTTGGCAAACAGAACATGAGCGATCAGAAGTATATTTCCATTCGCGGCGCGCGCGAACACAATCTGAAGAACATCGACCTCGATCTTCCGCGCAATAAGCTGATCGTGATGACCGGCCTGTCCGGTTCCGGGAAATCGTCTCTCGCGTTCGATACGATCTACGCCGAGGGCCAGCGGCGTTATGTCGAAAGCCTGTCGGCCTATGCCCGTCAGTTTCTTGAGATGATGCAAAAGCCGGATGTGGATCAGATCGACGGTCTTTCGCCCGCGATTTCCATTGAGCAGAAAACCACCAGCCGAAATCCCCGTTCGACTGTCGGAACCGTGACCGAAATATATGACTATATGCGGCTTCTGTTTGCTCGCGTGGGTGTCCCTTATTCGCCCGCTACGGGATTGCCCATTGAAAGCCAGACGGTCAGCCAGATGGTCGATCGGGTAATAGCGCTTGAGGAAGGCACGAGATTGTTCATTCTCGCCCCCATCGTGCGTGGACGAAAGGGCGAATACCGCAAGGAGCTTGCGGAGCTTCAGAAAAAAGGATTCCAGCGGGTTAAGGTCGACGGGCAATTCTTTGAAATTTCTGATGTTCCGGCTCTCGACAAGAAGTTCAAACATGACATCGACGTCGTGGTCGATCGCGTTGTCGTAAGACCCGATCTGGCAGCCCGCCTGGCCGATAGCCTTGAAACATGCCTCAAGCTGACGGATGGCCTCGCTGTAGCCGAGTTCGCCGATCGGCCGCTTCCGGCGGAGGAAACAGCAAGCGAGTCGGCCAATAAATCCAAAAACGAAACACACGAACGGTTATTGTTTTCCGAGAAATTTGCTTGCCCGGTTTCCGGCTTCACGATCTCGGAAATAGAGCCGCGCCTGTTCTCGTTCAACAATCCGTTCGGAGCCTGTCCCACATGCGATGGCCTTGGTACGCAGCAGGCTATCGATGAAAACCTGATCATTCCGGACGAAAATGCAAAATTGAGCGATGGAGCCGTGGCTCCTTGGGCCAAATCGTCCTCCCCCTACTATAAGCAGACGCTTGAGGCGCTTGGCGCAGCGTACGGATTCAAGCTTGGCGACAGATGGCGGGATCTGAAACCGGAAGCAAGGCAGGCCATCCTGCGCGGTACGGGTGAGCAGGAAATTGCCTTCTCCTATGATGATGGCCTCCGTTCTTATAAAACAACGAAATCATTCGAGGGCGTCATTCCCAATCTGGAGCGCCGGTGGAAAGAAACGGATTCCGCCTGGTCCCGCGAGGAAATCGAGCGTTTCATGTCGAGCACGCCCTGCCCCTCCTGCAGCGGCTATCGGTTGAAGCCGGAAGCACTGGCCGTGAAAATCGGCGGTGCCCATATCGGTGAAATCACCCAATTGTCCATTCGCAAAGCAGACGGCTGGTTCCGTACCATCGATTCGACATTCAACGACAAGCAGGCTGAGATAGCGGCTCGCATTCTCAAGGAAATTCGCGAGCGCCTCAAGTTTTTGAATGATGTTGGTCTCGATTATCTCGCGCTGTCCCGCAATTCGGGAACCTTGTCTGGCGGCGAAAGCCAGCGTATTCGACTGGCATCCCAAATCGGCTCTGGACTAACGGGTGTACTCTATGTCCTGGACGAGCCGTCCATCGGGCTGCACCAGCGCGATAATGACCGCCTTCTGGAAACGTTGCGGCATCTGCGCGATCTCGGAAACACGGTTATTGTCGTGGAGCACGACGAGGACGCAATCCTGACGGCGGACTACGTGGTCGATATTGGTCCGGCAGCCGGCGTCCATGGCGGCAGGATTATTGCCGAAGGAACACCGGCCGAGGTCATGGCCAATCCAGCCTCTCTCACCGGGCAATATCTCTCGGGTAAATCGGAAGTGTCGGTACCGGTCGAAAGGAGGCCCCTGTCAAAGACCAAACGCCTCAAGATCGTTGGCGCTAGGGGCAACAATCTCAAGAATGTAACGGCTGAAATCCCGCTCGGTACATTTACTTGCGTCACCGGCGTATCGGGCGGCGGCAAATCCACCCTGCTGATCGAGACCTTGTTCAAAGCCGCTTCACGCCGGATCATGGGTTCACGCGAACATCCCGCCGAATTCGAACGGATCGACGGTCTCGAATATCTCGACAAGGTTATTGATATCGATCAGTCGCCGATTGGCCGTACGCCACGCTCCAACCCCGCAACATATACGGGTGCCTTCACCCCGATACGGGACTGGTTCGCCGGTCTGCCGGAAGCAAAGGCGCGCGGCTATCAACCGGGGCGCTTCTCTTTCAACGTGAAGGGTGGACGGTGCGAGGCTTGTCAGGGCGACGGTGTCATCAAGATCGAAATGCACTTCCTGCCGGACGTCTACGTTACTTGCGATGTCTGCCACGGCAAGCGCTATAATCGCGAGACGCTGGAGGTGCTGTTCAAGAGCAAGTCGATCGCAGATGTTCTCGACATGACCGTCGAGGAAGGCGTGGAGTTCTTTTCAGCGGTTCCTGCGGTGCGTGACAAGCTCGATACGCTTGAAAAAGTAGGCTTGGGCTATATCAAGATTGGCCAGCAGGCCAATACGCTTTCCGGCGGTGAAGCACAACGCGTGAAGCTCGCCAAGGAATTGTCGCGCAAAGCGACCGGGCGAACCCTCTACATCCTCGATGAGCCTACGACTGGCTTGCATTTCCACGATGTAGCGAAATTGCTTGAAGTATTGCATGAACTCGTCGATCAGGGAAATACGGTCGCAGTGATCGAGCACAATCTGGAAGTTATCAAGACAGCGGACTGGATACTCGACCTCGGACCTGAAGGTGGCGACGGCGGCGGCGAGATTGTAGCAGTCGGTCGACCGGAAGAAATCATCGAGGTGGATCGTTCATACACGGGCTATTTCCTGAAAGAGCTTCTGGAGCGTCGCCCAAAGCGCAAGGCGGAAGCCGCCGAATAAGGCGCGGCTTCAACCGACCGCCAAAAGTTCTTGAAAGACTTTGGGCAATTGCGCGGGAAAATCCTCGGCTATAAGACCCGGGCCGAATTGCTTGCCTGCTTCCGCATGAATCCATACGCCTGCACATGCCGCTTCAAACGGCGGCATGCCCTGAGCAAGCAAGCCAGCAACCACGCCGGCCAAAACATCACCGGAGCCAGCGGTAGCCAGATATGCGTTGCCGTTGCCGTTGATCGTTGCTCGTCCATCCGGTGCTGCAATCACGCTGTCCGGTCCCTTGTAGATAATGATTGAATTCGAGAGCTTTGCGGCCGCCCTCGCCTTTTCCACCTTTGACATGGCATTGTTCATCGCAAACTTAGGGAATACGCGGTGAAACTCGCCTTCATGCGGCGTCAATACCACCGCTCCCCAGGCTTTCTCCCTGACAAGGTCAAACAGGCTGGCTGGATGATCTTCAAAAGCGGTAATGCCATCGGCATCCAGAACCAGATCCATATCGCTCTGAAGCAGGAGGGACACGAAGTCCCTCGCCTTGTCGTTGTCGCCAAACCCTGGCCCCAGAACAAAACTGCGAATCTTGCTCTCACGTAGAATTCTGGTGAGATCGTCCTGCACGTCCGTCTTCCGCAGCATGATTGATGTCAGATGACAGGCATTGATCGCGAGCGCATCCGATGGCGACAGGATCGTGACAGCCCCGGCGCCGCTGCGCGCCGCTGCCAGCGCCGACAATCTGGCTGCACCTGTCGAATATGGCCCTCCTGAAAACACCCCCACCGCGCCCCGCCGATATTTGTGTGTCATGACTTCCGGCTTTGGCAGGAAAGCGCCCCAAACGGCCGGAGCGTTCTCGAAACACCGAGGATTGATGTGCTCCAACACGGTGGGCAAGATACCGATATCCGCCAGGATCTGCGCGCCGCATCTGGATCGTCCGGGCTCAAGAATGTGCCCCGGTTTCTTCCGAAAAAAGGTCACGGTAAGCGCTGCGGATAAAGATGCTCCCAATACGCGACCGGTTTCTCCGGAAACGCCGCTCGGCAGGTCAATGGCAACGACGGTTGTTCCTTTGACATTCACAGAATCAATGGCTTGTTTTTCCAGACCTGATACATCGCGGGCCAGTCCCGCTCCAAATAGACCATCGACCACGAGATCAAACCCCTCCGGCCTGAAGCTTGCGAGCGGAAGGACGATGTCTCTGTAATTTTGTGCGGCACGCTCTGCATCTGTACTCGGTTTGGGCCGCGCACTGCAAAAGCAGACAGTTTCAACACCAGAACCGGCCAGTTGTTCTGCGACAACATAACCATCCCCTCCGTTATTTCCCGGGCCGCAGAGAACAGCGACCCGCCGTGCAGCGGGAAAAATTTTCAATATTGAAGAAGTCACGGCGGAACCTGCACGCAACATCAACTGAAAGCCGCTGAAAGGACCGCGTTCAATGGACAACCGATCCGCATCGCCCATCTCTTTCGGTGTAAGAAGTTCATGCATGATATTTCCGCCTCGGGAGAAGTCTAGGGCCTGAGATTCCGCGTCGCAATGGCAGAAAAAAACCAAACAAAGGCTACTATATAGGCAAAATGCATATAAATTAATCAGTTAAGCGAGCGGCAAACCCGTTGCTCGCTTCCCGCCAGCAACGCGATTTAGGAAATAACCTCTGCTTTTCGGTATTTCGCCTATTTTATCACCATTTTCTCATAGGTAGATCAAATTGGCACGGTTCCTGCTTACTGTAGGACAAGCGAGCACGAGTTCGTTTTCTATCCGAGGGAGATCCTTCTCTAATGAAAAAAATAGAAGCCATCATCAAGCCGTTCAAACTGGATGAAGTAAAGGAAGCGCTTCAGGAAGTTGGACTGCAGGGTATCACGGTGACCGAGGCCAAGGGCTTCGGGCGTCAAAAAGGACACACCGAGCTCTATCGCGGCGCAGAATACGTCGTCGACTTCCTGCCCAAGGTGAAGGTTGAAGTCGTTCTCGGCGACGATTCCGTTGAAGCCGCTATCGAAGCCATCCGCAAGGCAGCACAGACCGGCCGGATCGGTGATGGCAAGATCTTCGTCTCCAATATCGAGGAAGTGGTACGAATCCGTACCGGCGAATCCGGCATGGACGCCATCTGATACCTCTCCGCCTTACCTTTCTATCGTCGTTTAACAGGGAAAATGATATGACGACTGCCACTGAAATATTGAAGCAAATCAAAGATAACGACGTTAAATTTGTCGACCTTCGGTTCACGGACCCGAAGGGTAAGCTGCAGCACGTGACGATGGATGTTGCAGAAGTCGACGAAGATATGTTCTCCGACGGTGTCATGTTCGACGGTTCGTCCATCGGTGGCTGGAAAGCCATCAACGAGTCCGACATGGTTCTCATGCCAGATCCCGAAACCGTTCATATGGACCCGTTCTTCGCGCAGTCCACTATGGTCATCCTCTGTGACATTCTCGATCCGGTCTCCGGCGAAGCCTACAATCGCGACCCGCGCGGCACGGCAAAGAAGGCGGAAGCCTACATGAGGGCCGAAGGCTTCGGCGACACCATTTTCGTTGGTCCGGAAGCGGAGTTCTTTGTATTTGACGACGTCAAGTACAAGGCCGATCCGTACAACACCGGTTTCAAGCTGGATTCGACCGAACTACCATCAAACGATGATACCGACTATGAGACGGGCAATCTCGGCCACCGCCCGCGCGTCAAGGGCGGCTATTTCCCGGTTCCGCCGATCGACTCCTGTCAGGACATGCGCTCCGAAATGCTCACTGTTCTGAGCGAAATGGGCGTTCGCGTTGAAAAGCATCACCACGAAGTCGCTGCCGCCCAGCATGAGCTTGGCATCAAGTTTGACGCACTTACCCGCAATGCCGACAAGATGCTCATCTACAAGTATGTCGTGCACCAGGTGGCAAACGCCTATGGCAAGACCGCAACGTTCATGCCAAAGCCGATCTTCGGCGACAACGGTTCGGGCATGCACGTCCACATGTCGATCTGGAAGGAAGGCAAGCCAACCTTCGCTGGCAACGAATATGCCGGGCTCTCTGAAAACTGCCTGTACTTCATTGGCGGCATCATCAAGCACGCCAAGGCAATCAACGCTTTCTCCAACCCGTCGACCAATTCCTACAAGCGTCTGGTTCCGGGATATGAAGCGCCTGTTCTGCTGGCTTATTCGGCTCGCAACCGTTCGGCATCGTGTCGTATTCCTTTCGGTTCCTCGCCAAAGTCGAAGCGCGTCGAAATCCGCTTCCCCGACCCGACGGCAAACCCGTATCTCTGCTTCGCCGCTCTCCTGATGGCTGGTCTTGACGGGATCAAGAACAAGATTCACCCGGGTCAGCCGATGGATAAGGATCTTTATGATCTTCCCGCGAAGGAATTGAAGAAGATCCCGACCGTTTGTGCTTCCTTACGTGAGGCGCTCGGTGCTCTTGATAAGGATCGCGGGTTCCTGAAAGCCGGAGGCGTATTCGACGACGATCAGATCGATGCATTCATTGAACTGAAGATGGTTGAAGTGATGCGCTTCGAAATGACCCCGCATCCGGTTGAATACGACATGTACTATTCCGTCTGATCCCATCAGTCGGACGACAAGAAAAACCCCGGTTTCGACCGGGTTTTTTTATGCATGAACAAACGACCAAAAACACACACCAATAAAGACACGTAATTTCAGACAATAATAAAGCTATCTTGATGTAAATGATGCGATCCGTTACCGAGCCACGCAGAGAAAACACCCTCCATCGACAACCCCCTGGTGTCTTACTCATCAATCGGAGAATTCGGAGATGGATGAATGGCACCGACAGTCAAGGCATCCAGTTCCGCGAAACCCGGACGCGCTGCGAGAACGAGTGTCAGAACGAAGAGAACAGCGATAATAACAGAGAAGCGCGACGGCATCTTTCCCTAATCCCACAAAATCCGGCTATTTCGATTTGGGAGTGGAAATTGGGCAATTTGGCGACTGTTTATGGTTAACGCCAAGGTTATTTTCTGTCGTTTTGACAAGCCTTTAAAACGGCCGCCGCAGCCAACATTTCCGTCTTGCGCAAAGCACGGCGGGCCGAAGATTCGACATCCTCTCCCCAATGTTCAATGGTCCAGTCTTCGTCGAGATGAGCAATCGACCAGGCATCGTCAGCAGCCACTTCTTCCTTCGCCACCGCGAGCGCCAGAAGGGCGGAACCGGTCAGGGAAGTGATCGTATGAAGCGCGGCGAGAACCAGCGGGTCATCGAAGGCAGATAGATGAACACCGAACGCAGCCAACGCTTCCCGCGGCTGTTCCACGTGCATTACGCCCTCGGCCAGAATAAACCGTGCGCCCAGCTTTGAGGAAGCCCAGTCGATCACCGGATCCCATTGCGCAGTTTGCCTCATGACGAGTTCCTGCGGCGCATCTGCCCGATAGAAAAGCATGTCGGAAGAGGCAAAGCGCAAGACATCTTCGAAAACAACCTGAGGATCGGCCGCAATACCGTCAATTGCCGTGTTGGCAAGTCGCGTCGCGGGCATGGTTGCCGGATCGATTTCTTTTTCCTGAGAATTGAACTCCGCAGCGATGATCTCGGCGGCTTCAAGCGTCGGCAAAGTCAGAAGGTTTCGGGCGGGTGTCCGCACTGCCCGTCCATCAAGATGGACCGTAAAGCCATTCTGATTATCCAAAGGAACCGCGGTGGCGGCCTTATAGAACCGTTTTGGTAATGGAAGCTTGGACTTGATCTGGGCGCGCCGTACCGGATCGGGATTTGGCAGGCCTTCAGAGGTATCAAGGTTTTCCAACAGTTCACGCATCCTTCAAACTTTCTCAGAGTAGCCGCAACAGATCGTTCGGGTGTTCAAGGATATCATCCGCGCCTACCGAACGCAGGCGTTCAATAGTTTCGCATCCCCATGATACACCAACAGCGCGCGCTCCGGCGGACTTTGCCATTTGCATGTCATATATAGCGTCGCCAACGACAATTGTAGCCGCAGGATCGACGCCGAGTTCGGAACAACATTCCAGAACCATAGCCGGATGAGGTTTCGATGGACAATCGTCCGCGGTTCGCACAGCAAGAAAATGGGGACCAAAGCCGTGCGCATCAAAGATAGCACGAACGCCCCGGCGCGACTTTCCTGTCACCATTCCGATCAGGATTTCATCGTGACGGCTCAATGTGTCGAGAAGATCGACAATGCCATCGAATACCGGCTCATGAAAACCCGGCTCCAACCTCATCAATCGAAAATTCGCCTTGTATTGCTCGGCAAGATGAATGATCTCGTCATCCACGTCGCGATCAAGCAGACGGCCGATGGCAAGATCGAGCGATAGCCCGATGATGGATCGGGTGTGTTGCAATTCCGGCACGTTCAAACCGGCTTCCCGGAATGTGCGAGCCATGCATCCGTGAATGATATCCGCGCTGTCGATCAGGGTTCCGTCGCAGTCAAAAAGTACAAGCTTCATCGTCATTATCGAAAAGCCGATCAATATTCGTCGGCTGTCGCCTCATCCAGACCAAGCAGATTCCACGTCTGCACCATGTGCGGCGGCAGCGGGGCGGTCACATCAATTACCCCGCCGGAGGGATTTGGAACACGGATACGCCGCGCATGCAGGTGCAGGCGGTTCTGAACTCCACCCGGGAAATCCCAGTTTGTGTCCGCTTCGAAATATTTCGGGTCACCGATAATCGGATGGCCAATATAGGCGGCATGGACGCGAAGCTGGTGCGTTCGTCCGGTATAGGGCTCCATCTCAAGCCATGACAGATTGCGCCCAACCGACTCGATCACGCGATAATAGGATACGGCATGATCTGAATCAGGCTCGCCATGCTCACAGACCCGCATCCTGTCGCCATCCGGCGTCGCTTCCTTGACAAGCCAGGTCGAGATCTTGTCCTCGCGCTTTCGCGGGACGCCCTTCACCACA
Source organism: Phyllobacterium sp. (assembly GCA_050726055.1). Taxonomy (GTDB): domain Bacteria; phylum Pseudomonadota; class Alphaproteobacteria; order Rhizobiales; family Rhizobiaceae; genus Phyllobacterium. The sequence goes on along the minus strand of JBOHIW010000029.1, from coordinate 29,533 downwards.
GCCCAGTATGTTTTTTGGGTATCCCGCTCGCGAAACGCCGCCGTCAGGGCCTGTGCGGCTCCGCGCGTTCTGGCGACAACGAGGACGCCAGAAGTGTCGCGATCAAGCCGATGCACCAGACGCGGCTTTTCGCCCTTTTTATTGCGCCATGCCTCCAGCATGCCATCGACATGACGATTCAAGCCCGATCCGCCCTGCACTGCCAACCCGGCCGGCTTGTTGAAAACGAAAACCTTCGGATCCTCATAGAGAAGCATCTGTGAAAGAACGTCGCCGTCATCCTGGTTCCGGATGGTCTTTCCAGTCAGTGGCTGTCCTTCTCTGGCATCGACCTGCAGTGGCGGGACACGCACAAGCTGTCCAACCTTGATGCGCGTATCCGCCTTGGCGCGTGCTCCATCAATGCGAATCTGCCCCGAGCGAAGCAGTTTCTGCAAATGTCCAAAGCCTAACCCCGGATAATGCACCTTGAACCAGCGGTCCAGACGCATTTCGGATTCGCTCTCGTCCACCTTCTTTTGCTCAACGCCTACCATTTTGCCATTCCATAGAAAACATAGGGGCGACTTATCATCAGCCAAGGCTTCTTGCGAGCCATAATCCGACAAAGAGGGCGCTAATTGATCCGATGACACTGGCAACAACGTAGATAAACGCCAAAGCCGTCGAAATTCGCTCCCAAAGAAATATGGTGTCGAGCGAGAAGGTCGAGAAGGTCGTGAACCCTCCCAGCACACCAGTGGCGATAAACAGCCGAAGCATTTCCGATCCGTCGAACCGGCGCATCAGCAACTCGGCGAAGAGGCCCATCAGGAAACCGCCAATGACGTTTACGCCAAGCGTCCCCCACGGGAATCCAGATCCGAAGAGTTTTGTTGCGCCAAGGCCGAAAAAATAGCGCAGGACGGAGCCGATACCGCCACCGAGAAGAATCAGAAGAGTTGCTTTCATGGCTTCTTTTCCCGGAATGCCTGCCCTGCCCGATGAGGATCTTTACCGACTATGCGTTCCCCTTGGATCCGCGGTAGATATTAACGCCCAGCTCACGAATTTTCTTACGCAGGGTATTGCGATTCAGCCCGAGAAGTTCGGCCGCCTTGATCTGGTTGCCACGCGTAGCGGTAAGACAGGCAAGAATGAGAGGATATTCCACGTCCTCAAGGACCCGCTGATATAGGCCGGGTGGCGGAAGATCATCTCCAAAGGAGAGAAAATACCGCTGCATGTTGTGTTCTACGGCCTGCGCGATCGTAACGTCATCATTAACGATGCCGTTACCGGAAGGTTCGGTGGGTCGAAGATCGGCTTTCAGCTCGGCTTCCACGATCTCGGCAGAAATTTCCTCCTGCGGATAGAGTGCGGCAAGCCTGCGAACGACGTTTTCCAGTTCCCGGACATTGCCTGCCCACGGGTAACGGCGCATCAGCTCAAGGCCGCTTGAACCGATCCTCTTTGCGGGCAAGCCCTCTTTCGCAGCCTGCTTGAAAAAATGCCTCACGAGATCCGGTATATCTTCACCACGCTCACGCAAGGGCGGAAGTCGCAGAGGAACGACATTGAGCCGATAGTAGAGATCCTCGCGGAACAGACCCTGATTGATAAGCGTCCGCAGATCCTTGTTGGTCGCAGCAACGATACGGACATCCGTTTTGATCGGCGTCCTGCCGCCAACGGTCATATATTCACCCTGTTGCAGCACCCGTAACAGCCGGGTCTGGGCCTCCATCGGCATGTCGCCGATTTCATCAAGGAACAATGTCCCGCCGTCTGCCTGCTCGAATCGTCCGATGGACCGGTTCTGAGCGCCCGTAAACGCCCCCTTCTCATGGCCGAAAAGCTCCGATTCGATAAGATCCCGTGGGATTGCCGCCATGTTGATTGCGACGAACGGTCCTTTGCGCCGCCGTCCATACTCATGCAGCGCGCGCGCAACGAGTTCCTTGCCAGTGCCCGACTCTCCCGTAATCATGACGGTGAGATCGGTCTGCATCATCCTTGCCAGAACACGATAGATGTCCTGCATGGCTGCCGAACGACCGACGAGCGGCATGCCGTCCAGTTGTTCCTCGGCATTCCAGAGTTCCGGCTTCTTCTTGGGCTCCGCCAGTGCCCGCCCGACGATACTGATCAGTTCGGTCAAATCAAAGGGTTTGGGCAGATATTCGTAGGCGCCGGTTTCGGAGGCCCGGATCGCCGTCATGAACGTATTCTGGGCGCTCATGACGATGACCGGCAGATCGGGGCGCGATTTCTTGATGCGCGGCAGAAGGTCGAACGCATTTTCGTCAGGCATCACAACATCGGTGATCACAAGATCCCCGTCTCCGGCCGAAATCCAACGCCACAACGTCGCTGCATTGGACGTAATGCGAACATCGTAACCGGCCCTGGAGAGCGCCTGGTTCAGGACCGTGCGGATCGCTGCGTCATCGTCCGCGACGAGAATGCTGCCGAGACTCATTGTTCAAATCCATTTGCTTTTTGAGAAACGGAAAACCGGGAAGAATCGTTCTCCCCGTTTTCACCCTGCCATGCGGGCATCAGTATCCTGAAAGTCGTGCGATGCGGCTGGGACTCACATTCGATAATTCCGCCGTGATCACCGACAATCTTGGCGACCAGGGCAAGTCCAAGACCTGATCCGTTCGGCTTGGTGGTCACGAATGGGTCGAACAGATGCGGCAGGATATCCTGCGGAACGCCGGGGCCTGTATCCTCTACGCAAAATTCAAGCGGCAGGGCCACGCGATTGCGCGTTCCCGGTACGGACAGTCGAATACCGGGCCTGAACGCCGTTGATAGCTTGATCTCTCCCCCATCCTCCCGGCCAATGGCTTCCGCAGCGTTCTTCACGAGATTGAGAAATATCTGAACCAGTTGATCGCGATTGGCGTACACTGCTGGCAAGGATGGGTCATAGTCCTCAATGAACCTGATATGGTTTGCAAACCCGTTCCTTGCGATGGCCTTCACGTGATCGAGCACGACATGAATATTCACGGCCTCACGAGGAATTGGGCGTTCGTCCGAGAAAACCTCCATCCGGTCCACCAGGGACACGATGCGGTCAGTTTCGTCCGTAATCAGCCGGGTCAGGGCGCGATCCTCATCGCCGACAGCCGTTTCAAGCAACTGCGCCGCTCCTCGAATACCAGACAGCGGATTCTTGATTTCATGCGCCAGCATGGACGCAAGACCCGTCACAGAGCGCGCCGCCCCGCGATGGGTCATCTGCCGGTCCAGTTTCTCAGCTATGGATTGTTCCTTGAACAGGATGACCACCGATCCCGGAAATTCGCTGACGGGCGTCACATAGATATCGACGATCCGGTCTGGGCCAATCTTCGGCGAAGAAACGTCGACCCGATATTCATTGACCGGTGACGGATTTTCGCGGACCTGCTTCACAAGCGCGAGCAACGGGCTGCCGAACGGCAAAAGGCTCTCCAGCGTATTGCGGCTCAGGATTGTAACGCTCGAGCGGAAAAATGATTCCGCATCCGTGTTGGCAAAGGTGATGAAGCCCTCGTCATCGACCATAATCACCGGATGCCGTATCGTATTGAGAACGATCGCCGCCATCGCATCCGGTTCGACCATTTTGTGCAAGGCGCTCATCAGGCCACTTTCTTTTTGCAATTGAGTTCATGTGAACCGCTGAGGAGCGCATGAAGGCGCTTCGCGACAACGCTACTGCTTGTTTCGGTCATGATCGATGCGCGCGTTGCCGCATTCAAGGACCCGCCGCCAAACCGGTCCAGATACCATCCAAGGTGCTTTCTCGCGTGCCTTGCGCCGACTATTTCGCCATAATGTTCCAGCATGGCTTCGTAGTGAGCGACAGCATAGTCGGCAATCGCACTGTGCCCAATCGAGTTCGCGCGCAAGTTCCCGGCGATTGATCCTGCCAACCATGGCTGGCCATAGCTTCCACGCCCCACCATCACGGCATCGGCGCCGGATTGCTTCAGAATTTCTTCCGCGTCCACGCGATCACAGACATCGCCGTTGGCCACCAGTGGAATTTTTACTGAATCGCGAACAGCTTGAATGGCCCGCCAATCGGCTTTGCCCTCGTAGAACTGGCACCGCGTCCGGCCATGAACCGTAACCATTCGCACCCCCGCCCGCTCTGCGCGTCGCGCGAGTTCGGGAGCATTGATCGACGACTGGTCCCAGCCCAATCTCATTTTGAGTGTAACCGGCACCTTGACCGCCGAAATCGTCGCCTCGATGAGGGTCAACGCATGATCCAGATCCCGCATCAGTGCAGATCCGGAATAACCGCCTGTCACCTTCTTGGCGGGACACCCCATATTAATGTCGATGATGTCAGCGCCTTCGCCCTCGGCGATTTTGCCGGCTTCCGACATCCAGCGCGCCTCACGCCCGGCAAGTTGAACCACATGGGTGCCCAGTCCATCGCCCTTCATTCTCAGGAAGCTCTCGCGAGAGCCTGAGCACAACTCACCACTGGCGACCATTTCAGACACAACCATGCCCGCGCCCGCCTGCCAGGCAAGCTGCCTGAACGGCAGATCGGAAACACCGGACATCGGCGCAAGAAAGACACGATTGCGCAAGATGACGTTGCCGACGGAAATGGGTTCTCCCAAAAGGTTCACAATGATTCTGCCTGTTTCGTATGCAGTTTTTCAGACGCCTATCCTTTAGCCACCAAGGATGACATTCGCAAGGCAATCGTGATTAATTCGCAATCAAAAAGAGTTTCCAGTCTGGCCTTTGCGCGAAACACGGGTTAACTCGTTCTCACTTGCCGGAGGTCACATTGCTAGGCACGGAATCGGATACAAAATCGCGTGTGGTAGCTGTTGTTGTGGCAGCCGGGCGCGGCGAAAGAGCGGGGCAAAGCGCTGAAGGCCCCAAGCAGTATCGCAGCATTGGCGGAGAGGCCGTGCTGTCGCGGACGTTGCGCGTATTCCTGAACTGTCCTTTGATCGATGATATTGTCGTCGTCATTCATGCAGATGACTACGGCCTCTACGAGAGGGTCGCTGAAACTGCGGGCATGCGTCCCGTCATCGTCACCGGCGGTGCGACACGTCAGGACTCAACCCGCCTCGGCCTTCTCGCCGCGAAAAATTTCGACCCGGGCTATGTCCTTATTCACGATGGCGTGCGCCCCTTCATCGAGAACGGTTTTCTTGAGCGTATAGTCGTCAATCTCAGTCCTGATTGCGGCGTTCTGCCCGCCCTCGCCGTTTCCGACACACTGAAAAGAGCGGCGAGCGACGCCACCATCAAGGAGACAGTACCCCGCGCCGGGCTGTTTGCTGCGCAAACACCCCAAGCTTTTCCATTTCAGCCGATCCTTGAGGCGCATCAGGCCGCGCATGATGCGGGACGCTCTGATTTTACCGACGATTCAGCCATAGCAGAGTGGTACGGTATCCCGGTTCTTCTCGTTGAAGGCGCGGCAGACAACACCAAATTGACATGGGCGAAAGATATACAAATGGCTAATGAACGCCTTAGGCAGGCCGGCGGCAGTTTCCCGGATATTCGAACCGGAAATGGATATGACGTTCATTCCCTTGAACCCGGGGATGCTGTTTTCCTCTGCGGCGTGCGCATTGCGCACAATGCAAGGCTCTCGGGTCATTCCGATGCGGACGTCGCCCTCCACGCCTTGACGGACGCCTTATTGGCTACGCGAGGCGCCGGGGATATCGGCACGCACTTTCCACCGTCCGATCCGCAATGGAAGGGCGCGGCATCTCATATTTTCGTCGAGCACGCGGTTTCCATCGTCAAGGCCGCTGGCGGACGTATAGCGAACGCGGACATAACCCTGATCTGCGAAGCGCCCAAAATCGGCCCCCACCGCGACGCCATGATTGAAGCGCTCGGCAGGATGCTCGGCATCTCCGCCGAGCGCTGCTCCGTCAAGGCGACTACAAACGAAAAGCTGGGCTTTATTGGCCGTGGGGAAGGAATCGCGGCCATAGCGACCGTTTCGGTCATTTACCCCGGCGAAGTTCCCGATGGAGCGTGACGGAAAGAACACCTTGGTCGCGGAAGACCTGGCGGTCGCGGTTCTGAGTGCCTGCCGCACATCAGGCCTGATGATCGCTACTGCCGAATCCTGCACGGGTGGGCTGATCGCAGCGGCGTTGACGGACATATCCGGTTCGTCGGACGTGGTCGAACGTGGCTTTGTGACCTATTCCAATACCGCAAAGCACGAAATGCTTGGCGTGCCCGAGAATATGATCGCGACAAAGGGCGCAGTTTCGAAAGACGTCGCCATCGCCATGGCCGAAGGCGCACTTGAAAATTCGAGGGCCGATATCGCCGTCGCCGTGACCGGTGTTGCCGGTCCCTCAGGCGGGTCCGAAACAAAGCCCGTTGGCCTCGTTCACCTTGCTGTGGCATATGTGAACCACCCGACAGTTCACATCGAGCGTCGCTTTGGCAGTATCGGCCGGGAACAAATTCGACATCGGACCGTGCAGGCCGGGCTGCAACTGATTCTGGATCAATTGGCCGATCAGGTTCGCGGCTGATCAGCCGATATTGGGCCGGTTATAGATCTCGTCGGCTCGCCGCTCGAAGGATTCCGTAAATTTCCGGAAAGCGATATCAAACATCGATCCCATCAACAGGCCAAGCGTTCGGCTCTTGAACTCATAGTCGATGTAGAATTTCACGTCGCTTTTCAGTCCATCTTCCGCGGGCACGAACTCCCACCGATTTTCAAGGAAGCGAAACGGACCGTCGATATATTTAACGTCGATAATATTCTCGCTACGCCGAAGGAGAACCTGGCTGGTGAAGGTTTCGCGTATGAGCTTGTATCCGACTGTCATGTCAGCAATGAGCAATGTCTTTCCATCCCGTTCCTTACGGGACCGAACTGACAGTGCCTCACACATCGGCAGAAATTGGGGATAGGCCTCAACATCGGCGACGAGCGCAAACATCTCACTCGCCTTGTGGCTTACGCGGCGAGTCGTCTCAAATTTCGGCATTCAATCAGGCCCGCTTTTAATTTCTTTGCCCCGCCATTTGCGCTTCGCGCGCAGCCTTCAACCGGGCAAAATCGTCGCCTGCGTGATGGGAAGAGCGCGTCAGCGGGCTGGACGCAACGAGAAGGAAACCCTTCGTCTTGCCGATTGTCGCATAAGACTTGAATTCGTCAGGCGTCACGAAGCCGATCACGGGGTGATGTTTCTTTGTCGGCTGCAAGTATTGGCCGATCGTCATGAAATCCACATTCGCTGAACGGAGATCGTCCATGAGTTGCAAAACTTCATTACGTTCTTCTCCAAGGCCGACCATAATGCCGGATTTGGTGAAAATCGTGGGGTCGAGTTCCTTGACCCGCTGAAGCAGGCGGATGGAATGAAAATAGCGCGCACCGGGGCGCACCTTGAGATAGTTGCGCGGAACGGTTTCAAGATTGTGATTGAACACATCCGGCCTTGCCGCGACGACGACCTCGAGAGCGCCTTCCTTGCGAAGGAAGTCCGGCGTCAGGATCTCGATTGTCGTTTCGGGTGAAATTCTGCGGATCGCATGGATCACATCTGCAAAATGTTGCGCTCCGCCGTCGGGAAGATCGTCGCGATCCACCGAGGTGATCACAACATGGTTCAAGCCCATCTTCTTGACCGCATTGCCGACATTTTCCGGTTCGTTCGGATCAAGCGCCGTGGGAATGCCTGTAGCGACATTGCAAAACGCACAAGCGCGCGTGCAGATCTCGCCCATGATCATAAAAGTCGCGTGCTTCTTATCCCAGCATTCGCCGATATTCGGGCAGCCCGCTTCCTCACAAACTGTCACCAGATTGTGCGATCTGACGATCTCGCGCGTTTCGCCATACCCGCCCTTGGAGGTCGGAGCTTTCACGCGAATCCAGTCAGGCTTCTTCAGCACCACCTGATCAGGACGATGAGCCTTCTCAGGATGCCTGACGCGTTGCTTGTCGTTGACGAGATCCAGAACTGTGACCATTTGAACAATCCTATCGGCTGGCGCCTGACCGGCCGAAAATCCAGAGAATAAGAATGGCCCCGGCGGTGGCTACAATGAGATTTCCCGCAAAGCCATAGAAGTTAATCGATAACACCCCCGCCAGCGTTCCGCCGACGAACGATCCTGCTATGCCAACCAGAATATTGGTCAAAAGACCATGATCCCTGTTGGTCGCGCGCTCCGCGATATAACCCGCCAGAAAGCCAATGACCAGCATTCCGAAGAATCCCACGCCCGGCATGCCTAAAAAGCCATAGCTTTCATTCATGTTGCCTCTCCCGGTTCAATGGCGCGCGGCCTCGCCTATCGCTCGAAACACCAGCATCCAGCAAAGCCCAAAAAGCAAACCGCCCAAACCGCACGCCAGTGTTACCAACCAGACGCCATACCATCCTTCCAACGCCAATCCGTTCGCTGATATGGTGTTTCCGGACAGATGGCTCAAGGTACCGACCGTAAACCCAAGCCCTAACCCCGCCACGGTCGACCATTTCAGGATCGACCATGATGCTTTCAGCCAGGGAGTTCCATCCTTTACCAGTGCCAATATGAGCCTTTCTCCAGCGTCACTCAGGCATTCAGAGCCCGGCCATAAGCATCGAGCACACTTTCTTTCATCATTTCAGAAAGCGTCGGATGCGGAAATACCGTGTGCATCAATTCTTCTTCCGTCGTTTCAAGGTTCATCGCCACGACGAAGCCCTGGATCAGCTCAGTAACTTCAGCGCCGATCATATGGGCCCCGAGAAGTTGCCCTGTCTTTTTGTCGAAAATCGTCTTGATCAGCCCCTGATCCTCGCCCAGCGCAATAGCCTTGCCATTGGCGGCGAACTGATAGCGACCAACCCGGATATCATATCCTTCGTCCTTGGCTCTGGCTTCCGTCAGGCCAACCGAAGCGACTTGAGGATTGCAATAGGTGCAACCGGGGATTTTGGACTTGTCCAATGGATGGACGCCGGGCAAACCGGCAATTTTTTCAACGCAAATAACGCCCTCATGCTCTGCCTTATGTGCCAGCATGGGTGGGCCGGCAACATCGCCTATCGCGTAAACACCCGGAACATTGGTCTTCCCATATCCGTCCACGACGATACAGCCCCGATCCGTCTTCACCCCGAGTGCTTCAAGGCCAAGATTCTCGATATTGCCCTGAACGCCGACGGCGGAGATCATTCGATCGACCGTGATCTTTTCGACCTTTCCATCCTTGGTTTCCATGGAAGCCGTAACGGAATTGGCTCCCTTTTCTACCTTCGTCACCTTCGCCTCAGTGATAATTTTCATTCCCTGCTTTTCGAACCGCTTGCGCGCGAGGGCGGAAATTTCCGCGTCTTCCACCGGCATGACATTCGCCATAAGCTCAACAACCGTCACATCGACGCCCATCGTCCGGTAGAAGGAGGCAAATTCGATACCGATCGCGCCGGAACCCATAACCAGAAGCGACTTGGGCAATTCCTGGGGAACCATCGATTCAAAATAGGTCCAGATCAGCTTGCCATCGGGCTCGATACCGGGAAGCGAACGCGGACGGGCGCCGGTTGCGACGATGATGTGCTTTGCAGTGTAGGTGCCTTCGCCAAGGACATTTTTCGGAACCGGATTTTGCGGTTCCATCGCCTTTTTGGACGACTTCCCGACAACGATCTCGCCAGCCTTGGTGAGCTTTGCCTCACCCCAGATAACATCAACCTTATTCTTCTTCATCAGAAAGCCGACGCCGCCATTCAGCCGCGCTGAAACGCCCCGCGAACGCTGAACGACGGCCTTCACGTCGGCGCTGATTTTTCCTTCCAACGTAAGGCCGTAATCCTTTGAATTTTCTGCATAATGCAAAATTTCTGCTGACCGAAGCAAAGCTTTGGTTGGAATACATCCCCAATTCAGGCAGATTCCGCCAAGGTGTTCCCGCTCGACGATTGCCGTTTTGAAGCCGAGTTGCGCGGACCGGATGGCCGTTACATATCCGCCGGGGCCCGAACCGATAACGATGACATCATAGTTGTTGGCCATTCTGACGCTTCTCCGAATTTCGTAGTGGCAACGATAGGGCCGTTGCCTGCGCTTCCAATTGAAACAAGCGACGCCCCATCGCCGATGGGGCGTCATATGCACATCAATATATCAGACGAGCATTCCCAACGGGTTCTCGATATGGCGTTTGAATGCAGAAGCCAGTTCCGCCGCCAGTGCGCCATCCACCGCCCTGTGATCGGTCGACAGTGTGACAGACATCACCGTTGCCACCGTGATTTCACCGTTTTTCACAACGGCACGCTCTTCACCGGCACCGACAGCCAGAATGGTGGCGTGCGGAGGATTGACGATCGCAGCGAAATCCTTGACGCCGAACATCCCGAGGTTCGAAACGGCAGTCGTGCCGCCCTGATACTCCTCGGGCTTGAGCTTGCGGTCACGCGCGCGCTTCGCAAGATCCTTCATTTCGTTGGAAATCGCCGACAACGCTTTCAGATCAGCCTTGCGGATGATCGGCGTGATCAGCCCGCCGGGTATCGACACGGCTACGCCAACATCCGCGTGCTTGTGCTTGAGCATGTTGGCATCCGTCCACGAAACATTCGCCTCCGGAACATCGCGCAACGCCAGCGCCATCGCTTTGATGATCATATCGTTCACCGAAAGCTTGTATGCGGGCACATCGCCCTTTTCGGTTTTGCGCATGGGCGAAGATCGATTGATCTGGGCGCGAAGCGCGAGAAGCGCATCCAGCTCACAGTCAATCGTGAGATAGAAATGCGGTATCGTGGTCTTCGCTTCCAGCAACCGCTTGGCGATAGTCTTGCGCATACCATCATGAGGAATCAGTTCGTAGGAACCCTCCTCAAACAGCTTCATGACGGCATCTTCCGACATCGGCTTGACCGCTGGCGCCGACGAAGCGGCCTCGACTGCGCCCAGCTTCACACCGCCACCGCCAGCAATGGCGGATTCGACATCCTTCTGAACAACGCGCCCACGCGGCCCGGTTCCGGAAATCTTTCTGATATCGATTCCGGCGTCCTTGGCGATCCGGCGCGCGAGAGGCGACGAGAATACCCGATCGCCGGTAGCCACAGGCAAAGCCGACGATGCGGCCGGAGCCGCTGGCGTTGCAACCGGCGCCGGGACTTCGGCCTTTGCTTCAGCTTTTAGCGCTTCGGCCACGGCAGACGGCGCTGCTGCAGCCGCGGCCGCATCCTCGCCTTCCGCTGCCAGAACCGCGATCAGAGCATTGACTTTCACGCCCTGCGTGCCAGCAGGAATAACCAGCTTCGCGACCGTTCCCTCATCGACTGCTTCCACTTCCATCGTGGCTTTGTCGGTTTCGATCTCGGCAATAACGTCACCGGGGGCGACCTTGTCGCCCTCCTTGACCAGCCACTTCGCCAGATTGCCCTCTTCCATGGTTGGGGAAAGAGCCGGCATGGTGATATTGATCGGCATGTCTACTTCTCCCCGATTATGACCGGTAGGTCACAGCTTTCACTGCCTCGACAACCTCAGCAACGTTTGGCAAGGCCAGCTTCTCAAGATTAGCCGCATAGGGCATCGGCACATCCTTGCCAGCAACCGTCAACACCGGCGCATCAAGGTAATCGAATGCCTGCTGCATGATCCGCGTCGCGATTTCCGTCCCGACAGACGACTGCGGGAACCCCTCTTCGATGGTCACGCACCGTCCGGTTTTCTTGACGGATTCGATGATTGTCGGCAAATCCATCGGACGAATTGTACGAAGATCAATGATCTCTGCGTCGATACCCAGGCCTGACAGTTCTTCGGCGGCCTTGATCGCATAGGTCATGCCTATGCCGAAAGAAACAAGCGTCACATCCTTACCGGTCTTGTGAATACGCGCCTTGCCGATCGGCAACACAAAGTCGTCGAGTTTCGGCACGTCGAAATGCTGTCCATAAAGGATTTCATTTTCAAGGAAGATCACCGGATTCGGATCGCGGATCGCTGCCTTGAGCAATCCCTTGGCGTCCGCTGCGGTGTAAGGCATGACAACTTTCAGTCCCGGAATGTGACTGTACCAGGCCGCATAGCACTGCGAATGCTGCGCAGCCACACGGGCAGCCGCGCCGCTTGGGCCGCGAAACACCATTGGCGCGCCCATCTGCCCGCCAGACATATAGAGCGTCTTTGCCGCGGAGTTGACGATCTGGTCAATCGCCTGCATCGCAAAATTGAAGGTCATGAATTCGACGATCGGACGAAGGCCCGCCATCGCCGCGCCAACGCCGACACCGGCAAAGCCGTGTTCCGTGATCGGTGTATCAACGACCCGCTTCGGGCCGAATTCTTCTAGAAGTCCCTGCGTGACCTTGTAGGCGCCCTGATATTCGGCAACCTCTTCGCCCATAACGAAAACATCGCCATCCCGGCGCATCTCTTCCGCCATGGCATCGCGCAGTGCTTCGCGCACCGTCATTGAAACCATTTCAGTGCCAGCCGGAATGTCCGGATCAGAAGCGACATCAAGCGCAGGAGCGGCGGCAACCGGTGCAGATGCCGCGCTTTCCGTTACCGAAGGAGCGGGCGCTTCTGCCGGAGCAGCGACCTCGGCAACGTCACCAGCGCTCTCACCATCGGCCAGAATGACAGCTATAGGCGTGTTTACCTTAACGCCCTCAGTGCCCTCCGGAATCAAGAGCTTGCCCAGCGTACCTTCATCGACAGCTTCGACTTCCATCGTGGCCTTGTCTGTTTCGATCTCGGCAATGACATCGCCGGAGGCGATCTTGTCGCCTTCTTTCTTGACCCATTTGGACAGTTTGCCCTCTTCCATCGTCGGAGAAAGTGCAGGCATCAGAACTTCAATTGGCATGTGTCAGCACTCCCTCAGAGCAAGATGTCGGTATAAAGCTCGGAAACATCCGGCTCCGGATCCGACTGCGCGAATTCAGCAGAATCAGCAACAATGTCCCGGACATCCTTGTCGATTGCCTTGAGATCATCCTCGCTGGCCCAACCCTTGTCGATCAAGCGATTCTTCACCTGCTCAATCGGATCGTGCTCGGAACGCATCTTCTGGACTTCATCCTTGGAGCGATACTTTGCCGGATCGGACATTGAGTGTCCACGATAGCGGTATGTCTGCATTTCAAGGATGATCGGACCCTTGCCCGAGCGCGCCCAGGCTGCGGCCTCCTCGGCGGCCGAATTCACAGCCCTTACGTCCATTCCGTCCACCTGAATGCCAGGAATATTGAATGAAATACCGCGACGGGAGAAATCGGTTTCCGCCGATGCGCGCGACACTGCCGTCCCCATGGCGTAACGATTGTTCTCGATCACATAAATAATGGGGAGCTTCCAGAGCGCCGCCATATTGAAGCTTTCATAGACCTGCCCCTGATTGGCAGCGCCATCGCCGAAATAGGCGACAGAAAGATTTCCGTTCTCGCGATAACGGTTGGCAAAAGCCAAACCTGTTCCGAGCGAAACCTGGGCACCGACGATGCCGTGACCGCCATAGAAATGCTTTTCCTTGGAGAACATGTGCATCGAACCGCCCTTCCCCTTGGAAAGACCGCCACGACGCCCCGTCAACTCAGCCATCACGCCACGCGGACTCATTCCGCAAGCCAGCATGTGCCCGTGGTCCCGATAGCCGGTAATATTCTGATCGCCCTCTTTCAGCGCCATCTGCATGCCGACAACGACCGCTTCTTGCCCGATATACAGATGGCAGAAGCCGCCGATGAAACCCATACCATAGAGCTGCCCGGCTTTTTCCTCGAAACGCCGAATCAGCAGCATTTCACGATAAGCGAGCAATTCCTGATCTTGAGAAAAATCGGCCGGCTTTGGTGTCTTGATAGTAATGCCCTGCGCTTTCGGCGCAGCAGCTTTCGCCTTGGTAGCCATATCTCACTCCCCGTGGAACAGTGGTGGGGGAGCATATCACCGAAATCTGAACATACAATAGGCGTAATCGAATAGCTGCTATGCTAGCAACCCATTCAAAAGACATGACAAAAAGTCACTTAACCAAATTCAGGTTAATTCACGCAATGCCCGCTACTCGACCATTATCGTGACTTCATCCGGATGCGATACATTCAACGCCCGCCGGACTTGCTCGTCAAGCATATCCTTCTCCAGCGTACCATCACGCATCAAGCGAACCTGATTCTCGAATGCTGAGCGCTCCGCCGTCAAAACGGCAAGCTGCTGCTCAAGAGCGGTCGATACTTGCTCCAACCGGAGCTTGTTGTAGAGCCCGTATTCCCCGTGATAGGCGTGAAAGCCAAAATAGGTGAAAAACAGACCAGAGATCACGGGAACGACCAGACGCCCGCGCCTCGACTTTTTCTTTTGCTTTGTCCACATCTGCGCCGGCTCCGTAAACTCTGTACGACTGGATTCGACTGCTTATTTCAATCACAACAAAACATGATTTTGCTTAACAGGCACTTACCTGACAGGCTTGTTACAAAAGAAAATGGCGGACCAAGGCCCGCCATCAGATTCATGCAATCAAACGCTCACGTTCAAAGGCCCTTGAATGCCGCCCTTCCCGCATAGCGGGCCTGCGGACCCAGTTCTTCCTCGATGCGGATGAGCTGATTGTATTTCGCGACTCTGTCAGACCGCGCGAGGGAGCCGGTTTTGATCTGGCCACAATTCGTTGCCACAGCGAGATCCGCAATCGTTGCGTCTTCCGTCTCGCCGGAACGATGCGACATGACGGCGGTGTACGCGGCCTTGTGTGCCGTCTCAACCGCATCAAGCGTTTCGGTGAGGGAGCCGATCTGGTTGACCTTGACGAGGATGGAATTGGCGACACCCATCTTGATGCCGTCACGCAGACGTGCCGAATTGGTAACAAACAAATCGTCGCCAACGAGCTGGCACTTGTTGCCGATCAGATCCGTGAGATACTTCCAGCCTTCCCAGTCGTCTTCGGCCATACCATCCTCGATGGTGATGATCGGATAATCACCAACCAGTTTGGCCAGATATTTGGCTTGGGTCTTGGGATCGCGCGTTTTGCGCTCGCCTTCATAGACGTAGTTGCCATCCTTGTAGAACTCAGTTGAGGCGCAATCCAGGCCAATGCTGATGTCTTCGCCCAGCTTGAACCCGGCCGTCTCAATCGACTCCATGATAAAATCGAGTGCGGACTGTGCGTTCTTCAGGTTTGGCGCAAAGCCACCTTCATCGCCGACATTCGTGTTATGGCCAGCTTCCTTGAGGCGCTTCCTGAGCGTGTGGAAAACTTCCGATCCATAACGCACGGCTTCGCGGATCGACGATGCTCCGACCGGCAGGATCATGAACTCCTGGAAATCAATCGGGTTATCGGCATGCGCGCCGCCATTGATGATATTCATCATAGGGACTGGCAAAAGATGCGCGTTGGGACCGCCGACATAGCGATAGAGCGGAAGTCCTGACGACTCGGCGGCTGCCTTGGCAACCGCGAGCGAAACACCAAGAATGGCATTGGCCCCGAGACGGGCCTTGTTTGGGGTGCCGTCGAGTTCGATCATCGTCTGATCGACGTGGATCTGATTTTCGGCATCAAGTCCGGCGACTGCATCGAAAATCTCGCCATTAACAGCGTTCACGGCATCCTGCACGCCCTTGCCGAGGTAACGATTGCCACCGTCGCGCAACTCAACCGCTTCATGCGCACCGGTTGATGCGCCGGAGGGAACGGCCGCACGGCCAAATGATCCATCTTCGAGGATAACATCGACTTCAACAGTCGGATTTCCGCGACTGTCAAGTATCTCCCTACCCACAATGTCAACGATTGCCGTCATGCTCTATCCCTTCATTTCCCGATGAGTTGTGCATCCATAGCGAAACACCATGGCAAGGAAAATCCCATAGAGCGCATTTATGACGGGAAATGAACAGGCTTCGGAAAAAACTGCTTCTTTCCAGACTTTATAATCCGCCAAACCTCGCTACACGCAGCGACATGCGCCCTTTGGAGATCGTCCCCAGCGACTTTCGAACGTTCAAATGGAGCAGGCGCGTGGGCTGCGCTCCTGATTTCTCACTCAGTCAGGATGAAGGTAACTTTCATATTGACCCGATAAGCCACGATCTTGCCTTTCTCGACCACGATTTTTTGATCCTGTATCCAGGCTCCCTCGACATTTTTGAGCGTTTGCGCTGCGCGCTCGATGCCGAGTTCTATCGCATCCTGAAAGCTTTTGGTGGAAGAAGAAGTAATTTCCGTAACACGAGCAACAGACATAATACCCTCCCTGAAATCCCCCGCCGTTGCGTCAAGCAGGGCGCGGCGAGGGTCAGGAAAGACTATGGCCGTTTTGCTATGCGGTCAAATTCCATCAATGTTTCCAGAAGTCGCGACAATTGATCGAGAGGCACCATATTCGGGCCGTCGGAAGGTGCGTTGTCCGGATCTTCATGGGTCTCGATGAAGACACCAGCGACACCGACGGCCACTGCCGCGCGTGCAAGTGTTTCGACAAATTCTCGCTGACCACCGGTAGATGCCCCCTGCCCGCCCGGCTGCTGCACCGAATGGGTCGCATCGAAAATGACCGGCGCTCCAAGACCAGCCATGATTGGCAGCGAGCGCATATCCGTCACGAGCGTATTGTAGCCGAAGGACGCACCGCGCTCGGTCAGCATTACATTCGGGTTGCCACTTTCCGTTACCTTCGCCATGACATTTTTCATGTCCCACGGTGCCAGAAACTGGCCTTTTTTGATGTTGATCACACGGCCGGTATTGGCAGCCGCAATCAGGAGATCCGTCTGGCGGCACAGAAACGCCGGGATCTGCAACACATCGACCACTTCGCCAACAAGGGCGCATTGTTCCTCTGTATGGACGTCGGTCAGAACCGGAAACCCAAAATCCTTTTTAAGATCGGTGAAAACGTCCAATGCCTTCTCGAGGCCAATGCCGCGCTGGCCTTTCAGCGACGTCCGGTTGGCCTTGTCAAAACTGGATTTATAGACAAGCCCAATTCCCAGCTTTTCGGTCATCTCCTTCAGCGCGCCCGCCATGTCGAACGCGTGCTGACGGCTTTCCATCTGGCAGGGTCCAGCAATGATAGCCAAGGGGCCATCGTTCGAAAACGAAACAGAACCGGCATGAACCGTAGAGTTGGGGATGGTCATATCATCTAGCCTCAAAAGCAAAGGCAGCACCCTGCCCGATGGTCGGTTGCACAACAATCCGCTCCCCTATCTCATCAAAGAGAACGGCATTTTTATTCAACAGGTTCCGCAGCGCATTCATGTCCCGTACGGCATACACCACTGCGCGCAGGCGTAGCCCGCGATCTTCCTCACGGACTGTCATGCCGAAAAAGGCTTGCATACCAGTCGCCGTCAATACATTGACCCGTGCATTCGCGGTTTCAATATCCAGTCCGAAAGAATGCGCCTGGGTATCGCGCTGCCTCGTCACTTCCTGGAGAAGATACTGAAAGTCCGTTGGATTGGTTTCAGACAATACCACAGCACGAATGGACATGACGCCGTTTCGATGCGTCTCCAAAGCCGAACGGTCCCCTTGAGGCACGTTGATCTTCTGGCAGGTGAAATAGAATGAATCCGGCGCGCGCAAGTCCGCCGCAAAAGCCAATCGGAAGCTTGCCTTGCCCTGCTGGCCGTCCGCGTCGACAAAAGGACGGGAGAAATCCAGAACTTTTCCCGCCGAAAGGCCCGCCGCCCAGAACTGCTTGTGATCGTCTTGGGCATCATTCGTTCCCATGACAAGGGCCGAAAAACCTTCATCACCATTGCGAAACCGATAGGCCAGATCGCGAGCGACGAAGACATTTCCCTGCCTTGCCGCCTCTTCGCAGGTTTCCCTCTGGCCAATGGCCAGCATTTCAAGAAACGTGTTGTCGCCCATATAGACGCAAACATTTTCCGTTCCGAACGGGTGCTTGCCTTCCGGAGCAACCGTAAAGCCCAAAGCGTTCAAGCGAACGCGCGCGCCCGCCAGATCACCAGTAGGTAAAACCAAATGATCGACAGGGCGCGGATTGTTCAAGGGCGATATGTCCATTTGATCGAACTGCATAAGGCTGCGATAAAAAACACAACCTATGCGATAGTCTGACTTAAACCAACCTGCTCTGCTCAACGGCCGCTTCGATGAAGCTTGCGAAAAGCGGGTGAGGTTCGAAAGGGCGCGACTTCAGTTCCGGGTGATACTGCACGCCAATGAACCAGGGATGGTCGGCATATTCCACCGTTTCCGGCAGGACGTCATCGGGCGACATACCGGAGAACACCAAACCGCAACTCTCAAGACGATCCTTGTAGTCGATATTCACCTCGTAGCGATGACGATGCCGCTCAAAAATATCGGTGGAGCCATAGATTTCGGCGATGCGCGTTCCAGCCTTCAACTTGGCTTCGTAGGCGCCAAGACGCATCGTACCGCCGAGATCGCCCACCTTGGAGCGCTTCTCCAGCATATTGCCCTTCAGCCATTCGGTCATCAAACCGACAAGAGGTTCGGAAGTCGGACCAAATTCTGTTGAGGAGGCATTTTCAATCCCTGCAAGAGATCGCGCGGCTTCGATACACGCCATCTGCATACCGAAACAAATACCGAAATATGGAACCTTCCGCTCACGCGCAAACTTCGCGGCCAGTATCTTGCCCTCGGAGCCACGCTCGCCGAAGCCGCCTGGAACAAGAATTCCATGGACTTTTTCAAGGTGAGGCGCCGGATCTTCCTGTTCGAAAACTTCCGACTCGATCCAGTCAAGATTGACTTTGACCCGATTGGCTATACCGCCATGGTGCAAGGCTTCGATCAGCGACTTATACGCATCCTTGAGGCCGGTATATTTACCGACAACGGCGATTGTTACCTCGCCCTCAGGATTATGGATACGGTTTGACACTTCATGCCAACGATCAAGTTTGGGCTTTGGCGCAGGATCGATCCCGAACGCCGCAAGAACCTCTGAATCCAGACCTTCCTGATGGTAGGCATTCGGAACATCATAAATTGTGTCAACATCCAGCGCCTGAATGACGGCGGACTCACGAACATTGCAGAACAGAGAAAGTTTGCGCCGTTCTGATTCGGGAATCGGACGGTCCGCACGAATCAGAAGAATATCCGGGGCGATACCGATCGAGCGCAATTCCTTGACGGAGTGCTGGGTCGGCTTGGTCTTGAGTTCGCCGGCCGCCGGAATATAAGGCATCAAGGTCAGATGGATGTAGACCGCACTTCCGCGTGGCAGATCATTGCCAAGCTGGCGGATGGCCTCGACAAACGGCATTGCCTCGATGTCGCCAACCGTTCCGCCAATTTCACAAAGCACGAAATCATACTCTTCATTGCCTTCAATGATGAAATTTTTGATCTCGTCGGTAACGTGCGGAATAACCTGAACCGTCGCACCGAGATAGTCGCCGCGGCGTTCCTTCTCGATGATATTGCGGTAAATTCGACCGGTTGTAATGTTATCCTGCTTGTTCGCGGGACGCCCGGTAAACCGTTCGTAGTGACCGAGATCGAGGTCGGTTTCCGCCCCGTCATCCGTCACAAATACTTCGCCATGCTGATAGGGCGACATGGTGCCCGGATCAACGTTGAGATAGGGGTCGAGTTTCCGAATTCGGACGCGGTAGCCACGAGCCTGCAAGAGCGCAGCCAAAGCTGCGGCAGCTATACCTTTTCCGAGGGAAGAAACCACACCGCCAGTGATGAATACATATCGCGCCATGGGCTTATGTCGATACCGTTTTGCAAACGATTCCGCCACAAAAAAAGCACCCTTTAAGGGAGTTTTTTCGCGAAGAATCCGTCTTGATCACAATAAAAACGGCCGAGCATGAAGCTCGGCCGAGCGAAAATGTTCCCAACTTTATTTAAAGAACAACGACTTCCGTGCCGATGCTCACACGATCGTAAAGCTCCATCACATGATCGTTGACCATCCGAAAACATCCGTTGGATGCCGAGCTGCCGATGCTCCATGGCTGCGTCGTGCCATGAATACGGATATAGGTATCTTTATTGCCCTGGAACAGATACATGGCGCGCGCTCCAAGCGGATTGGCCGGGCCTCCATCCATGCCGTTCTTGTACTTCCCGTATTGGGCAGGTGACCGTTCGATCATGTCCTTGGTCGGAATCCAGCGAGGCCATTCACGCTTGTTTTGTACCGTGGCCGTTCCCTTGAACTCCAATCCTTCCTTGCCGACGGCGATTCCATACCGGCGCGCACTGGAGGACGTTTCCACAAAATAAAGAAACTTGTTTTTCGGGTCGATAACGATCGTGCCCGGCTTGTAGCCCGAAAAGGCGACTGTCTGCGCCTCATACTTGGCGTCGAGATTGTAAGCTTTTTTCGCCTTGCGCGGCTGGGCAACCTCGGTCGATACGAGCTGGACATCGTTCGCAGGCCGTCTGCCCCGAGCGATTTCCTTTTCCAGCTCCTTCTTGCGAGCGACTTTACCGGAAGGCTTTTGGGCCGAAGCCTCCTTCTTGCTCTTCGCGTCCGCCTTTTTTGCCGGAGCCTTCTTGTTATTCGCCTTGTCCTTGGACGTAGCAGCCTCGGACTTCTCGGCCTTGGAACCACCGAAAATCTCCAGCAGCGTGTCCGCCGAAGCCTGGGGAACCGAGAGAGAGAGAGAAAGCGCGGAAATACTGATGAGCAGCAAGCGTTGCGAAATCATGGGCCGGATCCAAATTTAAATCCGAGCCAATGTGCGGCCCGGCGGAATAGAGGAATACTAAGCCGATAGCTCAAGCTGCCATATGTCTCAATTCAATTCGATTTGAAACCACAACGCTCGAGGCATTTGATTCGCGCTGGTTGCTTTCAAGCAACACAACCAGGCGATTCATCCGATTACTGCGAGCTTGGAACCGGGCTCGCAGGCTGGGCCGGAGCAGCGTCCGGTGCACCGGCGGCGGGCTGTTCATTCGTGGCGGGAGCGGCCGGCTGCTGGCTGGACGAGCCGCCGAGCTGATCGAGAACACCGCCGGTTCCGGATTGCCCAGGGACCTGCTGGCCTGTCGCCGCCGGAATACGGTTCAAGATATCCGTAGGCCGCTCGCTGTAACGCGCCATAATTCCAAGAAGAAGCGACGTCGCGAAAAACCCTGCGGCCAGCAGGGCAGTTGTGCGCGTCAGCACGTTCGCGGCGCCACGGGCAGTCATGAATCCGGAGCCGCCTCCGATCCCCAATCCGCCACCTTCCGAACGTTGCAACAGCACAACGCCGACAAGCGCGATAACAATCAGGAGATGAATGACGATGACAACGGTTTCCATGGGCCTATGATCTGCCTTACAAGATTGAACGCGGCTCTTTACACCGATTGTTACAATAAACCAACCCCGATAGACGTCGAAAGGTTGTATTAGAAATTCAGCAAGCGCTCTCAGCGCCTGTTTAATGCAACTCGCAGGCTTCACAGATGGATAGGAAGTCGGCCGCTTTCAAGCTTGCGCCGCCCACCAGTGCTCCATCGACATTGGCGATCGCAAGAAGCTCTGCCGCGTTGGATGGCTTGACGGAGCCGCCATAGAGAAGCCGTACATTCGCCAGGCCAAAGCGCTTGGTAATATCCGCCCGCATAAACGCATGTACTTCCTCAACGTCCTGAGCGGTCGGCGTCAGACCTGTACCGATCGCCCATACCGGTTCGTAGGCAATGATCGTATTCTCCGCAGTGATTCCGTCCGGGATCGATCCCTGCAACTGTTCCAGAATGACATCGAGAGTTTTGTTGGCGCGACGCTCTGATTCTGTCTCCCCCACACAGATAATCGCCACCAGACCGGCTTCCCATGCCGCGACGGCTTTCGCCATTACAAGAGCGCTGCTCTCGCCATGATCCGTGCGCCGCTCCGAATGGCCGACGATGACATGGCTTGCGCCGGCATCCTTCAGCATCTCGGCCGAGATGTCGCCGGTATGCGCGCCGGAAACCTTGGCATGGGTATCCTGCCCACCGATCATCAGCGCGGTGCCTTTGACGACTTCGACCGCGCGATGGACCAGCGTGGCAGGAACGCAGACCAGCGCATCGCATTTGTTCGTGATTCCCGGGTGCATTCCCTCAGACATCGCCTTCAATTCGCCCAAAGCCTGGCTGGTGCCGTTCATTTTCCAGTTTCCGGCAACGATTGGACGGACTGATGGGGTCATCGTTTTTTTCCTCCAGAAGGATCAAAGAATTGGGGTTGTCGGGGCCTGACTATCAAATTCAGCTCATAAAGCAATCGACACAAGTGTTGCAGAACGCTATTCCCCTTTCCTAAAAGATTGGTTCCAACGCCAAAGACGGTGATTTACATGCTTGATTCCCTGCGAACCGCATCCAGATCCTGGGTTGCCAAACTGATGCTCGGTCTTCTTGTCCTCAGCTTCGCCGTTTGGGGCGTTGCAGACGTGTTCACAAGCAACCTGAGCGGACAGGCCGTATTGACCGCAGGAAAATCCGAGGTCAGCCCGACAGAGTACCGTTTGGCTTACGATCGGCAGGTCGGCCTGCTCTCCCAGCGCTTTGGCCAGCAACTTACCCGTGAGCAGGCCACGGCGATTGGCGTGAACAATCAGGTCTTGTCGCAGCTTGTTGCCGGCGTGCTTCTTGATGAACAGGCACGCAACATGTCGCTCGGCCTGTCAAAAGACCGGCTGGCCCTCCTCGCTGCAGAAGACCCCGCGTTTCAGGGGCCGGATGGTCGCTTCAGCCCTGCTGCGTTCGACAACGTTCTGCGGCAGGTTGGAATGAGACCGCAGGACTATCTGGACAATCGCAGCCAGGTCGCCCGCCGCCAGCAAATCGTCGAAGCGGTATCGGATGGTATGAATGTTCCCGATGCGATGCTGAAGGCCCTCGCGCTCTATCGCGGCGAAAGCCGCACCATTGACTACCTCTCCATCCCTGCATCGATCGTTGGGGAAATTCCGGCACCGACCGACGAAGAACTGAAGTCCTACTTCGAAGCCAATATTGCGGCTTACAAGGCTCCGGAGTATCGCAAAATTTCCTATGTGAAGCTCGAAGCAAGCGACATAGCGGATCCGAAATCCGTCACCGAAGATGAAATCAAGGCCGAGTACGAAAAGAATATTTCCCGCCACACAACGCCGGAAACGCGTACTATCGAGCAATTGACATTCAATAATTTGGATGCCGCGCGCGCGGCCCATGACCGCATCAAAACAGGCACCAGCTTTGATGAAATCGTCACGGCAGAGGGCAAGACCCTTGCCGATATCGTCCTGGGCACTTTCCCGAAAGCCGGTTTGCCGGATCAATCCGTGGCCGATGCCATTTTTTCGCTGCCCGAGGGAGGTGTCAGCGATGTGACTGAAGGTGCGTTTGGTCCGGTCCTGATCCGCGTGACAGAGATCACGCCGGAAAACATCAAGCCGTTCGCCGAAGTGGAACAATCTATTCGCGATAGGATCGCGCTCTCGCAGGCGAGCGAAATCCTGATCAACGTTCATGACGGTTATGAGGAGGCACGCGCCGGCGGCGAGACAATGGCGGAGGCCGCCCAGAAACAGCAGTTGAAGGTCACGACCATAGACGCTGTTGATCAGGAAGGAAACGCGCCAGACGGCACGGCGGTGAAGGATATACCGGAATCCGCTCGACTTGTGGCGGCAGCATTCGCAACCGACGAAGGAATTGAAAACGAATCCATTCACATCGGCACGCAGGGTTTCGTCTGGTATGAAGTTGACGGGATCACCCCTGCCCGTGACCGCACGCTCGATGAGGTGCGGGATCGCGTTGTCGCTGATTGGAAGAAGGTTGAAGCCGGGAAACGGTTGAACGCCAAGACCGAAGAGCTGAAGAAGCGACTGGTCGACGGCACGTCACTCGATGTCCTTGCGACAGAAGCCAGTCTGGAAAAGCAGACCAAGCGCGGTATCACGCGCCAGAGTAACGATGCCGAACTGGGCAGTGCTGCGGTTGCGGCGGTTTTTGACGGGCCGCAGGGCTCTATCGGCGTAGCGGATGCCCCATCGGACGACTCGAAAATTCTGTTCAAGGTGACGGAGTCGATCGAACCGGCATCAGCCGGGCCGGAAACCATAGAACCCGAGGTAAAGCAGGCCTATTCGGTTCGTCTGGCCGATGACCTTCTGGATCAACTGGTGGCGAAGCTTCAGACCGAATACCCCGTCACGATAAACCAGGCGGCAATCGATAACGCCCTGGCTTTCTAGTATCAGGATAATAACAGGGAACCTGCAATGTCCGACTTCAAGGCTCTCATCGGAAAGACCGCCTCTGGCGCTGCACTGACCTATGATGAATCGCGCCAGGCGTTTACGACCATCATGTCGGGAGAAGCCACACCTTCCCAAATGGGTGGATTTCTGATGGCGTTGAGGGTTCGCGGCGAAACGGTCGATGAAATCTGCGGCGCAGTCGCAGCAATGCGGGCCAAAATGCTGCCCGTTGTCGCCCCCGCAAATGCGGTCGATATTGTTGGAACCGGCGGCGATCAGTCCGGTTCCTACAACGTATCGACAGCGGCTGCGTTTATTGTCGCGGGTGCGGGCGTTCCGGTTGCGAAGCACGGCAACAGGGCCCTGTCTTCCAAATCAGGTGCTGCTGATGCGCTGGCGGCGTTGGGCGTCAATATCGATATCACCCCCGACCAGATTTCAGAATGTATTGCTGAAGCGGGCATCGGATTTATGTTCGCACCCACTCACCATTCCGCCATGCGACATGTCGGGCCAACACGTGTCGAACTCGGCACCAGAACGATTTTCAACATTCTCGGACCGCTCTCCAACCCGGCTGGCGTGAGACGGCAACTCGTAGGTGTTTATTCTCCTGAATGGGTAGAGCCGGTCGCCCATGTGCTGAAAAACCTGGGGAGCGAGTCCGTTTGGGTCGTCTATGGAGACGGGATGGACGAAATTACGACGGCCGGTACGACAAGAATATCCGCCGTGGAAAACGGCCAGATTCGCTCCTTTGAGCTGACGCCGGAAGACGTTGGCCTTCCCCGCGTCAGCATCGCTGATCTCAAGGGCGGGAACGCTCAGGAAAATGCGACGGCCCTGCTCGACGTTCTGGAAGGCAAGCGATGCCCGTATCGCGACATCGCTGTGTTCAACGCGGCGGCGGCTCTGGTTGTTTCCGGGCAGGCTTCCGATGTAAAATCAGGCATTGCGATAGCAGCCGAAAGCATTGATAGCGGCAGCGCCAAATCAGTATTGGAAAGGCTTATCACCGCTTCCAATCGAAAGGTTGGCTGATAATGGTCGATATTCTTCGCAAGATCGAAGCCTACAAGCGCGAGGAGATCGCCGCAGCCAAAGCCCGGCTTCCAATCGCGGAAATCAAGGCTCGAGCCAAGGACCAGCCCCCGGCTCGTGGATTTTTGAAAGCTCTGGAACAGAAGCGCGTGCAGGGAGACTTTGCCCTCATCGCAGAAATCAAGAAGGCAAGCCCATCAAAGGGGCTGATCAGGCCCGATTTCGATCCGCCGAGCCTCGCGAAAGCTTATGAGGCGGGCGGCGCCGCATGTCTCTCGGTTTTGACCGATACCCCCTCTTTTCAGGGATCGCCGGACTATCTGATTTCCGCTCGCGCGGCCTGCGGCCTTCCCGCGCTCCGCAAGGACTTCCTGTTCGATGTCTATCAGGTATTTGAAGCCTGTAGCTGGGGTGCGGATTGTATCCTGATCATCATGGCCAGCGTTGATGACGATCTCGCAAAAAAACTGGAAGAAACGGCTTTTTCCCTGGGAATGGATGTTCTGGTCGAAGTTCATGACGAAGAGGAGTTGGAGCGTGCGCTCAAGCTGTCCTCCCGTCTGCTGGGGATCAACAATCGCAACTTGCGCACGTTTGAAGTCGATCTCGCGGTATCCGAACGGCTGTCCTCAATGGTTCCGGCTGACCGGCTTCTGGTTGGCGAAAGTGGTGTTTTCACCCATGAAGACTGCTTGAGGCTCGAACGATCGGGCATAGGGACATTCCTGATCGGCGAAAGCCTCATGAGACAACAGGACGTCGCAAGCGCGACCCGGACATTGTTGCGCGGAAGAGAGTAGTTTCGAGGGGAATCTCATGACCAGTTCGTTGACCCATCTTGATCAGACCGGCGCGGCAAACATGGTCGATGTCGGCGATAAGTCCGATACGAAACGCATCGCTATCGCCGAAGGCTGGGTTCAGATGCAGCCGGAGACGCTGGCCGCGATTTTGGCAGGTGATGCGGCCAAGGGCGATGTCATCGGGACAGCGCGTATAGCCGGCATCATGGCCGCAAAAAAGACCCACGAGCTCATTCCGCTTTGCCACCCGCTCCTGCTGAACAAGATTGCTGTCGACATCAAGGCGGAGGAGCAGCTACCGGGCCTTCATATTCAGGCAACTGCCGGGCTGACCGGGAAAACGGGCGTAGAGATGGAGGCGCTGACCGCCGTTAGCGTCACATGCCTTACGATCTACGACATGGCGAAAGCCATCGACAAGGGAATGACAATCTCCGGAATCCGGCTGATATCGAAAAGCGGTGGAAAGTCCGGCGACTGGTCAGTTTCAGATACACGGGGGGCTAGGCATGGCGCTCCTTCCCGTTGAAGAAGCCCTCTCCATTATTCTAAGCGACGTCGGCACGCTCCCGGTCGAGGAATTGCCCATAGCAGAAGCAGCATGGCGCGTGCTTGGAGAAGATCTTCGGGCGCAGCGCACTCAACCGCCGTTCGACGTGTCAGCCATGGACGGCTATGCCGTTCGGGCGGTCGATATTGCGACAACACCGATTTCACTTTCTGTTATCGGGGAGTCTGCTGCGGGCAATGGTTTTTCCGGAACGCTGGGCCCTAACGAGGCGGTTCGGATTTTTACTGGCGCGCCCGTCCCGAAGGGTGCCGACACCGTCGTTATCCAGGAGGATACGAGCCGGTCCAGAACGAACGTTGAAATTCTGGAGACCATCGCACTGGGTCGGCATATTCGGCGGGCCGGGCTGGATTTTTCAATCGGGGATATCGTCCTGAATGCCGGACGCACGCTCGACCCGGCAGCCATATCCCTCGCCGCCTCCGCGAATTATGCAACTTTACCCGTTATTCGGCGGCCACGCGTGGCAATTCTCGCGACGGGCGATGAACTTGCGCTGCCGGGCTCCAGGCTCGGCCCCGATCAGATCGTATCCTCCAACAGCTACGGTGTTGCAGCCGTCATCGATGAGGCTGGCGGCATAACGATAGACCTCGGCATAGTCGGAGACCGGATCGATGATATCCGGGGTGCCGTTGAAAGAGCCGTCGAGCTTGAGGCCGACATACTGGTGACGCTTGGCGGGGCATCTGTCGGCGATCATGACCTCGTGCAGGCCGCACTTAAGCAACGTGGCATAGCACTCGATTTCTGGAAGCTCGCGCTCCGCCCCGGCAAGCCCATGATGTTCGGGCTGCTCGACGAAATGCGCGTTCTGGGCCTTCCTGGAAATCCGGTCTCCAGCCTGATTTGCAGCCACATTTTTCTCGCCCCACTCGTTAAAGCGCTGGGCGGAAGGTCGTATAAACCTGATAAACGCAGAGTGAGGCTGGGACAGCCGATGCGCCAGAACGATCTCCGGCGAGACTATGTCAGGGCGACCGTCTCATATGACGCAAGCGGAGACGCGATTGCAACGCCATTCACGCTGCAAGATTCGTCAATGCTGAGCACTCTCGCAAACGCCGACGGCCTCATTATCCGTGATCCATTCGCGCCCGCTGCCAACGAGGGCGACCTCGTTGACGTGCTGATGCTCCGTTGATCGCCACTTATGTACCTGTATTAATTATATCCAACTGTAGGCAACTGACTGGGAATATCTGATAATTTGCGGAAATACCCGATAAGGTAAGAGATCAGATAAAAGTCGGCGGCAACTCGTCGATTGATAGGTTGATCCAGATACAGCATTTGGATGGAATTGCCCCAGACCTTGACCAGATTGATCGGCTTACCCTTTCCCACAGAAACACCAGTCAGGTTGAACCCCGCCGGGTTTGCCGGAGACCTTTTGGCTTAAGTTATGCGGCCATGGCTGGTGCGTCCAGCATGGCATAGTATTGTTGTTCGGCCTCCGCTGGCGGAATGTTGCCGATGGGTTCCAGAAGACGCCGGTTGTTGAACCAATCGATCCATTCGAGTGTTACGAACCCCACGGCTTCGAAGTTGCGCCATGGCCCGCGTCGATGGATGACCTCGGCCTTGTAAAGACCGTTGATCGTTTCGGCGAGAGCATTGTCGTAACCGTCACCGACGCTTCCGACGGAAGGCTCGATGCCCGCCTCCGCCAGTCGTTCTGAATAGCGAATGGACGCATATCGAACGCCCCTGTCGGAATGGTGAATAAGCCCGCCACGGTGGACGGGCCGCCGGTCATGAAGCGTCTGGTCCGGAGCGCCTGTGTGTGTGTGTGTTTGGTCCCGAACTTTGATGGTGCATTGTTGTCCATGGCATGGAAGGACGTACTATGGGATAGGTTCACCACGGGAGTGCCACGAGACAACGGCGGTCCGTCGAGCAATACAGCATAGTCAATAGAGCCTGAGGGCGCTGGCCAAGCGCTACGGGATCAATCAGAAAACGGTAGCCAGGTGGAAGAATCGGACCTCGGTCGCCGATGTATCGACTGGTCCGAAGGATCCGAAGTCGACGGTGCTGTCGATCGAGGAAGAGGCAATCATCATTGCCTTTCGGTGGCACACGCTGCTGCCGCTGGACGATTGCCCCCACATCCTGCAACCGACGATCCCGCATCTGACGCGGTCATTATTGCGCCGCTGTCTGGCAAGCTGTATGGCATTCCCAGACTGCCCGATGTGGCGGCGACAACCCGACAAGAAGAAGCTCAAGACCAACCCGATCGGCTACTTCCATATCGACATCGCCGACGTGCAGACCGCCGGGGAAAGCTCTACCTCTACGATGCCATTGATCGGGCGAGCAAATTCGCCTTCGTGCAACTGGTCACAAAGACCGGCAGGCCATTGGCCTCCGCCTTTCTGGTTGCGCTTATCCAGGCCGTTTCCTACAAAATCCACACCGTGCTCACCGATAGTGGCGTCCAGCTCACCTTCCCACCCCGCTGCGCCGATGGCCCGACCGCTCGCCACATGACGCACATGTTCTACATGCGATGCCGGGAGAATGGCATCGAGCATCGGCTGACCAGGATCAGGCATCCGTGGACCAGTGGACAGGCCGAACGCATGAACCGAACCATCAAGGAAGCCACCGTCAAACGCTGCCACTATGACAGTCACCGGCAGCTCGAAGCCCACCGCACCGACTTCATCGACGCCAGCAACTAAGGCCGCCGGCCCAAGACACTCCAAGGCCTCACGCCCTACGAGTACATCTGCAAAATCTGGACAGCCGAGCCCGACAGGTTCAGTCTCGATCCAATCCACCAAATGCCGGGACTGAACACCTAGAGTCTGTCAGCGTTACATGGAATCGTTTCGGGATTCCCTGCAGGGCTGTTTTGTGATTCAAGATCATTGCTGGTGGGGAGGCCAGCAATGATGGCGAGACCCCTTTCCCTGGATTTGAGGAC
>JBOHIW010000028.1:0-54182 GCA_050726055.1 Phyllobacterium sp. | reverse complement strand
CAATAATCGACCATTCCCGTTCTGTGAGTTCATAACGATGACGCGACATCAAAGACCTCCAAATCAGAGGCCATTTGAATCACTAATCCATTCAGATAAATAGCCTATTTATGAGTGCGCGGCCTAGACTGATTGATTGAACAGCGTTCATGCACGAACGCGCGCCTCGCACGGGCATATCCGCTCAAGCGAGGAAACATCGGCCAACGGAAACCCCGCCCGGTGGATTTCGGGCGTTAGGAGATCCGACGGATCACAGGCGGGAAAGCAAGCTCAGGTCTGGTTTATTCCGGCGCCTTGCGGACCAGCTGCCCCTCTTCCGCCTTGTAGAAATATTGCGAGCAGACGAGCCAGCCCTTCAGCGGGCGCAGCAGCGCCATGCAACCCAGAACGGTCAACGGCAGCGTAATGAAAAGATGACTCCAGAGCGGAACATCATATGTTGCCTGCAACCAGACACCAAAGGCAAGCGCTGGCACGGCACCGATAGCCATTGCGAAAAAAGCGGGCCCGTCAGCGGGATCGGCAAAGGAATAATCCAGCCCGCACACCTCGCACCGTGGCGCGAGTTTCAGATAGCCTGAGAACAGATGCCCCGCCTGACAACGCGGACACAGGCCCAGACAACCGGTCTTCATGGGATTGTCCGTAGGCGTATAGCCGCTTGCGTCTGGCGTCCCATTGCTTGATGACATGTTCTTTTCCTACCTGGTGTCGGACCCGGATTGTATGGAAATTTCTCCATACACCATTCTGAGGCCTTTTTCTTGAGATTAATATAGAATTATCCGCTCCGGTTGCGAACAGGCAGCTTGTCGCACCTTCGTTTTGTCTGTAAACAGCAATATAGCATACATTTTGTATGGATAAATGACAAGATCGCCATGACCTGGACACCCCGCATCATCCCGTCCGCCCGACGGAAATATCTCGGCATCGCCGACGCAATTGCAGCCGACATTCGCTCGGGCGTTCTGCGCGCGGGGGATCGGCTCCCCCCGCAACGGGAAATTGCACACAGCCTGTCCGTCGATCTCACCACCGTCACGCGCGCACTCAACGAAGCGCGCAAGCGCAACCTCGTCGAGGCCACCGTCGGCAAAGGTACATTTGTCAGGCTGGACCAGCCGGTCGACCGGCACGAGGCGCAGGAACTGCCCTCGCCGGTTTTCGATCTCAGCATGAATGCACCGCCGCAGCCGGCCGAGGCAGAACTTGGCAAGCGCATTTTCTCCGCTATCGCAAACACGCTCTCGGAGCCGAACGCGCTGATGCGGCTGAGCTATCAGGAGAACATCGGAACCAGAAGGGATCGTCTAGCGGGAGCCGAGTGGCTGCGGCCAAGGCTGGGGACGATACCTGTCGAACGAATGGTAGTCACCGGCGGTGCGCAGAGCGCGCTCTATGCACTGGCGAAAAGCCTGTTCAAAAGGGGCGACGTGCTTTGCGCCGGAACGCTTTGCTATCCCGGCTTCAAGGCGGCAGCCGCCGATTGCGGTCTCAATCTTCTGCCACTTCCCATGGATGGCCACGGCATCATCCCCGACGCCCTTGAAGAAGCCTGCAAGCGATCAACCGTCAGAGGGGTTTACCTCGTGCCGACGATTGACAATCCGACCACAGCGACGCTGCCTGATCAGCGGCGCAAACAGATCGTGGAAATCGCACAACGATATTCGCTGGAGATCGTTGAGGATGACGCATATGCAGATCTCGCCGACACGCCCTTGCCGCCTTTGGCATCCTATGCGCCGGATCGAACCTGGCATATTGCAACACTGTCAAAATCCGTCACCCCCGCTCTTCGCATAGCCTATGTCGCATGTCCGAATACGGTTCACGCGCTTCAGCTTTCCGCTGTCCTGCGCATAACGAACCCGATGGCTCCACCCTTGATGTCCGCGCTTGCGACAGGCTGGATTGCCGATGGCTCGCTGGATGCAATCCGATCGGCCCTTCGGAAGGAAAACCGCGAGCGACAGCAGATCGCGGCCAGCATACTGGGCCATTCCACCTTTGCCGCCCATCCATGCGGGCATCATATCTGGCTGTCATTGCCGCAACAGTGGCACGCTTCGTCATTCACGGAGATCGCCAACCGGTCGGGCCTCGCGGTCGTGGCAAGCGATGCCTTCGATATCAGCGGCAAACCGGAAAACGCCGTTCGCGTGTCGCTTGGCCCCGCTTCCAGCCAATCCATCCTGAAAGAACAGCTCAATCTGCTCTCCACACTGCTGACCCGCCCCCCATTTGCCAGCGGAACGGTCGTTTGAGTGATTTTTGCACTAGGTTGTGGGTTTCGTCACTGAGGGCGAGCACAACGCGGGAATGAGTGCTAAGGAGAGCCATCAAAACATTACATGTGCGGGACAGCCGGTCTCACGGTCGATCGGTGTGCCGCGCACTGTTCCGGTCTGGGTTCTTCCACGGGAGAGAATATGAAAGTCGGCATCGACATGGGTACGACGTCCGGCGGGACGCATGCCATGCTCGATCTCGAAGAGCTGCTGGCGACCCGCCTGCTCGTACAGGGCAATTCAGGCTCGGGGAAGTCGCATCTGCTGCGGCGCTTGCTTGAGCAAAGCGCGCCATGGGTTCAGCAATGCATCATCGATCCGGAGGGCGATTTCGTCACCCTCGCAGACAAGTTCGGCCATGTCGTCGTCGATGCGGCACGAACCGAAGCGGAACTGACCCGCATAGCGGGGCGCATCCGCCAGCACCGCGTATCGGTCGTGCTCAATCTCGAAGGCCTCGATGTCGAACAGCAGATGCGCTGCGCTGCGGCTTTTCTGGGCGGCATGTTCGATGCGGAGCGGGATCATTGGTACCCGATGCTTGTCGTTGTCGACGAAGCCCAGCTCTTCGCACCCGCTGTCGGCGGCGATGTTCCTGACGAAGCGCGCAAGATTTCCCTTGGCGCAATGACCAATCTCATGTGCCGTGGCAGAAAACGCGGGCTTGCCGGCGTCATTGCCACGCAACGCCTTGCCAAACTCGCAAAGAACGTCGCGGCGGAAGCCTCCAACTTCCTGATGGGACGGACGTTCCTCGATATCGACATGGCACGCGCCGCCGATCTTCTCGGCATGGAGCGCCGCCAGACAGACATGTTCCGCGATCTTGCGCGCGGCAACTTCATGGCATTGGGACCCGCCATATCGCGCAGGCCGCTGCCGGTGACGATTGGCGCCGTCGAAACATCCGCCCGGTCAACCAGCCCCAAGCTTTTGCCCCTTCCCGAAACACCCGAAGACGCGCGCGAACTCATCTTCACGCCCGGCCCGGAGGAAATCCGCGCGCCTCTACGCAGGCCACCACCGCCACCGGCTCCAAAGCCGACGGAGGATATTCTCGCCCAACTCAGCAAGATCCGCCCCGAAGCCGAGCCCGCGCCGCAAACGCTCTTTCCCGAGATTGATGAAGCTGAACGAAAATCGCAAATCGAGGCGGTTCTCAAGGAAATTCTCGAGGATTCAGACGCGTCCTTCCGCACGGATGCCGTGTTGTATCAGGATTTTCTGGTGCGATGCCGCATTCGGCGAGTTCCCGGCGAACCACTCGCGCTCCCTGCTTTCCGCCGGCAGCTTGCCGTTGCCCGCGCCGGTATAGACGGGCAAATTGCGACCAGCGAAATGTGGCAACAGGCGCTTGCCCTGTCAAACGATGTGCCTGACGATCTTCAGGGCGTCTTCTTCATGGTCGCGCAGGCCGCCGTAACGGGAGCGCCCTGTCCATCAGATGCAACGCTGGCGCGAGCCTATGGCAGCCATTCGGCGCGGCGCGCACGGCGTTTGCTCGCCTATTTTGAGGAGCGCGATCTCATCGTTGTCCGAACGGATTTCGGCGGGAAGCGAGTCGTCGCCTTTCCGGATCTCGGATGCGAAACGGCCCCCGGAAATCCCGACGCACCGGACGATATTGGAGCAGAACAGGCGACTCTACTTTTGTAGATGCCTGATATATCATTTTTCTGGCAGCAAATCGCCCGACATCCACCTAAAGCCGTTGAATATTTGTTATTTATGAATATCATTATCACGCTTGGGGACGAATTCTGAATTTCTCAGATTCAGGAATTGAATTTGGTAATCGAGAGGCGCAAATGGGCTTGCGCAGGAACTGCATCGATTGCCTTGACAGTTTCATGCCTTTCTATCGTTACCCTGGATTGGGTGGTCCGGTCTGCGCGGTTTCGAAACCGTTCTTTCAAGCATCTGCGAGACGGGGGGAAACTTATGTCGGATAGGCCAAGATCGGCAGGCGATAGTGACGAGATTCATAACAATCTCGAAATCGAGATCAGCAGAAAGCTGGGTGCCGCAATATTGGACGGCGATTTCATGCCGGGAACGCGCCTGATCGAGCTTGATATCGCTGCACGTTTCAGCATCAGTCAGGGAACTGTTCGCGCCGCGCTGAAATATCTTCAGCGGGAAGGCCTTGTCGAATATCGCCCACGCCGCGGAAATTTTGTAACCAGCTTTCAGGAATCCGATCGTCACGAACTTTCCTCGTTGCGGAGCGCGCTTGAAGGACTGGCAATCGGCTGCGCGGCACAGAACATCGATGACTCAGGCCGTCAGGCCCTGCGCAAAACACTTCGGTCCATGCAAATAGCAGCCAGAGCAGGCAATCACGCCCGGCTGGCTGAACTCGATCTCGAGTTTTTCGATATTATCGTCCAGGCTTCCGGCCACCGGCGACTGACCGAGGTTCATGATCGCTTGCGAAAACAATGCCGCATGCTGCTGAAACTTGTTGACGATTCCACGATCATGTCCGGCGACGTCGAAGCGCGCTACGCCCCCCTGACCGATGCAATCTGCCGGGGGGACACCGAGCAGGCGCTTGTGCTCGCGGGACCATCCCCGATCTTCCCGCGCGGCAATCCGGTCGCGGAATGTGCTTTCACTCCGGCCTGAATTGCAGGTCTGGAGAAATGCTTCGCCGGACCCGATAGTCAGCGGATATTGAACCGGAATGGCGCGGTGATCGTACGGTTGGCTTCCGCCGGAGGGGCCGGAACGGGGGATGCACGCTTGAGCAGCGACAGCACTTCACCATCCAGTTCCGCATATCCCGATGAACGAATGATGCGTGACGACATCACATTGCCTGAACCGTCAATGGTGAACTGTACCGAAACCACACCCTCTTCCCGCCGGGACTTCGCACCCCTCGGATAGCGCTTGCGCCGCTCCAGATAGGCCGCAAGCTTTGACTGCCACTTGGCGGGCGACATTTTTGACGCAAACATGCCCTTGGAACTTTGAGAAGCGGCCGTCCTGTCAGACCGGGTTGAAGGTGCTTTTGCCTTGCTCGCCGCCTGCTGCGTCTTCGCAGGTTTGGGTTTCGGAGCCTCCGCCGCAGCCTTCTTCTCTTCCCTCTTGGGCCTCGTTTCCCTTGGTCGTGGCTTTTCCTTCTCGACTACCTTCCGTTCTGGTGGCGGCGGCCTGCGCACGGGGATGGGAACCTCTATATTCTCGAGCTGCGTCTCAACCATTTCCTGAACAGGATCGATTTCTTCCACCGGCTCAACCAGTTCAGGCTCCGGCGCCTCTTCGGCAACCTCCTGCTCCACAGGTGGCTCTTCCGCCACCTCCTCCGTGGGCTCAGGCACTTCTTCAGGCATGACCTCTTCCTGAACCGGCTCTGACGCTTGTGGTGCTTCCTCAGCGATTTCCTCTTCAGAAACCTCTTCAACGACGGGTTCGGGCGCCAGATCGATCATGATCGCCGCCGGAGGCTCGGGCGCGGCCGCTTCGACGGGCAGCTCGCGCATCAGCCACGCCGCCGCACCCACATGGGCGGTGAGAACGATCAGGCTGGCGCCGGTCCAAAGTCCCAGCTCACCGAAAAAGCCTAGCCGATTCCCTGCATTCCAACCGCTCATGGCGTAGCTCTCGTCTCCTGCCCGGACACCTGCGACGGCGATTGCGCCGGAACGCTTCCCGCTCCCGCCGACGGCTGGCCACTGGTATCGGACGGGGCAAAGCTCTCCAACCCTACCAGTGCGATTTTGAGATATCCGGCGCTGCGCAGCATATTCATGACGTCCATGAGGTCGCCATAAGCCACCTGCTTGTCCGCGCGCAGGAATACGCGCGTCTCCTTGTCATTCTGCGTGAAGGCATCCAACGAAGCACCCAGTGTTTCGCGCTGAATGGAATCATCGCCAAGATTCAGGCTGAGATCGCCCTTGACCGTGAGATAAAGTGGCTTGTCCGGCCGCTCTGCCGGCTTGGCCGTGGACGCCGGCAGATCAACATTCACGTCAACGGTTGCGAGCGGCGCTGCGACCATGAAGATGATGAGAAGCACCAACATGACATCGATAAATGGCGTGACGTTGATCTCGTGGTTTTCCTCGAGTTCATCGCCGCCTGCTCTTTCGCGTATCCCACCAGCCATGATGCTATTCCGCAGCCTTTACGGCCTGCACCGCTGCCCTGCCCGCAGGCACGCGGCGAAAATCGAGCGAACGGCTGACGAGCCGCTCGACGCCGGCTCCCGCATCGGCAAGCATCTGCCGATAACCGGTGATGGAGCGGGCAAACACATTGTAGATAACAACCGCTGGGATAGCGGCGACAAGACCGATAGCCGTAGCAAGAAGCGCTTCAGCAATGCCGGGAGCCACAACCGCAAGATTGGTGGTCTGCGCCTCGGAAATACCGATGAACGAGTTCATGATACCCCAGACGGTGCCGAAGAGTCCGACAAACGGAGCCGTCGAGCCGATGGTCGCAAGAACACCCGTTCCTTTCGTCAGGCGACGGCCTGCCTGCGCTTCAATGCGGCTCAGGCGAGACGAAACGCGTTCCTTGACACCACCATCGCCAGCGTGATCCAGCGCATCGGCGGACAGGCGAACCTCTTCTGCGGCAGCCCGCACCATGAAAGCCCCGGGACCGCCACGACCGCTGAGGGCGTCGCTTGCGTCGCGCAGGTTTTCCGCCGACATGATGGCCTTGAGCGCCCGATTGGCACGCGCCTTGGCGCAAGCGATTTCAATGGATTTGGCGACCCACACGGTCCAGGTGATCAGTGATGCAGAGGCCAACCCGAGCATCACGGCCTTTACGACCCAGTCCGCCGCCATGAACATGCCCCACGGCGAAAGATCATGCGGCAGCGTCGCGGGCGCAGCCACGATTTCCGGCGTTGCAGGATCGATGCCCACCGGTGCCTGAACTGCTTGTGCTGGCGTGACATCCGCAGACGGAGCCGGAGCAATCCCCACCGGTTGCGGAGTTACCACCTCCGAAGTCGCGGACGGAGCCTGCGATGACGGTACTTGTGGCTCTGCCGGTGATTGTGCCTGCAACTCTGATTGAACGGTCCCCGGCGCATTGGGGTTGACTGTGTCCTGGGCAACCGCTGACAGGGAGCCCGCCAGCGAAAGGAAGACAGCAAGACAGGTCGCTTTCACGATCGTTTTTCCGCCGCTACGGAAAAATATCCGATCCGCTGATGCGTCAATCCCGTTGCGTTGTACCAAAACCATGCCCTGTCTCTCTTACTGCTCGTCCGCGATTTTTTCTCGCCACTTTCATGTGACCACCCCGCAGCAATCGCAGCGAAGGCGTCACGCCTTATTTTCCATTCGGCCGCGAAACGACGTAGGCAGCGCTGCCGATCATCGCGGCAGCCACCAGCATCGCGAGCGGCAGCCCCGGCCTGGCACTATACATGAACACCCCATATCCGGCCGCCATGCCGAGACATGCCAGCGCCTTCGCCCTGGGCGGGATGGCCCCCTGCTCGCGCCAATTGCGCAGCACCGGGCCAAACTGCCG
The DNA here is from genome assembly GCA_050726055.1 of Phyllobacterium sp. Classification (GTDB taxonomy): domain Bacteria; phylum Pseudomonadota; class Alphaproteobacteria; order Rhizobiales; family Rhizobiaceae; genus Phyllobacterium. Next base: position 46,380 of record JBOHIW010000028.1, on the reverse strand, counting down.
ATGATCCAGCAACCAGGCCTCCATCGCAGGCGAGGACCGCCCGAAAAACCAGGCCGCAAAAATGAGGAAGATCGTTGTCGGCATGACAGGCAGGAACGCCCCGACAATGCCCAGCCCGAGCATCAGAAACCCGAGAGCCACATAGCTTCCCCGTTTCGCGCGGCTCATATAGCCGCGTGACAACATTTCCGGCCGACTCGCATCGGTTTCATGGGATGGATCGGCTCTCATGTCCCCGGAAGGCCTGTCCGGGCGGTTACATTCCGATCCGCCATCTGGCGGTGGCATCATCGATCAGACTTTTAGCGACCCTCTCTTCGAAAAACACCTACCCGAAGCCCATTTAGGTTCCGGCAATCACTCTCTCACCTTTGTTATCCACCCATAGCATCATCCGCCGTGGAATCAAATAATATATGATAAGAATACTCATAATAATTCACTACCCACGCGCGGCTGTCTCGTGCGCAACAAAAAGGCGGGCAACAAGCCCGCCTCACTTTATCGACCGATATCCGTTTGTCTTTATTCGATATCGAAGGATACACCCTGCGCCAGCGGCAGGGCTTTGGAATAATTCACGGTGTTGGTCGCGCGGCGCATATAGGCCCTCCACGCATCCGAGCCGGATTCACGGCCACCGCCCGTTTCCTTTTCGCCACCAAACGCGCCGCCGATTTCAGCGCCGGACGTTCCAATGTTCACATTGGCAATGCCGCAGTCGGATCCATCCGCGCTGAGGAAGCGTTCTGCTTCACGCATATCGAGTGTGAAGATCGACGACGAAAGGCCCGCGCCAACAGCATTGTGCTTTGCAAGCGCGTCATCGAAATCGGAATATTTCATGACATAGAGGATCGGAGCGAAAGTCTCTTCAAACACCGGGCCGATCTGGTCCGGCATCTCGACCAATGCTGGCTTGACGTAGAATGCCTCTGCCGCTCCGGTTTCGACGCGCGCGCCGCCCGTGATCTTGCCGCCTGCCGCTTCCGCCGCCTTGATCGCCTTCTGCATATTGTCGAATGCGGCCTTGTCGATCAACGGCCCCACCAGCGAACTGGTTTCAAGCGGGTTTCCGACGGAAACACTTTCGTAAGCCTTCTTCAGGCGCGGCACGAGAGCGTCATACACGCTTTCATGAACGAACAGACGACGAAGCGTCGTGCAGCGCTGGCCAGCCGTACCCATCGCACCGAACGCAATGGCGCGGAGAGCCATGTCGAGATCGGCCGAAGGGCAAACGATGCCGGCATTGTTGCCGCCGAGTTCGAGAATGGAGCGGGCAAAGCGCTTGGCGAGACGCGGACCGACATCACGGCCCATGCGGGTCGAGCCGGTCGCCGAAACCAGCGGCACCTTCGGATGATCGACGAGCACTTCGCCGATAGTCCGGTCGCCGATCAGGATCTGCGACAGGCCCTCCGGCGCATCGCCGAAGCGATCCAGCGCGCGCTTGAGGATAGCACCGCAGGCCAGCGCCGTCAGCGGTGTCTTTTCCGATGGCTTCCATACCACGGCGTTGCCGCAGACCAGAGCGAGCGCCGCATTCCACGACCATACGGCCACGGGGAAGTTGAAGGCCGAAATAATGCCGACCACGCCGAGCGGATGCCAGGTTTCCATCATGCGGTGACCGGGGCGCTCGGTCGCAATCGTCAGGCCATAAAGCTGGCGCGACAGGCCGACGGCAAAATCGCATATGTCGATCATTTCCTGAACTTCGCCCTGCCCTTCGGACGGGATCTTGCCAGCCTCGATGGAAACCAGCTCGCCCAGTTCCGCCTTGTGAGCGCGAAGCTCCTCGCCGAGCAGACGGACCAGTTCGCCCCGGCGCGGAGCCGGAACAAGCCGCCACTGACGGAACGCTTCATCCGCCTTTTCGATCGCAGCATTGGCCCCGGAAGCCGAAACGGTTTTCAAGCTCGCAATCTGCTCGCCGGTAACAGGGCTGAAAGATGCCATATCGCCGCCCGTATAGGCGTCCGTGGACACGCCGAGCCTGGCAAGGAGATCCTGTGTGCGTTTGGAAACAGTCATACGTTCACCTTTTCTTGTTTTATCGATTATTGTGCCTATCCGAAGCGGACAGAGCCCAAATTTGCCGTTGATGTTGCCGCCTTGAGTGCCCGGGCCATCTCCTTGCACTTTTCAGCGGTATATTTGTCATAGAAATTCTGGTTCTTCCGGCCGATTGCGTGTTCGGCGCTGAAGCTGCCCTGAAATTCCTCTACAGCCACGCCCATCACCCATGCGCGTAGCGAAGCTTCAAAGGCCGGATCGTTCAAGCGCTGGTCGTTGGGCGCGACAACCAGATTGAAATGCACGCCGCCATCGCCGATATGGCCGAAATCGCAGATCTCGACATCGGCAAAATGCTTCGGAAGCTCGTCGCGCATATAGTCGCTGAAGCGCATTATATCACCTCGGCGGAACGCGAGGTCGAAGGCGATCAGCCGCCCCGCATGCTTGACGCCTTCCGACAAGGCATGACGCAGGGCCCAGATTTCCTCGGGCCGCCCCGGAAACGCATCGGCGAGCGGCTCGTCAGGCAGTTCGAATATCTCACCGAGGACATTCTCCATAACCGTGTCGAGAGGCATTTCGCCCTCGCGCAACGGCCAGGAGCGAGTGATCTCCGCGAGGATCAGATAATCCGGCAGTCCGCTGCTCTCAAACGGATTGCTGAGCGACGGCACATGACTGAAAGCGTGGGCAACGGCATTGCGCGACATGCCTTCGAAGGCTGACAGATAGGAACCAAGACGGCTTTCCATTTCCCGGAGCAACCCGATGACATGGCTCCCGCTTCGCGGCACGAGCAAGGCCGTTGCCGTCTGGCGGGGAATTGGCTCCAGATTGAGCACGCATTCTGTAATCACGCCAAACGCACCGGATGTGCCTATGAAGAACTGCTTCCAGTCGACGCCCGTATTGTTCTTGCGCAAGCCGCCTGTGAAATCGAGCACCGTCCCCTCACCATCGGCCAGCGCCACCTTGATGCCGAGAACATTCCGGCGAACATCGCCGTATCGCAGGAAGCGCGATCCGCCCGTATTCGTGGAAAGCATACCGCCGATACAGGGGTCGGCGCTCAGATCGACCGCGAAGAAGAGGCCATGAGCCTCAAGCTTCCGGTTCAGGTCCGACAAACGGAAGCCCGCACCGACCCTGACTGACCGATTGGCGACATCGAGTTCGAACAGCTGATTAAGCCGGTCGAGGCTCAAAACGCCCTGCGTGCCGCTGCTGTCCGGCGTCGATCCGGAGACCACGCCGGTATTGCCGGATTGGGGAATGAGCGGAATACCGGCTCGGGCGCAGCAAGCCAGAACCGCCGATGTTTCTTCCGTTGTTGCCGGTCGCGCGACAAAGGCAGCCTGGCCTTCGTCGTAGCGGGCGCCGGCCTGATAAGCGGCAAGATCACCGGCCTCCGTCAGAAAGCCCTTGCCGTCCAGAATTTGCGCCAGTTGATCCAGATGGACCTTGTCGATCATGCTCACGCAGCGTTCACCCGTTTCAGTTGCGCAATACAAGCGACGGTAGAATTTTTTTCGATCTGGGCGTAATGGTCAAACTCGTTCAGAACCGTTGCCCCCAGATCACGTTCGAACATCTGCTGGTTGGGACTTGCCACAAAGTCCTGCGCCGCATTGTCCCCCAGATTCGACTGGAAAATACCGGCTGCGCTGACCGGAAGGAAATCTTCGTAGACAATCGGATCGAACTGGACAAGACCTGCCTCGATAAGCGCCTCGATATCGACATTTTCGCCCGGCACGGAGCCCTTCTTGCCCGCATCTGTCAATGAATAGGCGAAATAGCCGAGGCCTTGCTGGCGGATTTCGCTCCATTCATCCGGAAAAGCCGCGAAAACTTGCCGCAACGCAGCTTCGTATTCCCTGGCGTTGGAACCATCCCCGGCGGGACGGACGAGCGCCCGCGTGTCATTGAGCAGCTTGTCATACAGGCCGCGCCCTTTCGGGGTGAGGGCAACGCCGCGCTGCTCTATTTCGCCAAAGCGGGCGGTGTGCGAGCCGACTTTCCAGCCGCCTTCCGCATCGAGGAATGCAACCTCTTCTTCCAGAGCCTTGAAGGACGTCTGCCGCAGCAGGATCGCACATTTGCGCGTGGGTGGCCCCTCTACGACAGCCTTCGGCGCAATGCCGTGATCCGGCATTTCAAGCTGAACGGCATCGATATCCAGCGTGCGTGGCGTCAAGTGATTGATATGCGGCCCTTTGAACGACACAACGTCGGCGACCAGCCGGTGAGCATCATGCAACCGCTTGTATAGATCGGTGCTGACATTGGCCTTGTCATGCCAGCGGAAAGTTTCCAGCACTTCATTCACGAAGGATGCAGTGTCCGCGCGATCAAGCCCGCCTTGCGCCTCCGCCTTTTCGACAAGGCGACGCGCTTCTGGCGTAAAGATATCGCGTTTCGTCAACGTTTCCTCCGCCTCCTGGCGCAATGCCGCGTCAGCGATGAGATCCAGCCGCAGCAAGGAGGTGAAGACCCGAAACGGGTTTCTCTTGAGCGAAACATCGCCCACCGGCCGGAACGCAGTGGAATGGACCGGCACTCCGGCCGTGCTGAGATCGTAATAGCCGACGGGGAACATGCCCATCACGGCGAATACGCGGCGCATCATCGCGAGTTCGGCAGGGGTTCCGAGCCGGATCGCGCCGTGACGCTCTTCGGAAATACGATCCAGTGAATCGGTCTGCTCAAGTCGCTCGCGCAGCCTCGCATCCGCCGCGAGCACACGCTCATTGACTCTTGTCACCAGGTCCATCAGCGTACCGTATGCCGGAACTTCCGTGCGATACATGGCTGACATGGCCGATGAAAATGCCGATCTGATCTCGTCGACCGAAACGAATGCTTTGTCTGTCATGATGAGGTGTTTCGTATTGATCTATTGATTGTCGATTTCGGTGGAGTCATGCAATTTATTGATCATAATAGCCAAAAGAGCGAAACGCTCACAATGTTTCCGACTAAGTTGATGCGAATCCGGAATGAAGTTGAACCGAGGACTGATACCCGACATCGCCACGCTGCAGGCTTTTGAATGCGCGGCGAGGCATGGCAGCTTCACGCAGGCAGCAAAAGAACTGAGCCTGACCCAGAGCGCCGTCAGCAGGCAGATCAAGGAACTCGAGAGCCAGCTTGGCGTGCTGCTGTTCGAGCGCGTGCGCCAGCGCGTGCTTCTCTCGGATGCCGGACAAAAATTTCTTCCCGAAGCGCGGCGCTTGCTCAACCTTGCCGAAGACACCATGCTGCGCGCAATGAGCGCGGCGGCGTCGCCAGCCTCCTTGAGCATCGCCACCCTCCCCACCTTCGGTGATCGGTGGTTGCTGCCGCGCCTGCCGGATTTCCTTGTCGTTCATCCGGATATCACGCTCAATGTCGCCTCCCGATCAGAGCCGTTCGACTTCGAGGAGGAGCCTTTCGACCTCGCCATCCATTATGGCCAGCCAATATGGGCGCACGCGAATTGCACCTATCTGTGCAGCGAACGGGTCATTCCGGTCGCCAGCCCCGCGTTTCTTGCAAAACACAGAATTGAAACGCTCGACCAACTGGCGAACGCCCCCTTGTTGCAGGTCGCCACCCGGCCAAAAGCCTGGGCGGACTGGTTCAACACCAGCGGCACACACGCGGCATCGCCCTATCGCGGCCATCGTTTCGAGCATTTCAGCCTGGTCATCGAAGCGGCCATCGCGGGGATGGGCTGCGCGCTTCTGCCGGAATATCTGGTTGAATTCGAGCTGAAGTCCGGCCGCCTGAACATTGTCTTCAATACGGGATTGAAGACCGAAAACAGCTATTACATCGTCATTCCAGAGACGAAAGCTGAAAACAAGCTGGCGCATATATTCTGCGAATGGGCTATTTCTCAGGTCTCAAGATAGAAATCGTCCAAAAAACCTGCCTTACGGCGCGATTTTTTCGACCGAATATTTCTGCTCGCTGCCGTTAAAGATCAAAACTTCGACATAGTTCCAAATTAATCCATTGCCAAAGTAGAAGCCGCGCAATAAAGACGGTTTTTTGTTAATATACACCGTAGTGCAGGAGTTATTTCCGTGAACGACAACAACAACAACCAGGAGATGGTCGAACTCACAGCCGAAATCGTATCGGCTTATGTTTCCAACAATCCGGTTGCGGCGACCGACCTTCCAGCGCTCATCGGGCAAGTCTACGATGCCTTGAACAAAGTGACCGAGCCTGTCATCGTTGTCGAAGAGCCAGAACCCCTGAAGCCGGCCGTTCCGATCAAGAAGTCCATCACCGACGACTACATCATTTGCCTGGAAGATGGGCAGAAGTTCAAATCGCTAAAGCGCCACCTCGGCGTCCACTACGGTCTGACGCCGGAAGAATATCGCGCAAAATGGAGCCTGCCGGCCGACTATCCGATGGTCGCGCCCAGCTACGCCAAGAAGCGCTCTGCGCTCGCAAAAGCTGTCGGCCTCGGGCGCAAGCCAAAGGAACCGGAAGTGGTTCCGCCGAAACGCGGCAGGCGCAAGGCGGTGACCGCCTGACAAGAACGGCAATCTTGCGATTGGTAATCAAACACCGTCAGGTTCCGGTCTGGCGGTGTTTTTTTGGGCCGGTTCTTCGAAACTGCTGAAATTACGCGGTGCGCATCACCATCGATTGCCCATCCATTTCGAGTGGCTTTTCCGCGCCGATAATGTCGAGCAGGGTTGGAGCCACGTCGGCGAGACGCCCATCGGCCAGTTTCACATTCGCAAGGCCCGCAAGGAACACGGGAACGAGATTCGTCGTGTGGGCCGTGTGCGGTCCTCCGGTGACAGGGTCGCGCATCAGTTCGCAATTGCCATGATCCGCCGTCACCAGCAATGCCCCGCCTTGAGCAAGGACGGCCTCGGCAATCCTGCCCAGGCCGGCATCAACCGTTTCCACGGCCTTGATCGCGGCCTCCAAAACGCCGGTATGCCCGACCATATCCGGATTGGCGAAATTCAGGATGACAAGATCATACTGCCCGCTGCGGATCGCCTCGACCGCTCTTTCGGTCAGTTCGGGCGCTGACATTTCCGGCTGAAGATCATAGGTCGCAACCTTTGGCGACGGCACAAGAATGCGATCCTCGCCTTCGTAGGGAATCTCGCGCCCGCCATTGAAAAAATAGGTGACGTGCGGGTATTTTTCGCTTTCCGCCATGCGAAGCTGCCGCAGCCCGGCCTTGGCCGCAACCTCGCCCAATCCGTTGGCCAGCGTTTGCGGCGCGAACAGCGTTTTCAGGGTTTCATCCAGTTCCGTGCCGTAAGACGTCATGCCCACGATGGAACTCAGGCGCGGTTGCTTGCTGCGTTCGAAGCCATTGAAATCGTTTTCAACGAACGCAGTGAGGATTTGCCGGATGCGGTCGGCGCGGAAGTTGAACGAGATCAGGGCATCCCCGTCATTCATTCCGGCATAGTCGCCGATAATGGCCGGCAGCATGAATTCATCCGTGACCTTGTTGGCATAAGCCGCAGCGATGGCATCATGTGCGGTGTCGAAATGGTCGCCAGCGCCATCGACAATGGCGTGATAAGCCTTCGTCACACGCTCCCAGCGATTGTCGCGATCCATTGCATAATAGCGGCCGCAAACGGTAGCGATTGTCACGCCTTCAGGCAGCGCTGCCTCGACCTGCGCAACATAGCCAGCGCCCGATTGGGGCGGCGTATCGCGCCCATCCATGAATATATGCAAAACCGTTGGGATGCCGTTTTCAGCCAGCACATTCGCCAGCGCGACGGCATGATCCTGATGTGAATGAACGCCGCCTGGCGAGATAAGGCCTATCAAATGGCATGTGCCGCCGGTCTGTCCCAAACGGGCGATGACGCCGGTTTCCTGCAACGAGCGCGCAATATCGCCTGTCTCGATGGCACGGTTGATTCTGGGCAGATCCTGCATGACAACGCGACCGGCACCCAGATTGAGATGACCGACTTCGGAATTGCCCATTTGTCCGTCAGGAAGGCCGACATCAAGCCCTGACGTTTGGAGAAAGGCATGCGGATTGCTCGACCACAACCGGTCGAAATTGGGCGTTTTGGCGAGCCGGACGGCGTTGTCCGCGCTGTCCTCCCTCCATCCCCAACCGTCGAGAATAACGAGCATAGCGGGCTTGGCGACCATCGAAGACTCCCTGCAAAGTTCACATACGGCGCCTGACTATCCGATTTCTTTCGTGAATGCAGGGGAAAACAACGACGCAGCAGGTATTTATCGATTTAAACGCGAAAGGTCACGGTGAATGTCCCTACCCCACCCAGCAGGAAGGGTGCGCCAATCGGAACGGTAAACGCGCATGATACCGGTCATTCATGGCTTCCTTCCTGATCTGGGGCCTGTAAGCTGGCTATCGCACGTCATCGTGACCATAGTCTGGACAAAAACAATGCCAGTATCGGGTCAATTCCCGAACTGGAGTCCGCCCGTCCAGCGTCGCGCCCTGCAATTTGCCTTACAGAAGGATTTTCATGCCGACGACACTATTCCCAGGAGCCGATGGCAAACCAGGAGCGTCGCTTGCGGCAAGCGAGTTGCTGGCTTTGATCCACGCGTTTGATTGGTCCGAAACACCCGCAGGACCGATCGAGCACTGGCCCGACGCCCTCAAGATGACGACCAGGCTCATGGTCGCATCGGCGGTGCCCATGACGATGTTCATCGGACCTGACGGCATTCTGGTCTACAACGACGCCTATATCGGGATTGCCGGAAAACGCCATCCGAAATGTTTCGGCAAATCGGTCTTCGAGGGCTGGCCGGAGGTCGCGGAATTCAATCGTGATGTTCTCGAAAGGGGGTTACGCGGGGAAACCCTGACCTTTTCTGACCAGCCCCTTGTTTTATACCGCAATGGCAGCGCCGAACGTGTCTGGCTCGATCTGGATTACAGCCCGGTATTCGATGCGGACGGGAAGGTTCTGGCTGTCCTCGCCATTCTTTCTGATACATCCAAGCGCATCAGGACCGAGCAGGCACTTGCCAAGAGCGAGGAGCGTCTTGCCCTTGCTCTGGAGGCATCCGGCGTTGTCGGCACCTGGGACTGGCATGTGCCCGAGGAACTGGTTTACTCCGACGAGCGTTTCGCGCGATTGTATTCGGTCGCACCGGAGGATGCCGAACGCGGAGCGCCGACACAATCCTACATCAAAGCCATCCATGAAGATGATCTCGACCGTGTCGTGACCGCAATCGACCGGACAATCGCGGAGGGAGTGCCCTTCAGCGAGGTGTACCGCCTCTACCAGATGGACGGCACCGTCCGGTGGGTCGATACGCGCGGAACGGCCATTATGGACAAGGACGGACGATGCGTTCGGTTCACGGGCGCGGCCGTCGACATTACGGAACGCAAGGCCATCGAGGAAAAACTTGCAAACTCGGAACTGGGTTTGAGAACGCTGACGGACGCCATGCCGCAAATGGTCTGGTCCACGCGATCGGACGGCCATCATGACTATTTCAATGCCCGTTGGTATGAGTTTACCGGCGTCCCGCTGAACACGGAAGTCAGCGAGGAATGGAACGGCCTGTTCCATCCCGATGACCGCAGCAGGATACGCAAAGCCTGGCGCCACTCTCTCAAAACCGGAACACCCTATGAAATCGACTATCGCCTGAAACACCGAAGCGGCGAATATCGCTGGATACTGGGACGTGCCGTGCCGATCCGCAACCTCGCCGGCAAAATCACCCGCTGGTTCGGAACATGCACCGATATCCATGAAACAAAGCTTGCCGCCTCCGAACGTGAGATCATCAATTACGAGCTGAGCCATCGCATCAAGAACCTGTTTTCGGTTCTCAGCGCCATCGTCAGCCTTTCTTCCCGCTCGGTGCCGGAGGCCCACGGGTTTGCCGAGGAATTGCGGGGGCGCATACAGGCCATGGGACGGGCTTACGATCTGGTGCGTCCCCATGGAGCCCATATTGCGTCGGAGGAAGGGCAGACCCGGATATCGGCTCTGCTCGACGAACTGTTCGATCCATATGTGAAAGACAATGAAGAGCGAATTCTCTTCATTGGGGCAGATTCGCTCATCAATGACAGTGCTGCGACATCTCTGGCTCTCGTGTTCCACGAGCTGGCGACCAATTCCGCAAAATATGGTGCGCTTTCACACTCGTCGGGCCTGGTCGAAGTGTCGGCGAGGAAAGAAGAAGGGATGTATTGTCTTTCCTGGGCGGAACACGGAGGCCCGGAAGTCACCGAACCCGAAAACACGGATGGTTTCGGATCGAAACTCATGTCCATGAGCATAGAAGGCCAACTTGGTGGAAGCATCGCGAAGCGATGGGACCGCGACGGACTTCAGGTCGACATGACCATCCCGCTCTCAAAAATGTCGAAGCACAAAGCATGAAATATATTCCTGTGTTCATGCATCAAACGCTTCGCATTCATTGATTTCATGAGTTGAAGAAGGATCGTTCACACCAATGAATACCGCCCTCATTGCTACGCTTGTCGTGCCCATTGTCGCAGCTCTGCCCGTTTGGCCTCATGCGCGAAAATGGGGTTATATGCCAGTTGTCATCATGGGCTCAGCCCTCTTCGTCCTGATTATTCTGGCGCTGCTCGGTCAGTTTTAGCCCTCTTCGATACAGGCGCGGCGGAAGCGCCTGATCGTGAAGGCGACAAGGAACAAATCCCCGAACGCCGCGTTTTCCTTGCAAACAGGAGTGAAAGGACTGAGAGGATGGTTTCTGTCGCAAGTAGAATACGCAACGCTGTGGATGAAATGTCGGACGAGGACATCGGCGCGCAGGTCGCGCAACTCAAGCAGGATATTGCAAGCCTCACCGCCGCCCTCGGGAAAATGGGCTCAAGCAAGGTGAATGGCGCAAGGCGCGGCGCGATGGACAATCTTGACGACGCGAGAAGCCGCGCGGAAGAGGCCATCGCTGAAATACGCCAGCACACAAGAGCGCTCGAACGGCAGGTCAGAACCACCGTGAAGGAAAATCCCCTCACGACCGTTGCCGTGGCTGCGGGTGTCATTCTTGTTCTTGCGGCAATCGCACGCCGCTAGAACGATTTTATTGTCCCGACGTCATGAAAACCGTTCTGCCTGTTTGTGATCGCGCGGTTTCAGACGGCGGATTTCGTGACATGTTTTAAGCGCGTAAGATAGCCAATCTGGCTCTTCACGGGAAAGGATGGCACATGGCTTCGTCCGTACCGCAGCAGGTCGAAAGCATCATCGGAGATGAGTCGCTGAGCAAAAGCGCAAAAATAGAGAAACTCAAGACGCTAGAACGCGAGGCGCGTGACCTGCAACGCGCAGCCAGCGAAAGCGGGATGGACCCCGGCGACGGCTCCAATCGCGATCTGCGCTCCATAGAACTTGCGCTCCGAAAGCTGCATGCCGATACGCCCGAAACGGGCGCGGCAACGCTTTAACGCTCGGTTCAGGTGAACTTGTTCTTCGTAACTTGCGCGAAGATCGGGTCTGGTCCGTAGTCGCCCTCGCCGCTGACTTCGAGCGCCGCCTGAAGCCCTTTTCGGGCGCGGCTGACGCGGCTCTTGATCGTCCCGACGGCACAACCGCATATTACGGCGGCCTCCTCGTAGGAAACACCAAGCGCGCCGACCAACGTAATCGCCTCCCTTTGATCGCCGGGCAACGCATCGAGCGCTTTTCGAAAATCCTGGAGGTCCAACGAGCCGTATTGCGACGGATGGACCGCCATCTGGCTGGTGAAGAAACCTTCGGTATCCTGAATTTCCCGGCCGCGCTTGCGCATCTGGCTGTAAAACTCATTACGCATGATCGTGAAAAGCCAGGCCTTCATGTTCGTTCCCATCTCGAAGGAACTCTGGTTGGCCCAGGCTTTCACAATCGTATCCTGAACAAGGTCATCGGCCTTGTCGGATTGACCTGCAAGAAAAATTGCAAAAGCCCTGAGCTTCGGCAGGATCGCAAGAAGGTCCCGTTTAAACTGCTTCGAGGGATCGTCCACGGATTCTCCCATCAATCGGTATTTTTCTGGCTCTTGAGTTCGGCTTCATCGAGCTTTTCAAGCAAATCGATAAATCGAGCGGGAATTTCTTCGTCCTGCACGGCAGCGAAAAGCGCCCGAAGTTTTGATCCAATCTCGGTATTTGGCCCAAGAGGATCTTCCCGTCGGGAGCGGCTCGACGCCCCACCCAATCTGGCCCCATTTTTGTCATTCATCGCTTTGACTTTTCATATGCCTGTATTTTTGTATCAGCAGTAAAATGGCGTTGAGCGAAAAAAGTTCCATAAGCCGGAACTTTTTAGCCGGGCCGACATTTCAATTGAACAAAGCTGCGACCAAATTTGCAAACAGGGAAGTTTCATAATGCCTTTATCCACTCGAATTGCGCCACACCTGCCCTATCTCAGGCGTTTTGCGCGAGCGGCAAGCGGCTCCCAGCACGCCGGCGACAGCTATGTGGAGATGATGCTGGAGACATTGATCGCCGATATATCCCGTTTCCCCGAGACGTCATCCGACCGCATCAGCCTCTACAGGCTGCTTCTTCAGGTCATGCAAGCTAACAGGCTCACGCGCGTTCCGGAGTCTGATCTTGCCTGGGAACAGCATGCCGCTGCGCATTTCGGGTCCATTTCGTCGCGCGCACGGCAGGCATTCCTGCTTCTTGGCCTCGAAGGTTTCGGCCCGGCCGAGGCCGCCGAGATCATGGGTACGGATGCTGAACATTTCAGCCGCCTGATCGATGAAGCCTCCACAGGTATTTCGCAGCAGATAGCGACCAGCGTCATGATAATCGAAGATGAGCCGTTGATCGCGATGGATATCGAGCAGATGGTGGAAAGCCTCGGCCATTCCGTCGTCGGTATTGCGCGGACGCGGGATGAAGCGGTTGATCTCTTCAAGGCCATGCAACCTCGTATCGTGCTGGCCGACGTACATCTGGCCGACGGGAGTTCGGGCATCGATGCCGTCAACGATATCCTGAAGAGGGAAGCAATCCCCGTCATATTTATAACCGCCTTCCCGGAGCGTCTTTTGACGGGCAAACGGCCTGAACCGACTTTTCTGGTGACAAAACCGTTTAACCCGGAAATGGTGAAAGCGTTGATCACGCAGGCTCTCTTCTTTCAGGAGCGCTCGAAGACCGCCGCATAAGCGCGACAGCCCCATAATGGAACCAATGTTCCTCCGAACCGTTTTATATTCATCACAACGGAAGGAGTGGAACATGCTTTATTACGCACTTGTTTTTCTCGTGGTTGCGCTGATTGCTGGCGCGTTGGGCTTTGGCGGAATAGCGGGCGCATCCGCTGGAATTGCGCAGGTGCTGTTCTTCATCTTCCTTGCTCTGCTGGTCGTTTCGCTGATCATGAGCATTATCCGGAAGGCCTGATTAAAACCGGCATTCATGAGGCCTGTCGTTACGGCGGGCTTTCATTCTCTCCGCTTCACCGCTCGCGGTTTTCCGGGCCGCGCATCAGGGTCAAAGGCCGCGAATATTCATGAAACGCTCGCGTTCCTGATCGAGCCGCTCGCGATTTTCCCTGTCTTCTTCCCGGGCCCCATGCTCCTCATACTCGTCACCGGAGAGTTCGTGCCGGTCGTCGTCTTCCTCCGCATTTTCACGCGATGGGCCTCCCCGGTGCAGAATGCTTCGCGCAAGTTCTGCCTCGCTTTCATCGACGCGGATGCTGACCAGCGTGCCGCCGCGACGCACGCCTTCGGCATAGTGATGCGCATCCTTCTCATCGATGCCCGCGCCAACCAGCGACCCTATGAGGCCACCAGCGGCACCACCGACCACAGCGCCTGCAGCCAGTCCGGCAAGCGTGGTGGCAAGCCAGCCTGCGGCAACGACCGGCCCGAGCCCCGGTATCGCCACGATCCCAAGACCTGTCAGCAATCCGCCCGTGCCGCCGACAACGGCCCCCAGTCCAGCGCCTGCCGATGCGCCTTCAGCAGCATATTCTTCCTGCTCAAAATGCGTGTCATTGGAGACGATGGTGATATCAGAATGTGAAAACCCGGCCGCCTCCAGTTCCTCAACGGCTTTCCGCGCTATGAAGTAATCGTCATAAAGTCCCGATACGGTTTGCATTTCATTTTCCCTTCCTGATTGGTGAACGCGCCTCCCGTCACAAAACAGCGGGGGCGACCCTTCGGGCCGGTCAGCGGCGGCCGACAAGGCCCGATCAAACGCTGCTATGCTGGCGGACTGAAATAAACGCTTCGGCCCGATTGAAGTTCCCGATATCAATGGAACGCGAGCCGTACGGTTCCGTTCCGGAACAGGGTTGGAAGGAGAAAGCATGCTACGCCCGCAAGACCTTCTTCGTCCCATGCCCGCCGGGCTATACTGCCCGATCGGGGATTTCTACATCGACCCCGTTCGCCCGGTGGACCGCGCGCTGATCACGCATGGCCACGCTGATCATGCTCGCCCCGGACATGCGCGGGTTCTGGCGACACGGCAAACGCTCGACATCATGCGCCTGAGAATGGGCGACGGTTTTGCTGGCGCCGAACAGATCGCGGCGTATGGGCAGGAACAAGCCCTGAACGGCGTCAAGGTCAGCTTCCATCCTGCCGGACATGTTCTGGGTTCAGCCCAGATTCTTGTCGAATGCGAGGGCCGCCGGATCGTCTTTTCCGGAGACTACAAGCCACGCGCCGACCCCACTTGCGCACCCTTCGAGCCGGTCGCGTGCGACGTGTTCATCACCGAGGCCACCTTCGCCCTTCCGATTTTCCGTCATCCGGATGACAGGCACGAAATCGGCAAACTGCTGAAATCGGTCGAGCAATTCCCCCAACGCTCCCATATGGTGGGCGCTTACTCGCTTGGGAAAGCCCAACGCGTCATCAAGCTTGTTCGTGAGGCGGGATATGACCGCACAATCTACATTCACGGCGCCCTGCCCAGGCTATGCGACTATTATCAGGAGCAAGGTATAGACCTTGGCGATATCGAACTCGCCACAACGGACGAAGCACCCGCGACGGATTTCACCGGGGCGATCATTGTTGCGCCGCCACAGGCGCTGGCCGATCGGTGGGCAAGACGCTTCCCCGATCCTGTTGCGTGCTTTGCGTCGGGCTGGATGAGCTTGCGGCAACGCGCCAGACAGATGGGCGCGGAACTCCCTCTCATTCTGTCCGATCATTGCGACTGGGAGGAGCTGACGCGAACGATTTCGGAACTGGCACCAGAAGAAGCCTGGGTAACGCACGGTCGCGAGGAAGCGCTCGTTCGCTGGTGCACCCTCAACAGCATCTCGGCAAAGCCGTTACATCTGGTTGGCTACGAAGACGAGGGCGACTGATGCAAGGCTTTGCTGAACTTCTCGACCGGCTCGTGCTGACACCCCGGCGCAACGGCAAGATTGCCCTGCTCATCAATTATTTTCGCTCGACGCCGGACCCCGATCGCGGGCTGGCGCTCGCGGCGATAACCGGCGACCTCGATATAGCCAACGTAAAACCCGCAATGCTTCGCACCATCGTCATGGAGCGGGTTGATCCCGAACTGTTTGCCTATTCATATGACTATGTTGGCGATCTTGCCGAAACCATTTCGCTGATCTGGCCGATGCAGGACAACCGACCCAATCGCACTCTGACGATCGGGGATGTCGTCGAAGCGTTGGCGCACGCCTCGCGGAGCGATGCCCCTCGACTGGTCGCGAACCTGCTCGATGGTCTGGATGCTACGGCCCGCTATGCGCTTCTCAAGCTCGTGACCGGAGGTTTGAGAATAGGCGTCTCGGCCCGGCTGGCGAAACAGGCATTGGCCGATTTCGGCGGCAGGGATACCGCAGAAATCGAGGAGCTTTGGCACGGACTGAACCCACCCTATGAAGGCCTTTTCCTTTGGCTGGAGGGGAAAGCTCCAAAGCCGAAAAGCCTCGCCGCAGCGCCGTTCAGGCCAGTCATGCTTTCGACGGCGCTCGACGAAGGCGACCATGCGAAAATCACACCGATGGACTACGTCGCCGAATGGAAATGGGATGGCATTCGAGTTCAGGTTACATCCGAGGCAGGTCAGCGCCGCCTGTATTCGCGCACCGGCGACGACATATCCGCAACCTTCCCGGATATCCTGAACCATATGTCCTTTGAAGGCACCCTGGATGGCGAATTGCTTGTCGGGCACGCTCTCGGCGGTCAAATTCAGATCGGATCATTTGGAGACTTGCAGCAACGCCTGAACCGCAAGACTGTTTCCGCAAGCCAGCTCAGGAAATATCCGGCCTTCGTGCGCATTTACGATCTCTTGCTGCATGAAGGCGAAGACTTGCGCCCGCTTCCCCTGATGGAACGGCGTCAAAGGCTTGAAAAGCTGATCCCCGAGCTTGAACCGACCCGCTTTGACCTGTCGCCCCTGCTCCCGTTTGCGGCATTCGATGATTTGGAAAATCTGCGCAACAACCCGCCTCACCCGATCATTGAGGGATTGATGCTGAAACGAAGGGACGCGCCCTATATTGCCGGGCGGCCGAAAGGGCCCTGGTTCAAGTGGAAACGCGATCCATACACCATTGACGCCGTTCTGGTATATGCGCAACGCGGCCACGGCAAACGGTCGAGCTATTACTCGGACTATACCTTCGCGGTCTGGACCGGCCCCGATGACGCGCCCCAACTCGTTCCGGTGGGAAAGGCCTATTTCGGCTTTACCGATGAAGAGCTTCGGGAAATCGATCGGTTTATCCGCGACAATACTGTCGAGCGGTTCGGGCCTGTCCGGTCGGTGCGCGCTGATCCCGACCATGGATTGGTGCTCGAAGTGGCATTCGAGGGACTCAATCGTTCAAGCCGGCACAAGTCCGGCGTCGCCATGCGATTCCCTCGCATATCGCGATTGCGCCGGGACAAGCTTCCGCGTGAAGCCGACAGGCTTGAAACGCTCGTGAAGCTTGTCGCTGAGTGAAACGGCGAGCGCCGTTTCACATTTTCATGACGAACTGAACGAGGTCGGCCAATCGCCGGTAACGATTATCCTCTCCAGCGGCGGCTGCTATAACCGCCCTTTGCCATCCGCAATACTTCAGCGAGCGTTGCGGGCTTTTTTGTTGGCTTGTCGGCTTTGGGGATAATCGGCGCAGGATTCGGTATAGAAACGCTTTTCAATGTTTTGACGCCTGTAGTGGACGAAGTTTGCATTTGTCACTCCATTTGAGAACAACAAAACTTTTCTTAATCTTTGGGGGCATGCGCTGATTTTGTCTTTCGCAGACGGCTCAGCAGAGACTTATTCAGAACGGCGTCACGGCGATAAAGTTCCATACTTTTTGTTTTTAAAAATTTTGCAGAACGAAAAGGCCATGGAGTTAACCGGAGTGAGTAAGCACCGTCACTGTCCACGATAGACACAATCAATTTAAACGGTTTAATAAACCAACATGGTGACAAAAATTTGGCGGGAAGAAGCCCGCTGATCATTATTTTCCGAGGGCCGCACCGGCCCCATAGCCCGATTTGCAGGTGGGCAGCCGGTTATCCAGACACAGTTGGAATAAAATTTCGCACTCCCGTCAAAGATCAAACGACGGTTCCTTCGTCGGGGCTGGTGGACCGGCTATCAGCACGAGGCGCGTTCGCAAACAGACAGAGACCCGGGAACCGTCTATAATGCAATCCGGTAAAGCTGTGTAACTGCAAACGCCTGATCTCATCCATCCGGGAACAATCCCGGAAGCCAGGAGAGTACGCAATGCCTCGCTTACAAAAACCCTCCTCGTCCATACTCGATCTCGTCGGCAAAACCCCGATGGTCGAACTCACAAAATTCGACACCGGCCCATGTCAACTCTTCCTCAAGCTCGAGAGCCAGAATCCCGGCGGATCGATCAAGGACCGCATTGCGCTGTCGATGATCGCCGATGCCGAGCGCTATGGCCGTCTGGCGCCGGGCGGAACGATTGTCGAAGCGACAGCGGGCAACACCGGCCTCGGGCTGGCGCAGGTCGGCATACCGAAGGGCTATCACATCATTCTTGTCGTACCCGACAAGATGTCCCGTGAGAAAATACAGCATCTTCGCGCGCTCGGCGCAGACGTGCGCACCACGCGGTCGGATGTCGGCAAGGGACACCCGGAATATTATCAGGACATGGCAGAGGCGATCGCCGCGAATACGCCCGGCGCGTTTTACGCCAACCAGTTCTCGAATCCGGCAAATCCCCGCGCCCACGAGACGACGACCGGGCCGGAAATATGGGAGCAACTGGATCATCACGTGGACGCGGTGGTCGTTGGCGTCGGTTCCGGCGGAACGCTGACCGGCCTTGGGCGGTTCTTCAAATCCGTTTCACCGAAGACAGAAATGATCCTGGCCGATCCGGCCGGCTCCGTACTCGCCCCCTATGTGAATACAGGGAAACTGCTTGAGGCAGGAAGCTGGACGGTGGAAGGGATTGGCGAGGATTTCATTCCGCCGAATGCCGATTTGTCGCTGGTTTCCAAAGCCTACTCGATACCCGACAAGGCGAGCATGCTTGCGGCGCGCAATTTATTGTCGAAGGAAGGCATTCTCGCCGGATCATCCTCCGGTACGCTGCTGGCCGCCGCTTTGCGCTATTGCCGGGAGCAAACGACACCGAAGCGTGTCGTCACTTTCGTCTGTGACAGCGGCAACAAGTATCTGTCAAAGGTTTTCGACGATTTCTGGCTTGCCGAACAAGGACTTGACGAGCGCGAGCATCACGGCGATTTGCGCGACCTGATCGCCCGATCGCATCGGGAAGGCGGCAGCATCTTCGTCGGCCCTGAAGATCCGTTGCTGACCGCCTATGGGCGGATGCGGCGCAGCGATGTTTCGCAGCTTCCCGTCCTTGATAGCGGCAAGCTCATTGGCATCATCGACGAAAGCGATATCCTTTCCTTTGTCGAAGGGCCTTACGAGGGGCGCTGGGATCGCTTCAACTCGCCGGTCAAACGGGCAATGACCAGCGAACTCCACACCTTGCAGGCCGATCAGAAGCTCAACGCCCTTCTTCCCGTTTTCGACCGCAACGAGGTCGCCATTATTTTCGACGGCAATGAATTCGCCGGACTCATCACCCGCATCGACCTGATCAATCATCTGAGGCGTTCACGATGACCCAAAATTTCAAGAACCGGCTGGCATTTTCCACGCGCACGATCCACGGCGGCCAAAGTCACGACCCGACGACAGGGGCAGTCATGGTGCCGATCTACGCAACCTCCACCTATGCGCAGCAAAGCCCCGGCGTGCACAAGGGTTTTGAATATGCCCGCAGCCAGAACCCCACGCGCATGGCGTTCGAACGCGCCATCGCCGATCTGGAAAGCGGGTCGGCCGGTTTCGCCTTCGCCTCGGGCCTCGCCGGTATCGCCACGGTTCTGGAGTTGCTCGACAGCGGGGCTCATATCGTGGCAACCGACGATATATATGGGGGAACATTCCGCCTTCTGGAGCGCGTCCGCAAACGGTCGGCCAATCTTTCCGTCAGCTTCGCCGATTTTACCGATCTGTCATCGGTCGAAGCGGCGATAACGCAGGAAACACGCCTGCTTTGGGTCGAGACCCCGACAAACCCCCTCTTGCGGATCGTCGATCTCGCTGCCGTCGCCGCGCTGGCAAAGAAGCACAACCTGCTGACAGTCGCCGACAATACATTTGCCAGCCCCTATATCCAGCGTCCGCTGGAATTGGGTTTCGACATTGTTGTTCATTCGACAACCAAGTATCTCAATGGCCATTCCGACATGATCGGCGGCTGCGTCGTGGTCGGCGACAACAAGGAGTTGGCCTCGCATCTCAAATTCCTGCAAAACGCCGTCGGCGCGATTTCCGGTCCGTTCGACAGTTTCCTTGCTCTTCGCGGCATCAAGACACTTGCACTGCGCATTGAGCGCCACTCACAGAATGCGCAAAAAATCGCGGAATGGCTTGAAGGGCGAAAGGATGTCCGCCGCGTCATCTATCCCGGCCTTGCCAGCCACCCGCAACATGCAATCGCCAAGGCGCAGATGCATGCTTTCGGCGGCATGCTGACAGCCGAACTGGACCGCGATCTGGAGGGCACAAAACGCTTTCTGGAACGCACGAGGCTCTTCACGCTTGCGGAAAGTCTCGGCGGCGTCGAAAGCCTGATTGAGCATCCGGCCCTCATGACCCATGGCAGCATTCCTGTTGAAAAGCGCGACGCCATCGGCATTTCTGCTTCGCTCGTGCGCTTTTCAGCGGGAATTGAGGATGCCGACGATCTGATCGCCGATCTTGCCCAGGCACTGGCCACCTGAGCCAAAAAGGGGCGCCAGGCATTTCATTTCCCTGGCGCCCCTTTTTTTTGGCTGATGACTATTTCGACCAGCTCTTGACCAGTTCGTCATAATTGACGGTGATCGGCTTTTCCTTCTCGTTCTCGATCTTCAATTGCGGAGCGAGATTGCCCTTTTTCACCGCATCGTCGTGCCAGTATTGAAGATCATGTTCTTCCGCGAGCTTGGGACCGATATCACCCTGAACGCCAGCGCGCTCAAGCCGTTCCATCACCTTTTCCTGTTCGGCGCAGAGCGAGTCCATGGCTTCCTGAGCCGTCTTCGCGCCCGATGACGCATCGCCGATTGCCTGCCACCAGAGCTGCGCCAGCTTCGGATAATCGGGAACGTTGGTCCCCGTCGGCGACCATTGCAGGCGGGCAGGCGAACGATAGAACTCGATCAGGCCGCCCAATTTCGGTGCGCGCTCCGTGAAGCTCGGATGGTCCAGCGTGCTTTGCCGGATGAAGGTCAGGCCGGTATGGCTTTTCTTCACGTCCACCGTTTTCGACGTTACGAATTGCGCATAGAGCCAGGCGGCTTTCGCCCGATCGTCAGGCGTCGATTTCATCAGCGTCCAGGATCCTGCGTCCTGATAGCCAAGTTTCATGCCATCCTTCCAGTAGACGCCATGCGGGCTTGGAGCAAAGCGCCACTTCGGCGTGCCGTCCTCGTTGACGACTGGCAGACCTTCCTTCACGAAGTCGGCGGTGAAGGCCGTGTAGGTGAAGATCTGCTGGGCGATCTCGCCCTGCGACGGAACGGGGCCGGCCTCCGAGAAGGTCATGCCCTGGGCGGCAGCCGGCGCATAGGCTTTCATCCATTCCAGATATTTCTCGATGGAATAGACCGCAGCCGGACCATTCGTATCGCCGCCGCGCGCGACGCAGGAGCCGACAGGCCGTGAGTTCTCGTCAACCTTGATGCCCCATTCATCCACCGGCTTGCCATTCGGAATGCCCCTGTCGCCGTTCCCGGCCATCGACAGCCATGCGTCGGTGAAGCGCCAGCCGAGCGACGGGTCCTTCTTGCCATAATCCATATGGCCATAGACCTTCTTGCCGTCGATTTCCTTGCCGGTAAAAAAGGCCGCAATGTCTTCATAGGCCGACCAGTTGACCGGAACGCCGAGATCGTAGCCATATTTTTCCTTGAACTCGGCCTTGTTTTTCTCGTCATTGAACCAGTCGTAGCGGAACCAGTAGAGGTTTGCGAACTGCTGGTCGGGAAGCTGATAAAGCTTGCCGTCCGGTGCAGTTGTAAAGGACTTGCCGATGAAATCGTCAACGTCGAGGTTCGGGTTTGTGACGTCCTTGCCCTCGTTCGCCATGAAGTCGGTCAGGCTGCGTGCCTGCAGGTAACGCCAGTGGGTGCCGATCAGGTCGGAGTCGTTGATATAGGCGTCGTAGATGTTTTCGCCGGACTGCATCTGCGTTTGCAGCTTTTCGACAACATCGCCCTCGCCGATCAGGTCATGGGTAATTTTGATGCCGGTAATGGCCGTGAAGGCCGGGGCCAGAACCTTCGATTCATATTCATGCGTGGTGATGGTTTCCGACACAACCTTGATATCCATGCCGACGAAAGGCTTCGCCGCATCGATGAACCATTGCATCTCCTTTTCCTGATCTTCGCGCGACAGCGCCGAGAGATCGCCGATTTCCTTGTCGAGAAACGCCTCGGCCTCGTCCATTCCGGCCCAGGCGCTGCCCACACTCACGAGAAGTCCGATCGCGGTCGTAGATACTAACAGTTGTTTTCGCATTGCTTCCTCCCAGAAATTTGCGATTTCCTATTTGCTAGCACCGGCACTGCCGGAACCCCATTTCCTCCCTTAAACAAAGCGGAATACGCCCACCGCGTAGACCACAGAGAGAGCGAGAGCCCACCACAGGTTGGGGCCGATCAGGCCCAACCAGGCAAGATGAATATAGGCGCTGCCAAGCAGCGACAGGAACAGACGGTCCCCGCGGGTTGTTTCAAACCGCAATATGCCAACCCGTGGATTACCGCCCGGCGACACATATTCCCACACCGCCATGCTTATCAGCAGGCCAAGGATGGTGAGAAAGAAGATCGCCGTCGGCCATGTCCAGGCCATCCATGAAAAATCCATGTCCCCCCCCCTAGACCCGCCCCAGGGCAAAGCCCTTGGCGATGTAGTTGCGGACGAAATAGATCACCAGTGCGCCCGGTATGATCGTCAAAACGCCTGCGGCGGCGAGCAAACCCCAATCGAGCCCCGATGCTGAAACCGTGCGTGTCATGATCGCGGCAATGGGTTTCGCGGCGGTCGTGGTCAGCGTGCGGGCGATCAGCAGTTCCACCCATGAGAACATGAAGCAGAAGAAGGCCGCCACGCCGATGCCGCTCGCGATCAGCGGCATGAAGATCTTTACGAAGAAGCGCGGGAACGAATAGCCGTCGATATAGGCCGTCTCGTCGATCTCCTTGGGCACGCCCGACATGAACCCTTCCAATATCCAGACGGCCAGCGGCACATTGAAAAGGCAGTGCGCCAGGGCGACCGCGATATGCGTATCGATGAGGCCGAACGCCGAGTAGAGCTGGAAGAACGGCAGCACGAACACGGCGGGCGGCGCCATCCGGTTCGTCAGAAGCCAGAAAAACAGATGCTTGTCGCCGAGAAACCGGTAGCGCGAGAATGCGTAGGCCGCAGGCAGAGCCACGCAAACCGATATGGCTGTATTCATCACGACATAGATGATGGAATTCACATACCCCATGTACCAGGACGGATCGGTGAAAATGACCTTGTAGTTTTGCAATGTCGGGTTCTGCGGCCAGAGCGAAAACGTCCCCGTTATCTCCTGATTGGTCTTGAAACTCATATTGATGAGCCAGTAGATCGGCAGCATCAGAAAGATGATATAGAGCGTAGGAACAAGCCACCAGAAACGCGATTGTTCACCGCGCCGGTGCATTTTCCGGGCGAGCGCAACATTGGCGTTCCAGGTGTCGGAATTGGATTGGCCGGGATCGCGATGAACGACATTATCGACGCTCATGTCATCGCTCCTCACCATAATTCGTCATGACCGTGTAGAAGACCCATGACAGCAGCAGGATGATGAGAAAGTAGATGATCGACATGGCCGCCGCTGGGCCAAGATCGAACTGGCCGACCGCCACTTTCACAAGGTCGATCGACAGGAATGTCGTTGAATTGCCCGGTCCACCGCCCGTGACGACGAAGGGTTCGGTATAGATCATGAAGCTGTCCATGAAGCGCAGCAGCACCGCGATCAGCAGGACACGGTTCATCTTGGGAAGCTGGATATAGCGGAACACGGCCCAGCGCGACGCGCCATCGATCTTCGCTGCCTGATAGAAGGCATCGGGGATTGAAACAAGTCCGGCATAGCACAGCAGGACGACAAGGCTCGTCCAGTGCCAGACATCCATGAGGATGATCGTCACCCATGCGTCGAACGGGTTCTGGACGTAGTTGTAGTTGATGCCAAGTTTCGCAAGCGTGTACCCCAGCAGGCCGATATCCACGCGGCCGAACACCTGCCAGATCGTGCCGACGACATTCCACGGGATCAGCAACGGCAAGGCCATCAGCACGAGACAGACGGGCACGCCCCAGCCCTTTCGCGGCATGTTGAGCGCGATGAAAATGCCAAGCGGGATCTGGATCGCCAGAACGATGAAGGAAAACAGGAGATTGCGCAGAAGAGCCGCATGAAAACGATCCGAATGGAGAATTTCCTCGAACCATTCCGTTCCCGCCCAGAAAAACTGGTTGTTGCCGAACGTGTCCTGCACTGAATAGTTCACCACCGTCATCAGCGGAATGACAGCGGAGAACGCCACCAGCAGTAACATGGGGAGAACCATGAGCCAGGCCTTGTTGTTCCAGCTTTTATCCATGGATCAGCCCTCCAGCGCGACACGCCAGGAATCGGCGTAGATGTTGATGCCCTTCGGGTCGAAGCGGACATGCGGCTCGGCGGGAATGGCCTCATCCTCGCGCATGACCACCGCAATCTCCTGCCCCTCAAGCTGCGCCCTGACGATCTTCTGCCGCCCGATATCCTCGACCTTGGCGATCGAAACCGGCATGCCGCTCGACCCCATCCTGATATATTCAGGCCGGATGCCGAGTTCGGTCTTGCGGTCGGTTTTGAGCTTCACGGCCCCCGGCAGGGCGATGACCTGGTTTCCGAACCTCGCCTCTGTTCCATTCAGTTTCACCGGCATGACGTTCATGCCGGGGGAGCCGATGAAATAGCCCACGAATGTATGGCGCGGTTCCTCGAACAGCTCCTTGGGCGTGCCGATCTGCACGATTTCACCGTCATACATGACGACCACCTTCTGCGCGAAAGTCAGCGCCTCGGTCTGGTCATGCGTGACATAAACCATCGTATAGCCGAAGCGCTGGTGAAGCTGCTTCAACTGCGAGCGCAAGACCCATTTCATATGTGGGTCGATCACGGTCAGCGGCTCGTCGAAGAGAATGGCGTTCACGTCGGAACGCACAAGCCCGCGTCCCAGCGATATCTTCTGCTTCTGATCCGCCGTCAGCCCCCGCGCTTTCTTGCCAGCGCGCTCCGTCAGATCGATCATGGCGAGCGTTTCCCGCACCTTCTGGTCAACCTCCACTTCCGGCACGCCGCGATTGCGCAACGGGAAAGCCAGATTGTCGTAAACGGTCATCGTGTCGTAGATCACCGGAAACTGGAACACCTGCGCGATGTTGCGCTCTTGCGTCGAAAAATTCGTGACGTCGTGCCCGTCGAACAGGATCTGCCCGTGTGACGGGTGAAGCAGTCCCGAAATGATGTTGAGCAGCGTCGTCTTCCCGCAGCCGGAAGGGCCTAGCAGCGCATAGGCGCCGCCATCCTCCCAGCTATGGTGCACTTCCTTGAGCGCATAATCGGCCTCTGTTGCCGGATTGGCGGCATAGGAGTGGCGAATGTGGTTGAGATCGATGCGCGCCATTGCCCTGCCTCCCCTTTGTCCCTATGCCGCCTGCATCCGCGGTTCGGAGATCGCCCGCCCCTCGGCATCGAAGATCATCAGATTGCGGGGCTCGATAAAGACCTCGATTTGCTGCCCCGGCTGAAACATATGGATGCCATGTTCCAGCATCACCCACCGGTTATCGGCGAAATCGAGATGCACGAAGCTTTCCGAGCCGGTTATCTCCATGGCTATGACATTCGCCGACAAGCCAAGAGCATGTGCACTCTGGCGCCTGACGCTGAGATGATGCGGCTGAAAGCCTATTTCATAGATACCATCCGGAAAATTCGTCAGATGGACAGGCACCGCGTGCTCCGCCCCCCCCGCAAGCCGCACCTCGCCAGCGCTTTTGGTCAGCCTGATCGTGTTCAATGGAGGATCGGCAAATGTCTGGGCCGTCAACAGGTCCAGCGGCTTGCGATAAACGTCGATTGTCGGCCCGAATTGCGTGACGCGCCCTTCCGACAGGGTGGCGGTGTTGCCACCGAGCAGAAGTGCCTCCGAAGGCTCGGTCGTCGCGTAAACAAAGATCGCGCCGGATTCGGAAAAGATTTTCGGCAGTTCGGCGCGCAATTCTTCGCGCAGCTTGTAGTCCAGATTGGCAAGCGGCTCATCGAGCAGCACCAGCTTGGCCTTTTTGACGATAGCGCGGGCGAGCGCCGTGCGCTGTTGCTGGCCTCCGGACAGGTTCAGCGGGGCGCGGTCCAGAAACGGCGTCAGCCGCAGAAGCTCGGCAGCCTTGCGGACTTCCTTGTCGATTGCAGCGGCGTCGAGCCCTGCGATTCGAAGCGGCGAGGCAATATTCTCATAGACCGTGAAGGAAGGATAATTGATGAATTGCTGATAGACCATCGCGACGCTGCGCTTCTGCACCGGCACGCCGGTAACGTCGCTGCCATCAAAAATGATGTGTCCCGATGTCGGCTTGTCGAGCCCGGCTATCAGCCGCATGAGGCTGGTCTTGCCGGACAGCGTCGGTCCGAGCAGGACGTTCAGCGTCCCGCTTTGCAGCGACAGCGATATGTCGCGCAAATGGGCCTGCCCTCCCACCAGCTTTGTAACATTACGCAGCTCCAGCATCCTGCCTTTCTCCCAAAGCGGTTTGGAATTCCGTAGCCTTGTGATCCGGCGAGGTTCCTCCTCAACTTCGCCGCTTCGCCAGTCGCCTTATCTTGCCCGTCTCTACAGACGTTGCGCGGCGGGGTGCGCATTGGCAAGCTCTCCAAAAGGCATATATGGCATGCCACGTCTATTGCGTCATATCCAGAACGACCCGCCCCTCGATCTGCCCCTTGTGCATCCTCTCGAAAATATCGTTGATGTCCTCCAGCCGTTCCGTGCTGATGGTTGCCTTGACCTTGCCGTCACCCGCGAAATCCAACGATTCCTGAAGATCGAGCCGGGTTCCCACGATGGAGCCGCGAACGGTGATGCCGCCCAGCACCATGTCGAAGATGGGTAATGGAAAATCTCCCGGCGGCAGGCCGTTCAGGGAAACTGTACCGCCACGAGCCACCATGCCCAGCGCCTGCTGGAACGCGATCGGGGAAACGGCCGTGACCAGAACCCCTTGCGCGCCGCCATCCGTCTGTTTCTTGATTTCGGCTGCGGGGTCGGCGCTGGTTTTGGCGTTTACCGTCACGACGGCCCCGAGACGCCGCGCCAGATCGAGCTTCGCATCGTCCACGTCCACCGCCGCAACATTCATCCCCATCGCCTTGGCGTATTGAACGGCCATGTGCCCCAGTCCGCCAACGCCGGAGATAACCACCCAGTCTCCCGGCTTGGTGTCCGTCACCTTCAGCCCCTTATAGACGGTGACACCCGCGCAGAGCACCGGGGCGATTTCCTTGAAACCGATGTTCTTCGGCAGATGACCGACGAAATTCGGATCGGCGACGACAAATTCCGCAAAACCGCCGTTCACCGAATATCCGGTGTTCAGTTGCTCCTCGCAAAGGGTTTCCCAACCTCCGAGACAATGCTTGCAGTGGCCGCAGGCCGTATAGAGCCACGGCACGCCGACCCGGTCGCCTTCCTTGACGTTCTTCACGCCCGCCCCTACCGCAGAAACAAAGCCAACCCCCTCATGCCCGGGGATGAATGGCGGCTTCGGCTTGACCGGCCAGTCGCCTTCCGCGGCGTGAAGATCCGTATGACAAACGCCGGAAGCATGAATGGCGACCTGTATCTGTCCGGGGCCGGGTTGAGGAATCGGAACGTCTTCGAGCGTCAGCGGCTTGCCGAACTCGCGCACAACGGCTGCTTTCATTGTCTTGGCCATCATCATTCTCCCTGATCGGTGAATTGCGGGAGCAGAACGCTCCGCGCGCAGTGATGAGGATCAACAAAATCTTGCTCTATGCTGTCACCGGGAGCATCCAACGGATTGATCGTCGGGGTCAAGGGGCTGCGCGAAATTTCCTTGGCCCTATGCGGCCAAGGGTCAAACGCGCCTGCGCAGCATTGACTCCCCCACTGGCCCATAATAGCTACAACCCGTCCTCATAGTTCTCGGGTTTCCGCACCTCGATGCCTTTGTATTTCCAGTTTCGTTCCACGCTTTCCGGACAACGCACATGAAACGCGCGGTCGATCATGCTGCGATGGCAGTTGCCGGTTACACGACGCCATGGCACCCCCATGCAGGCCGTCGAATTTCGCTGCATCTGTCGAGCGCGAAAGCAGTTGAACGCCCCGTCATCAGACGGCTCGACACACCCGAGGCGGAACTCGTCGGCTGGGCGGTCGAGGCGACATCACACGCGCCAGATATCCGATCCTTCGAGCAAGGCTCCTATGTCGAGATCAAGGCGAGTGAGCTTGCGAGGGCCGGCTGTCTGCAAGGCATCCGGTTCGAACTCTTCCTGACGCGCAATCCGGGCAGGCGGACGCTTCTTCACACAAAGGCTTTCCGCCTCGTTCTGGAGGCAGGCAATATCGCGCTGGAGAGTTCCGGAGAGACAAGGATCGTCGCAACGAGTGTCCCGTCGCACGAATGGCTTCATCTCTCTATCCAACGCGAAAACAGTGTCTTGAGGATCAAAACCACCTCAAACGACGCCCTCGCACCCTATGAAAACGATTTCATTGCAGAGATGGATGTCCGGAACTGGGGACAAGGCGGCCTCTATCTGGCAACCGCGCCGGATTTCCTTGAACCGACCCTGAACGCCCGTCTGGCGCGCATCGCGCTGCTTGGCGATGATGATTGGATCGAATGGCAGTTCCCGACCCTTTTCACCGATATGCCGCTCAAGGCTGACAACGCCGAAACAGAGTTGCAACTGCGCGGAAACCCCACATTCTGCGTCGCGTCAAGCCGCTGGGATGGCTCCAGCTATGAGCCCCGGCTGGTGCCGACCCATTATGACGCCGTGCATTTCCATGACGACGACATGGCCGGGCTGGATTGGCCAGCCTCTTTCTTCACCGACATTCCGGACGGCGCGCCTTCGGGCGTCTATGCCTTTGAGGTTGCCTCCGGCGAAAGTATCGAAAAAATCGTCTTTTTCATCACGGCCAAAGAACCCAGGGCTCCGCTTCTGTTCGTCCTGCCGACCGCAACCTACCTTGCCTATTCCGACGAGGAACTTCCGCCAGCGCACTACGAATGGAAATGCAAGGATCGCGGCCATCGCTTCGCGCGCGACAATGGCCTCAAATCGCTCTACGACTTTCATTCCGACCTCAGCGGCGTCTCTCTTCTTTCCTGTAGGAAGCCCAAGGCGACGCTTCGGGACGACTATCTCTATCCGCTTTGCGGCTGCCCGCATCTGCTGCCCGTCGATCTGCATTTCCTGAAATTCTGCCGGAGCAATGGGGTCGCAATCGATGTTGTGACCGACCGCGACCTGCATGAACGGGGCAGCGCCCTGCTCGACAACTATCGCGCGGTCGTCACGGGCAGCCATCCGGAATATATGTCGGTCGAGATGGAAGCCGCCTACCGGACTTATCTCGGAACCGGCGGCAGCCTTGCCTATCTC
The DNA here is from genome assembly GCA_050726055.1 of Phyllobacterium sp. GTDB lineage: Bacteria > Pseudomonadota > Alphaproteobacteria > Rhizobiales > Rhizobiaceae > Phyllobacterium. The sequence continues at coordinate 17,104 of JBOHIW010000028.1, read as the reverse complement.
GGCGGCAACGGCTTCGCCGGCACCGTTGCCTTCAGGGACGACCTGATGGAGCTTCGCCGCTCCCCACTGGAGCCGAACCGGACGTGGGACGGGCCGGTCCACGAGCAGGGTTTTGCGTTGACCAATGAACCCGGCGGCCATCTTCGAACCCGTGGCAAGGGCGAATACTCCCTCGTCGGCGTCGGCATGTCGCTCATGGGGTTCGATCAGGCCCTTCCCTATACGCGAACGGCGGAAAGCCATGATGCAGCCTGTCAATGGCTGTTCGCAGGCATCGAAAACGAAACGTTCGGCGACTACGGCCTCGTTCTCGGCGGCGTCGCCGGTTACGAGGTCGACGCCACCAACGCCTATATGGGCAGCGCCCGTGATATCGTGGTTCTGGCGCGCGCCGACGGCTTCAGCGAAGCCTATGTCGACGACCCCGCCCGCTGGCATGAGGGATCCATCGCTGAACGGCAGAAACGACGCTGCGCGGAAATGACGATACGCCACCTGAAATCGGGTGGCCTCATCTTTACGGCAAGCTCGGTTTCATGGTGCGGCGCGTTGCCGAACGGTGGAGAAATGAATGATGTCGGCAAAATCACATTGAATCTGTTGATGCACCTTGCAACCGACGAAAAAACACACGGCAATTCGCCTTCACCCGTGTAAAGCGAAAAGCAAAACCTGATCCAGCGCCTTGGAGGTATGAACATGTTAAAGAAACTCGGACTAGCAACCGCCCTTATGGCCGGTTTGATGACCTCCGCCTATGCAGATACCGTCAAGATCGGCCTGCAACCATGGCTGGGCTATGGTCCGCTATGGGTTGCAAAGGAGAAGGGCCTCTTCGAGAAGAACGGCGTTGACGTCGAACTGATCAACTTCACATGGGATCAGGACATGACAGCCGCTCAGGCCAGCGACAATGTCGATGTCATGGCGGGCGCGACCAATCTCCTGATCACCAATTTCAATCAGGGCATTGACCAGAAGGGCTTCCTCATCATGGACGTTTCCTTCGAGGCCGACGCTGTCATGGCCGAAAAGGACGTCGCGTCGATCAAGGATCTCAAAGGCAAGAAAGTAGCCTTTGAAACCGGTGCGACCAGCGACTTGCTGATCAACTACGCACTGAAGGAAAACGGCCTGACGATCGCCGATGTCGAGCATATCCCGATGGGTGCCGCCGATGCCGGTCTGGCGCTGATTTCCGGCCGCGTCGATGCCGCGGTTACCTATGAGCCCTATATCTCGACCGCCCTCAAGCAGGGGCCGGATTACAAGGTGCTCTATACGTCGGCCGAAAAGCCCGGCCTGATCAGCGACATGCTGATTGCCTCCAGCACCTGGATCAAGGATCACCCGGAAGAGGTGAAGGGGCTGATCCGCGCATGGGACGATGCGATCAAGTTCATCCGCGAAAATCCGGAAGAAGGCCAGCAGATGATCGCCAAGGCGGTCGGTAGCCCGATGGAAGAATTCGCGCCGGCGTTCAAGGGCGTTCGCCTTTATACGCTGGAGGAAAACATCAAGGCTCTGGAAGGTGAATTCCAGGATACCGCCAAGGAAATCGCCGAAATCCTTCAGGCGACAAACCCGAAGGATATCAAGACGATCCCGACCGCTGATGACATCATGATCCTCGACCCGATCCGGGAAGTAGCGAAGCAGTAAGCCGCGTGGCGGCATCCTTCGGGGTGCCGCGTCGCTGAAACGGAGGCAGGGAATGTCAGATATAGAGGCAACCGCGACGGCGGCGCGCGAACGGCGAAAGAGCCAAACCGGTTTGTTCCGCCTCCGGCAGGAAATTCCGGGCCGGCTCTTTTCCGTCGCTGGCTTTGTCGTCCCTGCCATCCTCATTCTTATCTGGTTCCTGATTACGGAACTCCAGCTTGTCCGCCCCCTGTTCCTTCCCAGCCCGCAAGCGGTGCTTGCCGAGGGCTGGCGGCAACTGTCGGAAGGCATTCTGATCGCGGATGCCTCCGTCAGCATCTACCGCATTGTCATTGGATGGCTCGCAGCCACCGTTCTCGCCGTTCCGATCGGCATTCTCATGGGCAATTTCCGCATTGTCGAAGGCGCCCTTGAGCCGCTGATTTCAACCGTGCGTTATATGCCGGTGGTCGCGTTGATCCCGCTCTCCATTCTTTGGGCAGGCATTGGCGACGGCCAGAAAATCCTGATCCTCGTGCTGGGAACCTTTTTCCAGCAGGTTCTGATGATCATGGACAATGTGAAGAACATCGACATGAACCTCATCCGGGCCGGTCAGACGCTTGGTTTCAGCAACTCGGAAATCCTGCGACGCATCATCATGCCAGCCGCGATGCCGGGCATATGGGATACGTTCCGCATCACCATCGGCTGGACATGGACCTATCTCGTCGTTGCCGAACTCGTCGCCGCGAATGCGGGCCTCGGGCGGCGCATCATGGATGCCCAGCGGTATCTGGCGACCGATACCATCATTTTCGGAACCTTGTTTATCGGCATTCTCGGCCTGCTCACGGACTATCTGTTCAAGCTGGGTGGGCGGCGTCTGTTCCGCTGGACCAATCCGCTGAATTGAGGAGAGAGCCGTGGGCACAGAAAACGCGCGAACCAAGGTTATCGTCAGCGATGTCGGACGGATTTTCGGCCCTCCGAACAAGGAGTTCGTGGCGATCGAGAGCATCGACCTGACCATCGCGGAAAACGAATTCGTATCCATCGTCGGCACGTCCGGCTGCGGAAAATCCACACTGCTCAACATGATCGGCGGACTGGATGAACCCACCTATGGCGCCATCACCATCGACGGGGCGCCTGTTCGCGGCCCCGGCCGTGATCGCGGCTTTGTCTTTCAGACCTATAGCCTGTTTGAGTGGATGACCGTCGAAGGCAACATTCTCTTCGCTCTCGAAAAGAGCAAGCTTTCAAAAGCCGAAAAAACCGAGATGGTGGCCCATTTCATCCATGCCGTCGGCCTTTCCGGCTTTGAGAAAGCCTTTCCCAAGCAACTATCGGGCGGCATGCGCCAACGCGTTGCCATTGCAAGAGCACTCGTTTACAAGCCCTCTCTGCTGTTGATGGACGAGCCGTTCGGTGCGCTCGACGCCCAGACGCGCGGGATGATGCAGGAACTGCTGCTGAAAATCTGGGAAGACCACAAGGTCACGGTGCTGTTCGTCACCCATGACGTGGACGAGGCAATTTTCCTCGCCGACCGTGTTGTCGTTCTGGCGTCGCGTCCGGGTCGCGTGAAGAAGGATCTCCGCATCGATCTGGAACGACCCCGCTCCTTCGATATCGTCACCGATCCGAAATTCTCGGCCTGCAAGCGGGAAATTCTGACCGATATTCGCGAGGAGACGCTGAAGGTCATGGCGATGGAGCAATCCTGACCGGTTCGCCCCCGACCGCCATGGTGTCGGTATCTCCGTCCATCTCGATCCGCTCCGGCTTTGCCAGTTTAAGCTGGCCGTCATTCGTCCGCACGGCAGTATGAATGTAGAAGCAGGTCGGCTGGTCGTTCGTCGCCTCCATCACGGGCGACGGCGCGGACACGATCAGGAGATCGGCGCATTTCCCGATCCAGTCGATATGCCGGTGCCCATGCATCAGCACCGCCCGCCCCGCCAGCGGCTTCAACTGGCGAATAAACCAGTTGCCATTGATCAACGCCGTGCCGATCCTTTCCGACAGGGCTTTGGCGGCCTGCGGATACTCCACCGCATGGTGATGCAGGCCAATGATCCAGCACGCATTCGGATATTGCGCTGTTGCGATTTCCAGTCTGTGCAATTGATCCGCTGAAATCATCCCCAGGGCGTTGGTGAAGGAGAAATGCGTGTCGGCATTCGAATTCAGCAGAATGAACCCCAGCCCGTCCTCTGTCTCGGGGGGACAAACCATGGGAAACGCCGCATTCCAGATTTCGCCGAGCTTCGTGTAGAGCCGCGGTCTTGCTGCGTCGAGAAATCGTTCGAATCCGGCGAGATTCGGTGCAAGAAATTCATCCAGCGACCCGCCAATTTTCCGATTCTTGTCATCAACCATCCGCACCCGGCTGCCCTGAACCTTGCCAAGAGCATTCAGTGTTCGGATTTGCCGAAACTTTCTGTTCGGGCTCGTCGGCAAATCCATTCGCGCCGGGTTGGCACGATCCACGATATTGAGATCGTGGTTGCCCGGAAGCATCAGAACGCGGCCGGCAAACCGGGGATAGTCCGCAAGAATATCGGAAAGCTCGGCCCACTCGGCCGAGCGCCCGGCGTCGGTCATGTCTCCGGTAATCAGGATCACATCAAGCGGATGCGCGGCGTCCAGTGCTTCCAGCCGTTCAAACACCTTCCGCAGGCGTCCATTCCCCCGCGGCCCGTATCTGCCGCTTTCAATCCTGAAGCCATAATGTTCGCCAACGATATGAATGTCGGAGAGATGCGCGATACGCCAGCTCCGATCGGTATTCGCAATCGTGTGGAACGCGGTCAGATCGCTGGGCTGGTCCATGGTGGCGTCCGCCAGCCCCCAGATGAGAGCGCCCAGAGCCAGATAGCCGCAGATGACCAGCGTACTGTTGGCAAGCGCGGTGACCACGAGTTTTCGGAAGGACTCGATCTCGCGAATATCGCCGAACAGCTCGGCATAAGGACGAACGGCAAGGAAGATCGAACCGGCAACAAAACAGACCAGCAGTCCCGCCACGATTGCCGACGCCGCCCTCAGCGTTGCGCGCCTTGAAATCTGGCTGGCTGTTCTCGGCAATATTTTTTCGACGAGATGCCGCAGCCCTTCCCGGCACGTGGCATAGGCTGGCTGCACCACGACAGAGGTCAAAGACCAGAAGCTGCGCTCGACCACCCGCAAAAGCGCCCGCCCACCATACCACGCGAACAGACCGAGGGCAGCAAGAATGAGCGCCGTCCACAACCCGGCGAACGGCGACGTGATCCGTCCCGATACGCTGTTCAGCCAAGCCGTGGCCACCATGGGCGCAAGCCCCAGCAAAAGACCGGGAATAACGAGCAGGAATGTCCAGGCGATGATTAGTTTCGGCAGGCTGATCTCGATCAACATGCCCCCGGCCAGCGCAAGCATCGACTTGCTTTTCGGACTGGACGCATCATCCTCCATATCGCCGCGGCGCGGATCGGGGTAGGACATCATGCCGGATCACCACGCTTTCAAAGGCCGGAAAATGATATTGATATCATGGGTTCACCCCTCGGCATACCGCCCCGGCAGTTTTCGCGGCACGACGTGATATAGGTGTAAGAGAGCTGCGCATAAAGTAATGGTGGGCCCGGAGGGACGACCGGACATAAACCATCGCAAGCCCTGAAATGCTGGAACCCCTGTAACACAAGGACTTCACGCGTATCATCGCGAGTTTCGGGATGTGTAAAGAGCTCCCGAAACGGTGTCAACAATTTGGAATGCCTCGCCGGGGGCAGTCGATCCCGCGTCCCGCCCTTGGCGGCGCTATGCTGACGCTCCGGTGGCTGCCCTGATGTCCGGTCTCCGCATGCGCGAATTCCCGCCTTCGCTCTCTTCCACGACGATTTTTTCCTGCCCTTCGGGGCGGGCCACGTGTCCCACCCCGATCCGCGATGCGGACCAGGGAAAAAATGGTCGCGGAACCTTCTCGCTCGGTGACAATCCCATGGGCCGCTCAGGACGGCTGCGCCTGCGGCATCCCCCTTGAGGGGCATGCCTCCCTTGAGCATGGCGGCCCATGCGACAGTCAACCCCTGCCTAGCCGTCGCGCCAGTCTGAAATCACGTTAACGACTTCGACGCCTTCTTTCCGGGAACCCGGAGACCATTTCCGCACGTCCTGGGCTCGCCTCCCGAAAATCTGCTATAAATCCAGCATTGTCAACAAGTTAGGATATTTTCGATGGAGACGAAAACCACCACCATCAAGGGGCTGGCTATCGATGTCGTCGTCGTCGAGACGATGCACACGGATGTCACAGGTGCAGTCTTGTGGTACGTCGCCACGATCTCCATCCGTGAGCGGAAGTCTGGCATCCAGAAGCTCATCCGCCGCACTCGCGTTCCCGGTTCCGGCCAAGCACTGGCTCGCGATGTGCAGCGCCTCGGTGTCCGCGCTCTGGATCACCTCTCAGCATGACAGCAAATTGTTGACATCACGAAACCGGGTGATGTGGTTAACGGCCTCTTACCTGCCCCGCAAGGATTCAAAAACCGCTGCCAAGGACTCGATGACATCGAGTCCTTACTTGCGCGTCTTCGAGTCCTTGCAGAGCCTTCTTCGGCAAGGATTCTACGCTGAATTCTTGAATGTTTTCAATAAGATAAATACGTTGACTCCTCTCTAAATGTGTGAATTTTCTGTCGCCGTCATCAACACGGTTACAGGAGAACCACATGACAGAACGAGAGCAGCAGACCGCCGATTCCGCCACCGCCCACAAGATCATCGCCACGTTCGAAAGGTTCAGCGAGGCGTATGACAGATACGTCGATGAGATGGACAATCTTGTCGGCTCGCTGGAGTACGACACACCGCTTCAACGGAAGGCTAGGTGTCTTATCCTCGGGCTGGACGACGTTTCGATCTTCATGCGCGACGCAAGGGACGTTGTGAAATGGAACGTCTGGCCATTCGCAAAGAAGTGAGGGCACGACATGCCCATACCCGAACAGCAAAAGAGCATTCTCGTCACGGTGGACCGGCGATGCCAATCCTGCCTTGTGCCTCGCATCATCGTCCGGGCTCTTGGAGACTGGCATGAAGAAGAACACGGCCCCGCAACGCTCGACGGACTCGAGGAGTTCGTCGAGCGGCGATGTGGCGATTGTCTCGACAGCGTGCAGACCGAAGAGACTGCCACCGGATACCAACTCTTCATCGCAGCCAGAGACTGACGAAAAGGAAGGAAAGACAATGTTCGAAGATCAGGTCCGCGAACGGATCGAAGCCGTTCTCGACGGCCACAAGAAGCCGGAAGATATCCCCGGCGCGACATCCGTCCGATGTGCGATGGGGCTTGTGCTGGGCACGCTGGAAGGCATCACGACGCTTTCGGAGCGCGATGCCTGGGACTATCTCGACCCCGGCAACGTTGCGGCGGTGCTCAAACTCCGGCGCGAATACAGCGACCGGATCAGCCGATGGAGACAAGCATGACCGACATCATGAATATCCCGACAGAACAGTTCCCACTGAACTGGCACCGCTATAACCACTTGATGGACGAGCTGCGCGATGCCGCCCGCGGTTTTGCCTGGCTCGACGAGAGGGGGTGGCCGGGGGGCAAGGACTTGGACAAGCGCCTTATGGCCATCTGGTCCGATCTTCACGGGGTTTGGGAAACTATCCAAGCAACCGAGCGGGCGATGCGCTCATGCACCATCTCGAAAAAGGATGGGTAAAGACACCACCCAAGCGCCTAGAAGCGCTGTAGGGGCCTTTTAAATGCATTAGAAAGTGGACAGCGGGGCCGATTGGCCCCGTTTCATGTCATCAGGTCACGACGATCGTGATCTCCGCCGTCACCGTCGCCACTGAGGAATCCGTGGCAGACAGCCAGACTTGATATGTCCCGGCCTTCAACGCCTTCCCGGTGACCCGGCCCGTCGCGGCATCTAATGTCGCCCCGAGCGGCAGCCTCCCGGAATATGAATACGACAGCGAGCCAGATGCCCCGAAGACGACCGGACGCAGATCGAGCGCCGCTCCTGCCGTCACGGATGTCTCCCCGGTCATAGATAGCGTGAAGCCTGCCGGAGCTTCCGGCGGCAGCGGTGTCTTCGGCTCCTCAACAGGAGGAACCACGACAGGGGCGGCGATCGCGCCCGTGCCCGCTGACCGCAGCACGAACGTCCCGGCCGACGCGTCGGCGTTCCAGAGAGCCGCAATGGCCGCGAGAATGACAACCTCCGACCTCATACCTCGCCCTCCGGCAGCTCGCATGCCGGGTAGCGTGAAAGAGTCTCGCTGTCGCATGGCGGGCAGACCTCCGGTAGACCGACAAGGCCGTTCATAGACGCACACGCTTCCGGTGTCTGGATGCGTAATGGATTCCAGACTTGCTCTCCACCGCGCCGAACACGCCACGTCCCAGGCGGTACTGCATTCAACAAGCCGGATTCCACGAGTCCAGTGAGAGCCGTCCCGTCATCACCAAGGGACGACACACGACCGCCGTCCGTCTCGTAGAGATCGAGCGCCGCCGCTATCTGCTGCTGTTGCCCCACGACCGCGACGAGCTCAGCCCGGAGCCGGGATCGCTCGTAGACCGCGCCGCCGTACCAGGCGCCTGCGACTGACAGCACACCGAGGACGATGCCCGCGATAATGCCGATGACCAGATTATACATGCTCCAAATCCTCATCATCCCAATCGGACCAATCGAATCTCGCTAGATCGCGATCAGAGATCAGGTCCGCCGCCTCCAGGACCAAGGACGCGCAGCCATCCGTGTCCGGGTGGTCGCTCTCCAACTCGCGAGCAAGCTCCCGATCGATCTCCATGACTCGTTCCCGCGCGGATGATGGTAGGCCGACCCGGTTGAGAAAGGCCACGAGGCTTGGACTGATGATTTCGTCGGTCATGGGTTCGGTACTTTCTTGTCGTCTGGATCATCATCCGGGGCTTCCGGTTCTGGTTGTTCGCCCTGCTGCCGCTCCGCATTCCACATCTGTGCAGCCGCCAACATGGAGGCGATAACTTCGTCGTCACCTGCACCGGGTCGCGCGGCCATCCGGAGCCGCCATAGGTCGCCCGTGCTGATGGAGTCGCGCAGCCACTCGATCGCAGCGGAAGGAACCCGCGCTTCCAGAAGCTCGCGGGCCTGGTCAGCCTTGCGTGGACGCGACAGGTCTTTCACCAGTCGCCGGAAGGACGGCGGCGGGCGCATGCGGCTGCTGGCATAGTTCAGCGGTTCCAGGCCGCGCTCCATCGCGTAGGCCGTTGGGCCGCGATCATCGTCGATCGACGAGGTAGGCTGACGGGCAGGACGGAAGGAGAATGAAAAGGCCGGCTTCGGCATGGGTGGTATCATTGCGAGCGCTCCCGATAAGAGGGTCAGCAGTTGGAGCAAGACCTTTCCGGTCGGATCGCCGCCCCGGCGTTGCCGCTGGCGTTCGGCGAGATCGCGGCGCAGCCGATCGGCACATGTCCGGCGGCTCTTGTCCCGCTTCTTCAGACCCATGGGGCTCACCATTCGATTTCTTCGAAATTCGTGAGCGGACGGCCACGCACCTTCTCGCGCCATCGCTTCGAAAGAGCCAGGAGCTCTCGCGTGCGGTGCCACTCCTGAGCAGCATGCGCGATCTGCTCCGCGGACCAGCAGTTCTCGCAAGCTTCAATCAGCACACCCTCGGCCTGCCAGTGTGCCGACTGATAGACCATTTCGATGCGCTCGTTGACTTGTGACATGCCTTGCCTCCCGTTGCCGAATGCACCCTTTCAGGATGCGGGTAGGCCGGGACCGGCGCAAATGCGGAACGAGCACCGCGAGTCCCGGGAGAAGGATTCGCCGTCGAATCCCAACGGAGTGGCCCAAGGGGCATTGTCGGCTCTGCAAAACCACCTATCCTGCACAACCTTAGATTCAGCTTGGCATCCGGGGTGAATGTTCAGATGAAGAAGAGGCCCACAAGTTTCGAGGAACTTCTGAATTTTGAGCACCGATGGCCCAAGAAAGGCGATCGGTTGCTACGACGATCAGGCGACTGGGACCGAGGGGTAGAATTCTCAAGGTCGCCCACCGATAGACACGTGCATCTCTGGGAAGGCTACATGAGAGCCGGAGCCGGATTGATCGAATTGTGCACCCAAGATGCATACGAGAGCGACAGGCACTTCGTGATCTACCCGATCTTGTTCAACTATCGGCACGGTCTCGAACTGGCAATGAAATGGATCGTCCTTCGTTTCGGTGGAGATGGATTCGAAGGGATTGAAGAAGACCACGACCTTTGGAAGCTTTGGAAGCAGTGCCGCGCGATCATCGCAAGATTTGGCGAAGACGATGAGGAAGCTACCAAGGTGGTCGAGAAGATCGTCAAGGAATTCCATGACCTCGATCGCAGCGGAGTTAGCTTTCGCTATGGCTGGGGCAAAGCAGGAAGGGAAATCAAGTTACCAGATCACATGATCGACCTGGAAAACATTCATGACGTTATGCAGGGAGTGGCAGGCTATTTCACAGGGCTTGATGGATGGCTGGACGAGCTGCATTCGGCGGGACCGTAGTACGCGCTGGGTGTGCCTCCCGGGAAAAGGATTCGACGTCGAATCCTGACGTGTCCGAATACGTCCCGACGCGCCGAACGCACTGTGCGGCCTCCGCTGGCGCTTGAATTTTGTGCAGATCGCGATTTTTCGGGGATTTCAGCCTCGCCGCCGCAAAGCGGGCGTCGAAATGCTCGGGACGCGTTCCGGCTCCGGTGGACGGAGCGCGGCAAGCTCACGTCTGGCCGTCGCCAGTTCGCGCCCGGTGTCAGTGAGATTGTCGCGGAGGTTCTTGACCCGCTCCTCCGCCCCGCGCCGCCCAGCATCGGCAGCCGTTGCGCGGTCGGCGGCATCGGTTGCCGCTCGCCGAAGCGCTTCCATTTCCGATTCGACGGCAGCGCGGATACGGGCCGCGACCTTCGATTGGCGGAAACCATCCCACCAGCCGCGCAGTATACCGGGCAGGTGCTGGAGTCTTGCCGCCTCCTGACGTGCACGGGCCATCATGTTTTTCGCCTTCCGCTGCTCGGCAACGGCCTTGTCCTGAGTCGCCAACGCGGCTTCCGTCGCGGCCTTCGCGGCGGCAAGCTGGCGATCTGCTTCCGCCTTCGCCTTGGCTGCGTCAGCCGCGATCCGGGCGGCATCTTCCTTCGTGCTGGCGATCATGGATTCACCCTTGCGCTTCACTTCCCGCGCTCGATCGAGGGTCGCGCGCAGCGCCTTCGCCTGGACTTGCTCGGCTTGCCACTCCGCACGTGTCAGACGACGACGCTGCGGCCCGAGACGCGTCAGGCCGCACGGCATGGCGACGGCCTCATGGTAGGCATCCTGCCATTTCCGCATGGCAGCGCGATACGCCTGATCGCCGCGCTTGTTCAGCGCCTTGGAATCCTCGCCTTCGGCGGGACCGGCCGCCATGACGGCAGCCTTGGCACACTGGCCGGGATGCAGGGCTGCCGCCTTCATGTCCGTCGCCGATGGCAGGGCGAAGGCGTGGATATGCCAGTGGGATTCGTCTTCGTGGCGAACTACGGACACGAGCTGGTCGCCGTACTGGCCCTTGAGCCATCCGAGCGTCATACGCTCCCAGCGGTCCACCTCCGCCCGCTTCGCAGGATCGTCGCAGACTTCAGCGACTGTGTATGGATGCGAGGCAACGACCGTCATGAGCGTGTGCTGCGTCTTCTGAACACGCCGGGGCTTGCCGCCCTTCGGGGTGGTCATAGCCGCATCGGCAGCAGCGTCGTGCAGTCGCTCCACTTCGTCCACGTCGACGCCGAAAATGACGACGGGCGGCGAAGGATTCACGATATGAACGGACGCTCCCTGATCACGCCGAGCTTCATTGAACACGAAGCTCGTGGAGCGGCCCTTGCTGTCGCCCTTGCGGCTATAGGCGGTCATGTGCACGAACTGGAAGGACATCAGTGCTTCCGGGTGGCTGCGCCGCCTTCGGCATGCACGTCCCGAATGAGGCGTTCGAGTAGATCGACATCACCGCCGACCATGCCTAGCGTTTTCGCCTCCAGCCTCAAGGACTCCTCGTATGCGGACTTATGCTCCGCATAGAGAGGTCCGAAGGTCACATCGGCCTTGATCTGCGTCATCAGAGCGACCCCAAGTCCTTCTGCGCGGGCCTTGGCATAGATCATCCGACGAACTCGATCGCGGAGTGTAGCAGTGATGTTCAGGACCATTGCAGAGCCTTTCCATATTCGAAGTCGATGCCTTGGGTGAATGACGAGACGAGCCGGACGCGATCTAGGAAATCGCGGTCACTCAGATGCTCATGACCGCCGTTCCTGTCCGTCCGGTCCTGTGAAAAGCTGGCATATCGTTCCGGGCTCTCCCAGATGACGGCGAACCATGAAGTCGGCAACCGGACGACCTTGAGCCTCGCAATGGCGACCGGGCCGTTGTTCGTGATGAATATCTGACGTTCGTATTCCTGCATGTGATCCTCCCGGTGAATGCTGGTGGAAGAATCTTCAGTGCCGGCGGAGCCGAGAACAAGACTTTAATGACCGACTAATGGCTCTTCCCGATGGGTCGAGTCGTCGGCCCTTCGGGGAGGCTTCCGCCGGACTCTTCCGAGGGACCTCGCGGGGGCCTTGTCGCCGTCTGGATGGACGACGAGGCAACCGAATAGTTGCCATGGTGACGACAGTTGCCGTCGTCACGCCGCTGCGCGGCAGCAATCATCCCAACGCTCCGAGGGATGATAGGGAGCCGAAAGCCGACGGTTCGCCCAGCCCGGTTCGTGGGCATCTTGAATCGCCAGCATTCGAGCCTCCCACTCGGCCTGTTCGTCAGTCTCGAATGGGATTTTGTCGTCTTCGGTCGGCGTTCGAGGCCTGAGCCGGATGACCGTGCCTCCTAATATCGCCGCAATCTCCTTCGAGTCGGTGTCGTCGAAGTCATGCACGGTTTCGTCATGTAGCTCTGCCTGTCCCGTTGGGACAGTTGAGCTACATGTGTCAAGGATATAGGTCGCTGCTTCCGCAGCCTCCCTGATATCCTCGTCCGACATGGCCTCATCCAGGGCCATCCGCGCAACGCGCAGCGCTTCCTCCGGGGGCGGCGCGAACGCATCGTCCCACCATTCACGCGCCTTTTCTTTCCATGCGGCGATGTCGCAGGTGGCCTCCTCCGACAGGCGCAGCGGGTCGTAGTGCTGGACCATGATCATCGGTTCGGCCCATGGAGAATGCCGCCATTGCGGAAGGCTCAAGCCGATGACGATGTTCGCCGGGGGCGATACTTCTCCCGGCTCGCATCGCTCCCGCCGCTCCGGCTTCTCTGAAATGTCACTGCCTTCGGCTGCCCCGTCTTCGGGGCCCGCATCGTCGTCCTCGTCAACAGGCCGCTCGCGCTTGCCTTTCTTGACCCGTTCCAGGCGCCCGTCGCCTCGTCCAAGATGGACCCTGACAACCTTTTCCTTCCGCTCTTCCAGCATCTTCATCCACGCCTTGAAGTCGCCGAGGGGCTGGCAAATCTTGAGCCGCTGCGTCTGATTGTACAACCAGACCAGTTCATCGTCGCTTGCCGCCAGCGTGTCGTTCGGCTTCGAGCAGTATTTGACGATCTCCTCCACCTTCTCGACCTTCCCGTTGTCGCGCCATTCCGCCTTCATGAAGCGGTGCGTGTCGCGCAGGAAACGTTCCCATTCGGCCGAGCGCATGGCGCGGGTCGGCCAGTAGATCACATTTGCGTGGACATGGTACAGGACCGTCTCCGGCGGATATCGGTCGGTCATGCCGCGCTCTTCCGCCGTCGCCCACGTGAATTCGATGCCTCTGAAAAGCACCTTCACATCGTACGCGCCACCGTTCTTCTCGACTGGCGCGTTGATGTAGCTCGCCCATCTGGTGATGTGTCGGGAAAGTTTCTGGATCGCCTTCCGGAGATCGCCGAACGCCGGGACTGGCTCGGCGCATGTCATGACGGCGTACCTGAAGAACCTGGAATTCTTGTGTCCGGTCATGAACAGCTTCAGGCCGTTCACCATCGGCCTGCGGTCGCGAGCGGCGATCGTCGGCAGGAAGCGGCACGCCCGGTACGAGGCCATTGTCTCCACGATCCCTGTGACTGCCGATATCAGCGTCACGCCGCCGTCCCGGGTCACATCGATGCCCGCCCGCGTCAGCGCCGACGCGATGCGCTCCGTCTGTTCCGTCAGCAGTCGCGTGGCACTGGCCCGCTTGGCCCACGCGACCGGATCGAGCATCCAGCCCGTATTCGACCGCAGGACCTTTCCATGTGTCTTCCGAGCAGGATCATTCGCAGCCTCCATGATGACGGCACGCGCAGCGGCAGCGTCGGCACGTCGTTTCGCCAAGCGAGACGAGGCGTTGTCAACAATTTGGTTCGGAAAGATATAGTTCGGCTCGGCTTCGGAGGGGAAATATCCGAGCCCGGCCCTCAAGCCGTCGTCAACGGCGGCTTTACATTCTCAACAATGTCGTTCAGCATTTTGGAACACCTTGTGAAAACCGCCGGAGGGTTGCGAGCCCTGTGATGGCGGTTTTTCCATGCTCGATCGTCGGCGCGCCCGGGTCAAGTTGAAATGGATGTTGTCTCGTGCTCTAGCCGCGCGATATGGTTCAAACCATCATCATCTCGGTAATCAACGTGACTCCATACCAACCGTCCGAGCAGCGCAGCAGGAACATGTCGCGCATCCGAAGCAAGGACACCATGCCAGAACTGAAGGTTCGTCGGCTGGTTCACTCGCTCGGCTACCGCTACCGACTTCACCGCGAGGATCTGCCTGGTAAACCCGATCTGGCCTTCGGCCCCCGGAAGAGGATTATCGAGGTGAGAGGCTGCTACTGGCACGCCCATCTCAGATACGAACCAAGATGCCGCGAAGCGCGCTCCCCTTCGAAGTCCAACACGGGGTACTGGGGTCCGAAGATGGATCGCAACGTGGAACGCGATACAGCCAACCTGGCCAAGCTCAGAGCTCTCGGCTGGGATGTCATGATCCTTTGGGAATGCGAACTGAAGGACTTGAACACTATCGAGGAGCGCATCAAGGACTTCCTCGGTCCACGGATATAAAATCTGTGGGTTCTCAGTTCGTTCCCCAGGGTAAGTTTCGGTAAACCATCTATCAATACCTTGACTGAAGAAGCCGTTGCGCTGATTCCGTCGGCGTGCTATCGCGGCGATGTTCTTATTTTGTTCCTGCGGGAGGCCCCATGACACTCTCCTCTCTTGAAATGTGCGCCGGCGCTGGCGGGCAAGCTAGAGGCCTTGAACTGGCCGGCTTCGACCATGCCGGAGTTGTCGAGCTCGATCGTGATTGCTGCAATACGCTGCGGCTCAACAGGCCCAAGTGGACTGTTCATGAGGAAGACCTGTCGCTTTTCGAAGGCGGTGGATACAGGGGCATCGATCTGCTTGCCGGAGGCTTGCCATGCCCTCCGTTCTCCATTGCAGGCAAGCAGCTCGGCGACAGGGATGAGAGGAACCTGTTCCCTGCGGCGATCCGGCTCGTCGATGAGACAAGGCCTCGGGCGATTATGATCGAGAACGTCCGGGGCTTCCTCGGTGCGGTATTCGAGGACTATCGTGGATTCATCCGGGCAGAGCTCAAGAAGCTCGGATACGAGGCACACTGGCGTCTCTTCAATGCCTCAGACTACGGCGTGCCGCAGCTTCGGCCGCGTGTGATCATTGTTGCCCTCCGGGATGACATCAAAGACCGCTTCGAATGGCCCACGCCCTCTACGGCCGATGCGCCTACGGTCGGCGAGACGCTGGTCGACCTGATGGCCGCCAACGGCTGGAAGGGAGCAAAAGCGTGGGCTAAGCGAGCGAACGACGTAGCGCCAACTCTGGTGGGTGGCAGCAAGAAACACGGCGGCCCTGACCTCGGCCCGACGCGTGCGAAACGCGCCTGGGCGACTCTCGGGGTCAACGGCAAGGGACTTGCTGACGAGGCTCCGGATCGTGACTTTGTCGGCATGCCCAAGCTCACGGTGAGGATGGCGGCGAGAGTTCAAGGATTCGACGACCAGTGGCAGTTCGCGGGACGCAAGACGGCATCATACAGGCAAGTCGGCAATGCCTTCCCGCCTCCGGTGGCAAAAGCCGTCGCGGAAAGGCTGCATGCGGCGATTACAAGCCGCGCCTTATATCCCACTTCGGCACTGTCGGCCTGACGGGTTAACCAATCAATAACCATGCCCTGAAATCATCGGGGCATGTCACAAGCACCCCTCGATTCGTCGCATCAGGACTACGCAGAACTTGCCCCGCTCGTTGCAACCATTTTGCAGCATGGGGGAGGGTATGACGCGTTCTCCGCGACTGTTCCAGTATTGCTCCGGCAGGCGTTTGATGAAGTGATCGACGCACCCAGGACCAATCGTTTCACCCTTGCCGAAATCGAGAAGACCGAGAAAACCTATCTCGGTACGAAGGTCGAAATTCTCCTTCGGAACTACCTGAAGATCCCCAAGGGCAAGATCCTCGATATGTTGGTCAATGGCGTCGAGGTGGACATCAAGAACACTGTCGGCCGCACCTGGATGATCCCTACGGAAAGTCTGGATCGGCCGGCTTTCCTGGTCAGAGCGAACGAAAAGACTGCTCGATGTGATGTTGGCATGGTCGTCTTCCGAAGAGAATATCTGACGATGGGCGAGAACCGCGACGTGAAGAAGACCCTAGCCGTCGCCCACAACAGCGCCATCTGGTGGATGCTGCGATCTCATCCATATCCCCCGAACTTTTGGGAGGTGCTTTCATCCGCCGAGCGCAACGCGATCATGGCTGCTGGCGGTGGAAAGAACAGGATCGCCGCATTGTTCGAGAAGATACAGCGTCAGCCGATATCACGCCTCCAGGTCCAAGCTCTGGCGCAGCAGCACGACTACATGAAACGCATCCGAAGGAACGGCGGCGCGCGTGATGTACTTGCGCCGAAAGGTATCGCCCTTCTCTGGGGGCAAGGAGACCGTTCCACGATCAAGGCGCTCGGCTTGGGGCCAGTTACTCCGGATGAGTTCATTTCTGTGACGCCGCTTACCCCGGACGAAGCCTCCCTGCTTCGTCGTGCAGGTCATATAGACTGATCTTTTCGATGTGATACAACTTCGGCGGGGAATCTTTGGCGGGGGGAAGCGTTGTCACAGGTTAGCAGAAAAACGCAGTTGCGGACTATCGATGGCACGCCGAAGAAGCGCCTGTTTCTCTCAATAATCAGCGACTACGATCTGAAGACTGGTATTTGCGAGCTAGTCGACAATGCGCTGGATTTGTGGGTCGGGACAGAAAGATCTTCTCAGCTTCTAGAGTCTGTCAGGTCTACTCTGCACCATAGCCGGCATGTCTGAGGTAGTTTGAGCATTCCTGCGGACTGAAGGCCTTGAGGCGTTCGCCGATACGTCTCCATGTTGTTTCGACGGTTCGCTCTTC
>JBOHIW010000027.1:0-56132 GCA_050726055.1 Phyllobacterium sp. | reverse complement strand
AACCGCATCAAACACTATCGTGGTATCGCCACGCGTTACGACAAGAACCCTGCCAATTTCCTCGCGGCAATCAAACTGATCGCAGTCCGCATCTGGTGTATCAGTTTATGAGTCTACGCCGTAGATTGAAGGCACCAATATTGAAGCTCGATGCGAGGCTTTGGCCGGCGCCTTCAGCCTTGGAAAGCACCCACATCTGCAAGGGCGCGACGGTGGCGAACCCCGCTGCACCGAGAAGACCGGTGAAGATTAGGGTTGCAAGCTGGCTGTTGAACGCGAACGTCATGAGCCCAAGCACCAGGGCGAGCGCCGCGAGTGTCCCGAGGATAGCGCCGACGAGGTTGTGGTCGGCGAGCCTGCCGCCCAGAAGATTGCCCGCCACCAGCCCGCCGCCAAAGACCAGCAGGATTGGTGAGACAGTGCTGTCAGCGAAGCCGCTGATCTGTATCAGTAGTGGCGCGATATAAGTGAAGACAGTGAAAACGCCGGCATAGCCGAGCACTGTCGTCAGAAGGCCGAACAGCACGGGACGGCAGGCAATTGCACGCAGGTCCGCCCGCCAGTCGGATGCTTCCGGCGACGTCCTGTCCCGGGGCACAAATTCAGCGAGAATGGTCAGCGCGATCAGCCCCACAAGCGCCACGGCCCAGAAGGTGGCGCGCCAGCCATAGTGCTGGCCGAGCCATGTGTCGAAAGGAACACCAAGTACGGTTGCAACGGTAAGACCGGTGAACATGATGGCAATGGCCGAGGCCCGCTTGTCATCGGCGACAAGACCCGTCGCCACCACCGCCCCGACGCCGAAGAAGGTTCCGTGGGTGAGCGCGGTCAGAATGCGCGCCGCCATCAGCCAGCCATAGGACGGAGCAAGCGCACAGGCCGCGTTTCCGATGACGAAGATAATCATGAGGCCAACCAGCACGCGCTTCCGCGACCATCGGGCAGTAAGCACGGTGAGGAGGGGCGCGCCGATGGTGACGCCGAGCGCATAGCCGGAGATCAGCAGCCCGGCGGCGGCAATGGTGACATTTAACTCACGACTGACCTCCAGCAGGAGGCCCATGATGACAAATTCGGTGACGCCGATGCCGAAGGCACCGGCCGTCAGGGCATAAAGCGCTACGGGCATGGTAACTTTCCAATATTCTTTCTTCGCCGCAAAGATAGACCTTCGGCATTAGATGAAATAGACTGCTTATAGGAACATCACTTGTGAGATGAAATCATCATGGCGCGACTTGAGATCAATAGATCCGGCGAGATGGAAGTGTTCGTACGTGTGGTCGAACTTGGCGGCTTCTCCCCCGCCGCGCGCGCTGCGCGCATGACGCCATCTGCGGTGAGCAAACTGATTGCACGTCTGGAAGTGCGGTTGGGCGCCAGGCTTCTCAATCGTTCGACACGACAGCTCCAGCTCACGCCGGAAGGCTGCGCCTTCTATGAACGAGCGACCCGCATTCTCGCCGATCTGGAGGATGCCGAGCGCGCGGCTGGCGTTGGTGAACAGCCGGTGGGACGCGTCCGGATCAACACCAGCGCCTCCTACGCCAACCATATCCTTGCTCCGATGCTGCCGGAGTTCCTTGCGCATCACCCGGGCGTCACGCTCGACATCGTGCAGACAGACGCCGTGGTCGATCTTGTGGCCGAGCGCACCGATGTCGCGATCCGGGCCGGGCCGCTGAAAAGCTCCAGCCTCGTCGCCCGCAAGCTCGGCGAGACGGCGCTGACCATCGTTGCTGCGCCCTCCTATCTGGCGCGATGTGGTGAACCGCGCACGATCGCCGATCTCGAACGGCATAATCGCCTCGGTTTCGGCTACACCCGCGCAACTGATGGCTGGCCACTCAGCGAGAATGGCGGAACCATCGTGGTACCGGCCACCGGCCGCGTGCAGACGAGCGATGGCGAGGGGTTGCGCCATCTGGCGCTTTGCGGTGTGGGCCTCACCCGCCTTGCCGCCTTCACCGTGCGCGGGGACATTGCCGCCGGTCGGCTCGTTCCGGTACTCGAACATCTCGAAACCGGCGGGAAGGAAGCCTTCCATGCGGTCTATGTCGGCCAGGGCGGCCCGCTTCCCTCTCGCGTCCGGGCGTTGCTCGATTTTCTGGCGGAACACGGCAAGGTCAATTGAACCCTTACCGTCGAGAGGGTGTGCAATTTGGCTGCAACCCCGCGCCCTCTCCCGCCTCAATCGCCACGGCAAAGCGCCGCCCGTGGTCTCGCAACCAAAGAAATCGCTTTCGGTTTCGATAGCAAGATTCGGAGAGCGGTGGGGGTGGGCCAGCTATAGAAGCTTGGCACCCAACATCGAAACCCCAAAGCAAATCGCAATAGAGGCCCAAATGACTATTCTGAAAAACAAGGTTGCCATCGTCACCGGCGCAAGCTCGGGTATAGGCCGCGCCGCAGCCGAACTATTCGCCCGCGAAGGCGCCGCAGTCGTTCTCTCGGGCCGTCGTCAGGCCGAACTCGACCAGACCGTTCGTTTCGTCAAGGACGCTGGCGGCCGCGCAGTCGCCGTTTCAGGCGATGTCCGCAGCGAAGCGCATGCCAAGGAATTGGTCGATGTTGCGGTCAAGGAATTCGGCGGCCTCGACATCGCCTTCAATAATGCCGGCTCGTCCGGTGCGTGGGGAGCGGTAAGCGATCTCTCGCTGGAAGACTGGGACGCGACTATCGCCACGAATCTGACAAGCGCGTTCCTGGGCGCGAAGTACCAGATCCCGGCCATGATCGAGCGCGGTGGCGGCTCGCTGGTGTTCACGTCGAGCTTCGTCGGCAACACGGTCGGCTTTCCGGGCATGGCCGCCTATGCTTCGGCCAAGGCCGGTCTTGTCGGCCTCGTTCAGACGATTGCGTCTGAATACGGTCCTCAAGGCATCCGCGCCAATGGGCTTCTGCCGGGCGGTACGGACACGCCGGCAAATCATGCGAACCTGCCCGACGCGGCGCCGGAAACCCGCGGGTTCGTCGAGGGTCTGCACGCCCTGAAACGTCTCGGCCGTCCAGAGGAGATCGCCGAAGCAGCACTCTTCCTCGCCTCGCCACAGTCGGGCTTTGTGACCGGTGCCGCGTTGCTGGCCGATGGCGGTGTGTCGATCACCCGCACTTAAGCCGCTTCAAAGCTTTGCCGCCGATCTCTCTTTTTGAGAGGCGGCGGCAAATGGATCAGGCTTGCCGGGAGGTTCCGGAACAGTGAACTCCGGCTCCATCATACCGGGCATAGACATTTACGAATTGTATTCGGCGACGACACTCAGCGCAGCAGGCCCGGGACCTCACGCAACGCCGTTGCCCAGACCCCGTAACCGGCTGAATTCAAATGGATGGAATCGGGCAAGAAATACTTTGACATGGGTAGCTTGTTCTCACCCAGAAAGCCTGCTCCGACGTCGATCCATGTGGTGTCGTCCCGCGTTGCGCACCAGTCGCGCGTAAACTGATTGAACAGCTCGAACTGCTCCGCATAGATCCAGCGTGCCGGGCTGTGTTTGATTGAAAGAACAAAGACTTCCACCCCCGGCAGCGCTTGGGAAATTCTCGCGTGCAGGTCTTCAAAATGAGCGAATGCGGTGCGGCCCGTCAGCCCGTCGCTGGCGATGTCGTTCTCACCAAAATACAGGACGACCTTGCGGGGATCGAGTGGAGTCAACAGCCGGTCCATATAGTGCAGCGCCGACAGAATCGTTCCACCGCCGAACCCCAGATTGACCGCATTGAGAGATCCAAGGTCTTCGGTCATCGAAGACCAGAGCCGGAATGACGATGAGCCGTAAAAGGCTATGGGTTGCTCGGGTAAGCCGATACGTTTAAGCCTGTCCAGGATTGTGAACGGATCATTTTCGTAGCGGCTGGTACCGATGCTGGGCGGGAAGATATACATATCGATCCTGACGTTTTTCAGAGAGAAGGATGGATTAAAGCGCAGCGCGCAGAACTGCCAGGGCGCCTTTAATCGCTTCATCACCCGCATCTTCGGCGACCTGCAACTCGAAAATCCTTGCTGCGATGCCATAGAGCGCGTTCAGCCCGTCATTACCGACGATGGCGGCGCGATCACCTTCGGCATACCAGCCTTCCTCGCGAGCCTGACGGAACTCCTGTCCGATGACGAGGCCTGAAACATAGGATCGAAGCTGATTTGCCGACAGTTTTTGGGCCAGGCCGCCGGTTCGCGCGGAGAACAGGAGAGACAGCATGGCGCCGGTCTTCTTCGCCTCCTCAAGGCCCCAGCGAAAGGCCGCCATATCTTCGACAGGCGGCTGCGTTGCGCCACGTGCGATGAAGGAATGGTTTATGAGCAGAGCGAAGATTTCTCCGGTCACAAATGTCTGGAAACCGGTGATCCGGCCGACCTCTACCCGCGCCCACTTGCTATGTGTCCCCGGCAGTATGATCGTCATATCACGGTCCAGCCCATAACCGACGATCTGTGTTTCCTCGCCGCGCATCACATCGGGGAACGGCCGGCGTGCGGTGTCGGTCAAACCAGCCAGGAAAACCAGATCGGATCCGTTCGGCAGCTTGATCCGCGCAGTGCCTGCTGCAAGCTCCACAAGGCCCGCAGGGCAAGGCACATAGGCCACTTCGACCCATCCGTTGCGGCTGGTGATCATGCCAAGCGCCACCACGGGCAATGCTCCATGGATATTGAACCAGGGGGCAAGCGCGCCCATCAGCACCCCCTCATGGTCACCCTTCGCGAGAGTGGATATGCCCTGTGCAGTTTCAAGGTGGTCCAGCTCCTCGCCGCTCTCCGTGACCAATGTGCCTCTGAACGAGGTCGTTCCCCAATCGACAACAATGAATGCGGCTTTTGCGGCCATGCCCTTCCTCCTCTGGATCGTTCCAACTGGGGACTTGTCATAGGAGGAAAAACTATGTAGTGTCAATTAGTGATTATATGGTATCACATTATGATACATTATTGGGAGGTGGGAAATGGTATCGGGTCTGAAGGGCATTTTGCCCGTTCTGCCCACGCCCTTTGCAGCAAACGGCGATGTGGACGAGACAGCAATGGGTCGCCTGGTGCGGTTCGCGCTTGATCATGGGGTGAGCGGGGTCGTGTTCCCGGGCTTCGCCAGTGAAGTGGAAAGTCTGAGCGCAGGTGAGCGGGCGCGGCTTCTGAAGATCGTGGTGGACGAGGCTGCGGGGCGCGTGCCGATTGTGGCGGGCGCCAGTGCCGCCGACTGGCGAGAGGTGGTTGAGCACGGCCGGATCGCTGCAAATCTGGGTATTCGTCATCTCATGGTGCAGCCGCCGAAATCCGTCGGCACCGATGCGCCAGCATTGATTGACTTCCTCGGCCGTGTTCTTGAAGCGCTGCCGGAGGTTGAAATCATCCTGCAGAACGCGCCCGCGCCGCGCGGCTCCGACCTTTCGCCCGAGGCTATTGTCGAAATCATCAAGGCGCTGCCGCGTGTGGCCTATGTGAAAGAGGAAACTCTTCCGGCCGGTCCGGCGATCAGCCATATCATCGCTCATGCGCCTGCTTCATTGAAGGGCGTTATCGGCGGTGGCGGCGCGCGCTATATTCTGGACGAATATTTGCGCGGGGCGACGGCTGCGATGCCTGCTCTGGAGATCGTTGAAGAGCACGTTGCCATGGATCGGGCGTGGAACGCTGGCGAGCGTGACGAGGCGCGTCGTATCTATGTTCGCACCCTGCCGCTGCTGGTATTGCAGGCGGTTTACCGTATGCGGCTGACCAAGCATGTGTTGATGCGCCGCGGCGTGATTGAGCACGTTGGCGTGCGTGCACCGACCCCTGAGCTGGACGCAGCAGCAATTTCCGATATCGACCGCAATCTGGCTGAGCTGGGCTTGCTTGCTGCGGAGGCGGCATGAACGCGCCTGTTTCTTCCGTCGAGGTACTTACCCTGACCCAGCCCCGCAAGGTGCCCTATCTGGGCGCCCTGCGTCCAGGCGAGGTCGTCAACCCGAACGGCTATATCGTTCGCAAGGGAAACCGGACGGTTTATCCGACCTTTGACCGCAGCGTACTGGTCAGGATAACCACAGAGGCGGGCACCGTCGGCTGGGGCGAGACTTATGGCATCGTCGCACCCGGAGCGGTCGCCGCGATCATCAATGATCTGCTTGCGGGCTTTGTGATCGGCCGGAATGCATCGAACCCGTCAGCCGTTTATGATGATCTTTACGACATGATGCGGGTTCGGGGCTATACCGGCGGTTTCTATGTCGATGCGCTGGCGGCGCTCGATATCGCGCTGTGGGATATCGCTGGACAGGAGGCAGGGAAATCCGTGCGCGAACTGCTGGGTGGAGGCGTGGGCAGCATCCCGGCCTATGTCTCGGGTCTGCCGGAGAAAACCCTGCAGGCGCGGAGTGATCTGGCGAAATCCTGGCAGGATCGCGGCTTCAGCGCCTTCAAATTCGCGACACCGGTGGCGGATGATGGCCCGGCAGCCGAAATGGCGAATCTGCGCGATGTTCTGGGACCGGAAGCGAAGATCGCCGCCGACATGCACTGGAACCAGTCCCCCGAACGCGCGCTGGAACTGATCGCAGAAATGGCGCCCTACAACCCGTGGTTCGCCGAGGCCCCGGTCTGGACGGAGGATATCGCCGGTCTGGAGAAGGTTTCGAAAGGCACCCATATTCCGATCGCGGTGGGGGAGGAATGGCGGACGCACTGGGACATGCTTGCCCGGATCGAGCGCTGCCGCATTGCCATCGTGCAGCCCGAGATGGGGCACAAAGGTATCACCAACTTCATCCGCATTGGTGCGCTGGCTGAGCAGAACGGCATTGACGTGATCCCGCACGCAACCATCGGGGCGGGGATATTCCTCGCCGCCAGTTTGCAGGCCGCGTCGACCCTGCCGACGCTCAAGGGCCATGAATTCCAGCATTCGATCTTCGAGCCGAACCGCCGCTTGCTGGAGGGCGACATGGATTGCCGCGAGGGCAGATATCATTTGCCGTCGGGGCCGGGACTTGGAGTGAAGCCGTCGGAGGCGGCGCTTTCATTGATTGAACGTATCTGACACTGGTTCTTGGAGGAGGAAGCCATGCACAAACTGGTAAGAAAGTTCGGATTCGGCGCGGCAACGACCGCTTTCGTCACAATGGGCAGCTTTGCCCCGGCCATGGCCGACACCGTGCTGAAATTCATCTCGTGGCAAACGGATGACGCAGGCACCGGCGAATGGTGGCACTCTGCAATCGCCGAGTTTGAAAAGCAGCATCCCGGCGTTAAAGTAGAATTCACCAAGGCGGAACGCAGCTCCTATGCCGATACGATGACCACGCTTTTCGCAGCCGGTCAGCCGCCGCAGATTGTTCATCTTGCTTCGTTCGAGTTTCAGATGTTCGCGGATAATGGCTGGCTGGAACCGCTGGATCCGTGGATCGAAAAGGACGGTATCGATCTGACGGGATGGGCAGGCCAGCAGAAATGCAAATGGAACGGCGAAACCGTCTGCATCATGACGAACTATTTTGGCTTCGTGATGGCCTATAACAAAAAGATCCTCGAAGAAGCCGGCATTGCCGTACCCAAGAACTACGGTGAATTTCTTGCAGCCGCAAAGGCCACCACCAAGGATCTGAACGGCGACGGGATTATCGATCAGTTCGGGACCGGGCACGAAACCAAGGGTGGCCCCGGCCAGTACCTGACCGAGATGCTGAACTACATCATCGATGCGGGCGGATACTGGACCGACAAGGAAGGCAATATCACCATCGACACGCCCGAGATGATAGAGGGCCTGTCGCGCTGGAAAACGGTCATGAAAAGCGGGATTGGTCCCATCGACATGAGTGCAAGCGATGTGCGCAAGCTGTTTGCCGATGGCAAGATGGCCATGCGCCTTGATGGCCCATGGCTCTACGGAACGACCGAGAGAGGTTCGGCCAAAGACAACATCGTCTACACCGCCCCGCCGCTGGACCCGCCGGTCGGTGGCTCATCGAACGTCCTTGCGATGCCTTCGGATATCTCGGACGAGGAAAAGGCTCTGGTCTGGGATTTCATCAAGCTGACCATGACGCCCGAATTCCAGCGCAGCTATGCCACGCTGGGTGGAAACACGCCACCGAGCCCGAAGGCCGATGTTTCCGGCGTGGAACAGACAATTCCGCATTTCCCGGTTCTGATCGAAACCATGAATGCTGCATCCAAGGCCGATATCGACCGCATCCCGACGGGTCTTGAGCTGTACTACAACGAATTCAGCAAGATGATCATGGAAGAGAGCCAGCGGATGCTGATTCAGGATCTCGATCCGGCTGAAGTGGCGAAAACCATGCAAGCCAAGGCGGAATCGATCAGGGGTTGATCCCCTCATCAGACCATGGCTCGCAATGTGCGGGCCATGGGTGCTGCACCACTCGGCAGGAGGACCGACCGTGACCGACATCCCTCAGACGGGGCGCCACAAGTATTTTGATCTTGCGCGACCAAGCCGTCAGCATCTTCTTGGTTACATCCTCATCGCGCCTGCGGTGCTGATGGTTGCCGCCATCATCGTCTGGCCGCTGATACTGGCGATCGACCTGTCATTCCAGCAGGTCAAGATTCCCAGACTTGGCGCCGCCGGAAAACCCTTCTCGCTGGCCAACTACAAGTGGCTGTTCAACTCCCCCGAATTCTGGCTGGCCTGCTGGGTCACGCTGAAGCTAGTGGTGGTCGTCACGATCGGCAGTGTGCTGACGGGACTGGGTACGGCGCTCCTGGCCAACAATAGATTCCGTGGCCGTACCGTCGCGCGTCTTGGCATGGCGCTGCCCTGGGCCGTGCCAGAGATCATCGCTGTGGTCATTTTCGCCTGGATGTTCGACACCTCTTTCGGTCTCTTCGGGTGGCTGGCAATCCAGCTTGGCTTTACCGACCAGATGATCCCCTGGGTCAGCAGCTCAACCGCGGCGTTCTGGGCCGTTGCTATCACCATGGTCTGGAAAGGCTTTCCCTTCGTATCGATCATGTGCCTTGCGGGGCTCCAGTCGATCCCGTCCGACTACTACGCCGCAGCGAAGGTGGATGGCGCCAGCGTCTGGCAGCGTTTTCGCTGGATCACCATGCCACTGCTTACGCCCGTGCTGGGCGTGACGCTGATACTGACGCTGTTGTGGGTGTTCCGCGACTTCTCGATCATCAAGGTTCTGACTGGCGGCGGCCCGCTGCGCTCGACGCAGACGCTTTCGATCATGACCTACGACCAGGCCTTCCAGTACCACAATTTCGGTCGGGCTGCGGCGGTCGGTGTGCTGACACTGGTGATCTGCATTCTCGCGAGCCTTCTGATGTTGGGCCGGCGTTCGAAATCAATCTATTGAGGGGCTTCCATGAAACCTACATTCCCTGAGCGCTTCGCACTTTATGGCACCGTGATCTTCGCGCTGGTGATGATCCTGTTCCCTGTCTACTGGCTTCTCGTTACCGCGATCTCGACCACGGACGAGCTTTACCGTCTGCCACCCACCTTTTGGCCGCAGGATCCGCAATGGGATATCTTCGCCCGGGTGTGGGAGGCAAAACCGATCCTTCTGTGGCTTTGGAACTCGATGCTGGCGGCGATCGGTTCGGTCGCGCTTTCGATGCTGGTGTCGGTCAGCGCGGGCTACGCCCTGTCGCGCTATTCGATGCGTGGCGGCGCGACCATGGGGCTTTTCATCCTCACCGCCAAAATGCTGCCAGCAACATTGCTGGTCATCCCGCTCTTTTCGATCTTTTCCAGTTTCGGCATGATCGGCAGCCTCTGGACGCTGGTTCTGGCCCACTCGACCATGATTATCCCCTTCGCCACCTGGATGCTGAAGGGTTATTTCGACACCATACCGCGCGAGCTGGAGCAGGCGGCCATGGTCGACGGATGCTCCCCGATCGGGGCGATGGTACGCGTGGTACTGCCGATTGCCACACCGGGCCTTGCGGCAACCGCGCTTTACGCTTTCGTGCTGAGCTGGGCCGACTACGCCTATGCCCGGACGTTCCTCGTCAACTCGCCCGACAACTGGACCGCCAACCTCGGCATTACCACGATGCAGGGCGAATATGTCACCTACTGGAACGATATCGCGGCGGCATCGGTGTTTGTCGCCCTTCCGATCATCGCGATCTATCTCTTCCTGGAGCGTTATTTGGTTGGCGGTCTTACCGCTGGCGCGGAGAAATAAGCATGGCCAATATTTCCATTCGTAATGTCAGCAAATCCTATGGGGCACTGAACGTGCTCCGCCCTTTCTCGCTGGAAATCGAGGATGGTGAGTTCGTCGTTCTGGTCGGGCCATCCGGCTGCGGCAAGTCAACGATGCTGAAGATCCTCGCAGGCCTCGAACCGGCGACCGAAGGACAGATTTTCATCGGCGACCGGGAGGTCACGGACCTCGCGCCGGGCGACCGCGACATCGCCATGGTTTTCCAGAATTACGCGCTCTATCCGCATCTGACCGTTCGGCAGAACATCGGTTTCGGATTGAAGATGCGCGGAACGAACAAGTCCGAGATCGACCGGCGCGTCGAAGACGCCGCCCGCATCCTCGAGGTCACGCCCTATCTGGACCGCAGGCCGAAGGATCTGTCGGGAGGCCAGCGTCAGCGCGTCGCGCTCGGGCGTGCGATCGTGCGCCAGCCCCGGGCCTTCCTGATGGACGAGCCGCTGTCGAATCTCGACGCCAAGCTGCGTGTCCATATGCGCGCTGAAATTGGCGCGCTGCACAAGCGGATCGGCGTGACAACAGTCTATGTGACCCACGATCAGGTCGAGGCCATGACCATGGCCGACCGCGTGGTTATCATGCAGGACGGCATCATCCAGCAGATCGCCGCGCCAGATGAGTTGTTCAACGATCCCGCCAATCTCTTTGTTGCCGGCTTCATCGGGTCACCCGGCATGAACTTCCTGAACGCACAGTTGCGCGACGGGCAATTGAGCGGTTTCGGGCAGGAGATTCCGCTGCCCCGCGCAAAAGGCCATGAAGGGCCGGTGGTCGTCGGGCTTCGCCCCGAGCACATCGCCCTCGGCGAGGCACCCGTCACTTTTAGAGCGCGCCCGTCCCTGATCGAGAGCCTTGGTTCGGAAAAGTACATCTATTTCACCGCCGATGGCGCTCGGATGTCCAATGGCGAGGATGGCAAATCCAAGGGCCTGATCGCGCGCGTTCCGCATTCAGGCAGCCTGCCGACGGACGAAGGGCTCAAGCTGGGCTTTGATCCGGAGCGGCTCTACCTCTTCGATCCCAAGACAGGAGAACGGCTATGATACTTGTCACCGGATCAGCCGGGCGCGTGGGTCGTGCTGTCGTCGCAGCGTTGCGCGCCAAGGGACGTGAAGTTCGCGGGTTTGATCTGCGCCCCTCCGGAGCCGCCGGTGATGAAATCGTCGGGTCACTCGATGACAAAGACGCTGTTGTCCGTGCGGTCAAGGGTATCTCCAGTGTCCTTCATCTTGGGGCGTTCATGTCATGGGCGCCCGCCGACCGCGACCGTATGTTCGCGGTCAATGTCGACGGCACTCGCGTGCTTCTGGATGCGGCTGCCGTAGCTGGCGTTCAACGGTTTGTCTTTGCCTCGTCGGGTGAGGTCTACCCCGAAAACCTCCCCGAATTTCTTCCGGTGACGGAGGACCATCCGCTGCGGCCGAATTCGCCCTACGGACTGACCAAGCTGTTGGGGGAAGAGCTCGTGCGCTTTCATCAGCGAGCCGGACGGATGGAGACTGTGATCCTGCGCTTTTCCCATACGCAGGATGCAGGGGAATTGCTGGATGAGGAAAGCATCTTCTCAGGCCCGCGCTTTTTTCTGCGGCCGCGGGCGAAGCAGCAGGAAGGATTTGGAAACAAGGCCGTGGCAGATCTGTTGCGTGCGGCCGACATTGGTATGCCAGCACATGTGCTGGCGCGCAATCAGGACGGGCGGCCGTTTCTCATGCATATTACCGACACCCGCGACATGGTGGCGGGGGTGCTTCTGGCGCTGGATCGGCCCGACGCCGCAGGCGGCGTGTTCAACCTCGGCTCTGACGATCCGGTGGATTTCGCCGAATTACTGCCTCGGATGGCGTCATTGACTGGATTGCCCGTGGTGACTGTCGATCTTCCCGGCGCGGGCGTATATTACCGCACGTCAAACGAGCGGATCAGAGACAGGTTGGGATTCGAGGCGCGATGGACGATCGATCGAATGCTGGACGAAGCGGCAGCAGCAAGGCAGCGGCGCCTCGCGGCAGGGCAGATTTGATGAAACGCGAAACGCCCGGCGGAACGGCGGCCCTCGCCAAGGGCCTCACTCTTCTGGATATGGTGGCTGATGCGCCCGAACCTTTGCGCTTTGCCGAGTTCTTGCGCGCATCTGGCCTTCCGAAGCCGACTTTCGCGCGCATTCTGCGCACCTTGATCGCCTTCGGTCTGGTGCGGCAGGACGAAGAGTATGGCACCTATGTGCTGGGACAGCGTTTTCTTGAGATGTCACATCGGGTCTGGGAGACTTTTGATCTGGTTTCGGCCGCGACGCCCGAACTGGAGCGGCTGGCCGCCGAACTGGGCGAGACGGTGGCGTTGTGCAAGCTTGATGGAACCACAGCCCAATATCTGGCTGAACGCTCCGATGACGGTCTCTCCGTTAGAGTGGAAGTCGGCCGCCATGTTCCGCTACATTGCACCGCCGCTGGCAAGGCTTTGCTGGCGTTTCAGGACCCGGCCGTTGGGCGGGCCCTGATGGACCGGCTGACACTGGATCGCCACACGCATCAGACAATAAGTGCTATGGAATCCCTTCAGGCGGATCTGACCCTGACGAGGGCTCGTGGTTATTCCATTTCTTATGAAGAGCATCTGCCGGGCGTAAACTCGGTGGCGGCACCAGTGATGGGACGCGACAACAGCCCGATCGGCGTGCTGGTAGCGCTTGGGCCATCGTCACGTCTTGATGCTTCCAACATTCACCCGGCCGGGCGCGAGTTGATGGCCGCAGCCCGGCGTATCACTGGCGCTGCCGGTGCGGTCGCGATCAGTTCGCGCCCGCGACCCCGCACTGCTATGGGGCGGCCGAAGGCTGAACTGAGCTGCGTATTGCCTTGGGGAGCACAGTTGGGTGAAAGCCCGGTCTGGCATGAGACCGAGCAGGCACTCTATTGGGTCGATATCCTGCACCCGGCGGTTTATCGCTTCCATCCCGCGACCGGCAGGAATGAAACATGCGAGACGGGCAAGCTCGTCAGCGCCGTCATTCCGGTCGACAATGGACGCCTGCTTGTTGCGTCGCAGGACGGGATCGAGTGGCTGGACTTTGCTTCGGGAAGCCTGACGCCCTTCGCCAGCCCCGAGGCAGGCATCGCCGACAACCGATTAAACGATGCCAAATGTGGGCCGGACGGCGCAATCTGGGTTGGTTCGATGCGGATTGATGCCTCCAAGCCGACGGGCGCACTCTATCGCATCGACGCCACCGGCGGGTTCGAGCGCAAGGAGGGCGGCATCGTTGTCTCGAACGGTCTGGGCTGGAGCCCGGACGGCCGCGCTTTCTATTTCGTCGATACTGTGCCCGGACTGATCAATGCCTATGACTGTGACCCAGCCACCGGCACACTTGGCGCAGGGAGGGAGTTTGCCCGCATCCCGGTCGGCGAAGGCCGCCCCGATGGTCTCGCGGTTGATGCAGAGGGGGGCGTCTGGTGCGCCATCTGGGACGGCTGGTGCGTACGCCGCTATTTGCCGGATGGAAAGCTCGATCAGGTCATTGATCTCCCAGTGCCGCGCCCCACCAGCGTCGCATTCGGCGGACCAGACCTTTCGACACTTTATATCACCAGTGCGCGCACCCGGCTTCCGGCCACGACGCTGGCGGATGCGCCGCTGTCCGGCGGTCTCTTCGCCTGCCGGCCCGGCGTGGCAGGCGCGCGGGTCAAGCTTTTCCAGGGGTAGCACATGCGTCTCGAAACCATCTTCGACCTGAAGGGCCGCACCGCCCTGATAACCGGCTCCAGCCGCGGGATCGGCGCTGCCATCGCCGAAGGTCTGGCCGGTGCTGGCGCCCATGTCATCCTGCACGGCACGAAGCCGGGCGGCGGCGAGGCAGTGCGGAAGCGGATCGAGGCAGCCGGTGGGACCGCCAGCGAACTGGCAGCCGACCTTTCCGGGTCTGGCGCAGGGCGTGAGTTGATCGAGAGCGCCGAAGCCATCGCACCGGTCGATATTCTGGTTATCAATGCCAGCGCGCAGATCAATGCCTCTCTGGAGGATTTGACTCCGGAGGATCTGGCCTTTCATCTGGCGGTGAACCTTGGTTCGACCGTGGACATGCTGCAGGCGGTATTGCCGCGTATGTCGTCTAGAAACTGGGGAAGGGTCGTTTCCATCGGCTCGATCAATCAGCTTCGACCCAAGGGCATCGTCACCGCCTATGCCGCGACCAAGGCGGCGCAGCACAATCTGATCCAGAGCCAGGCGCGGGACTATGCGCAGCGGAATGTATTGCTGAACACGCTGGCTCCCGGCCTGATAGATACCGATCGCAACGCCCATCGCCGTGACCAGGATCCCGAGGGTTGGGCCGAATATGCCCGCACACTGAACTGGATGGGTCGTGCCGGACGGCCCGAAGAAATGGTCGGTGCCGCGATCTTCCTGTCGTCGCAGGCCTGTAGCTTCATGACCGGTGAGTCAATCTTTCTGACAGGCGGTTATTGATGGAATTGCTTGCACGGCTCAATGACCTCAACTGACCCGTGATCCTGTAACGATCCTGCGGAAAGATGCAATGATCGCCGATGTCGGCGGTGTCACAGCCGGAGACATGGGTGCATATATGCAAGCTGGGATCCGTGCCTTTGGCCTGGGCGACGATCTCGCGCACAGGCCGGTTACGGCCGGTTACGGCTGAGTGTGCAGGCAAGATCAGCAATCACGGCACCCAGTTGCGCGACAAGATCGGGCTGCGCTTCTGCTCTCGTCAGAGAAATGGCAAGACCGGCTATCGGATGGCCATGAGCATCATAAATGGGCGCGCCAATGCAGTACATGCCATCACGGACCTGACCATCATCCAGCGCATAAGGTCTTCGTGCACCAAGTTCCACTTCGTGTTCGAAGGCCGCGCGGTCGGCAACACTGTGCGCTGTCAACGGTCTCGGCCATGCATTGTGCAAAATGCGGTCCCGTTCTTCCCGTTTTAGCCGCGACAGCATGGCCTTGCCGGTTGCGGTAAACACCGCCGGCAACCCCATGCCGATCTGAAAGGAGAAACCCAACGGTCTGTGTGCGTTCCGGCAGCCAATATAGACGACGCGATCCCCTTGCAGCACCGATAATGTGACGGTGTAATCTGCCAAGCGGTTGTCGGTTGCCAGCACGCGCTCAAAATCGCGCGCCAGATCATCCTTGTTCAGAAAAGCCGCGCTCCATTGCAGAACGTGAGAGCCAAGCTCGAATCCCTCGATTGTCTCGCGCAACAGTCCCAGTGCAACAAGCGTGTGGCATAAGCCATGCACGGAGCTTTTCGGCAGATCGAGCAGGCGAGCAATTTCGGATACGCCCTGCGGCTTTATCGCGATTGCAACATGATCAAGAATAGCGGCCGCCCGTTTAACGGCGGGGACAGAAGTGGGGGCAGACACAACAAAATCCAGATTGACAGGGAAAGGCCACCTTGCTTTAACTCGTTCATATAAATGAACATCGTTCAATATACTGAACGATTATCCTGACGCAAGCAAAAAGTGAGACTATACCGTGTTGACGCTCAACGATCCTTCGCTGCTCAAAACCCTTTGTCTGGTCAATGGCGAATGGCGCGCCAGCGTTTCCGGCAATACAATTCACGTGACAAATCCGGCTGATGGTACAGTCGTGGGGACGGTCCCGGTATTCGCGGACAGCGAAATTCCCGCACTTATTGAAAGTGCACGCATTGCCCAGAAAAAATGGGCTGCGCTGCCTGCCAAGGAACGCTCTGTCATTCTGCGTCGCTGGTTTGAGCTGATGGTCAGTCATGCCGATGATCTGGCCGCGATCATGACTGCGGAACAAGGCAAGCCGCTGTCGGAAGCGCGTGGCGAAATTCTTTATGCGGCTTCCTTCATCGAATGGTTTGGCGAAGAGGCCAAGCGGATCTATGGCGAGACGATACCCGCACCGCGCGCCGATCAGCGCATCACCGTCCTGCGCCAGCCCATCGGTGTAACGGCAGCGATCACCCCGTGGAACTTTCCTGCGGCCATGATTACTCGTAAGGCCGCTCCCGCCCTCGCCGCCGGTTGTTCAATGATTGTCCGCCCCGCAGATTTGACCCCTCTGAGCGCGTTGGCACTGGGCGAACTGGCACAGCGTGCCGGTGTTCCGGCAGGCGTGTTGCAGATTGTGACCGGATCAGCATCAAAAATCGGCAAAGTGCTGACAGACAGCACGGTTGTTGCCAAGCTTTCCTTCACTGGCTCCACGGAAGTGGGTCGCCTCCTGATGGCGCAGAGTGCGGCGACGATTAAAAAACTGTCGCTGGAACTTGGCGGCAATGCACCATTCATCGTATTTGACGATGCCGATATCGATGCGGCGGTTGATGGTGCGATAGCTTCCAAATATCGCAATGCAGGGCAGACCTGCGTCTGCGCCAACCGTCTTTTTGTTCAGCGTGGCGTTCACGATGCTTTTGTGGAAAAGCTCATCGCCAAGGTCAGGGCGCTCAAGGTTGGCCCCGGTACGGAAGCCGGTGTTGCTATCGGCCCGCTGATCGAAACAAAGGCGCTTGAAAAGGTTGAGGCCCATATCCGGGATGCTGTTGCCAAAGGTGCGACGCTGGTACAGGGCGGAAAACGCCTTGGCGGGTTGTTTATCGAGCCAGCCGTCATAACCGGCGTTACACGTGATATGGATGTTTTTTCCGAGGAAACCTTTGGTCCGCTTGCACCGATTTTTATCTTTGACACAGAAGAAGAGGTCATTGAACTTGCCAATGATACGATTTTTGGCCTGGCTGCATATTTTTACAGTCGCGACTTCGGGCGTTGCGTCCGTGTATCAGAGGCCCTTGAATATGGCATTGTCGGCCACAACACCGGCTTGATTTCCACTGAGGTTGCCCCTTTTGGCGGCGTCAAGCAATCGGGTCTTGGCCGTGAAGGTTCCAGACATGGAATCGAGGATTATCTGGAGCTGAAATATCTTTGCAGCGCAATTTGATTACGCAGCATCCAGTCTTTCAAAGACCCTGTGTCAGACCGCGGACTTCCCAGGGATTCATCCACCAATGCTGTTCCTCAGGCTGGGCGGCGCCGGACTAGAATCTCATGGTGAAATCCGCCCTGACGCCATGGTCCTGCGCGTCATCCGCAATCTGCCCGTTATAGAAAAGGCCGAGCGTGGCGCTATCCGTGACATCAATATCAACCCCGGCCTCAATGGCGGCCGCATCTTCCGCAATCGGCACGCCAGCAATGGTGAAAGCATTGGAGCCGGTGAATGCATGGGTCGACAGCGGCGCGGTATCGCCGAAGGCATGACGCCAGCCGAGCATGCCGCGGGCCGTTGCCCTCATCGTGCCGAGGGAGAAGTTCGTCGACGCGCGCAGGCCAAGTGTGGTGAAGGTGGCCTCGCTTGTGTCACCTGAAACCGAAAGCGCAGCCGCATCGCCGCTTTCCTTGAAATCGTCGGTGTGCAGGCTCGCATAGGCAAGGTTGGCGAAGGATTCAAAGGAGATCGCCTTTGCGTTGACGCGGTAGCCCAGCTCGCCAAAGGCCTGAAACGTGCCAGCATTATAATCGCCGCTGAGGTGATCGCTGAAGCCAGGGAAAGCCACCATGCGATTGGTCTCGATGTTGTGCCAGCTATAGGCGAGGCCGGACCGGAAACCAAGATCGCCCCACTGCGTACCGGTGAAAAGACCGAGATGGTAGTTTTCGCTCGAACCGGACGAAGCCAGATCGTCGACATCGAAGGAGGTATGGCTGTAGCCAGCCAGAAGGCCGAGCCGCCAGCTATCGAAAACAAGCGCGTCGGCGCCCACGAAGACACCCCCGGTTGACCGCTCGAGATCGGCAGCGTTACCGTCGCTGTCCCATTCGCCCCATGAGCCGAAGCCGCGCGTCCACACGGCAAACGGAGCGTCAGCCGCTGTCGACACGAAACCATTCTCCCCGTAGCCCAGCACGGGCATCGGCCGTGCCGCGACACCCTCGAAAGCGGTCCGCGTCCGCTCGAGAGCCGCTTCGCGTACGAACCGGCTATCGTCCAGAAGAGCACCCTTGACGCTCGCATAGATCTCACCGGAAAGAAGATGAAGCGCAGAACGCGCCGTATCCGCGTCAGGCACCCCGGAAAGCGGGCCATCGATCGGGCCGTCGGGATCGATGCCGGTGCCGGTGGAACATCCGTTCTCGGTCTGCACAACATCGCAGAACCGGACATCGTTGCGAACGACGTCGAGATAGACATTGTTGGGGTCATAGTCGAGCACAAGGTCAACAAAAGGTGCGCCTTCGTCAAGTGCGTCATAGCTGCCCGAAACTCCTCCCGCAGCCGTCAGGATCGTATAGCGCGTTCCAGGCACATAGAAGGCAGGCGGGTTGAGATCGAAGCGGCTGCCGCCGTGGATGGCGGCGGTGCCCGTTACATCAATCAGGTCAGACGCCCCGCGCGGCTCGATCTCAAGTTGATAGATGGAACCAGCATCAAAAGTAATATCCCCATCGACCGAAAGCCTGCCGATCGAATTGCCGGGTGCGATGGTCCCGCCATCGGCCACGCTGGTTGTGCCTACCGTGCCAGTCCCTTGCAGGCGGGCGCCCGAACGGACGTCGATCACCCCCCCAAGCATGCCATTGACCGCCAGCGCTCCCGCCTGAACGGTGGTAGTGCCAGCAAAATCGTGGGAATCGCCCGTCAGCGCCAGGACGCCAGCGCCCCGCTTCTCAATGGCACCGACACCGTTGAACCGATCGTCAAATGAGAAATCGTCACTACGGTTGAAGGCGAGCGTGCCGGCCGCCGCGATTTCTACGTCTCCGGTGATCGAGCCACGAAGGCCGTTATTTCCGATCTGGAGTGTGCCGGACGCGACCGTGGTGCCGCCGGTATAGCTGTTGTCGCCCGTCAGGGTCAGCACGCCATTGCCGATTTTGGCAAGGGAGCCGCCGCTCCCATCGGGACCATCCTCGATCACGCCTCCAATGGCGTCGTTCTTTCCAAGCCCGCCCAGCGTCAGCCTTTTGGATCCGAGAATGACCCTTCCATCGCCAGACAGCGAACCAATGGCGATGCCGTCAGCCGTCAGTTCGGAAATCCTGACCTTGCCGCCGGCATTGTTGGTGATGCTGGCGGTATCGGCAGTGCTGCTGCCTGCGAAATAGGTGCTGCCCCCGATATGGTTGGTGATCGTTGCGCTACCGGCAGACGCATTGCCATAAAAGCCGAGGG
Organism: Phyllobacterium sp.; assembly: GCA_050726055.1. Classification (GTDB taxonomy): domain Bacteria; phylum Pseudomonadota; class Alphaproteobacteria; order Rhizobiales; family Rhizobiaceae; genus Phyllobacterium. The sequence goes on along the minus strand of JBOHIW010000027.1, from coordinate 36,755 downwards.
GTGAACCATAATTGTTGACGATAGTGGCGTTTCCAGCGGTCGAATTTCCGTTGAAGGACGTACCGCCGCCATCATTGGCGATCGAGGCCGAGCCAGCCGAACTGTCGTCATAGAAGTCAATGGAACTCTGAATATTGATGATCCGCAAGTTCTCCGCGCTCGCGGAGTTCCCGAATGAAAGAGAGGCGCGGTTCACGTTCACCTGCCCGGTGCCGAGAGCATCCGTGACCATCGCGTGAACGTCGCCCTGATTGATGACCGTGCCGCCGGCATAGGTGTTTGTGCCCGAAAGCGTTAGCCGGCCGGAACCGGTCTTGACGAGGTGCCCACTGCCGGAGATCACGCCGCTCACGGTGAGATTGGCATCGGTCTGGAACGCGCCGCCACCTTCATTCAGCGTCACGTTGCGCGCCGTCGCGAAGATTGCGGTGTTGCGAAATGTCCCGCCATTGATCGTTAGCCCGCCTGAAGCGGCACCAAGATTGGCGTCTGCCGCAACCTGCAAGGTTCCGCCCGCAATCGTCGTGCCCCCCTGATAGCTGTTGTCGCCGGACAGGATCAGCGTGCCCGCCTCGGTCTTTACGATGCCGCCCGCGCCGGAGATTTCCGTGGCGATCTCGGCACTGTCGGCCAGCACGCGAATCTCGCTGCCACCGGCCTCGGTCACCAGGGCCCCGTTGCCCGCCAGCCTGTAGCCCTCGTCAACGAATTGCAGCCCCTTGAAGTCTTGTGTGCCCTCGACCGTGATTGTGCCGCCAGCAAAGCCGCCCGGATCATCCTTGAACACGGCATGATTACCCGCCCAGATGACAGGCAATTCGCCGCCCTGGTTCAGCCATTGCGGGTTCGACGCATCCCAGATCCCGTTGCCGCCCTGCCAGTGCTGGAGCCTGTCGTCGCCCAATACGGCGATGTACAGGTCGACATGGCCGCCACCCGTCTGGATCTCATAGCCTGCCGCCTGGTCGAGGGATATCGTGGGGTTGACCTCCAGTCCGCCGTCGATGAGAGCCCCGTCATAGGTCATCAATCGGTAATAGCCGAAACCGGCAGTGCCGTCGGCCGGATTGCCGCTCTGCGAAACATTCAGCGTTCCGTCGAGCATCAGATCGCCCGTCACCGCGATGCGATCGCTGTTGCCAGCGGCGGGATTGTGCTTCACGCCGGAGCTGCCCAACTCGTAATCGAGGAATGAGCCCGCCGAAAGCGACAGGTCGCCATTCACCGTCATTGTGCCGATCGAATTGCCCGGCGCGATCGTGCCGCCATCCGCGACCGTCACGCCGCCAAGGGTGCCCGAGCCGCCCAGAGTGCCACCGTCTTCCACCCGCGTGGCGGATTTGGCGATGGAACCGTTCACCACCAGCGTGCCGCCACTGATGACCGTGTCGCCCGTATAGGAGTTCGTGTGCGAAAGCGTCAGCGTGCCGGTACCGATCTTGGTGAGGCTTCCCGTACCGTTGATCCCGCCGCCAATGGTGTCGTTCTTTCCAAGGCCGCCCAGCGTCAGCGCCTTGTCTCCAAGAGAGACCGATCCGTCGCCAGACAGCGAGCCTATCGCGATGCCGCCGCTGGACAGATTCGTTATGTCAAGCCAGGCGCCGGAACCATTGCTGATCGTTGCACCGTCGGCCGTGGCGCTGTCACGGAACCAGAATTGGCCATTATTATGAATGAGTGCGTCGCCGGCTGAAGCCGAGTCAAAAAAATTGAGGGAGCTGCCATACTCGTTCGTGATCGTCGCATGAGCCGCCGTTGCGTTGCCCCTGAACCCTATGGCAGCCCATCCATTCACCAAATTGGTGATCGACGCCGCGCCAGCAGAACTGTCGTCATAGAACTCGACGTAGCCATGACTGTTGGTGATCACCAAAGCCTCGGCGCTGGCCGTGTTCCTGAACGAAAGAATCCCGTCACCGGAAACTGGACTAACCGTCACAGCTCCGGTGCCGACCGCGCCCGTTTCCATCGCCGCGACTTCGCCCCCGTATATGTGGGTACCGCCGGTATAGGTGTTTTTGCCCGTGAGGATCAACCTGCCGGTGCCATTCTTGGTGAGAGGGGCACTTCCGGAGATCGTTCCGCTCACGGTGAGATCGGCATATGTCAGAAATGTTCCACCATACGAACCATTATAATTCAGCGTAACGTCGCGCGCCGTTGTGAAGCTCGCTGTGTTCGCAAGCGTCCCGCCGCTTAAATGCAGCATGCCGGATGCGGCACCGAGATTGGCGTCGGCCGCAATCTGCAGCGTCCCGAGCGTGATTGTTGTGCCGCCGGTGTAGGTGTTTGTGCCTGAAAGGGTCAGGCTCGTGAGATTGTTGCCGGACCAGATGAGCGAACCTCCACTCCCCGAGATCGTGCCGCTAATGGCATCGGTCTTTCCAAGGCCGCCCAGCGTCAGCGCCTTGGAGCCGAGATTGACTGCTCCATCACCCGATAGCGAGCCAATGGCGATGCCGCCGCTGGTCAAGCCGGATATATCGAGCGAAGCGCCGGAACCAATGCTGATCCTTGCGCGATTGGCCGTGTTGCTGCCATGGAACCGGACATGGCCGCCATTGCTATTGTCAATGAATGCGTTGTCCGCTGAAGCCGTGTCGTAAAAATCGAGGTCGCCCGCAATGGTCGCCTTGCCGGCCGTTGCGTTGTCGTTAAACGATATTCCGCCACCCGTGATCGTGGCGCCATCCGCCGAGCTGTCATCATAGAAGTCGATGCTGCTTTGATTGCCGGTCATCATCAGGGTTCCGGCGGTGGCTGAACCCGTAAACGAAAGCGTCGCCTGATTGACATTGACCGGTCCAACACCAAGGGCACCGGTCACCGTCGCGCGAACATTGCCCTCGTTGATGGCCGTGCCGCCGGTATAGGTGTTTGTGCCTGAAAGCGTCAGCCGGCCAGAACCGGTCTTGGTGAGGCTTCCACTGCCGGATATCACGCCATTCAAGGTGAGATTGGCATCGGTCTGGAACGCGCCGCCGCCATCTTTCAGCGTCACGTTGTGCCCCATCCCCCCTTCTGCGGTGTTGCGAAGTGTCCCGCCATCGAAAGTCAGGGTGCTGGACGTGGAACCCAGATTATCAAATCCCCTGACCTGCAGCGTCCCGCCCGCGATCGTCGTGCCGCCGGTGTAGGTGTTCGTGCCCGAAAGGATCAGGGTGCCGTCGCCAGTCTTGAGGAGGCCGCCTGCGCCGGTGATTTTCGTAGCGATCGCGGCACTGTCGGCCAGCACGCGGATCTCGGCATTGCCGTCGGTGCTGTCGGAACCATCGATTTCGAGCTGGCCGCCGCCGTCAAGCGCATAGCCTTCATCAACGAATTGCAGCCCCTTGAAGCTCTGTGTTCCGTCGACCGTAACCGTGCCGCCGTCAAAGCCGCCCGGATCATCCTTGAACACGGCATAATTGCCTGCCCAGATGACAGGCCAGTCGCCACCCTGGTTCAGCCATTTCGGGTTCGATGCATTCCAGGTCCCGTCACCGCCCTGCCAGTGCTGGAGCATATCGTCACCAAGCGTTGCGATAAACAGGTCCACATAGCCGGTACCCGTTTGGATCTCATAGGCTGCCGCATCGGCGAGGTTCGGCGTGGTCCCGATCTCCAGACCGTTGTCGGTGAGAACCCCGCCATAGGTTATCAGCCGGTAGTAACCCGGCCTGGACGTTCCGTCAGCGGAGTTGTCGCTCTGGGAAAGATTGAGTGTCCCATCGAGGGTGAGATTGCCCCCCACGGCGATGCGGTCGCTCTTGCCGGATGCCGGATCGCCCTTGGCGCCAGACGTGCCGAGCTCGTAATCGAGGAGCGAACCCGCCGAAAGCGACAAATTGCCATTGACCGTCAGTGTGCCGATCGAATTGCCCGGCGCGATCGTCCCGCCATCCGCAACCGTCACGCCGCCGCCAAGAGTACCCGAGCCACCCAGTGTGCCGCCGTTCTGGACCTGAGTGGAGGAACTGGCGATGGAGCCGTTCACCGCCAGCATGCCGCCACTGATGAGTGTATCGCCGGTATAGGTGTTTACCCCTGAAAGGGTCAGCGCGCCGGTGCCTCGCTTCGTCAATCCACCCGCGCCCGTCACAATCCCGTGGAAGGCGGTTTCGATGGATTGGTCGATGACAACATCCGCGCCATTCAGCGCTACAGTGCCGCCATTGCCCGACAGGGACGACATGGTGAGATCAAAACCGCCAAGATCGAGCGTACCGCCGTTGACGACGTATTGTCCTTTCTGCACGAAAGCAGCGGCGACCCCTGCGCGCAACGTGCCTTGCTCAACCTGGGTGGTCCCGCCGAAGCTGTTCGCATTCATCAGCGTCAGTGTGCCGTCGCCCAACTTGGTGAGGCCGCCGCCACCCGACAATCCCATATCGATACCAATGTTGAAGCCGTTGGTATCGATGAAGGCTCCGCCACTGGCGATCGTCACGTCGCTTGCACTGAAATTCTGAAGGAAATCCGCCTCATTACCGGTCGCGCGCAGAATACCGCCGTCGAAGGTGAAACTGGCGCGGCCGACGCCCTTGGAGACATGGCCTGTCTCCAATACGCCGCGCGCGCCTTCCGTGCCGTTGAGGTGCAGCGTGCCGGTGTTGTCGAGAGTTCCAAGTTGCGTGCTTGCGTTACGAACCGTGCCGCCATCCGCGATGGTCAGGGTGCCGTTGCCCTGATAGCCGACATAGAGCTGGTTTGTATTGGTCCATGTCGAACCTGCACCCGTCACCATCACGGTTCCGGTGGAGCCAGCGACAGCGCCAACATAGCCGAACATGCTGCTGACGGCGCCCCCGTCCATGATGTTCAGAGTGCCTTCGCCCTTGTCGCCGACAACGAGATTTTGCTGATTGACCCAGGTCGAACCCGCGCCCTTCACAGTCACGGTACCGGTGGAACCGCCCTCGACGCCTATATGACCGAATGTACCTGTAACGACCCCACCCGCATCGATGGTCAATTCGCCGGTGCTGTCTCTACCAACATAGAGCGGACCTCCCACGGTCCAGTTTCCGGTGGCGTCCGCTGGCTTCGTTGGATTAACGTCACCTGTAATCGATATGGACTGCGCGCGAACAACCCGCGGCGTTGCCAGCATGGCGAGGCTCAAAGCCAGAACAGAGCACCCCGCCAGCAAGGCCAGATATCGCTCGTTCCTGCGGATGGAAAGCAGCACACCACCGCTTATGAAAGATCGAACAGGCTTGTCGTTATCTCGATACCGCATCTTCGTCCTTCATCGTTCCGGGTTTTTAATGGCACGCGAAACATTCATCTGTGCAGTGACACCCTCACTCCGTCAGCTCGGCGACCCTGTTGAAGGCGGCGGAAAATCCCTTGAGAGAAATTGACAAGGGGATCGCCTGGCCGCTGTCGGCCGCCTTGGCCGTCGCCTTGAGCACTTCTCCCGCATGCAACGCGACAAGCGATGGCGCATCGACGCTGAGCGGCACAACGCATCCCGCTGCAAGGCAGGTGCTGTAGCGCAAGGGCTTCCCGACCGGTTTGTCGTCCACCTGAAGCGCAACGCCAGCGTCGAGCGCGAGCCCAAAGGGCAGAACAAGGGTGCCGGTTGCCGTCTTCCCGTCGGCATTGGCCGCCAGCTCAATGGCCATAAGCTGCTGCCCGTTCTGCTGGGTCCGCTGTAAAAGGACACAACGCTTGCCCTTCTCCTGGACACAGACAACCAGCCAGTCCTGATAGGTTTCCTGCAAGGAGGACGCTCCGCCCGGAAGAGTGGCCTCTTCCTGCGCGGCCGCTACTCCGCCCACAGGGGCAGACAGGGAGAAGGCGATGAGGGCAGTCCGACACATCCCGCGCCACAGTGATCTGGTTTGTTTCAAGGTCCGTGTCCCTTCAGAATTGATAGTTGAGGCGAAGGCTGGCGGCATGGCTGGTCAAGCCGCTGCCGAAGGCGCCGTCATAGCGCAGATCCAGCCCCAGATTTTCTGTGCCGCTAAGCTGGGCACCGGCGCTGATCCGCCCCACAACATCGGGTATCGCAATGTCACTGCCGAACGATCCCGCCGCCACATTGGTGAAACGCGTGCTCACGTGATAGTTGTCGAGCGTTGAGAAGCTGACGCCGGCGCGCCCGTAGAGACGCAACTGCGTCGAGCCATCCAGATCGAAGTTGCGGCCAGCCTCGATGGCCGGGGTCGCGATGAATGCGAACTCGTCGCTGTCATCGACCGTCAGGCCAAGCTCTCCGGCGCCGGACTCGGTATAGCCATCGGCGCTGGTCCAGATCATGTCGAGATCGACCATCGGCGTGACATAGCCCACGCCCAGATCGTGCTGGTAGGCAGCACGAATCCGTCCGGCAACACTTGTCAAATCATGATCGGCGCGGGCGATGGAGTTGCCTGCGGTCAGGCCGGGCAGGCGTTTCGTGTCGAAGTTCCCCTGGCTGACGACACCGCCGGCCGAAAGCGACAGGCCGCCGAAGCTCCGTGTTGCCGAAAGGCCCGCGAACACGGTTCCGCCCTCCGCATAGCCATAGCCGCCATGCCCGTTATAATCGCTTGTCTCATAGCCGATCATGCCGCCGACGCGCCACTCCGGCGTCAGCATCACCTGGCCCGCCACACCCACGGTATAGGCGCTGCCGTCATAGCCAAAGGCGTTGCCCCCGCCAGACTGGTCGATCTGTTGTCCGGAACCGATGAGCTGGAGGCAGGCCGACCCGTTCGAATAGCTGCGCGACCGCCAGGAGCAATCAAGCAGCGTCTCGAAACGGCCTTGGGCCAGTTCGAAACTCGCCGCCTCACCGGCCAGAGTTGCACCCGGAGCGAGCCGCGAAAGCGCTGCCCGATAGCCTCCCGCGCGGGCGGCAAATTCGAGCCCGCCGAAGAGTCCCGCATGACTGACGGTGCGCGCCATGAACAACCCGCCCAGATAATCCGCAACATTCGCCTGCTGCTGGTTCAACCCGAAATCCGGATGGTTGAAATGCGCGCCAGCGACCCGCAGGCTGATTTCCTTGTCGGTGAGCCGCTGCTCAAACGTGAAGAGCCTGGAGTGAATTTCGGAGAACCGCCCGGAGATACCGCCCTCGGCCGTCAGCATGGTCAGTTCCGCGCCGTAGAGCACCGCAAGAGGCTCCAGCATCAGCACACCGCCGAGGGTGGCAGTACCCTTGATCTGGACGAGGTCTCGCGTGCCATCGGCGAAATGCGCCGCCGCCACCATCTCGCCGGTCGCGCCTTGCACATATTCTCCGGCGATGTTCAGGGTGTCGGTGCTGCGCGATGCGCCAACGATCAGGGTTCCGTCGTTCTCGACATCGGCAAGATAGCTTCGTGCGCCCTGAATGGTGCCCCCTTCGCTGTTGTGCAGGGTGAGGGCCGCAAGCCTGCCAGAACCCGCCGCTGCCGCCATTAACGCCATGCGAGCGACCGGCACCGTGAAATTGGAGCCGTCCCTGTAGGTGCCGGTCACATCACCATCGACATTTCCGCCGGATTGCACGTTCACCGTCATTGCACTGTTGGAATCGGTCGTCGATCCCAGATAGCTGATCGCGGTCTTGTCGCCATTCTCATCGGCATCGGCCGTAACGCTTCCCTTGACGGAAATGGTGTTTGTGCCGTTGCCGCCATGCGCCATGATGCCAGCGCCGCCCGCACCGCCGTGAACCGTCCCCGCGACCGTCATCTGGATGGTCTGCGTGCTGAAATCGTCTCCAAGGCTCTGGGCGAGAATCCCTACGCCCTTGTCGCCGCGCGCGCTGATGGTTCCACCTGTCTGGTCGATCTTGACCATTCCGGCACGGCTGGCGCCACTACTACTGGTCGAGGTTCTGCCCGCGAACGCATAGTCGCGGGCGCCCCCAAGGCCGCCGCCACCGCCGATGCTCTGGGCAATGACGCCATAGGCCCCTGCTCCGCTGACGCTGATGTTGCTCTGCGCCGTGATGGTGACGGCAGCAGCGTTACCGACGCCGGACAAGCCACCGCCGACGCTCGGATCACCGAAAACATTCAGCGTTGCGCCCTTGTCGAAGGTGATGTCGCCGCCAATGCCGCCGCCGCCGCCAATGCTCTGGGCAATGATGCCGTGCGACCCGTCACCCGTGGTCTGAAGGTTGCCCTGCACCCATGTCACGTTGACCGTTCCGCCGTTGGCCGCGCCATGATTGCTGCCATTGGACCCACCGAGTTGCAGGCTGCCCGTTCCCGAGGCTGCCCCCGCACTGGCTATCCCGCCGCCGCCACCGATGCTCTGGGCGACGAGCCCGAAGGCGCGATCACCGGATGTGGAGACGGGGCCACCCATTTTCAGATCGACATTACCGCCATTGCCGAAATTGGCTCCGTTGTAACCAAGCGTCAGCGCTGCGCCCGAGCCGGTATCGCTGCCCTGAACCCGGCCGACGCCGCCGCCGCCACCCACGGACTGCGCCACGATTGCGTGCGCATCGTCGCCCATGGTCGCAACCGTGCTTGTGTAGTCGCCAACATTGACATAGCCGCCATCGCCGTCATTGTTGCCGGACCCGCCATCGGAGTTGCCAAGTTTCAGGACGCCGGTTGACCGGTCCGAACTGTCGGTGACAAGCCCGCCGCCGCCGCCCACCGACTGAACGAGCGCGCCATAGGCCTGCCTGCCCGAGGTTACGATGGCGTCTTTTGAATACGACCCGTCAAACGCCAGCTTCGCGGTGCCGCCATTGCCTTTTCCGACAGAGGTTTCACCCAGATGAATATCAATGCCCGCCGGGCCGTTTTCGGTCGGGCGCGCGGCAAGGTCGGCGATGCCGCCACCGCCGCCGATCGACTGCACGACCACGCCGTCGGACGCAATCCCGTTGGTGATGATGGCCTGGCGGAGCGTAACGCTGGCGCTGCCGCCCACTGCCTGGTTTGACCCTCCCAGACGGACCGGCACACCAACTACGGGTCCGGCTGATCCCGCCTTGACGCCGCTATAGATCCCGCCGCCGCCGCCAATGCTCTGCGCGATGATGCCTCGCGACTGGTCGCCATTGGTCGAAATGAGCGAGGATTGTCCGGCATCGCGCCCGCCATCATGAATGACCGACACCGGTCCGCCGGAACCTGTGGGATACTGTGTATTGCCAATTGCCACATAGATCCGGTCCGTTGGGCTTTCCAGCCCAGACTGGCCGAGCGCGCCGGTAACAAAGCCGCCGCCGCCGCCGACCGACTGCGCGACCAGACCATGTGCGCTCTCGCCGGTGGTCATGACCAGCGTGCCCTGTCGCGAGAAAATCGAGACAGCGCCGCCGCTGTCATCCAGACTGCCCGCACCCATTTTGATGTCGGTGATCCCGTCCACCGCGATCACCCCGCCGCCAGCGCCGATGGACTGAGCCAGAACCCCCGCCGAACCCTTGCCCGAGGTGCTTATCGAAAACACGCTGTCCAGCGTGACGTCTCCGCCCCTGGCCCCTTTGCCGTTACCGGTTTTGGAACTAGCGCCAAGCTCCACATCCACGCGATAGCTGGTCGGCGCGAACGTCGTGGAATTCGGATCCCCGGAAGCGTCGATGACGGGCGTGCTGCCGATGGCACCCATGCCGCCGCCGCCGCCGATGGACTGCGCGACGATACCGTGGCTGTGCGCGCCCGTCGTGTGAACCGTAAGGGAATTTACGGCACCTCCCGCCAGATTGATCGTGCCGCCGTTCCCGTAAGTACCGCCCTGACCATCGACGGTCCTGAGGGCCGGGACCTGCGCGCAACGCTGCTCCGGGCTCAGTGTACCGTCATCGGGCAGGTTTGGCGGAACCACCACACCGCCACCCAGATTGATCCTGGCGCAAACCAGCCGTCCACCGGAGCCGCCCTGCCCGCCACCGCCACCAATGCTTTGTAAAACCATGCCGTTTGACGCGAAACCCCGGGTCGCAACGCCACCGTCGTTGAAGGTGTAGGTAATGTCGCCGCCGTCGCCGCCGCTGCCACCGCTACCGCCAAGGGCGAAGAAGGAGCGTACCATGCTGATGCTGCGCTGGACGTCACCGGCACCGCCTTGCCCGCCGCCGCCGCCGACTGTCTGAAGCATCAGGCCATCGGCGAAATCGCCATAGGTGTAGGTTATGCCCGAAACGGTCACATCCTCGAAGTTGCCGCCGTCGCCAGCCGCTCCACCGGCACCGCCGATCGACACGCGTGCGTCGAAGGGTGAACTGATATCAGACTCGATATCATTGATCTCGAAGAGTATCCCTTCGCTGTCCGCCGAGGCACCTCCCACCGAACCGCCGATCCCGCCGCCGCCGCCGATGCTCTGCGCGAGAACGCCATCGGCATCCGCGCCGTAGGTTCTGATCGTTCCACCGAGATCAAGGGACTCGAACGCGCCGCCATTACCGCCATTCGGGCCGTTGCGGCCGATCTTCAGATCGGCTGTCGATTCGAGCACATCGAGGCTGAGCCCGAGGGTCAGCCCCTGGGAAGAGCCGCCGCCGCCGCCAACCGATTGCAGCAGTGCGCCGCGCGCGCCCTGACCATAGGTGGTGAGCGAGGTTCCCCCGGCAAGGTCGAACTGAACCGCGCCACCGCCGCCGCCACTGCCACCTTTACCGCCGAGGCCGACATTGACGCCAATATTGATGCCCGCCTCGAAATTCTCCGAACTGGAGGAGGCGCTGCCCGCATTGCCGCCGCCGCCGCCAATCGTATGACCGAGAATGGCGTTGGAGAAATTGCCGTAGGTGGTGATCGTCGAGCCGTTTGCAAGCGTCAGGTCAAGCATGCCGCCGCCCTGGCCCTTGCCACCGCTGCCGCCGAGCGACATGTTAAGGTTGGCCGATTTCGTCTCCGGCCCTTCGCCGATGACGCCACCCCCGGCCGAGCCGCTGCCCGCGAGCCCGCCACCGCCGCCGATCGACTGGGCAATCAGGCCCATGGAATTATCTGCAAAGGTGATGACGTCAGTGTTCTGGAGCGTGATGTCCACCTCGCCGCCGTAACCGCCGGAGCCTCCCGACCCGCCAGCCGAGAAGGTCGCTTCGGCGCCATAGCTGCCAGTTTCGCCGCTTGGTATCGCCACCGCAACCGCCTTGGAAGCGGCCGAACCCGCCGCACCGCCACCGCCGCCAATGGATTGAGCCACGATCCCGTGCATGTCGGTGATGTCGGAGCCAATGCCGTAACTGCCGGTGGTTATGGCGCTGTCTGTCAGAACGATTGCCACCTTGTTGCCATCGCCACCCGTGTTGCCGGACCCTCCGACCGAGGCGGACAGTGCAAGCCCCAGATCGGCATCGAAACCGGCAGCCGAACCGCCGGTGCCGCCACCGCCGCCGATGCTTTGCGCCATGATGCCCGAAGCATGCGCGCCGCCGGTGGTGATCGTAAGCGTGTTCAGATCCATGGAAACCTGACCACCGGGCCCGCCATAGCCGGCACCGCCCGCCATCTGGAAGTCACCAATGCCCACATCCGCTCCGAAAGCGTTGCCGCCGGTGCCGCCGCCGCCGCCGATCGACTGCGCTACAATGGCGTGGGCATTGTCTCCGGTCGTCGCGAAAATATTTTGCACCCCGGCGTCCACCGTCACCGTGACCGTGCCCGATGTGTGGCCTCCATTACCGGCCTGACCGCCGATGCCGACAGCCGGAAGCCCCGCACTGACGTCGAGCACACTGCCGCCGTTGCCGCCGCCTTCGCTGATCGACTGGCCTACCAGCCCGTAGGCGAAGTCACCCTCCGTCTGCACCCGTGCGCCCTCGTGTATCGTGAGAGTGACATCATCCGGTGCTCCGCCTGCGCCGCCCTTGCCGCCGACGGAAGCGACACCGAGGGTTGACCCGCCATTGCCGCCGCCGCCGCCGATCGATTGCGCCAGGATGCCGATGGACCCCTCGCCATAGGTCGTGATGTCGCCGTAGAGTTCGGCGGTGACCCGCCCCCCGTTGCCGCCCTGCTCCGCGTCACCCGCGACCGAGATCAATCCGACGCTTGGATCGACATCGCCGCCGCCGCCGCCGATGGATTGCGCGAGAATGCCCACGGAGAAATCTCCCCGGGTGGTGATGTCGGACGCATTGATGACGTTGACCGAAGCGCCGTTGCCGCCGCCGCCAGCATCGCTGCTGGAATAGCCCACCAGAATGAAGCTCGACCCGCTGTCGCCGCCCACACCCCCGAATGATTGCGCGCGGATGCCGTGCGAAAGATGCCCGTTCGTCATTATCGTGCCGCCGTTTGCGGAGGAGGAATAGGCATCCATCCCGACCTTGATGTTGACCGAACCGCCATCGCCGCCGGCACCGGCGCGGGGATCCTTCAAATCGACAGTTCCGTCACCATTGGGATCCTGATACCCGCCGGTACCGCCAAGACTTTGCGCCGAAATACCGACTGCCTCATCGCCGGCGGTCGAGATCGACATCTGTTTGCTGGTTGTGATCGTGACAGGTATGCCATTGCCACCGGAACCCGCATTCGCCTGAGCGCGGCCGGTGCCGCCATCGCCGCCTCGACCATAGGCGATAATGCCGTTCAGGTAATTTCCCGTGCTGGCTATATTGCCGCCGACCATATTGATCGCAATCATCGCCAGGCTACTTCCGGCATTGCTGCTGACAGCGGAGCCGCCATCCCCGGCAGGGTGGCCACTGCCGGTATCGGGCATGGGAGAATTGCCGCCCCGGCCGCCTTGCCCAAGCGCCACGATCCCGCCGGAAAGCTCTGTCGAATTGGACGGATTGACAATGCCCTCAGCCGTCACGGTGATATGGCCCGACGAATTGATCGTCAACGATTCGACATCGTTGCCCCTACCACCGGGATCGGAGTTATCGTCCGACTGCGATCCGTCCCCGCCCGTTGAGCGCACCCGGATGCCCGCGATCCCGTTGCCGAACTCAACGCCCTGCACATTCCTGGCGTTCACATTGATCGTGCCTGAATGGTTGACGAGAACGGACCACGCTTGCCCACCATCAGCCGCCTCGGACCCGCCATTTCCGCCGATACTTTCGGTCCCGATCCCCCAAAGCCGGTATCCTTGCGTTGCTCCCGACGCGACAGTGCCGCTCACATCCACGAGGCCGGAATTGTTGATTGTGATTTCACCCGAATAGCCGCCTTTGCCGCCTTTCACGTTGCCGCCAAGCGTCCCGTCCTGATCACCGCCTTCACGCGCGATACTTCCCGCGTAGATGCCGGAAGCACCACGGGTCCAGGTATTGTCGAGCGTGACAGTCCCGTCATTGGCGATCGTCACGTTACTGCCATTGCCGCCATTTCCGCCCCAGCCATCGCCGAATAGTCCGGCGTCCTGATCGCCCCCGGGCCCGCCCGCCGAAACGCCGTACATGCCATAACCAACGCTTGTATCGTCCCAGATACCGGGTGCGCCGCCGCCGTCACCGGACACAATGGCGCCACCGATCGTTGTGTTCCTGAATGTCAGCACCCCGTAATTTTTCAATGTTACCGCGCCGCCCCAACCACCGGGGGTGCCATCATCCCCCGGTCCACCCTGAAGCCGAAGGATCAGCGGAGCATTCTGGCCATTGATTGTCGTGAGGTTCCCATAGTTGCTCAGCGTATAACTTGGAGCATCGTCCCCCGCTTTGTCGCCCGTCCCCGCGAGACGGATTATTGAAGCGCTCGAAGCGTTCGTTCCGGCAGGGACCTGGCAATTATTGTTCGTACAGGTGTAGACCTGCGCCAGGCCAGGGTCCGCGATCAGTAATGCTCCGACAGAAGTGGACATCAGAAGCCCGAGCCTCGCCACGCTCAAACGCGCAGCGCTGGAGCGGCTTGGTGCCCGATCGGTGGCGATATTGGCTACACCGCCCTGTGGACGGCGGAAGTGGCCCGGCGGCAACTGCCAATGCATGACGGAACCGGACGTGTCCAGCCGGAGCAATGATCCTTGCCGGATTTTTCCGGTAAATGCGGTATGCCCCATCTGATCGCCCTCAGTAAATGTAAGCCAGATATGCCGGTCTCATGACGGCTTCGCTGCGTGCGCAATTGCCGCGCGCAAACACAGCGTCCAATCAGCCACGCCCGAAACCCAAAGGTGGGGCAGAATATAGAACCCTTGACATCATAAATTCTACCAATGAAAACGATTCAATTCTGACTAAAACTTGCGAAACGGTGTTCGATCGGTGTCTCCACAGGTATTAAGTGATCGATCGTCACCGAAATCTCAACCGATCAATTCTATTGAATTCTTACAGTTCACAATTATACTTGAACACGCACACAACTCCTGTCAGCTATAGGCAGCATCATCAGGTGGGCATGCGGCAGGGGGCCCGTGGAAATGATCAACGATGCTTGATCTCAAGACAGTGCTGGTGGTCAGCCTGGCGACGGCCAGCCTGCAGGCAATCGCATGGTTGTTTATCTGGCTGGCGTGGCGCCATCTCTATGAACTCAAGTTTCTCGCAGCAGGGTTCAAGGCCATTGCCATAGGGATTCTCCTGTTTCTCATGCGGGGAGAGCCGCCAGCGGTCTGGTCCATCGTTCTCTCCAACGCGATCATCAAGCTGGGTCTGGTGCTGCTTGCCGAAGGGCTCGCCCGCTTTCTGGGACAGCCGCGCCATACCTGGGTCGGTATCACGCTGCTCGTTTCCTACGTCGCGGTCTGGAGCGCCGCTCTCACCCTCGAGCCGGGCAACCTCGCGATCCGCATCCACACATCCACGCTATTTACGGTGATCATGATGTCGATGATGTCCCTGATGCTGGCGCGCGACCGGACACAGCCGTGGCTTTTGCGCTGGATGACCATTGGCGTGCTTGTCTGCTATATGGCGGCCAGCATCGTTCACAGCTCCATTGAATACTGGTTTCCGGCTACGCCTCAGAACATCACGGTCCTGAATGATCGCAACGCCTGGTACCTGCTTCAGGGCATTTTGTTCCTGATCGCCTTGTTCGCCTGCCTGCTGTTCATGGTCAGTTCGCGACTTTCCGCTGATCTGCGCGAAAAAAACGAGGCGTTATCACGGGAAGTGCTGGAACGGCGAAGACTGGAACGCCGGTTGAACACCAGCCTTGAGACCGAACGCGCCCTGCGCGAAGAGCAGATCGACTTCATGCGTATGGTCAGCCACGAGTTTCGCACCCCCCTGGCGGTCATCCGCAATGCGGTCGACATGATCCGCCTTGTCGGTGACATGTCGCATCAGGCCACCAAGGAACGGCTCTCCGGCATTGGCGAGGCGCTCGACCGGCTGTTCTCCCTGATCGATCGTTTCATGGCGAACGACCGGGACAACGGCTTTCAGCCGGAACCGATGCAGATCGCGTCCCTTCTCGCCGACGTGCAGTTGCATTTTGAAATGGCCGAGCGAGGCGAACGCCTGCGCTTCCGGACGGATGACGAGGCGACCGTGATCTTCGTCGACCCGGACATGATGGCGACGATCATCATCAATCTCATCGACAATGCGCTCAAATATTCGCCGGAGGATCAGTCCATTCATATTGATGTTCGAACAGAAGATGGCTTCGCAGAGATTCAGGTGCATGATCGCGGCATCAGCATACCGAAAGCCGAGCTGAATAAGATCGGACGACGCTTCTTCAGGGCGTCCAATACCAAAGCCGGGACAGGCACCGGGCTTGGCCTCTATTTCTCCCGCAAGTTGCTTGCCTATCATGGCGGCACACTGGAATTGCTTCCCAATGAAGGACGGGGAACCGTGGCCATCGTGCGCGTACCATTGCCGAGCGAAGCGATGGAGCTGGCTGTACAAGAGGAGGAGACCGCTTGACGCACATACTGATCGTTGAGGACGAGTTGCGGCTGCGCAAGGATCTGGTCGATTTTCTGCGCCTGTGCGGCTTCACGGCGGAAGGCGTCGCGACGGCGGAGGACCTGCGTCAGGCGCTGCTGGATAGCGAACTGCCCGACGTTATCATCCTCGATGTCGGGCTCCCCGACGGTAACGGATTTGATCTGGCCACCGAAATCCGCGCAGTCCATCGCTGCGGCATCATCATGCTCACGGCTCTTGGTGAAAGCGACGACCGCATTCGTGGCTTTGAAAGTGGTGCTGACATCTATCTCGTCAAGCACAGCACGTTGCGGGAGATCGAAGCCGCTATCCGCAGCCTGTTGCGGCGAACCGAAGATCAATCCGACGCAACGGACAATAATACTGGAGACAACTGGGTGCTGGACAGCAGGCACTGGACTCTCACCGCGCCGAACCAGCGCTCACTCAAGCTGACGGCGACCGAGTTTGCCCTTGTGAGCGCGCTTTGCAAACGCGGCGGCGGCATTTGCGATCGCGAGGAGCTGGTGGGGGCGATTGCCCGTCCCGCGGCTCATTTCGACAACCGCCATCTCGATGCCGTCGTCAGCCGCCTTCGGCGCAAGATCGGAGAGCGCACCAACCTGCAAGGACCGATCAAGGTGGTCTATGGCGTTGGCTATACGTTCACCGCCCCGGCTGTCATTCAATGATCCTCCGGCGCGAGGCCGCTATTCGGCCCGTAGGCTTGTCCGTGAGGATTGGACGCGATCCTCACGGATCCAGCGGCCAGGCCGACCGTTTTCACTGACCAGATACAGGATACTGTAGGCGAGGATTGTCGCATCGAGCACGAATGGAACGAAGTAACCCGCTATCCAGGGTTGCCCGAGATTGCTCAGGTACAGATAGACCAGAAACGCCTTTTCGATGGCGCTGAACAGAATAGTCTCAAATCGTAACCAGGGGCGGAATCCCGCCGCCACCATCAACACCCCGATTCCAAAGACCATAAGACCCCAGTGCCGCAAAGCCGGCACGCTTGAGGGCGTATAGTCCACAAGCCCGCCGAATAACGGCGTGATCCATTTGACGTCGATCGCCAGGGGCAATGTTCCGCACGTCGCCAGGCCAAACACGATGAGAAACCATTTCAGGGTACGGGCAATAAAAGCGTTTATGACGCTCATGTTTCACCTCGGGATCGCAGGGGGAATGGGCGTTTGCGCCGCCCGGCACCGTGTTTTTCGAAAGGCGGGCGGTTACGAGCCGCCCGCTATATCATCAACCGAATTGTCACAACGCTACTTGCTCATTGCCGCCCGGGCCGCCGCAATCGTCGCTTTTACGGATTCGAGGTTGAAACTTGCGCCCTTCTGCATCGGCGGAAACTCGATGGCGGTCTTTGCAAGCTTCTCTACCTCGTTCTGGGCAAATACAAAGCGCCAGAATTCGTATCTGAACCAGTCGAAATATTGCAGGGAACCTTCCTTGGTCCCGCTGGCGGGCCAGCCAGCGCGTTCAAAAGGATCAAGGCGCAAATTCGTGAGATAAGGCGCGGAAACCTCGGTTCGGCCGCCCAGCCAGCCTTCCGGCTGATCGATAAAGCGATATTTATAGTCGTCGATCCGCACGGCACCGAGTTGCGATTCGGCGAAATACCAAACCTCTTTCCGGTTCGACGGTCCCTCGCCTGTCAGCATTTCCAGCTGATTATAGCCGTCGAGATGAACTTTGTAGGTGTTGTCCCCGATCTTCTTTCCGGCCTTCAACTCTTCGGTGATATTCGCGTTGCCCGCAGCCGCAAGGAGGGTCGGGAACCAGTCGAGCCCGGAAATAATGCCGTTCTCGACCGTGCCAGCCGGTATCTTGCCCGGCCAACGGGCAATGGTCGGCACACGGAAACCGCCTTCCATCACCGTGCCCTTGCTCTGGGCAAACGGCGTCATTCCGCCATCGGGCCATGTAAAGAGCTCGGTGCCATTGTCGGTGGTGAAAACCAGGATCGTGTTGTCGTCCTCACCGATGTCTTTCAACTTCTGCATGACAGAGCCGACGATATCGTCAAGCTGCGCCATCCCGGCCTCCTGGATAGACCAGCCATTGTCCGAGTTGCGCATTGCATCGTAGGTCGGCGACAAATGCGTCACGATATGCATGCGCGTTGGATTAAGCCAAACGAAGAACGGCTCATCGTCTGCTTCTGCCTTCTCGATAAAATCAAACGTATGCTTGAGAATCTCGTCGTCGACAGTTTCCATGCGTTCCGGGCATAATTCGCCCGCATCCTCAATTCGCTGCTTGCCAACATTGCCCCAACGAGGATCCACCGTCGTGTCCTCCACATCGGTGGCCCAGCTGTGGATCATGTTTCGCGGCCCGACCTGTGACCTCAACTCCTGCGGGTAGGTCGGCTGGCAAGGATCTTCCATTGCATCGAGGTGATAGAGATAGCCGAAAAACTCATCAAAGCCATGCACGGTCGGCAGGAACTCGTTCTTGTCTCCAAGATGATTCTTGCCGAACTGTCCGGTTGCATAGCCCATGTCTTTAAGCGCAGCCGCGAGCGTCACCGCCTGTGCTGGCAGACCGATTGACGCGCCGGCCTGTCCGACGGTCGTCATGCCGGTGCGGACCGGTAGCTGACCGGTTATGAACGCAGCGCGACCGGCCGTGCAGCTTGCCTCGGCGTAGTAGTCGGTGAACAATGCGCCTTCGTCGGCGAGTTTATCGATATTTGGCGTCTTGCCCGACATTATCCCGCGGTGATAGGCGCCAATGTTCCACATCCCGATATCGTCGCCCATGATAACGACGATATTGGGCTGCTTCTGCTCCTGGGCCTCTGCCGGAACACTCGCCGCCATAAAAACGGCTGACGACAGGCTGATGCAGAGTTTCCTGACTATCTTCATAGGGCATTTCCTCGTCATTTGACCGCCGGAAGAAGGGGCGGCAGTCTCCATCCTGTTGCAGCAACAGGGAGCAGTTCGGAGAATTGACGTTTCCAGGCCAAACCCGGCTGCCTTGAAGCAAGATCGACACGCGTTCATTGCTCAATTGCAAGCTGGAAATGAAGACGAAGAAATTCCCCCCGATAAGACCCCCCAATGCAAAATCAGCACAAGGTATAGAGCCAATGTCACCGCGATTTCCAGCGATCAAAACTATTCAATTCTGACTAAACCTTGCGATCTTTCCCGAAATGCTTGTGCGCAGTGTCTCACCGGGAAGTCCATTCGTATGCGTCGGGGAGCGTGTTGCTCGGAAGAGAATGCGCTTCCGGCAATTGGCCCGTTTTCAGACAGGCAGACGCAACGGAACCGGCTTAGCGGGCGCCGCAGCACTTGCTGAACTTCTTGCCGGAGCCGCAAGGGCAAGGATCGTTGCCGCGGCGTTGCAGCCGACCAATCAGGGGCAGCAAAACTGCCGAGGGCAGCAATACCAACGCAAGCGCGGTCAGCTTGGCCGAGATGCCAGGCACGACGAGGCGACGGCCCGATTTGAACCCGCGCCACGCGCGTTCCGCAACATAGTCGGCATCCAGCCTGGGCAGGATTCTGAACAACAACGTCCGGCTCGCGCCCGACCGATCGAGAAATTCCGTCGATACAGGTCCCGGAGCGACACATGTGACCGTCACGCCGGTGCGGCGCACTTCCTGATGAAGCGCCTCCGAAAAGGACCGCACGAAACCCTTGCTGGCATAATACAGGGCCATATAGGGCCCGGGCGCAAACCCGGCTATGGAACCGAGGTTCAGCACGCCGCCACGCCCGCGCGCCACCATGCCCGGCAGGAAACGGAGGGTCATGTCGGTGAGGGCACGTATATTGAGATCGATGATACCAAGCTGATCATCGGCGGGAAGCGCCGTCGACGCGCCGCGCAAGCCGTGACCGGCACTGTTGACCAGTACATCGCAGGTCAAGCCATTTTCGGACAGGAAGTTCTCCAGCCGCATCGATGCATCGGCTGCAAGGAGATCCAGTTCCAGCGTGAACGCTTCCGCGCCCGCCGCCCGCACGTCGCTGGCCGCAGCGTCCAGACCGTCAGGCGAGCGCGCGACGAGCACGATTATGGCACTCTCGCGCGCCGCAACCCTGGCGATTGCCCTTCCTATGCCACGGGACGCGCCGACGACAATAACGGCTGGCCTCAACTCATCATGCTGGATCATGTTTCCGTCCCCGAAGCCACCGTACGGACAACCGCTCCATCTGGCGACAGGCCCTTCACTTCATCAGCAACTTCGCCGTTCAAAATTTTCTCAAATCGCTCCAGCGCGCGCGCGACATTGGCCCCATCCATGACCCTGTGGTCGTAGTGGATGCGAACGATGACCGATCCATCAGCGCTGATCGGGCCATAGTTGAAGATCGTGGTCAGGGGCGTGAGGGGATTGAGAGATTCCGCCCCGAGGCCCGAATAGACCGAGAGCTGGAAGGTGCCGAAAAACCGCGCCCGCTGCCGCCCGATATTCAGGCCAAGCCACATCAACAGCCACCGGACGGGCGCTGGCGCGCGCGCCATCTTCAAGGCACGCCGGAACTCCTTGATCTCCGCGATCGGGCGGGATCGCGACGCGTGGATCGACGCCGCAAGTTCGCCGATGGAGCGGCGCTCGGGGCTTTTGATGGTGCTCAGCAAGACGGCCCGCTCGCCGTCAAGCTCGCGTTCATGGGCAATCGAAGCCACGCTTGCCGGGTATTCATAGAGTTGCGGCCAGGGAAACTTGACGTAGGCGCGCCGCAGGTCCGGTGTTTCTTTCGAGAGGAGCGCGTAACCTTTAAGGAAAAGCACGGTCCATGACGGCCTGCTTTGCTGCGCCAGTCGGGCTTGCTGGAGCGGGGCGAGGTTCATCTGCCGCTGCACGGTAACGCGTGGCACGCCGATCGAAAACCTCATCAGATCTCCGACAAGGCGCCGTGGCGCCGAAAGCTTGATGGCTCGGCCTCGCATCATGCCACCTCTAGTAAAGGTAAGGGATAATTCGTTTGGTCCTCTCCATATAGGCCCGGTATTGCGGCCCGAAAACTTCCAGCATCATACGCTCTTCCTTGTCCACCCGTAGAAAAAAAAGCACCGCAAAACCGACCAGCCCTGCCAGCCCTGCCACCCAGTTCGACAGCAAAAAGGCTTGTCCAAGGCCCATGAGCAGGAAAGAGGTGTACATGGGGTGGCGCACGAAAGCATATGGCCCGCGGCAAACCAGTTCGTGCTTGTCCCGAATTTCCAGCGTGATGGACCAGTTGCGGCCAAGCGCCTTGTGGGTTCTGCGAAAGACCCACATCGCAGCGATAACCAGCACCGTTCCGACAGCCACGGCCCATATGCGGGCCGGGTAATCGGCCGCAGCGGGAATGCCGGTGACGAGGTAGAACCCGGGAATGACGGCGAGGCCCAGCAGAGCCATCGCAAGCCCGACTCTCTCGGAAAACGAGCGGCGATCACTCACAACCCGCACGCGCTTGGCGCGGCGTTCGAAAGGATAGCGGATAACATACCAGGCGACGATGCCGAGCACCCACACGATCTCGCCGACAGCAGCTACCGTTATGCTCAATTAAACCACCGGAACCTTTCTGCGATCTGGGATCGTCGCGATTCGCATCGGAGGTATAATCGCTGCCTTCGACGCTATTGGCAAACGTCTACAGCATCGGTCGAAAAATCGGAATCGATTTTTGGAAAGCAGTATGCGCCGATTCACTGGTTGAGAGTGTCTAATATGCGCCCATTCGGACACACGGCGCCCGTCAGGCCATTGTTTTCGTGCATCTCGTTATCGGAACGAAGCGGAATTGATGAGCGAGCGTGAACGGTATACGCGATCCATTCAACCTCCGTTCATCTCCCGAAGCTTCGTAATGAATTGCTGCGGCCTGAGCCAGATGCCGGGGGCCTTGTACCCCATGGAACGCGCGATGTCGGCCACGAAGGCGTTGCAATTGTAGAGTGACGCGTGCCAGACGGGAGAGCTGGCCTGCAACTTCCGTATGCTGGCAACGACTTCCTTGTATTCGGCGTCGGTCAGCATGATCCGCCAGCTTGCCGACCTGTAGGCCTCCTCCAGATCGCCGTCGCTCCACCCGGTTTCGGCTGGTACCGGCACGAAATGGCCCATCACATAAGGTGTGGTGCTGGTCGATGCCGGGGCAAGGCCCGCGACTTCAGGATTGACCATCGCTCCAGCCTTGTTCACACGCCCGAAAATGACGTAGGAATGCCCATAGCTGAGTGCGTAGCGGGAACGAAATTCGATGAAGTGCTGCTTGTCCCCGACCGGGAATGCCTTGGTGGTTGAAACACCATTTTCAAGCGCGCTCGACACGAAAGCCGGCTGCTGATTTTTGTCAGACGTCCCGCACGAAGCCAGCGCAAGCGCCAGCAGAACCACGACAGGTAAACGGCCATTTGCAAGCGTCATCGTTGCGCTCCATGTTCCGAGCTCTGATGAGCTAGCCCATATCAACCATTAGCGGCTGCACCTTGAACTGAAAAACCGACCTTGCCCCATGGAGAGGAGCTTCGCCCCCTCTCCATGGGCCAAAGCTCAGTACTTACTTGTAGACGGGTGCAGGCGCGATTTCCTCCGCAACAACCGGCGGCGGAGCCTTCCCCTTGCCTTTACCCATGGTACCGCAAGCGCTCAGACTGACAACGGAAAACAATGCAACTGTAACGATTAGAGTTCTGCTCATCAAGAAATCCTCTCCTTAACATGGAATAGGTTGTCGAAGGCAACACCTCCACTAATAGCCGCAAATTCCGCTAAAGCCTAGTGCAGAAAAGACACACTCCAAACCCGGTTTAGTAGCCTTAAGCCGCCTTATTCTGCGATATCCGCAATACAAATGGCCCAAATCCCGATGGGGAAACAGGCGCAACAGGATCAGATAACCAATACCGGCGTGCCCACGGGGGTCCGGTTGTAGAGATCAACAATGTCCTCGTTCGTCAGGCGAACACATCCGCTCGACACCGCCTGGCCTATCGTCCATGGCTCGTTTGTGCCGTGCAGCCGGAACATGGTGTCATGTCCGTCGCGGTAGAGATAAAGGGCAGACGCACCAAGAGGATTGTGCAGCCCGCCGCTGACACCGCCCGCATACTGCCGAAGATGCGGCTTGCGTCGCATCATGTTGGCGGTGGGCGTCCATGAGGGCCATTCCGCCTTGCGTCCGATGGTCGCTTTTCCCTTTAGCGTGAGGCCTTCTTCGCCGACGCCGACGCCATAACGCATCGCCCAGCCGCCATCCTCGATTGAGTAAAGGTATCGTTCGGTCGTATTGACAACGATCGTTCCGGCGGGCTCGCTTCCCTCGTACCGCACATGTTTCCGCTGAAAGCGCGGATCCACCGCCGGTTGCTTCGGTGCAAATGCAGATTCCACCTGCTGCACCGTCGAACTGCATCCGGAAGCCATCAGGGCCAGGCCGCCCAGCACGATCCCCCGGCGCGTAATGTGAGCGTTGTCCATTCCTACCCTCCCGAACAATCGGCCTGCCCATATCATCAACGTCTTTAGCATCCCGGCGCCTGTCGGCCAAGTGCCCGCCTCGTCCGAGGTGATGGGTGACGGGTGATGGGAGATGCAAAACCGGAACACAAACGAACGAAAACCCTTCCGCCGGAGCGGAAGGGTCAGGGACCGGCACGCCTCAGTTTGTCGAGGCGAGCGTCATCGAAGTACCGGCAGCAGCAATGTTGAGGCCGATCTGACCCGTCACGCTGACCGGTTGAAGATGGACGGAGCCTGCGCTGCCGCCAAACAGGACGTTGGCGCCAACGCCTGCACCGATGGTCGCCTCGGCAGTCGCGCCGCTATAGAGGCCGCTCAACGAGCCTTGATGATAGCCAGCCGTGGGTGCGAATACCGCCCAAACGAGCCGGCTTTGCGTCGTGAAGCCGAGATCGACGCCAAACTTCCTGACCGCTCCCGTATAATGATCGATGCGGTCGCCGCCAACCGTCGAACGGAAGGTGCAATCGACTTCCTTGGCCGAGCCGATAAGATAACCGACCCCGCCGCCAATAGCACAATCCAGATAACCGATTTTCACCCCGCCACGTTGCCCCTGGTCAACCGCAACTGGGACAACGGGAACGACATCAGCCGCATTTGCAACAGTCGTCCCGGCAACAGCCAGCGACGCTACGGTGAGCACTATCGAAAGAGCCTTTTTCATCTTTCTCTCCTTTTTCAATTCTGCCCCCTGCGCCGCAATCGATCCTCAGCCAATAAACTCAGCAACGGATTATAGGCCTTTTCCCGGAACGATCCCACCCGGCGCAGTAGAGCCGCGCACAGACACACCATGTGTGAACGTGCAACGACAAACACCCTCCCAGTTCGGCTTCCATTGGGACAATTTGAAGGCATCCTGCTGGCTGGTCAGGTTCCGTCGCAAATTTTCAGACAGATATAGAATGACTGGAAGAGCCTATTGTTCCCTTAGTGGCGCAGAACCTTCCGCGATCCGAACCCGCGCTTCAGCCCGCGGCGGCCAGCGCCGCATTCAATGGCGGGTCACAGCTTCGCCAGACCGATATCCGCGACGATTTTCCACTGGTCGAGCGGCGTGTGCCGGGACGAGCTGACGATTGCGATACGATCGAAGTTGATGGCCGCGCCGGTCATGGCCGCGTGAAGCTGCGCAATGGCCCTTTCCTTATCCGGTCCGTCCGGTACGCCATAGGCCAGCGAAACATGCGGCATGAAACCCTCGATATCGCCCTTGCCGAAGGCGAGTATGGAGCTTTCTTTCAGCGCCAGCAAATCGCCGTTCTTCGGAAAAGCAGCGTAGAGCGACCGGAAATAGAGGTCGCTGCCGGTGACGCCGGCAATCTCCATTTCGATGGCGCGCGCACCTTCGCCGACCTGCGCAAGAAGCGGCGCAAGCTCGGCAGACGAGCGCGGCATATCCTCCACCAGCGTCAGATGCGGTTGAAAAACGGGCGTGCCGAAGCGGCCGGCCAGGTCGGCGACCGTCTCGCTGAACCAGGTTTCATTGGCTTGAGATGGCATCAGCCAGATCGAGTGGAATTCCGTCATTGCATTAGCGTCCTTCCGCCGGTGTCGCCTTGAGCGGCCTGATGCTGTTTCTGTAGATCAGGGGTAGATCGAAGGTCGCGACAATGGGCGGTGCTCCCGGATTGGCTTGCCGCTGGTCAAGCACCCGGATGATCTCCAGCGCCAGCTTGTCCGCATCCTGGTGGAACGTGGTCAGCCTGTAAGCGCCCCAGCGCGCCTCCGGCACATCATCGAAGCCGATGACCGAGAGATCTTCGGGAATGGAGAGATTGATGACGTTTCGCGCATAGTCCATCAGCCCGAACGCCATCAGGTCATTGACGCAGAAGACGCCCTCCACCGGCTCGGAAAGTCCGAGAAGCAGCGATGCGGCCTTCTGCCCACCGTCGTAATCGGTGAACTGCGCGCGCTCGACACGAACGGAAAGCCCGTGCCGCGTCGCAGCCGCGACAAAGGCTTCTTCGCGCTCTAGGAGATTGGGGCTGCCTACCAGGGAGGTGACGAGGCCGAGTTTTTTCATGCCGCGCGCCGCAAAAACCTCCGCCGCCGTTTGCGCCGCCCTGACGTTGTTGATGCGAATATGGTCCGGGCCTTGCTCCGCGCGCCCGACGACGATCAGCGGCTGGCCGTTGCGTTGCGCCAACTCGACGAAGGAAGACGAGGGCATGCCCGACAGCACGATCGTCGCCTCTGCGCGATAGCGCAGCAGGGTTGCCTGCGAGTGGCTCAGATTGTCGTTCGGCGTGCCTGTCGGGATGAGAACCGGCACGCTGCCGCGCTTGACCAGTTGCCGCGACAGGGCGGAGATCTGAAGCGTCCGGAACGGGCTTTCGGGGTCGGATGCGACCATGCCGACCAATCGGCTGCGGTTGGCGAGCAGCCCCCGTGCAAGATCGTTGACCTGATAGCCCAGTTCCTCCGCCGCCCGCATCACCTTTTCGCGGGTGGCCTGCGAAACGCTGGCTCCGGGAGTAAATGTCCGCGAAACGGCGGAGCGGGACACCCCCGCCCGCTCCGCGACTTCGTGGGCGCTGATGAAACGAGGGATCGTGTCGCCGGATTGACCGTCATGGTCTGGGCTCATCTGCCTTTATCGTCCTACCTTTGAGAGCACATCCGCGCGCAGGAACCGCTCGACGACAAACATGAAAGCGATCGAGGGCAACAGCAGGATGAGCGCTGTGATTGATGCGATCTGATAGTTACCGCCGGAGCCCGCGGTATAGAGCAGAAGCGGGAGCGTGGAAATATCCGGCGCACCGACAAAATACGTCCCGGTAAACTCATCCAATGATTCCAGAAACACGAAGATGGCACTGGCCAGCAGGCCGGGCGCGGCAATCGGCAGCGTGACATCGCGGAACGTGCGCAGCGCCGACGCCCCCATGGAGCGCGCGGCCTCTTCCAGTTCGCGGTCGATAGCCGAGAATGCGGCGGTTGCAATCCACACCGCATAGACGAGGCCATGCGTTACGTGAACGAGCACGACGCCCGGCAGCGTGCCGTTCAAACCAAACTGATAGAAAATGCGGGCGATGTTCACATAGACCGGCAGGTTTGGGAACGCCTGCGGAATGAGCAGCGCCAGCAGGATCAGGCCACGGAAAGGCAGGCGAAGGCGCGCCAGCGCATATCCTGCGGGAATAGCCAGCCCAAGCGATACTACGACCGTCAGAAACGCGATGAGAACGCTCGTTCCGAGCGACGACATGGCGTTGCCACGCGGCGAAAAGACGTTTGCCCAGAAGGAGAAGCCATATTGAAGCGGCAGTGCATGCGGGAAATACCAGCGTTCAGCGACGGCCCACAGCAGAAGATTGAGCAGCGGACCGAAGATCGCGAATGCAAGAAGGCCAAGCACGATGCCGCGCGGTATCCAGACCCAGTCGAGACGGCGTTCCATTTCAACGGTGCTCCTTCATCGTCTGGCGCAGGTAGATCCAGGCCATGACGCTCGTCATCAGCAGGGAAATCAGTCCCAATGCATTGGCCACGCCATAATCGCCATAGGCATTGATGCGGAAAGCCATGTTGGCGGTAATCATCGTCGGGGACTGGGCGTTGATCATCAGCGGCACCGACAGAACCGACATCATCGTAACGAAGCTCAGGATCAGGCCGACGAGCAGCGTCGGGCGCACCTGCGGCAGGATGATTTCGATCAGGATGCGCAATCGTCCCGCACCGAGGTTTCGTGCGGATTCGATGGTGCTGCGATCAATCGAAGCCATGGCTCCGGCCAGCAGCAGGGTGACGAAAGGTGTCTGTTTCCAGACGAAGGCGATGACGATGCCGCGCCAGTCGAGAAAACTCATGGTCTGCGCCGCGGTCAGGATGCCGCTTTCAACCAGCATGGTGTTCATCAGGCCGTTCTTGGCGAGAAAGGTTCGCAGCACCTGGCCGACAACGATAAACGGGATGAACAAGGGCCAGCGATACAGCCAGCGCAGGATGGTGACAGCACGCGGGTTGGACCCAAGCGTCAGGTATCCGCCAATTGCGATCGAAAACAGGGCAATCAGGATCGACGAGATCAGCACGATCAGGATCGTGAAGATCATATCGCCGCTGTAAAGCTCGAACGCCTTGACGAAATTTCCCGTGCCGAATTCCCCGGCGACATCGAATGCGCCCGTGATCGAGCTGATCAACGGCACGATGAAGAGCAGCACCACGATTGCAAGAGCCGGAGCGACGAGCAGGAAAGCTATGAGTTGTATCGGCATGGTCCAGTTACCCGATTGATATGGTGCAGGAGCCGGTCAACGAGGAATGACCGGCTCCCGTGAGCGTCGGAAGCCTAGTTGCCTACCTGGCGTTCATAGGCTTCGAGGATGGCCGTGTTGAACGGAGCGATCGGGAAAGACTTGCCATATTTGGCCAGATCTTCCGGCGAGATATCCGTGAACAACTTCTGCCATGTTTCCTTGTCGAGTTCGGCTTCAACATGCTTGGCGTCGATGCCCGGATACCAGTTGAAACGCTTGACGATGCCTTCCGCCTGAACTTTCGGGCTGGTCGCCAGGGCAACGAACTTCTGGGCGAGATCGACATTCGGGCTCTTTGCCGGAATGACATAATGCATCGGCTGACCGGGCATGCCGGGCGACGGGAGAACGAGCTTCATCTCCGGCGGAAGCTGGCCATTGGCCTTCCATGAGTAGAACATGTCGACCCATACCGGCCCGATGGAGATTTCACCGCGGCTCAGCATGTCGAGCGTACCGGCATTGCCGGGGGTCAGGGTGGCGTTGGTGGAGAAGTCCTTGAGCGAAGCGAAAGCCTTCTCCCAGTTCTTCGCTTCGGCTTCATCGAACGGGCCATTCATCAGCTTGTCCGCGTCGCCGCCAAAGGCATAGATCCAGCCCATGACAAAGCTGACGCCGGACGCACCGCCCTTGATGCCATTGTAGCCGAACTGCTTCGGATTTTCTTTCGCCCAGGCAACAAGCTCATCATAGCTTTTCGGCGGGTTGGGGACCAGAGCGGGATTGTAGGCAAGCGCGGTCTGGCTGTTGAACATCGGCATGACATAACCGTCGACATTTGCGCCAAGAGCCATTTTCGCATTGGCGCGGGTCACCAGTTCGCCGCTTGGAATCTTGCTGCGATAGGATTCAAGGAAGCCCTGCTCGACCATCGGTCCGGCATATTTCTCGTGGATGACGGCGACGTCTGCGTCCCACGTCTCGACGCCAGCCTTGGTCTGGGCGTCAAAACGCTCAAGGATCTTCTGCGAGCCCGCATCGCCAGGCCCCGTGCCGACCACGCGCACCGTATTGCCCGGATTTTCCTTCTCGAACAACGGCCCGAGATATTCATTGACGTAGTCCACCATATTCTGATCGCCGGCGGTGATGACAGTCAGTTCGGCAGATGCGGCGGGCGACACTGCCACGCCCAGAACGATTGCTGTTTGCAGGATTGTCTTCATTGTTAAAAATCTCCAGTTGAACGAAGAGGCTTCATGCTTCGGATGCTTCCAAAGCCCGGCTTGCAATTGTGCCGGACGAGGAATCGGATTGCGCCGGTTCGGCGGTGCCGCCGGGCGCGTCGAACAGGAAAAGCGCCTTGAAAGGCACCTGCACCGTGACTGTTTCGCCGGACCGGAAAGCTTGCGGCGCATCGAGAAGTACCTGCTGCCCCGCAATGCTCACGGCGTGACGCCAGGTGCCGCCGGGATAGCTGACGCCGAGCACCGTTCCCTCAAGCTCCAGAACATCCGGCCGGGCTTCCGGCCCGATGTGCTTTCCGGGTGAAAGGCCGACCGCCTCAGCACGAAACCGCGCTTCCACCAGCCCCGTATGAAGCGCACGCCCGGCAAGCGGGACCGAGCAGGCCGCATTGCCGTTGCCCGCGAGGATATGGAAATGATCGCCGGACCTGTGCCCTTTCAGCGTCAGGACATTTTCCGCACCCATGAATGCGGCAACAAAAGATGATGATGGATTGTTGTAGACATCTTCGGGCGAACCCTGCTGGGCGATGCGGCCACGATTGAGAATGACGATCCTGTCCGCCATGACCATGGCTTCCTCGCGATCATGGGTGACGTGGACGGCGGTGATGCCGAGGCGCTTCTGCAAGGCACTGATTTCGTGGCGAACCGTCAGGCGTATACGCGCGTCGAGATTGGACAGGGGCTCGTCGAGAAGCAGGATTTCAGGATTGATCGCCAGGGCGCGCCCAAGCGCCACGCGCTGCCGCTGCCCGCCGGAAAGCGCCGCCGGTTTACGCCCGCCCAGCCCCTCAAGGCCGAGCAGCGCCTCCATTTCCCCGACACGG
The DNA here is from genome assembly GCA_050726055.1 of Phyllobacterium sp. Taxonomy (GTDB): domain Bacteria; phylum Pseudomonadota; class Alphaproteobacteria; order Rhizobiales; family Rhizobiaceae; genus Phyllobacterium. The sequence continues at coordinate 7,242 of JBOHIW010000027.1, read as the reverse complement.
CTGGCGATGGCGGCCCTGGAATACCCCTTGAGCTTCAGCCCGTAGCCGATATTCTGGTCGACCGTCATATGCGGCCACAGGGCATAGGACTGGAACACCAGCGCCATGCCGCGCTTGTCCGGCGGAAGGCGCGTCACATCACGACCATCCACCCAAATCGCCCCCGTGCTCGGCTGGTTGAAACCGGCGATGCTGCGAAGCAGCGTGGTCTTGCCGCAGCCCGACGACCCGAGAAGCGCTACGAACTCCCCCTTCCTGATCGAAAGATCAAGGGAATCCAGAACGCGGGTCGCTCCATAGCCGACATTGACCCCATCCACTTTGACAAACGATTCCTGACTCATGATCCCCTCTGCACGGCTGTGCAAAACCAATTCGAAACATCCATTGCGGAGGGACTTAAGCACGTTTCGTAACGGGCTTATGACAGACAGACGATCACAAGCCAAAATGCACGGCAGCATGGCAATGCCGCACGCGAAAATCACCCCTCCCGTCTTTCCCTCCTCAAGCAGGCACCTCGTTGGATGCCTGTCATTGTTGTTCTTCCGCGCGGCCGGAACAGGCCGCGGCGGACATTGCTATTGCTTCGTGAACAGAAACAGTGCGTCTTGCGGAATGCGGACAAAAACGGCACTGCCAATCCCGAAGCTGCGCGGCGCATCCACAATCACATGGTTTTTCCCGATGGCGACGACGTGGCGCCAAAGCCCACCGGGATAGCTCGTCTGTTCGACGGTTCCCTTCAGAACCAATCCGCCAATACTCTTTCCCGCTGCGCCCGCATCCAGAAGTTCGACCGATTCAGCGCGAAACCGCGCAAGCGCGACAGGACCGGTGACACTGCGCCCTTCAGCGGACAGCGTTGCGGCAGCGTTGAACTCTCCTTCCGCGATCTCGATACGGTCTGCCGAGACAGCAACGACGAGATCGATGGCGTTTTCCGCGCCCATGAATGCGGCGACAAAATCGGAATTGGGGCGGTTATAAACCTCTTCGGGCGAGCCCTGCTGGGCGATGCGGCCACCATTGAGGATCACGATCCTGTCGGCCATGACCATGGCTTCCTCGCGATCATGGGTGACATGGACGGCGGTGATGCCGAGGCGCCTCTGCAAGGCACTGATTTCGTGGCGAACCGTCAGGCGGATGCGCGCATCGAGATTGGACAAGGGCTCGTCGAGAAGCAGGATTTCCGGATTGATCGCCAGGGCGCGCCCAAGCGCCACGCGCTGTCTCTGCCCGCCGGAAAGCGCCGCCGGCTTGCGCCCACCCAGAATATCCAGACCCAATAATTGCTTCATCGCGCCAACGCGTTCAGCAACCTCCGGCCGGTTCATGCCACGTAATTTAAGCCCATAGCCGATATTCTGGTCGACCGTCATATGCGGCCACAGGGCATAGGACTGGAACACCAGCGCCATGCCACGCTTGTCCGGAGGAAGGCGCGTAACATCACGACCATCCACCCGGATCGCGCCCGCGCTCGGTTGGTTGAAACCGGCGATGCTGCGAAGCAGCGTGGTCTTGCCGCAACCCGACGACCCGAGAAGCGCGACGAACTCCCCCTTCCTGACAGACAGGTCGATGCCCTTCAATACCTCGACATCGCCATAGCGGACGCTCGCGCCCGCTACCTCAAGAAAGCCATCCAATACCGTACCCCTCCCCCTGGGCATAACTGCGCACTCCTCAATGCACAGCCGTGCAAAAATATAGAAACACTATTAGACGCAAGACTCAAGCGGGATTTTAACGATTGTCGGGCTATTTCATATTTTGGTCACTCAGTGACCCAAGGCAGCCATTTTCACGACACTCGTCAGCCGCTCTTCGGCTTGTTTCGGGAGAGTGCGGGACGTGCGGCGGCGGCTCGCACGGAAGTGTTCAGTGCCACGGCGGCGCGGATAAGCGCCTTCAACGCTTCCTCGTCGATATAATCGTTCTCACGGAGATCGATGGCGCGTCTGGTGTTGCCATCGAGGCTGGAATTGAAGAGGCCCGAAGGGTCTTCCAGTGAGGCACCCTTGGCGAAGGTCATCTTCACGACATTCTTGTAGGTTTCGCCAGTGCAGACGATTCCGGCATGCGACCACACCGGCACCCCTCGCCACTTCCACTCCTCGATCACGTCCGGGTCGGCTTGCTTGATGAGGCTTCGCACCCGTGCAAGCGTCTCGCCACGCCAGTCGCCCAGTTCCCTGATCCGTGCATCGATCAGCTCAGACGGGGAAGCTTCTCCCTCTCCGTCCATCGATCCGCTATTCTTCTGCATCATCATTGTCCCTTTCCCCACGCCATGCATATATCTCGCGGTTTGCCGCTCACATTCGTTCGCCGGGCAGTTGGCTCACCTGTTTCACCCAGGCGGCGAACTGCGCTTCGTCGAACTGGTCGTCCTCGTGGATGTGATGGTAGCGCGTATCCCCACTCTTGGACGCACCAAGGGGAACAGGAGACAACAGCGCGCCGCGGAAAAATGCGACCTTGATATATTTGGTAAAGCAATGGAGGCTGAGGAACCAGCACTCATCCTCCACGCCATAGAACGGCGAGTTCCATTTGACCGCCTTGCGCACACCGGGAACAGTGCTCTCGATAAGCGCGTCGATGCGGCGCCCGACATCGCTTTTCCAGCCGGGCATGGCGGCGATATATGCTTGCACGGGAGCATCGCCGTAGCCTTTGGCGATCTGAGGGTTGCCGCCTGACAGGAGGATCGGCTTCCCGGGTGTTTCGCTGGCCATTATCCTCACTCCGCTAATGGACGAATCGGGAAACAATACCAGATTTGGCAACGCCGACCTATTCGACGAAATCGGCGATGATTTCGTCGACGCTTTGCGTCCGGCAGTAGCCGCCAAACGCCCGAAGCGCCGTCTCATGGCGGTCCTTGCTGTAGGCCGCGCAGGCATCCGACGCGCAAATCATGAAATAGCCCCTGTCCGCTCCATCCCGAATGGCCATGTCGACGCACTGGTCTGTAACGAAGCCCGCAACCACCACATTCTCAATGCCGAGATTGCGCAGGACATAATCGATATTCGTCGAGTTGAAGACGCCGGACGACGTCTTGGGCAAAATGATCTCGTCATCGACGGGCGCCACGGCATCGATGACTTTTGCCAGATCCGAGCCCCGCGGCACGAGGATATTGGATAGCTTGTGGTCGAGCGACCTGTCGCGGCCATCCCGGGTCAGCGCCTCGATGACGGTGTAGATGACCTCCGCGCCATTTGCGCGGGCGGCGTCAATCAGCCGTTTCATCGCGGGTAAGGCGCTTTCCTGCACCGCGCGGTGAAACTCCGGATGTTTGCGCACAACCTCATCCTGCAACTCCGCATTTTGCGCATCAACGATCAGGATCGCCGTCCGGTGAGCCGTGAGCGGTCTTTCCCGGTTTTCATAGCGAGCCAGCGTACTCGCCTCGATGCCGCTCATAAGAAATCCCTCCGCCTTCAGCATGATGCAATTGAGATGGCCAAGTCCTGAGAGCGTCCTTTGTGCGTGGGTGCACCGTGCTCTCAGGGCTCCGCCGACACGGATGAGGGCGAACCTATTCCGCCTTGGGTTGCCAGATTTCCTCGACCGCGTAGTTTCCGCCTTTCACGCTGATAATCGAAACGGGCTTCGGCGGCACCATGTTGGGTCGCGTATAGCTGATTTCTCCCGTGACGCCCTTGAAGCCTCGCGTTGCGGCCAATGCGTCGCGAATTTTCGCCGGCTCGGCTGAATCTGCGCGACGGATGGCGTCGGCCACCAGATTCAGCGCATCATAGCCCAATGGGGCAAAGGCGTTTTCCGGATCGTGGCCATATTCCGCCTTGTAGTCGGCGATGAACTTGGTCACCTCGGGCCGTGAATCGGCCCTGTAGGTGTGGGTCGAGAAATAGACGTCATTTGCCAGTTGCGGCCCCGGCACAGAAGCGACCAGTTCGGTATCAAAACCGTCGCCGGAAACGATCGGCATGGTGATGCCCTGCTCACGGATTTGCTTGACGCTGATACCGGCTTCCGAGGGGATCGCGGAAACGAATACTGCATCGGGCTTGGGATCCAGCGCGGCGAGACGGGCGATCTGCGCGGAAAAATCCGTATCGCCCATCATGAAGGTGTCCGTCCCGACGATCTCGCCGCCCTTTTCCTTGAAGCGCTGGGTAAAGAATGTCGACAGGGCTTTGGTGAAGTCCATCGAATTGTCGGTCCACACCGCGACGCGGCGCGCGCCAAGCTTGTCATAGGTATAGTCGGCGATGGCAAAGGACTGGTCGTCATCCCCGAACGGCGTCATGAACATGTAATCGCCGACCCATTCAGGCAATTGGGGGTGGGTCGCGCCGGACGTGACGAAAGGGATGCCCTTTTCCTGAAAGAGCGGCGCGCCGGCCATGACGAATGTCGTATCCGACTGTCCGATGCCGACAACGACACCCTCCGAGAGAACGCGTTGCGCGGCCTTCGCCGTTTCCTGCTGGTCTGTTTTTCCGTCAGGAGCGATCAGTTCGATCTGTTTTCCCAGCAGTCCGCCAGCGGCGTTGATTTGCTTCGCCGCAAGCCTGGCGCCGCTCAACGAGGGGCCATCCAGTGAGGACATGCCGCCTGTAATGTTGTAGAGGGCGCCGATTTTTATGGTTTCCTGCGCCTGAGCGGAAAACGCCAAGGCACCGAGCATCAATGATGCAGCAATTATCGTTTTCATGATTGTGTTCCCGTTTTTTCGCCGCTTTCGTTCTTGCTTCATCGACTTTCGAGGGATGAAACATTGCGCGCGGTTTCCGCATCACAAGATGACGCCCGACAGTCGGAAATGTCAATTGAATCGTACATTTTTCTTTCAGAACGGCAATTTGTCTGATTTGATACATATCGCAAGGGAGTGCCATGACCGATACCAGCCCGACCACCAACATATTGCAGCGGCTTCGCGACGAACTGCCGACGCTCAGCACGCGGGAAGCGCGCGCCGCACGGCACCTCATGGCCAATTATCCGGTTGCCGGGCTGACGACCGTCGCGGAGTTCGCCGAGCAAAGCGGCGTCAGCACCGCAACGGTTCTACGGCTGGTCAAGCGCCTCGACTTCGCGATCTACGCCGATTTTCAGGCGGCGCTGCGCGTCCATATCGAGGAGCAGTTGCAATCGCCGCTGGTGCGCCTCGGATCGCGGCAGGAAGCGGCCAGCACCCCGGCAGGCTCGTTTCTGGATCAGTTTCTCGACAATATGGCGCATCATCTCACGACATTGCGCCAGCATATATCGAGGCCCGAGTTTGAGGCCATAACGGCCCTTCTTTCAGATCCCAGACGCGATGTTCACGTGCTTGGCGGGCGCTATTCGTCCAATCTGGCGCGATATTTCACCGACCTGCTGATCGCGGTGCGCGGACGGGTGTTCCTCATCGACGGGCAAACGCAGAAATGGCCGCAATATCTGCTCGACATGAACAGGAACAGCGTTCTCGTCACTATCGATGTGCGCCGATACCAGCACGATGTGATCGAGTTCACCAGAGCCGCGTCGAAGCGCGGAGCAACAGTGGTCCTGCTTTCCGACACATGGCAGTCGCCCGCCTCGCGCGTGGCGGATCATGTGCTGGATTTTCCCGTCACGTCGCCATCCATTTTCGATGTTCTGACCATCGGCCTGGCTGTGCTGGAAGCGCTTGTCGGCGCTGTCGCCAACAGTCTTGGCGTCGCGGGCAAGGCGCGGATCGAGATGCTTGAGGAATTGAGAAAACCGCTCGCTCCGGGAGAGAGCGAGGTCAACAGAACAAAATCGCCGAACAGGGCATCCGTCAGAAGGGAATGAAATGAAGCGGGAAGAAATCGTGATGCTGTGCACCAGCGATCTGGGCGGTCAGGTCCGGGGGAAGGGTTTTCCTGCTTCCGCCATTTCGGAACGCATGAAGCGCGGCATCGGATGGACCCCGACCAACAGCATGATCACGGCTCACGGCCAAACGGCCCCCTCTCCGTGGGGTGCATTTGGTGATCTTGTTCTGCTGCCCGACCCGGAGACGCACATACGGATCGATTTCGAGAATGGCCGCGTGGCGGAAAATTTCATGATGGGCGATATCTGTCATCTTGATGGTTCGCCCTGGCAGGTGTGCCCGCGCGGTTTTCTCAAACGCGTTCTGAAGCGGCTGGAAGACGACCATGGGCTGAAGATCAAGGCGACATTCGAACATGAATTTATCTATGATGGCGTGGCGGAACGGCCCAATGCCGGCTACGCGCTGGGGGCGTTTCGCAGGCAGGACCAGTTCGCGGAGACCTATCTAGGCGCGCTGAGGGCGGCGGGGCTCGCCATCGATACCTTCATGCCGGAATACGGGCCGATGCAATATGAGGTAACGGTCGGACCGGCAATCGGCGTGACGGCGGCGGATCAGGCCGTGGCCGTACGCGAGCTTGCAAGGGCGACGGCCGGGCATTTCGGGCATGATGTGAGCTTCACGCCGATCCTGCGGCCTGAGGCGGTCGGCAATGGCGTCCATGTGCATTTTGGCCTTGTCGACGCACAGACCGGCGAACCCTGCAACTACGATGCCACCCGCCCGAACAATCTGTCGAAGGCCGCCGGTTCGTTCATTGCCGGTATATTGACGAAACTGCCGTCCATCACGGCGCTGACGGCGGCATCCACCATATCCTATCTCCGGCTTACCCCCAATCGCTGGAGTGCGGCCTACAACAATCTGGGTTATCGCGACCGCGAGGCAGGTGTGCGTATCTGCCCTGTTTTCCAGCCCGGCGATATCGCCAGACAGTTCCACTTCGAGTTTCGTGCCGCCGATGCCGCCGCAAGCCCCTACATGGTGCTTGGTGCGATACTGGCCGCGGGTCTTTTCGGCCTTGAGCATGATCTACCCGCCGCGCAGATATGCGAGGGCGCGCCGCAAAACCTGCCGCAAACGGAACTGGAACAGCTTGGCATCGTCCGGCTGCCACAATCGCTGAACGAGGCTTTGGACCGTCTTGAGGCCGATTCCGATCTCGACGACGCCATCGGCACGGACCTGAAAATGGCCTATCTTATTCACAAGCGGTTCGAAGCGGACATGATGGGCAAGCTTTCCGACGATGAGCAATGCGGCCGGTATCGACAGGTCTACTAGGCCGCGCACTCATAAATAGGCTATTTATCTGAATGGATTAGTGATTCAAATGGCCTCTGATTTGGAGGTCTTTGATGTCGCGTCATCGTTATGAACTCACAGAACGGGAATGGTCGATTATT
>JBOHIW010000026.1:0-58809 GCA_050726055.1 Phyllobacterium sp. | reverse complement strand
AAGAGCGAACCGTCGAAACAACATGGAGACGTATCGGCGAACTCCTCAAGGCCTTCAGTCCGCAGGAATGCTCAAACTACCTCAGACATGCCGGCTATGGTTCAGAGTAGATCTGACAGACTCTAAAATCGCCGTTACGACGCAAAAGCCCGATATGGCAATCTTCGTACTTGGCTTTTTCTTTTCGAGTTTATTGATGCGATAAGGAAAATCCAACAGATTACCCAATCTGAATATTCGCGAGACGCCAGCTCATTTCGGCATCTGATGCTGCCTCGAAAAGGCAGGAACCGCCTGCACGGGTAAATCAGCCCCATGGACTGATTTACCCGTTTCGATCCGAAAACGCATACATGAAAACAATGACTTAAAGCGCGCCGGTTGAATTCGTTTAAACGCGGCGCGCTTTAGTCAGCGCATCAAAGGATTTCCATTCAGCCGTTAAACGCTTGGCCTGCTCGATGCATGCCAAGGCACGAACCAATATCGCAGTCTTGCAATCAAGGTATACAGCGCCAGGCCGATCAGCGTGAGCAAGACGATCACTGCGAACAGCCCGGGAACCTGTAATTCCTGCAAGTAGGATACGGCCAGATAACCCAGCCCCTCGTTGCCACCCACGAACTCGCCCACGATGGCGCCGATCATCGACATAACGACAGCCACTTCCATGCCCGCCAGAATAACCGGCATGGCTGTTGGCAAATCCAACATGATAAATCGCTGTCTCGAATTGGCTTGCAGCATCGTCATCACGTCATTATCGCCCCGCTCGACCGAACGAAATGCGACCAGAGAATTGGAAAAGATCGGGAAAAACGACAGCGCAGCCGACATGAAAATCTTTGATTCAAGCCCGAAGCCGAACCACAGAATGAAGAGCGGCGCCAAGGCAATCTTGGGTATCAGTTGCAGCGCAACGATAAAGGGCTTGAAAGCCCATTCCAACAAGTGGACCCGCGCGAGGAGGAAGCCAAGAGTTACCCCGATCAGCACCGCTATGAAAAATCCGGTGACGGCCTCGATGATTGTCACCCAGGCATGGTGCCAAACCTTTGGATCGCCAATCATGCCGAAGAACGCGGCAACAATCTTTTCCGGTCCAGGTAAAATGAAATCGGAAATGCCGCTCAAGCGAACATAAAGCGACCACCCTCCAAGAAAAATGACGGTCGTAATGATGGGAAGAACGATTTTGAGGGTTGCATCATTCCGCATGTGTCTGCCCTGTCAGGATAGCGCGCAGATGCGCTGAAATGTTCTGGAATTCCGGGCTGCGCTGCACGTCGAGCGAGCGAGGCCGTGAAAAAGGCATGGTCTCTATGCTCACAATTCGGGCAGGACGCGGTGCCAGCATGACGACGCGGTCGCTCAGGAAGGCCGCCTCGTTGATCGAGTGTGTAACGAGAATAGCCGTCACCTTGCTTTGGGCGCAAACGGCCATCAATTCGAGGTTCAGCGTGTCCCGTGTCAAAGCATCCAATGCGCCAAATGGCTCGTCGAGCAGGAGAACTTGCGGGTCGGTAATCAATGACCGCGCCAGTGATGCGCGTTGACGCATGCCGCCCGACAGCGCGCCGGGTCGTGCATTTTCAAAGCCGGACAATCCGACGGTCTGGCACAATTTGCGCGCCTTTTCCAACCGCTCATCAAGGGGAACGCCTCGAATTCGCAAAGGCAGCGCCACGTTCTCAATCACGGAAAACCACGGAAACAGGCGCGCTTCCTGAAACATCATGGAAACGGGCCGCGTCGCATCACCATTTCGCTTGCCGCCGGTCCAAACCGGCTTGCCGCGGATCAGGATCTCACCGTCCGTCGGAGTTTCAAGGCCAGCGAGAATGCGCAAAAGCGTTGTTTTTCCGCAACCGGAAGGTCCAAGAAGCGAGACGAACTCGCCTCTTGGCATCTCGATATTGGCATTACGTATGGCGTGAACCGCGTTATCACCGTGACCATAAATCTTACCGACGTCACGCAGGCTGATCTCAACCTGCGTGGTCGTTTCAGCTACAACATTCATTTCGTCAGAGCCTGATCCAGCAAATCGTTTCTATAAAGCGTCCCGGCATCGACGGCTTCCTTGACCAGATCGGCACCGGCTAGAAGCTTGACTGCGCTGTCCCAGACCTCCGGCATATTACGCAACAGGTTTTCCTTGCCTTTGGCCGCCCAGTTCTGAGCATTGGCCTTCAAATCCTGACGCGCGATCTCGCGGTCTGAAATGCCGTTGATTTCGTATTTTCCAGCAAGCTTCGTCAAGATTGGGTCCAGGTCTTCCGCCTCGACGATTTCAAGCACGGCACGATGGGTCGCGCGCAAGAACTTGACGAACCGCTCTGGATTCGCGTCGATTTCATCCGGTCGCGCGACATAGACCTGCCCGGGTATCCCGTCATCGATAGGCATCGACGACACATCTTTCATGGCGTTGGTAGCGGTGATCATGGACGATATATTACCGACGAAAGCTCCCGCCCGGCCTGCTTCCACCAGTGCGAAAGAAGCGGCGGAATCCGCGACCTTCACCTTATTGACTGTATCCGGCGAAATGCCCGATTTTTTCAGCATCAGGTCGATCGTGCCTTCCATCGAACCGCCCAGTGTGGCCATTCCGACGGTCCGGCCTTTCAAGTCAGCCATGGAGCTGACGGGATCCTTTGCCGAAGACAAGACGAAAAATGGCGACAATTGCGCAATGGTAGCGATCGAAATCAGCGGCGCACCATCGTTTATCCGCGACACGATGTAGTTCGTACCACCAGTACGGCCGGATTCCATCCGTTTGGCAATGACCATCTGGGAGACAAGCGATGCCCCCTTGCCGGCTTCGATATCAACCGAAAGTCCCTCATCAGCATAATAGCCCGCCGCGCTGGCATAGAGGACTGGACTGAATGCCAACGACAATGTGAACGGGGTGATGAAGCGGAATGAATTATCAGCCGAAAAAGCAGTGCGCCCCGCCGCGAGAAGGGCGATGCCCGCTCCCGTTCCCTGCAAGAAATGACGTCTCGTCCATTGAACCATCCGAACCTGTTCCCTTTTTTAGTGTTCAATATATAACAATCTATTCATATTATAACAGTAGCGGCGAGCAGGTAAAGCAATTTGCCGCTGAAAATATGATGAATTTGCGTCACAGCCGCAGGGAAGCCAGCAAAGTGACTTCCGGCTTACAAACACGAAAACCGGCATCGACGATCTGTCGCGATAAACCGGCTTTGTTTTTTCTACTGATGCTGTAAGTTTAGAGCTGCTCAAATATGAACATCAGAACATTCAAGAAATCATGGTCCATTTTTCATCGGAAGCAAATGACGCTACAACAGCGTCGCATGAACAATACATCGTTCCGCCGGTTTTGCGGGCCATTGCAGTGCTGCGCTATATCGCGGCCGGCAATCATTGCAGAAATCTCAGCACCTCGGCCAAGGCGCTCTCCATCAATCGAACAACGCTGATCCGTCTCGTTCGCACATTGCAACAGGAACGGTGGATCGAGGAGATCGCGCCCGGAGCGGGATATCAACTCGGTTCGGGATTGATCGCGCTCGCTGCGGGCGCAATCAACGATCGGGATGCTGTACGCATCGCCAAACCGGTATTGGCCCGGCTCGCGCAGCAATTGAATCTTTCAGCTCATCTGGGCATCCTCGATGGCCGTGATGTCGTCTATATGGCGCGCCAGAGTCCCAATACGCATCTCGTCAGCAACGTGCGGGAAGGAACCAGACTGCCGGCCCATGCCACGACCATGGGACGCATATTGTTGGCTCATTTGCCAACCGAGGAGTTGCGCAGGCTCTATCGCGATACCGGAATGAAAGCATTCTCCGAACAAACGCCGACCACGTTCGACGCCCTGATAGAGCAACTCTCTGCCGAACGGGAAAAAGGGATCGTCTGGAACGTCAACAGCTTCGAACCCGGCATCGGATCCTGTGCCTGCGCGATATACGATCATACAAGTCAGGTGATTGCGGCAATCAATGTCACGGGGCCGGATGCCTATTTCAAAACTGGCAGGACCGAGCTGCACAAGATCGAACAGGCGCTGCGGACAGCCGCAGAGGAAATCTCGGCAGCCCTTGGCTATACGCGATGAAGTGCGCCTGAAAAAGACGGCGCACCCGGTTTTCAGATAGCTACTTCTGTCGCGCGATAGCCGTAAACCCAGTCGGCATTGCCTTTTTCCTTCAGCCATTCATTGGCCAGGGAACTCCGCTGTACATGAGCGGTGCGTTCCTTGCGCGCATTCTCGAAAGCCAATAAAGCGGCAGACAAGGTTGCGGGGCTTTGACCATCGAGCGCGCGGGCCAGAACCACGCCGTCTTCGATGGCCATACAGGCTCCTTGCGCCATGAAGGGAACCATCGGATGGGCAGCATCGCCCAAGATCGTGATACGGCCTTTTGACCAATGCTCCATGGGGTCGCGCACATGCAAAGCCGAGCGTGTGACCTCGCCGCAAGCTTCCAGCAGTGCGCGCGCCTCGGAATGAAAGTCTTTGTAGGCCTCGCGCAACTCGTTGACATCACCGGGTAGCGTCCAGCCTTCTTCGGTCCAGTCGCTCTGCGGTATGGTGGCGAAGACGAATATTTCCTCGCCGCGGGTCAATGGAAAGGTCACGATCTGATAGTCGGATGACGAACCCCACCATTTGGTGAATGAATCGAGATTGGGCAAACTTCCGGCCCTTTCCCGTGGAAAGACGCCCCGATAGGAAACAAGGCCCGTAAACCTTGGGTCATCAGGACCAAACAAAGCCGTGCGAATGATCGAATGGATGCCGTCAGCACCAATCACCACGTCGAACGCTTCACGCGCACCATCGTCAAAAATCAGGCTCGCCTCGTCAGCGTTCTGTTCGACCCCGGCAATCTTACGCCCGAATTTGACGGTTCCGGGCTGTAATCCAGCTTCAAGCGCGGCAAGAAGATCGGAGCGATGAATCGTCAACTGAGGTGCACCGTAACGTTCTTCGGCAGCGGTACTCATCGGAAGACGCGAGGTCTCCTCGCCGGTATCCCAGGTACGGCTTATCCGATGCGTTGGCCGAGCCGCAGTTTCGCGCAAAATTTCTCCGACACCCAGGCTATCCAGCGCATGAACCGCGTTAGGCGTCAAATTGACGTCTGCCCCGACGCGGCCGTATCGCGAGGTCCGCTCAAAAACGCTGACCTCATGTCCGAGCTGTTGCAGGCCAAGCGCCGCGCACAAACCACCCACACCGCCGCCACAAATACCGACACGCAGCTTTGCCATTTCAAATTCTCCCACTCATCATTTTATGCTTCACGCGTAGACATACCCAAATGCCAGATCGAACGCCTCTGCTTCAAGCCCGCGATCCCGATGCCGGGCGTCGCGGAGCCATAAGCGGCCATGCACCTGTGCGGACGAGAAATCAGCCTGATCCGTCAAGTTGCAATGATCGCACCAGAGGCCACCCATGAACTCGGCCCCGGAAAACCGGGCATCTTGCGAGAAATAGGCATTCTCCAGTGCAAAATTTCCGTAACTGACCAGACGGCTGAAATCACAAACGCCATCGAAACGCGCATTGTCAAAACGGGCGACGCCGCGAAACTCGGCATCTCGCGCCATGACATCAGCCTTGAAATGGACATTCTCGAAGCGAGCGTCATTATCAAACTGACTGCCATCCAGCCCGAGCGTGGCTTCAAACACCGCGCCGTTAAACCACGAAACGCCGCGCAGATGCGTTCCCGTCAAATTGACCGGCCCCTTGAAATGCGCGCCGGAGAAATCGACGCCGCACAGGGCAAGTCCGGACAGATCAAGCGGCTCATCGCAGACAATGCCGGAAAGGTCTTCATACTCACCGTGATGCCAGGGCCGTGTCAGCCGCTCCTTGATAGAGGCCGCATTTGTCATAATGCGGTCTCCCGGCTGTGCTCGTTCAGCGCCACGACGTGCCGCGCCCATGGCAGAGCGATATCGTCGGACATGTCCGCACCGGAAGCGTCATGCACGATACGTTCGCCAACCTGCCTTGCGCCTGCGCCCAGCATGATCTCCGACAAGCGCTTGCTGCCAAAGTTGAAGGTGTCTGTATATTCGCGGTCGCCCAATCCAAACACGCTGAAGCGGATGGCAGACAAGTCTGGTCTGCTCTGCGCCATGGCCTCGGCAAAAGGCTGCGCCGAGGCAGGCAGTTCGCCATCCCCGTAGGTAGAGCATATGATCAGATAGAACCGATCAGTATCGAATTCCACAGGTTTGAAACCATCCAGATTCCGGATTGACACATCGTGCTCATTCTCCAGATCCGCGCCAATGTCTTCCGCCAGCATTTCGGCGTTACCTGTCTCCGTCCCATAAAGAATGGTGATGTTCATGGCCTATCCTTTGCATGCTGCTGCGTTGCTGAATTGTCTTTGGCAATTGAAAGCATTTGCTGATGATCGACGATCTTTTGGCGACAGCGAGAGGCTGATGCACCGGCAATTTCTGCCGCATCGATGCGGGTCCAACCGGAATAATCAGTGGCCTGCGGATATCTCGAAGCGAGTTCCGCACGACCCGGCTTGCCCGGCCTGAGTTTACCGGCCGCGAGATCGAATTCGATGCGCCTGGCGACTGCAATGGCGTCAGCGCGATTTTCCGGTATCGTGCCGGTGGGGCCACGGCGAAACCAGCCGCAAGCGTAAAGATTCCCTTCAATTTTTCCGGTTTCGATATCTTCGGCATTTTCGAGCAGGTTGGATCGCCCCAGAGCGCCGTCGTCTTCAAAACCGATAGCAGTGATAAAATGGTTGCAGGCCAGATGGAGATCGCCTTCGCCGGAAGAGCGCCTGAAACTGGCATGCGTCAGACTGCCTTGTTGCCCCGTCAATCCCGTGGGTGTCCATCCAAAATGAAACCTTATCGTCTTCCTCGACTGTTCATCGCCGATCCCGTCAATCGCGCCAAGCGCTTCCAGACCTTTGTGGGCATCCGGGCTCTCATTGGCCGGCAAGGGTTCGGACATCAGGATGCGGACATGCGCCAAACGCCCAAGTTCCTTGATCATGACGGGATCAAACTTGGCACAACCGGCGTCTGAACGTCCGACAATGTGGATGGTGCGAATGCCGCAACCGATCAACCCGTCATGGTGATGGGGGCCGAGATCCGATCCGTCGAACTCCTCGTGCGATTTCGCCAGCAATCGCACGACATCAATGGCGACATTGCCATTGCCCATGACCACGGCATCCGGCCCGCACAAAGCTGGCGGATCTTTGCTGAAAGGATGATCGTTCCACCAGCGGGTCAGATCGCCCGCGCGCATCACGCCGTTCAGCTCTTCGCCCTCCAGGCCCAACGACCTGTCCTGCGACAGGCCGGTGGCCAGAATCACGACATCGTAAAGCGCCCGCAATTCATCGAGGGCAAAATCCTCACCCAATCTCAAATTACCGAAAAAGCCAACATTCTCGCGTTCAAACAGGCGCGCGAACTGACGAATGACACCCTTGGTACCCTGATGATCGGGAGCAACGCCATAGCGCACAAGCCCATAAGGCGCGACAAGCTGGTCGATCACATCGATCTGGCATTCGGCAATCGTCTTGCCGAGGGTCTGCGCCAGGTAGCAACCTGACGGGCCCGCACCCACGATAGCAATGCTGAGTACCATCTTACCCTTGCTCCTTTTTTATCCCGCCCACGGATGTGGCTGGCCGGTCAGATCCTGATAGATCGACTTTTGCGCCATATAGGCCAACAGACCGGCACGGCCTTTTTCACGTCCCACACCGCTGTTTTTCTCACCGCCGAACGGCGTCGAAATGGAAAACTGCTTGTAGGTGTTGATCCAGACCGTTCCCGAATTGATCGCCCGCGCCACGCGCCAGCATTTGGCAAAGTCACGTGACCATAATCCGCAGGCCAGTCCATATTCGTTGTCATTGCCCATCGCGATGACATCGGCCTCGCCTTCAAATGGCATGACCACGAGGACGGGCCCGAAGACCTCTTGACGGCAGATACGGGCATCGTTGGTGACGCCAGCGATTATCGTAGGAAGATAGAATGCACCTTTGTCGAAGATTCCGCCTTCGGGCGCCGCCCCGCCACAAAGGACGGTTCCGCCATCGGCACACGCCATCTCCACATAATCAGCCACGCTCTTGCGGTGATCCGGATGAACCAGCGAGGAAACCTGTGTGGCCGGATCGAACGGATGGCCAACAACCAGCTTCCTTGTCGCAGCAACCAGCTTTTCGACGAAACTCTCATAAATCGAGCTCTGCACGAACAGTCGCGAACCGGCGATGCAACTTTGACCGCTCGATGAGAAAATGCCGAACAGCAATCCTGCAATTGCCAGATCAACATCCGCATCGTCGAAAACGATAGTGGGTGATTTGCCGCCAAGTTCCAGCGAGACCGGCATCAGCTTCTGCGCGGCCTTGACGGCGAGCGCACGGCCAGTCGAGGTTCCGCCGGTAAAGCTGACCTTGGCGATGTCGGGGTGTTCCACCAGAAGATTGCCGATGTCGCGCCCGGCGCCTGGCAGAACCGAAAACAATCCCTCGGGCAAGCCTGAGGCTTCAATGATCCGCGCCAATTCCAGGCTGACCAGCGGCGACCAGGATGCTGGTTTCAGCAGCACGGCATTGCCCGCCGCCAGTGCTGGCGCCACCTTTTGCGCATCAGACGCTATCGGTGAATTCCACGGTGTGATGGCGGCGATCAGTCCCAGCGGCTCATGCACCGAATAAGTGAGATAATCACCTCGCGGTGCGGTCAGTGTCTCGTCGGTGGTCTCCAGAACGGCACCGAAATAGCGAAAGGTTCCGGCGGCGGACAGCGCCAGTGCGCGCGTCTCAATCAGTGTCTTGCCGGTGTCGAGCGTTTGAATGCGGGAAATCCGGTCCGCATTGGCCTCGATGCCATCGGCAATGGCATAAAGATAGCGGGCGCGTTGATGCGCTTTCAGACTGCGCCAGGCCGGATCGGCCTGCGCTGCCTTGGCGCGCGCAATCGCTCGCTCTCCATCATCCGGCGAAGCGCCCTTCAGGACGCAATTGACGCTGCCGTCAACCGGGAAAATCGAGTGAATTTCTGCGCCGTTACCCTCTTCCCATTTACCGCCTATAAACAGCCGCGTATCGGAAAAATCGATGTCCTTCGCGATATCGATATAGTTCATATCACAACTCTCTTTTGCCGGTTCATCACCGCGCGTAAAACGCTGTAGACGGTTGTTACCGATGTTTTGGCATTGGATGCCGAAGGCATGTTCTCGATCTGCATGCGATACCGCGCGACTGGCGATTCCACGCTGTATTCGTGCAGGTTGCCCGCAGCGTCTGGATCGGCGATCAATTCCACCTGGGTCTGTTCAAAGCCCAGCCCTGCAAGCGCCAATGTCGCCGCAACGTTGGCATTCTTGGGATATTGCCGGGCGGCCTCCCGCGCGTTGCCTTTGAAAAAGGTAACCGGCTCACTGACGCTTTTGAGATCCAGAATATTTTCAGCAGGAGTTCCTGCCCATGCGGCAGGCGGCTTGCGCCCGCTATAGGTGACCGAACTCAACCCCGCGCTGCGCAACGCAGCCAGGATATCGATTCCGCCGATAGCGCCGGCTGGCAGAATGATCTGCCCGCCACCGATGTCTGCCGCTGCACGAAGCCGTGTTTCGAGATCCTGATCCGCAAGCACGCCGATCGAAACAATGATCGTATCGATGCCACGTTCGAGTAACGGGGGCACGAATTCCAGCACCGCCCCATGACCGGCGCACTCAACAACAAGATCTAGCGGGCTGGCGACAAAATCATCGAATGCCTCGCAGACCTTGGTCTCGACGGCCACGCCATCACTCTCGGTATTCAGGTATGCCCGTGTCGGCTCCGCGAGTTCCGGCAATGTCAACACCGTCAGCGACGCGAATGGCGCAGGAAGATCCTTGCGCAGCAGCCCCATCAAGGTTCGCGCGATATTGCCATATCCGATCAATCCGACACGCATTATTTCTCTCCGTTGCCCGCAGCACCAGCGGGCGGGCCGGAGAAAGCCTGAGCGAACGGACCGATGGCGGTCATGTCCACTTCAAGGACAACGGGTCCATTCATGGACAGTGCCTGATCGAGAGCTTGCCCAAACCGATCGACATCGCTTACCTTGATATGCGGCATTTCAATCGAGGCACAAAGAGCGGCAAACTCCGGCACGGCGACCTTCGAATAGTGCCTGCGGGAATCATATTGCGCGTCCTGAATATTCTGGATCACGCCGTAAGCCTGGTCATTCATCAGGACATAAACCAGATTGGCCTTCTCATCGACCGCGGTGATCAACTCTGCAAGACCGAGCATGGTACCGCCGTCGCCGAGGAGCGTGATCGCCTTTGCTTCTTTCGAGGCAATGGCAGCTCCAATTCCCATGGCTACACCTTGCCCGATGCCACCACCCAGTGCATGGACACCGAGATGCGGCGCTGCGATCTTGACGTAGCGATTGCCGAACGTTGAGTTGGAGATCGTAACATCGCGCACCCATGGGTGTGATCCCGCCAGAACGCGGCTTTGCAGCTCTTCCGCGATGACCTGGTAGAGGCCAAGAATATCCCGCAAGCATCCTTCGCCTTTGGCACGCGCCGTTGCGATGTCGAAGGCCAGATTGGAATCCGTGTCGAGTTTTTCCGGCAGCAGGGCAAGCAGCACCTGCAACGTCAGCGCAGCATCGCCATGGGCGAATACGTCGACCGGATAATTGCGACCGCCTTGAGCGGCATCGGCGTCGATCTGAACAAGGGGACTTGGCAACCGCATCTTGTTGTTGCGTGTCTCATTGCCGCGCAAACGCGATCCAACGACGATCATCAGATCGCAGCTATCATATATTTTTTGGGATTCCGGCGTCATGTTAAACGCGCCGAGATTGGTGGGGTTTTCTTCCGATACCACCCCCCGGCCATTGGTGCTGGTGACGACACCGAAACCACGGCGCGCCAGTTCTGTCGCTTCGGATATCGCCCCACGCGCACCACCGCCGAGCCAAAGCATCGGCCGTTTGGCTTTCAACACCAGTTCCGCGATATCGGAAACCACATCCGGATGTGGCTGAACCCGAACGGGACGCGGCGCATGCGCGCGACGCCAGGCTCTGGCGGGATTGCGCTGAATATCCACCGGAATTTCAAGGCTTACAGGACCCGTTGGCGCGCTGATTGCGGCAGTCACCGCAGCCGTCAATACCCCGATGGCGCCATTGGCGTCCCACATTCTGAAATAGGCTTTTGAGACGCCTTTCAGCATATCGGGCTGGCGCGGCACATCGTGAATGGCCGCACGGTCTCGATCCGCGAATTCGGTATCGACCTGGGTTGTAATATGCAGAACCGGTGAGCCAGCGGTCAGCGCTTCAACCTGCGCGCCAGCGGCGTTGCCCGCGGCTGTTCCGGTCGATGTGATGACAACGCCGAGCTTTCCACTGACGCGCGCATAGGCATCGGCCATATTCATCGCGCCTGCTTCGCCGCGCGCTGGAACAAAACGAATGCGGTTTTGCCGTGCAACCGCGTCCAGTATCGGCATGTTATGGATGGAAATCACCCCGAACATAACTTCGACGCCAATATCCGCCAGATACTCGGCGATGAAATCACCAACGGTTTGTGCGTGGTGAAGCGTGTCGATTTTCATATCGAACCCTTTCTAAATATGTCGGGAGAGGCCGCCGGATACTTCCAGCTGCGCGCCAGTGATATAGCTGGCGGTCGGCCCACCGAGGAAAACTATGGCTTCTGCCGCTTCTTTCGGCACACCAAGTCGTTGCAACGGAATTCCTTTGCGGGCAGCCAGCGCGGCGTACCATTCCTCACGCGTCTGCGACTGGTCTTCACGCATTTGAAAACGGCGCTGCCACTGGCCGGAATCCACCAACCCTATCAGGATTGAATTGACGCGAATGTCCGGCGCCAGTTCCACGCTCAGGGATTTAAGCAGATTCTGAACGCCTGCGCGTGCAGACGAGGTGCACACCATGTGCGGTTCGGGTTGATAGGCAAGCAAGGAATTGACCGCAACGATCGCTCCTTTGGATTCCTTGAGCAGCGCCTGGAACGCCCGGACAGGATAGATCTGGCTGAAGATTTTCAGTTCATATTCAGCGCGCCAGTCCGCATCGCTCGTATCGGAAAATGTCGAAACACGGCCCTGCCCCGCGTTGTTCACGAGCAAGTCGCAGCGCCCGAAGCGCTGGCGCACCTCAGTAGCGAACTGCTGGACATCTTCGTCATCCAGCACGGAAAGCGCGCGGGAAAAGACCATGTCCCGACCATATTTGTCCGCGAGTTCGGCGGCGACGAGCTCCAGCTTGTCTGGCGTGCGGGCACAGATCGCAACCCGCGCGCCTTCCTCCAGCAACCGTTTCGCCGTCGCGAGTCCAATGCCGGACGAGCCACCTGTGACGACCGCGACGCGGCTTTCATAATGTCTATTCATGATTGTGTCTCAGTTCGGGAAAGCCCGGATCGGGGCGGCCTTGCATGACAGCGCGCTGCGCGGCGGTGGGCGGACCAGCCGTCATCCAGCGATCCATTTTTTCCGGGTCGTCACGGGGCCAGACCTGCGCCACATGCTCTACCTCGTCAATCTGCTGCAACTCGGAGGTAAATTCAATGACAAAGCCCGACGGCGATACGAAATAGGCAAACGGGTTATCGCCCGGGCCATGCCGCCCCGGTCCCCATGTCGGCACATGACCCTTTTGTTTCATGCGGCCAATGCCCCGCATGAAATCGTTGATGGTGGGCATTTCGAACGCCACATGGTTGACGCTTGGATAGTGGGCCCGCACCAGGGCGATCGAGTGATGGTCTGTATTGCAGCGCAAGAATACCATCTGATCGGCAGAATAATCGCTGACGCGAAAACCAAGCACATCGGTGTACCATTCCTGCGTTGCTTCCAGGGCGGGTGTGTTCAGGACCACATGCGAAACCTTGGCCGGCAGTGCATGTCCGACGGTCTGTTCGACTGTGTTCGCTTCGCAGCGAAAGCGCAGACGGCGATTGTCCGGATCAAGTACCTCGAAGCCAGAGCCTCCAGCAAAATCGTCAAACGGCGCAGGCTTGCCCAACGGGAGATAACCGTGGTCCAGAATTTGCTGATGCAGCGCATCCATCGTGACGCGGTCGGGCATGGAAAAATGCACATACTCAACGCCATGGACGGCATCATCTTTCAAACCGTAGAGAAACGGCTCGTCGCCGGTTCCCCGCAGCAGCGCAATGCCATCTTCTTGATGCGAGATCGTCAGGCCCCAGTTGTTCTCGTAAAAGCCAACCGTTGCCGTGATACCCGGTGCACGCATCATGATGCCGCGCAGCGCGCCAACCCGCACCTTGTCTTTCTGTTTCTCAGCCATGCGCATTTCCCTTCCTTGCCTTTTGGGTCGCCATACCCCCGCCACCCAGCATGGCCGTAAGCGTTTTCGCACTTTCGGCGACCAGTTCCCCAATGCGGGCCCGCGTCGGTGAATTTGCCTCAAAATGACTTTCGTGACCGGTGACATTGATCCCGGCAACCGGTTTGCCGTCCCGGTCGAAGACGGCTGCGGCACATGAACCAAGCCCCATTTCGAAATTCGAATAGCTCCAGGCCAACCCGAGAACGCCATCATCATGGACCTGCCTGACGAGATGCTCGATATCAGGCGGTGTCTTGTCGGTATATTTTTCGAACGCTGTCCCGGACAACAATGCCCGGATCTCCTCCGCCGAAAGGCAACTGAGCAGGATACGACCGATGGTCGTGGCATAAGACGGAAGCCGCTTGCCGACGCGCACATTGGAAACCAGATGTACATTTGGCGTCGCCTTCAGGAGATAGACGATCTCCTGCCCGTCGAGCACGCCGAGATGGCTGGACAATTGCGTGTCATGCGCCAATTTTTCCAGAACCGGACGCGCATGTTCAACGATATCACGCGCGAAAAGCGCATCTCCCGCCAGCCCGATCAGGCCAATGCCGAGATGGTAGCCGTCGGCGCGCTTCTCCAGCGCACGCTCATCCACCAGCGTGTGCAGCAGGCGGATCAACGTGGTACGGTTCAGGCCGGTGTCCGCCACAGCCTGCGGAATTTTCTGGCAGCGGTTGCCCGCCGCGATGTAACGCAGCAGCAAGAACGCTCTCTGAACCGGGGGAACCACATAAAGCGGGCTGCTTCCCTGGGCCTCATCATGCATGACCAATCTCCAACTCATGAATGATGAAATCGGCAACCGCCTGCGGCGCCTGCTGGTAAAGAGCGTGGCCCGTGGCGGAAACCGATGCAAAGCCGCGCCGCTTCGGTTCCGGAATGGCAGCATGGGCGCGTTCGTTATTGTCGGTTGGGGTAATCTTGTCTTCCGCGCCGACAATTACGGATGTCGGCACGTCCAGACGTGCGCAATCTTCGATCAGACGACCCGTAGCCAGCATGCGCACCGCCTGCGTGTAACCGGGATTGGCAATCTTGCTCATTGTGGTGAAAACGCGTTCAACGAGACAGGGGTTCTCATCGGGCCGATAGATCAGGTTTGCCGCCCGACCTGCCGCGAAAACCTCCGCCCCCTGAGCGCTGAGATCGTCGAGCCGTGCTTGCGTCTGCGGGGACAGCGGCCCGCCCGGCTTCGCGCCATGGCCGAGCGCGCAGGAACCAAGCAGAAGCCGGTCCACATATGCCGGATACGACACAGCGAATGCAGCAGCCATCAATGTGCCAAGCGAATGCCCGAACAGGTGGAAGCGCCTGAGGCCAAGTCCATCGACAAAGTGCTTCAGAGCCTCGGCATAATTGCCTGCAACCGGCCAGTCCACGGCAAGCGGTGACGAACCGCCATAGCCTGGAGCATTCCATGCCAGCACATGCCAGTTATCCGGCAGTTTTGGCAAAAGCGCATCAAAAGATGTCGCATTGCTGCCAATGCCATGCAGGCATATCAAAATTGGTCCGGAACCCTTGCGCTCGAGAAAATTCACGCCGGACGAGGAGGCAGCCTGAAACGTCATGTCGGTCCTCAGTTAAACACAAAGCCGTTATTCACCGGCATGATCTGTCCGGTCAGCGTCAGCGCATCTTCGCTCACCAGAAACGCCACGACGCCCGTTATCTCCTGCGGCGATTGCGGTCCGGGGACAGCGCGCCCATCGCCGTAAAGCTGGTGACGGGCGGCCGGCACATATTCGGTTGAAGCGGTCGTCAGGATGCCCGGCGCCACGGCGGTCACGCCAACGCGATCCGGACCCAGCTCGCGCGCCAGCGACCGTGTCATGGAAATGACAGCACCTTTGCTGGCCACATAGGACATGAGACGCGGCGCGCCCCACAGGGCGGTGTCGGATGCTACATTGACCACACGTCCGGACCCGCTTGCACGCAGCATCGATGCAAAAGCCCGCGCCATCAGCCACGTACCCCGCACGTTCACCCGCTGCACCAGATCCCAGCTTTCGATTTCTATATCCTCGAAGGGGATACCGCCGATCCCGGTGGCAATTGCTCCGTTATTCACAAGCCCATGGAGCTTGCCGTGATCGGCGGCAATTTTCGACGCCAGACTTGAGATAGAGACCGGATCGCCAAGATCGACATGGTAAGCGAAAGCCATTCCGTCCCTGCTCTCGATCATCGCAGCCGTTTCGCGGGCACCGTCGAGATCGATGTCCGCCACGATTACGGCTGCGCCACGGCCCGCGCAGCCAAGCGCCAGTTCACGGCCCAGTCCACGACCACCACCCGTCACGAGAATTGTGCGATCGGCCAGCATCATTCCGCTGCCACATTCTGGGCCGCCAGTTCGGCTTCAATCTGGGACTTCGCTGCACGCGTCAAAATTTGCCGGATGCGCGACACGCCAAGATCGTGCTGGTAAAGCATCTCGCGGCGACGCGCATCATCCGGCATGCCCTCCAGCATAACCCGATCCTGCTCCAGGACGGCCCAATGGTGCGCTTCCAGCCTGGCGCGATAAAGAAAGCGCCAGCTCTCCCGTTCAATGCCGCTGACCGCGCGCATGCGCCAGAAGAATACCTTGCAGCTACGCTCATCCATGGGCAGGACAAAGCCGACAATGCGCATATTGCCGCCCGGTCCCGCAGCAACCGGATAGGGGATATCCAGGAAGCAGAACATAGTGCCCGGATGAACGCTGAACTCCGTCCAGTCAAAATTCTCACCCACCTGGCCAACGCGCGCGATGCGAAATCCGTCATCGGTTTTGTCGAGCTTCATCAGATCCTGCTTGGCGCCATAAGCAAGCGTGAAGCTCTCCGCATGGAGATAACAGCCGTGCATCGGATCGGCGAGATTGTCGATGGCATAGCGATAATTGGTGTTCCAGACCGACGTACAAAGAAAACCGGTCCATTCCGCGCCGGTGAATTCCTGCGGAAGCACCAGTTCAGGAGCTTCCGGCTGTTCGACGCTCGGAACATAGACGAAAACCGCATCGCAGGCTTCAGTTGCCTGGAAGGACTGTACTGCCTTGCGCCCCTCCAAGGCACATTCGGGCATGGCAGGCACGCGTTTGACCACGCCGTCGCCGTCGACGATGACGCCATGATAGCGGCAACCGATATTGCCGTCATGAATTTCGCCATACGAAAGCGGCGCGCCGCGGTGGGGGCAAAAATCCTCAAGACATTTGATACTGCCGTCCGGCGACCGCCACAGCACGATCTTTTGACCGAGAAGCCTGGTCCCGTAGGGCTTGCTGGCCTTGACCTCCACAGATTTGGCAACGGGATACCATTGGCCGAGCAGGCCATTGTTCACCCGGTCCTCAATCAGTGTTTTCTTGTCTATCATTGTCATTTAATCCCCTCCAAAGGTTGGATCGTCACACCAGAAGGCACGATCACAATTCTTTTTTCGGCAAATAATGCAGCACTCGGTCTTCCGCCCAAATAAGCGCGGAATAGATCACGATCCCGATTAGCGTGAGCAGGATGATCGAAACGAACACCATGGCGGCATTGGCTTGCCCGCCGCCATACGAAATCAGAAAGCCTAGTCCTGTATTGCCACCCACCAGCTCTCCAACCGTCACGCCGATAACCGCCAGCGTCGATGCAATGCGCAGGCCAGCCATGAGGTTTGGCAGTGTTGATGGCATCTCAATTTTTCGGAAAATTTCCCAGCGTGTCAGGCTATAGGCGCGGGCCAGATTAATCAGATCGCGATCAACCGTTTTCATGGATTGCAGCACATTGACCAGTACCGGAAAGAACACCACCAATACGGTTACCAGCAGCTTCGGCATGGCGTTGTAGCCAAACCACATGATGAACAGAGGTGCGAAGGCGACTTTCGGTGCTATCTGCAGGGCCAGGATATAAGGCGAGAGCACTTTTTCCCAATATCTGGACATACCCAGCAGATAGCCAATCATCGCACCCAGGGCGCTGCCGATGACAAAACCGAGTACCGTATAAATGGAGGTCGAAACGAAGTTCAACAGGAGGTCTTCCTGCCTCCACATGCGAGCGGCCTCGATCAGGGACTCGGAGAATGTTGGAATGATATAGCTCGGCACACCCAGAGCAGGCGGCACATATTCCCAAAGCAGAACCAGGACGACCAGTACCGCAAATGTCATGATATGCGTGTTGCCAAACAGACCGGCAACGGCAGAGCTGGACGCCGCGCCTTTTCCATTCGTTGCTTTCAGGGTTGCTTCGCTCATCGTCCTACTCGCCCGCAACGAACTCGTTCGTATAGGTGTCCTCAATCGGCACCGCCTTACGCACGATTTCTTTTTCGAGATAAAAGTCCTGAACCTTTTTCATCTGATCGGGATCGAAAGCGCCGCGCGGGCGATTTTCGGCCTTGGGGTAAACCAGACTGACGTAAGAGCGCATGATGCCTTCGATCTTGGCCTCGTCGCCCGCATGACGCGGAACCGCGGCAACGTAATCCTTTGCCGCCTGCGCCGGATCCTTTTCGATGTCGTCGATGGCGCGAAGCACAGCCTGGACCAAACCCTTCACAACTTCCGGGCGCTCCTTGATTGTCTTGTCGGAGGCGATGATGGCCTGTGCCATGGCAGGGAAAACAGAATCCACCGGGATTGTATCAACCTCCACCCCGGCTTCCCGAACTGTGGCGATCCACTCCGGAACACCCGACATGGCGTTCAGATCGCCGGAGATCATCAGCTGAATGATGCCGCCCGCCCCGACTGCCTGAATATTGGCGTCTCCACGTCCAAGGTCTTTGCTCGCCAGCACCCCGAGCAAATTGTAATAGGTTGTATCCTGGAAATCGAGCACACCGATATTTTTGCCTTTAAGGTCGGCAAGGTCTTTTATGTTCGCGTCCTTTCGCCAGGCGATCTGCGTCAGCCCGCGACCGCCAAGCAGCGCAACGCCACGAACATCCAGGCCGTTCGCCCGCACGATGATCGACGTATCACCGATACCTCCACCCAAATCCGCATTTCCGACCGCTACCTGCTTGGCGACGTCCGCGCCACCTTTGCCCATTTGAAACTGCACATCGAGACCGGCTTGGTCGAAATAGCCTTTCGATTTAGCAAGATGGAAGGGCGCGAAGGCGGGAAGGAAATCCGGCGCCGGAAAAAGATACGTCACCTTCTCGGCGGCAAGCGCAAAACTTGCCGAAACAGACAGAATAGCTGTCAATGCAAATGTTTTCAGGCTTCTCTTCATTGTTATTCCCCTTGGCTTTTTGTGTCGGCTCAAGCCGCTTTTTCTTCGAGCCGCAAGAGCTGGAACAGCTCTGCGGCGTAGTCATTGACCTCTTGCAGCTTGCGCCGCTCGAGCGGGCGATCACGATGCGGAAGATCAACCTTTATCTCTGCAATGATCGTGCCGGGGCGCTCGCTCAGAACCAGGATGCGGTCGGACATCAGTACGGCTTCGGAAAGATCATGCGTGATCAGAAGCGTGGTTCTGGCGGCTTCCTTGATGGTTTTGGCAAAACTGTTTTGCAGCAACATCTTGGTTTGCGCATCAAGCGCCGAAAAAGGCTCATCCAGAAGGACGATCGCCGGGTCAATCGCCAATGTTCGAGCCAGGGCCGCCCGTTGACGCATGCCGCCGGAAAGCTGATAGGGATAGTGATTTTCGAAGCCAGACAGATGGCAATGCTTCAGCTCGTTCATCGCGCGTTCGCGCCGTTCTGCCTTGGGAACGCGCCGTGCCTCCAGGCCGAATTCGATATTGTTGATGATCGTGCGCCAAGGCAGAAGCAAATCCTTCTGCAACATGAAGCCGACCTTAGGGTTCGGCGCCGTTACCAACTCGCCATTAAGCAGAACTTCACCGTTTGTGGGCTGGTAAAGCCCCGCCGTCATGCTCAGAATTGTACTTTTCCCGCAACCCGAAGGCCCGACAACGGAAACAAATTCTCCTTCTTCGATATGAAACGAGACATTGTTGACAGCGGTGAGCATCGCGCCGCCATTGGTCAGGAATTGCTTGGTGACGCCGCGATATTCAAGCGCCATAGCCGTTTTCCAGATATGCGGCGTCCAGCTCGGCGTTAATGATCTTCAGTTCGTGTTCGAGGCTTGCCTCTGTCCAATCCGAACCGCCGGAGTGCGGCTTGCTCACTCCGCGCCTGGTCAGTTCCGCCGCCACCACATCGAAGTCATGACCCTTTTCACCAAAAATGAGGCTCAATGCATCAGCGAGCGCCTGCTCATGCGGCGTCAGCTCTCTACCCCGGCACTGATTGGCAAGGGCGGGACGCCCGGTTGTAGCAGCCTGTCGCGCAAGCTGATCATTGAACATATCCACGGCGCGCTCCCAATTGTTCTATATTGAACACTTACTTCATATTTGATCTTTTTATAAAACGACCTCGGAGTCAATGACTTTCTTAATTTTCTTCGCAGGGCGCCCTTTTGCCGGGATAACCACCTTCAATCGTGCGAATGAAAATGGATACGGAAAGCGCAGCACCAAAGAAAACAAGCCCCGCTCGTTTCAAAGGGCGGGGCTTGTAGAGTTCATGCATATTGCAGACCTAAGGCTCAGGCCTTTTCGAACCGGACGGTCTCGGGTTTGGCATCGCCAACCACATGCCAGACAGTGGCCGGAGCGGCGCCATTGTTGCGGAACCAGTGCGCCTGACCGGCCGGAGTCTTCAAGAGATCGCGCGGGCCAAGCTCCATTTCAACGGTCTTGCCATTTTCTTCCCAGCCTACGGTCAACGACCCCTCGAGTACGAGGAATGCGTCTTCTACATCACGCGTAAACGGCTTTACACCGACCCGCGACGGCACACCCAACATCTCTTTGCGGCATGTGTCATGCTCGACACCTCCCGGCCCGACATAAACCTTGCGTGTGAAACCGGCATCCTCCCAGATGGTCGGCAATTCAGCGTGACGCACGACATATTGCGCCATCAGCTTCTGGAGTGGATGAGCGCCGTTGCGGTCGAAGCGCATGGTCTTACCCGGTTCAGCGCCAAAGCTGCGCGCCAACTCCGGCGCGTGATCCTTGGGATGATAGTGATAGACTGGCGGCAGCGGCTTGCCGACATCCACCGAAATGGACATGAGAACCGGCTCAACCCCATCCACCCGGAAGCCATGGCCGATCTCGCGAGCGTTGAGGATCATATCCTTGGGCCCGAGATTGACCTCAACAACTTCGCCATCCCGCTCCCAGCCAACGATCAATGCGCCATCGATAATCAGGAAGCTCTCTTCGATCTCGTGAGAATGGCAGGCAGCATATTTGCCCGGCTCCTTATAGATGAGACTGACGGTAAAATTGTCTGGTTTGAGCGTACTGGTATCGCCGGCCTTTGGCGACCCGCCCGAACCTATGTAGCGCATCTGCGCGCGTTCAAGTTCAGGAAAACCGGCATTGCTTGGGAAGGCATTCCAATCGAAAGCCTTGTCTGTGAAACGGCCGACATGTGCTTTCATGCGCTGCTCAATCGAATTGACCGTAGATTGGTTATCCATAATCTTCTCCCGCATGGTTCATGGATCTGTTTGGTTGCTAATGGTGAAAGGCTATGGCAATCTGGTTTTGTTTATAAGATAGTGTTTTGCAGGCAAAACGATCAGGATCTATCGAATGTTAACTGACGCCCATGAAGATCGCTATATTGTCCCGGGGCTCGTGCGGGGACTTCAGGTTTTGCGTGCCTTTACGCCTGAGCGACCCAATCTCACTCTCACGGAACTGGCACAAATACTGGGTACAACCCGTTCCGCCGCGTTTCGCACCGTCTACACGCTGGCTCATGATGGCTGTCTCTTGCATGACGAACGTAATCACACCTACGCCTTGGGGCCTGCGGTTTTGCGGTTGAGTTATGGCTATCTGGCCACACGCGAACTGGTGGATGTGGCGATGCCCGCCATGGAAAAACTACGGGACAAAACGGGCTGGTCTGCGCATATGGGCATTCTGGATGGCACGAGTGTTCTCTACGTGCTGCGTATTCCGGCCCTTCAGGGAAGTGCCAGCATTGTTCATGTCGGCAGCCGCCTGCCCGCCCGCAGCACCACCATGGGCCGAATGCTGCTGGCAAGTCTTTCCGAAGAAGATGTCATCCGCCTCTATCGCAACGATGTGATGGCGACCGGGACCCAACATCGGCTGGACTCGATCCTGGCACAATGGAAGCGTGACCGGAATCGTCAGACCATTACCCATATTGGTGATTTTCAGGCAGGTATTGCGAGTATCGCGGCGCCACTGCGCGATATGACCGGAATGGTGGTGGCAGCCATCAATTTGAGCACCCAGGCGGAACCGGACGCGATCGAGACATTGAATAAGACCGTTATCGCTGAATTGCAGCAGACAGCAAAGCGCATATCGACGCTGTTGGGATGGCAGGGACAGGGCGTTGATGGCGATGGAACCATACCTTCGAGATAAGCGAAAACGGCGATCATGAGCGACATCCGGTTATGTGGCAGTGAGAGAAAGGCCATGTGTTTTACCAATAAAACATGGCCTGCCACGTAAAGCGTTCCCGAACTAGCTTGGCTCAAACCACAGTCCTGAGGGCAACTGGAGAAAAAGCCAATATGCGCGTTACACGCCGAACCGGATTGAAATTCCTTGCTGCAGGCGCACTCGCCCTTCAGGTCCGGCCAGCGGCGGCTGAAACAGGGAATGTTGCCCGCAAGGGGACACGGCTGATCCTGCTCGGTACGGGCGGTGGCCCGACACCGTTACCCGGGCGCAATCAGCCGGCCAACGTACTTCTGGTCAATGACGAGCCTTATGTGGTCGATGCCGGCAATGGCGTTGCCCGTCAATTGATGCTGGCCGGAATCGCAGCGCACCGGGTTGGCAACATATTCATCACACATCATCATGACGACCACAACGCCGACATGGGCACGCTGATGGGGCTTGGCTGGTCGAACGGGCGTACCACCCCCTCGCGGGCCTACGGTCCGCCTGGCACCGAAGCCATGGTCGAAGCCTATGTTAACTATTTTGAGCCGAACGCAGCTGTGCGGATTGCCTTCAGCGGTGGCAGGAAGCCTCCGGCTACGCTCTTCCAGGGTCATGACATCGCTGCCCCGGGGTTTGTCTATGAGGACAAGAATGTCCGCGTCACCTGTATCGAGAACACCCACTATCCAAACCACGGGCAAAAGGACGGTTCACACCACGTCTCCTACAGTTACCGCTTCGAGACGGCAGACCGCGTGGTCGTGTTCAGCGGTGATACAGCGGCAAGCAAGGAACTGGCGAAGCTTGCGCAGGGTGCCGACGTGTTGGTACACGAAGTGATCAATACGGAGCGCACCGAAGTGTTGTTCCGCGAGAAATTCGCCGCGCAAGGGCGTTCGCCCGAGGAGATCGATCGCGTCCTGAAGGCGGTAATCTCAATCCACACACCGCTCGAGGATGTCGGAAAGCTCGCCCATGACGCTGGTGTCAAGACGCTTGTGCTGAACCATTTTGTGCCAGGTTTCGACCCGGACGAGACGCCCGAAAGCTGGATCGGCGATGTAAGGAAGCACTATGGCGGCAATATCATTGTAGGCGAGGATCTGATGGAGATCTAATCACCTGTTTCCCCGTTCACGCACTCTCTCACGCCTATGCCTATGCATACACATAAGAAGGACGATTGAGGCAAGCGTCCGTTAAACAGCGAATTATCTGACAGTGTCGCCGGTCTTGGGATCAATTTTGATCTCGGCCTTGGCGCCGTTCTTCATGATATATTCGATTTCGTAGTAGCCACGGTCGTTCCAATCCACTTCATCGACATACTGCACATCCGCGGTTTGCTCGATTTTGGCAATGATCTCGGACAGCTTTGAACCCTCCGGCGGAGCGGCGTAGGCATTGAGGGAACTGATCAGGAGTATTGCAGCAGAGGCGAAAACAAGGCGCATGGCGAATTCCTTCTACAAAGTCTTCAGAATAAGTTACGAACCCAAAAAGAGCAATGCAAGCGCCGCTCATCGGGCAGAGCAACCCGCCAAAGGCGGGCCGCAATTGAATAGCCCCTAGATTTGTAGACGCTTTCTTTCCAGATTTTGAGGTCAGGAGCCCCGCCAAATCATCGGTCCAACCGGGAAGCTGTGAACAACTTATGGTTCGCGATTTCGTCATAGACATTTCGCCTTTGGCGAGCCTTCAATGTTTCCTCGCCGTTGACGCGCCAGTGCATCAACATCATGTCGCCGGCCTTCAATCCACCGTCGCAAGTGCCTGCGCGCTTCATGGACGTAACGAACTGGCCTTCGCTCTGTATGAGATTGTCACGATTGACGATGACAGACTCTGCACGCGTCTCGTCACTGGTCACGAATGCGGTTGTGTGCCGGATATCGGTCGTTCCGATCTTGTTTTCGATCGGGGACGGACCGGCGCAATGCATTGTCCAGAAGAGGGTGTTTCCTGAACGTTTGAACTCCGGTTCCTCACAGGTTTCGTTGAGGCTTGCGACGCTCGCCTGTTGCTCGCGCACCTCTAACTCATGAAGAGCGCGGTCGGCTTTCGCATCGAGACAGACATTCCAGATCTTCTGGATTTCGAATGTGGTCACACCATCGCTGATCGTGCCTGTTTGATCCATGAGCCACAGCCCTTCACTGCGGGCTGGCAGGTTGGCTGGAAATTCGAAGCCGAACGCAGGGAACGACGCGAGAGCCGTGGTGAGAGAGCAGAGAAACAGGCGCGCCGGACCTCTCACATCAGTCCCTTTCGTTTGTTGATTTCGATGCCCTCCTTGAGCAGCTTGCTCACCACGGTCAATGATTCATGGGTGTTATCGGGCTGGCTCTCATTCGGCCAGGCGTCGCTATTGTAGTTGAAGCCAAGATCGAGCCCGTCACCGGGCTTAAGGTCGACCGTGCATTCGCCGATCCACCGTTGCCCTTCGACCATGTTATTTTCCATATGAAACACCACGTCGCGAGGTAGGCTATGCGTCTCGTTCACAACTTCACTGTCGCTCCTGAAGGTGATGGTCCAAAGGATGAGAGAGCTATACCGATAACAACGCCCACCGTGAAACGCGCAGCAGGTTTCATAAAAGCCTCATTTCAGAAACCTGGGGAGGAGCATAGCTGACAATTGTGCGCCAGGTCCATGTCAAAGGTAAAAATGCGGGTCATGGCTACAGGCAATGAGCAAAACCAGATATCGCCGTCCTTCGGTTACGGTACTCTCCAGCCGGCACATCCGGAGTGATTAAGAGAAGAAAAGCGCATCTTGGTGATAGCGCAACGCCAGAAGCCTTGAATCCCCTATAGCCACGTCATTGAGGCGGATGGCGCCTCCGGCCTTGACCGGTCGGATCAGTCGCCGATTGGCGATCAGGTAGAAGGGAGCCGACTGCTCACCACTGAGGGGAAAGGCCGGAACGAGTGCCGACGACACATTTGCGATCGCATGATGATGGCCTGTTGCCGACAGCAGCGTTCCCTCTTCCAGATCAGCATCCGCGATCGCAACGAGGTCTAGCCGGGAGCGCGGATGAGGTGCGCCGCTTGTACGCCCTTTCAGCCCTGCCTCCAGCACGCTTGTTGCCGCTTCGAGGCCGAGCAGGTGACGCGGCAAATAAACCATGGCGGTCGCGCCATTGCGGCTCAGGATGTGCCCCTTCCCTGCAAGGAGTTCCCAACTCGCAGCGTCATCGCAGCGGATGACAATGAAAACGCCGCCAGCAAAACTGATTTCGCCGGGAAGGCGCAGGCAGTGGAACACATCCAGCCGTCGCTCGCCTTCAAGTAGACCGCCATCTGCCCGTGTTGAGAAAAAGGTGGGAACTTCCGAGATCCGCGCGATGGGGCAATGAAGGTCCGGGCGATCCGGCATGAGATCGACCGCATGGGACGTGACGGCGAGCTCGCAAAGATCGGGCACTGCGCGCTGGGGAAGCTTCGCCGCTATCGCCGCGCGGGACGCCGTCAATCCGGCAACGTCGCGGTCGCCCAGTTCCAGATGATCGGCAAGGGCAGCCGCCTCGATGGAAACACCGTTGCTTGTCAGCATGCCGCTCTGCGGGTCGAACACGAAATCATACTCGCTCGATTTTCCGGCGCAGATAATATCGAAACCAAGAGTCTCCGCCCAGGTCACGAGGCCAATAAGAAGACTGGGTTGGTCGCCGTCGACCGGCGTGACCACCTTGCCGACCTTTGCAGCCATTCGTGCGAGACCCGGCCCGACAACGCTGTCGACCTCCTTGGACGCCAGCGCTACATGCTTGCCTTGAGCGATCGCGAGTTCGACATGTCGGGCACCGGCTTCGGGGTGGCCGGTTGCCTCGATCAGGACGTCGAACGGCAGATGAATGACATGCGCCAGATCGCCGGTGGCGATGGCTACGCCCTGCTCCCAGGCACGGCTGGCTTCATCGGCATTGTCGCATTCCGCGATGGATTGCACGCCTACGGATCTCAGCGCAGCAGCAGCGGCGGCGCTGTCAACATCAACCGCGATACGGCTATTCATCAGGGGAACGCGGGGACTTTGCGCCAGAAAGCTGCGCCCGAATCCGCCAGTACCAACGATGCAGGTTTCCACAGGCCGGGCAGCGCCGGAGAAATATTCATGATAGTTCACTGGATTGTCCTTTCCGGCATGCACCCGGCTTGGCTATTTAATCAGGCGGAATGCTCGGCGGACCGGCGGCGAAAGCCGCGCAGGCTGATGAGCTTGGCTATCAGCGGCCAGGCGAGCATCAAAAGGCCGAGCGTCATGATTCCGGTCACCAGAGGGTTCGACCAGAAAATCGACAACGAGCCATTCGACATCAGCATTGACTGGCGAAATGCGTCCTCTGCCTTGTCCCCAAGCACCATTGCAAGGACAAGCGGCGCGATGGGATAATCCAGCTTCTTGAACAGGTAGCCGAAAACACCGAAACCGAGCACCAGCCATATATCAAAGGTCGAATTGGCAATCTGATAGGCGCCCGAGAAGATGATGGCGACAATCACCGGGCCAACGATCGAAAAGGGCACCCGCAGGATCGATGCGTAGAGCGGGACCGTGGCAAGCACCAGTATCACGGCAACCACATTGCCGAGATACATCGAAGCGATAAGACCCCAGACAAAATCCGGGCGATCGATAAAGAGCATTGGTCCCGGCGTCAGACCCCAGATCATCAGGCCGCCCATCATGACAGCAGCGGTGGCGGAGCCGGGAACGCCGAGCGCCAGCATGGGGAGAAGCGCAGATGTTCCAGCGGAATGGTCCGCCGTCTCCGGCGAAACGATGCCTCGCGGATCGCCTTTTCCGAACCGGGATTTGTCCTTGGCGAACCTGCGGGCCAAACCGTAGCTCATGAAGGAAGCCGCCGTCGGCCCCGCGGGCGTAATGCCCATCCAGATGCCGATGATTGTCGAACGGAGAATCGACCAGGTGTAGCGGGGCATTTCCCTGATCGTCCGGAACACATCCACCAGCCTGACCCGAGCCTTGATCCCTTCGAATCTCAGCCCTTCCTCCGTGGTCAACAACAACTCGCCGATACCGAAAAGGCCCATCACGGCCACAAGGAAAGATACACCCTTGATCAAATCGGGAATGCCAAAGGTAAGACGCAGCCCGCCGGAAATCGTATCCATGCCGACGGTGGCGAATGCGAAGCCGAGCATCATCATGACCAGTGACTTGGCTGGCGCGCTGGAACTCATGCCGATAAAACTGGCAAACGCCAGAAAGTAGACTCCAAAGAATTCCGGCGATGAAAATTGCAGCGCAAAGCGCGCCACCCAGCCCGACAGCAACGTAATCACGACAACACCAGCGAGCGCGCCGATGCCAGCCGACACAAAGGCCAGCGTGAGCGCCCGCGTCGCCTGCCCGTTTCGGGCCATGGGATAGCCGTCGAATGTCGTCGCCACAGACGAGGGTTCGCCGGGAATATTGAAGAGGATAGACGTCGTCGACCCGCCGAAGAGCGCGCCCCAATACATGCAGGAGAGGAGAATGATGGCCGAGATCGGGTCCATCGTGAATGTCAGAGGCAGAAGAAGCGACACACCATTCGGCGCACCAAGCCCGGGCAAAACGCCGACGAGGATGCCCAACATGACGCCGACCATCATGATGACAATGTGATGCATGGTGATGACCGTGGCAAAACCATCCATCAGATAGCCGATATTGCCCATTGCCTATTTCCTTCTGAAGTGAATTCGTGGTCGCATGGTCGCGCCCGGGACGTCAGTAAAGGCCGAACGCGTTTTCTATTGGCCCTTTCAGCAAAGGAACCTGGAAACCGATCTCGAAGACCGCATAGAAGAGAATGACAACAGCCAGACCGGCGAGCAACGAAACCCACCAGCGATAGCCTCCATGCCATGTCATGAAGCCGAAGATGTAGAGCGCCGTACCCACATAAAGGCCAAGCAAAAGTGAGACGACGATGAAGGCCACGATCGGCAGGAAGAATCCGAGGACGGGCTTTGCCCTTTCAAGATCGAGAAAAACCTCGTCATCGCGCCGGCAGAAAAGCAGCGTGCGCAGCAGCGTGATGAGACTGCCAAATATCGTCAGAACACCGATATAGAACGGAAAGTAGCCTGCTTCCGGCCCCGTTTCACTCCATCCGATCCCGCTTTTCCATGACCCGTAACAGACCGCCAAACCTGCACCCCCTGTCAGAAGCGCAGTGACAACTTCCATCGTCTTGCGTGAAACGGAACCTTTTTCGGAAACGTCCATATACGCCCTCCCAAGCGCCAGAGGATTGGAGTGCCGCATGGCGGCACCCCTGATACGTTACTTCACCAACCAGCCTTCCCGCTCAAGAACCTTGCGGACATTATCGCGGTCGCTCGTCTGGTACGTCACGAACTGATCGCCAGCCATGAACTGCGCCGTCTGCGAGGTCTTGGCTACATATTCGGCCCATTCCGGCGTCTCGGAAACTTTCTTCAGGACATCGCGGTAAAAAGCGACGACCGCTTCATCGACACCTGCCGGCAACCAGACCGTGCGGGGCATGCGGTAGCTATCGATCGGCAACCCGGCTTCCGCGCAGGTCGGAATATCGTGCCACCCCTTGCCATCATGGACCGGCTCGCTTTGCGGAAAGCGGTCGGGACGAAACACGCAGAGCGGCTTCACCATTCCAGCCTGCCACTGTCCGCGATTTTCGTTGGGATTATTCACGTTCGCGTCGATATGGCCGCCTGCCAGCTGGACAACCGCTTCACCGCCGCTCTTGAAAGGAATGTAGCGGAACTCCGCCCCCGCCGTATCGGCAATGGTCGACACGAGTATATGGTCGGTGTCCTTTGACTGGCTGCCTCCGAACTGGATTGCCTTCGGCTTGGTCTTTGCGATTTCGACGAAGGTTTTCACGTCGGTGTATTTGGATTCACCGTTTACCCAGATCAGAAACTCGTCCAGCGCCATGGCTGCGACCGGTGTCAGGTCTTCCGGCGCATAGGGAACGTCCGCAACACTCGGCAAGAGATATTCATTGTTGGTGCCGAACGTCAGCTTGTAGGGGTCGCCCTTATGACCGGCAGTATAAACGAAGCCCTCGGCGCCGCTGCCACCACCCTTGTTGGTGACGACGATCGAGGCGTCCATCAACTTGTGCTTGCCAATGATCGCCTGAACCGTTCTGGCGAAATTGTCCGTGCCTCCGCCCGGCCCGGATGTAACAACGAACTCGACGGGTCGTGTCGGCTCGAAGGCAATTGCAGGCACGGTGGTCATCGCGACCGCGAATGCAAGAGTAATCTGTTTCAGCATTGTCATTTCCTCCCTGTTATCGAACCGGCCGCCGCAAGCTCCTACCCAAACGGCGCGGTCCTGTCTTCATCAAGCAGTCTTGCGTGCGGCCTCCTTGAACCGAGCCTGCCGAACCGCCATCCGTGCCGCGAGCAAAATGGCCTCTCGCGAGGCGCCGACATCGGCGATCCCCCTGCCCGCAATATCGTAGGCCGTGCCGTGGGCCGGTGTGCAGAGCGGAAACGGCAACCCGCCCATCATCGTGACCCCCTTGTCAAAACCCATCATCTTCATCGCTATCTGACCCTGGTCGTGATACATGGTCAGTACCGCGTGAAAGCCTTCCTTCAAGGCGCGCAAAAACACGGTGTCGGCCGGGAACGGACCATCGACCGTATAGCCTGCCGCCTTGGCGCGCGCGACCGCCGGCTCGATGACATCTATTTCCTCCCGGCCAAAACTGCCACCGTCACCGGCGTGCGGATTGAGGCCTGCGATGGCGATTTTCGGATGATCGATCCCGGCAAGGCGAAGGCACTGAACCGTCAGATCGATCTCGGCAAGGATCGCGTCTTCCGTGATGTGCGCCGAGACTTCCGACAACGGGATATGAGACGTCACCCGGGCATTCCAGATGCGCTCCAGCACGTTGAACTCACGCATCTTGCCTTTGTATGAGAGCACGTCCGACACAAACCGGATCTCGTCGTCATAGCCGGGATAGGCATAACGCATCGCCTTCTTGTTGAAGGGCGTAAAGCAAACACCGTCGGCCCGTCCGGCATTGGCGAGAAGAAGCGCAAAACGGAAATTGCGGGTAGCGAAATTGCCGCCGACAAGCGTTGCCTCGCCTCGCGTTACATCCGCTGGGTCAAGATGCCCAAGGTCGACAAAGACCGGGCGCTCGGCTGGCTCGGTGGAGAAATCGTTCTCGCTGCGATAATCCACATCCAGCGCGACCTTCGCTACAGCCGCACCTTCTTGGAGAACACGCCGGTCACCGATGACGATGAAATGCGCCGCCGCCCTGAGTTCGGGGAGGGAAAGAATCCGCGCGGTCAATTCCGAACTGATGCCGGCCGGATCGCCCATGGCAAGAGCGAGAACGGGCCGCTCCGCTTGTGATCGGACAACAGTTTCGCTCATCGCCATAAAAACCTCCCTCTGCAATGCTCGATCAAAGGACTACAGCCAATCTTTTCTCGATGCAAGTATTTTGTATACAGTATAAAAAATTACGTATGGAAAACGGTATCATTTTGTTGCGGCAGATGCGAGAATGTGATGCAGACTCGTCGATAAATCGGACGGACAGAATGGAGAAAGAGAATGGCATCTGAACTGGTTGAGCCGGCGGCGCGGCGCTCGGTTGCCACGATCTCGAGGCAATCCCTGCATGGGGAAATTGTCTCGCGTTTGCGCGACATGATCATCGAGGGCGATTTGCAGCCCGGTGAGCGCATTTACGAGAACCAGATCGGCGAGGAACTTGGCGTTTCAAGAACCCCCCTCAGGGAAGCTCTGAAATTCCTCGCCAGCGAAGGTCTTGTAGAGCTGGTTCCGAACCGAGGCGCGGTGGTCAAGCGCTTCTCGGCCAAGGACATTGAGGACATGCTCATCGTCATACGGTCGATGGAAATGCTTGCGGGCCGCATCGCCTGCGCGCAGGCAAGTGATGAAGGAATTGCGGAACTGCGGGTTCTGCATGATGCAATGGTAAAACATTATGAGGCTGGGGAGCGGCTTGAATACTACAAGCTGAACCAGCAGATTCATACCGGTATCGTCGCTCTTGCAAACAATGCTCCCCTGGCTGAGGTGCATGGCCTGTTGCAGTCACGGGTAAAGCGGATCCGCTTCATCGGTCATGAAGGCCCCGAGCGTTGGGCGCTTGCCGTTGCCGAGCACGAGCGCATTATCGCGGCGCTAGAAGGGCGAGATTCGGAAACGCTCGCCCGTGAACTCGACATTCACCTCGCCAATGGATGGGAGCGCGTCAAATCCGTGCTCTGATGTCTGGCACTACCCGTGGTCATGGCCATCATGGTCAATGTCGACCGGCAGTTCCAGGCCGAAAGTGCTGACGAGATCCGATACCTGATCCGGTGTCAGATATCGCGGATTGAGGTTGCGCAAGAGGAGATAGAGCTTTGCCGTTTCTTCCAGCTCCTCCGTCGCAAAGACTGCCGCTTCCAGGCTATCCCCTGCCACCACCGGCCCATGATTGGCCAGCAGGACCGACGAATATCGGCCGGCAAGTCCGCGAATGGCGTCCGCTACAGCCGGATCACCGGGACGGTAATAGGGAATGAGGGCCGTTTGCCCGGCGCGCATGAGGTAGTAAGGCGTCATCGGCGGCAAGGCCGCGCGCGGATCGATTTCCGGAAGCATGGTCAGCGCAACAGCATGCGTCGAGTGCAGATGGACGATGGCCCGTGCGCTGGTACGGCTTTCATAGAGAGCGGAATGCAGCGGAATTTCCTTTGTGGGCTTGTCGCCTGAAAGAAGCCGTCCCGAAGCATCCAGCCGGGAAATGCGCGCCGGATCGAGAAAGCCCAGCGATGCGTTTGTAGGGGACACGAGCCAGCCACCATCATCGAGCCGCAGCGATATGTTTCCGGACGAACCAGGAGTGAGACCACGTTCGAACAATGACCGCCCGTATCGGCATATTTCTTCACGCAGACGTGCTTCTGACATTCGCAATCCTCCAGAATTCAGGCTGTAGCGCCCTCGATGAGTTCAAATCCAAGGTCGACAACCTGCGGGGCCGCTCCATCGACAACAAGTTGCGCCGCCACCTGTCCGGTCGCGCGGCGCGGTGTTCTTATCGTCGACAGTGGCTGCGGCATCGCCCGCCCCAGGTCCAGACCGTTATAGCCAAATATCGCCAGCCGATCCGGAATGGTTATCCCGTGCGCCAGGCAATGGAAGTAGCCTCCCAGCGCCATGTCATCATTGGAAAAATAAACAGCGTCGATATCCGGGTGCCGGTCCAGCAGGCGGTCTAGTCCCGAACGTCCGTCTTCGACCGACGAGGAGCCCGCATGAATTTCCTGCCCCCAAAGCGAAACACCACCCGCATTCAGGGTTTGGCAGAAACTCGAATACCGTTTGCTAGCGCGCGTATCGCGATCGAGATCATGTCCGACATAGCCGATACGGCGATAGCCGCGCCGCATCAGATAGCGCGCGCTTTCCCGGCCCGCTGCATGATTGGAAAAACCCACCGCGATGTCGAACGCAGTTCCATCGACATCAAGAACCTCGACCACACGGCAATTTGCGGCCCGCAACATGCTCGCTGTCCGCTCGGTGTGCTCGAAGCCTGCCAGCATGATCGCCGCAGGACGCCATGCCAGCATGGAGGATACGAGCGTCTCCTCCTTTTCGGGATCGTAGTCCGTTACTGCGAACACGGCCTGATGCTGGCTGCTCTCCAGCGTATCGATCGCACCGCCCAGCAGGTCCGAAAAAACGATGTTGGAAAGCGAAGGAATAACGAAGGCAACCAGACGCGACCCTGATGATGCCAAGGTTCCGGCGATACGATTGGGCACATAGCCCAGACGCTCCACAGCAGCGAGAACGCGATCCCTTGTCTTGACAGAGAACGAGCCGTGATTGCGCAAGACGCGTGAAACCGTGCTTTCGCCCACCCCCGCTGCTTCGGCAACCTGCGCCAGCGTCGCGGCCGTTTGAGGCTTGAAATTCATTTCTTCCGGCACCCTTTCCTCGTGAACCCCGAGGCGATCAGGCTTTCATGCTTAATCGGTTTCTTTTGGCAGCGCTACCATTTAGTATTGGCAGCGCTGCCAATTCATGATTTACGTTTGCAACCGTGAGACTGACTACAGCAGCCGCGCACCGGGAGAAGGAAAGATCTATGGCAATGAGCGATGTGAATCCCAAGAACTCCGTCAGCGTGGCCGTCCTTGGATTGGGCTCCATGGGACTAGGCATGGCGAACTCGGTCAGTCGCGGCGGCCATCATGTTATTGGATACGATCTGGCGCCCTCCGCTATTGAACGCTTCGTCAACCTCGGCGGAAGTGGAGCGGCCTCTGCCGTTGCAGCCGCAAGAACGGCAGATATCGTGATATCGGTGGTCGTCAATGCCGCCCAAACCGAAGACCTGTTGTTTGGACCGCGAGGCATCGCCGCATCCATGAAGCCGGGTGCAGTGTTCGTTTCGTCAGCCACGATGGACCCCGCTTTCACACGAAGCATTGCGCCGCGTGTCGAAGCTCTCGGCCTTCATTATCTCGATGCACCGATCTCGGGAGGTGCCGCGAAAGCAGCCAGCGGTGAGTTGACGATTATGGCGTCGGGTTCGCCGCAAGCCTTTGCCGCTGCCCGCCCTGCCCTCAATGCCATGGCCAGCAAGGTTTACGAGCTTGGGGATGAAGCGGGTACCGGATCGGCGTTCAAGATGGTCAATCAACTTCTGGCCGGTGTGCACATCGCCGCCGCCTGCGAGGCAATCAGCTTCGCCGCCAAGCAGGGGCTTGATCTGGAAAAGGTCTATGAGGTCATCACCGCCTCTGCGGGCAATTCATGGATGTTTGAGAACCGGATGCCCCATGTTCTCGCGGGCGATTATGCCCCTCTGAGCACGGTGGAGATCTTCGTCAAGGACCTCGGTATCGTACAGGACATGGCGCGTGGCGAACGTTATCCGGTGCCACTCGTCGCGGCAGCATTGCAGATGTATCTCGCGGCTGCGGGCAGCGGAATGGGCAAGGATGACGATTCCTCCCTCGCCCGTCTGTATGCACAACTGTCCGGGGCAAGGCTCCCTGCGCAGATAGCTGGGTAAAGGGACAACAGACTTGCCGAAATTCGCCGCCAATCTGACCATGATGTTCACTGAATGGTCGTTTCTCGACCGTTTTGATGCCGCTGCCGATGCCGGTTTTGTCGCTGTGGAATATCTATTTCCCTATGAAGCCAAGCCAGATGAAATCGCTGCGCGGCTCGCCCGCAACAATCTTCAACAGGCGTTGTTCAATTTGCCTCCGGGGGACTGGACAGCGGGCGAGCGTGGCATCGCGGCACTGCCGGATCGCTTCGACGAGTTAAAGGCCGATGTCGAGCGGGCGTTGGACTATGCTTCGGCCACGCGCGTCAAGCGATTGCACATGATGGCTGGAATCGCCAATCCTGACGATGAAAATGCATCCGCCTCCTACCGGCGCGCCGTCGTCTATACCGCAGAACGCCTCGCAGAAGCCGGAATCGACCTTCTGCTTGAGCCGATCAATAGGCGAAATATGCCGGGATATTATCTCAATGATTTTTGCCTTGCGGAGAGGATCATTCGTGAGCTTGGATTGCCCAATCTGAAGCTGCAATTCGATATCTATCATCGACAGGTCATGCACGGCGATGTGGTCATGGCTCTGCGCGGACTTTTGGCTATCACCGGCCATATACAGATCGCGAGCGTGCCATCTCGACACGAGCCTGACGCCGAAGAGCTAAACTATACCTATCTTTTCGCGGAGATCGACCGTCTTGGCTATGACGGTTTCGTCGGCTGCGAATATAACCCGAAAAGCCAGACGCTAGACGGCCTGGACTGGTTCAAGCCATTTGCAAGGAGCTAGAGAATGGCCATTCTGCTCGGTTCGATTGCCGATGATTATACGGGTGCATCCGATCTCGCCAATACATTGACGAGGAACGGCCTGCGAACAATCCAGACCGTAGGCGTTCCGGATGCCTCGCTGACACTTCCCGAGGTCGATGCGGTCGTCGTCGCCATGAAGATTAGGTCCGTCGCTGCCGCCGATGCTGTTGCGGCTGCGCGGGATGCGGATCGATGGCTGCGCGACCGTGGCGCGGGTCACGTCCTTTACAAAATTTGCTCGACATTCGATTCCACCGACGCAGGCAATATCGGCCCGGTCACGGAAGCCCTGAACGAGCAGGGTGACACTACGCTGGTGACGCCAGCCTTTCCCGAGACCGGTCGGACTGTCTATTACGGCCATCTTTTCGTGAACGGGCAACCGCTCAACGAGAGCCCGCTCAAGGATCATCCGCTGAATCCGATGCACGACGCCAATCTCGTACGGGTCATGGCCAGGCAATCGCGGAAACCCGTTGGATTGATTGATCGGGTCACGGTTGGCGCAGGCCCGGATGCGGTCAGGTCACGGTTGGCCGCTCTCACTGCGAACGGCAACGGGACAGCGATCGCCGATGCGATCTGCGAAGGGGATCTTGAGATATTGGGCGAGGTCGCCCTCGGTTCGCGCGTTTCCACGGGTGCCTCAGGCCTCGGCCTCGGACTTGCCCGCGCACTTGTTCGCGCGGGCAGGGTCTCCTCACGAAGCGAAACCGCCGATGCCACGGCACCGGTCGGCGGCCTGTCCGCAATCGTCGCGGGCAGTTGTTCAAAAGCCACACTGTCGCAACTCGATTATGCCGAACAATCCATGCCCATTCAC
The DNA here is from genome assembly GCA_050726055.1 of Phyllobacterium sp. Lineage (GTDB taxonomy): Bacteria > Pseudomonadota > Alphaproteobacteria > Rhizobiales > Rhizobiaceae > Phyllobacterium. The sequence goes on along the minus strand of JBOHIW010000026.1, from coordinate 23,183 downwards.
AGGCTCGACCCGAAAAAACTTCTTTCTGGCGGCGATGAGATTGCCGCAGCCATTTCCTGGGCTGGTGACAGGATCGCGGATGGCCCCGTCGTCATCGCCGCAAGTGCATCGCCGGAAGCGGTCGCCGATCTGCAATCGCGATACGGGCGCGACAAGACCGGTCACGCCATCGAGGACGCCACATCGGCGATCGCGGCCGAACTCGTCGCAAGAGGCGTTCGGCGACTGGTGGTGGCAGGCGGCGAAACATCCGGGGCGGTCGTCGACAGGCTTGCCATTCCTGCCTTTCTGATCGGGCCGGAAATTGCGCCGGGCGTACCCGTGCTGCGCGCTATCGGGAGCGAGCATGATATGCTGCTGGCGCTGAAATCCGGAAACTTTGGTGGTGAGGACTTCTTTGAGGCTGCTCTCGCGATGATGCGCTGAGGCTGCAAACCGAAGAACGGTTTGATGACAGCGGGCGTGATGGTTTCTCACCGGACCATGGACCGAATATTTGCTGCAAAGCCGCCGCAACACCAAGGCAGCAACGCAACTGATACGTAAATTGCTTGAGGATCGGCACACGACGCGAGCGCGTCATGGGGTCTTTCGTCAGAACTTGAGTGAAAAGCTTGCCCTGGCGCTGTTATCCTTTGCTTCGGAGCCGAACTGTCCACCATAGGAGAGGCCGAGTGTGGCGTTCTGGCCAAGGTTGAGGTCGAGCCCGGCTTCGACGACGGCGACGTCCTGCGCGATCGGCACGCCAGCGACGGTGAAGACGTCACCACCGGCAAAGGGTTCGAGGGAAAGGGCTGGCGTGTCGATTCGATAGCCGAGTTCGCCGAAAGCCTGAAACGTGCCGGCCTTGTAATCGGCATTGAGATGATCGACGAAGCCATCAAAGACCGCGCTGCGGCCGGTTTCGATCCTGTGCCAGCTATAGGCCAGCCCGGAGCGAAAGCCGAAATTGCCCCATTGCGTGCCGCCATAGAGGCCGAGATGGTAATTGTCGCTTGTTCCGGACGAGCGGCGATCATCGGCATCAAAGCTGGACCGGCTGTATCCGGCCAGAACGCCCAGCCGCCAGATATCGAACATCTCCATGTCGGCACCGGCAAGGAAACCGCCCGTATCATGGTCAAGCCTTGCGGCATTGCCGTCATTGTCGTTGTGGCCCCATGAGCCAAACCCCTGACCCCAGACGGCGATCCGGTCCGACGTGCCATTGCCGGCGATGTCTGCCTGATAGACCGAACCGGCGGCAAGCGTGAGGTCGCCGGAAACCGTCGTCGCGCCAGCGAAACCCGAACTGTCACCGGTCAGGACCGCCGTGCGAGCGGCGTGGCCGATGAGGCCGGACCCGGTAATGGCGGCGTCAACCGCCGCCTGGCCAGCGGCCGATCCGATGTTCAGCGTGCCGTCGCGGGAACCGCAGACGTGGCTGCATGCGTCATGGCGAATTTCGGCTCGACGGGGCTGTGAACCCCTGGTCGTTCTAGGAAAAAAGACTCGAAATCGTTTCTTCAGCAATGGCAAAACTCGTCGAGGCCCCACAACCGCTCGTCACAACAACGATGCGAACCCCGTCACACGGCTCATCCGTTAACCGCCAGCGATCGGGAGCAGAGGCATAGGTACCGATCCAGCTTTCGCTGACCATCTGCTGCGGCAGATCCATGACGCGATTCAGTTCCGAAAGAATGAGATCATCGACATGTCTGGAACCGAACGGATCTGGCGTTGAAGCATAGTGATGGCTGTCGCCTACAACCAATGAGCCATCTTCCGATTGCGCCACGATAAGATGAACATCGTTCCTGCGGTGCTCCGCCATTTCATCGTCAAGCTGCTTGCGCAGGGCATCAATGCCCGGCAAACCGGCATAGCCTCCCGAACGGGCCAGCGAAAGTTCGGACATAACCGTAGCGGCAAGATTCAACGGTTTGCCAGGGCGAACCCGAAGCATCTGCAACTTGCAGCGCGTGAGCCCATAGGCGGCAAGCCGATCGGAGAACAGGCCCGTATATTCATCGCCCGGGCAGATGATGACGGTTTCCGCCTCGATATCACCTTGGCTCGTTTCAACCCTAGGAGGCAGGACGGCCCTCACATTCGTTTTCCAATAGAAGGTGACGCCCAGTTTTTCGGTGAGAAAACCAGTCAGCCTGGGGATCGCAGTTCGTGATTCAACCCGGATCTCATGTGGACTATAGAGCGCCAGTCCCGCCGCTTCCGCACGCAAGGAGGGCACAAGGGTGAGAGCCTCGGCGGTCGTCATACGGGAGCACCCCTCTCCCATTTCCGTATTCAGAAAGGCGTCAATCACCGTTTCGGCTTCACCAAACCTCGCAGCCAAAACCATTCCACGCTGAAGTATCCCGATACCGGCTGCCGGTGCTATATCACTCCAGATTTCGCGAGATCGCCGTGCCTTGGTCCAGCAATCACCTGCGGTTTGCCCGGTTATCGTGACAAAGCCGAAATTTCGGATAGACGCACCATTCGCCCGTGCGTCCCGATCGATCACGATAACGCGTTTGCCGCGCTTTGCCGCCACATAGGCATGCGCCAGACCCACTATCCCTGCGCCGACAACCGCCAGATCGTAAACCGCCATAAATCCCCCGGTTGGCTTGCTGGAGTGTGTTCGTGGCTGCGGAGCAACCCTCTTTTGATCGTTCGCCTTACACGCCCTGAAGACGCCATTTCTGGGTCTTACGGAGAAGAACCTGCGATACGCCATAATGCAGCAGCCTTGCCACGACATTGGTGTAGAAGATCATCATGCCCATGGCAGCCGCAGGCGCCACGTCTCCTGCATCATCCATGTTCAGAACCGCGACTGAAGCCAGTGTGGTATGTGCCGAATAAAGAAACACCACCGCTGATACGGTCGTCATGGCATTGACGAAAAGATAGATCGAAATGTCGAGAATGGCTGGCAGGCACACGGGCACGGTTACCCGCGCAAACAGTTTGTAAAATGGTTGCTTCAGCGAAGCAGATACGGATTCGAATTCGGGGTCCATCTGCTTGAGAGCTGTCAGCGCCGTCAGATGCGAGACGGTGTAGAAGTGCGTCACGGTGCAGATGACGAGGATCGCCATCGTTCCGTAAATCGCGCTCAGCGGATTGGCGGGATTGTTGAAGAAAAATATATAGGCAAGCCCCAGCACCATGCCGGGCACTGCCATCGGCAGCATTGCCAGAAACTGGAACAGCGCCCGCCCCTTGGCAAAGCCATCGGTCTTCTCCACCGCATAAGCGCCGATAAAGACGACGGCAGTGCCAATGATCGCCGTCAGCAAAGCCATTCGGATCGAGTTGAAATAGGACGTCCAGCCGCCGCCATCCATTCGCCCGAAATCGAAATTGCGCAGGCTGAGACTCATGTCATAGGGCCAGAATTTTACGACCGCGGCCATTTGGCAAACAGCCAGCAAGCCAACAATAAATACCGCGACCAACGCGCAATAGAACAGGCACAGATTGTCGAAAAGCGGCTTTTTCTTCGGCACCAACGGCACGGCACGGGCTGAAAGCAGCGCCACCTGCTTGCGCTGGATGAAGCGATCGACCGCAAACGCGATAACAGCGGGAAACAGAAGCATGACCGACACAACAGCGCCAATCTCGAAATTCTGCTGGCCGATCACCTGCTTGTAGATATCGACCGCCAGCACGTTGAACTGTCCGCCAATCACTTTGGGCAGGCCGAAATCCGTGATAACCAGATTGAACACCACAAAGGCGGCAGAGATCAGGCCATAGCGGGCACCGGGCACGGTCACCGTCCAGAAGGTGCGCCATTTGCTCGCCCGCAGGGACTCCGCCGCTTCATAATGACGGGCATCGGAAACAGCCAGAGCCGTCGAAATGATCATCAACGCATGAGGAAAAGTGAAAAAGACCGAACCGAGAACGATGCCCAACGGTCCGTAGATTGATGCGCCAAACAGCAACTCTTTCAAGATGCCCTGATTGCCGAACAAATAGATCAACGCAATACCGGGTAGTAGCGACGGCACCAGAATGGGCATCACAGCCACCAGCCTGAACAGGCCCTTGAAACGCATTCTTGAACGGTTCAGCGCATAGGCGAAGCCAAAGGCCAGGGAAACCGTCAGCACCATACTGACCAGCGCGATGACAAATGAATTTTTGATCGACTGAAACAAGGCTGGCGATGAAAAATACGTCCGGTAATTGTTCAATCCCGTTGTTCGTTGAGGCATGAGCATGACGCGGCGGAAGGTGTTCGAGTCCACCTCCTGCCACTCCTGCCCCTGAAACGGCGTGGAGCCGATCAGAAAACGTGCCTCATCCGTCGTGCCACGGATCCGGTAGTGTTCCGGTCCGCGAAAGCTGAAATCGGGAAACAGATCCGTCGGCGCCAAGCGTCCGCTATTCGAGGTCGACAACTCCTCCGGTGCTATGACGCTCAAAGCCTCGTTCAGTTGCGCCAGCGATTGCGCCTCATTCCAGTTTCCCTTGCCATCTCCCACCTGAACCTCGAAGGCAGCGAGGTTGAACTCATAGCTGGCAAAGGATTTGGACAGCATCACATAGAGAGGGGCGGCCAATGTCACCACCAGATACGCGCCGATGATCAGCATCATCCCGCGCTTGATCCAGTCATCCGTGCTCGTTTTCGCGTGTATTGCTTTGCCCGCCGGCATCACCGGATTGTCGGCATAGTCGCTTGCAATACTCATCGCCTGCCATCTCCGTTGAAAACAAGGAGACGGGTTTTCGGCAGTTCAACCAGAATGGTCATGCCCTCTGCAAGACCAAGCCGCCGCTCGGCATTGATGGAGAAATCCGCAATCAGTTGGCGGTTCTGCAATTGCGTGCTGCGCATATGCGTCCGCCAGAAAGAGCCGAGAAACTCCATGGTCTCGATCTGAACTTCGATCAGATTCTCGCCATTCCCGGCGCAGGAACTTGCATCGAGAATCCGGCCATGCGGAATAACGTCGTTCGGACGAATGACAGCCATAGCCTCGCTGCCCGCCGGGAGATCATGATTCAGACATCGCAGCACCAGATCGCCAAAAACCGCGGAACCATCCTGCTTTATGGTAACGGGATATTTGTTGGTTTCGCCGATAAAATCGGCAACGAACAGGGTTCTCGGTTCACGATAAACGTCCAACGGTGTGCCGACCTGCTCGATTGTGCCCTTGTTCATGACAACAATACGATCGGCCATGGAGAGAGCTTCTTCCTGATCGTGCGTGACCATGATCGTGGTGACGCCCAGCTTGCGCTGAAGTTCCTTGATCTCATGGCGGAGATGCACGCGAACCTTGGCATCCAGAGCCGAAAGCGGTTCGTCGAGCAGCAGAAGTCCGGGAGAGATGGCAATAGCGCGCGCCAGAGCGATGCGCTGTTGCTGCCCGCCTGAAAGCTGCGCCGGATATTTTTGAGCCTGATCGGCAAGTCCAACCAGATGAAGCAATTCCTGCACACGCTTTGTGACTTCCGCGCGCGGCTGCCGCATATTCTCGAGTCCAAAGGCAATATTCTTCTCAATCGTCAGGTTTGGAAACAAGGCGTAGGACTGGAAGACAATACCGTAATCGCGCTGGGCTGGCGGCAAGGCGGAAATATCAGTACCGGCCTGGCGGATCGAGCCTCGAGTTTGCAGGTCAAGCCCTGCGATAGCACGCAGCAATGTGGTTTTGCCACAGCCGGAGGGTCCGAGAAAGCAGATGAACTCTCCTTCACCGATTTCAAGGTTGATATCCTTCAGGGCGACGAACTCCCCGAAGGCCTTCCACAATCCGTCAACCTGAAGATAGTCGTGCTTCTCTGCCTTTCCGGCATTTGCCCTGTGCGATTCGTGTCCGATCCGCACTGCATTCACGGCCAGTTCATGTCTCACGCTTGCGTTCCCCTGGATTGATGTCATTCAAGCTCCCATGGCGAACGCGGGGGATCCCGCGTTCGCAGTAGCGATATGTTCGTCTATCCTTTGGATTCAGATTTGGAATCGTAGCGTTTGGACCATTCCTCCAGAATGGCCTTGCGGTTGTTGGCCGCCCATTCCAGATCATTCTTGATCATCTTCTTCTCAAGATCGGCTGGAATATGCTCAACCGGCTTGGCTATGCCCGGCAAGGCCACGACGGTGAAGCTCTGGTTGAGTGCCGTCATCGCATTGGGCGTCAGCGTCCAGTCCATCAGAATCTTGGCCGCATCAAGGTTGGGTGTTCCGGCCATGATGGCCACGGCTTCGGATTCCCAGCCCGATCCTTCTTCAGGGAAGATGATATCGACCGGCGCTCCGGCTTTCTTGATCTGGGACGCAGGAAATTCGAAAGAAACGCCGATCGGGATCTCTCCGGCGCCAGCCATTTTGCACGGCTTCGAACCGGAGTGGGTATAATTGGCGATATTCTCGTGCAGTGCGTCCATATATTCCCAGCCACCCTCGTCACCAAAGAGCTGCAACCAGGACGACACATCGAGGAAACCTGTTCCGGACGAGGCCGGATTTGGCATCACGACATGGCCCTTGTATTCGGGCTTGGTCAGATCTTTCCAGCTTTTCGGCGGTTTCAGGCCCAGTTTCTCGGCTTCAACGGTATTGAAACACACGGCGGCGACATAGGCATCCAGGCCGATCCAGCTTGTCGGACGGTCCTTGTCCACAAAACGCGGATCGAGCTTGTCCACATCCTTCGGCGTATAGGGCTCCAACATGCCTTCGTTTTTCAGGACCAGAAGCGAAGTGGCCGCTATACCCCATATGACATCGGCTTTTGGATTGTTCTTCTCGGCCAGCAGCTTTGCCGTCATGATACCGGTGGAGTCACGCACCCAGTTGATCTTGATGTCCGGGTGATCCTTGTTGAAAGCCTCCGCAAACCGCTGCAAGTCCACGGCCTCGAAAGCGGTATAAACCGAAAGTTCCGTTTGCGCATAGGCGCTTGTCGCCAAACTCAAACCGGCAGCAAGGGACAGAATGAAAGCATTGCGCTTTAGCATGACAGATTTCCCCATTGTTGGATCAGCCACTTATTATGTGTGTCACAGGCTGATTTCTTATGTTCATGCCCGCATTTTTGCAGGCTTCCCTCTTATGGCGCTTTATAGTGCGAAGCATGGTTCAATAAGTAAAATCTATTTATCTTATATATGAGACAGAATAACTTATGATCGCTCTCCTTTTCCTCCGGCAGATAAAATGGCCTGTTCCACAATCGCCAAGGCTCGATCAAGCTCCTCCCGGCTAATGACCAGAGATGGCGAAAGCGTCAGCACATTACCCTGGCTGATCTTGAAGCTCAGCCCCTCTTCCAGACAGCGGTAATAAACGGCTTCGGCCAGTTCATTGTGCGGCTCGCGGCTTTGACGATCCCGCACCAGCTCGACGCCGAAAAGCAGGCCGCGACCGCGCACGTCACCGACATACGCAGAACGAGATTGCAGTTCGTGCAGCCGGTTCAAAGCATAGTGACCCAGTTCCGCCGCGCGTTCCACCAACCCCTCCTCCTCGATAATTTCTATCGTCGTCAGAGCCGCCCGTGCCGTCACCGGGTTCTTCTCGTGGGTGTAATGCCCGATGGCATAGTCTCCACAAACGTCCAGATCTCGCCGCACAATCGCAGCCGCGATCGGCAGCATTCCACCCCCGAGTGATTTGCCGAGAACAATAATATCCGGTGTTACGCCGTCATGATCGGAGGCGAAAAACTTGCCCGTCTTGCCAAGGCCGGTCGGTATTTCGTCGAAAATCAGCAGGGTTCCGTGGCGGTCGCAGGCATCGCGCACTTTTTTCCAGAAGCCTGGCGGTGGCGGATAGGGCGTGGCCCGCATCGGCTCGGCCACCACCGCCGCAATGTCGCCCTCGCGTTCAAGCACAAAGGACACCACATCTGCACAGGCAATGCCGCAGGTATCCGGCCCCTGATGCTTGTAATGACAGCGATAGCAGGCAAAAGGCGCTACATGCTCCGCCCCCGGCAGAAGCGGACCGGCAATACCGGAACGAAAAGTCGCTTCTCCGCCCACCGATGACGCGCCAAATCCGGCGCCGTGAAATGCATCCCAGAAAGAGAGGGTCTTAAACCGTCCCGTCGCGGCGCGCGCCACCTTCAGCGCCACTTCAATTGCATCCGAGCCGCCGGTCGTGAACAGGGTCTTGCCCAGATTGCCGGGGGCGATATCCGCCAGTTTTTCGGCCAATGCAATCGCGGGTTCGCAAGTAAAGCGGCGCGGCGCGAAACACAGATCATCCATCTGGCGCTTGACGGCAGCAATCAGTTTCGGATGCGCGTAGCCGATATGGTGGGCGCTGTTGCCATGAAAGTCCATGAACCGACGGCCATTGGCATCCTCGATCCAGATGCCTTGCGCCTTGACGATGGCCGTCAGACAGGGACTGGAGAGGCTTTGATGTAGAAAAACCTGCTCATCCCGGCGCAACAACTCCTGCATCGCAGCGCTATTCTGTTGCGCCTGCCAGCGCTGGCGCGCTTCCGAACGATTGGATTCCCCTTCGGTATGCACTGCCAGTTTCATAGGTGTCGGCTCCCCAAACCGCTTTCAGCGATGCTGATATCCATTCACTCCCACGGCAAGGAAAACGTCTTGACGTTTGTGAAGCTCTTCATGGCTTCGATCACGCCCTCCTTATATCCGTTCCCGGAATCCTTGATGCCGCCGAACGGCGACATCTCGATACGGTAGCCCGGCACTTCCCAGATATTCACCGTGCCGACCTTCAAACCACGGATATATTTTTGCATGCGCCGGTAATCATTGGTACAGACACCGGAGGACAGGCCGAAGTCGGTCGAGTTCGATAAAGCGATGAGCGCATCATCATCTTCCGGTGCGCGGATGATGGGGATTACCGGACCGAAAGTTTCCTGCATCACGAGTTCCGAACCATGCGGCACCTCGTCCACCACGATCGGCGGCAACAACGCACCCTGACGGCCGGGATCGTAGAGCACCTTCGCGCCCTGTTCGGCGGCCATGTAAACCAGCTTTTCAAAACGTGCCGCAGCCTGTTCATGCACGACCGTGCCCAGCTCGGTTTTGGGATCCATCGGGTCACCGAAACGGATTTTCTTCGCCCGTTCAAGCACCATCGGCACGAAACGGTCGGCGACACTGCCTTGACAGAGAATGCGCTTGACCGCCGTGCAGCGCTGGCCGGAATTCCTGGTGGCTCCAGCCACAGCAAGACCGGCGGCCTTCGCCAGATCATCGTCACTCAGATCGTTGAGAATGATCAGTGGGTCATTCCCGCCCAACTCCAGCACCGTGCGCTTATAGCCAGCCGTATTGGCGATCATCTTGCCCACCGGCACGCCGCCGGTGAAGGTAATCAGGTCGATATCCGGATTGGTGATCATTTCCGCGCCGATATCCTGCGGCAGACCGGTGACGACGGAGAGCATTTCCGGCGGCAAGCCAGCCTCATACATGATGTCGCAGAGCATCAGCGCGGTCATCGGCGTCAGCTCCGTTGGCTTCACCACCACGCAATTGTTGGTGGCAATGGCGGGCGCCACCTTGTGCGACACCATATTGAGTGGATGGTTGAATGGCGTGATCGCCGAGATCGCCCGCAATGGCTCGCGGATGGTGAAAATCTTGCGTGCCTTGCCATGCGGCGTCAGATCACAGGAGAAAATTTCGCCATCGTCATGCAGACACATCTGCCCCGAAAGGGTGAAGACATCATAGGCGCGGCCGACTTCGTAATAGGCATCCATCTTGGATATGCCCAGTTCCGAAGTAATCAGATTGGCCATTTCTTCCTTGCGTTCTACCAACAGCTCCGCAGTACGCAGCAGAATTTTCTGCCTTTCATACCGCGTCAGTTTCGGCTGGTAGGCGGCAGCGATCCGGAAGGCTTCGCGCGCATGTTCCGCCCGTCCCGCTGGCACCGTGCCGATGACTGCATTGGTATAGGGATAGTGCACGTTGAATGTCGCATCGGCATCGACCTTGCGGCCAGCGATGCGCATCGGCTCGTGCCGGGTCTTGATCTGTGTTTCAGGCTTGACCATCTGGCTTTCCCTCACCCCATTCAACCGCGGGCGGCAGCGGTGACCGCGTAAAAGAAGGCGTCGAAATTGCGTAGCCGCGGCGCATCCGGCAGATCAGGCATCTGCCGATTGACGATGAACGGAACCGCCTGCTCGGTCAGCCCGCCATGCGAACGCAGAGGCTCGTTCAACGCCGCAAGATCATGGCGGTGTTCGCTGGTGCCGATAGCCTTGTTTTCCGATGAAACCAGAACGATGTCGCCGATACGGTCCGCCGGAAGCTCAAAGCGTTCTGCCGCTTCGGCGTTGTTGAGCACCACATCGATACCCTCGATCCCGGCAAGCCGGTTCATGATGTCCTGCTGGTCTGCCCCGCCCGGCAGATAGGCTGTGGCGAAAGAGCCAAGCGCCCCATGATGAACCACATAGGGATCGGTGATCGGCAGGATAACGCGGGCGGCATCCTTGCCCAGCCATTCATCCAGCACATCCTGCACATAAACCACATCCGGCGAACCGTCGGGATTGTGCTTCGGCTTCATGCCATGATCCGCCGTCACCACGATCGCCGCTCCCAGCGCATCCAGTTCCGTGAGATATTTGTCGAACATTTCATAGAAGGCATTGGCCTGCGGCACACCCGGCGCATATTTATGCTGCACATAGTCGGTGGTGGTCAGATACATCACATCCGGACGGATGGTCTTGAGCAGCTTGACGCCCGCCGCGAACACAAACTCCGAGAGTTCCGCCGAGTAAACTTCCGGCACCGGCACGCCCAGCCACTGCGAGGCATTGTCGATGCCGTTTTCCGCTTTGGTCGTCGTGTCGGAACGCTCCGCCGAAAAGCAGATGGCGCGGTCGTCATCGAACACCAGTCCAGCGCCCAGAAGAGCGCGCAACTTGTCCTTGGCGGTCACCACCGCGACCTTGGCACCGGCGTCATAAAAGCCTTTGAAGATGGTCGGCGCACGCAGGAAGCGAACATCATTCATCATCACTTCCGTGCCGGTTTCACGGTCATAAAGATAATTGCCGCAGATGCCGTGCACTGCTGGCGGACGCCCGGTGGCAATCGAGAGATTGTTGGGGTTTGTGAAGCTCGGAATGACGCTGTACGCCGTGCGCACCGTGCCGCTTTCCTTGATCCGCTTCAGGGTCGGCATCAGACCGGCAGCAATGGCCTCATCCAGATAAGCCGGTTCGCAGCCATCGAGACAGATCGCAATGGCCGGAACGCCCGGCCATGCGTAGTCGCGGCCATTAACAGGGACAGATACCTTGGTCATCTTGTTCACTTCACATTCCTCCACAGGTTTTCATTGAAACCTGCATTTGATTTTGACGATTTCAGGCGGCCAGCTTGGCGCGTTCATCAAGAGCGGCAGCTGGTGGCGCCGCCGTATCGACGCCCATTTCACCAAGGCTTTCTTTGGCGGCGGCGACAACCTTGCGCATCACTCCGGCATCCATGCGCCCGATACAGCCGACACGGAAGCTGTCGACAACCGTCAGCTTGCCCGGATAGATGATGAAACCTTTATCCTTCATCAGATTGTAGAAGCGGTTGAAGTCGAAGTCCGGATGCGCGGGATTGAAGAAGGTCACGATAATCGGTGACAACCACCGATCACGCAGCAGTGTCTCGAAGCCGAGCTGGCGCATCCCTTCCACCATCACATCACGATTATCGGTATAACGCGCCAGACGCCCCTCAGCGCCGCCTTCCGCTTCATGCATGCGCAGCGCCACAAGAAAGGCTGCGACGACATGCGTTGGTGGCGTATAGCGCCATTGGCCGGTCTTGTTCATCGTCACCCATTGCGCATGGATGTCGAGGCTGAGCGAATGGCAATTGCCTTTGGCGGCTTCCAGCTCGCTTTTGCGTGCAATCACAAAACCAAACCCAGGTACGCCTTCGATACATTTATTGGCCGATGAAACCATTGCGTCATAGCGGATTTTTCCGACGCTTAGGTCGACCGCGCCAAAGGCACTCATGGAGTCGACCAGCAACTTGCGACCCCTGGCATAGACCACGTCCGAAATCTCGGCCACCGGATTCAAGATGCCGGAACTGGTTTCACAATGCACAACGATCACATGCGTAATGGCTGGATCGGCATCCAGGGCCCGCGCCACCTCATCACCGCGCGGCGGCAGATAATCGCCCTTGTCGATCTTGCTGTAGGCACGGCCCAGATAGTCCAGCGTTTGGGCGATGCGTTGCCCATAGGCGCCATTCATCAGCACCAGAATTTTTCCGTCGCGCGGCAGGAAAGTGCCGAGCATGGCTTCTACGGCAAACGAGCCGCTGCCCTGGATCGGCACGCAGTCAAACTCTCCCTTGTCATCCCCGGCGATGCGCAGCAGACGTTCACGCATTTCAGCCGTCATGGCCCGGAAATCACCATCCCAGGAGCCCCAATCGCGCAGCATTGCATGCTTGACCGCTGCCGCGGTTGTCAACGGCCCCGGCGTGAGCAGATAGGCCTCGCCCATAGCAGGCGGTCCGAAGGTATTTATTGACAACTGATCGACGTCCACCACTCGTTTCCTCCGTTCCATCCCAACGCTTTAGCGGGTTCGGACGGACTCTGGGTGACGTCGTTATATTTGTAAAATCGTTATTTTGTATTAGATAATAAATTTCATTTATATATATTCATGAAGCAATGAAAGCGCGGGCTTTCGGGAGGTCAGCATGCGATATGTGCAAATTCGTGCTTTTCACTATGTAGCGATCCATGGAGGGTTTTCCCGCGCGGCCGAAGCTTTGTGCCTTACCCAGCCTGCAATCTCCGATCAGGTGCGCAAGCTTGAGGAGGAATATGACGTACTGCTTTTCAATCGGCACAAGAAGCAGGTCACGCTCACGGCTTCAGGCCAGCGGCTCCTGGAGATCACACATCGCATGTTCGAAATAGAACAGCAGGCGCTGGAATTATTGTCGGAATCTCGCATTCTCAGGGCAGGAAAATTGCGGATCATTGCTGATGCGGCGCACCATCTGCTTGGTATTCTTGGGAAGTTCCGCGAGAAATATCCCAATGTCGAAGTCAGTGTGCGTTCCGGCAATACCGAGGAAGTCATAAGCGCACTCTACAGTTACGAGGGCGATATCGGCGTTCTGGGTGAAATACCGGATAGCCGTGATTTCGAGGTGCACAAGCTGAACTCGTCTCCCATCATTGCATTCGCGGCGACGACCCATCCCGCCGCCAAGGCGCAGTCGATCACACTTGAGGAACTGACAAAGATGCCTTTGGTGTTTCGCGAAACAGGCTCGAAGACGCGGCAAAAACTGGAAGACCTGGCGAGCGAAAACGGCATCGTGCTGAAGCCCGCTATCGAAGCCGAAGGCCGCGAAGCCGTCAGGGAAATCGTTGCGGGTGGTGCGGGCGTTGGGTTCGTATCCGCAGCCGAGTTCAGCGCCGACAAGCGCCTTGTCCAGATACCGATCGCCGCGCGAGAGGTGTTGATGGACGAGGCGCTGATTTGCCTGCGGGAACGCAGCGGCGGCACGCTGGTCAGGGCGTTTCTCGACATCGCAAGCAGCGTCGCCAGCAGTGAGAAATTAACGTCTGTGAACGATTGCGCTCGGGATTCACCCTGCTAGAGCGCTTCCGGTTTAAACGGAATCGATGGAAGCGCTCTAAGTCTTTGTTTCGTCGCATTATCCTACGCAAAACCGCTTCGCACTTTTGCTGGAAATGCTCTAATAGCCGCGCACGCGATCGATTTCGCCGGTAAGTTGCTCACCCTTGGCAAGGCGGCGGAAATTGTCGACCAGCACTTCGGCAGCGCCGTGACTGTCGGTCACGCAAGCGATATGCGGGGTCAGAATAACCTTGGGATGTGACCAGAGAGGATGCGCAGGGGGCAAAGGCTCGGGAACAGTCACATCGATAAACGCCGATGCAAGATGTCCGCGATCAAGCGCGGCAAGCAACGCATTCTGATCCGTCTGCGCGCCGCGCCCTGTCAGAACAACACTTGCCCCAGCCGGCAACCGCGCAAGAAAATCGGCATTCAACAAGCCTTCCGTCTCGGCTGTCAGCGGCAGCAGGCAGACAAGAATGTCAGTCTGCGCCACGAAGGCATCAAGCCCCGCGTCGCCGTGGTAGCAACACACACCGGCGATGCTCTTTTCGCTTCGGCTCCAGCCTGCCAGAGAAAAGCCAAAGGGCGAAAGGGCCGCCAAAGCCGCCTGCCCCAGATGCCCGAGCCCCATGACACCGACCCTGCAGCGATCGGCGTTCGGCTGAGGCAAGGGTTGCCATGCCCCCTTACGGCTCTGATCCAGATATGCTGGCAATTGCCGGAAAACCGAAAGCACCGCGAGCGTGACATATTCCTGCATCATCCGCGCAATGCCCGGCTCGATCATGCGAACGATGCGCAGATGGACTGGAATATCCATTTGCATGAACTGCTCGACCCCGGCGCCACTTGAAAAAATAATCTCAAGCGCGGGGAACCGCATCGTCAGTTGCGCGGGTGGCTGCCAGCACAGAAGATGGCGCACGCGTGCAGCGGTAGCGTCATCGATCTCGCCCGAGAGAAATTCAACCTCCGGCAACTCGCGTGCAAACACCGCTCGGATCTGCTCGGTACGAGCCGCGTCCAGATAGCAATAAAAAGCCATACCGCCTCCCCTTCGGGACATACAAGGCATGCCCCTGTTATATGCACCGTCGGATCAGTGCCGGACTAGTGATTGAGAACGCGGCGGAGGAAATCCTGCGTCCGTGGATGCTGCGGCGCGACAAGCACGTCCTTCGCCTTGCCCTGTTCGACGATAACCCCGCCGTCAAGGAAGAGCACGCGATCGGCCACGTCGCGGGCAAAGCCCATCTCGTGAGTCACAACCAGCATCGTCAGGCCTTCGTCCGCAAGGCTGCGCATGACGTCAAGCACATCACCCACCAGTTCTGGATCCAGCGCCGAAGTAGGCTCGTCAAAGAGGATCGCCTGGGGACGCATCGCCAAGGCTCGGGCAATAGCCACACGCTGCATCTGCCCACCGGAAAGCTGGCCCGGATAGTGATGGATTCTATCGCCCAGCCCAACCCGCTCCAGCAGATGCTCGCCATATCGACGCGCCTCCGCCGGCTTTTCGCCTTTGACATGCACTGGCCCCTCGATCACGTTCTCAAGCGCTGTGCGGTGCGGGAAAAGGTTGAAACGCTGGAAAACCATTGCCATGCGCGTACGGATATCGCGGATCGAACGGTCGCGTGCATCGACGCGCTGCCCTTCGATCAGTATCTCGCCGCCCTGATAGGTTTCAAGCCCGTTCACGCAGCGCAGCATCGTCGATTTTCCCGAACCCGAAGGGCCGATCAGGCAGACAACCTCACCTTTCTGCACCTCACCGGTGATCCCCTTGAGAACCTGAAGCGTGCCGTAGGATTTGGTGACGTTTTTAATTTCGATCATCGCCATGGTCAGTGCCCTTTTCTTTTGCCAAAGAGCTTTTCGAGACGCCCAACAGCCAACATCAGCGGCAGGCTGAGGCAGAGATAGAATATCGCGACCAGCGTATAGACACTCATGTTCTTGAAAGTCGAAGCGGCGAGAAGCTGACCTTGCAAGGTCAGTTCCGCAACTGTGATGGCCGATGCCTGCGAACTGTCCTTCAGCAGCATGACCATGATATTACCATAGGGGGGCAAAATCACGCGTACGGCCTGGGGCAGGATCACGCGGCGCATGGTCTTGAACCACCCCATGCCGATCGATTGCGCGGCCTCGGTCTGACCGTGGTCAATGGCTTCGATGCCAGCGCGGAAATTTTCGGCCTGATAAGCCGAATAGGCAATGCCAAGACCGATGATCCCCGCTTGAAGCGCGGAGAGTGCAATGCCGAACTCCGGCAGGACGAAATAAATGTAGAAAAGCTGAACGAGAATCGGAATGCCACGGATGACATTGATAATCGTCGCCGCAGTGGCTGCAAGCCAGGCAATTCCGGACACCCGCATCAACGCCCAGACAAGACCCAGCAAGGTGGACAGGACGAGTGAACCCACGGTGACAAGGAGCGTGAATTTCACGCCTTGCAACAGGACCGGAAAGAACTCGCGGGCGTCCATGAAAAAGTTCTGCATTTGCGTTAACTCTGTTTATTGGCGGGAAATCAGGAAGCCAGGCCCACTGTGGCCAGAAGGCCAAAACATGGGCGCACCAGAAATCTCAGGCACGAGAGAGCAGCCCTCGTGCCTGGACCGGGATTACTTCAACCCGTACTTCGCGAGGATTTCCTTTAGCGTGCCATCCGATTTGATACGTGCAATCGCTTCGTTGATCTTGGCCATGCGCTCGTCGCCTTTGCGCAGGGCAATACCAAACTCCCCTCCCGCCGAGGACTTATAGCTGTCGACCATCTTCACCTTCGGGAAACGGCCCTGGGCAAGGTAATAGGCAGCCATCGGCCCATCGCCGAAGCCCGCATCGATCCGTCCGGCGTTGACATCGGCGATGATGTCCGGAATGCCCTTGTAGATCTTCACTTCCTTGAACAGGCCGCTCTTTTGGAACAGGTCCACAAAGGTGGTGCCGACTTGCACGCCAACGGTCTTGCCCTTGAGATCCTCATATTTCGTGTAGGCGGTTTCGTCCGAAACCGGCACAAAAACACCCTCGCCATAGCCGTAAACCGGATCAGAGAAGTCGACGACCTTCGCACGCTCTTCCGTGATGAACATCGCCGAAGCGATCATGTCGATCTTGCTTGAGGTAAGCGAAGGCACAAGAGCCGAGAACTGCACCGCCTCGAACTCCGGCTTGATGCTGATATCGTTCTGGATGGCCTTGACCACGTCAATCAGGACACCATCCATCTGGTTGGTCTCGGTATTCACGAAGGTAAAGGGGAGACCGGTCGGCGAAGAGCCGACCCTGGCGGCATCCTGGGCCATCACAGGCGCCGCAGCCCCTATGACTGCCGCGATAGCAAGACCGAAAACTGTATTAAGACGCATGGCATTCTCCTTCCTAAATGCAGCGATATGGCTATTGATCGCAATGCCAATCCTGACGATGAATTTAACAAAGTGAAATCCATCGTCAATAAATTTCATGATTCCGCTGCTTATTCCCTTATTCGGCAGCATTTCTCGATGCCCTTTCTTTGGACGCGATTGCCTCCACCTTGCGGTCCTTGCGCGCGAGATCGGCAAAAACCACCGGCATGAACCAGGCCTTTCCGCGCCAGGTGGGAACCAGGGGCGGCGGGCGGAAATCGAAACCGCTTTCGCTGGCTGGCGTTCCAAGAATCTTTTGCGCGACCTTCAACCCGAGCCACGGCGCCCAGACCACGCCGGACCCGCAAAAGCCGGTTGCGTAATGAACCGCGCCACGCCGGAAGATTCGCGGAACCATGTCCCGGTTCATCGCCACATAACCAAACCAGCTGTGAGAAACCCCTACTCCCTCGAGATCGGGGAAAACCCGGCACATTTCAATATAGTTCCGCTCTGTCGCCCTGACCGAATCACCCCGGCTTGTCGCGTCCCGACCGCCAAACAAAATCCGCCGACCGTCCGGAGAAGGGCGGAAATAATAGGTCATTGCCCGTGTATCCGTGAGCATCTTCAGCCCTGGCACGAGGGACCGGACACGCTCTTCGCCAAGGTCTTCGGTCGCGATGATTCGCGAACGTAAAGGCACCAGACGCTGGCGCAACCACCGGTCGGAATGATCAGTATAGCCATTCGTACACACCAGAACCTCACGCGCGTCCGTGCGCCCACGTTCGGTGATTACCGTATGCTTATCAATGCCTTGATCAATATTTTCTACACGACATTCGCCGTGAATCAGCACACCTTCCGCCAGAACAAGCCGGATGAGTTCCGCGTGGAATTTGGCAGGGTGAAGCCCGCCTATATCCATGCGGACACTGCCTCCGGCGTAAAGATCGGTGGCGATATGCCGGTGAACCTCGCTGGCCGGTACCGCATAGGATTCGACCCCGGTTTCGCGCTCCAGCGCCTCGGCGCTTCGTGCCATGGCATCGTATTCGGCACGCGTCATCGCCCCGTAAAAACGCCCCACAAGCTGGAAATCGGCGTCGATCCCATCATTGGCCAGGAAGTCCACCATAAAGCGCCGCGCGTCATGGCCTTCCGCCGCGATCCTTGCCGCACGTTCAGCACCGAACTTGCGGACAAGCGTCTTGTTATCGGGGCGGATATTGCCGCTGGTGAAGCCGCCATTCCGACTTGAGGCACCAAACCCCAGTTGTTCGCGCTCGAAGACCTGAACCTTTCGCCCTGCCCGGGCGAGATGGAGTGCCGCGCAAAGGCCAGCGTATCCGGCGCCGACGATTGCGACATCGCAATCCGGACCTATAGTGCGCTTCTCCGAGCTACGAGGCGGGGCGACCTCCCACCAATAGGGTGTCTCTTTATAGCCGGTGGCCAACATTTCCCCTCCATGCTTTTGGATGGATTTCGTTTTTAGAATATTGAACGTAGACGAAATATGAAGCAGAATACTGAAAACTAATCAACCCTGATTCAACCCGGCTCGCAGCGAGCACCAACAAAGGATCCAAAGTGAGCAAGGCAGAGATCTTTCCGGCTTCGCCGGCCACCGAGCACGATACCAGGGATGAAGCAGGCGATATTGGAGCACGTATCCGCGCGCGCAGGCAGGCGCTTGGCTTGACGCTTGGGCATTTGTCCGAAGTCTCCGGCCTGTCGACCGGCGCCCTTTCGCAAATCGAGCGCGGGCTCGTCTCGCCGACGGTGCGCACACTTTATACAATCGCGGATGTGCTATCGATGAGCCCTGCCCAACTCATCGACCCGCAAGGATTTGCCACGGCCGTTCGGGCAAACCCTTACGTGCTGCGTGCGGGCGAACAGCCCGAGGTTCTCAACGCCGGCGGCGTCATCAAGCATCGAGCATCGCCAGAAATCATAGAGACGATCAAATCCTTTGCCGTGCGCATCATCCCCGGCGGAAGCTCCGGCGAGGAATGCTACACCCACGCCGGAGAGGAACTTGGCTTCGTCATCTCCGGTAGCTTCACGCTGCAAATCGAAGACACGCTCTATCTGCTTTCGGCCGGGGACGGTTTCGCGCTCCCCTCGACGATCCGTCACAGATTTTTCAACAATGGCGACAACGAGGCCTTTGTCATTTGGGTCAACAAACCCGAATAGACCGGACCGGGCGGACAGGCCAAACAATCACGACGGAGACTAATGGAAAATGGCAAGCAGTCCTGAAAGCTTCTCGCGTTCGCTATGGTGGAACAAGGCCCGCGAAGCCAGACCGGACCACGCGAAGCTGCGCGGCACACATGAGGCAGACGTCGTCATTATCGGCGGCGGCTTCACGGGCCTTTCCAGTGCGTTGTTCCTTGCCGAACGCGGTGTGAAGGTCGCCGTGCTGGAAGCGCGCCATATCGGCTTTGGCGCATCCGGTCGCAATGGCGGTCAGGTTATTCCGGGCCTTAAACATGACCCCGAAGACCTTTTGGCTACCTACGGCCCGGAGCATGGCAAACGCATGATCGACATGGTCGGCGGTGTCGGCGATCTCGTCTTCGATCTGGTGCGCAAGCATGACATTCAATGTGCGCCGATCCGAGCCGGATGGATTCAGGCAGCACATTCCGAACTTGCGACCGCCGCGGTCTACAAGCGCGCACGGCAATGGCAGGCACAGGGTGTCGAGGTCGAGATCCTTGATCGCAAGCGTGTAGCTGAGCTTTCCGGCACGGAACGCTATTTCGGTGGTTGGCGCGATCCGCGCGCCGGTGCGCTGCAACCCCTCGACTACGCCCGCGGCCTTGCGCGCGCAGCCATGTCCCTTGGCGTTGAGGTTTTCGAGAGCTCCCCCGTCACCAGCCTGACGCGAGAAGGCGGCGAGTGGGTTGCCAAAACCGCCGATGGTAAGGTCAGCGCCCGTGAAGCGCTGGTTGCGACCAATGGATATACCGGCAATCTGGTCACTGGACTGGCCCAAAGTATCCTTCCCGTGCAGAGCATGCTGATTGCGACCAAACCGCTTTCGGACAAGCAGCGCAACGAGGTGATGCCCGGTGGCGTCGTCCTGTCCGAAACACGCAAGATCGCATTCTATATGCGCCAGTCCGAGGACGGACGTTTTCTCATCGGCGGCCGGGGAGCGGTCGGGATGGAGGAAAAAACGGCGCTGATGGAAGCTCTCAAGGCGGGGATGGTGCGGCTATTTCCGCAACTCGAGGGGATCGGCATCGACTACAACTGGTCAGGCCATGTCGCGCTGACAATGGATGGCCTGCCTCATCTGCACAACCCGGCGCCGGGTTTGCATATCATGCTTGGCTACAATGGCCGGGGCATCGCCATGGCCACGGCGTTCGGCAAAATGTATGCCGAGCATGTCGTCGAAGGCCGTCCCATGGTCTATCCGACAACCAAAATTCCGCGCCTTGCCTGGCATGCCATCCGCAAGCCGGTGATGGATCTCGGCATCCGCTGGTACTGGATCAAGGACAGCCTTGGCTTTGCCTCCAAATAATCCAACACTCAAGGAGAACCCAACGTGCTGAGAAATGTTGTGAATCTGGGCGCAGAGCCGTCTTGCGCCTCAGACCTCGAAAAGGCTCTTCGCGCAATCGGCTTGGCCACGCCATCGACCGAACCTGTTGGCTTCGGGCGTGCGTTGCTGTCTGGCGAGGGGACGAATGCGGAAAGCCTTTTTTCATCCGTGATTATGCTGCGCGATGGTGCCCTGACCCTGAAGGACGCTGATGGCACCGTGATTTCCCTTCACAAGGGCGAAGCCGCAAACCTGCCCGCAGGCCAATTTTCCTGGAGTGCGGAGGCGGTGGATTGCGTGATCCTGCTGCTGCGTCAGGACAACCCGCAAGTGGTGCTGTCGAGGCTTGATCTTGACCACCCGATGTCGCCCGGTGGTGCGCCCAATGCGGCACTTCTGACCACGCCCGCGCCACAGACCGTTCGGCACGAGTTCCACGACAAAGACGCGCTGTCCTGGGGGCTCTGGGCCACCACTCCCTATGCCCGCCGTCCAATCACATATTCCTTCACTGAAGTGATGATGTTGCGCAAGGGCGAGGTTATTCTGTCCAACCCCGAAGAAGGCAGCGTCACCTTCCGCACAGGCGACATCTTCCTTGTCCGCCCCGGCGCCATAGCGGGCTGGAACAATCCGAGCGATCTCGAAAAATTCTGGCTGATCCGAACGATGGATAAAGCCTGAGCCGACTTGAGCCTTTGTCCTCCGTCATTCAGGCCAGAGGGATTTGCGGGATCGGGTGAACAGGACGGTGAGAAGATCAACCATACACCGTTCACCGCTAGCCGGGACTGCCCCCATAGGCGCTGAACGCCGTCACCGCACGAAGTATAAGCGCTGCCGGCGTTCAGCCCGCAACTGGGGGATTGATCCGCGCAAAGCCCTCCTGTCGGTGATATGGGGAGTAGGGATATGGCGCGGAGACGGCGCTGGCCGCGTCCAGTTTTGCGATCTGGTCGGGGGGCAGGTTCCAGCCGACGGCACCGAGGTTCTGGCGAAGTTGTTCCTCATTGCGCGCGCCGATGATGACCGAAGAAACGGTCGGACGCTGTAAGAGCCAGTTGAGTGCGATCTGGGGGACGGTCTTGCCGGTTTCGTTCGCTACTGCGTCGAGTGCATCGACGACACGGTAAAGATACTCATCGTCCACCGATGGGCCGAAGCTTGCCGTCTCATGCAGGCGACTCCCGTCAGGCAATGGCGTGCCGCGTCGGATTTTTCCGGTCAGCCGGCCCCAGCCGAGCGGGCTCCATACCATCGCGCCGAGGCCCTGATCTTGCCCAAGCGGCATCAGGTCCCACTCGTAATCACGCCCGACCAGCGAATAATAAACCTGATTGGCAACGTAGCGCGGCCAGCCATACCGATCTGCAACCGCAAGCGATTTCATCACCTGCCAACCGGAGAAATTGGAGACGCCGACATAGCGGATCTTTCCGGCGCGGACGAGCATGTCGAGCGTCGACAGCACTTCCTCGGCTGGTGTGAAAGCGTCAAAGGCGTGAAGCTGAAGGAGATCGATGTAATCGGTCTGGAGGCGGCGCAGCGCATCCTCCACCGCGCGGATCAGCCGGAACCGGGATGAACCCGCATCGTTCGGGCCATCGCCCACAGGCAGGCTGGTCTTGGTCGAGATCAGCACCGCATCACGCCGTCCCTTGATGGCCTCGCCCAACACTTCCTCGGAAGCGCCGTCGGAATACACATCGGCGGTATCGAACAAGTTGACGCCCGCCTCCAGGCAGATGTCGAGAAGGCGGCGGGCGTCCGTGGCATCCGAATTGCCCCAGTTACTGAAGAGCGGGCCAGTGCCGCCGAAAGTACCTGCGCCGAAGCTGAGAACCGGAACCTTGAGCCCGGATTTGCCGAGATGGCGATATTCCATGAGATGTTCCCTTCATTTGTTCAAGAATGGATCAGTGACCGAGAAGCGCATCAAGATCAATCGCATCGGCCATCGCCTGATTTCCCTCGTCACCGGGATGAAGATGATCCCCGGAATCGAACGCCGGGTTAAGGCGCGCAGGATGCGCCGGGTCGCTGATGGCTGGAGCGCCGGGCGGAACGACAATGCCATCCTTGCGGCCAAAGGTGAGCTTGCGGATCGTGTCTGGTTCGCCCCCCACGCTTGCGCTGCCGATCCTCAACGGACGGTCGCCATAGGCGTTGGAGAAGACAAGGCGAACACGGGTGCCGTCGAGACTGATCCGCACGACCTGCCGAATGGTCTGATCCTGAACGGATATGGGGGCAATCGCACCAACGAGGATGCGGGAATAGATCGTTCTTCCACGAAGCTGCCTGTTGACACTCGCGGTTCGGGATTCATTTGACATTTTTGTTTGGTCCTATGGGTTGGGTTGACGGGTGAAAGCAGGTTGCACGGGATGGCGTCCGGCACTCACGGCGAAGACGGCAATCGCGATGGCGGCGACTGGGAAAAGCGCGGCCACGAATGGCACGAATGCGAGGCCCGGCCCGTGGTCGATCACCACGCCGCCAGCCCAGGTGCCGATGGCATTGCCTAGCATTACAGTTGCGCTTTTGATTTAAGGTGAGCTTGTCTGGCTGCGGCTTGATGTGCACGCCGCCAAATTGACCAGGCGATTATATGCGCGGGTTCGATATCTCGTTGGGCAAGGCGTGTTG
>JBOHIW010000025.1:0-66336 GCA_050726055.1 Phyllobacterium sp. | reverse complement strand
GCAATCTCAAATCCATTCTCAAGGGCGCATTCAGCAACCGCCAGCGGCGCGCCGCCCTCGTTGGTCCGGTTTATAGGCACATCACCAAACACTGTCAACACGTATTTCAAACCAATTCAAACTTTCTGCGAAATTTCTGTGACAGCACCCCGAAAACTTTGCCGGGAAAGGATTTGAGATGCTGTGCCGAATCATAAAATAGAATGAATTCAGGTATTTAACCTAGATAAACCCGAGCGTGATTATCCCCAGGACCACATAACGAAGTGTTTTGGCAACCGTAACCAGGAGTACAAAACTCCATAATGGTTCGCGAAGCACGCCTGCCATCACCGTGAGGGGATCGCCGATCACCGGCACCCAGCTCGCAAGAAGCGACCAACGCCCATAACGATGATACCAAATCGCGGCCCGATCAAGCATTTTCGCATCAATCGGGAACCATTTGCGATCTCGGAACGATTCGATTCCCCGCCCCAGAAGCCAGTTCACCACCGATCCGAGCACGTTTCCCACGCTGGCCACCAGAATCAGCAGCGCCGGAGAGTATGATTCGGTGAACAAAAGCCCGACCAGCAGCGCTTCCGATTGCGCCGGAAGAATCGTGGCCGCCAGAAAGGCCGCGAGGAACAGACCTGCATAGGCCGAAAGCTCAATCATGGGGTCCGATGCCTGTCGAAAGGGTGCGCAAAAACGGAAAAGTCGGGCTCGGGATGCATCCTCCCGAACCCGACTTCTATATAGAGTGCGTTTCAGGCCCTCTGAAACGTAACAAAAGCTCAGACGTAGCGATTGACCACGTTTTCCAGATATTCCTGACGCCCGGAACGCGGCTGCGGCTCGATACCCTCTTTCGCTACCCGCGCCGCGATCTCTTCGAGCGAGCGCTTGCCAGCCAGCATGGCCTGCGATTCGTCGCCTTTCCATCCGGCATAGCGATCCGCGACAAAATCCGTCAGAACCTTGTCTTCGATCATCCTGGCCGCGGCTTTCAATCCGCGCGCACAGGTATCCATGCCGCCGATATGGGCGATCAGCAGATCCTGCGGATCGAGCGACTGGCGGCGCAGCTTGGCGTCGAAATTGGTGCCGCCGGTGGTAAAGCCGCCGGCCTTCAGGATCTCATAATAGGCGAGCGCCACTTCCGGAACATTGTTCGGGAACTGGTCCGTATCCCAGCCGGACTGGTAGTCGTTGCGATTCATGTCGATCGAGCCGAAAATACCAAGCGCCGCAGCCGTCGCCAGCTCATGCTCGAAGGAATGCCCGGCAAGAATCGCATGACCCTGCTCCAGATTGAGCTTCACTTCGTTCTCGAGTCCGAATCGCTTCAGGAAGCCGTAGACCGTCGCCGCGTCATAATCATATTGATGCTTGGTCGGTTCCTGCGGCTTCGGCTCGATTAGGATCGCGCCCTCGAAGCCGATCTTGTGCTTGTAATCGACGACGAGGCTCAGGAAGCGACCAAGCTGATCGAGTTCCTGACGCATATTGGTATTGAGCAGGGTTTCGTAGCCTTCGCGGCCGCCCCACAATACATAGTTCTCGCCGCCCAGACGCTTGGTCACGTCGATGCAGGATTTCACCGTCGCGGCAGCGTAGGCGAACACATCCGGATCGGGATTGGTCGCGGCACCCGCCATATAGCGGCGATTGGAAAAGAGGTTGGCCGTGCCCCAGAGGAGCTTTACGCCCGTCTTTTGCATCTTGCCTGCGAAATAGTCGCCGATCTCGTCCAGACGGCTGATGCTTTCGGCAAGCGTCGCGCCTTCGGGGCGGACATCGGCATCGTGAAAGCAGAAATAGGGCGCACCGAGCAACGAGAACATCTCGAAGGCCACATCGGCCTTCAGCTTCGCGCCTTCCATCGTATCGTTGAACCACGGCCGCTCAAACGTCTGGCCACCGAACGGGTCGCCGCCCGGCCAGACAAAGGAGTGCCAATAGGCGACGGCGAATCGCAGATGGTCTTCCAGACGCTTGCCGAGAACGATCTCGTCCGGATTATAGAAGCGATAGGCCAGCGGATTGGTGCTCTCGGGGCCTTCATACTTAACCTTGGCAATATCGCCGAAGAAATGCGTGCTCATGCTGATACTCCTCTTATAGCGGGGTAGAGCCTGCGATAGCGCGCATAGGCTTCGTCATAGGCGCCACGCAGGTTCGATTGGGGTTCAATGGTTTCGAGCGTTGAAGGCGCTCTGCAAACCGCGAGAGGATCGGCTTCTTCGGCGGCAACCAGGCCAAGCCGCGCCGCACCGAAGGCCGCGCCGAAATCTCCCTCGGCAGGCACGTCAACCGGAATACCCAGCGCCGTCGCGATGGATTGCAGCCAGTAGCGCGAACGCGAGCCGCCGCCCACCGCCGTCACCCGACCAAGTTTTGTTCCCGCTTCGCCAAGCGCTTCCAGACTGTCGCGGAACGCAAAGGCGACGCCCTCAAGCACCGCCTGCGTCAGCACGGAGCGGCTGCTTTCATGGCCGAGCCCGATAAACGCGCCACGGATGATCGCATCATTATAAGGCGTGCGCTCGCCGGAAAGATAAGGCAGAAACGTGACGCCCGAGGGCGCGCGAAGCGAAGTGCCGAGTTCTTCGGTGAGTTCCGACGCCTTGCTTCCGGTAATGCCCGCATACCAGTTGAGCGCGTCGGTCGCGGAAAGAATCACCCCCATCTGATGCCATGTATTGGGCAGCGCGTGACAGAAAGTATGCACAGCGCTCGCCGGATTGGGCAGGTAGGACGCATTGGCCGCGAAAAGAACGCCGGACGTGCCGAGCGAAACGAAGGCGTTGCCCTCTCCCACCGTGCCCATGCCGCAGGCCGAAGCTGCATTGTCGCCAGCACCGCCGGCAACCGCGACATCGCCGCCCATGCCCCAGCGGCTCGCAAGCTCCGCCCTGAGCGCACCCGTAACGTCGGTTCCCTCCACGAGCGATGGCATCGTGCTTTCATCAAGACCTGTCGCCGCAAGCAGTTCGCCCGACCAGCGGCGCTTGCCAACTTCCAGCCACGACGTGCCCGCCGCATCCGACATCTCGGAAACAAATTCGCCCGTCAGCCAGAAGCGCAGATAGTCCTTTGGCAGCAGCACGCGCCGGACCTGCGCGAAGATATCGGGTTCATTGTTCTTCACCCAGGCAAGCTTGGGCGCGGTGAAGCCCGGAAAGACGATATTGCCGGTGATGGCCCGAAACCGGGGATCGGCGTCGAGCGCAGCGGCCTCCTTGTGGCTACGCGTGTCGTTCCAGAGAATGCAGGGGCGCAGCACCCGGTCATTGGTATCGAGAAGGGTGGCCCCGTGCATCTGGCCCGACAGACCGATGCCGCGCACGGCAGCCAGCTCTTTCGGGTGGCTGACCTTCAGCGTGGAAACCGCATCGTCGGCTGCCTCTATCCAATGGGCCGGATCCTGCTCCGACCAGCCGGAATGGGGCCGCGAAACATCGAGCGGCGCGCTGGCGGAGGCGATGATCTTTTGTGAGCCATCGATGAGCAGCGCCTTTACGCCCGATGTGCCGAGATCAAGTCCCAGATACATTTTCCGATATTCTCCCTGTTTTTCGCCCTGTCATCCGGTCTGCTGCAACAGCGTCTCGCGATTGTCGCCCGCCGCCATGACCGCATCGTCGAGATAGAGCAGCGACGTCATGATGCAGCCCTGCATGACCAGCGGAAACTCGTCCGGATAGCAGCGGATATTCAATCCCGGAACCCCAGCCAGTCCGGTCGCCCCGGAAAGCGCGGAGCGGATATCCCCTTCCATCAGGTCAAAGACATCGGCCCCCGGCCCGACCAGCGCGACCGGAACCGGATCAAGCAGGGTGAAGAGATTGCGCAGCCCGAAGCCGATCGCCCTTCCCGCTTCCCGAAAGGCATCACGCTCGCGGCCCGGTGCGGCGCGCGCGCGGTCCGCCAGATGCGAAAAGGCGTCCCTGTCGATATCGGCGCCCGGCGGCACCGTGTCCGCAACCTCTTCGGCACGGCGCATGATCGCATAGCTGCCCGCATAGGCCTCGATGCAGCCGCGCCGGCCGCAACGGCAGAGCGCCCCGTCGGGCTGATGCACCATATGGCCGAATTCCGCGGCCGAGGATCGCCCGCCGAGAAAGGGCTGCCCTTTCAGGTAGAGCCCCATTCCGATGCCGTGCGACAGAAGCACCGCCGCGAAATCCTCGCTATAATGCTCGGGATCATCCCAGCGCAGCGCCTCCACGATCATGTTGCAGTCATTGGCGACCGATACCGGCACAGCGAAGCGCTTTTCAAGAATGGCGCCAAAAGCGATATCGCGTTCCGGCACGATGGGCGACCAGATCATGGTGCTGCTGGCCGCATCCGTCACCCCCTGCACGCCCATGGCGACATGCATCAGCTTGCGGCTGGACGCCTCGCCCGAAGAAAGCAGCGCCGCCAGCATCGCCGCCACAATGTTTACAAGCTCGCCGTTTCCGGCTGCCAGCGTTTCGAGGCGGCGCTCCGCACCGAGGATGGTCTGCCCCGTGTAATCCACCAGCCAGACATTGATGCGATTGAAGACCACGGCGACGACCGCGATCATCGCCGCATTGCTGTTGAGCGAGAGCTGGACCTGCGGCCTGCCGCGACGGCTGGCGGGCTGTTCGCCAAGCGGCGTGTCGGTGAGAATTCCTTCCGAAATCAGCGAAGCGGTAATGGCGGAAACCGTTGATGGGCTGAGCCGCGTCCGCGCCGTGATGTCGGTGCGCGAAACGCTCCCCGCACGGCGGATGGCCGCAAGCACAAGCCGACGATTTTGCCGGCGCACATCATCTGGACGCGCAATCTCCATGGGCACTGATTTTTCTCCTCCAGCCGCACATTCAATGCTGCGATGCGGAATTTCTATTGCATTGCAACAGCTTATGCGGATCGTTTTTCGATGTTGACATGGAATGGAAAAGAAGTCACTATTTTTTTCGAGCCTCGAAATAAAGGGGCCGCGCCTGATCCGAGGAGCTTTGATGGAGTGGGCGCACGATGACTTCGATCCACAGTCAATGGTGCTTTGGGCACTGGGAGGAACATCATGAAGAAATATGCAGCCGCGCTCGCGGGCGCAGTTTTTGCCGTCTCTTTCGCTGGCAACGCGCTGGCAAAGGACAAGATTGTCGGCGTGTCCTGGTCCAATTTTCAGGAAGAGCGCTGGAAGACCGATGAAGCCGCCATCAAGGCCGCGCTCGAAGCATCCGGCGACAAGTATATCTCGGCCGATGCGCAGTCATCCGCCAGCAAGCAGCTCACCGACGTGGAAAGCCTGATCGCGCAGGGCGCCAATGCGCTCATCATCCTGGCGCAGGATTCGAGCGCCATCGGCCCCGCCGTCCAGAAGGCCGTCGACGAGGGCATTCCGGTCATCGCCTATGACCGGCTGATCGAAAACAAGGATGCCTTCTATATCACGTTCGACAACAAGGAAGTCGGCCGGATGCAGGCTCAGGGCGTGCTCGCCGTGAAGCCGGAAGGCAACTACGCCTTCATCAAGGGCAATTCCGCCGATCCGAATGCGGATTTCCTGTTCTCCGGCCAGATGGAAGTACTCAAGGACGCCATCGATTCCGGCAAGATCAAGAATGTCGGCGAGGCCTATACCGATGGCTGGCTGCCAGCCAACGCGCAGAAGAACATGGAACAGATCCTGACGGCCAACAACAACAAGGTCGACGCGGTGGTCGCCTCCAATGACGGCACCGCTGGCGGCGCAATCGCGGCGCTTCAGGCACAGGGCCTTGCCGGTGCGGTTCCCGTTTCCGGTCAGGACGCGGATTTCGCGGCACTGAACCGGATCGCGCTCGGCACGCAGACGGTTTCGATCTGGAAGGACTCCCGCGAACTCGGCAAGAATGCGGCTGAAATCGCCATTCAGCTTGCCGACGGCAAGAAGATGGAGGAAATCGCCGGGGTCCAGAAGTTCAGCGGCGGCGCACAGGGCGTCGAGATGAACTCCGTCTTCCTCAAGCCGGTTGCCATCACCAAGGACAATCTGAACGTCATCATCGACGCCGGATGGGTCGGCAAGGATGTCGTTTGCCAGGGTGTTGCCGCTGGCGCGGTTCCGGCCTGCAACTGATCGAAACATCATCTGAATTGAGACAGACGCCGCGTTTTCTCGTAGAATCGCGGCGTCTGCAAGACCGGAGCGAGCGACCGTCAGCGAATAGGTGACGGATGCGCCGTTTCGCTCAACCTACGATGGCAACCGCGTTGCCATACGGTCATCTGCCAGACGGGAGGAACATATGAGCCAGGTTACAGGCGAAGCTACGGGCAAAGCGGATTCAATCGACGCCAATGGCAACTCGAAAGGCGTGGCCGACAAGGCGCGCGAGTCCGAACTCGGCCCCGTCGCGCGTTTCTTCAAGGCAACGGAACTGGATACGCGGCTACTCGGCATGATCGGCGCCCTGCTTCTTATCTGGATCGCCTTCCACTTCCTCTCCGGCGGGCTGTTTCTGACCCCGCGCAATATGTGGAACCTTTCGGTGCAGACCGCCTCCGTCGCGGTCATGGCGACGGGAATGGTTCTCATCATCGTCACCCGCAATATCGACCTGTCGGTCGGTTCCGTCCTCGGCTTCACAGGCATGGTGATGGGCGTGACGCAGGCCGAAATCCTGCCCGGGCTGATCGGCTTCGAAAATCCCTATACATGGATCATCGCGCTGGGCGCTGGCGTCCTCGTTGGCGCAGCCATCGGCGCCCTTCAGGGCTTCATCATTGCGTTTTTGAGCGTTCCGGCCTTCATCGTCACGCTTGGCGGCCTGCTAGTGTGGCGCGGCGGCGCGTGGTGGCTGACATCGGGCCGCACCGTTGCCCCCATGGATACTACCTTCCGCCTCATGGGCGGCGGCGCCGAGGGCGCAATCGGCGCTACATGGAGCTGGGTGGTCGGCATCATCGCCTGCCTTGCGATCGTCGCCATGATTCTCAATGCGCGGCACCAGCGAAAGCGATTCCATTTCCCGCGTCGTCCCGTCTGGGCCGAGGTCTTTCTGGCCACAGTCGGCTGTGCGCTTACGCTTGGCGCGGTCGCCTTTGCCAACGCCTATCCATGGCCCGCCGGCATCGTCAGGCGTTATGCCGAGGCCAACAACATCACCATTCCCGATGGCGGGCTGTTCATCGCCCATGGCATCGCCATTCCCGTGCTGATCGCCATCGCCGCCGGAATCGTGATGACCTTCATCACCACCCGCACCCGTTTCGGCCGCTACGTCTTTGCGCTGGGCGGCAACCCTGAAGCGGCGGAACTCGCCGGCATCAACACCAAATGGGTGACGATGAAAATCTTCATCATCATGGGCATTCTTTGCGCCATCGCCGGTGCGATCTCCACCGCCCGCCTGAATGCCGCGACCAACGCGCAAGGCACGCTCGATGAACTGCTGACCATCGCCGCGGCCGTCATCGGCGGCACGTCTCTCGCCGGCGGCGTCGGCACCATAGCGGGCGCGATGCTCGGCGCGGTGCTGATGCAATCGCTGTCTTCCGGCATGGTGCTGCTCGGCGTGGACAGCCCTCTGCAAAACATCGTCGTCGGCGTCGTTCTCGTCATCGCCGTCTGGCTCGATACGCTCTACAAGCGCCGCACCGCCTGATCCAGCAAGGGAGAAAGAACATGGAAGCGACCGTCACCCCCCTTGTGGAAATGAAGAATATCTCCATCGCCTTCGGCGGCATCCGCGCCGTCGACGATGCCTCGGTCGACCTGCGCCCCGGCGAGGTCGTCGCGCTGCTCGGGCACAACGGCGCCGGAAAATCCACGCTGATCAAAATCCTCTCCGGCGCATACCGGCGCGACCATGGTGTCATCAAGATCGACGGCAAGGAAATCACCATCAACAACCCGCGCGACGCGAAGGGCTATGGCATCGAGACGATTTACCAGACGCTCGCGCTGGCCGACAATGTCGACACCGCCGCCAATCTTTATCTGGGGCGGGAGCTGATGACGTCGTGGGGCACGCTGGATGATGTCGCCATGGAGGCCAACGCACGCGAGGTCATGGGGCGGCTCAATCCCCGCTTCCAGCGCTTCAAGGATCCCGTCAAGGCGCTTTCCGGAGGCCAGAGGCAGTCTGTCGCCATCGCCCGCGCCATTCTCTTCAATGCGCGCATCCTGATCATGGACGAGCCGACGGCGGCGCTTGGACCGCAGGAAACCGCGCAGGTGGGTGAGTTGATCAAGCAGCTCAAGAGCGAGGGGATCGGCGTGTTCCTGATCAGCCACGACATTCATGACGTGTTCCATCTGGCGGATCGCGTAGCCGTCATGAAAAACGGCCAGGTCGTCGGCACGGCGAATGTCACGGACGTCACCGAGGACGAGGTTCTCGGCATGATCATTCTCGGCAAATGCCCACCCGGAGCCACCCCCGGCCCCGGAGCCATCAACCAGCAGCTTGCATAAGCAGCACTTCAGGCACGGCTTTCGCCGCGATCATCTGCCCGATGGGAATAGCCGACGTCGCGGCGGGTGAAGGCGCGTTGCAGACATGCAGCATTCGCGGCGTTTCGAGAAACAGGAAATCGTGCACCAGATCGCCGTTGCGCATGACGGCCTGCGCGCGGATGCCCGCTTCGCGCGGCCGCAGGTCGGCTTCTTCCAGCGAAGGCGAATATTTGCGGCATTCCTGCAAATAATGACCTTTCATCAGTGAATTGCGCCATTCGACCGCTCCGGAACGCCAGTTGCGCCGCACCAGATTCCAGAAACCGGGAAAGCGCATATAGGTTGAAATATCGTCCAGATCGACCGAGAGCTTCGGATAGCCTTCGCGCGCCAGACCCAGCACGGCATTGGGACCAACCGTCAGGCTGCCGTCGATCATCGGCGTCAAGTGAATGCCAAGAAAAGGCAGATCCGGGTCCGGCACCGGATAAATCAGGTGATGCACGAGGTTGCGCTTTTCCTGCGCCACCTCGTAATATTCACCCCGGAACGGCACGACCTGATGCTCGATCTTCAATCCGGCCAGCGTGGCGAGCCTGTCCGATTGCAGGCCAGCGCAGGCGATGAGGCGCTTTGCCGTCCAGCTTCTGCCCGGTGCGCCAATCACAACATGATCCGGCCCTTCGGAAATAGCATCGACCCGATGGCCAAATTCGATCGCGCCGCCGTCCCGCTCGATAACGCGGCCCATCGCTTCGCAGATCTGGCGATAATCGACGATTCCCGTTTCAGCAATGAACAACGCACCCAGACCAATCACTTCCGGCTCCCGCCGCCGCAATTCGGCTGCATCGATGGCCTCGACCTTGATGTCGTTGCGGAGCGCATTCTCATGCAGCGCTTCCATGCGCTTCATTTCAGGCTGCGACGTCGCGACAATCAGCTTGCCCCGGGTTTCGTAGTGGATGTTTTGTGCATCGCAGAAGGCCTTGGTTGCAAGCGCGCCGCGCTTGCAAAGATCGGCTTTCAGGCTTCCGGGCTTGTAGTAGACGCCTGCATGGATGACGCCGCTGTTATGCCCTGTCTGGTGCAGGCCAAGCGCCTTTTCCTTTTCAACGACCACCACACCCGCGCCCGGCTGGCGGCGCAAAAGCTCCATCGCCGTTGCCAGGCCAACAATGCCACCGCCGATAATGCAATAATCGTAGATCATATGCCGCCCATCAACTCCGAGGACCGTACCCAAGGACCATACAATGGCACGAATGCCATGCCGCGTGGAAGCATTGCAAATCAGTCAATCGAGGTATCCCGCGATCACCATTGGGATCGATCATCCGCAGGGGCGACAACAACCCCGGGCAATGACGGCTTGCTGTGCGCCCCGCCGACCAGCAGACGGGCGGTCGCAATCCTGACAAAATTCTGCTAGAAACAGCGGTCAAGCGGGGGGACAAGATGAAAGCGTCCCCGACCCATGATTGCCCTGCGCGCATTTCTCTATCTGACCCTCGTCCCGGTCAGTGTCGTCGCTGCCTACGCGATCTGCGGGCTGTTCGCGGCGTTCTATCCGGCGACCCTGAACGGCCATCTTATCGCCGGGGTTCACTGGGACATTCTGTTTCTGGCAACCTGCTTCTATATCGGTCTGGCCCTTGGAGCTGGACGGATCGTTTCCAGCCTCATCGACGACGCCAAAGCCGCAGATGAAGAACAGTAATCTGCTCCAATCACTTAATTCATTGATATTACTTATAAAAACGGGAAATTGACGAAACCGGACGGGATGAAACATCCTTTGGACATCAATGCTCGCTTGCGCCACCGGGCTAAAGCAAACTCACGGCTGAAATTGCGACATTCAAACGCCCGGTGCTTTTGCTCTTCCCTCATAATGTTTTCGGCTATTCCAACGCGCTTGCCCTGCCGCCTTGCTTCAGCGCCAGTTCGTTCGCGAACCCGGATATGCGGCAGGGTCGCAATCGGAGAGCTGAAGCCTGGTCAACTTCCTTCTGTAGCCGCAATGCGCCAATAGTGGTCGGCTATTCTTTGGCCGTTGCCAATGATGCTGGCGGCAATTTCGGGATTCCCGCCCGCAAATGTTTCAGGATCAGCACCGCACAACAACAAGAAGAGCTTTTGGTGTGCTACAGCGACAAAATACTCATATGCAGGTGGCTTTTCCTCCAATCCAACTGATCGAGTTTCTTCCGCGGCTTGCTTGCTGGCATCCTCAAGAGCTTTGTAAATTGCAGCCATCATGGCTTTCTCGGCTTTATCCTGAATATCTACATATTGCCTCTCTGCTGGAGTGAGGACCGGGCAACTCTCGCTCATTCGATATGTCTCCTATGTAATCCTGCCATCTTCGTACCCGCT
This sequence comes from Phyllobacterium sp., assembly GCA_050726055.1. Classification (GTDB taxonomy): domain Bacteria; phylum Pseudomonadota; class Alphaproteobacteria; order Rhizobiales; family Rhizobiaceae; genus Phyllobacterium. Next base: position 55,547 of record JBOHIW010000025.1, on the reverse strand, counting down.
CTTCATGGGTAAAGCGATTGCAATCGCATTGCAATTTGAGCGTCTATGCCGACGACATCACCATTTCTGGTGAGATCGTGCCGGAGGAAATGATCTGGACGGTAAAAAAGTTCTGCGGAAGCGCGGGCATGTTTATGCGAAACAAAAAGAACGATCACGTCACAACAGGCCTGTCGAGATTACCGGCGTAGTCCTCCGCCCGGACGGAGTTGTGGTGCCAAATCGGCAGCACGTTAATATTGTCCGAGTAAGAGCCCAAATATCACTGAGCCCCGCACCGAATCAAAGACACATTTTTGAAAGGCAATTGCGGGGTCGATTGGCTCAAATGCAGCAGATTAAGGATGCTGATCAACGGCAAAAATTACTGCTCGCAGAAACAACCAAGATTGACTGACGCCAATTGCAATCCGAAAACTTGAACTTGGTCTGAAACATTGGCCTGAGGCAATCGCTCGATTTCCGCGTATCGCCTTGATTTTATTCAGCAAAACAGACCAATGAAAAATTTGGTGGAGCCAAGCGGGATCGAACCGCTGACCTCTTGCATGCCATGCAAGCGCTCTCCCAGCTGAGCTATGGCCCCATCCGTATCAGGCATTCAGCCTGTCGCCGTATCCGGCTCTGGAAACAAGGGCCGAAGCCCTTGTCGAGGCGGGTTATTAATGCCCGCTGAAAGGAAGATCAAGGTCTAATTTGCGCTGATCGAAAGATAGTTCGCAAAGCCCTGATCCATACCGGCGAATCAGCTTTCCTCGTCTTCGCTGATGCCGCCGCCGAGAATGCCGGAAACATCGTCGTCGCCGTCGTCTTCGTCTTCCGCGAGGAAGGTGTCGTCGTCGTCGTCCTCGATCTCTACGTCATCATCGCCCAGATCCGGCACATCGTCGTCGGGCGCGTCGTCATTGCCCTCAACAGGCGAAATGAATTCCGGCTTCTCGAGCGCGACATCGACTTCCTCGTGCTCTTCTTCGTCTTCCTCGGCGCGGCTGGAGACGGCATCCGTCTCGAAATAGCTGCGCGGATAGGTTTTGCCCGTGTAAGGCGAAACAATCGGATCGCGGTTCAGGTCGTAGAATTTACGGCCCGTTTCCGGGTCGACACGCTTGGTTCCAAGTTCGGATTTTGCCACGTTTCAGCCTCGTGTTTTAGGTTCGGCGACGACAGGTTCTGCACTCTGCGTGATAACGCAAACCACGCTGCCGGACCGCCAGTCAATCAGGTTTTTCGTCCCATAAACGCAATTCGCGGCATTTGTCAAAGCATAACATGATCGACACCGCAAGCACATGGCGATGAATGCCCCTTCGATAATTCCCGGATGACCGATGAGTTATACTATGGTACGAACCGCCGCACCCTCAATATGGCTGCGCCGGAAGCCCGGCATCCTCAACACTTGCTGCGAACCGTGTCGTCCATGTCTCACTCTTCTGCACCCAAGCCCGCCATCGCCAATCGCTCCGACCGCCTGTCCGGCACGATCCGCATTCCCGGCGACAAATCAATCTCGCACCGCTCCTTCATGTTCGGCGGGCTGGCCAGCGGTGAGACCCGCATCACCGGCCTTCTGGAGGGCGAGGACGTCATCAATACGGGCAAGGCCATGCAGGCCATGGGCGCGCATATCCGCAAGGACGGCGACGAATGGATCATTCGCGGAACCGGCAATGGCGCGCTGTTGCAGGCGGAAGCGCCGCTCGATTTCGGCAATGCCGGAACCGGCGCGCGCCTGACGATGGGCCTTGTCGGCACCTATGACATGGAAACCACGTTCATCGGCGATGCCTCGCTGTCGAAGCGCCCGATGGCCCGCGTGCTGAACCCGCTGCGCGAGATGGGGGTGCAGGTGAAAGCCTCCGACGGCGACCGTGTGCCGCTGACGCTTCGCGGACCGAAAACCGCCAACCCGATTACCTATCGCGTGCCGATGGCCTCGGCGCAGGTGAAATCCGCCGTGCTGCTGGCCGCGCTCAATACGCCGGGCATCACCACGGTGATCGAGCCGGTGATGACGCGTGACCACACGGAAAAAATGCTTCAGGGCTTCGGCGCGAACCTGACCGTCGAAACGGACAGGGACGGTGTTCGCCATATCCGCGTCGAGGGGCAGGGCAAGCTGACCGGCCAGGTCATCGACGTGCCGGGCGACCCCTCCTCCACCGCCTTCCCGCTGGTGGCAGCACTTCTGGTGCCGGGTTCCGACGTGACCATCCTCAACGTGCTGATGAACCCGACGCGCACCGGCCTGATCCTGACCTTGCAGGAAATGGGCGCGAATATCGAGATCCTCAATCCGCGGCTTGCGGGCGGCGAGGACGTGGCGGATCTGCGTGTACGCGCGTCGGATCTGAAGGGCGTCACGGTTCCGCCCGACCGTGCGCCGTCGATGATCGACGAATATCCGGTGCTGGCTGTCGCAGCGGCCTTTGCCGAGGGTGAAACGGTCATGGACGGGCTGGACGAACTGCGCGTCAAGGAATCGGATCGTCTCGCTGCCGTGGCGCGCGGGCTGGAAGCCAATGGCGTCGATTGCACCGAAGGCGAAATGTCGCTGACCGTGCGCGGCCGCCCCGGCGGCAAGGGCATTGGCGGCGGCACGGTTGCCACGCATCTCGACCACCGCATCGCCATGAGCTTCCTCGTCATGGGTCTTGTGTCGGAAAAGCCGGTCATTGTGGACGACGCCAACATGATCGCCACGAGCTTCCCCGAGTTCATGACGATGATGCCGGAACTCGGCGCGAAAATCTCGCTGAGTGAAAACGCCTGACCAATGGAATCCGGCGCGCTTTCCGCGGTAACGGGTTCGCTTCTTTATGCCATGCTCGGCTTTCCCTTCCTCGTGTGGGGCGGGCAAGCCGCCTACAGGAGCGCGCGGAAGCACGAAGGCCGGTTTCCCGATTTGCTGCCAGCACTGTTCTTCCTCGTTCTGCCGCTGGTCTTTCTCGGTTTCCAGTTCCTGCCCTCAAGCGGGCCTGCCGAACCGCGATCCCTCCCCTCCCTTCTGCTGCTGCCCCCCGCCCTCGGGCTGATCGCGGGATATGCGGGCGGCATGTTGCTCGGCCTCAACGCAAAAAGGAGCACGCACTCCATGACAAAGCCCTTCACAATCGCCATTGACGGCCCCGCCGCTTCCGGCAAGGGCACCCTCGCCCGCCGGCTTGCGGCGCAGTACGGCTTTCACCACCTGGATACCGGCCTCACCTATCGCGCCGTCGCCAAGGCCATGCTTGCCGCCGGCCTGCCGCTCGATGACGAAGCGATCGCCGAACAGACGGCGCTGATGCTCGATCTGTCGAAACTCGACCGCGCCGTCCTTTCCACCCATGATATCGGCGAGGCCGCGTCGAAAGTGGCGGTCATGCCCGCGGTGCGACGGGCGCTGGTGACCGCGCAGCGCAATTTTGCCGAAACCCCGCCCGGAACGGTTCTCGACGGGCGTGACATCGGCACCGTGGTCTGCCCGGACGCACCCGTGAAGCTCTATGTCACGGCATCGCCGGACGCGCGCGCCATCCGGCGCTACAAGGAAATGGTGTCCAAGGGCCAGACAGCCGATCTTGGCGGGGTTCTGGAGGATATCAAACGCCGCGACGCCCGCGACATGGGCCGATCCGACTCGCCTTTGCGGCCAGCCGAAGACGCGCACTTGCTTGATACGACCGAAATGGATATAGAGACGGCATTCCAGACGGCGAAAAACCTGATCGATCGGGCTTTGGCGGCTGGAAAGTAACAGTCTGACGGACGATCCCCGCGCCGGATATGCCCCTAGAGGGCGGATCGAACGACAGGCCAACGCAACACGAACCCACCGGCGCCCGTGCCCGACGCAACATCCCGGGTACATCAGGAGCTTTTATGTCACAAGCTAATCCAACACGCGAAGATTTCGCAGCTCTTCTGCAGGAATCATTCGCCACCAACGATCTGGCCGAAGGCTATGTCGTTAAAGGCCGTGTCGTCGCCATCGAAAAAGACATGGCGATCATCGATGCGGGCCTGAAGGTTGAAGGCCGCGTTCCGCTCAAGGAATTCGGCGCCAAGGGCAAAGACGGCGCGCTGAAGCCGGGCGATGAAGTCGAAGTTTACGTCGAGCGCATCGAAAACGCGCTGGGCGAAGCCGTTCTTTCGCGCGAGAAAGCTCGCCGTGAAGAAAGCTGGGGCAAGCTCGAGCAGAAGTTCGCCAATGGCGAGCGCGTCGAAGGCGTCATCTTCAATCAGGTCAAGGGTGGTTTCACCGTCGATCTCGACGGCGCTGTTGCCTTCCTGCCGCGCTCGCAGGTCGACATCCGTCCGATCCGCGACGTTACCCCGCTCATGCACAACCCGCAGCCGTTCGAAATCCTCAAGATGGACAAGCGTCGCGGCAACATCGTTGTCTCGCGCCGTACCGTTCTTGAAGAGAGCCGTGCGGAACAGCGCTCCGAAATCGTCCAGAACCTCGAAGAGGGTCAGGTTGTCGAGGGCGTGGTCAAGAACATCACCGATTACGGTGCGTTCGTTGATCTCGGCGGCATTGACGGCCTGCTGCACGTTACCGACATGGCATGGCGCCGCGTCAACCACCCGTCCGAAATCCTCAATATCGGTCAGACGGTCAAGGTGCAGATCATCCGCATCAACCAGGAAACCCATCGTATTTCTCTCGGCATGAAGCAGCTCGAGAGCGATCCGTGGGATGGTATCGGCGCGAAGTACCCGATCGGCAAAAAGATCACCGGTACTGTCACGAACATCACCGACTATGGTGCATTCGTCGAGATCGAGCCGGGCATCGAAGGCCTCATCCACGTCTCGGAAATGTCGTGGACGAAGAAGAACGTGCATCCGGGCAAGATCCTGTCCACCACGCAGGAAGTCGAAGTCGTTGTGCTCGAAGTGGATCCGGTCAAGCGCCGCATCTCGCTCGGCCTCAAGCAGACCCTCGACAATCCTTGGACGACCTTCGCGGACAAGTTCCCTGTCGGCACCGTTGTCGAAGGCGAAGTCAAGAACAAGACCGAATTCGGCCTGTTCATTGGCCTCGATGGCGATGTGGACGGCATGGTCCATCTCTCCGACCTCGACTGGAACCGTCCGGGCGAACAGGTCATCGAAGAGTACAACAAGGGTGACGTTGTCAAGGCGCAGGTTCTCGATGTCGATATCGACAAGGAACGTATCTCGCTCGGCATCAAGCAGCTTGGCGGCGACAAGGTCGGCGAAGCTGCCGCTTCCGGCGAACTGCGCAAGAATGCAGTCGTAACCTGCGAAGTGACGGCCATCACCGATGGCGGCCTGGAAGTTCGTCTCGTCGATCACGACATCGACTCGTTCATCCGTCGTGCCGATCTGTCGCGTGACCGTGACGAGCAGCGTCCTGAGCGCTTCACCGTCGGTCAGAAGGTTGACGCCCGCGTCATCGCCTTCGACAAGAAGACCCGCAAGTTGCAGGTCTCCATCAAGGCGCTGGAAATCGCCGAAGAAAAGCAGGCTGTTGCTCAGTACGGTTCGTCCGACTCGGGCGCTTCGCTCGGCGACATCCTCGGTGCCGCTCTGAAGAACCGCGAAGGCAACTAATCTGCCGTCTGCGTCCTTCAGGACGTCACAAGAAACATGGAACCCGCCGGAGCGATCCGGCGGGTTTTTCTTTGGCCGCAGCTTCCCGCCGGAGCGGCTTTCCCGAAACTTGTCTAGCTCAACGTAGAGAACTGCCGCAGGATGAAGGCAATTTCGTAGACCAGGGCCAGCGTCACCAGCGCCACATGGAAGCGCCGGTTGGAAATGAAGATCGCCAGAAGCGAACCGACGACGAAGACCGCGGCGCGAAGCGGATATTCCACTCCGAATGAACGGTAATGGTCCATGCCCTTGATCAGCGTGTCGATGAGATCGACCGCGAAGATCAGCGCCACGATTCCGAAGAACCATTTCCGGCGCGACATGAAATAATCCTGATAGCCGGTATATTCGCTCATCGTGTCGGGAAAGAGCAGCGTGCAGGCAAGGAAATACAGGCTCGCGTAGAAAATCAGGAACAGGTAGATCTCAAAGTTCCAGTGCGGCAGCGCATGGAGATAGAACTCGAACCACCAGAAATGAACGACCGCCAGCAACAGGAAAGCCACCCAGCCGATATGGACGGGATAGATGACCTCCCGTGACGGATGCTGGACGAAGCGGGCAAGCCCGGTGAGCAGCCGCGATATGCTCAGGCCCAGCACGATGCCGATGATGACGCGAACATGCGTAAACACTTCCGGCGATACGGGATGCGGCTCCATCAAGTCCCCCTTTTCGGCCCCTTCCAACTCCTGACGGAAGGGTAACGACGAAACTCGGAAAACGCAAAACAAGGTCGCGCTTCAATCTATCCACGGCCACCATCATTAAATATCGTTTTAATTCAATATTTTAAGAAAATTAACCGGCAATCTGTCCACGGTTTGTGAAACGGCCGCATACTCTTGCGCATCGTTTCTTGAGGACCGGGCTCGCGACCCGAACCCGGCGAAACGAAGGTGCCCGGCACGATGATGATCTGTCGGGAACAGGTCATCCGGAGGTCTCGGGTGAAGCGGAGCCTCGCTTCATTACAACGCGGCACAGGACGATCGAAGGGCGCCGCGGGCGGTTCAACCACCCACACCATAGAATGCAAGGCCGAATCGCCCGCATTCCTCCCCCTTTCAATATCCAGACGGCAAATGCCGGGCGTGGGAGCGCATTTGCCTGACCGTTGCCACAATTGCGGCAACGCGCCGCCGCTTCTGCCCGCAACAAGTCTTTGCGTTCGCGGCAAAAGAGATTAAACAGCAGGAATATCAGGCCTTATCGCGCATAGTCCCCAGGGGTCGGGTTTATGCCATAGCCATGCAGGAGAGTTTCATGGGCAATGTGACGAAACCGAAACTTGTGACCGTTTTTGGCGGTTCGGGATTTCTGGGGCGCCATGTGGTCAGCGCGCTGGCAAAGCGCGGATATCTCGTACGGGTCGCCGTCCGCCGCCCGGAACTGGCGACACATCTTCAGCCGCTCGGCGGGGTCGGGCAAATTCAGACCGTACAGGCCAATCTGCGTGTTCGCTGGTCGGTGGATCGCGCCGTGAAGGACGCCGATCACGTCATCAATCTCGTCGGCATCCTGTTTGAGAGCGGCCGCCAGACATTCAACGCCGTTCAGGATTTCGGCGCACGCGCCGTTGCCGAAGCGGCGAGAGCGGAAGGCATCGGCCTTACCCATGTTTCGGCCATTGGCGCGAACCCCGATTCGTCTTCCTTCTATGCAAGCTCCAAGGGCCGCGGCGAAGCAGCCGTGCGCCAGATCGTCAGCGACGCGATCATCATTCGTCCGTCGATCCTCTTCGGTCCAGAAGATGATTTCTTCAACAAATTCGCCAATATGGCGCGTTTTTCGCCCTTCCTGCCGCTGATTGGCGGCGGCAACACGAAATTGCAGCCGGTCTCCGTCGGCGACGTTGCAGAAGTCATCGCCCGCTCCGTCGACGGAAAACTGAAGGCCGGAACCACCTATGAACTGGGCGGCCCCGAAGTCCTCACCTTCCGCCAATGCCTTGAGCAGATGCTCCGCATCATCGGCCGCAAGCGCCTGTTCGTGTCAATCCCGTGGGGCCTTGCGAGTTTTCAGGCGCGGTTTCTGGGCCTCCTGCCCAAGCCGCCATTGACCCGCGACCAGATCCGCCTGCTGCGCGTGGACAATGTCGTTTCCGAACAGGCGAAGGCCGAAGGACGCACATTTGATGGCCTCGGCATCCAGCCCCGGACAATCGAGGCGATCCTGCCGGCCTATCTGTGGCGGTTTCGCGAACAGGGCCAGTTCACGGGGAGCAAGCCCTCCGCCTGAACCTGTCGACCAGACATGAAAAAAGCGGCGGATCATCTCCGCCGCTTTTTTGCTTTCGGACGATGGTTCCAGTTCAGCCCCAGATCAGAAGCGCGACCAGGCCAAGCGTCCCGACGACGAGACGCCACCAGCCGAACAGCCTGAAGCCGTGGCGCGACACATAATCGAGAAGATGCCGCACGACGAAAACGCCGGTGATGAACGACATCACGAAGCCGGCCCCGATCACGGCCGCATCATCCATCGAAAGAATGTCGCGGTTCTTGTAGAGGTCATAGGCGAATGCGCCCGCCATGGTCGGCATCGCCAGAAAGAACGAAAACTCCGCCGCCGAGCGCTTGTCCGTGCCCATCAGCAACGAACCCACGATGGTTGCGCCGGAACGCGACGTTCCGGGAATCATGGCGAGGCATTGAAACAGGCCAATCTTGAAACACAGCGACGGCGGGTAGTCCATGACGTCGCGATAGCGCGGCTTGAGTTCTAGGCTGTCCACCCAGAGCAGGATGAAGCCGCCAAGAATGAGCATGATGCAGATCAGCATCGGCGTTTCAAACAGCACGGTCTTGATAAAGCCATGCGCAAACGCACCGACAACAGCGGCCGGAAGGAACGCAAGCAGAATGCCCGCGACAAAACGGCGGGTGCGGGCGTCGCTCGGCAGATCGATGAGCATTTTCCAGAGCTTGCCGAAGTAGACGGAAAGAATGGCCAGGATCGCGCCCAGCTGAATGAGAACCTCGAACGTCTTTCCCGTCGATTCGAAACCGAGGAAATGGCCCGCGAGCAAAATGTGTCCCGTTGACGATACGGGCAGAAATTCGGTTACCCCCTCCAATAGTCCGAGAATCACAGCGTCGACGATGGATTGTCCTGCCATATTCAGATTATTCCTTCCGGCATGAGATGGGCTTGTTTACGGATCAGCAACCAAATTGCGCAGTTTTCTTGTCTGCGGAAGCCAATGCCCCTATAGATTTCTGGCGATTGCCTTGAGGTTGCCTTGGAATCACGGCAAGCGAGAAATACGCTGCTCCCTCATGAATTGCCAGCCCTGAAAGACCAGATACGCCCGATCATGTTCACACTTTTTCATCATCCCATGTCCACCGGATCGCGCTATGCGCGCCTTATCCTCAATGAATACGGGATCGAATCGGAGCTGATCGAAGAGAAGCCGTGGGCGAAACGCCGCGAATTCCTAGCACTCAATGCCGCGGGCACCCTGCCCGTGCTGCTGGCGGATGGCGATGCACCCGTTTGCGGCGCGACGGTCATTGCCGAGTATATCGACGAGACGCGTGGCGCGCTGAAGCGCAATCGCCGCCTGCTGCCCGAAGATCCGCTGGAACGCGCCGAGGTGCGGAGGCTGGTTGACTGGTTCCTGGTAAAGTTCGAGAATGAAGTGACGCGCCATATGGCGCGGGAGCGTATTTTCAAATTGCAGATGTCCGCTGAACAAGGTGGCGGCGCACCGGATTCGACAGCGATCCGCGTGGCGCGTACCAATATCAAGCAGCATATGAAATATGTCGACTGGCTGGCGGCGACGCGAGACTGGCTGGGCGGCAACACGCCGAGCTATGCCGATATCGCCGCCGCATCCGCCATTTCGGTCCTCGATTATCTGGGCGAGATCAAGTGGGCGGATCATCCGGCCTCACGTGATTGGTATGTGCGCATGAAATCGCGCCCGTCCTTCCGCCCTCTGCTCAACGACCGCGTGCGCGGCCTGATGCCCGCATCGCACTACGCCGATCTGGATTTCTGATGCTTTCGGGGCACGCACATACGGCCCCGGCAAAAGCTGCTTCATCGACTGCGGCAAAGCTCCGGCGGTTCGTGCTCGAGGAAGCGAAAGCCGCCGGTTTCGATCTCGTCGCGATCACATCCGCTGATGCCATTCCGCAGGCCAAGGATCGCTTGCGGCAATATATTGCCGACGGCCATCACGCCACCATGGACTGGATGGAGGAAACCGAGGAGCGGCGCAGCAGCCCGAAAAACCTCTGGCCCGATGTGCGCTCGGTCATCGTTCTGGCGATGAATTACGGCCCGGACAGCGACCCCACCGCCGTTCACGCAAAAAAGGATCGCGCCGCGATTTCCGTCTACGCGCAAAACCGTGACTATCACGACATCATCAAGGGCAAGCTGAAAGGCGTCGCCAGCCGCTTTGCTTCACGCGCCGAAGGCCATGACGTCAAGGTTTTCGTCGACACAGCCCCCGTCATGGAAAAACCGCTTGCCGAAGCCGCCGGTATCGGCTGGCAGGGCAAGCACACCAATCTGGTGAGCCGCACGCACGGTTCCTGGCTGTTCCTCGGTTCGATCTTCACCACGGCGGAACTGGAGCCGGACCAGCCCGAGCGGGACCATTGCGGCTCCTGCCGTGCCTGTCTCGATTCCTGCCCCACCAACGCCTTTCCCGCGCCCTACCGGCTGGATGCGGGGCGCTGCATCTCCTACCTCACCATCGAGCACAAGGGGCCGATCGCGCTCGAATTTCGCAAGCCGATGGGCAACCGCATCTATGGCTGCGACGATTGCCTTGCCGCCTGCCCGTGGAACAAATTCGCCAAAACCGCCCGTGAGGCAAAGTTGCAGGCGCGCGACGAATTGCGCGAACCGGCGATCCGCGATCTCCTCAAACTCGACGACACCGCCTTTCGCACGCTGTTTTCCGGTTCTCCGGTCAAGCGGGTCGGGCGCGACCGTTTCCTGCGCAATGTATTGATCGCCGCGGGCAATTCCGATGATATTTCGCTGGCTAATCAAATAGTTTTTCACCTGAACGACCCGAACCCGCTCGTGCGTGGCGTGGCTGTCTGGGCCATGGGCGAACTGGTTTCGCCGGAGCATATGCGCCGACTGCACACCATTCACGCGGCGGATGAAACCGACGATAATGTTCTGGCCGAGTGGATGGCGGTTCTGCATCGCAAAGAGGATATTCATTAATGCGCATTTTCCTTTTCGGGGCCGGATATTCAGCCCGGGCCTTCGCCGATGCCATCGCGAACGAAGCCGAATTCATCGGCGGAACCACGCGCTCGGCGGAAAAATTCGCCGCCCTGTCCGGGCAAGGCATAACGCCTTTTCTTTTCGACGGTGAAGCGCGCGACGATGTGCGCGAGGCGCTGAACGGCATCACGCATCTGGTTATTTCCGTTTCGCCGGGACGGGAAGGCGACGCCGTCCTGAAGGCTTATGGCGAGACGATCCGCAAGCACATGCCCGCTTTGCAATGGGTGGGCTATCTTTCCACCGTCGGCGTCTATGGCAATCATGATGGTGCCTGGGTGGACGAGGAAACGCCATGCAAGCCCGTTTCGGCACGCTCGGTCGAGCGCGTCGAGGCCGAGCAGAACTGGCAGGCGCTTGCACAGGCGAGGGGCGCTCCCCTGGCGATCCTGCGCCTCTCCGGCATTTACGGCCCCGGCCGCAACGCCTTCGTCAACCTGACGGAGGGGACGGCACGGCGGCTGGTGAAGCCCGGCCAGGTGTTCAACCGGATCCATGTCGATGATATTGCCGGGGCGCTGCGTTTTCTGGCCATCAAAGGGCAGGGCGGTGCGTTCAACATCACCGACGACGAGCCAAGCCCGCCGCAGGATGTCGTGGCCTTTGCCGCGCAGTTGATGGGCGTCGAGCCGCCGCCGGAAACACCCTTCGAGACGGCGGAACTGTCGCCGATGGCGCGGTCGTTCTATGGCGAGAACAAGCGCGTTTCCAACGCCAGAATCAAGGATCTCGGCTTTTCCTTCCGCTATCCGACCTATCGCGACGCCTTCGCGGCGATGTGGCGCGAAGGCAACTGGCGCAGGTAAAGCGGGCCAGCCAATTGCCGATTTTTCGCAATTGACCATAATATGACCACGTTAAACGCCGATTCGGGCGTCATCGACTGATGTTTCGGAGCCCCGCGTTTCGGGCCTTCTTACCGGGTAGTACCGATGCGAAAGAACCTGATTCAACGAGGGCTCGCCGCCCTGATCGCCGTCACCGCCGCGCATCATGCCTATGCCGCCGACGGCCCGGCGAAGCAGCTTTTCGGCGCTGAGAAACTGCCGGCCATGATCGCTCCGCAATCCGCCGGTTTCTACAGCAAGGGCTGCCTGGCCGGAGGCGTGGCACTGCCGGCGGATGGGGCGACATGGCAGGTCATGCGCCTTTCCCGCAACCGCAACTGGGGCCACCCGACGATGATCGGCCTTCTGGAGCGACTGTCGAAGGACGCGGCGAAGCAGGGCTGGCCCGGACTTCTCGTCGGCGATATTTCGCAACCGCGCGGCGGGCCAATGCTGACGGGCCATGCCTCGCATCAGGTGGGGCTCGACGCCGATATCTGGCTGACGCCGATGCCAAGCCGCACCCTGACGCGGGACGAGCGCGAAAATACCAGCGCCATCTCCATGCTGAAGGGCGACACGCTCTATGTCGATCCGGACAAATGGACGCCCGCCCACGCGGCCGTCATCCGGCAGGCGGCACGCTACGACGAAGTTGAGCGGATTTTCGTGCATCCCGGCATCAAGAAGAAGCTTTGCGACACCGCGACCGGCGACCGGAGCTGGCTGGCGAAGGTTCGGCCCTATTGGGGGCATCACTATCATTTCCATGTTCGCATCAGCTGCCAGCCCGGCTCGCCCAACTGCAAGCCGCAACAGGCGATCAGCAAGGATGAAGGATGCGGAAAATCGCTTGCGTGGTGGTTCACGGATGAGCCGTGGAAGCCCGCGCCCAAATCCGACAAGCCGAAACCAAAGCCAAAGGTCGTCATGCTCTCCGACCTGCCGCGCGTTTGCGCGCAGGTTCTGGCGGCTCCCGGCCCGAACTCGGTTCAGGAAGTCACTTATGGCCTGAGCGGGACAACGGACATGCCTGCTGTCAACGCCTATCAGGCCGCTCCGCTCGTCAATGTCCCGGTTCCGGCCTCGAAACCGCTTCCATAAGCGATGGTCTCTTGATCGTTATGCCTACCGGCGAGACGCTGCCCGCATTTAGCGCTGGTGAGATATCAGCGTTCCGGAATGGATTTCCGGGGTCAAGCCCGGGAATGACAAAGCGGAGATGGTGGCTGGTTTCGCAAACGAAGATTACCGAAATCCTGTCCCTATCAACCCCGGCATTGCTGGTTATCTCCTTCCTCCCCATCGTCATGGCCGGGCCTGACCCGGCCATCCATGCCTGAACGAGGCAACCCTCAGCCACCGGCAAAACCCCTGAAAGCATCAAAGGCGCTCGGGGGGACTTTTCATGCGCCGCGGCATTGTCTATTGGTTTTCAATCGTTTCAAATGGATAGCGCCATGACCCCTCGTTTCCGTCTCGCCATGATCGCCCATGACCTCAAGAAGGACGACCTGGCGGCGTTTGCCGTCGCGCACAGGGAAGCGCTCAGGCCCTGCGATATCGTGGCGACGGGCACCACGGGCGGCCTCATTCAGGATGCGTGCCCGGAACTGCAAATCCGCCGCGTGAAAAGCGGCCCGCTCGGCGGCGACCAGCAGATCGGGGCGCTGATCGCGGAGGGCGAGATCGACGCGCTGATCTTTTTCGTCGACCCGCTCTCGCCTCTGCCGCACGATGTTGATGTAAAAGCGCTGATGCGGCTTGGCATCGTCTATGATATTCCGATGGCTCTCAATCGCGCGACGGCGGAAGTGCTGCTCAGCGCGAGCATGCTTCAGGCCGGATAGGCACACAGGGTTCAATGTATTCACCAATGGATCACAGCACCGCAATGGCAGGATTTGAGACTGACGCCACCATTCTGGAATTTCCTGTTCTGGTCGGTGATATCGGCGGCACCAATGCACGCTTCGCCATTCTGGCCGACGGCCAGTCGGAGGCGGTCGAATTTCCTGTCATCCAGACGGCCTCCTTCGCCACCATCGACGACGCTATCCGCGACGCCATTCTGGCAAGGACGGACCTGAAACCGCGTTCCGCCATGCTTGCCATTGCAGGGCCCGTCGACGGCGACGAAATCGAGCTGACCAATTGCCCATGGGTCGTGCGCCCCAAGGCGATGATCGCGACGCTCGGCCTTGAGGATGTGATCGTCGTCAATGATTTCGAGGCACAGGCGCTTGCCGTCGTGGCGCTCGATGAGCGCTATCTTCTTCAACTGGGCGGCAACAAGGCCGAGCCCTATGGCAGCCGTGTCGTTCTCGGACCGGGAACCGGGCTTGGCGTCGCCGGTCTCATTCATTCTCACGGCATCTGGATTCCGGTGCCGGGGGAGGGTGGCCATGTCGATTTCGGCCCGCGCAGCCAGCGCGATTTCGAGATTTTTCCCCATATCGAAACCATCGAGGGGCGGATTGCCGGCGAGCAGGTTCTCTCCGGGCGCGGCTTGCAGAACATCTACCGCGCCATCTGCAAGACAGACGGCACCGCGCCGACGCTGGAAACGCCCGCGGATATAACCGCTGCCGGACTGGCCGGCACGTCGGGAGAAGCGCAGGAGACCATCGCGCTTTTCGTCGACTATCTTGGTCGTCTGGCGGGCGATTTCGCGCTGACCTTCATGGCCCATGGCGGCGTCTATCTGGCTGGCGGCATCGCGCAGCGCATCATCGGGGCCCTGCAGGCCCCTTCGTTCCGCCGGTATTTCGAGGACAAGGCTCCGCATACCGCGATCATGCGCGAGATTCCGGTTTTCGTGGTGACGCATCCGCTCGCGGCGCTCGCCGGGCTCTCCGCTTTTGCCCGCAAACCGTCGCGTTTTGGCGTGCCGACGGAGGGCCGCCGCTGGCGGCGGGGCTGACTGTCGACCAAAAAATATAGGCAAGGAGCTTATTTGAGGCTATAGGAGCCATCCATCTGCATGCGCCTGCGGGCGCTGCCATTTTGCCATGTCGGAAACCGCTGCCACGTGAAAGCCAAGACTCCCAGACAGAAAATCAACCCGGATGACGCAAAGCGCATCATCAAGCGCGTCTTCTCGGAAAATTTCAGGGACTATTACAAGTCCTACATTCTGGCTGTCATCGCCATGCTGGTCGTTTCGGCAACGACCGCTTTCATTCCCTGGATCTTCCGCGATGTCATCGACCAGATTTTCGTCAACCAGCGCGCGGATCTGCTGTTCCTGATCAGCGCCGCAGTCTGCGGGGCTTTCGTGCTGCGCGGTTTTGCGGGCTATTTCCAGTCGGTGCTGCTGTCCAAGATCGGCAACAATCTCGTGGCCCGCTATCAACGGCGCATCTTCGATCACCTGATGAGGCTGGGGCTGGACTTCTACAATGACAGGCGCTCCGCCTATCTGGCGGCGCAGATCAACCAGAATGTCGGCGGCGTGCGCGACCTGCTCAATGTCACCATCACGGCCGTCGCCCGCGATATCGTATCGATGGTCGGCCTGATCGGCGTCATGATCGCCGTCGATCCATGGCTTTCGCTGATTGCGCTGCTGATCGGCCCGCCGCTTATCCTGGCCGTTCGCTATCTTTCCCGCCGCTTGCGGTCGATCCATCGCGAATCCGTCGATCTGAATGCGCGGCTTCTGGGCGCCATGCAGGAAGCGACGCAGGGCATCGCCATCGTCAAGGCGTTCACGATGGAAGACCAGTTGCGCGACAAGATCAGCACTCTCATCATCAAGGCCGAGGGGCGCGCCAACAAGATCGCCCGCGTTTCGGAGCGCACGACGCCGATTTCCGAAATCCTCGCCGGTGTCGCCATCGCGGCCATGATCGCCTTCAGCGGCTATCGCGCCATCCACGAGCAGCAGCCGCCCGGCGCGATGTTCGCCTTCATCACCGCGCTGCTTCTTGCCTATGATCCGGCGCGGCGTCTGGCACGCACGCAGGTCAATCTCGAAAAGTCGCTGGTCAACGCCCGGATGATCTACGAGATACTGGACATTCCGCCGAAGCAGGAGGATGCGCCCGGCGCGGCAACGATTCACGTGGAACATGGCGAGGTCAGGTTCGACACTGTTTCCTTCGACTATCAGAAGAACGTCCCGATCCTGCGCAGCATCAGCTTCACGGCGGCATCCGGCAAGACAACGGCTCTCGTCGGGGCATCGGGGGCGGGCAAGTCCACGGTCATTTCGCTGATCCAGCGCTTCTACGACGTGACGGAGGGGAAAATCCTGATCGACGGGCAGGATATCGCGGGTGTGACCAAGGCGTCGCTGCGCCATTCCATCGCCTATGTTTCGCAAGCGCCCTATCTGTTCGAAGGTTCCATCGGCGACAATATCCGCTATGGCCGTCCCGACGCCACGGACGAGGAAATCCGCACGGCGGCCCGTCTCGCCCACGCGGAAGAATTCATCCTCCGGCTGCCGCAGGGCTACGACACGCCGCTTGGCGAGAACGGTGCGACGCTATCCGGCGGGCAGCGGCAACGGCTTTCCATCGCCCGCGCCCTGGTGCGCAACGCGCCGATCCTTCTTCTCGACGAGGCAACCTCGGCGCTCGACAATGAATCCGAAAGGCTCGTCCAGCAGGCGCTCGATGAAGTCATGAGGGACAGGACGACGATCGTCGTCGCACACCGGCTTTCCACCGTCGTCAATGCCGATCAGATTATCGTCATGGAGGCGGGGCGGATCATCGAGGAAGGCAGTCACGGTGATCTCATCGGCATTCCCAACGGGGCCTATGCCCGCTTCCACCAGTTGCAGACGAGCGAGGCGGAAGCGGCCAGCGGCGAACCATCGGCGCAAAATTCTGGCATTGAAATTTCTGACAGGCAGGCGGAGATCAAATCATGAGTGAAGTCGCTGAGGATCAAAGACCGGCGGAGATGGGGCTTGCCGTGGTCGGCGCGGCGGGACGAATGGGCCAGACGCTCATCCGCACCATTTGCGCGATGGAGGGCGTGCGGCTCGTCGGCGCGATCGAACGCGCCGGCTCACCCTATGTCGGGCGCGACGCTGGCGAACTTGCGGGCGTTGGCCCTCTTGGCGTCGCGATCACCGACGATCCCTTGCCGGTTTTTGTCAAGGCGGAGGGCGTGCTTGACTTCACCGCTCCCGCAGCCACCATCGAATTTGCCTCTCTCGCAGCGCAGGCCCGCATCGTCCACGTCATCGGCACAACCGGCTGCTCTGCCGAAGACGACGCGAAAATCCGCGCCGCCGCCCGCCATGCCCGCATCGTCAAGTCGGGAAACATGAGCCTCGGCGTCAATCTTCTCGCCGTGCTGGTCAGACAGGCAGCGAAAGCGCTGGGGCCGGACGATTTCGACATTGAAATTCTCGAAATGCACCACAAGCACAAGGTTGACGCTCCATCGGGAACGGCCCTGCTGCTGGGCAAAGCGGCAGCGGAGGGCCGGGGCGTCGATCTCGGGGAAAACAGCGTGCGCGTGCGCGACGGCCACACCGGCGCGCGCGAAAATGGCGCAATCGGCTTTGCAACCCTGCGCGGCGGTTCCGTTGTCGGCGACCATTCGGTTATGCTTGCCGGTACAGGCGAACGAATCACCCTTTCGCACCATGCCGAGGACCGGACGATCTTTGCCCGTGGCGCCGTCAAGGCGGCGCTTTGGGGCAGAATGCGCAAGCCCGGCCTCTATTCCATGCTGGATGTGCTTGGCCTGAGCGAATAGGATTTGGACAAACGGGGATTGAGCCGGGGAGGTTTGGGATGGAACGCACGCTGGTCCTTGTCAGGCATGGGCAGAGCGAGTGGAACCGTCAAAACCTCTTCACCGGCTGGCGCGATCCCGCCCTGACGAAACAGGGCCACGCCGAAGCCATCGAAGCCGGGCGGCGGCTGAAAGCTACAGGTCTCGTCTTCGACGTCGCCTTCACATCCGTTCTTTCGCGCGCCGAAGCCACCTGCCAGCATATTCTCGACCAGATGGGCCAGCCCGACCTCCCGACCATCCGCGATCAGGCGCTGAACGAGCGGGATTACGGCGATCTTTCGGGCCTCAACAAGGATGACGCCCGCAAGAAATGGGGCGACGAGCAGGTCCATATCTGGCGCCGCTCCTACGACGTTCCGCCACCCGGCGGCGAAAGCCTGCGCGATACCGGCGCGCGCGTCTGGCCCTATTATCTGCACGTCATCCAGCCGCATGTCCTGCGCGGTGAAACGGTTCTTGTCGCCGCTCATGGCAATTCGCTGCGGGCGCTGATCATGGTGCTGGACGGGCTTTCCCGCGCGGCGGTCGTGGAACTGGAAATCGCGACCGGCGTTCCGATCGTCTATCGGCTGAAAGCGGATTCCACCGTTGCCAGCAGGGATATTCTCACCCGCTGAACATTCTTTGCCGGTTTCAAAAATACAACGTTGACAGACGCCAAACGGCCCCTTACATGAAACCCCGCTGCCCAGATGGCGGAATTGGTAGACGCGCACGGTTCAGGTCCGTGTGCCGCAAGGCGTGGAGGTTCGAGTCCTCTTCTGGGCACCATTTCCCTTTTCATAGACGTTCATTGACGTCCGCAAACAAAGCGAAATCTCCTTTAAATGCGGGGTTTCTGCATAGCTCCTTTCAAGGGCGCCGATCGGTGATTGTTACCTCCCGCTGATCGCAGTCAAAGCCGGATCATAGGCCGTCTAGAACCTGACGCCGAGATTGGCCTTGAAGCCGTGCTGCCGGGCGTCGGAGGCTATCTGGCCGTTATAGGCGAGGCCAAGGGTTGCCGCTGGCGTGATTGCCATATCAAGACCGGCCTCGATGAGCGCGCTGTCCCTGGCAATGGGCGCGCCTGCGACAGTGAAGACACCGCCGGTTGCGAAGGCATTGCTGGACAATGGCGTGGTGTCATTGAACGCGTGCTTCCAGCCAATGGTGCCACGAACTGTCGTATCAACGCTGCCAAGAATGACGCTGGCGGCGGCACGCAGGCCGAGCGTGGTGAAGGTGGTGTTCGTGGTCTCGCTGTTCACCGACAGCGCCGCAATGCCACCCTTCTCGGTAAAGCCATCGCTTCTCAGGCTGACATAAGCCAGATTGGCGAAGGGTTCGAGGGAAAGGGCTGGCGTGTCGATGCGATAGCCGAGTTCGCCGAAAGCCTGAAACGTGCCGGCCCTGTAATCGGCATTGAGATGATCGGCGAAGCCATCAAAGACCGCGCTGCGGCCGGTTTCGATCCTGTGCCAGCTATAGGCCAGCCCGGAGCGAAAGCCGAGATTGCCCCATTGCGTGCCGCCATAGAGGCCGAGATGGTAATTGTCGCTTGTTCCGGACGAGCGGCGATCATCGGCATCAAAGCTGGAGCGGCTGTATCCGGCCAGAACGCCCAGCCGCCAGGTATCGAACATCTCCATGTCGGCACCGGCAAGGAAACCGCCGGTATCATGGTCAAGCCTTGCGGCATTGCCGTCATTGTCGTTGTGGCCCCATGAACCAAACCCCTGACCCCATACGGCAAAGCGGTCTGCGGTCGCGGCGGCCAGCACCGGCCCGCCATTATCATACGCCATCACGGGCACGGATACCGCCGCGACACCGTCGAAGGCGGAACGCACGCGATCGCTGGCTGCATCACGGACAAAGCGGCTGTCCTCGATCAGCGCGGTTTTGGCTGAGGCGTGGATCTCACCGGACAAGCCATCGAAGGCGGCACGGGCCTGATCCGCATTCAACACCAGAAGCTTGTTGTAAAGCGCCAGAGACGGACCGGTTTGCGCCAGCGTATCGAGCGCCCCCGCCGTGGCCAATTGATTGCGGGTGTCGGCAACCGTCGTAAACAGCGGCTTCGGCTCTTCCGGTTCAGGACCGGGACCGGTATCTTTCAGCTTGATGATCAGATCGACGGCATTGGCCTGATGATCGAGGGACAGGTCCAGAAATGCCGACTGGGTCACCGCATCGGCGAATTGGCCCGATACGCCGCTCCCTGCGGTGAGGATCGTATAGGCTTGTCCATTCTGGTAGCTGGTTTCGGCATCGAGCGCAGTGATTTCGACATGGCTGCCGCCAATCGTTGCGTTTCCGCTGACGGCGATCCGGTCGGACGTGCCATTGCCGGCGATGTCTGCCTGATAGACCGAACCGGCCGCAAGCGTGAGGTCACCGGAAACCGTCAATGTGCCGATGGAGTTGCCCGGTGCAATGATACCACCGGAAGCGATCGTCGTGCTGCCGACCGTGCCATAGCCGCCAAGCATCGCGCCGGAGTCGACCATCAGGGCGCCAATAATAGATGCTGAACTGCCGGCAACATCACCGACCAGCAATCTTCCGCCTGCCACTGTCGTGCCACCGGAAGTATTTATCTGTCCGCTCAACCGCGCCGTGCCAGTGGCCTTGACAGAAAACTGGCTGGCGGTGACCGTATCCAGCAGAAGATCCCCGCCGTCTGTGATCTCCACCGTTCCGCCAGTCAGCGAAACAGCGCCCCTGAAATCATTACCGGCATTGGTCAGTGCAATATTGCCAGTGCCAGCATTGATATCGGTTGTTCCGCCGACCGACAGAGCGCCGCCTTGGGTGACCGCCCCACCGTTGCTGGCAACGTCGAGTATTCCATTGATCGAACCAAGCCCAGATTTAATGCTCCGGTGCTCTCGGCTGTAAGCGCTCCGGCTGCAAGATGGCCAAACATCAGCGCATTGGCATCCCGGATATGCACGGTTCCGCCGGTGAATGACACCACGCCCATAAAATCATTACCGGCATTGTCCAGCGTGATAGCGCCGGTGCCTGCATTAATGAATGCCCCCCCATCAACCATCAGGGAGCCGCCCTGGGTGACCGCCCCACCGTTGCTGGCAACGTCGAGTGTTCCACTGATCGAGCCTGAGCCCAGATGCAACGCCCCGGTGCTTCTTGCAGCGAGCGACACGACGTCAAGGTTTCCGAATGTCAGCGCATTGATGTCGTGGATATATACGCTTCCGCCGCTCAACGACATCGCACCCATGAAGTCGTTACCGGTATTGGTCAGCGCGATGGTGTTGCCGTCTGCATCAATATCGGTAGTTCCACCGACAGCCAGAGCGCCGGACTGGCCGACCGCCCCGCCGTTACTGGTAACATCGAGCATTCCATCGATCGAGCCCAAGCCCAGATTTAATGCTCCGGTGCTCTCGGCTGTAAGCGCTCCGGCTGCAAGATAGCCAAACATCAGCGCATTGGCATCCCGGATATGCACGGTTCCGCCGATCACCGACACCGTGCCCGCGAAACCATTACCGACATTGGTCAGCGTGACCGCGCCGGTGCCTGCATTAATATCGGTTCGTCCGGCGACGAGAAGCGCACCAGCGGTTTGAGTAATATGTGCATTTGTCGTCGACAGGCTCAGACCGCGAGAACCGGTCGCAGTGATATCGTTTCCAAGCAGCAGGCCGTCCCGGCCGTTCATGTCGATACCGTTACCCTTGAGCGCCCCATTGGTTGCCAAAACGCCGCCGTCCGAGGACAAGGTCAGGTTTCCGCTACCGGTATTAATGCCCACAGCAGGAAGTGCAAGCACGCCGCCCGCGCGCAGAGTGACGTCAGCGTTGGCGCCACTGACGAGTGCCCCTATGGTCAGATCATTCTTGCTAAAGACGCGAATGCTGTTACCGGTCAACGTGACTGGGCCAATGAAATCGTTACCAGTATGGGTCAGCGTGATGTCGCCGGCGCCTGCATTAATGTCTGTTGTACCGCTAACCCGCAGGGCGTCGCTTTGGGTGACCGTCCCACCGTTACTGGTAACGTCGAGCACTCCATCGATAGAGCCTGAACCGAGATTCAATAGCCCGACGCTGATGGCTGTGAGCGACATGGTGTCAAGGTTTCCAAATGTCAGCGCATTGGCATCCCGGATCTGTACCGTTCCGCCGGTCAACGACACCGCGCCCTGGAAATCGTTACCGGCATCGCTTAGCGTGATAGCGCCGCTGCCAGCATTAATATTGGTTATACCGCCGACCGTCAGGGAACTGCTTTGTGTGACCGGGTCACCATTACTGTCCCAGGACTGGTCGCCCGGGAAATAGCCATGGAGATCGAGCGGAGCAGCCGCGCTTTGGGTTGCAATCGCCGGTGCTGCGGCGATCAGAGCCAACATCGAGATCGCCGTGCCCAGCCGGCGTTTCAGTGCCTTGAATGTTGATGATTGCTGAGGCGCAGACCTGTCCGCATCATGCGCGCGCCGCCCATTGACTTGCCCCATAAAACTCCCCCAGCCGGCACCTGAACTGCGCCCAAAAGCAGAAATGTTCGGTCTGATTTGCTCAGTAAATTGTTTGAAATGCCCAATGCATTACGTAAAAGATTACGCTGTGCGGATCAACATTAAAGTGATTTCGCAGTCGCGAACCGGAAATGCTGGCGCACGGTGAAACAGAAAAAGGCCGGGAATTCCCGACCTTTCCAGCGCCTCAACATCCAGTGCCAGTACATCCGTGGTCAAAGGTGGAGACGATCTCTATTTCTGCTCCATCCATAGATAGGTATGGCTGATCGGCATTTAAAGGGTGCGAAGGGAAATTTCGCAAGACCGCCGCTCCGGCTCCCGCTACATGATCGCGCGCAGCACGAAATAGAGCACAGCGGCTATCAGCAGGATGATCGCGAATGTGAGCGTCGACCTGGCTCTGCGGTTCATGGCCGATTCTCCACGGGCCGATCCGCCAGCTTGTCTTCGCTCGGGGAAGGGGTTTTTGCATCCTCGCTGACGGATGGAATCGCAATAGCGGCTCGCTTCGAACGAGCTTCCCGTAATCCGGCGTCGATCCTGTCGGAATCGACGGGTACAATGACAGGCTCAAAGGGTGCGGGCATGGCGCGGCCTCGGCTCGAGCAGGTTGCCCGTCAACGCTATTGCAATTCCGGCCGACAGACAATCGGCATTTTACATCTGCAGCGCGAACAGAGGTCGAACCGCAGTCTCAATCCGCTGGCGGATACCACGGACGGCGGTTTGCAAGATATCTCGGCGACGCATGTGAAATCGCCGGTGGATTGAGTTGAGGCCGATCGGGATTGCTTGCGCCAGGCGGCGGAGCATCGGGGCGAGGCGGCCTGTCCGGACGGGGTGGTCGATCGGGGCGGTCATGGCGATGATAGGGTCGCCGGTAGCGAGGATAGTCCGGATAATCATCGCCAAATATGAATGCGCCGCCCGTGTAGACGCCTCTTACCCGGTAGTCGTCATAATATCCGTCATAGGGGCCACCCGCAGCGACACAGCCGGTCAGGAAGACGGCGACCAACCCGCTGGTCACAACAGGGGCAATCGGTTTCGTGGACATGGCAAACCTCCTGAACAACGGGATATGGGGGTCCCGGACTGGGTTTTAAACGTCCGGGTGGCCCAATGGTTGCTTCAAAGCCATGCAGAAGGTGCGCTTGCCCCAAAGGTGAGTTGGCCGCACACGGCAACCCCTTGAAATCGCGCGGGTGGGCCGCTGGAAGACGCCATTACAGAAGTTTAATGTTGCAGTCATCCCGCGTTCATTTTGGCGCCGCTACGGTCCTCGCATCGAACATTTCATACCGTTCGACACACAAGGAGAATACAATGAACAACGTCCGCTCACTCATCCTCTCTGGCACCATCCTGTCCGTCTTTTTCGCAAGCGGAGCCTTCGCGCAAAACAGAGCGCCAGCGCCGCAGCCGGAAACGCCAGCGGCGACGGAAAGCGCGGATCCGGGCGCTGCTACCGAAAGGCGAGGGCCGCTTGCCCGCTTCGACACCAACAAGGATGGCGCGATCGAGCTTGAGGAATTCGTTGTCACGGAGCGGCTGAAAACCGCCGATACGAACGGCGACGGGACGCTCTCGCAGGATGAAATCGAGGCCATGGCGCTGAAGCGGATCGTCGAGCGCGAAGCCAGAAAGATGACCAGCCGCCTCGATATCGATGGTGACGGCACAGTGACGATTGCCGAAGTCGAGAAGCACAAGGCCAAGCGGTTTGCGCTGATGGACCGCAACGACGACGGCAAGCTGGATCGCGGCGAGTTCCGTCATGGCCAGAAGTCGGGCCAGAAGTCTGGCAAGGGCCATCATGGCTCCGGCCATCACGAGCGGCATGGCGAACACAGGAAGGCGATGCCGAAAAACTAAACTCCCGAAAACAGGCGTTCCGCAGACCCTGCGGAACGCACGGCAGCTATGCGTTTGCGGATCTCCACTTCAGCGCGGTTTCACCTATTTAAACGGTAACGGCCGATCAAGGCCAACGGAATTCACCGCAAGTGGAAGGAGATTGAACATGAACCTGATGCGCTCTTACAATACATGGCGTCGTTACCGCGAAACAATGAGCGAATTGAGCCGTTTGTCCTCACGTGAACTGGATGATCTTGGAATCAACCGTTCGGACATTCCCCATATCGCATTGAAATCGGCAGCGCGCTAAACCGCGCGCCCAAGGCAGTATCGAAACCTCCAGTCCGATACGTAAATGCAAGCCCCGCCTCAAGCGGGGCTTTGTTTTTGTGCGGTGCAAAGGACGGGAAAGCCCTATTTCCGCTTCATGGCCTCGGCCAGAGCCGCACCGAACGCGCCCTGCGACGGCGCATTGTTGCCAGCAGGTTGGCGCGACGGGTTGCTGCGCGGCGTGGCGCGATCCCTGTCGTTGCGCTGATCGGCCTGCGGCGTGGCATCGGCATTCTTGCGCATGGTGAGGCCGATGCGCTTGCGCTTGACATCGACTTCGGTCACGCGGACCTGAACCACGTCACCCGCCTTCACTACCTCATGCGGATCTTTCACGAAGCGATCCGCCAGTTGCGACACGTGCACGAGCCCGTCCTGATGCACGCCGATATCGACGAAGGCACCAAAGGCGGCAACATTTGTCACCGTGCCTTCCAGCAACATGCCGGGCTTCAGATCCTTGATGTCGTTCACGCCATCAGCGAAGGTCGCGGTCTTGAAACCGGGGCGCGGGTCGCGACCCGGCTTTTCAAGCTCGGAGATGATGTCGCGCACGGTCGGCAGGCCAAAACGCTCATCGACGAATACCCGCGGATCGAGCGTCTTGAGTGCTGCACCATCGCTCATCAGCGAGCGCACGTCGCGACCGCAGGCGGCGACGATCTTCTTCGCCACGCCATAGGCTTCGGGGTGAACGGCGGAGGCGTCCAGCGGCTCCTTGCCGTCGCGGATGCGCAGGAAGCCCGCGCATTGCTCGAAGGTGCGCTGCCCAAGGCGGGGAACGTCCAGCAGCGCCCTGCGGCTTCCAAAAGCACCGTTCTGATCGCGATGCAGGATGATGGCTTCGGCCAGCGACGAACCGACGCCCGACACACGGGCAAGGAGCGCTGCTGACGCCGTGTTGAGATCGACGCCGACCGCATTCACCGCGTCCTCGACGACTGCCTCCAGCGAGCGTCCAAGGCGATATTGATCGACGTCGTGCTGGTACTGGCCAACGCCGATGGATTTCGGCTCGATCTTGACCAGTTCGGCCAGCGGGTCTTGCAGGCGGCGGGCGATGGATACCGCGCCCCGCAGCGAGACATCGAGACCAGGAAATTCCGCAGCCGCCATTTCCGAGGCCGAATAGACGGAAGCGCCAGCTTCACTCACGATGACCTTGATCGGCTTGGGGGCCGGCATGTCGGACAGCATGTCGGCGACGAGACGTTCCGTCTCGCGGCTGCCGGTGCCGTTGCCGATGGCGATCAGCTCGACCTTGTGCTTGCGGATCAGGCTTGCAAGCTCGGCCTGCGTGCCGCGCAGGTCGTTTCTCGGCGGGAAGGGATAGACAGTCGTGGTGTCGAGCAGCTTGCCCGTTCCGTCCACCACCGCCACCTTGACGCCGGTGCGGATGCCGGGATCGAGCCCAAGCGTCGCGCGGGAACCAGCGGGCGCGGCCAGCAGCAGGTCTTTCAGGTTGCGGGCGAAGACGCGGATTGCCTCTTCCTCCGCCGCCTCGCGCAGCTCGCGCATCAGGTCGAGTGACAGCGAAAGCGAAAGCTTGACGCGCCACGTCCAGCCGACGACCTCCATCAGCCATTTGTCGGCTGGCTTCTGCTGCCCGATGTCGAAGGCCGCGGCGATCATGCGTTCGACCGGCTTGACGGCGGACGTATCATCCGCGTCCACCTCGATTTCCAGCGACAGCACGTCTTCGTTGCGGCCACGGAACATGGCGAGCGCCCGATGGCTCGGCACGGTTGTCCAGCGCTCGAAATGATCGAAATAATCGGAGAATTTGGCGCCTGCTTCCTGCTTGCCATCCACCACCTGCGCGCGCAGGAACGCCCTGTCCTTCATGTAATGACGCAGCTTGCCGAGAAGATCGGCATTCTCGGCAAAACCTTCGGCAATGATGTCGCGCGCGCCATCCAGCGCCGTCTTCACATCGGGCACATCGTCGGTGAAAAAGGATTTCGCAAGCTCGGCGGGAACCGTGGAGCGATCCGAGAGAATGGCTTCGGCGAGGGGGCCAAGACCGCGTTCGCGCGCAATTTCGGCGCGGGTACGGCGCTTCGGCTTGTAGGGCAGGTAGATGTCTTCCAGTTCCGCCTTGGTGGCGACGGCCGCGATCCTGGCTTCCAGCTCCTCCGTCAGCTTGCCCTGACCGCGGATCGAACCGAGAATCGCATCGCGCCTCTGGTCGAGATCGCGCAGATAGGTCAGCCGCTCGGCGAGATTGCGCAACTGGGTGTCATCCAGCCCGCCCGTCACTTCCTTACGGTAACGCGCAACGAAAGGCACCGTCGCGCCTTCATCCAGCAGCTTGATGGCAGCGGCTGCCTGCTCGGGTTTCGCGTTGATCTCGGCAGAAATGATGGAGGCGATGCGCCGGATGTCAGTAGCCATGAAACTCTCACCGTGGTTGGTCGGAACGCGACCATAATGTTATCAGACAACTAGGCCAACCGAACATCATGTCGGCAAAATGGCGGTTCCACAGGAAACCGCCCTATCAAATTCTTTATCGGCGCCGCAAATATGAATATGATCCCTACCAATTGCTCATGCAAAAAGATCCGGACACGGACGAAACGGTTTTCGCTTATGGATGATCATGTCTGACGGCAAGGTTCGATTCGGCATCATTGCCCTGCCGGGCTTTACGCTGTCGGCGCTCAGCCTGTTTCTGGATCCGGTGCGCCTGGCATCCGACGACAGGGACAAGAGCCGCCAGATCCGCTGCGGCTGGGATATCGCCACGCTCACCGGCGATCCGGTTGCGTCCAGCTCGGGCCTCACCATCGAGCCGACAGCCGCACTCGGGGCAATCGCGGCTTATGATTATCTCGTCCTTGTCGGTGGCGTGCTGCCCCATAACCGCTCGCGGCAGACGGCGCTGATCGAACTGCTGCGCAAGGCAGATCGGAACGGGCAGAAAATCGTCGGCCTGTGCACCGCTGCATTCATCGTGGCGGAAGCCGGCCTGCTCAATGACCGGCGATGCTGCGTCAACTGGTTCCACAAGGAGGATTTCGCCGATCTGCTCGACGGGTTCTCCGCCGACACGACCAGCCTGTTTCATCAAAGCGGATCGCATTTCACCTGCGCGGGTGGGCTGGGGGCGGCAGCCCTCTCGCTATCGATCATCCAGGCGGAGATTTCAGAGGAACTGGCGCGCAAGAGCGCGTCGATCCTGATGTTTCCCTATGAGCTTCTGAAATCGGAACAGCCCGCGCTCAGCTTCAATGGCGTGCGCTCGCCCGTCATCCGCAGCGCCATCCGCATCATGACGGAGACGATCGACGATCCGGTTCCGCTTGTCGAGATCGCGCGGCGGATCGGCCTCTCAAGCCGCCAGATGGAGCGGACATTCCGTCAGCAGATGAACAGGACGGCCTTCGAGGTCCGCGATGAAATCCGTGTTCAACGCGCCATCGAGCTTCTGAACACGACGGAGTTGAAGCTCATCGACGTGGCCGTGGCCTCCGGCTTTGTCGGCACCAGAAGCATGAACCAGTCCTTCCGCCGCCAGAAGCAATGTATCCCGGCAAGTTTTCGGAAAGCCGCAAAGAATTGAGCACGATCAGGCCACCAGGCCGATCGGCTGTCCCATAACAATTCGGTTGCGGCCCTCTTCCTTGGCCTTGTACAGGCAAAGATCCGCGCGGCGCATCACCTGCGATATGGTCTGATCGACATGTATGAAGGCAACGCCGATGCTGACGGTCAGACGATGGCGAATGCCGGGATCCGGATAGAAATCGGTCTTTTCAACCTTGTATCTGACGCGCTCGGAAATCCGGTGCGCGTCGGCGACATCGGCGTTTGGAAGAAAGATGCAGAACTCTTCCCCGCCGATGCGTCCGCTCAGATCCTCATCGCGAATGGATGAACCGATCGCGTCCGCTATCAGCTTCAGCGCTTCATCGCCGACGAGATGCCCGTAGGTATCGTTGATGGACTTGAAGTGATCGGCGTCGATCAGCAACAGCGCACCCTGATCGGTCCTGCGGCGGAAATGCTTCAACCGTTCGAAAAAGGCCTCTCGGTTCAGGAAGCCGGTCATTGCGTCATGACGCGACTTTTCCTCCAGATCCTTGTGGGCTTCATCCAGCGCCGCCAGCGCCCCTTTCAGCTGGTCCGATTGCCAGAAGGCAAACATGCTCGCAGGCAAAGCCGTGACCGCCAGAGCCACAGTGTTCCTGAACGCCGTAAACAATGTGAACGGCTCACCCGTGCACAGGCCTATCGCGAAAGACACGATCTGGGTGATCGCAACGATCCCCAAAGTCACCATGCATGCCCTGATAAGCAGCCAAGCCATCATAAAACCCTTCCTCATCAGGGCATCTCATAGGTGAGAGTCGTTAATTTCCAGAATAATCTAAACTTAAAATTGCGCCAAACCGTGCATAGGGTTCCGGCAGCTCCATTCCCGGACCCGCCCGCAACACCGGTAACAACAGCCGGTTGAGATCCCGCCCGCCGATCATGCCCGCATTATAAATAATACAGACCGAAAGATAATTTTATCAATAGTGGTGAAGCAAAAGGCGCTTCGCTCATAAATTGTCCCCTCAGCGCCACATTTCCACTTCAGGGAGAGACAGCCAGTCTTGGCTGCACCTCAAAACTGCAACCGGAAATGATAATGTCGACGATTCGTATCGCTTTTCTCGCCGCCAGTCTCATGACTGTTACCGCCATTTCTCTCGTCGAGGCCAATGCCGGCGCCGCACAATGCGGCCGCGCGTCATGGTATGCGCTGACCTCGCGCACTGCCTCGGGAGAGCGCATGAACCCCGCGGCGATGACCGCCGCCCACCGCTCCCTGCCCTTCGGCACGAAGGTCAAGGTGACGAACAAGAAAAACGGAAAGTCGATCGTTCTGCGCATCAACGACCGCGGCCCGTTTATCAAGGGTCGCATCATCGACGTCTCGAAGGCCGCCGCCAGCCGTCTCGGTTTTATCGGCTCCGGCCATACCAGCGTCTGCGTCAGCCCCGCCTGATCCCTACATATAGCCGCCATCCACGATCAATGTCTGCGCCGTGACCATACGCGACGCATCGGAAGCCAGAAACAGGCACGGTCCCACCATGTCATCGGGCTGGATCTCCTCGCGCAGGCACTGCTTGCCGACATGCTCGCCAAGGCCCTCCGGCGTGACCCACAACTGACGCTGCCGCTCGGTTATGACCCAACCGGGTGCGATCGCGTTGACGCGAATATTGTGCGCGCCGAGCGCTCCGGCAAGCCCCTTGGTCAAGCCGATGATGCCCGCCTTGGCGGCGGCGTAGGACGGCATGTTGCCCTGGTTCATCATGAAAGAGATCGAGGTGAAATTGATGATGGATCCTTTACCGGCCTTTTTCATGCCGGGGGTGACGGCCTGCGCCGAAAAGAAATGCGGACGCAGATTGATCGACTGGTTCCAGTCCCAATAGTCCGGCGTCACCTTTTCCATCTCATGGCGATCGTCCCAACCGGCATTGTTGACAAGCACCAGCACGTCGCCATGCGCCTTGGCCGCGCGGGAAACGGCGTTCTCCAACGCCGCAAGATCGCGCAGATCCGCCTTGAGATAGAGCGGCCGGTTGCCGTAATCCTTCTCGATCCGCTGGCAGAGCCCGTTGGAAACATCGTCGGCAATATCGATGAAGGCGACTTTCGCCCCCTGCCGAACGAAGCCTTCCGTCAGGGCCGCGCCGATGCCGGAACCGCCGCCCGTCACAAGCACGGAGCATCCCTTCAGATCCGGGAACTGCGCCGATGTCATCATGCCGATTTCCTCCTCCTGCCGCTTATGCGGTCATCTTCACCCTAAACTGTTTCAAACTCCTTCCAAGACCCCTTTAAAAATCCGTTTGCACATATAAATTCCAGTTCTGGATTTGGGCGGCGAGACGCTCTACGTTTCAGCCCGGTCTTTTCGAATCGATTTCTCAGTCAGGATTTCCCATGACCCTCTCAATCGCTGTCCAGATGGACCATATCAACACCGTCCGGATCGCTGGCGACACGACCTTTGCGCTGTGCCTCGAGGCGCAGCAGCGCGGGCACAAGCTGTTCCACTACACACCGGACCGGCTCAGCATGCGCGACGGCATCGTCTCGGCCAAGGTCGAGACTCTGGAGGTCCGCGAGGTCGAGGGCGATCATTACATGCTTGGCGCGCCGGAAAAGCGCAATCTCGCCGAGATGGATGTGGTTCTGCTGCGGCAGGATCCGCCCTTCGACATGAATTATATCACCACCACGCATCTGCTGGAGCGCATCCATCCCGGCACGCTCGTGGTCAACGATCCGGCGTGGGTGAGAAACAGCCCGGAAAAGATTTTCGTCACCGAGTTTCCGGACCTCATGCCGGAAACGCTCATCACGAAGGACCCCGAGGAGATCGCCGCGTTCCGCCGCGAGTTCGGCGATATCATCCTGAAGCCGCTATACGGAAATGGCGGGGCAGGGGTGTTCCACCTGACCGATGCGGATCGCAATCTTTCCTCGTTGCTCGAAATGTTCGGGCAGATGTTCCGCGAGCCGATCATTGCGCAGCGCTACCTGAAGGATGTTCGCGCCGGCGACAAGCGCATCATCCTGATCGACGGCGAGCCCGTTGGCGCGCTCAACCGCGTTCCGTCTGAAAGCGACGCCCGCTCCAACCTGCATGTCGGAGGGCGCGCCGAAGCAACGCTCCTGACCGAGCGCGAGCGCGAAATCTGCGCACGCATCGGGCCATCGCTGAAGGAACGCGGCTTCATTCTCGTCGGCATCGACGTGATCGGCGACTACATGACCGAGATCAATGTCACATCGCCGACGGGCATCCGCGAGATCAAGCGTTTTGGCGGCGCCGATATCGCAGCCCTGTTCTGGGATGCCGTGGAAGCCAGGAGGGCCTGATTTTGTCGCAAATGGACGGGCGGCGGGTTCGCCCGTTCGCTTTTGTTCTCATATCGCAACCTGATACAACCTGAATACCCATCAAGGTTGCTTTTGTTCCCTTAATGTTCTTGCCAGATGATATGAACTGTGCTTCATTCCCGCCAGGGTCTGAAATTACAGCCGGTGATTGCGCAAGATTGCGATCATCGAGGGGGCGGGGCATATGGTTTCACGGGTCAGCACCGTGGCGTTTCAGGGCGTGGAAGCGATAACGGTCGATGTTCAGGTGATGATCTCGCCGGGCAAAATGGGCATGCAGATCGTCGGGCTCGCCGACAAGGCGGTCGCCGAAAGCCGCGAGCGCGTACAGGCGGCGCTTCATGCCTCGGGTCTCGCCATGCCCGCCAAGAAGGTCACGATCAATCTTGCGCCCGCGGACCTGCCCAAGGAAGGCTCCCACTATGACCTGCCCATTGCGGTGGGGCTGATGGCGGCGCTCGGAGCCATTCCGGCGGATGCGCTGCAATCCTATGTCGTTCTGGGTGAATTGTCGCTCGATGGAACAATCTCGGCGGTCGCAGGCGTGCTGCCCGCCGCCATCGGGGCGAACCGGCAGGACAAGGGGTTGATCTGTCCCCATGCCTGCGGGGCGGAAGCCGCATGGGCAGGCTCCGACATCGACATTCTCGCCCCGCGCAGCCTGATCGCGCTCGCCAATCATTTTCGCGGGACGCAGGTTCTGTCGCGCCCGGAACCCGCCATGCGCGCACCGGGCGGAATGCTCCCCGACCTTGCCGACATCAAGGGGCAGGAAAGCGCCAAGCGCGCGCTGGAAATCGCCGCGGCGGGCGGGCACAATCTTCTGATGATCGGCCCTCCGGGCTCCGGCAAATCCATGCTGGCGCAGCGTCTTCCCTCCATCCTGCCGCCGCTTGGCCCCCGTGAATTGCTGGAAGTGTCGATGATCGCCTCCATCGCGGGCGAACTGGCAGGCGGCAAGCTGACGGATCGAAGGCCGTTTCGCGCGCCGCACCACTCGGCCTCGATGGCCGCCATGGTCGGCGGCGGGTGTCAATTTCAGAAGAAGAGTGGAGCACTCAAAAGAAAAGTGGAGTATAAGGCCAATACGGGTTGCCAAGCGCTCTGCTTGCTGCAAATTTAGTACCGGCCTTTTCTTTTATCGGGCACACTTTGGTTTTTTAATGAAAGAAGTGAACTTCAACGTAAGTGCAGAGAACTCACCACGATCAGATTAGCCTTTATGCATTGCCTGATGACGGTTCGCGTCGGCGTATCACTGCTGTTGGTCCGGTTCGGCGAGATCCTCGCAATCCTCAGGAGCCGCTTTGGGAAATTGCATGGAGGGTTTGGGGGACTGGATCCGGCATCGAAGGGGATGATGGCCTCGTGCCAAGCACCGTTGAGCGTATAGCCTTGGGTGCCGGGGTCTTGAAGCACCTTGCGGTCGCGTCGCTGTGGCGGGGCAACACGCTGCAGGGTATTCGAGGGGATTGCCGATCACGGGCCATTCGGATTTCAACGGAAGGTCAACAACTCGTTCAGCGGATAGATGATTGGCAGGGAAATCCTGAATTTTGTCCCTATGATCCGGAAGAGAATGCTCCACCCTACCTTCGTCTTGCTGTGCTCAACGATCAGCATGTAAGAAATGCTTTTGTCCGATGCTCGGAACTCATCCGTTTCTATTTCGGGCAGGTATCAGTGATTTCCAGCCGCCTTTTCGATTTCGATGATAGCTGCGCAAATCCCCATCTTTACAATACTGCTGCGACGGGTTGGCGTTCAGATGGACTGTTTGCAATCGCTCCGTCGGATGAAATCAGCAGCAATGATGCGGCGTTTCTGGCGGTGCTTCTAGCCTCAACACCGAGCAGGCGATCTCTGGCTATGGCGGCTCGCTCCGCACGAGTTGCGATGCATAACAATCGACCCGTGTGGCCGGCAGTGTATGCTCCGGTGGAAGGTGAGGTGATCTGGGAGATCATCGGTCCGCGCTTTCCGTTTGAAGACAAGACGAGCGAAACCGAGCGTGAGGGAGAGGTTATCGGCATTTCCCAGATTGTCAGATGCCACGCTCCAGTTTCTGTCCGGCAGATCGAAATTCTGCGTTCCGGGTCGCACTCAAAGGCTGAACAACATGCTCCCTCAAAGCTCTTTCTTGCGGGGGGAGACACAATCTCAGGGAAACCGCCGGTTCGTTCGGACGAGCCTCCTGATTTCTCCACCGGCAGCATTGTGGATGTCGGAGATACGTTAGCGAACCTTCGACCCGCGACGGCAGCGATCGACACCCGAGTGAACTACAAGGCTATCCGCGACAATGATCTGATGCTAATCCCTAAGGGTGACCCTTCCGACGCCACTTCCGTCTCTACAGTGGATGGGACCGCCGGTTCACTTGATATTGGTTCTTATGAGACAACGGTGTCAGTCCCCGCAACAGTGGACGCGGCTGACAAGCTTACGGATGATCAGGAGATAGACCGGAGTCTTCTGCCGGAACTCTTTTCCGACTATCCCGACGATCTGCCCGGAATTGTTGTGACACCCTTGGTCGATGTTCCCTCTATTTTCCGCAATCTTGTGGAGGGACGGCGATTGTTCAGTGCTAACTTTTCAGAGCCGGTCGACATAGGGTTTCTTGGTGAGCGGACAGGGACATCCTTCGCCGACGCGATCCCGCTTCTTCAGTTGCCGAGCGAATGGGGGCAATTTGTCAAATGCGAACGTTCTCCAACGGGATATCGGCGTGCTCTGGTCCTTAGAATCTTCACCGATACATGGCAATGTCTGTTCTTCGACATCGAGCGGCGGACAGATACCGAACCAATTGGCATCCATTGCATGCTGTTTCCGTCGTCGAGACCGCTGCCAATGCCGGTGGTTGCCAGGATAATACGGTCGCGTCTCTCCGGTGAGAGCTGGCCCTCGCGACATACGCACAGTGGAGCGTTCTTTGCAGAGAGCATGCGGCATTCTTTCAAGCCTCCGATTGCAAACCGGTCGGCGGGCCTCCTCTTCAAACACTTATGGAAATTACGGACCGAGTTTCGGGCGGCTGCCGCAGCTTCGTAATTATTGTCGGAATATCCCGGATTGGAGACCTTTGAGTCCTCTTATGAGGAAACATCCGCCGACGTATTGCCCTTGCGTTGCAATGATGGGCTATCTATGTGATTTGTGTGCGATCTTGAACTGCGCAATTCTATCTTTTCTCTGCTTCAAAGGTTCGATCCTGTTCTCATGCCCAGGTACTTGCTCTCCCTGATCTTTACATTCTTCCTTGTCAGTTACGCGTCGGCTCAGTCCGCTTCAGGCTCCTCGCGGGAAGCAACATCTCCTTCCACGGGGCTGCACCGTTGCGAAGGGGCTGTGACCACAACCTGTCTGGTTGGAGAGATCCAGTCGTTCCTTACCTCCGACAATGTCCCCTATAAATCCGAGCGTGCAAAGCTGGCACTGGCGCAAGCGCAATTGGCAGACGGAAGCGTCACGCAAGCGCTCGCTTCATTTGAAGAACTTGAAGCGAAGACTACCCGGGCCCAGTTCCTCGTCAGTTATGCAAAACACCTGATCGCAAAGGGGGATAATCCGCAGGCTCTGGATCGATTGCGTGAAGCCAATAGCCTGTTGACAGACGATCAAAGCGACCTTGACCGTCTGAACGTCACCGGGCTGAGCCAGTTGATTGCCGAAACTTTCGCGCAAGCTGATTCCAACGAGGAAGGCCGCGCTATACTCGATGGCATCGCTAGCTATCGCAGTCGTATTCCTATGAATCCGATGCTCCTGGCGCTCATGCTGCCAGTCAGCAAAGACCTGGCAGATATTGGATTTCGCGAAGAGGCGGCAACCATCGTCAATGAGACTTATGGACTGGTCCTTGATCGGGAGCTGGAGATTACACCTGAACAGGCATTGCAGATATTCGAGGCATGGGCTTCCCTTGACGCTGCAACGGCAACCAAGGCAGCCGAAGATCTTGCCGCGATCATCAGAAAAGACGGGCCATCCACTTTCGAATTTGCCATATGGACGGGGCTGTCCGCAGGTCTGATATCTTCCAAAGTCGAGAATACCAGTTTCCTGGAACGCGCGCAGTCTTCGTTCGCGGCTGCACCCGAGCGTGGGGCGGCATTGCTGCTCGTACCTAAACTCTCTGCAACGATGAAGCAGGCCGGAGAAAACGAAAAGGGACGCGCGCTCCTTGACAAAGCCTATACAGAAGCCGCGACACTTGCATCACCAATGGAAAAGACACCCGTGCTGCTCGCTCTTGCTGAAGGTTTTGCCCGTGCGGATGACCCCGAGCAGGCAATGAAAATACTCAAGGAAATTCTGGTAATGCCAGAGGAAGCAGGTACTGGAGGCAAGATGATGCGGCATTATACCTATACGGTCCCCGCTCAGCTAGCGTTGCTCGGAAAAATCGATGAGGCATACGATCTCGCGATGAAATTCGATGGCGGCGGTCGGGATATGGCGCTGATGATGGCCGCAGACAAACTGGCCGTCCAGGGAAATTATCACGAAGCCATGCGCTTTCTTAGCAAGATTGAGGGTGATATCGCAGTCATGATGATGGCAGGAATAGCCGAACGTATTGCCAACACATCAAACCAGTCGAAAACACCGTGAGAGTTCTCGTTTGCCGGCGATCAAGCATGCCGCCGTTGGCGGTGCTGGGCTCGCAGTAGTGGCCAGCCCATTTCAAAACGTTTTACATGAACTTCATTTCAAGCCGGACGGTGCATGTGCCAGTGATAATGTGCTCGCACCGAATATCGAGTTCGTCCGTTTTTGCCCTTAAAGCCCTGTCTATCTGATATTTTGAGCGAAAGCGGCTGCTTATAAACTCTTGCCCAGCGTTTCGCTTCGCGGACTTTCTGGAAAGTATGGACAATACCAAGAATACGATGCCCCAATCAGCTCCGGCTATGAACCACTTCACTCACATATGATTAACAATCGTCTGGACGGTGCCGAAGCAAATGAAATTGTTAGCACTGATCGTATCCGGGATGGCGATGCTCTCCTTGTTGGTTTCAAGGTGGATTTTGCTATCAGATTCTGATTGGTAGCAGAACCTTTGAAAGCCAGCAGGTATCAGTTTCGAGGATTTCGTCGTCGGGAACGGGGAACTCTATCGCGCAACTCGGTTCCTGCACTCCTGCACTTGACCTTCGTGACAGAATTATCCTTGATTAATCAGCAATCCCTCTTTGACGAGACAGTTGAGTTAGGGCGGCGAGCCGACCCTCGTTAGCGAAGTGGTCAACGCAATGCGAGGCGTGTTGCCTCAATAGCTGCCGCAAAGGATTTGGCCTTAAAACACCGGATTTTTAAATCTCCGGCGCCAGAACGAATGGCTATAGTGTCAGTAATAAATCCTCGTTGAACTGAAATCTCAATTATACTTGATAGCAATATCTTGACATCCATCTCGTCTGGGTCAGCATGCATTGCCCGGTTCATGTCGTTCGGGCTAAAACTAAGCGTAGAGGTCGTCAGTACGGACTTGCCGCCGACCCACAATCCCCTCTGCTTATGGCGGCCGACGCTAATTTGACGAGAGATTGTCTTCGGCAAAAGCATGTCTTCCGACACGTTCGCTTTGTCGAAGAATGCGTTGGCGAGCCGGCTATCAACGACGTTTGGCGAGGCGATCTCCTGTAGAAATTGGCTTCCTTATACCATGTATCGCAATGACAACTATGGAGTCGATAGCTGCCAAGCGGAGCGCCATGCAATGCCCATCCTGGGATCGACAAAGCAATCCGGGAGATAAAGTATGCTACGTTAGCTCTTTGCCGATCATTCGGTTCTGAAATCGACAGGCAACTGAATGAAAACGAGATCACCGGGCATATCCGGAGACGGTTTGGGAAAATTCTCCTGTTCTGTGACCATCTGCAAAACTGCCTCATCGAGACGTTGTACACCCGAACTTTGGCTGATTTTCGCGTCGACCAGTTTTCCGTCCCGGGTTAACTTTAAATCTTCGATGGTCCGGTCCGAGGGTGTTGTTCCATTGGCGACGCTATCTTTCAGAGAACGTGTGAGGGTCCGGATCTTAGGGGAAACCAGTTCACCGAATTTATGTTGCCACTCCGCTATATCCGCTGGGCGCGGCAGCTGATCATGTGTTTCACTTTCGCGGGCTTGCCTGCCGATTTCCGCAAGTTTGGGGCCAAACATGACGACTGCCATGATAAGCAACACCGATGTGAAAGCGATTGAGGCAACTTTGTGATCGCCGAAACAGCAGCCAAAGAAACCAGGCAATCGAATACGGCACTACCAGTATTATTGCGTCGGCCGATAATCTGCCCGCTACACCTGCACTCATCATCCCGGCTGTTACGGCCCAGATAATAACTGCGCACCATATCAATATCCATGGAACAAGAATAAACCATGCCGCTAAGGGTATTCGAAATGTCCATCTATGTTCTGCTTTGCCAGATTCCGATATGCTCATTTCTTAACCTTCAAATAGTATGAAGCTCCATTCTTTCTCGCTTGACCGTTTGCTGCTTGGATTATGTTATGATAACAACGCGATTCCGTATGTTGATACTTTGCTACATTGCGACGCTCGCCGCCACGGGCGTTGAGGAATTGTACTTCCCCGCTCAATTCTCGGAAGAACTGGCGACGGCGTACAGCACCGAGGCTTTGCATCCCTTCGCTCTCAATCCAAACGTTTTCTTGGTTCTTTCGGCGATAGCGGTTGTTGCAATTGTTGTCCCGCCAGCGGCAATGTTCTATTTCAGAAAATGGGGAAGATCGTTCGGAGTATGCGCCACCGTGGCTATGCTCGTCGCTTTACCATTCCTCGGCCCTTCGCTCTCGTCTGGGTTCGGAACAGCCGTGTCACAACTGTCAGCAATTTTGTGGGGCGCAATTATCGCACTGGCTTATTTTTCGCCTGTAAGCCGTGATTTCCGTTGACCCCCTATTTTGCCAGACGCTTTGGATTGATCGGAGGAGCAAGCGTTGGGCAAGCTGCACGTATTGCTTCCTCACTTATGAAGTCAGCTAATGGGCCAGTCCGTCGACTTTGCGATTTTTCGGTAAGGGACCAAAAATCAATTTTCCGATAACTCCAGCCCCAAAGTGCCGGGCGACCTTTCGCATCGAGCGCAGCCACTGCAAAATGAGGCGCGAGGACTTCAGGGTCGCTCAGTCCAAGGCCAATAAAGCGACGATTGATTTGCCGCAGCGGGTTCGGTACATAGATTCCTTGCGGACCGGCTACCAGCTCCGGCATATTGATTGGGCGGTCCTCTTGAATGAACCAGCAAGGTTCTGAGCTGAAATCGCGCTGCGCGATTTGATTTGCGACTACGATTTCAGCCAGCCATACCAGCGAGAAGAGTGCAACAATCCCTGAAATAATCAGCGCCAAATACTTCATTTCTTCCAATCCGACTGGGATGAGGCGAAGCCCTCTGGATAGTCTTTATCGGACAATCGATCCCGAATGAGAATTTTTCGCGGGCATAACCGTGCAAATAAGAGATCCGTCTACCCTGACCGCATAGGTCCTGCACGATTTTGCCGCAAGCTTACTCATACAAGCCCGTAACGAACCTGACCGCTGCAGGCCTTCTTCCGTCAAGATCAATGACTTCGACTTGTTCACCGGGTCATCGATCATCCCCTTCTTGAACAAGCGATCCGTCGTGGCCCAGTCAAAACCTTTCCACGCCCGGTACCCGTCATGGCGGGTCAGCCACAACAGTGCCAGCACCACATCGTCGATCTTGTCCTCATCGATATCCATGAAACAAGAATAGCACGCCCAAAAATCGAAATCTCCCAGGCTGCGGTCTACGCCGCATGCTTACTTCACGATGGGGGTGCGTTGCGGATCAATCCTTAATGACTTTACCTGTGCCTGAAGCCTTGCATGGAGTTCCCTGTCGCCATAGTGGCCAAGACCGATGCCCGCATCGTACGATTTGCGGGCATGATGCATCATCTCAAAGAAATTCTCTGACTGTTCGTAGCTATCAAAATTGCAGATAAGGCCAGCATATGCGGGATTTATCACCAGAAAGGCCGACATTACGGCGATCGACAGAGCTTTCACCATTTTTCCGTTTCCACCTGATCCAAATTCCCCTTGGAATTCGCAATTGTATTGTTCTCTCGGCTGATCAATCGCGCGGTTCCTCATTGAACCAGAACAAGGCAATGATCGTACCGATAGGCGGTACAACCCATGTCACGAGCTGAAACCAACCGCTTCTGTTTGTGTCGTGCAGGCGGCGGGCCATGACTGAGAAACACGGAATCATCGTAACAAGCAGCAAGATCGATACAACAAGGTCCGGAAGATTGAGCAGGGCTAGTATGAATAGCAGCAGCACATAGAAAAGTATTGCGTACCAGAATTCCGTGCGGCTCGCTCGACCCTTGAAGTCAAAGTATCCGGTAATAAATCTCTGCACTGCCGTCGAAAAACTAACAGGTGAAGCCGTCACACCGAAACGGTTAGGCCCTTGTAGTGGTTTGCCTCGGGAAGATATTACAAAGACAAAAAGCAGCGAAACCAATAAACCAAAAGCCAATATACCAAACGCAAAAATCCAATGCATTGATCCGAAATCTCCGTTCTCATGATTATAGGTCGCTTCTGAAAAAGGATGAAACGGCGTTCCGCCCAAATTCGATTGTGCTCCCGGCTACGCAAGACGTGACATGAAGCGCGTTATAGGGGTGGCATAGTGGCCAGACCATACACAGCGCCGATGACAAATCCGATACTGAAACTATAGCGACGCAGCAATGGCCGATCAGTAGACTGGTTGCTTTGTACCGGTTCCGGCTCGTGCGGGCCGCCGCGCCAGCGCTGCCAGAACGCCACAAATCCGCCAATCATTCCTTCGACCAGAAACTGAATAAGGAGCAACGGCAGGGCTAGAACGACCAGCATCCACAGCCCACTATAGAGCAGGATTGCCATCCCACCGATGATCAAACCGGCAAATACGCCCACCGCAAATCCTGCGGTCGTCACACCCCAGTCTGCCGGTGTCATTTTGCGTCTAACTGTTTCCATGATCTTTCTTTTGTGCATTGGTCAAAGCCGCGGAACAGAGGAACTCCACGGCAACAGAGATCGAGCTAACGGTTGCCACCTCGCCACAAGGCGATGAACCAAAACAGCCCCGCGACGACTGCACCATGTGCGGCGATTGCCGTAACCCCAAGAATGATCGGCATCGGGCGCCCGTGATATCCGCCATCGAACGCTAACATCACAAGACACACGAGCAGTCCAAGCCCGGCCCCGCCAAGAAGCACGGCCCTCAAACTTAACCAGTCGAGATATCGCGCCACACAAAATGCCGGTACCCCGAACATCAATGCAAGCGGATAGCTGAACATGATGATCGGGAAGCCACGGAAGCCGCCCATCAGAACACTTTGCAGCACGCCTGACGCCAGAGGTGACAGGGCAAATCCCAGAATGATCCTTACAATACGTACCGAAGCCCCAGAGATCGCGACATCCTCGAATTATTTCTATTTCAAATCAAATACATGTCTGATCATGAAGTAAATGCCAAAGGAACCCAAAGCAATCTCATATGCCAGTTCTCCCCAATATGTCAGCCATCCAACTGTTATTTCCCCTTGCATTCCTTTCAGACGTAGTAAGTATTCTTCACCGGTGTAATACCTGCCGGACACAGCTCCTCCGAGGTATGAATAAATACAGACACCAACGATCCATAAAACGGCAATGATTATTATATCGTTTTTTGTGAATTTCATTTCGTAGGGCGCTTTCGAGGCTGGTATTGACCTACGTCTTCATGACGTCGCTCGCAACCTTTCTTATGCAAGTTAACCGAGATGGATGCCGCAATCTATACAGGCGAACCGCCACTATGAGATCACTCATCATCCGGTTGCCAGCGGATGACCATCATGGCTGGAGCGATTGCAGCCCACCATATGGCCTTGATGCCACCAATCTCGAGATGCCAATATAAAGGTCGGGCAAGCCAGAAAAATGCTGCCGTTGTACAGAGAGAGGTAATAGCAATAGCGCTTACTTTTCTAAGCCAAAGAGGTTTTTTCGACAGCCATTCTCTCAATTTGTCTCACCGTTCCTTTTACTGATTATAGTTCTTCAAGATAGCGAGTGGCCGTTTCGATTAGCCATAGAATACGCGTCCAATCTGCGTGGCGGTTAAAGAGTGTTTCGCCGGATTGCACCGATATTGTGAAATGTTCAGGTCCAACTTGCAGCCATTAGTCCCGGCTTTTCAGTCCGACAGAATCCAGTATATATTTCGTCATGAAATACGATGTGAGATATGGCACCTACTTTTTGTAATTTCCGGTCTTTATGATTGATCTTGTTTGTCTCGTTCAATCCCTATGTGAGGATCATATGAAAACTGCACTGATCGCCTTTTCTCTTTCTTTGGCTGCTTCTTCGGCCGCACTGGCTTGCACAGCTGAAGAGCTACAGGCAAAGGCGACCGAAGTCTCTACGAAAATGCAGGCGCTGGCAGCAAAGGATCCCCAGAAGGCTTCCGAAATTGGTGCGAAAATGGCCTCTGTGCAAACTACACAGGCGAGCGATATGGAAGGCGCATGCAAAGTCTATGATGAACTCAGCGCTGAACTCGAAAAGGCTGAATGACATCTGAAGCCGGTAAGGGCGTGGAGCTTTTACCGGCATATGTCTGCCAATGAAATTCGGCGAATTGAAATCTATTGGTCATAACATCGCAGACTCGCTTGCAAGTGGGGTTGGGTTGATGATTGGCGTGTACGAGATGGACATATTTGGCGAGGTGGCACAAAGCTCAGAGGGCTACATCCTCGTTGATTTTATCAATGGAACTTTCTCCGGTGCCGAGCCATCGGCCACGCTGTCCAAAGCGATCTCTCTTTATGCACAAGCCTTGGATGAGCTTTGCCAACGACATGGAACGAAAGCTGATGCGTTTGTTGAATTGAAAGCGCGCTACTCAATGGATGCGCTTGGTGGCCGATTTGTTGTTACCGTCGCAGATCAAAATGGACGCCGCTCGACCGATGAATATTTCGGCACTCCAGGCCGACGTATCAGATCGCCAAGTAAATGAATTAATTTCCACTAGCTTTTTTAAGCATCTCCGGTGTTACGACGATAGAGTTGTCTGGAGGTGCATCATCAATCTTTAATATCAGCGCACTAAACGACAAACTCAAACAAACAAACACGCCGAATGCAACGAGTATTCTCGCCAATAAAGGAATACGATACAAAAAATAGTAGGCAATGGCCGCTATTAACGCGAATAAAAAGTATGCTGCTATCATTCTACGAGTTCCATATTCGCTCTTTAGTCCGCTGAGAGACAAACGGCAACAAGATTCGGCTGCTTTTGATCTGGTAAAGGTGCTCAAGGAAGCACGTCGAGACTGCATTCTCGAGTTCACCGCCCTGAACTATGGCCTGGTCAAGTACCCGCCCAAGTGCCCGCAATTGACCCTTTGTAAAGGTCTGACCAACCGCGCCAAAATACTCGGTAAAATGCCGCATCACGCCGTGCAGTCCGACGTCACCGGTTTCAATCTCTGCCAATAACTCTGCATCTCCAAACGTTGGAAATATGGTTTGAAGGCTTTTCAGTAACTCCAATGGCGCTGGCGTATTATCCGACTTGTCCATAAAATCACCTTTCAATGATACGACGCAAGCGTCAGTCCGGGAGGAATAGACGAAACGATCGCGAAGCATCCTTGTCAGTCCTCCTCGGTATGTAAATGCTTTCTTGCCAAACTCTCGCAAACAAAAAAGATTATAATCAAGAACAACACGATTGCGCCGCAAGTTATCGCGGTTTCGGGCCATCCATTGATCAACCCGCTGACGCCGAACGTCGTTGCTATGAAAATCGCCAGGAGAACAAGTTTTCTGAGCATCGGCAGATCCTTTTCGGCGCAGTAATGAAAATTGGCAGCAAAAGCTTTGCCCTATATTGGACGCGCGCAGGTCAATCGGACTTGAATTTCCTGATTGGCGATCAAACGTCGGTTCGCTCGCAAGGACGAGCGCTTTCGTCCCGTCATTTTTGATCGTGATAACGCCTTGCTGCAATACGTCCCGCACGCCTCCGTTATCGACGCTGCTTGTATAGGTAACCCGCGCCGAAAAGCGCCCGCAGTCACCAATTGACTTGTGAAATTGAAAAACTGAGACGGTGTTCGTTTCTGTCACAGTTTTTGCGGCTTTGACGGTCACACATGCTGCCAGTTCGTTCTGAACGGTAACGTTGCCAGTATCGGCAGCAGCAGCCGCACCGCAGAGTATTGCGAATAAAACTATACCTTGGATCAGACCATGCATGTGCTGCTTCCCTTTATTGCGATGGCAATTTTTTGATGCAGCTCAGAATGTCTGTATCACAAATGAGCACTTCAGATCGTGTAGTCGGCTCATCGAGCCAGCGATGATATGCGCTGCGAATCTCCACGTCCTTGTAACTATAGATTCTTGCATTTTTGCCGATACGGCTGGCTTCCAGCGCTTTTGGAGTGACTGCCATATGGAAGGCCAACTCATTGAATTGCCAGACCCTCCAGCCCTTTTGCCGCTCGATGACCCGCACATGATAATAGGGATCGTCGGGCCGTTCCGGCCGCACCTTGTAAACATCGGCCCACCGCGTGACTTTGGGTGAGACGGACAGAACGACGCTTTCCTGGTGCTGTGCCGTCACCGGAGCGGCTGCGAAAATGCAAAGAAATGTCAGGGGCGCAAACAATCTCAAAGGCTTCGGCATTGGTTTCCTTTCATCTCACCTTGTCATTTACCTGAACGGCAGACGGATTTGCCCGGGTTTCCGCAAACAGCTTCCTGTTGTTCCGCGGCTACTCCAAAACGGTCT
This sequence comes from Phyllobacterium sp., assembly GCA_050726055.1. Classification (GTDB taxonomy): domain Bacteria; phylum Pseudomonadota; class Alphaproteobacteria; order Rhizobiales; family Rhizobiaceae; genus Phyllobacterium. The sequence goes on along the minus strand of JBOHIW010000025.1, from coordinate 11,601 downwards.
ACGAATGTTCGACAACAGCCAAGGCACAGCACGGAACTTTAGTTGAAGGTTTGGCGGCGGAAGATTACCTAAAAGACGCGAAACAAAGACACCGCATTTCATCAACCTCAAGGAGGGAAAATGTCAAAACGGAGCATCCTGCTTATAACATGTGTAATGGCGTTAGTATTTCCGCGATCTGCGCTTGCCAACGACACCATCAAACTCGCATGCTTTGGCGGATTGATTGATCAGGATGCGCGACAGTCGTTGTTTAAGTTGGGCGAGGACTTAAGGAACGGCACTGTTGCGCTGTCGTTGCCTGACGGTTGCATGAAAACAATCCGTGTCGAACACCCGGACAAGGTGCGCATCATGCCCAATCCGTACATCAGCGCATTGGAATTGGCTGCAGGACAGAAAACTCGCAAGCAATTTGCGGCAGAGCTCGAAGACGTTTACGGTGACCTTGATGGAAAAAGACCAATCGAGCGTGGGGACGAAGCCGTTGTGTCCGATCTTCGAATTGGCTGTGGTCGTGACCGAGAATGCGTGAGTGAGATCGTTGCCCAGATTAATGGATTTCACCCCGAACAGAGCATTTTCTTTTGTGATTTCGCACCCGCACCGGCCTCTTCCGTTACGACATATTTCAACTCATACGCTTACTTGCCTCTCCCGGTGAACTGCCAGCATCGCAGCCAATATGGCGGAGATCGTTCCATCAGCACATTGGATGACTGGTTTGCGGCTTTCGAGAAATTGGGCGAAAATCGTGATCCCAAAGAATAAATCGACATCCAAGATTCCCAAATGAGGTAATTTCTCAATCTTCGGGCTCCGCAATTTGGCGAAGACCGATGAAAGGCTCGCTACACGAAAGTGCATGGATTGTCCGATTTTATGAGGAAAACTGGGAAGATTTGTCCATCAGCTCACAGATTCACAAAAGCCCCGACGATCTTCGGAAAGTTGGACGATCCATGCACTTTCATGTCATGATGCCTGCCTATCGATGGCTCCGATATCGAGGAGGCATTTCTAGGTTTTTGCAGAAAGGTGGAGCCGGTGCGATGAGCAAGCTTACTCTCGAACGCTTCAACGAGATCGTGAAACAGACCGGACCGGAGCCGACTACCGGCGAGATGGCGGCGGTCTCTGCGAGAATCGCGGAATATGAGACCCGTACCCGTCATGGCGGCGATGACCAACGCTATGCCGACACGCTCGGTATGACCGTGGAAGAATTCGCCCGGCGCTTTGACGACATGGACGGACCGCTGTTGCCTCGACGGAGGTCGGCATAGATGCAGCGTAAGATGAAACCGCCATGCCACGTCTTTTTTCGGGATTCGGCAACGAGTGTGTTCCTCGCCGTGACAACGCTGGCCGCCGTGGTGTTCAGTGGAGTTTGGTACTTTTCACCGTTGGCGTTGGGTTTCTCAGAATGGCCTTCTGATCCGGCAGGACGCGATTTGGCCCTAACCCTTTTTGGAGTTTCATACAAATTCGGCATACCGACGATACTGATCGCACAAGTGTTTGCCATCATTATGGGAGCCAAGGGTTATTGGCGCACAGCGCTGATCGTGTCGGCAGTGTCCCTCGGCGCTTTTTCCCTCTGTGTGGGGACGGTGATTGCGCTACTGAATTGAACGCTATTCGATGCGGGGCGTGCTGCGCCTTCCGGTGCCGTATGACGCTGACAGTAGCGATCAAAGTCACAGCGATAAGCAATCGCACATTCACACCGCTTCAGCTTTTGAAGAGGTAATCCATCCTAGCCTGATAAACATCTGGTAAAAAATCTCAACAACGAAGCAGTATCCGTATCCGAAAAATATGCCAAATATGGCAACAAGAATAAACAAACCGCCACTCTTGAGATCCGGGTTTGTCATTTTCTCGATTAGAAACTGGATATATGCACTTGGAACAGCAATCGCGACGAAAATGAAGGGAGCTAGCCAGTAGAGGCGCTTTAACTGTTTTTCGGATGAAATGCGTCCGATGAGATAAAAGGCTATTGCGGCGAAAAACAAATATTCGATGCCTGAGAACATAAGAGACAACGCTAGCCAAGAGGTGATCATGTTTGGCCCCGTTATTGTGATAGAAAACGGTGCGATAATTGGTAGGGCCAATGAAAGTCTGTAAAATGTTCTGAAATGCATTTGACGCCTCCGGCCAGATGAATTGAATGATGCTTCTCATGAAGAAGCGGATAAGTTGCCCCGAGCTGCGCAAGCACGGGCATCTTTGTTTGCGGTAGCACGCAGGTTGGCTGATTTCGGAAAATGGTGCGACGACGAAACTGGGCGGTTAGCTCTCAATAGAGATTATTAACAGCATATAGATGCGGTCCATATGGATTTTGCGAAAGTAGCACCGACCAGCCTTGGGGCGTGTGCAGGAGTGACGTCATGCGAGATTTTCTGTATATAGCCGATTTCAGAAACGCAAACTCAAGGGCGCCCGTATAGTATGAAAACCCACTCCTTCTCGCTTGACTGACCGCTACTTGGCTTATGTTATGATAAAAACACGATTCCGCATTCTGATACTTTCCCGCGCTGCTCCATGCTGCGTCGTTCGTGGCCAGAGCCTTTGACGCATTGTACTTTCCCGCGCAGGCTTTGGAAGAACTGGCAGCGGCGTATGCCACGGAGGTTTTACCTCCTTTCATTCTCAATCGGTTCAGTGGAACCGAAGCTGAGATTCCGGCCAACTTAAAGAACAAAACCAAACGGTCTAGAGAAATGCGAGCATGGGAAGGCGAGAGCCGGATTCTTCTGAACAGCAAAATTGATGGGTAGGTGGCCAAACGATGACCGGGTCCGGAAATTGCGGTAGATTTCTCTCAGTAGGCTCACATGCGTAAACTGGCGCTGATCACTGCAGCTTGCGGGGCGGTATTGGTAGTCATTGCCTTCACGTTATGGCAGATTGTCATTCGACCGATCAACGAATTCATGGCACCCGCAACGGCGGAAAACGCGCGCAAGGACATGGTGTCGGCCAAGACCGATGCCGTGATTCTCATGCCGTTCGTGACCGGTGACGTGCCACGGCTTATCCGAGGTGATTCACTTCAGAAATGGTCGCGAAACCTGTGGTTCACCAGTAACACAGACGCGGGAAACGTCATCGGCGCAACCCTTTTCGCACTCGGAGGTATGCCGCTGACTAAAGACATAGGGACAGCGTTTAAGGTCGGCGGGTAATCCCCCCGCAAATTAATGGGCTTCAAAAGTAGAATTTTCTCGGCAATATGATCGAGGAGATTTTGATGAAGACGAGCAGATTTAGCGAACCTCAAATCCTTGCAATCTTGCGCCAGGCAGAAGGCGGTGTTCCCGTGCCCGAGCTATGCCGGGAGCACGGGATGAGCACCGCGTCCTTTTACAAATGGCGGGCCAAATACGGCGGCATGGACGCGTCGATGATCAGTCAGATGAAGGCTCTGGAGGATGAGAACCGTCGGCTCAAGAAGATGTATGCGGAGATGAGCATGCAGGCCGAACTGCTGAAAGAGGCTCTTGGAAAAAAATGACACGGTCATCTCAACGCCGAGAGATGGCCGGGAAAGCTGTGGCGTTGCGCGGGGTCAGCATTGCACTGGCCTGCCGCACCTTTGGTGTCAGCCAGACCTGCTATCGTTACAGCGCCAAACTGAACGAAGAGAACGAGCAGATCGCCGATCTGCTGATCGGGCTGACGAGGGCGAAGAAGAGCTGGGGTTTCGGTCTGTGTTTTCTTTACCTGCGCAATGTCCGGGGGCATCGCTGGAACCACAAGCGCATATACCGCATCTACCGCGAGCTGGAATTGAACCTTCGGATCAAGCCACGCAAGCGGTTGAAGCGCGACAAACCCGATGCGCTGACCGTGCCTGAAGCGCCAAATTTGGTTTGGTCCATGGATTTCATGGCGGATCGTTTGGAAGACGGCAGGCAATTCCGGCTGTTGAATGTCCTGGACGACTTCAACCGCGAAGGGCTGGGCATCGAGGTGGATTTTTCGCTACCTGCTGAACGCGTCATCCGCAGCCTGAACCAGATCAGCGAGTGGCGCGGCAAACCATTCGCCATTCGCGTGGATAATGGACCTGAATATGTCAGTGGAAAACTGATGGAATGGGCCGAAACGCAAGGAATTTCTTTGTGCCACATCCAGCCCGGAAAACCGCAACAAAATGCCTATGTCGAGCGCTACAACCGCACCGTGCGACATGAATGGCTTGATCAATACATCATCGAAAGCATCGAGGAGGCACAGGAATTCGCCACGCAATGGCTCTGGACGTACAACAACGAACGGCCCAATATGGGCATCGGCGGCATCACACCCGCACAGAAACTGAAAATGGCTGCGTGAATTCTACTGCAGAGCCCCGTTAAAAACGGGGGGATTACCGGCGTCCCGCTTGAAAACTTCTCTTGTGTCACCGTTGGCTGCATAAACTGGCCGGCGGATTGTTGCCGCTGCGTGACCTCGGTGCCGAACTGGGGCCGGAAGTCCAACTCGAACACGCCAGCTTCACCGAATACAACGCCTATCGCGCGGCGCATGAAGCCGTCTCCAATGATCCGTTGCGGTGGTTCGCTGAGCCAGGAAACAACGTACCAAAACTTGACTCGGACGGGACACGGCAGGTCGTTATAAGCCTGCCAACACGTTTGATACCCATCAAACCGTCAACCGAGATGCCGGCAAAAAATCCTGCTTTTGAAGACGAGCTTCAAAGCCTTGCATCAAAGCTGACCGATGGGCTCGATGCGAGTGGTCAGACGATCAATGGCACAGACAGTATGCCGATCTGGGTAACCAAAAACGGGGATTACATACGCGGTGCCGATGGAGGCACGGTTGCGTTACCGGAACTGGCGACAACAAGTCCCACATTGCGCCTGACGGTGAAGGACGAAGATGTTGCCATCGTCCGGGAACGATTCGAAGCAGCCGGAATCCCGCCAGCCGACCTCTCAGAAATCGCGCCAGCCGTTGCCGACGCTTACGCCAAGTGGCGGATCACGGCATCATGTCTTCCGGAATGCGGCGGCGTTATCTCTTCCAACAGCCCCTTCCGTGAAGCTGCGGAAATGAGTGTTTCGGCAGCGCCTTTCTGGTCTATTTCATTCTGGCATGTTCCGCTTGAATGAGCGATCCAGTAGGATTCCCAAATGGGTGATTTCTCAATCTTAGGGCTCCGCAATTTGGCGAAGACCGATGATGGGTGCGAAGCATTACCTTGCATACTGCGATGGCGTTAGGAGGCGCCACCTCATCGAGGAGCCAGATACGCACATCCATGTAGATGCCTTTTAGCTGGCTCCCAAAGGTGATATCGAACCGGATTCATATCGCGCAATATAAAGCTTGCCCAATTGCCGCTTCTTGCACATAAATTGATGAGGCGGTTTGGCCATTCTTGCATCATGCGCGCGACCAATCCAATGGTTCGATGCCGATCGGATGGCGAAAGATACTCGAACTCGCGACGGCCATTTTCGGGAGTGGCAGGCGCAGGATTGCCCCCATACTGCTTTGCAATCACCTCTCGGAGTGACGTAGAGCGTCGACTGGCCGCGACCAACTGACAGAGTCTGCGCCAGATGTCGAAGTAGGCGACCGGGTGGAGAGGTGTGCGTCCGTCCAGTGAAGTTAGGCCATCTACAGCCCGGTGTGCGAGCATTTGCTCCGCGCTGATGGCGATGGAATCTCCAGTAATATGCGGGTGATGGACCATATCCGTCTTGCATTGATGACAAACGGTCATCGCACCCCGATGCGGCAAAGCTGGTTCCGCGCACCCCGGACAGCGGTCCGCAAGAATAATGCCGTGGCGTGGACAACTGGCGGCAAATGCCATGCGCCAAGAGAGCCGGAAATATGGGACGAGATCATCCTCGACAAAGCACTGAGGGCACCATTGGAGTGCGTGCCGTCGCCGCCGTCGATGATAGACGCCGGCCGGACGAATCCATTTCGTGTTGCCCGGAACGAGCGCTTCGAAAACGGTCCCTTCATAAGAACGGATCGTCGATTGATGTATCTGTTCGGCACCCGTTCCTGATCGGGCGCTTAAAATCTGCGTCAACTCCTCATCGAATGAAACATCGATGTCACGGTTCCATATCTGCTTCCCAGGCCAGACATAGTGGCAGAAGGTGTGAACTTTTTCGGCATTGCCAAGCGCTGTTCTGATCAGCCATGAGGAGAACAATTCATCATGGAACGGTTTCGGGTGAACTGGCCACAACTCACCGCTCAGCATGTCAGATTGCTCGTTCAGCTGCCCGGCGCCGCTCGCTCGGTGGGAGGTAGCCGCATTCGTCGAGGATGCCCAGATCAATTTTTTCGTGTTGCGTTTCGATTGCGCGAATGGCGGCGATGCGGATCAACATCAGTGCATCGCCGATTGTGCCCTCGGACATGGCGATGATGGTTTCGGCAATGCGATCCTCGCTCATAAAGGATCGCTTTGCCAATGGCAGCGTTGCTTCGACGCTGTTGAGCAACTTCCGGAAAACCGGGCCATCGGACCAACGTTGCAGTGAGAATGGCTCGAAACGGTTGGCAAGCTGCTCGTCAATCTGGATTGCCCGTAATGCTGACTGCAAGCCAAGGCACACGATCGGCACCTGCAGTTCATTGCCCAGATAGCGGATGAGATTAAGGAACTGCCGCTGCTGATCGATGCGAGCGCCGACAATGTTGTGCAACTCGTCAACAATGAGCATGTGCAGGCCGCACGTCTTCAATAGCCGGATTACCTGGGTTTCAAGGCGTGAAAGATTGTCTGTGTGGCGATAGGTGGCAAAGAGCTGGTCCAGAATCGAACGATAGAAGCGCCGTGGTTCGGGTGCAAACGGCATTTGCACAACCATGACCGGGATTTCCGAGGTCTCTCCATCGGGATTGTCATCGGCGGGATGATCGCGCATGAAGCGTTGCACGATCATGGTCTTGCCATTGTTGGTCGGCCCATAAATCATCAAATTGGGCATTCGGTGGATCCGCGGATGTTCGATCAGTTCCTGCAATTTCGTTAAGGCTTCCTGGGCCCTTGGATAGCCGATCCATGATTGGCGTTTGATGCTGAGAATGCGCTCTGCTTTCGGCAATGCCAGCATTGCTCGGATCTTGGGATGAAGGTGGTCATCGGTCATGGCGTCACCAGAAATCGATATCATCGTAACGCTCATCGGCACCGATCTTATTTGTGACCTCTTCCCGGGGGGTGGTGTTTTGCTTGGCCGGCTCCGCGGGCGGGGTCGCTGACGGTACTTCCGCAAGCGACCGCATAGCTTCGGACCGGCGGGCAGCTGTGCGGCGTGCATGTTTTGTCGCGCGTGTAGCGTTATTGACTACACTTGCCACCTCTTCCCACGCTCTAAACAATATCTCCTCGTCGAGATGAGCAGCGCCTTCCGCCTTTAGCCGTGCAATCAGAGCGCGGTGCTCCGATAAGGTGATCGATGGATGCCCGACATTGCGATAGGGGATTTCGATATAAGTCTCGGTATCCGGACAATAGAAAAACACCTTGGAAATATCGCGCGGATCGCGACGGAGGATGAATTTGCGCTTGTCAGCCCGATCGATGAAGGGGCGCAAGGCATCGTCGTAATAATGTACATAGTCCCACACAAAGCCGTAGCGCTGAATGGATCGCTTTGTCAGCGGCAGGAAATCGATCAGAAACCGGTTCTCGTTTTCGATTCTGGTGGGCAAACCACGGCCCAAAGTTTCACCGTCGCCGTAGATCCCTTTCTCGAACGCACGTCGTGGGCTGACATGCAGCGCCGAATGGGGTCGCTCGTGATATTGGCGGGTAATGACAATTGTTAAAATCCGTTCCAGTTCGGCTAGAGTCAGGATGGCCGCCTTCTCGGAATTGTAATTGCCTCGGGCTTTTACATTCGAAAAGGTCGTGCCCGGTAATTGCTGGACTTCCGTCATCAACATTCCGATGACCCGCTCGACAATTCCGCCAAAGCCTGGCCGCTTGAGCGGTCGAAACTCCAGGCCTATGCCATGCTGGTCACATCCGCGACGCAGCGCCTCGCTGCGGAAGTCGGCGCCGTTGTCGACGTGGATCACGTCCGGCTTGCCCCACATGGGCCATTCCGCGTCAACACCGCGCCGGCGCAGCCATTCGGTTTTCGGCAGGGCGGCGTGGACGAGGCATAGTCCTACCGATGCCGCCGACGGTGCCTCGAGAGACAGGTGCATACCCAGAATAGCACGACTCTTGACGTCAATTGCCACCGTCAAAAAAGCCCGTCCGATTGGCTGACGCTTCCCTTCGTCAACGATCTGGATATCGACCTTGGTATGATCGAACTGGACCACATTGAGCGGCCACCTCTGCTCCGGGAAACTGCCGACCGTCGGTGCAAACTTATCCTGTGCGATAGATCCACCTTCCCGCTTCTTTGTAACCAACCGCGCCGGCAACGCCCGAATCCGCGCTCGAATTGTATTTTCTGAAGGAGGAGGAAGGCCCCGATCGCGACAGCACTTGATTACTTCACGCACCACTTTGAACGGTCGCACCTTATGATGGGTAAGGTACAGCTCGTCCAGAATACCTTGAATAAGTCGTTCAATATCCGGGTGGATACGGCCTTTCCCTTGACCGCCTCTCGGTCTGGGACCGAGTAATGAGGTGAGCGTGCCTTGCTCCCGGTACCGTTTCAGCATCCCATAGAGGCCGGTACGCGAGCAGCCAAGTCGTGTCGCCGCCTCTCTTACATGCTGTTCTGTATAGTTTCCGAGTGACAATAGACGTTCAATTTCTGCTTGCCGCTTACGTGCCAACTCCCACTGTTGCGAAGGCACGGAATCGATGTCTATGCCGTGTAGACCAGCCTCTGGTTGAACTGTGACTCGTTCTACGCCATCTACATGGGAGACAAGCTTATGCATCAGCCGTCCGATCTTATGAAAAACAGCGGGGTATCTGCTGGTGGAATAAGGTGAATCATCGATTGAGGCCCCAGCGTTTCATCAAGATCTACCCAGATCATGCCTGTGGCCAGCAATCCCCAGATCTCCGACTGCATGGCAGCCCGATATTCGGAATCGTCATGCGCGTGGTCCAAGATGCCACCAATCGAAAGTGGTGCATTTCTGCGGATCACTTCAAAAACCGCATCGCTTACCTGGCTATCCGCATTTTTGTCATATCGAAACGGGAAAACTGCTTTCACATTCGCGATGCGAGTCGTGCGGATCTCGACCTCGGTGACGATGTGGAATGTGTGGTCGTGTGTATCGCACCACGCCTGCATCGCCTGAAATCCCGGCTCCAGGTTCTGTCTGTTCGCCTTAAGGTCGTCGCTGAACTTAATCTCAATGATGGCTTTCCGAGTCCCGACACCGGAAACCTCATATTCGACGAGAAAATCGGGCGTGTAACGTCGGCTATGCCCGCGCTCGCCCCGATAGGTCAGTGTTATTGGCTGAGCTTGTAGTCGGGACACCCTCGGCTCGAACAAGGCGAGATAGGCAAAATCTCGTTCCAGCGTTGATTCGAACGGAATAGGACCGCTTGCATTCCGGCCTGCCACCCAGCCGGTGATGCTGCGATGATTTGCACGAATCTCTCTCACGCCATGCGAGGCGTCAAAGTCAGCAACCAACGATTTCACGAGTTCAGCCATACTCTCAGCAAAAAGCTCCGCATCTCTTGCAGCCCGCCTTCGTTCAAGGCGAATCACTCCACTTGACTTCTGATCTGAGAAAGATGCTCCACTTTTCTTCCGCAGACTCCAGTCTTCTTCTGAACTCTCCACAGCTGATTTTCCGGGCTTTTTACTGCTGTCCATTTCAGTCTTCTCTTGAATTTGACAGCGGGGCGAAGGCCCGGCCCGGCGAAGTGTCGCTGGCGCATCATGGCGTTCTGTTTCTTGACGAGTTTCCCGAATTTTCGCCACAGGCGCTCGACTCCCTGCGGCAGCCGCTTGAAACCGGCGACTGCATGATTGCCCGCGCGAACCATCGCGTCAGCTATCCGGCGCGCATCCAGCTTGTCGCCGCCATGAACCCCTGCCGCTGCGGCATGGCGGGTGAACCCGGCCATCGTTGCGCGCGGGGTCCACGCTGCGAAACGGATTATCAGGCGCGCATCTCCGGCCCGCTGCTCGACCGCATCGACCTCCGGATAGACGTTCCGGCCGTTACCGCCGCCGACCTGATCCGGCCAGCGGAAGCCGAGAACAGCGCGTCCGTGGCAAAACGCGTTGCGCTGGCGCGGGAGACACAGAAACACCGGTTCGAGGCACTGGGACTGCCCGATATCACGACCAACGCCCATTGCTCCGCGGCGTTGATCGAAGCGATGGCGCAACCGGACGCAGCAGGCATGGCTCTGTTAAAGAACGCCAGCGAACAGATGAAACTGTCAGCCCGCGCCTATCATCGTGTCCTGAAAGTCGCCCGCACCCTTGCCGATCTCGACGGATCGGAAAATATCGGGCGCATCCATCTGGCCGAAGCGATTTCCTATCGCATGGCGACAGACCGTCAGGCGCGAGCGGCCTGACGCGGAAGCGGCTGGTTACTGAACCGAGCCAACCAGCAGATCGGCAGGCGTCTCGATCGTGACCCAACGGCCGGTGTGGCCCGTAGATTGACGCTTGAGATAGGTGTAGTCCGTGTCGGTCCAGGCAACGACTTCATCGATCAGGTTGTCGAGAATGTAGTCGCCATTGTTCGTGCGGACCGTCAGGACCGCATGACCTTCGCCGTCCTGTTTCCGCACAACGGTAATCAGCAGGTTGGCTGGCGATATGCCCGCCTGCATCAACAGGTGACGCTTCAGCAATACATAGTCTTCGCAATCGCCAACGGTCTTCGGATAGGCCCAGAACTCTTCCTTGCCGTAGATTTCCATGTCGGTCATCGGCTTGATGCTCGAATTCGCCGTCTGGTTCACGTTGAGGACCAGACGCCAGAACTCGCGGCTCATTTTCGCCGGGGCAGCATCATGGCTGCGGATGGCGCATTCTTTCGGCAAGGCCTTGCAGAACTCGTAATGGCCGATCGGTTGTGAGGTGAGCGCCCCGGTACGCATGCTTGCCTCGGAAGCTGCAAAGGCGCCTGATGCAGTGGCAGCCAGCACGAGAGCCAGGCCTGCCGGCTTGAAGATACGCGATACACAAAACATACGGGACCCCACGCCACGTCCAAATGATTAACGAAACGTTAAGAGTTCTGGCGGGCATAAGTCAATTCACAAAGGGGCCACGATTTTGCCCTTGTTAATTTATGGTTAAGATTTGTGAACGGTCCATTAACGGCTCCATACGCCGTAAAACCATTAAAATTCAACGCGTTATGACATCGCAGACATGACGCTCGAAATTCATCGGGGCAGGTTCTGCCACAATTTCGTGAATCCGAAGGGATGAGGCTCGTTGCTCTTTTGCCACGAAATCGGAAGGTATGGGGCATGCGGATGCGCTCAACGAATGAGTGGATGCGCCTTTAGAGTCTGTCAGATCTACTCTGAACCATAGCCGGCATGTCTGAGGTAGTTTGAGCATTCCTGCGGACTGAAGGCCTTGAGGAGTTCGCCGATACGTCTCCATGTTGTTTCGACGGTTCGCTCTT
>JBOHIW010000024.1:0-67494 GCA_050726055.1 Phyllobacterium sp. | reverse complement strand
CAGCACCAGCCTCCCGCGAACACACCTCCGAAACCGTCGCATGAAACAGTGAGAGCCAACGCTCAAAATGCGCATCACCAAGCCCACTCAACCCAAGATGCGGACGTAAAGGATGGCCACGGTAACGGGAGGTTCGCAGCAGTGAGGAAGACCAGAAGTCGCACATCTTCTCGAGATGAACCGGCCATTGGTCAGCATCGATTCGCTCATTGAAAAGAGGCGCCAGCAGTTCGTCATTCCGGACCCGACCGTAGAACTCATGTACGACCTTATGAATCAGATCCTCGTCGAGATCGTCGGGTATGGGATTCCCAGCAGAGGTGAGCGGTTTTGTCTGGCCGGAAGCGGAGGCTTTGTCTTGGGAGGTCATGATATTGCGTTACTTCCAGAGTCTGCTAATAGCGAATAGATGGGTTGGCATGCCGCAGAAACAATAGATGCCGTATGTGTCCATTGTGGCAATGTAGTGTGAAATGCCGCAATGTCGAGTTTACACCGCGACCGAATGGCGGGCTGCGCCCTTGCCAAGGTATCGATCGAATTTCGATGCAATTACCCTTACGAACGGCTTTCCGCGTTCGGTCAGGCCAAAATCGGTGTCGCTGCCAAAAACCAATCCATCCGTATCGGAACGCGCGATCGTCGATGCCTCTTCGAAGATGCGGTTGGCGGGCGCCCCAAAACGATCGGCCATGTCCTGACGTGAGAAGGAAAACTGGCACATAAGCGCCTCGATGACCGAGGAACGCAGAAGATCGTCGTGGTCGAGCGCATAGCCGCGGGCAACGGCCGATCCTTCCGCCAGAACGTGCTTCTGGTATTCACCAGTCGCAGTGATGTTCTGGATATAGCCCTGCGGAAGCTTGCCGATCGCGGACGCGCCAAATCCGATCAGAACATCGGCATCATCCGTTGTATAACCCTGAAAATTCCTGCGCAGGCGACCGTCGCGCTGGGCAATGGCAAGCGTGTCGCCGGGTTTTGCAAAGTGATCGAACCCGATGGCGCACATGCCGCTTTCAACGAGCCGATCCGCAGCGAGCCGTGCCTGCTCATATCGCGCGAAATTATCGGGCAAGACGCTTTCGTCGATCATCTGCTGATGTTTTTTCAACCATGGCACATGAGCATAGCCGAAGAGCGCTGTCCGATCCGGATCAAGCGCATGAACTTGCGCGATCGTCTGCTCGATTGTCTTTATCGTCTGGTGCGGCAAACCGTACAGGACATCGACATTGACCGATTTGACGCCTCGTCCGCGAACGGCGTCAACGACGGCCTTGGTTTGTTCGAAGGTCTGTATACGATTGATTGCCTTTTGAACCGTGGGATTGAAGTCCTGCACGCCAATGCTGGCGCGGGTCAGGCCAAAAGCCGCCATCCCGTCATAGCGTGGTTCGTCAAGATCGTTGGGGTCGATCTCGATGCTGATCTCTGCATCCCGATGGAAGGAAAAATAGCGCTTCAAGTGGGCCTTTAGCGCAAGCATGTCAGCGGGCGTGAGCATTGTTGGCGAGCCGCCGCCAAGGTGAATGGCCCTCACAACGCCTCGACCGTTCAACTGTTTCCCAACCCAACTGATCTCGGCGAAGAGGGCTTTCAGATATGTGGCGATTGGCTCGTACCGAAGGGTGTGCTTGGTATGGCAACCGCAAAACCAGCAGAGCCGGTCGCAATAGGGAATATGGAAATACAGGGAAAGCGAAGCGTCAGGTTCAATTTCGTTCAGCCAGGAGGCGTAGGTGGCGTTGCCGATTCCATCGTGAAAGTGGGGGGCCGTCGGGTAGCTCGTGTAACGAGGCACCGCTATGGCATATTTTTCGATCAGATCACGGTCCATATCGCATCTCCTGAACTGCCCCGACGGGCTTGCACTGCGTGCTGTTCAGCTATCACGAAGGTGCGCCATCGCATTTGATCATGGTCAAGTATCGGGAGCTTTGTTCTGTCGGAAGTTTCAGTTGCGCACGGGCAATGCCGGGAGGATGAGATCTGGCTAGAAATTATGCGCATGGGTAAATTATTAGCATATCGCCGCATGTTCTTTTGGCGACTTTTGTTATATGTCCCGAACGCTGCCGGTTTTGGCAGATTCTTGCTCTAATTTTCGTCAGTTGGAAGGATATACCATGTCGAATGACACTCCCCTCGATCGTGCGCTGGTGCGTCTTGATGAAGCCGCCAGCTTCTTGAACGTCGACCAGGATGTCATCGAGAAACTCAAATATCCTCGCGAAACCACGAAAATGCGCTTGTTGATCCGCATGGATGACGGATCCCGGAAGTCGTTCCTGGCATGGCGCTGTCGCTACGACGATACGCGCGGCCCGACGAAGGGCGGTATCCGCTTTCATCCGGACGCAACTGCCGAAGAAACCGAGACACTTGCATTCTGGATGACGTTCAAATGCGCGGTTATGAATCTGCCGTATGGCGGCGGAAAAGGCGCGGTGATGGTGGATCCCCGGACCTTGTCAAAGGCCGAACTGGAACGTCTTTCGCGCGCCTATATGCAGGCGTTCTCCCGGATCATCGGACCTGACAGGGACATCCCCGCCCCGGATGTCTACACGAACTCGATGATCATGGGCTGGATGGCCGATGAATATAACCAGATTGTCGGCGAGGTGTCGCCCGCCGTCATTACCGGAAAGCCGATTGCACTCGGCGGATCGCTTGGCCGTGAGGATGCGACAGCGCGCGGCGGCTATTACCTGACCCGGTACCTCTCCAAGGAACTGGGTCTCGACAAGGAAATGCGGGTCGCCGTGCAGGGTTTCGGCAACGCCGGCCAGTTCATCGCCAAGCTTTTTGCGGGCGACGGACACAAGATCGTTGCCGTCTCGGATTCAGCCGGTGCTGTTTACGCGGCCAATGGCCTGGACGTCGAAAAGCTGATAGCCGCGAAGAAAGCCGGTCAATCGGTTTCGGTGCTCGCTTCTGACCCGGACGTGGAATTCATTCCGGCGGAAGCGCTCGTCGGGGTCGATTGCGATCTGCTGGTGCCTGCCGCACTTGAAGACATGATCACGGAAGAAAATGCAGGCACGATCAAGGCAAAAGTTATTCTTGAACTCGCCAATGGGCCGCTGACGTCGGAAGCTGACAAGATTCTTGCGCAGCGTAATGTGATCGTTCTTCCCGATATCCTGGCCAATGCGGGTGGCGTAACGGTATCCTATTTCGAATGGGTCCAGAATCGCCAGGGCTACTATTGGACCGTCGAGGAAATCCATGTGCGGCTGCTGGCCATGATGGAGCGTGAGGGCAGGGCGATCTGGGACGTGGCCCAGCAGCACGGAACGACGATGCGAAACGCTGCCTACGTGCATGCGCTGTCGCGGCTTGCGGGTGCCATCGAGGCTCACGGGACGCAGCCTTTCTTCACCAGCTGAAAGGCTGTCGAGATAAAAATCTGATAACCGGCGGCCCTTTCCGTACGACGGAAGGGGCCGTTTCCGATTTGCGGAACGGGGCAATCCTGGCGCTGCAAACAACGGATAATGAGCATGAAATTCTTGTAACCGATGCAAATCGGGAACCGCATGCTTTGTTGAAATTATGCGCATGGTGCTAGTTCTCTGTGCAGTTCAAAGATCCCGCCGGACAGGGCAGCGAGCACATATTAATGTTGAAACTTCCAAGCTTCTTGCGGCAGTTTGTGCCGCTGATTGCGCCTGTCAGCGGTATGGAGCGTGCGAGGGCATGTGCAGGCGCGTTGATTGGTGTCCTTCTTACGGGATTGATCAGCCGGTTGGCGCTTGGCCCGGACGCCAATTTGCCGCTTCTGATTGCTCCGATGGGGGCATCGGCGGTACTCCTGTTTGCGACGCCGACAAGTCCGCTTGCACAACCATGGTCGATTGTCGGCGGCAATGTTTGCGCGGCGCTGATCGGCATTACCTGTGCCACCATAATCTCCGATCCTGTCGCGGCCTCCGCGGTGGCGGTCGCGTTTACGATTGCCGGAATGATGGCACTGGGTTGCTTGCATCCGCCGGGCGGTGCCGTCGCGCTGACTGCCGTTCTAGGTGGTCCGGTCGTGCAGGAGGCGGGTTATGCCTTTGCGATCTGGCCGGTCGGACTGAATTCGATATTGCTTCTATCGACGGCGCTGTTTTTCAACAATCTGACGGGACGCCGATACCCGCATCTGGCAAGGTCGCAGACGCCGAATCCGCATAGGACCGATGATCGCGTTCCGACAGAGCGGATCGGTTTCGTGCCGGAGGATTTGCAGGCTGTGCTCGCGCAGTATGACGAGATCGTCGATATCAGCCCGGATGAACTGGATGCATTGCTGCATCAGGTGCAAATGCGGGCCTATGCACGCCGCACAGGCGAAGTTACCTGCGCTGAAATCATGTCGCGGGATGTGGCTACCGTTCATCCGCAAACGCGCCTTCAGGATGCGTGGAACCTGCTGCTGAAGCACAAGATTAAGGCACTGCCCGTCGTCTCCGAGGACGGATACTTGCAGGGAATCATCACGCAAACCGACTTTATGAACGCGTCCGCCCTTGGTGTGGATGGAAAGCTTCATTTCGGCTTCCGGGTAGGCTTCCGCCAGAAGTTCGGCTTTTCGGCTGGAGCACGGCAGAGGGTGGAAAGCATCATGACCAGAGAGGTTCAGTCCGCCCTTCCGGAAACCATGATAGCCAAGCTGGTGCCATTCATGGCGGATCGCGGTCTGCATCATGTCCCCGTCGTCGATCATGATAACAGGGTTGTCGGGGTTGTAACGCAGACGGATCTGATCGCTGCCCTTTTTGAAGCCAAGCAGGAGCGGGCGCATCAGGCAGCAAATGAAGAAGCGACAGCCGGGGTGCGTGCCGCGTAAGCTCTGCGGCACCGAATCTTGTAACAATGCGTGCAACCAGCGATCCGGTTTGAAGCGAATTAAATTCGTTGCATATGGGCAGGAAATTCGCAAAAATAGCGATGTGTCTCGTTCTTGAGATGCATGGTTCAACGTGGCGTTTGAAAGCAGGGGACGGAGTGTCGACCGCAGCGTCGGGACACATCTGTCGTGGTGCCACCTATCTGACAATTCAGGTTCCGGGAACGAAACGATGTCGAATGATACCGTCTCTTCAGTCTATGTTGGCATTGGCGGCTGGAACTTCGAGCCGTGGCGAGGAACCTTCTATCCTGATGGATTGACGCAGAAACGCGAACTGGAATATGCGGCTCGCCACGTCACCTCAATCGAGATCAACGGCACCTATTATGGGCCGCAAAAGCCGGAAACCTTTGCAAAATGGCATGATGAAGCGCCGGAAAGCTTTCTCTTCTCGGTGAAGGCCCCGAGAATTGCCACCAATCGCAAGGTCCTGGCGGAGGCTGGAAGCTCGATCGAGCGTTTTCTGACCGGAGGTGTTCTGGAACTCAAGGACAAGCTCGGCCCGATCAACTGGCAGTTTATGCCGACCAAGAAATTCGACCCGGTCGATTTTGAAGCGTTTTTGAAACTTCTTCCCAAAAGATTGAATGGACGTGATATACGGCATGTGGTTGAAGTTCGGCACGAGAGTTTCTCAAATGCCGAATTTGTTGCGATGGTGCGTGAATATGGCGTTGCGGTCGTCATCACGGACAAGCTGGATTTTCCCCAGATCGCCGACCTTACCGCGCCATTCGTTTATTTGCGGCTGATGGCATCGCGTGAGAGCGAGCCTTCCGGCTATTCATCTGGAGAGATCAACCTTTGGGTTAAGCGGGCGCAGGAATGGTGTGCCGGTGGTGATGTGGCCGATCTCAGGCATGCCAGCGACAAACCACCCGTAAAGCTGGCGGTCCGGGATGTTTTCGTTTATTTCATCAGCGGCTTCAAGGTGAGAAATCCGGCGGCAGCCATGGAATTCATCAAGCGTCATTCGTAGCAACGATTCAGAGGAAAAGAGAGGAGAGGGAACCACATACCCAACGTGGGGGCGATAAATCAAAGAAGGAGCATTGCATGTCCATTTCTGGAAAAGATAATATTCAGGACGTCATTTCGTCCGCTATTGGAGCCGGAACAAATGTTGTTCGGGCGTTACGGGATTCGCTGGGATACAGCGTGGAAGATCTCGCGGTCGCGAGCGGTTTGACCGCTACCGAAATCGATGAAATTGAAAGCGGCCAGTCAAATGGAGAGAAACTCCGCCGCATTGCCTCGGTACTCGGCGTGCCGGAACAGTTGATCCAGAGGGATTGACCTTGACAGGCGGCCAATCGCAACTGGAAACCCGTTGATGGAGCGGCAATTGCAATTGGTGATGGAGCCTGTCGAGACGCCGCTCGGTGTTTTGCATCTTGTTGCGGAGGAAAATGGTGCGTTATGCGCCGCTGATTGGGCCGATTGCCTGCCTCGAATGGAACGGCTGCTCGGCCTGCACCATCGCAGCACCGGTTTTACCC
Organism: Phyllobacterium sp.; assembly: GCA_050726055.1. Lineage (GTDB taxonomy): Bacteria > Pseudomonadota > Alphaproteobacteria > Rhizobiales > Rhizobiaceae > Phyllobacterium. The sequence goes on along the minus strand of JBOHIW010000024.1, from coordinate 61,092 downwards.
TCCGCAACGGCAAGGTGCCGTCATCGATCAAGCAGAAGTTGATCGATTATTTCGCCGGAACCGTAAATTCTATCGATGATATCCCCGCCCGATCGGGCGGGACCGGTTTCCAGCGTGCAGTCTGGTCGCAATTGCGCACCGTCGAGGCTGGTTGTCCAGTGAGCTACTCCACCTTGGCCGGATATATAGGGAAACCGAAAGCCGTTCGGGCCGTTGGCCATGCGAATGGCGCCAATCCCATATCCATCATCGTCCCCTGCCACAGGCTTATCGGTGCAAATGGCGCATTGACCGGATATGCCGGCGGTATCGCGCGCAAGCGCTGGCTTCTGGATCACGAAGCTCGTAACGCGGCACGTTAGAGCAATATCAATCCGTCGGTGAGGAAGGCAGCCAGCCGCCTTCCGGCGTTTTCGCCAGTATAGGGGTCTTCAGCACGCCTTCAGTTACTTTCGGCCAATGTGCGTCTATTGCGGCGAGTTTCTCGATCCAGCGGTCGGACTGAAGCATGGCCGCGCCGATCACGACGGGTTTTATGCCGCAATGATCCAGCAAGGCGAGCCCCGCAACAATCGATGTTCCGGTGCTGATGACGTCATCGACCAACGCGACGCGCTTGCCCTCCAGCAGTGGCAGCATGCGCGGATCGACATAGAGCCTCTTGGCCTGTCCCGGGCTGGTGATGGAACTGATGGGTATGGAGAGATCATCGACATACCAGAATTTGCGCGATGTGCTGAGCGGAACATAGCGTGTGTGCTTCAGGTGCCTCGCCAGTCCGCGCGCAAGCGTCAGTCCGAGCGTCGGCAGGCCGACGATAATGTCCGGTGAATAGGGTTTAAACCTGGCTGCGAGCGCCGCCGTCAGCGCATCCTCAACCTCGAAGCTTGCCTGATTGATGATCAGGGACGCAAGTGCATGACGCCCGTCCGAAAGTTCCCGGATGGGCAGGCGCAATTGCCGCCCGTCCTCGAGTTCAGCCGGAAAGAACAGCCGGTGGCCGCCTTGCGGATTGCACTCGAACGTCTGGGCGGCGTGTATCTCCTGCCAGAAATCATGAGGCTGCATGGTCGGGCTTTCCATTCCTGTTGACATCCCATCAAACGATTGCGTTTTAGGTTTAGGCTGTTTCCTGCGACCGTTTGCGATAGTATGGAGTATTCGTAAAGCGGGTTTTATCGCTTGCCGGGCTGTTATCAACCCACTTCTTTGAAATGATCTGAAGGACCATCAATCTTATGTCTTTGCCAGAACAGATCAGGGAGGACATTTCCTTTCTGACGCAGTTGCGCCGCGATTTTCACGCCAATCCCGAACTTGGTTTTGAGGAGGTGCGCACGAGTGACATCGTTGCCTCCCTATTGGAAGAGGCAGGCGTACAGGTCCATCGCGGCCTGGGTAAGACGGGCGTGGTCGGCACATTGCAACTGGGCAATGGGACGCGCTCGATCGGCTTGCGCGCGGACATGGATGCACTCGCGATGCCGGAACTGGCGGAGCGGCCCTATAAATCCAGAGTGCCGGGCAAAATGCACGCCTGCGGCCATGACGGGCACACCACGATGCTGCTGGGTGCTGCGCGTTATCTGGCGAAAACGAGGGAGTTTTCCGGCACGGTTCACTTCATCTTCCAGCCTGCCGAGGAGGGCAGGGGCGGGGCGAAGCAGATGGTCGAGGACGGGCTTTTCAACCTGTTTCCCTGCGATGCGGTCTACGGCCTGCACAATATGCCGGGGCTTGCCGTCAACGAGATGGCGGTGGTCTCCGGGCCTCAACTGGCATCGTCGGATAGCTGGTATGTGACGTTCAAAGGCGTGGGCACGCATGGAGCGAAGCCGCATCTTGGCAAGGATCCGATCACGGCAACGGGATATTTCCTTTCGTCGCTCCAGACGATTGTCGGACGCGTTGTCGATCCGTTGCAACCCGCCGTGGTCAGCGCCTGCTCCGTGCAGGCTGGCGATCCGAAGGCGCTGAACGTGATACCGGATATCGTCGAGATTGGCGGCACGGCTCGCGCCTATACGGCAAAGGTGCGTGACCAACTGGAAGAGGAAATCGGGCGTTTGGCCAATGGCGTCGCCGCCATGTTCGGCATCGAGGTTGCCTATCGCTTCCAACGGCGTATTCCGCCGGTCGTGAACAATGCGGAGGTTACGGAACGGGCGCTGGCTGCTGCCCAGGCTGTATGCGGTGAGAACGTGCGAACAGACTTCCCACCATCAACCGCAGGCGATGATTTCGCCTATTTTGGCGAGGCCAATCCGGGCGCATATGTGTGGCTCGGCAACGGCCCTGCCGTGGATGGGGCGTTGCATCACAACACGTCTTACGACTTTAACGACGACGCCATCGCCACAGGCGTCGCCTTCTGGTCGAAACTGGTCGAACTGGAACTTGCGCCCTGAACGGGGCTCTCCGGTCAGTCGATCACTTCGAGAACGGGATTGGCAAGAACCGTCCCGCGTTCGACGTCGGCAATGCCGAGGTCCGTCTGGTGGGGGCCGGCATTGCAGGCGAGCGTTGCGCCGAAACAAGCCTTGAACACCAGATAGGGCGGCTGCCATGGCGCGATGCGATCCATGGCAGCTCGGAGCGCCTTGAAGTCTTCGGCAACGCTCGCCATTCCAGCCCCTGAAACAAGGCCGGAGAGCGGCAGTTCCAGAAGTGCGTCGAGCTTGCCGTTCGAGGCAACAGCCATGCCGCCACCTGCAGCGATAACGGCATTTGCCGCAACGCTCATATCCTTTGCATTGCCGCCGAAAACGGTCAGGTTGTGGCTGTCATGGGAGACGGTCGTGCAGAATGCGCCCTTCCATGCCCCCCAATGTTTCAGGAATCCGATGCGGGGCCGGGGGTCCGAAAGCCCGTGGCGATGGGCAACGGCAATCAGCGTCACGTCATCGGGTGGCGCGACATAGCCGTCAACGATTTCGGCAATCGTCTCGCCCCATTGTGTGAAACGCGGACGCTCTATGGTGGCAATGCGCGCTTTCCGGCCCGTCGCCGGAATCATGAAGTCCCGCTCGCCCAGCGGCGACAGCTTGACGGTGTTGACGAGCAGCGCGGCCGCAATCTCCACAGGACGCTGAACCAGCGCGCCCTTTGAAGCCACCTGTTTGCCATTGGCGATGACATGCCGGGCTTTGAAATCCGCAAGATTGTCGAAAAGAACGATATCCGCGCGCCGTCCGGCGGCGATCAGCCCGAGATCGTTGCGGCCAAGCCTTGCCGCCGCATTGAGCGTGGCTGCCCTTAGAGCCCAGACCGCAGGCATTCCGTAACGAACAAGGCGCCGAACAACATCATCCAGCCCGCCTTTTTCATGCAGATCGTCGGGAAACACGTCGTCGGTGCAAAGCGTTACGGTTTGCGGCAGATGGCCGAGCCCGTTCAACGCCTCGACAAATTCCGGTAACAGATGGTCATGCGAACCGCGAAGCTCGATGGCCAGTCCCGCGCGCAGCTTGGCGATGAGATCTTCGCCCGAAACAAGCTCATGATCCGAGGTTATGCCAGCCGTGATGAAGGCATTCAGGTCTGCGCCTTGCAGGCTGCGGGCATGGCCGCAGATGAGCTTGCCTGATTTCAGCCCTTCCTGAATGATCGCCGCCATGCGCGGATCGCTGTCGATCACACCGCGCATGTTCATGACTTCGGCGATGCCGGTGATTTCAGGCCATGACAACATTTCGGCCATTTCCGGCGCTGCGAAATCCGCACCCGCTTTCTCAAGACCGGGTGCCGAGGGCACGCAGGATGGCGCGAGCATGATTGTCCGCAGAGGAAGATCGCGCGTAGCCTCGATGGCCCAGTGAACGCCTTCCAGGCCGTTCACATTGCCGAATTCGTGCGGATCCCAGACGATGGTGGTCACGCCGCGCGGCACAACGGTTTGCGCGTAGGTGGCGGGTGTGACCATCGAGCTTTCGATATGCATATGCGTATCGATCAGGCCGGGGGAGAGAAAAGCGCCAGTGGCGTCGATTTGCGATGTGGCTTGCGTGAACACGCCCGGCTGATGCACGCTCGCAATCAATGGTCCGACGATGCCGATATCTGCCAGTCGCAACTCGCCTGTCACCATATCGACGATCGTGCCGCCGGTGATCAGCAGGTCGAATGGTTCGTCGCCGCGAGCGGCCGCTATGGCTCTCTGCCGTAGATCCGGACTGTTGAGGTCTGACAGCTCAATCATGCGATCCATTATCGTCTCGCTTCTTTCAAAAGCGCAGCGATGGCCATGGAACGCGCCCGCTCCACATCAATCGCCGACGCGAGTTCCGCATTGAATTCGGTGCTTGCGCGTGCATCGACGACAGTCCGCCCCCGGGTGAGCGTTCCGGCAAGCTCCGCATCGATGCGGACCTTCCTGTATGTTACCGCATCGGGCGCCACGAATGCTACAGCCGCAACGGGATCGTAAAGCGCCATGGCCGATCGACCGCGACTGACGGCGATATTGATGAAACCTTCGAACAAATCGGCCAGAACGGTTGCATTCGCGCCGCGCTCCGCCCGTATAGGCGCAACATCCGAAGGGCTGGCGAGGACGGTGCGGCAAATATCGAGGTCGATCATGCGGAAGGGAATGCCCGCCGCAAGAACGATGGCGAGCGCTTCCGGATCGGCATAGGCGTTGAACTCCGCCGACGCCGTATGATTTCCGCTGGTTGCGCCGCCGCCCATCCATGTCAGATCGCCGATTTTTGCGGCGAGATCGGGCCTTGCAAGGGCTAGGGCTGCGATATTGGTGAGCGGCCCCAAGGCCAGTATGCGCCGCGGCTCCTTGGTGTCCTCAAGCCATTTGCAGAGTGCATTGAAAGCGTCGCTATGGGTGAGGGCGGGGGCGTCTGGAAGCGATTGTCCGATGGTCGGTATACCGCTTTCCCCAAGGATGTGCTGGGCCGTTTCGAGCCTGCCGAGGACAGGCGTCTCGCGACCGGTATGGATGGGAAACGACCAGCCGAATGCCTTTGACGCTCTCGCGGCATTGTGCTTGATCCGTTCCAGCGGCGCGTTGCCAAAGACAAGCGACACGCCGTCGATTTGCAGTTCCGAATGGTCGACGATGAGAACCGCAAGGATATCGTCAAACCCCATATCTGTGTCGATCCAGACGCCCATTATTGCCTCACGCGTACCGTTTCAGGGATGCGGCCTCGGAAACCGGCAGATCGAAGACCAGCGCCGAGCCGATTTCATGAAATGGTTCGGATGCGTCCACTTCGGCCTTGATCGGGCCAATCTGCGTCTTGAGCAGATATTCGCGGGTACGGCCTGCGAAGGACGTGCCGAGCACTTCGCCGGTGAATGGCCCCTGCCCAAGCTTCACGCAGTTTGGCCGCCATGCGAGACCAGCGGCTCCCGCCGGTGCGGGGCCGGAAAGATCGGTTAAGCCTGCTTCAGTCTTCAGCTTGCCGTTTTCCAACGCGAACACATTTTCGAAGCCGACGAAATCCGCCACGAATGCCGAAATCGGCGCGTTGTAGATTTCTTCCGGCGTGCCGATCTGTTCGATCTGTCCATCCAGCATCACGACGATCCGGTCGGCGAGCGCAAGAGCCTCGCCCTGATCGTGGGTCACGAAAACCATCGTGATGCCGCTTTCTTTCTGGACCCGCTGCAATTCCGTGCGCATTTCAAGGCGCAGCCTTGCGTCGAGATTTGAAAGCGGCTCGTCAAGGAGCAGAACCTTCGGTTCCATAACCATGGAACGGGCAAGCGCCACGCGCTGCTGCTGGCCGCCTGACAGTTCCGCCGGTTTGCGGTGGGCGAATTTTGAAAGGCCAACGGATTTCAACCCGGCTTCGACGCGCTCGTTGATGTCGTCCTTTGGCAGTTTTTTCAGGCGGAGGCCGAAAGCGACGTTCTCGAAGACCGAGAGATGCGGGAAGAGGGCATAGGACTGGAAGACGAGACCGACAGCGCGCTTGTTGGCGGATAGGCGGGTAATGTCGGTTCCGTCGAGCTGGATGCGTCCGGATTTCGGGGTCAACAGGCCAGCGATGGAACGCATCGTCGTGGTCTTGCCACAACCGGACGGCCCCAGAAGCGCGATGAGTTCGCCTTGCTTGATGGTGAGATCCAGATCCTTGACGGCGGTCGTGTTGCCATAGGCCAGGGTCAGTTTTTCGAGGCTGAGAAATGAAGCATCAGACATAGCGAGAGAATCCCAGGAAACGTTCGGCAAGGAAGACAATGCCGATGGACATGAAGGCAAGCAGCGACGAAAGCGCAGCGATTGAGGGGTCGAAGGTGGTTTCGAGATAGGAGATCATGTCAATGGGCAGCGTGGTGACGCCCGGGCCAGACAGAAACAGCGAAACAGGAACCTGATTGAAGCTGGTCACGAAACCGAGAATGAAGGCGGCGAGGATGCCGCCGCGAATGTTGGGCAGAACCACGCGGAAGAACGCGCCGATGCGGGAAGAGCCGAGCAGCACCGCCGCTTCCTCGATATCGCTGCGCAGATTGTTCATGCTGGCGGAAACCACACGGACGGCATAGGGCAGAACCAGCGCGGTATGCGCGAGGAACAGCGCGAGCGTGATGCTGAAGCCTATGGGGATCACCAGATAGCGCAGCAATGCCAGGCCGACGATGATGCCCGGCACGATGATCGGGGCTGAAACAATGGTCTTGATCGTTTCACCGAGCGGAAGCTTGTAGCGGGCCAGCGCATAGGAAACAGGAATGCCGAGCACCAGCGCCGTCAGCGTGCCGAATATGGCGAGCGCCATCGAAACGATGAAGCTGGCACGGAAACTCTCGATCTGAAAGACCTTGATGATCCATTTGAACGAAAGGCCCGCAGGAGGAAAGGCCAGCGTGTCACCGGCGGACAGCGATGCCGCGACGATGATAATGAAAGGCCCGATCAGGAACATCAGGACGAGCGAAAGGATGAAAGTGGAGAGTAAACGGAATGTCATCGCTTGTTCCTCGATGTTGCAAGCCGCTTCAGCAGCAGATTGGCGGAAAAACTCATGACGATGAGGATCATCGCGATAACGCTGGCCGACACGAAATCATTGGCCACCGTCACGCGCTGATAAAGCAGCGTTTCGAGCATAAGCACCTTGGAGCCGCCGAGAATGGCGGGCGTGATGTAGGCGGTCAGCGAACCGGTAAAGACGAGGGTTCCGCCGATGACAAGTCCTTCCTTGGTGAGAGGAAGGATGACTTTCCAGAAAACCTGAAACCAGTTGGCACCAAGCACACGGGCGGCCGGAATGGCGTCGCGCGGCATGTTTTCGAGCGCACTGATCAGCGAAATGATCATCAGGGGTAGAAAGAGTTGCAACAGGCCAATGAAAACCGCTGTTTCTGTAAAGAGAAACCGGATCGGTTCATCCGACAGGCCGACCGTCATCAGCGCCTTGTTGACGATGCCGGTGCGTCCCAGAATCACGATCCACGCATAGGTGCGCGCGACCGGCGAGATCATCAGCGGCAGGACGACAAGGCCGAAGATGCTTCCGCGGGATTTGGGCGAGAGATTGACGATGCAGAAAGCCGTCGCATAGCCGATTACGGCGGAAACCACCGTCACCATTGCGCCCAGCTTCAACGTGCGCAGGAAGACGACCTGATTGAGCGGCTCCGAAAAGAAATTCGTATAGGCCGAGATGGTCCACGCGTCGGCTGATCGGAAACCTTCTGAAAGAAGGATGACCACCGGAGCAATGAAGACCACAGCAGCAAAAATCGCCGCCGGGAGAGTGAGCGCCAAGGCTTCAGCTCGGTTCTGGAACATGAGGGTAACCCTTTTACCGACCAGTCTGGATTGTTTTCTGAAAAGATTGTCCCGGTTCACAGGTGAACCGGGACGCATTGTCAAGAAGACTGATCTTCGTCGCTTACTGTCCGACCTTGGCGTTCCATTCGGAGAGCCAGGTTTCACGATTGTCGAGAATGGTCTCGGCGGACTGAAGATCGAGAGACTTCACGGTTTCCTCACCATAGGTGAGATTATCCGCGATTTCTGGCGAAACCTTCACGTCCTTGTTGGCGGGGCTGTCGATCAGCTTTTCCGCCAGCTTGGTCTGGATTTCGGTGGAGAGCCAGAAATCCATGAACTCGAGCGCCAGATCCTGATTCTTGCTATCCTTGGTGAGGACCATGACGTTCATGCCGCCAGTCTGCCCTTCCTTGGGAGTTGCCCACTTGATCGGAAGGTCCATTTTCTTGAAGCCTTCCCAGGCAAAGCGGCCGATGGGGGCAGCCCAGATCTCTTCCTGCTGCATCAACTGCACAAGCTGCGACGACCTGACGTAGAACGTCACGACGTCGTCCTTGTGCTCGCCGACCTTGGCGATGGTGTCCTTGAGATCAGGCGCGGTATCGCCTATCGCCTTGCCGAGCATGTAGAGCGTCGGTGGGCCCTGGTTGGTGGTCACGTTCGGCAAGGCCACGTGGCCCGCCAGTTCTTCGGAGAGAAGGTCTTCCCAGGAATCGATCTCGATCTTGTCCGAGCGATAGACGATCGACGTGGCGTAGAGCGTGTAGCCGACGCTCAGGTTGCCGCCGATCGGATCTTTGGCGATGTCATATAGCTTGTCGTAGTTGGTGAGCTTCGTCACGTCGATGGGCGAGATGAGGTCTGCGCGCGAGGCAGCCAGTGCATCCGCAGTGGAAACGACGGCCATGTCAATGACGGGATTGGCCTTGTTGGCTTCCATCTTTGCAAGACGCTCGACACTGTTTCCGGTTTCGACCACCAATTCGCAGCCGCATTTTTCCTTGAACGGATCGTAGACGATCTCCTTGAACGCGTCCTGCGCGAAGCCGTAGACCGATATGGTGAGTGTACGGTCGGCGGCTTGAGCGGCGGGTAGAGTCGACATCAGGGCGACGCCCGCTGCCAGTAACGGCTTCATCATGACAATAGTGCTCCTTCTCTGGGGATGGTTCGCAGCGGCGCTTCGCCACTGGATTTGCGAATGACGATCTGCATTGGAACGCTCGATACGGATGCGATGGCGGTGTTGCGCCTTGCCCCGATCGCTTCGAGAACGCTGGTTACGGCGATCTCTGCGATGGCGGGCATGTCCATGTGCATGGTCGTGAGGCCCGGTGTCACGACGGAAGACCATGCAAGGTCATCGAAACCGGTGACGCTGGCTTCTCGCGGAACACTGATTCCGTTTCGTTGCAGTTCCATCAGGATACGAAGTGCGTGAAGGTCTGATGTCGCGGCGAAAGCAGTAAATCCCTGCTTCACCTTTTCAGCGAGACCGAGATCGCATCCCTTGAAATGATGGTTCTCGATTTCCTCGATCCAGATCACGTGGCTGACCATATCGGGAGAAAGAGCCGACCGGATGCCGCCGATGCGGTCATTCTGCACATTGGAATTTGGATTGGCACCGACAATCATGAAGCGCCGGTGGCCAAGAGCGGCGAGGTGCCGCGCGATCTGCTGCCCGCCGTTCCAGTGATCGGCAGCCACCGTGTTGCCCGGGGTTGAAGGGCTGTCGATGACCGCGACGGGGCGGCCAACCTCAACGATCCGCGTGCCCCGACGCGGAACGACCACAAGGCCGTCCACGCCTCGCTCAATCAGGCGGTTGATCGCGTCGGTCTGCGCGGCGACATCGCCGCGGGAATCAGCGATGAGGATGCCGTAGCCATTATTGGCCGCGGCGAATTCAACGGCCTGGGCAATTTGCGGGAAAAGCGGATGGGCGATATTGGCGAGAGCCAGCCCCAATACGCCGCTACGCCCCGTGCGCAACGCACGGCCCGTCAGGCTTGGCTTGTATCCGAATTCGGCAGCGGTCGCGCGGATTTTCTCGATCATTTCGACCGATACGCGGCCCTTTCCCGACATTGCGTTGGATACCGTGGCAATGGATACGCCTAAGGCGGAAGCGATATCGCTCAGATTTGGGCGAGGGCGCGAGGAAGACATGGCATGAAATGAATGGAGATTAATCGTTTAACCAAACTATCCTAATTCGTGCCGATGAGCGAATCTTATTTCGTGTCATCCGTCATTTTTTTCTGGATAAAGTCAGACCTGTAAAACTGCTGGAAAAGCCGCGTGTTCGCCTATTTCAGCAATTCCTGACCGAGGAAAAGATGCGACGCCTTTCGGGTTTCGGACTTGATGAAATCCGTCAAGGTCCGCACGCGCGGTGTTGCCGCCACGTCATTGTGGCATATGAGCCAGTAGTCCCGGTCGAGATGGATCTCCTTTGGCAGCACGGGGACAAGATCGGGAAAGCGATAGGCGATGAAATAGGGCAGGACGCAGAGGCCAAAGCCCAGCCTTGTCGCGCTGAGTTGCGATTGAATGCTCGACGCCTGATAGCCCGCCCGCCGCCCCGGAAAGATCTCGCGCAAATAATCGAGCCCCGGCGTGAATACCATGTCGTCGATATAGCCGATGAACGGGTGCGCCTTCAGGTCGTCGCGTTTGACGACAGGCGGGTTCCGGTCCAGATAGTCCCGCGAGCCATAGAAAAAGAGGCGATAAGGTGTAATCCGTTCCTGATGGTGCTGGCTGGCACGGGGTGTTCCCAGCGTAATGGAAACATCGGCCTCGCGACGGGACAGCGATACGATCTGCTGGATCGTGACCACCTCGATCGAAAGATTGGGATGCTGCTGGGCCAGGGCGGGTAACCGGTCGGCGAGAAAAAAGTTTCCGAACCCTTCGAGCGTGCTCAATCTCACGACGCCGGACAACGAAACGGCACCGCCGCTGGCCTCTTTGTGAAACCTCTCCGCGTCGCGCTCCATCGCTTCTGCAAGCTCGATCAGCCGCTCTCCCAATGGGGTGAGAACGTAGCCGCGCCTGTTGCGCTCAAACAGTCGTGCCGAAAGCGCATCCTCGAGCCGGTCGATGCGCCGGGAAACCGTCGCATGGTTCGTTCTCAACTGCCTTGCTGCGCCGGAAAGCTGCCCGGTCCGTGCCACGGCCAGAAAAAACAGGATATCATCCCACGTATATTGACGCATGAGGCTTCTGCTACGTTCGTCTAACTGTACAAAAATGAACAGACCATGTGCAAAAATAGGTAATTGTCTGTGCATTTGTCAATGTTAAGGTCGCTTCTGGAGGAATGGATTGCGGGTGCCGGGGAGGGGCTTTGGTGTCGTGATGCGCCAAGCGCAATCGATTTTCGAGTGAACACTATACAAATTTTGGGCTGCCTGACGGATCGCCAGATCTGTTCGGGGGAAGGGCAGTAATCAACTGGGAGGAGACCAGAATGAAATCATTGGCAATCACATCCGCATTGCTGCTTGCGGCGACCGCGCTTCCGGCGATGGCGCAGGTGTCTGACGACAAAGTCAAGATCGGCATCCTGAACGACCAGTCCGGCGTCTATGCCGATTTTGGCGGCAAGTGGTCCTACGAGGCCGCGAAAATGGCCGTCGAGGATTTCGGCGGCACCGTTCTCGGCAAGCCGATCGAGGTGATCACCGCCGACCACCAGAACAAGCCTGATGTCGCGTCGAACATCGCGCGCCAGTGGTACGATACTGAACAGGTCGACTCGATCATGGAGCTGACCAGCTCGTCCGTTGGCCTTGCCGTGCAGGCATTGAGCAAGGAAAAGAAAAAGATCACCATCAATACCGGTGCCGCGACCACCGAGCTGACCGGCAAGCAGTGCACGCCCTATGGCTTCCATTGGGCATACGACACACATTCGCTCGCCGTGGGTACCGGTGGCGCGCTGGTGAAGCAGGGCGGTGACAGCTGGTTCTTCCTGACCGCCGATTATGCCTTCGGCTATTCCCTCGAAGAACAGACGACAAAATTCCTGACGGAAAACGGCGGTAAGGTTCTCGGTTCCGTTCGCCACCCGCTTGCCACCACCGACTACTCGTCCTTCCTGCTTCAGGCCCAGGCTTCCGGCGCGAAGGTGATCGGTCTGGCCAATGCGGGGCTCGACACGTCGAACAGCATCAAGCAGGCCGCCGAGTTCGGTATCGTTGCAGGCGGCCAGCGGTTGGCGGCACTTCTCTTTACGCTCGCGGAAGTGCATGGTCTGGGACTCGAAGCAGCACAGGGACTGACGCTGACGGAAGGCTTCTACTGGGATCGCGATGACAAATCCCGCGCCTTCGGCAAGAAGTATTTCGACAAGACCGGCCGCATGCCCAACATGGTTCACGCGGGAACCTATTCCGGTGTCCTGCACTACCTGAAGGCTATCGAAAAGGCAGGCACGGACGATGCTGACGCCGTTGCCAAGGCCATGAAGGAAATGCCGGTGGACGATGTTTTCGCCCAAGGTGGAAAGGTCGCGCAAAACGGCCGCATGATCCACGACATGTATTTGATGGAAGTGAAGAAGCCTGAAGAAAGCAAGGCGCCCTGGGATTACTACAAGGTTCTGGCCACGGTGCCCGGCGATGAAGCCTTCATCAAGCCGTCCGAAAGCGGTTGCGAACTGGTCACGCAGTAACGATGACGGCAATCGCAATCCATCAGGCTGAGCAATCAGCCGGAAAACGGGATGCAGCAGATACGCGGGTGGTTTTGTCCGCCCGCGGTCTGTGCAAGGATTTTGGTGGTTTTTCAGCCGTCAAGAATGTCGACCTCGACGTCCATCATGCAAAGGTTCATGCACTGATCGGCCCGAATGGCGCCGGCAAGACCACCGTTTTCAATCTGCTGACCAAATTTCTGCAACCGACGAGCGGCACGATCATGCTGCTGGACGACGATATCACGAAAACGCCCCCGGCCAGGGTCGCGCGGATGGGCCTTGTTCGCTCCTTTCAGATATCGGCGGTATTTCCGCATCTGACAGTGCTGGAAAATGTCCGTGTGGCGCTCCAGCGGCCCGGCGGACTGGCGACCCAGTTCTGGAGGCCCTTGAGCGCGCTTGACAGGCTCAACGGGCGGGCGATGGAACTGATCGAGCTGGTAGGGCTTCAGGATGCCCGCGACACGCTGGCAGCCGATCTTTCCTATGGGCGCAAACGCGTGCTGGAAATCGCCACCACGCTGGCGCTCGACCCCAAGGTTCTTTTGCTCGACGAGCCGATGGCTGGCATGGGCCACGAGGATGTCGGCAATGTCGCGGAAATCATTCGCGGCGTCGCCAGGGATCGTGCCGTGCTCATGGTCGAGCACAATCTCAAGGTCGTCGCGGACATTTGCGACGAGGTGACGGTGCTTCAGCGCGGAGAGATCCTCGCTGCCGGCGACTACAGGACGGTCAGCCAGGACGAGCGCGTCAAGGTGGCATATATGGGGACTGACCATGACTAAGGGGAAGACCCTGTTATCCGTAAAGGATCTGAATGCGTGGTATGGCGAAAGCCATGCGCTGCATGGCGTCACGCTGGATGTTCGCGAGGGCGAGACCGTGACCCTGCTCGGGCGCAATGGCGTCGGCAAGACAACCACGCTGCGCGCGATCATGGGCATTATCGCCAAGAGGACCGGCAGTATCTCGTTCGACGGCAAGGACATGCTGAAGGTGCCTTTGCATCGCACGGCCCATGCGGGCATCGGTTTCGTGCCGGAAGAGCGGGGCATCTTCGCCACGCTGAGCGTCGACGAAAACCTGAACCTTCCCCCCGTGGTGGCGTCCGGCGGCATGTCGGTTGAGGAAATCTATGCGCTTTTCCCGAACCTGAAGGAGCGCCGCAACAGCCCCGGCACCAAGCTTTCGGGTGGCGAGCAGCAGATGCTGGCCATCGCGCGTATCCTGCGCACCGGCGTGAAGCTGTTGCTGCTCGACGAGCCGACCGAGGGCCTTGCGCCGGTCATCGTCCAGCGGATTGGCGAACTGCTGCTGACGTTGAAGCAACGCGGCATGACCGTGCTTCTCGTCGAGCAGAATTTTCGTTTTGCCAGCAAGGTCGCCGACCGGTTCTATCTGATGGAACACGGGCAGGTGACGGCGGGCTTCGATGTGAACGAGCTTCCGGAGCGCACGTCGATGCTGCATGAAGTTCTTGGAGTGTAACAACCCATGACAATGATTTTCGGCATACCAATTCAGGCGCTTCTCGGGCAGTTGCTGATCGGGCTTATCAATGGCTCGTTCTACGCGATGCTCAGCCTCGGCCTCGCCATCATCTTCGGCCTGTTGCGGGTCATCAATTTTGCCCATGGCGCGCAATATATGCTCGGCGCTTTCGTCGGCTATCTTTTGCTGGCAAAGCTCGGCATCGGCTATTGGCCAGCGCTGCTTCTGGCGCCGCTCATCGTCGGGCTTTTCAGCGCGATCATCGAGCGTTTCGCATTGTCGCGCCTCTATAATCTCGATCATCTCTATGGCTTGCTGTTCACATTCGGGCTGGCGCTCGTGATCGAAGGCACATTCCGCTATTACTACGGAGCGGCCGGGCAGCCCTATGCGGTGCCTCCAGCACTCGCGGGCGGGCACAATCTCGGCTTCATGTTCCTGCCGAACTATCGCGGCTGGGTGGTTGTCGCCTCGCTGATCGTCTGTATCGGAACATGGCTGCTGATCGAAAAGACCAAGCTCGGCTCCTATCTTCGCGCCGCAACGGAAAATCCCACCCTGGTCAGGGCGTTTGGAATCAATGTTCCGCTTTTGCTGACATTTACCTATGGGCTTGGTTCGGCGCTTGCGGGGCTTGCCGGCATCATGGCCGCGCCGATCTATCAGGTCAGCCCGCTGATGGGCACGAACCTGATCATCGTGGTGTTCGCGGTTGTGGTTGTTGGCGGCATGGGCTCCATCCTTGGCGCAATCGTCACCGGCTACATGCTTGGCCTGTTCGAGGGGCTGACAAAGGTGTTTTACCCCGAAGCCTCGAACATCGTGATTTTCGTCATCATGGCGATCGTCCTGCTCGTGCGCCCTGCGGGCCTATTCGGAAAGGATGCGTGAAATGGCTGAAACGACCATCGCATCGTCAAACAGGCAGGGATTGTTCTCCCTGCAAGGGGCTCTTGTCGCCGTGGCTATTGCCGGGCTTCTGTTTGCCCCCTTCTATCTTTATCCGATCTTCCTGATGAAGGTGTTGTGCTTCGGGCTTTTCGCCTGCGCGTTCAACCTGCTTCTGGGCTACACCGGCATCCTGTCCTTCGGACATGCGGCTTTCTTTGGTGGAGCGGCCTATTTTACGGCTCATGCCGTCAAGGAATGGGGCTGGACGCCGGAACTCGGTGTGCTACTGGGCGCGTTCGGCGCGGCGCTCCTCGGTCTTGTGATCGGCTTCTTCGCCATCCGCCGGCAGGGTATCTATTCGACCATGATCACCCTTGCGCTGTCGCAGATGTTCTTCTTCTTTTGCCTGCAGGCGACGTTCACCAAGGGCGAGGATGGCATACAGGGCGTTCCACGCGGCTATCTTTTCGGCTTCATCGACCTGAACGTGCCGACGAACATCTATTATTTCGTTCTGGCGGTGTTTCTTCTCGGCGTGTTCGCGATCTGGCGCATCATCAATTCGCCTTTTGGCATGATTCTGAAATCCGTCCGTGAAAACGAAAACCGCGCCATCTCGCTGGGCTATACGGTGAGCCGGTACAAGCTCGCCGCCTTCGTGATGTCGGCCGCGCTGACCGGCCTTGCCGGGGGCCTGAAGGCCATTGTGTTCCAGTTCGCCACACTGTCGGATGTGACATGGCAGATGTCGGGCGAGGTGGTGCTCATGACGTTGCTTGGCGGTATCGGAACCATCATAGGGCCTATTGTCGGTGCTGGCCTCGTGGTCACCTTGCAGAACTATCTGGCCACGTCCGATTTCCCCGTCACGGTCATCACAGGGCTGATCTTCATGATCTGCGTGCTTCTCTTCCGGCGGGGCATCATTGGCGAGTTCTACGCATCCCGTCTCGGTCAGAAACTGGGTTTCAGTTCGAAGCAGTAAAATCATGTCAAAAAGCTATGACTACATCATCGTTGGCGCGGGAACGGCTGGCTGCACGCTTGCCAATCGTCTCTCCGCCGATGGACGAAATTCGGTCCTGCTTCTCGAGGCGGGCGGAAAGGATAACTACCACTGGATTCATATTCCGGTGGGGTATCTCTACTGCATCGGCAATCCCCGAACGGACTGGCGCTTCTCCACCGAGGCGGTGGCCGGTCTGAACGGGCGCAGCCTTGCCTATCCGCGCGGCAAGGTGCTCGGCGGATGCTCGTCGATCAATGGCATGATCTACATGCGGGGACAGGCCCGGGACTATGATCTCTGGCGCCAGAAGGGATGTGACGGCTGGGGATGGGACGATGTTCTGCCCTATTTCAGGAAATCGGAGGATTTCTACGCCGGTGCCGATGAAATGCACGGCGCTGGCGGGGAATGGCGCGTGGAAGAGGCGCGGCTGCATTGGGATATTCTCGACGCGTTCCGCGATGCGGCGGTTGCAGCGGGTATCCCGCGTATCGATGATTTCAACCGTGGCGACAATGAGGGCGTTTCCTACTTCAGGGTCAACCAGAAACGCGGCATTCGCTGGAACACGGCCAAGGCTTTTCTGCGTCCCGCGAAGGGACGCCCCAATCTGACCGTTGAGACCGGGGCGCATGTGCGCCGCCTTATCCTTGACGGTGATGCGATCGCCGGCGTCGAGTTTGAGCAGAACGGCGCGATCCAGTCCGTCAAGGCTGGCCGCGAGGTTATCCTGTCATCGGGTTCGGTCGGTTCGCCGCATATTCTGGAACTGTCGGGCATCGGGCGGGGCGATGTCCTGCGAAAGGCTGGTGTTGACGTTGTGGTCGAGCGGTCGCAGGTGGGAGAGAACCTGCAAGACCATCTGCAATTGCGCTGCGCCTACAAGGTGACGGGCATTCGCACGCTCAATGAACAGGCGAGCAGCCTGATCGGAAAAATGAAAATCGGCCTTGAGTATCTTTTCAGCCAGTCAGGGCCGATGGCGATGGCGCCAAGCCAGCTCGGCGCTTTCACGCGTTCGGATTCCTCTTTTGAGACGGCCAATCTGCAATATCATGTGCAGCCGCTATCACTGGAAAAATTCGGCGACAGTGTTCATCCCTTCCCGGCGTTCACGGCGAGCGTCTGCAATCTGCGCCCTGAAAGCCGGGGGACGATCCATCTCAGGAGCCCCGATCACCGTAGCGCGCCTGCCATACAGCCGAACTATCTCTCGGCGGTGGCCGATCGCCGTGTAGCTGCGGATTCGATCCGCATCACGCGACGCATTGTTTCGCAGGCGCCCTTGCAGCGCTACAGGCCGGAGGAGTTCAAGCCGGGACCGCAATATGAGACGGAGGAACAACTCGTGACAGCGGCCGGTGAAGTCGGGACCACGATTTTCCACCCCGTTGGAACATGCCGCATGGGCGTGGATGCGGATTCGGTCGTCGATCCTCAATTGCGGGTGCGCGGCGTGAAGGGCCTGCGTGTTGCCGATGCCTCGATCATGCCAAGTATCACGTCGGGAAACACCAATTCCCCGACGATCATGATTGCCGAGAAGGCAGCGGACATGATCCTTCAGGAGAGGCGCTGACGTCTCTCCTGAACCGGACTACGCGGTGATGTCGATGATGCCGCAATCGCCGGTTTCTGAACCGAAGGCAAGCTGATGACCCGAAGCGCTCCAGTTCATCGATGATATAGCCCCCTTTCCGCCACGGCGCAGGAGGACTTCCTTCAGGTCGCCGAAGCGGGCGACAAGGATCATTCCGTCGGTGTAGCCGATCGCCACGACATCCTCGACCGGATGACAAGCGACACTGGTGACGGAAACATCGCCACGGGTACCAAGCTCAAGCGGAGCCTTGCCCATCGGGCCGTCCTTGGACCCGAAAGGCCAGACGATAGCGGCGGGCGCGCCGGAGGTTGCGAGCCACTTGCCCTTGACGCTCCAGGACCAGCTTTTGACCTTGGACGGATAACCCGTCATGCGCATGTGGCGGGTGTCTTCAAGACGCCATCCGTGCAGGGCGTTTTCCTGCATCGAGGTGACGAGGAAACGGCCGTCGGGCGAGAAGGTCACGCCAATATGAGCGCCTTTCCATTCGAGTTCCACCGGTTTGCTGTCGGTCGCCGTCCAATGAAGCGTGACACCATTATAGCGCGCGACGGCAAGCCGCATCCCCTTGGGCGCGAAAGCCAGGCCTTCGGCGCTGCGCGCGTGCTGAAGCTCGCGGAGATCGCCCCCGGCATTGCGTACCCAGACCGTGCGGCCCGACGCAAAGGCACACGTGCCGTTCGGCCCGGCCGCGATGGCCGTCATCCATTTACGGGGGATCGAAGCCAGTTCGGTCGATGCGCCGTCGGAGCCGGTTGAACAGATACGACCATCCTCACCGCCGGTGAGAAGGGCCTTCCCGTCCGCCGATGGCGTTACGCAAAGAAGCCCTTCATGGACCTGCGCATGTTTGTGTCCGTTGTCCAGCCAGTGGACGCTGCCATCGGCCATGGCGAAAAACGGTACCGCACCCATAAAGCGCGCATCGATGCAATGGCCGTCGAGATCAAGTGGTGCAATTGTCGGCATGGTTATGCAAGGCAGCTTTCAATGCCTGCTTTCAGGCTGGCTTCGTCAAGTTGGCGACCGATGAAGACAAGACGGCTTTCGCGATTTTCGCCCTCTTTCCAGTCGCGCTGGTGATCGCCCTCAATGATCATGTGCACGCCCTGGATGACATAGCGCTGCGGATCGTTCCTGAATGCGAGAATGCCCTTGAGGCGCAGGATGTTTGGCCCCTGTTCCTGCGTGATATTCTGGATCCACGGAAAGAATTTGTCCGGATTGAGCTCTCCGGTCCTGAGCGACACGGAGATCACGGTCGTATCGTGGATCGGCGACGCATGCTCGTGATGATGGTCGTGGTGGTCATGCTCATGCTCGTGATGATGATGATCGCAATCGGGGCCGCATTCATGATCGGGATGATCGTGATCGAGGAAGTGCGGATCGCTTTCCAGCGCGCGCTTCAGGTCGAACGCGCCGCGATCCAGAACCCGGCTGAGGTCGATGTTCGCGCGTTCGGTCTTGTGGACGACCGCGTGGGGATTGATGGCGCGGATGGTTGCCTCGACCACCGCCAGTTCTTCCGGCGTCACAAGGTCGGTCTTGTTGAGCAGGACCACGTCAGCGAAAGCAATCTGGTCTTCGGCTTCCCTGCTGTCCTTTAGGCGCAGAGGCAGATGCTTGGCGTCGACAAGCGCCACAACAGCGTCGAGCATGGTCTTGGAGCGAACATCATCGTCCATGAAGAATGTCTGGGCGACGGGAACCGGATCGGCAAGGCCGGTGGTTTCCACGACGATGGCATCGAACCGGCCTGGGCGGCGCATCAGCCCTTCGACGACGCGGATGAGATCGCCACGCACGGTGCAGCAGATGCAGCCGTTGTTCATCTCATAGATTTCTTCGTCCGATTCGACGATCAGATCGTTATCGATGCCGATTTCGCCGAATTCATTGACGATGACGGCGTAACGCTTGCCATGGTTCTCGGTGAGAATACGGTTCAGGAGTGTCGTCTTGCCGGAGCCAAGATATCCTGTCAGCACGGTGACGGGAATCTGCGATTGGGGTTCGCTCATAATGTGCCTCTTGATCTTTCAGCATCCGATATAGGTCATGACAGTCCTGTTTGCCACCGCTCAAAATCATTTGATCGCGCGGCTGTCCCCCCAACTTTCTAGCTGAGCCCGCCAACGTCGAACCGGTCGATATCCTCGATCAGTTCGACGAGGCCGCTGACCGCATGGGCGAGCAGCTTTTCGCCTGCTTGCGCATTTGCACGCGCGGCATTGCCCACAACCCCTTTCGCGCTGAGATCGCGCATCTTCCAACCGAACGCATGAGGGCCATAGGCGCGCAGATGGCGATAATCGTGCATGAAATCGGCCTGACGCGACGGAAAATCCTCCGCCGCTTCCATCTTCACGAGATCGGGCCGGAGCGCGAGCATCACGGATGTTTCGATAAATCCGCCATGAATATCGAGGGCTTTCTCTTCGGGAGCGATCAGGCCGACAGGTACGCCAAACCGCGTCCAACTGGTCACGACGGCGAGCATATTGTAGCGAACGCGGAGTTCCGTCGCCACGATCGTCATCAGCGGCGAGTTGCCCCCATGCGCGTTGAGCATGACGAATTTCCGTGTTCCCCGCTGGTTTTGCGCCTCGCCGATGCCGATCCAGCGGGTGACGGCTTCATCGAAGGTGAGCGTGCGCGTGCCAGCGATGTCGCCATGCTCGATGGAGTAGCCGACGGGCTCGGCAGGAAGCATATCGACCGAAAGCGACGGGGGCAGGGCTTTCGCCAGCCGCGAGGCGACGCCCTCGGCAATGATCGTATCTGTCTCGAAGGGCAGGTGCGGCCCGTGCTGTTCGTGGGCACCCAGCGGCAGAACCGCAATTCGCCCCTGCGGTGAAGCTGTGTCGGAGTTGCCCATGTCTGTCTCCTGCTCGCCTGCGATCGGCGCAGATTCGGCTTGTGAGGCCGATATCGCCGCGGTGCCTCTTGATTGTGACAATCAGATACGACACATCAGTTCTGGTGGAAATGGCCATATGTTTTGAATTTGTTGAGAAATTCAACCCATGGTCAACTGCCGGAAGGTATTGCGTTGCGTCATTGCGCAGCTTGGGGCTGTAAAATGAGGCTGCGGTCTTGGCAAAACTGGGGGATTTGATGTGAAAGACCGAGCACCCGTCATTCTTCATCGGCTGCAATCCGCAGCCCGTCTTACCCGCACATCTCTCGCGACGCGACTTCTCGATCATGGTTTCTATGCCGGACAGGACGCCTTGATGTTGCAGCTTGCGGCTGAGGATGGCCTGACCCCAAGTGCATTGGCGCAGAGGCTGGGCGTGCGACCACCCACCATCACCAAAACGATCTCGCGCCTTCAATCCCAGGGTTTCGTCGAAAAGCGCGGCTCCGCCACGGACCAGCGGCAGGCCCATATTTTCCTGACCGATGCCGGACAGGACGCGATCAAGGCAATCGAGAAATCGCTTCGTAAAACGGAAAAGGAGGCGATGCGGGGCTTCGACAAGAAGGAACGCAAGGCGCTGATCAAATATCTTGCGCGCCTCGAGGCCAATCTTTCGTCTTCCATGCTGACGCGACACATGGAAGACAATTCCGCCCATGATGCTGAAGAGGACCTCGACGAGGCCGAATAAGGATTGGCTTGCATCAGACCGGCAGCGGCCAGCATCGTTGTTGCTTGCAAGGGATATTGGTTCTAAGCATCGGGATGGGCACGCCGACTCATCCGGCCGGATGCCCAAAAAATACCTTCTCCCTTGATTTACGGTTTCCCAAGTGCCCATCGCCCCCCAACAAAGTGAAGCGTCAACGCCGGTTATGGCGATAGCCTGCATGCTGGCCGCAGGCTTTTTGTTTTCATGCCTTGATGCGAGCGCCAAATATCTGGTGACGAACGGGATGGAAGCCTCATTCGTTTCATGGGTGCGTTTCGTGGAACATGCGATATTGGCCCTGTTCGTCCTGCGCTTCTGGGCCAATCCTCGGGTGTTTCAGGTGAAAAACCTTCCGTTGCAGATTGTTCGCGGCATCTGCCTGTTTGGCTCGACCTATTTCAACTTCTTCGCGCTCCGGACCATGCAACTCGGCGAGACGATTTCCATCTATTTCGCCGCGCCGATGGTCATCACCGCGCTTGCCGGGCCGTTGCTTGGCGAATGGGCGGGATGGCGGCGATGGATGGCCATCATTTTCGCATTTTTCGGCGTGTTGATCGTTGCGCGGCCCGGAGTGGCCGTCCTCAATCCGGGACTGCCCTATATCATTCTGTCCATGTTGAGCTACGTCGCCTATGTCTTGCTGACACGCAAGATGACAGCCAATGAAACGCCGGACAGCCTGATTTTCTTTTCGGCGCTTGCCCCGACAGTGTTGATGTCTCCTGCGGTCACACAGGCAACCATGCCCGAAAACGGCCTGCAACTGGGCCTCCTGCTCATGCTTGGCATCTTCGGTGGCGTGGGCCACTGGCTGCTCATCAAGGCTTACAAGAGTGCGTCGACAACCGCGCTTGCGCCCTATCCGTTCTTCCAGATCATCTGGATGATTACCTTTGGCTATTTTATTTTTGGTCAGTTTCCCGATGAATACACATTGATCGGCGCGACCGTCATCATCCTGAGCGGCCTTTATGTCGTTTATCGTGAGCGGCGGCTCAATCTGCAAACATCCGCGGCCGGAAATCCCGAGAGCGAAGAAATCGCAAAAAAGCTTTGATTCCTTCTGGCTCGATGGCATAACCGCCGTCAGGCAATACTAATCGATTGTTTTTGCAGTGGGGAAACGACAGTTTGGCTCAGAAGATAAAGCTCTCGACGATTGCCGACGCATTGGGCGTTTCGACAGCAACCGTATCGCTGGCGCTCCGCGACAGCCCGTTGGTTGCCTCCCATACACGGGACAAGATCAAGGAGCACGCTCGCGAGATCGGTTACATCTATAACCGACGTGCCGCGAGCCTGAGAACATCGCGATCGGGCATTATCGGCGTGGTGGTTCACGATATCATGAACCCGTTTTTCGCCGAAATCCTCAAGTCCATCGAGAGTGAGCTGGATCGATCCCGCCAGACATTCATTCTTTCCAATCATTACGACCAACTCGAAAAACAGCGTACTTTCGTGGAAACGCTGCTTCAGCTTGGTGCGGACGGTGTCATCATGTCGCCAGCAATCGGGACGCCGGCGTCCGATATCCAGCTTGCTGAGGACAACGGGCTGCCGGTCGTGCTTATTGCTCGCAGGGTGGAGGGGTCTCATGCGCCCGTTTTTCGCGGCGACGATGCCTATGGCACCGGCCTTGCCACCAATCATCTCATCTCTCTCGGTCATACAAAGATCGCCTTTGTCGGAGGCACGGACCAGACATCAACCGGCCGCGACCGGTTTCAGGGCTATCTTATGGCAATGGAAAAGGCCGGACTTGCGGTCAAGCCGGAGTGGCGCATTGTCGGGCCGCGAACCAAGCGCGCCGGATTTGAGGTCGCGCCGCAATTTCTCGCCCTTCAGGATCGCCCAACGGCTGCGGCGTGCTGGAACGATCTCTCCGCAATCGGCCTCATGAACGGCATTGCCCGTGCGGGACTTGTTCCCGGTGTCGATGTTTCCGTAACGGGTTACGACGATCTGGAGGAAGCATCCATCGCAACGCCAGCGCTGACGACGGTATGGAACGGCCAGCGGGAGGTTGGCTTGCGCGCCGCGCGCGCGCTGCTCGACCAGCTCAACGGCGTGCAGGTTTCCGATCAGCAGGATCTTATCAAGCCCGAGCTGAGAATCCGGCAGTCCACGTCTCGCCCAAAGGAGCGGGACGCCTGAGGGAGGCGGAAATACGGAGCCGGGGTTCGCGCGGCTTTGCGATCATTCGGCTGCAGCGAGCTTGAGCCGCCGGACGCTGTGTTGGCGAACCGCGTCGCCGAACGCCTTGAAAATCTTTCTCGACGGGCCGTCTGACCGTATCCAGTATTCAGGATGCCATTGAACGCCGACGGTAAAGCCCTTCGCATTCTTCACCGAAACAGCCTCGATGGTGCCATCCTCGGCCGTGGCCTCGATCTGGAGACCGGAGGCGAGCTGGTCAATGGCCTGCCGATGCACTGAATTGACGTCGATCGTATCGCTCTCCACAATATTGGCGAGGCAGGAACCCGGCCTGATCGTCACCGGATGGCGGATGGCGAAGCGTTCGTCCTGTTCATCCACCGGGGGCGCACGATGATCCATGCGGCCTTCGAGGGTCTGGATCTCGGTTGCCAGCGTTCCGCCAAGCGCGACGTTCAATTCCTGTATTCCGCGGCAGATCGCGAGCAATGGCACGCCACGTTCAATCGCGCGGCGGATCAGCGGCAGGCTCGTCGCATCGCGCTCCATGTCGAAGGGCTCATGGGCTGTGCTTGCCGCGACGCCGTAGCGGGATGGATGAACATTGGATTTCGAACCCGTAACGAGAAGGCCGTCAACCGCGTCAAGAACCGAATCGGCATCGACCATTTCGCCAAAGGACGGAACGATCAGCGGGAGGACGCCGGAGCTATCAAGGGCCGCCTGCAAATATTGCTGCGGCGCAGCGTGCCATGTGTAGTTTTCGAAGACACGTATATCGGAAGTGATGGCGACAAGGGGCAGCCGCATATTGTCATAGCTCCTGTGAGACAGAATTCTACAATAGGCAAAGTATGCCGGTTTTCAATATGTTCCGGCAAGCCAAGCTGCCTTGTGGCGTAATCGGGATGAAATAAGAAGCAGCGCGCAGAATATCGGGGGCAAAACTAAAGTCTTAGGCCGTTGGGATTAGGAGGCTGCGCCTCTTGCTGGACAGTCATTTGTGAGCGTGTATGGTGTTTTTCGAAACCGGGACCGGACACCTTCTCGTGTCTGGTCACCGGTCTCTTTTTCTAGATATGGATCCTGGGAGGGTTAGTATGGATCGTCGTTCCTTTATCACCAAGGCTGGTTTGGCTGGCGTTGGAGCTGCCGCCGCCTCGACGCTGGCGGCACCCGCGATTGCGCAGTCCAATCCGAAAGTCACCTGGCGCATGACCTCTTCGTTCCCGAAATCGCTGGACACGATCTACGGCGCCGGCGAAGTTCTGTCCAAATATGTGTCGGAAGCGACGGATGGCAATTTCAACATCCAGGTGTTCGCGGCGGGCGAAATCGTTCCCGGCCTTCAGGCTGCTGACGCCGTTACGGCCGGAACGGTTGAAGCATGCCATACGGTTGGCTATTATTTCTGGGGCAAGGATCCCGTGTGGGCTCTTGGTTCGGCAATTCCGTTCTCGCTGAACGCGCGCGGCATGAATGCGTGGCAGTATCACGGCGGGGGCATCGACCTCATGAACGAGTTCTTCGACAAGCAGAACATCGTCGCTTATCCTGCTGGCAATACCGGTGTGCAGATGGGCGGTTGGTTCCGCAAGGAAATCAACACGGTCGAGGATCTCAAGGGCCTCAAGTTCCGCATAGGCGGATTTGCGGGCAAGGTTATCGAGCGTCTCGGCGTCGTGCCGCAGCAGCTTGCAGGCGGTGACGTTTATCCGGCTCTGGAGAAAGGCACGCTCGACGCGGCCGAATTCGTCGGTCCGTATGACGACGAGAAGCTCGGCCTCTACAAGGTTGCGCCTTACTATTATTATCCGGGCTGGTGGGAAGGCGGCCCGACCGTCCACGCCATGTTCAACAAGGCCAAGTTCAACGAACTGCCGGAAAATTACAAGTCGCTGCTGAGAACCGCTTCGCAGGCAACCGACATGGATATGCTTTCCAAATACGACTATGTGAATCCCGGTGCGGTCAAGCGTCTCGTGGCCGGTGGCGCGCAGTTGCGTCCGTTCAGCCAGGAAATCATGGCCGCCAGCTTCGATGCGGCAAACACCGTCTACGCCGAGATTGAACAGACCAATGAAACGTTCAAGAAGATCTGGGGTTCCATCAAGGATTTCCGTGCGGAACATTTCCTGTGGGCGCAGATCGCCGAGTATAATTATGATACGTTCATGATGTTGCAGCAGCGCGCTGGCAAGATCTGACGATCTCTGAAAGCCTGAAAATGAAGCCCCGGAGCCCCGCGCTCCGGGGCTTTTTTCATAGAGTTTATTGGACATGAACGGAGACAAAAAAACCCGGCGTGACGCCGGGTTTTTCTTTTCGGGTTTCTAGAATTTGGGTGGTTGGCTCAAATTCGGCCCGGCGGGTGCTGCTGGCGCGGCGGGTTGTGCCGGCGCTGTTGACGAGCCGGGGGCAGGGGGTGGTGCGCCCAGAGGCGGAAGGCCGAGGCCGCCCGGTGCCCCAAGCGGACCGCCAAGGCCACCGCCCAGTCCGGGAAGCTCGATCTTGATCGAGTCCGGATCGACAACCGGTGTTGCACCCTTGTAGTGCATGACCATCTGCGGGAAGGTGATCGTCAGCCCCACCATGACGAGCTGGATGCAGACGAATGGCACAGCGCCCCAGTAGATCTGGCTGGTCTTGACCGGTTCGATGCGCTTGCCCGTGATCTTGTCGATATAAGGCACCTTTGCCGCGACTGAACGCAGGAAGAACAGGGCAAAGCCGAATGGCGGATGCATGAAGCTTGTCTGCATGTTGATGGCGAGGATCACGCCGAACCAGATCAGGTCGATGCCGAGGCTTTCAGCCGCAGGGGCAAGCAGGGGCACGATGATGAAGGCCAGCTCGAAGAAATCGAGGAAGAAGGCCAGCAGGAAGACGAGGATGTTGACGCCGATGAGGAAGCCTGTTTCTCCGCCCGGCAGTGACACCAGCAGGTGCTCGACCCACACATGGCCGTTGACACCGTAGAATGTGAGCGAAAACACGCGGGCGCCAAGCAGGATGAACATCACGAACGACGAAAGTTTCGTTGTCGAGAGCAATGCCTGATTGGTGGACTGAAAGGTCAAACGGCCCTTTGATGCCGCCAGAAGCAGTGCGCCGACTGCGCCCATCGCTCCGCCTTCGGTCGGTGTTGCGATCCCAAGGAAGATGGTGCCGAGCACGAGGAAGATAAGCGTCAGTGGCGGAATCAGGACGATAATGACCTGCTGCGCGAGACGCGACATGATGCCGGTTTTCAGGGATTTGTCGAGCAGTGCCGCGATGTAGATGACGACAACGCCGATCGTGAAGCCCCAGATGTCGGCATTTGCTCCGATGCGCGTGTAAAGCCACACATGCGCGCCGTAGGCGATGCCGCCGGTGACCATCAGCGCGACGATCAGCGAGGTCACGCCGCGTCCGAGCGTCCGCGCTTCGAGCGGCAGTGCAGGCATCGATTTCGCGTTAACGATGGTCATGATGAGGATATAAAGCATGTAAAGGCCGGTCAGGATCAGACCGGGCACCAGCGCGCCATGATACATGTCGCCCACGGAACGGCCGAGCTGGTCGGCAAGCACGATCAGGACCAGAGACGGCGGGATGATCTGCGCAAGTGTTCCCGACGCGGTGATGACGCCCGATGCGACCCTGCGATCATATCCGTAGCGCAGCATGATCGGCAGCGATATGAGACCCATCGCGATGACCGATGCGGCGACGACACCAGTGGTGGCGGCGAGCAGCGCACCCACAAGGATCACAGCATAGGCGAGGCCGCCGCGGATCGGCCCGAAGAGTTGGCCGATCGTGTCAAGCAGGTCTTCGGCCATGCCCGAGCGCTCGAGAATAATTCCCATGAAAGTGAAGAACGGGATCGCAAGGAGCGTGTCATTCGACATCGTGCCCCAGAACCGTTCCGGCAAGGCATAGAGCAGGGGCCAGTCGAGCGTGATGGAGCCGCCCGAAAACGGCGCGAGCTCGACGCCGATGATGAAGAAAAGGAGGCCATTCGCCGCGAGAGAGAAGGCCACAGGGTAGCCGATCAGCAAGAAAATGACCAGCGACATGAACATGATTGGCGCCATGTTCTGCGCGATGAATTCAAACATTGTGCTGGTCCGCCTTTGCCTGGGCTACTTCCGCTTCGGCGATCTCCTCCATGGAGACGGGCGGATGGGGGTCATCGATCATGCCTTTTATGACGGCGATCTTCTTGATGATCTCCGACACGCCTTGCGCGGCGAGAAGCGCGAACCCGATGAGCAGAATCAGCTTGGCCGGCCAAAGGGTGAGGCCTCCGGCGCTGGGCGAGCCTTCGCCTGTCCGATAGGAGAGGCTGACCCATGGAACGAAATAGACAATCATCAAGATCGTGAATGGCATCAGGAACAGGACGTGTCCGAACAGGTCGATCCAGTGCTGGACCCGGCGTGAGAAATTGCCGTAGATGATGTCGATGCGAATGTGCTCGTTTTGCTGGAGCGTATAGGCCGCGGCCAGCATGAACGCACCCCCGAAGAAGTACCATTGCAGTTCGAGCCAAGCATTTGACGATATATTGAAAACCTTGCGAATGATCGCATTCCCGGCGCTGACCAGAACCGCCAGCAGGATGAGCCAGGCAGCATTCCGACCGATAAAGCTGGTGATGCGGTCAATCACTCTCGACAAGGCGAGCAGTGCCGACATAGGTACCTCCCAAATATTGATATCGTGCGGCAAACCCCGGCCTTGCCACATTTTTTTCGATTCTGGATAACAGCGTTGAGATAATGCATCAACAAATTTGATGGACTCGCTCACCAACTTTAGTTGAATGCCGCCGCCGCCCGAAAGGCCTTCGATCTGGAAAAGGTTGTCAGCATGCCAATGGCGGTCTAAGGGTGGGCGTAACGATCTGGTGCTTCATTCTGGTTTTGGAACGCATGATAGACAGGCCTCTTTTTTCGGTTGCCGGTAAAACCGTACTCGTCACTGGCGGATCCTCCGGCCTGGGTCTGAGAATGGTACGGTTGCTTGCGGGGCATGGGGCAAATGTCGTTTCACTTGCTCTCACATTGCCTGCGGAGGAGGCCAATGTTGGGGAGGTCAATGCGGAGCCGCCAGGCGAAGTCCACAACATCATTGCCGACGTGACCGATCCCGACGATATAGAGCGCGCCTTCGATGAAACCGAGCGGCGGTTTGGCGTCGCGACGATTGTGTTCAACAATGCCGGGATCGCCAATCGGGCGCGTGCGCTGGATACAGACCGGAAAATGCTGCGCCATATCCTCGACATCAATGTGGAGGCCGCTTTCTTCGTCGCGTGTGAGGCCGCCAGGCGCATGATCGCGGCCGGCGAGGGCGGGTCGATCGTCAACTCGTCCAGCATACTGGCGGAACTGCCGGTCAAAGGGTCTGCGGCCTATGCAATTTCAAAGGCTGCGGTAACGCAAATGACAAGGTCGCTGGCGCTGGAGTGGGCGGCCAATGACATTCGGGTCAATGCCATTGCGCCGGGGTGGTTTCCGACGCGGCTGAATGAAGACGTCATGCAGGGTCCGGCAATGGGCTTCTTCAAGGGTCGCAATCCGATGCGCCGCCTCGGGGATCCGCAGGATATCGACGGTGCTGTGTTGATGCTCGCCTCCGATGCAAGCCGTTATATGACGGGGACGGTTATCACGATCGATGGCGGGCATAGCCTTCACGGCTGATACGGCGCGTTTTTCGAGGAATGCATGGGCGGCGCGACGAGATGCCTCGGTTTGATCCGCGCTTGGTGTGGTGGAATTTTCTTTATGATAATTTCGACTTTTTGAAATGATATTTTACTCGAAAGCCTTCATGTTTTCGAAAATTATTTCAGTGTGCTTCAAGCTGCGGCATTAAAGAACGCGAAGATCGTGGTTTTGCTACCGGGAACATTGCACTTTGGCGGTATTTTCGCTATTTCCTCCGCAACGTTTCTAGAAAGGTTACCACTATGGCTGAACATCACAACACCGGACCGGCAGAACTGGGCGCGGCAATGGACTATGCTGAACATGAAAAGACCTATGATCTTTTCATCGGACTGTCGAAATGGTCTACTGTCGTATGCGTGGCGCTGCTGATTGCCATGGCTTTCGGTTTCTTCACGACTGCGGGCTTCGTATCGTCCACCATTCTGTTTTTCATCGTAATGGCTGTTGCCTGGTTCGTTCTCTAAGCGAAGCCGGAACATTTTAGTATTTTGGCCAGCCGCGGGGGACATCAGCGGCGTGGCTGAACTCGTACCATTCCATGGCTTTGGATGGTTTACAGGAGGGCGGGTTGACACAAATTTTATTCGTTCCGAAGGAGATCGATCCGAACGAGTCTCGCGTTGCTGCATCACCGGAAACGGTGAAAAAGCTGGCGGGACTCGGTCTGTCGGTTGTTGTCGAGGCCGGGGCTGGGCATGCCTCGCGCATTCCGGATCGCGACTTTGAGGCTGCCGGCGCCAAAATTGGCAAGGCTGCGGACGTAAAGACAGCGGATATCGTGCTGAAAGTCCGTCGTCCATCGTCTGCCGAACTCAAAGCCTATAGATCGGGTGTCGTTCTGATCGCCATGCTCGACCCATACGGGAACGATGCGGCTGTCAAGGAACTGGCTTCCGCGGGTGCCACCGCCTTTACCATGGAGTTCATGCCCCGCATTACCCGTGCGCAGGTCATGGACGTGCTGTCGAGCCAGGCCAATCTGGCCGGTTATCAGGCCGTTATTGACGCAGCCGCCGAATATGATCGCGCTATTCCCATGATGATGACGGCTGCGGGCACGGTACCTGCGGCCCGCATCTTTGTCATGGGCGCTGGCGTTGCCGGACTTCAGGCCATTGCGACCGCGCGCCGTCTCGGCGCAGTCGTGACAGCGACGGATGTGCGCCCGGCCGCCAAGGAACAGGTCGCATCGCTCGGCGCGAAGTTCATCGCGGTAGAGGACGACGAGTTCAAGGCGGCGGAAACCGCTGGCGGCTATGCCAAGGAGATGTCCAGGGAATATCAGGCGAAACAGTCCGCGCTCGTGGCGGATCACATCGCCAAGCAGGATATCGTCATCACCACCGCGCTCATTCCGGGTCGCCCCGCGCCGAAGCTCGTTTCGGCTGCGATGGTGGCTTCGATGAAGGCGGGCTCGGTCCTGATCGACTTGGCTGTCGAGCGTGGCGGCAATGTCGAAGGCGCCCTCGCCGGACAGGTTGTGACGACAGGCAACGACGTCAAGATCGTTGGCCATCTTAACGTTCCGGGTCGCATCCCGGCCACCGCTTCGCAACTCTATGCAAAGAACCTTGTCGCATTCCTTGAAACGATGATCGACAAGGAAGCGAAGTCCTTGAAGGTCAATTTCGAGGATGAACTGGTGAAGGCAACGGTTCTGACGCACGGCGGAAAGGTCGTGCATCCAGCATTCGCCGGTGCGCAAGCCGAGGTCAAGGCCGAGACGTCAGCTCCGGCAAAAGCCGCAGCGCCCAAGACTGCTTCCAAGACCGCCGCCAAGCAGGCAGCGCGCAAGGCCGCCGCGAAGAAGCCCGCTGCATCGAAGGCGAAGTCAACTCAATCGGGAGGAGAGGCGTAATGGCCGACACTGCGCTCGATAAGGCCCTCGACGGGCTTTCACAAGCGGTCGATGCTGTCCGCTCCGCCGCTGAAACAATGCCGAATGTCGCTGACGCTGCCGGGGCTGCGGCCCATGCGGCAACGGGTGGCGCGGTCGATCCGTTTGTTTTCCGCCTTGCCATTTTTGTTCTGTCGATCTTCGTCGGATATTACGTGGTCTGGTCGGTCACGCCCGCGCTGCACACGCCGTTGATGGCTGTCACCAACGCTATTTCGTCGGTGATCGTTGTCGGTGCGCTGCTGGCTGTCGGCCTCTCCGTCAGCGGCTTCGCCACGGGCTTCGGTTTCATCGCGCTGGTGCTTGCCAGTGTGAATATCTTCGGCGGATTTCTCGTCACCCAGCGCATGCTCGCCATGTACAAGAAGAAAGACAAGTGAGGCCTGACTAATGAGCGTGAATCTCGCTGCTTTCCTCTATCTGGTTTCGGGCGTCCTTTTCATTCTGGCGCTGCGCGGCCTGTCCCACCCAACCACCAGCCGCCAAGGCAACATGTACGGCATGATCGGCATGGGCATCGCCATCGTTACGACGTTGGCGCTGGCAACACCAAGCTTCGGTGGTCTCGCGCTGATCGTGCTTGGCATTGCGCTCGGCGGTTCCGTCGGCGCCTATATCGCCAGGCGCATCCCCATGACGGCCATGCCGCAGCTTGTCGCCGCGTTCCACTCGCTGATCGGCCTGGCGGCTGTTCTGGTGGCCGCTGCGGCGCTCTACTCGCCGGATTCCTTCGGGATCGGTGAAATCGGCTCGATCCACGGCCAGGCATTGATTGAAATGTCGCTTGGCGTCGCCATTGGCGCGATCACCTTCACCGGCTCGATCATCGCGTTCCTGAAGCTTGATGGCCGCATGTCGGGTAAGCCGATCATGCTGCCCGGCCGCCATGTCATCAATGCTGCGCTCGCCATCGCGATTGTCGCGTTGGTGATAGTCCTCGCCAATACCGAAAGCCATACGGTGTTCTGGATGATCGTATTGCTGTCGCTGGTGTTCGGCGGGCTGATCATCATACCGATCGGCGGCGCCGACATGCCGGTTGTCGTTTCGATGCTCAACTCCTATTCGGGCTGGGCGGCGGCGGGTATCGGCTTTACGCTCGGCAATCTCGCGCTGATCATCACCGGCGCGCTGGTCGGGTCTTCCGGTGCGATCCTCTCCTACATCATGTGCAAGGGTATGAATCGTTCGTTCATCTCCGTCATTCTCGGCGGGTTCGGTGGCGAGACAGCCGTTGCGGGTGGTGGCGAAGTCGAACAGCGTCCAGTCAAGCAGGGTTCCGCCGACGATGCCGCCTTCATCATGAAGAACGCCTCGAAGGTCATCATCGTGCCGGGCTACGGCATGGCTGTTGCCCAGGCGCAGCATGCGCTGCGCGAAATGGCCGACAAGCTGAAGGCAGAGGGTGTCGAGATCAAATATGCGATCCACCCGGTCGCGGGCCGCATGCCCGGCCACATGAACGTCCTTCTGGCCGAAGCGAATGTGCCCTATGACGAAGTGTTCGAGCTTGAGGATATCAACTCGGAATTCGCTCAGGCCGATGTTGCTTTCGTCATTGGCGCAAACGATGTGACCAATCCGGCGGCGAAGACCGATCCGACGTCGCCGATCTTCGGCATGCCGATCCTCGACGTGGACAAGGCGGGTACGGTGCTGTTCATCAAGCGCGGCATGGGCTCCGGCTATGCGGGTGTCGAGAATGAGTTGTTCTTCCGCGACAACACGATGATGCTCTTCGCCGACGCCAAGAAGATGGTCGAGAACATCGTCAAGGCGTTGGATCACTAGAGCGTATTCCGATCTGATTGAATCAGATCGACGCTCCAGTCTTTTGATTTAACGCGCATCCCGAAAACCGTTTCACATTTTTCGGGATGCGCTCTAAACACTGAATGCGAACTGAACAAAAACGGCGCCGCAATTCATGCGGCGCCGTTTTCGTATCTGGTGTAAGTGATGGACGGACCGATCAAAGGTCGTCGGCCCACCTCAGACGGTGCCGCGCGTGCGTGCAAGGCCGTCTTTCGCAGGCTTGTAATTCGGGTCGAGCTGGGCAGCGCGGGCATAGGATTTTGCCGCGCGAGCCTTGTCGCCACGACGCTCATAGATCAGCGCCTGATTGGCCCAGCTTTCGGCAAGCTTGCTGTCCAGCTTGATCGCGGTGTTGAAGTCGTCAAACGCATTGTCATCGTCGCCAAGGGCCACATAGGAGATGCCGCGACCGTTATAGGGCTCGGGCGCATCCGATTGCAGGGATATCGCTGTCGAGAAATCCTCGATGGCCTGCTTGTGGTTGCCCTGTACCTGATAGATCAGGCCGCGATTGTGATAGGCGCGAGGGTCTGTCGTGTCGAGAGCGATCGCCTGCTGAAAATCGGAGAGCGCCTCGTTCAGGCGGCCTGTGGTGCGATAGGCGTTGCCGCGTCCGATATAGGCGACATCATATTGCGGGTTGATCTGCAGCGCGCGATTATAGTCGGCCACGGCCTTGGCGTTGTCGCCCATGTGGCGATAGATGAGGGCACGGTTGGCATAGGCCTGATAGAAGCTCGGATTGAGCTGCAACGCCGTGTCGAAATCTTTCAGCGCATCCCTGTTTTGCCCGGCGCGACCATAAGCGGAACCCCGAACATTATAGGCTTCCGGATCGCGCGGGTTGCTGGCGATGACAGAACTCAGCGACGCAATGTTTTCCGTGGAGCCCTGTGCCTTGTCCACGGATGCGAGGCTGGAGGAAACATTGGTCGATTGACAACCGGCTATGGTCAAAGTCGCTACGGATGCCAGTGCGAAAAGTATCCGTCGATGCCCGTCAATGCGAAATTTTGCGACAACGGGGTAAGCGTTTGGCGATGCCGGATCTGTCATTTAGGAAGGCCTCTTGGGGTCATAACAAAAAAGGTGGCGTGATACAGATCACCCCACCCTAGACCTATCTTCCGAAGGCGTCAAAATAACGGCGATACTATGCCGAACGCGAAGGAAGAAGACCATCGCGCTGTGCGCGCTTGCGTGCCAGCTTGCGAGCCCGGCTGATTGCTTCCGCCTTTTCGCGGGCGCGCTTCACCGAAGGCTTTTCGTAGTGTTCATGCATGCGCATTTCACGGAACATGCCTTCACGCTGCATCTTCTTCTTGAGTACGCGGAGGGCCTGCTCAACATTGTTGTCACGGACGAGTATCTGCACGTGTAATCCTGTTATCTGGCTTCAACTAGGTTTCAAATTCAGGGTTTGCCCTGCCGCCTTCCGGCTCAACAAACACTCGCCGGAAGAGGCGCTTGTCCGCAGCAACGCAAATTTCGACAGCCGCTTAGCAGAAACCGGACGGTGTGTCTACTCATGTCAATCATATGGAACATCTCCTGCGGTGGACGAGATGAAGATTCACGAATTTGACCCGTCTTGAGGGGGCCGATTGGGCGTGAAGCGTCATGGGTTGTCGCAAAACGGCACTACGTCCCGGAGAGGTTACATTAACGTCGACAGACAGTTGTTTCCGGTGCAAACCGGGGGTGAAGCCATTCCGCAAGATTGAAGGAGCCTGCGATGCGCAAATATTCGGTGTTCGCTCTCGCGCGCGAAGCCATGCGCAGTCACAAGGGCTGGGAAAAGCAGTGGACCTCGCCCGACCCGAAGGCGGAGTATGACGTCATTATCATCGGCGCGGGCGGGCACGGGCTTGCCGCGGCCTATTACCTCGCCAAGGAACACGGCATCACGAATGTCGCCGTGCTGGAACGCGGATGGCTTGGCGGCGGCAATACGGGCCGCAACACCACGATCATCCGGTCCAACTATCTTTATGACGAGTCGGCTGGCCTCTATGACCATGCGCTGAAGCTGTGGGAGGGGTTGAGCCAGGATATCAACTACAACGTCATGTATTCGGCGCGGGGCGTGCTCATGCTGGCGCACAACACCCACGATGCGCAAAGCTTCAAGCGGCACATCCATGCGAACAGGCTGAATGGCATCGACAATGAATGGCTGACGCCCGAACAGGCCAAGGCTTTCTGCCCGCCCCTCGATATTTCGGCAAATGCGAGATATCCGATCGTTGGCGCCGCGCTGCAACGGCGCGGCGGGACAGCGCGGCACGACGCCGTTGCGTGGGGTTACGCGCGCGCGGCAGCCGATCGCGGCGTGCATATCATCCAGAATTGCGAGGTGACGGGCATCCGTCGCGGGGCTAATGGCGCGGCCACCGGGGTTGAGACGACGCGCGGCTTCATCGGGGCCAGGAAGATCGGCGTGTCGGCGGCGGGGCATACATCGGTCATCATGAACATGGCCGGTATCCGCATGCCGCTCGAAAGCTTCCCGCTTCAGGCGCTGGTATCGGAACCGGTCAAACCGCTTATCCCCTGCGTTATCATGTCCAACACCGTGCATGCCTATATCTCGCAGTCGGACAAGGGCGAGATGGTCATCGGCGCGGGCACGGACCAATATACGTCCTATTCCCAGACGGGCGGCCTGCACATCATCAACCATACGCTCGATGCGATCTGCGAGATGTTCCCTATGCTGACGCGATTGAAGATGCTGCGTTCGTGGGGCGGCATCGTCGATGTTACGCCCGACCGTTCACCGATTATCGGCAAGACGCCGGTATCGGGCCTCTATGTGAACTGCGGCTGGGGAACGGGCGGCTTCAAGGCCACGCCGGGTTCCGGCAATGTCTTCGCTCACACGATTGCCCGCGATGAGCCGCATCGCATCAATGCCGGCTTCACGCTGGAGCGGTTCACGACGGGCCGCCTCATCGACGAGGCGGCGGCGGCTGCCGTCGCGCACTAAAGGGGACCATCAGGATGCTTCTCATACATTGCCCCTATTGCGAGGAAAACCGCTCGGAACTTGAGTTCCGGCATGCGGGTCAGGCCCATTTGGTGCGCGCATCGAACCTCACGGCGTTGAGCGACGAGGAATTTGCGAGCTTTCTCTATATCCGCGACAACCCCAAGGGCGTCATTTTCGAACGCTGGCGGCATATCCATGGCTGCGGGCGCTTTTTCAACGCCGCTCGCGACACCGTCAGCGACAAATTCATCACGGTCTACAAGGCGGGTGAACCGAGGCCGGACCTGCGAGAAAACACCATTGCGGCTGAAAAATCCGTACTCATAAAAAAAGCGGCACCGCGCGCCACACGCGCCAAGAAGAAAGAGGCCTGATCCATGTCTGTCAGCCAGAGTTCAGGCAGCAATCGTATTTTCGGCGCGGGACGCTTGATTCCCGCCAGAACGGCGCGATTTACATTCGATGGCGAAAGCTTCACCGGCCTTGAGGGGGATACGCTCGCATCGGCCTTGCTTGCCAATGGTGTGCATCTGGTGGGGCGCTCTTTCAAGTATCACCGCCCGCGCGGCATCCTTTCGGCGGGTGCGGAAGAGCCGAATGCGCTGGTGGATATCGAGAGGGACAAGGGTCGCAAGCAGCCCAATGTGCGCGCCACGGTGCAGGAAATCTACGACGGGCTCAAGGCCTCGTCGCAAAACCGCTGGCCCTCGCTTGGCTTCGATATTGGCGCGGCCAATGATCTGATCTCGCCGCTCATTCCGGCGGGGTTCTACTACAAGACATTCATGTGGCCAAAATTCGCATGGAAAAGTATCTACGAGCCGAATATCCGTGCTGCGGCCGGCCTTGGAAAAACGCCTTCGGAGGCGGACCCGGACCGCTATGCCAGCCGGTTTGAGCATTGCGATGTGCTCGTGATTGGTGCAGGCGTTGCGGGGCTTTCGGCCGCCCGTGCCGCCGCTGAAGCAGGCGCCAAAGTTATTCTTTGCGACGAGCAGCCCGAAGCGGGCGGCGCATTCCATTATGAAAACAGCATCGCCATTGATGGACAGCCGGGGTTCGAGTGGGCGCAAGGCGTTGCCGCCCGGCTGGCCCGGATGGACAATGTCCGGATTTTGACGCGGACGACCGCGTTTGGCTATTACGCCCAGAATTTTGTCGCGCTGGCGGAGCGTGTGACCGAGCATCTCGGCAGGCCCGACATTTATGCGCCGCGCGAGCGCCTTTGGCAGGTGAGGGCAAAGCGGGTCATCATCGCGACTGGCGCTATCGAGCGCCACATGGTCTTCGCTAATAACGACCGGCCGGGAATCATGCTCGCCTCTGCGGCGCGTACCTATCTCAATCATTTTGGCGTGGCTGTCGGGCGCAAGGTCGGTGTTTATACCGCGCATGATTCCGCCTACGCGGCGGCCATCGATCTTGCACGTGCGGAAGTCGATGTGCCGGTTATCGTCGACGTTCGCGATACGCCTCACTCGCGCTGGATCGAGGAGGCCCGCTCTCTTGGCATTCAGGTTTTGACCGGCCACGCGGTCGCAAAGGCGAGCGGTTCGCGCCGTGTATCGGCCATCAAGGTCACGCGGAACGATGGCAGCGGCGCGCGCAATATTGCTGTCGATGCGCTGATCATGTCGGCAGGCTGGACGCCCTCCGTGCATCTGTTCTCGCAGTCACGCGGAAAAGTGGTGTGGAACGAGGAGGCGAGCCGTTTCCTTCCTGGAACCTATGCGCAGGATTGCGTGTCTGTCGGCAGTTGCAACGGCACGGACGACCTTCAGGCGGCAATTGACGAGGCCAGTGCGGCTGGCGCGCGCTTTGCCGTTGAAACGGGTGCCAAGCCCGGAGCGGGTCGCAAGACGCCGAAAGCGTCGGGCGGCTCTGCATGGGTTGGAGGAATGATCGGCTCAGCTCCCGGCGCCGGTGCCGATACAAGCGTGAAGGCCTTTATCGACTTCCAGAATGACGTGACCGCGAAGGATGTGCGGCTGGCTGTGCGCGAGGGGATGCATTCCATCGAGCATGTCAAACGGTTCACGACGACGGGCATGGCGACGGATCAGGGCAAGACATCCAATCTGCACGGACTGGCCATTGCGGCGGAAGCTCTGGGAAAGCCTGTTCCCGCCGTTGGGCTGACGACGTTCCGCCCGCCCTATACGCCGGTGACTTTCGGAACCATCGTCAACCATTCGCGTCACGCCCTTTTCGATCCGACGCGACGGACGCCCATCCATGCGTGGCACGAAACGGAGGGAGCCGTTTTCGAGGATGTGGGGCAATGGAAACGCGCCTGGTATTATCCGCAGGCGGGCGAAGACATGCGGGCGGCGGTCAACCGCGAATGCGTGGCGGTCCGCAATCAGGCGGGCATTTTCGATGCGTCGACGCTTGGCAAGATCGAGGTTGTCGGGCCGGACGCCGCGAAATTCCTCGAACTGCTCTATACGAACCCCTGGACGAAACTCGGGGTCGGTCGCCTGCGCTATGGCATCATGCTGCGGGAGGACGGTTTCATCTATGATGACGGCGTTGTCGGGCGACTTGCCGAGGATCGCTTCCACGTCACCACCACCACCGGTGGCGCGCCGCGCGTCCTGCATCACATGGAGGACTATCTCCAGACCGAGTTTCCGCATCTCGACGTTTGGCTGACTTCAATCACCGAGCAATGGGCGGTCATCGCTGTGCAGGGGCCGAAGGCGCGCGAGATCATCGCGCCGCTGGTCGAGGGCATCGATCTTTCCAATGAAGCCATGCCGCATATGAGCGTCCGTGAGGGCCGGATCTGCGGGGTTCCGACGCGGCTCTTTCGCATGTCGTTCACGGGGGAAGCCGGCTACGAAATCAATGTTCCCGCCGATTATGGGCAGGCCGTATGGGAAGCGGTGCGGGAGAGTGGAAAGCCGCTTGGCCTCACACCCTACGGCACCGAGGCGATGCACGTGCTGCGCGCCGAGAAAGGATACATCATCGTTGGTCAGGATACGGACGGAACGATGACGCCACACGATGCCGGGCTTTCATGGGCCATCGGCAAGAACAAGACCGATTTTGTCGGCATTCGCGGCCTGATGCGGCCTGATCTGATGGCGGAGGGCCGCAAACAGCTTGTCGGCCTCAAAACGAAAGACCCCAAAATGGTTCTGGAGGAGGGCGCGCAGATCGTTGCCACTCCCAATCAGGCGATTCCAATGGCGATGATCGGTCACGTCACCTCGTCCTACTGGTCCGAGAATTGCGGCCGTTCGATTGCCCTTGCTGTCGTGGCCGATGGCCAGAAGCGCATGGGCGAGACACTTTATGTTCCAATGCCGGATCGCGTGATCGAAGTTGAGGTTATGGGGACCGTGTTCATCGATGAGACGGGAGAGCGGTTGAATGGCTAGAGCGGTGAGAGCAAAGACGGCGAGCGTCGAGAGCGCCGCAGTGCAACGCCTGCTGCCGCTGGGTGGTTTGCAGGCCGCAAGCGGCAAGGTTTCGTTGACACCTGCCGAACCGGCGACGCGCTTGTCGTTGCGTGCCCGGCCTGATGCGGTTTCGGCTCTGTCGAAAGCGCTGGGTGTGACGCTGCCCCGCAAGCCGAAGACTACCGCGACCGAAGGGGTGCGGGCGGCGCTATGGCTTGGACCCGATGAATGGCTTGTCATCGATATGGCTGGCGGGGATCTGATCGCCGATCTCGCCAGGGTCAAGGTTCTGCATTCGGCTGTCGATGTTTCCCATCGCAATACGGCAATCGTCGTTTCCGGACCGGCGGCGGCGGAAGTGATCAATACGGGCTGCCCCCAGGATCTGTCGCTTGATGCCTTTCCGGTCCATGCGGCATCGCGCACGGTGCTTGGAAAAATAGAAATCGTCTTGTGGCGCACATCCGCGGATAGTTTTCGCGTCGAATGCTGGCGCTCTTTCTCCGATTATGCTTTCGCGTTTCTTGTGGAAGCCGTCAAGGATGCTTCACATTGATCGTCCTGAGCCGCAGTTGAACTGCGGCATACCTTTATTTCGCCACTGTTGAGCATCAGAGCGCTGCGCACAAAGCATCGCAGGCGCTGATGCGCAGGGCAATTCATGACAATCAAAAAACGTCTGATACTTAACTTTCCCGGCTACGAGGGATTGCATCCCAATGCCATTCGCGGGCGCTATCTCAATAGCGCGGCGGATTTCGGCCGTCTCTGGCATGCCCGGACCGAGGCCACGGCGATCACCGGGGAGGGGCCGGATCTCGCTTCTTTCCGAATCAGGTCAAAGGGGGCGAACTGGGAGACGGAAACAGAGTTTTGCCAATTCGGGTCAGCGGATATTTTCGACCTCTATACCGCGCGTTCGACGCCAGTGCGGCTTTTTACTGGCGGCAGGGCGTTCTTGAATATCGTCTTCACCGGCACGTTCTGGCGCTATGCGAGAACCGCCTGGCGTTTCAGCCTGTTCTTTTTATGGCCGTTTCTGCTGACGGTGTTGCTGACGCTGATTTTTCTGGGTGTCTCGCTGCTGCCGCTCATGTTTGGGCTGGGGCCAGTACATCTCGTCTGGTCCGTTCCAGGGGCCATCGCGATCAGTGCCCTGCTGCTGCGCTGGCCGGGCGAAAAGCTGTTCATGTCCTATCTGCTCGACGACTGGTCGGCGGCATATGACCGAATCCACGGAACGAACCCTGCTCTGGTGGGGAAGCGGAAAGCATTCGCCGACTACATGCTCAGGAAATTGCGGGAGACGGATGCCGACGAAGTCGTGATCGTGGGCCACAGTCTCGGCACCGTTCCGCTCGTGGAGGCTATCGCGGATGTGTGGCGGCGCGATCCGGCTGTTTTCGAGCGGATTCCGGTGTCGGTTCTTTCCGTTGGTTCATGCCTGCTGATGATCGGCCTGCATCCGAAGGCAGGAAAATTGCGGGAGGACGCGCGGATT
Source organism: Phyllobacterium sp. (assembly GCA_050726055.1). Taxonomy (GTDB): domain Bacteria; phylum Pseudomonadota; class Alphaproteobacteria; order Rhizobiales; family Rhizobiaceae; genus Phyllobacterium. The sequence goes on along the minus strand of JBOHIW010000024.1, from coordinate 20,501 downwards.
GTTTTTGGAGAGACACCGGTGATCTGGGCGGAGTTCCAGTCGCTGACCGATATCATCCATTTTTACAAGACGGACCCGGTCGAGGTGTTGCGCATTGAGGGCGCTGCAAAACCGGTTATCTCGGCGATCAAGTTCAGGAATGTTCACAGCGCCAAGCGCTACAAGCGCGCCAAGGGAAATTTCTTCAAGATGCATCTGCTGTTCATCAAAGGCGCGCAGATGCGGCAGGCCTATGATATCGCCATGTTCCATCAGGGGCCATTCCCCTTCCGCCATCTGGTGATTGACAATCGCGGCAAAGCTGCACCCCTCGATAATGAGGGACGCCTGATCCGATAGACCGGTTTGCCTTACTGGCCGTCTTCGGCTGGAGGAACAACCGCGATGGTCAGCCAGCGCGCCGTCAGCGCCGGCTTGAGGGAGTTCTCGATTTCGAGCGTCACATCATAGTGGAAAACAATACGGCCGGACGGGCGAATATCGGCTTCCGCCAGTTTGAAGCGCGCACGAACGCGTGCGCCGGACTTGACCGGCGTCATGAAGCGCATGTGGTCAAAACCGTAGTTGATGCCCATCGTCACGCCCTTCAGCACGGGCAAGGCTTCCTGCGCCAGTGTCGACAGAAGGGATAGTGTCAGGAAACCATGCGCGATCGTGCCGCCGAACGGCGTTTCTTTCGCGCGCTCCGGGTCCACGTGGATAAACTGATGATCGTCCGTTGCACCGGCAAACTGGTTGATCATCTCCTGTGTGACAGTGCGCCATTCGGAGCATCCGATTTCGGTTCCGACGGCCGCCCTGACATCATCGATCGTAAATTCGTTGTTCATGCCTAGGGTTCTCCGCCTCGCTTCATGATGACGTGCTGATAGGCGTTCCGGCCGTGGATGTCACCCGATCATTGCTGTCAGGCGGTGATATATTCGCAGATCCCGCGCCAGTTGTCGAAAATCACCGAGGCGCCTTTGCCCTGCAATTGCTCGCTATGCCGGTCGTGTGTGTGGCCACCGCCGATATATCCGACGGCGGTCATGCCCGCGGCCACCGCGCCTTCCACACCGAAGTGCGAATCCTCGATCACCACGCAGTCCTCCGGTTCGATGCCCATCGTCCGGGCCGCGTGAAGGAAGAGATCCGGCGCCGGCTTGCCGTGCTTGACCATGGAGGACGAGAAAATGTCTTTCCCGAAGAATGGATTGAGCCGTGTGACAGCAAGGCTGTGGTGGATGCGCTCCAGAGACGATGATGAAGCGACGCATCGTGGCAGCGAAAGTTGCTCAAGAAAACCGGTGATTTCCCGCGTTGGCTGAAGATGCCGGGTAAACAACGTCCTGGTTTCCGGCCAAAGCCGCGCTTCGCCTTCCGCGGGCAGCATGTGTCCGGTCAGATCGGCGATCTTTTTGATAATGTCGGCCTGTTTCATGCCGACGCATTGGGCGACCGTGCCATCGGGAATGGGCATGCCCTGAGCGGCATAGACATTGTGATAGGCCTCGGCGGCAAGCGGCTCGCTGTCCACCAGAACGCCATCGCAATCGAAGATAACCAGTTTGAAATTGCGCCCTTTATTGCTCATCTGCCTGCTTCTGCCGTGTTTCATCTCGACCGGCTGACGCCGCTTCGAGAGTTTTAAAAGTTATTTGCCCGCGTCCCATATACCGGCACGCCAACCTGTCTAAAATGCCTTATTGGTCGCGTAGAGTTTCACCTGTGTGACACTCTTCACCCGATCACCCGGATATATGCTTTTTTCAAGGCATAATCCAAGCATTGTGAACACAGGTATTGACATAAATACAAATGTTCAATACCCGATTAACTCAGGAACGAGCGCCGAGGTGCTCCCAGGAGGAATTATGACGACGAATGTTGCGCTGACGGGACTTGCCCGAGACATGCAGGCTCGTGCGGACACGGGCAAGCCGATCCGCATCGGGTTGATCGGTTCCGGCGAGATGGGAACGGATATCGTTACCCGTGTCGCGCATATGCCGGGCATCGAGATCGGCGCCATTTCCGAATTGCGCGTTCCCAATGCGCTGAAAGCCGTCGATATCGCCTTTCAGGAAAAGGGGCATGGCAAGGAAGTTTCCAACGCCGCCGATCTGACCAGCGCGATGGAAAGCCACAAGATCGCCGTCACCGACAATGCCAACCTGATTCTTGAAAACGACCTGATCGACGTTGTCATCGACGCGACGGGTGTTCCGGCGGTGGGCGCGGAAATCGGGTTGCGGGCCATGGAGCATGGCAAGCATCTCGTCATGATGAATGTCGAGGCCGACGTCACGATCGGCGCTTATCTGAAATCGGAAGCTGAACGCCTCGGCGTCACCTATTCGCTTGGTGCGGGCGACGAGCCGTCCTCCTGCATGGAACTCATCGAGTTCGTAACGGCAATGGGGCATCCGATTGTTGCAGCCGGCAAGGGCAAGAACAATCCGCTCAATATCGATGCTATTCCGGACGATTACGAGGAAGAAGCGTCACGCCGCAATATGAACGTGCGCATGCTTGTCGAATTCGTCGACGGTTCGAAGACGATGGTCGAGATGGCGGCTATCGCCAACGCGACCGGACTGGTGCCCGACAAACCGGGCATGCATGGCCCCGCTGCAACGCTTGACCAGCTCAACAAGGTGCTGATTCCGCAAAAAGATGGCGGTGTTCTGTCGAAGGTTGGCGTTGTCGACTACTCCATCGGCAAGGGCGTGGCTCCGGGCGTGTTCGTCATTGCCGATATGTCCCATCCGCGCATTTCGGAGCGCATGGAAGACCTGAAAATGGGCAAAGGCCCGTATTTCACCTTCCATCGCCCCTATCACCTGACGTCGCTTGAAGTGCCGCTCACCTGCGCGCGCGTCGTGCTCTACGGCAAGGCGGACATGGTTCCGCTGTCCAAGCCGGTGGCAGAAGTCTGCGCGGTCGCAAAGAAAGACATGCAGCCCGGTGAAAAGCTCGATGCGATTGGCGAGTATTGCTACCGCGCATGGATCATGACGGTTCCGGAAGCGCGTGCGGCCAAGGCTATTCCCTGCGGCTTGCTTCAGGGCGGCACGGTTGCCGCGCCGATCAGGAAGGGTGAGCTGATCACCTATGCCAACGCCGCCGTCGCGCCCGGCTCGAAGATCGCCGAACTGCGCACGCGGCAGGATAAACTCGTTTACGGCAGCTAGGAGTAGATTTGGATGCCCCAGGTCAAGACGGCCAGTTCGGATAGTGAGGTGCATGGAGATCGCCGGAATCTGCCTTTTGCTTTCCGGCAATACTCGCCGGAGAAGCTGAAGGAAGCGCTACGCAAGATGTATCTCATCCGCCGGTTCGAGGAGGGGGCGGAAGAAAGCTACACGCGTGGTCTCATTCATGGGACCATGCATCTCTCCATCGGTCAGGAAGCAAGCGCCATGGGCGTCTGCCTTCCGCTGGCCGAGGATGACATGATCGGTTCGACCCATCGCGGCCACGGCCACTGCATTGCCAAGGACGCAGATGTCGGGCGGATGTTCGCCGAATTTTTCGGCAAGGAAACCGGTTACTGCAAGGGCCGCGGCGGCTCGATGCATATCGCGGACGTTTCCAAGGGCAATCTGGGCGCGAACGGCATTGTCGGCGGCGGCATTCCCATTGCTGTCGGCGCTGCGCTGTCCGCCAAGAAACAGAAAAACGGCAAGGTTGTCGTGTCGTTTTTCGGCGACGGCGCAAACAATGAAGGCGCGTTCCACGAAGCTCTGAATATGGCGGCGGTCTGGAAGTTGCCGGTCGTGTTTGTTTGCGAAAACAATGGTTATGGAATGTCGACCTCCACGAAGCGTTCGACGGCTGTGGAGAACGTCGCGGATCGCGCTGCCGCCTACAATATGCCGGGCATTGTCGTGGACGGGAACAATCTCTCGGACGTAGCGGAAGCCGCACATGAAGCGATCGAGCGGGCGCGGCGCGGCGAAGGGCCGACGCTGATCGAAAACAAGACCTATCGTATTCGTGGTCATTCAAAGAGCGACCGCAACCGCTATCGCACCAAGGATGAGATCGAGAACTGGGCGACCAATCGCGATCCGATCGCACTGTTTGAAGCTGAGATGAAGAATTATGGCTTCATCACTGACGCAGAGATCGCGGCGATCCGTGCCGATGTCGAAACGGAAATCGCCGATGCGATCGAGTTCGCCAAGAGCAGCCCATCCCCCGATCTGAACAATCTGACCCGCGACGTTTACACGGACTGAGACTGGAAATAGACACGATGATCCGTGAATTGAGCTATTCGCAAGCCATTCAGGAAGCCATGGCCATCGCCATGGAGCGCGACGACCGCGTTTTCCTCATGGGCGAGGATATTGGCGTCTACGGCGGCGCTTTTCAGGTGACCGGCGATCTCGTGCATCGGTTCGGTGAGGATCGCGTGATGGATACGCCGATCTCCGAACTGGGTGGTGCTGGTGTCGCCGTCGGCGCGGCGCTGACGGGTATGCGCCCGATTTTTGAATTCCAGTTTTCCGACTTTGCCGCGCTGGCGATGGAACAGATCGTCAATCAGGCGGCGAAAATCCGCTACATGCTTGGCGGCGCTGTTTCGGTGCCGCTGGTCATGCGCTTTCCGGCGGGTTCCGGCACGGGTGCCGCCGCCCAGCACAGCCAGAGCCTCGAAGCCTGGCTTGGCCATGTTCCAGGCCTGAAGGTTGTTCAGCCGTCCACGCCGCATGACGTCAAAGGCATGCTGCTTGCGGCGGTAGAAGATCCCGATCCGGTCATGATCTTCGAGCACAAGCTGCTCTACAAAATGAAGGGACCAGTTCCCGAAGGCTATTACACCGTGCCGATCGGCAAGGCGGAGGTGGTTCGCGAAGGCACCGATCTCACCATCGTCGCGACCGCGATCATGGTGCACAAGGCATTGGAAGCTGCGGCTGAACTGGCCAAGGAAGGCATCGATGTCGAAGTGATCGACCTGCGGACTATTCGTCCCATTGACCGCGACACGATCATCGCCAGTGTGAAGAAGACGTCCAAGCTGTTTTGCGTCTATGAGGCGGTCAAAACGCTGGGTATCGGCGCGGAAATCTCGGCCATCATCGCTGAAAGCGAGGCTTTCGACTATCTGGATGCGCCCATCGTTCGTCTTGGCGGTGCTGAAACGCCCATCCCCTACAATCCCGACCTGGAACGCGCGACGGTGCCGCAGGTGCCCGACATTCTCAAAAGCGCCCGCGATCTTGCAAAAGGGGCCCGCTGACCATGGCTGTCGAAGTCATTCTTCCCAAGGTCGATATGGATATGGAGACCGGCCAGATTTCGCGCTGGTATGCCAAGGATGGCGACGCTGTCACGAAGGGCCAGCTTCTGTTCGAAATCGAGACAGACAAGGCCGCAATGGAAGTGGATTCGCCAGCTTCCGGCATTCTTGGCGATGTTTCGGCGCTCGAAGGCGCAGTCGTGCCAGTGGGGCAGGCGGTTGCCTGGATTTATGCCGAGGGCGAAGAGCGCAAGGGCGTGAGTGCGCCCGTTGAAGCTGTTGCTGCGAAGACGGAAATAGCTCCTTCAACTCTGGTCGCGAAGGAAGAGGTGGCATCTTTCCAGGATGCGCCGCCGGTCACCGTTGAGCGAGAAGGCGTTCGCGCCACGCCTTTGGCGCGTCGTCTGGCGCGTGATGCGGGAATTGATCTCTCGACGCTGAAAGGCTCCGGTCCGAAAGGCAGGATTCAGAAAACGGATATCGAGGCAAGTCTGGCCGGTGCCGAGCCGCGCGCCGCTGCGAAAGCCGCATTGGCGAACGGAGAGGCTCCGCTCAATGCTGTCTGGCTCCGGCAAGGCGATGGCGCAAGCGTGCCGCTGGTGCTCATTCATGGTTTCGGTGCGGATCTGAACAGCTGGCGCATGATGCTCGCGGGCGCGAGCCTGGCCAATCCGGTTCTGGCTCTCGATCTGCCGGGGCATGGCGGCTCGTCGCTGGTGATACCGGAGGATCTCGACGCGATTGCTGTGCTCGTCGAAGAAACGCTTGCCGCTTTTGGGGTTGCCGGTTGCGTGCTGGTCGGCCACTCGCTGGGCGGAGCTGTCGCGGCGACGATTGCCGCTCGCGGCGTCGCGGACATTCGCTCGCTGGTTCTGATCTCGTCGGCCGGTCTTGGGCCGGATATCAATGGCGCGTTTCTCAGCGGGTTTGTGCGCGCGCAAAGCGAACAGAGCCTGATGCCTTGGCTACGGCAACTCGTTTCTGATGAGGCGGTACTGTCGCGGCCCTTTATCAATGCGACATTGGCCCAAGCCGCCGACCGGGAACTGCGGGCGGCGCAGGCCTCAATTACCGATCGTTTCTTCACCGATGGCACGCAGGTCTTCGATGTCAGGGGAAGCCTTGCGCCCCTGTCGATCCCGCTTCGTTTGATCTTCGGTGCGGAAGACAGGGTCATTCCGGTTGGCCATGCACATGGCTTGCCGGGTACGGTCGGCGTTCATATTTTCCCGACTTGCGGACACATGCCGCAAATCGAGCAACGCGAAGCCGTCGTCGGGATCATAAACGAGGTTGCCAGAGCCGTTCGTTAAAGATTCTGGATCAGATATCCCGGATGGCCTTTGCCGGACTGGTTGGGCCAAGCGCACGCCTGACTGCTGCCCTTGCCGATGCCAGATCCGGCATAACCCAGTTGGGTTCGTGGCCGAGAAACTGGTCGAGAAAAGCAACGGCATAGCCGGGCATTTCCGACACGTTTTCCTTATAGGACCACCATGTCCGCAAATCATCCGCGCATTGGTCGATTGTTGGCGCGACGCCGAATTCCTGCTCCTGCACTGCTGCAATCGCGCATATGCAGTAGTTGGTATAGAGAAAGCCTTCGGGCCAGAAACTGATGATTTCGGTAAGGCGGAAGGCGTCGCCTTCTGCTTCCTTCGGCTTGTTGAGCGCCTTGACCGGTGCTTCCTTGAAGAGTTCGCGAAGAACCAGACCGGCTGCGAAGACGATGAAGTCCTTGCGGTCAACACGGGCAAATCGCTTGTTCTGGTTGACGATCTCGATCCAGTTCAGGAACGCACTGGTCAGTTTTTGCTCGTCGATGTCAAAGCGCACGCCATAGAGTTGCGTCAACAGGTCTGCATGTTTACGGAATGTCGCCCGGAACCAGCGCAACTGCCGCAGCCTGTGCCGCAGATCAGGAACCGTTGCCATTTCGTCTTTAAGAAGCAGATCCATATTCCGTCCGGTCTCCGTTTCGGTGTAACTTGGTATGACCATAGGCGAATCTTGCGCAAAAGTCAGGATTCAATTGGTCGAAGTCTGTGACGAAAATCATACATATTGACTTTTGAAAAAACAAATGTTCTGTGATGCCCAGGAGAAGAAAGCGTCTGACCGGCGTTTTGCGGGCAGTCGGGAGGAGGTCGCGAATGGCAATCTGGCAATGGGCGTTGTTGGCCCTGGCGTTGCTTTGGGCTTTTCAGTCGCTTGGTGTCTGGTATCAGATGCGTCATTACGCCGATGTGATGAAAGGGATCACGTCGAAGTATGGCGACGGCTATGTCGGGGCGGGTCATGTTCGTGGTCGCTTCGGAAAGGGCGTCATCGTCCTTATTGTCGTCGATCATGATCTGGTGGTCCGCCGGTTTCTGGAAATGAGCGGGCGCACCGTTTTCGCCCAGTTCAAAAGACGTGAAGGATTCGAGGGACAACCCCTCGATCAGATGCGGTCCGATCCCTCGATTGCAGGGGAGGGGCAGGCGGGAGTGACCGAGGCCGTGAAGCGGGCGGTGGAGCAGATCGACCGCATGCGGCTGGAGCCGGCAAAGCCCGGCCTGACCGGTTTAAAGAGTGCAGGAGCATAGGGAGTGGGTGCCGGCGCGACGCGGGCAATCATCAAGGAGGGAACATGTCTATCATGACGATGTTGGCGCAACACGCCGACGTAACCATGCAGAACCTGCATATCGCAGGATCGATGGTGTCTGATGCGGCGCTTCACGGCAAACTTGCCGTCGAACATGCCGGCAACGACCTGATCACGCTGGCGCAGGCCAATGGCGGCGGTATCACGGTCGATGAGTTTCGGGAAAAGCTGCAAAACGTGCAGCAGGAGGAACAACTGGGCTGGCTGACGGCCATCGGCAAATATTTCATCGGCATTTTCCAGAAGGGCGGCGAGGTTTTTGCAGGTTTCGTGACCGGCATCATTCCGACGCTTGTCGTTCTGATGACCGCTTTCTACGCCATCACGGAACTGGTGGGCGAGGAACGCGTGCATGGTCTTGCGCGTGGGGCTGGCAGGGTCGCCCTGACCCGCTATACGGTTTTGCCGTTGCTGTCCGTGTTTTTCCTGACCAACCCGATGGCTTATACCTTCGGGTCGTTCCTCGAAGAAAAGCACAAGCCCGCTTTCTACGATGCGGCCGTGTCCTACGTGCATCCACCGCTTGGCCTTTTTCCCCATATCAATCCCGGTGAATATTTCGTCTGGGGCGGCATTCTCGTCGCGCTTCTCGAACTTGAGAAAAATGGCGCTGTGCCCGGTGGCTATCACATCACTGTCGCAATCTGGTACGCGATCGTCGGCCTGATCGTCATCTTGCTCAAAGGCATGCTGACAGAACGGATCACCGCCATCATGGCACGCCGTCAGGGCATCGAACTCTGATCGGGGCGGGAGGAACACATGGCAAAATCATACAAGGCAGTCAAAATCTCCAAGGGCTCCGGTGGTTGGGGTGGGCCGCTGACCATCCAGCCGACGGAACAGCGCAGCAAGGTCGTTTCGGTGACGGGCGGCGGCATTCATCCGATTGCAAGGCGCATCGCGGATTTGACCGGCGCCGAAGCCGTTGACGGGTTCAAGGCGCCGCCGATCGAAAGCGAAATGGCTGTGGTCGTGGTGGATTGCGGCGGTACGGCGCGTTGCGGCGTCTATCCGCGCAAGCGCATTCCGACCGTCAACGTCACGCCTGTCGGACAGTCGGGCCCGTTGGCGCAATTCATCACCGAAGATATTTATGTGTCTGGCGTGAAGGCTGAGAATATCCAGAATGCGGATGCCGCGTCGGCTCCGGTTTCGGCGGAAGCTGTAAGCCAATCCGCGTCGACTGCCGCTCCCGCCGCGGCCGATCTGCCAAGCGAAGGCGGGCTTATCGGCCTCATCAGCAGCATCGGCCGGGTGATGGGACGGATTGTCGGCATTTTCTTCAATGCCGGACGTCGCACCATCGATCAGGTCATCCGCAACGTTTTGCCATTCATGGCGTTCGTAACGATGCTGATCGGCTTTATCCTTTATACCGGCATTGGCGATGTTCTGGCCCAGCCGCTTGGTCCGCTTGCCAACAATATCGTGGGCCTGCTGGTCCTGTCGGCGATCTGCGGCCTGCCCTTCCTCTCTCCGGTTCTTGGGCCGGGGGCTGTGATCGCGCAGGTGATTGGCGTTGCCATCATTGGCCCGCAAATCGCAAACGGAACCATTTCACCGGCCATGGCTCTCCCCGCGCTGTTCGCCTACAATACGCAGGTGGGTTGTGACTTCGTGCCGGTCGGTCTGGCGCTCGGCGAAGCCAAGCCAAAAACCATCGAAATCGGCGTCCCGGCGGTTCTGATCAGCCGTCAGATCATGGGTCCGGTTTCGGTTCTCATCGCATGGCTGTTCAGCCTGTTCGTTCTTTAGAGTGTCGATCTGATTGAATCAGATCGACACTCTAGCCTTTTGATTTAACGCGCATCTTACCCGAAAACCGTTTCACACTTTTCGGGATGCGCTCAAAAAAGACGCATTCAAAAAGAAAGGTTCGCCACACATGTCAGTACTTCTCAAAACGCGGGTGACCGCAATTGGTCCTGAAGTGGCGGATCTTGCAGAGGCCGGCATCGTCATCCTTTTTGCTGACGGTTCCCCGCCTGAACTTGCTGAAGTATCCGTTCTCCACGCTGTCGAGGACGGGCCGAGCGCGGCGGCTCCCACCGTTGGAATGAAGATAAGGATCGGGGCGCTCAACGCCGAAATCACGGCGGTCGGCGCGTCGGCCTGGCAAAAAGTTCTCGATATCGGCCATGTGGTCATCTCCTTCAACGGCGCAACGGATACGGATCGCCCGGGCGAGATATGCGCTGCCGAGGTCGATACCGGATTGCTCGTTGGCGAGCTGAAGATGGGCGCGACGATCGCAATCGGCGCCTGAAAAAGCTGGAAGAGATTTAAGGCAGGTAAGTATGGAACGCTCGACAATCGTCCGGGTGCATGAGGGGCTGCATGCCCGCCCAGCGACCCGTTTTGTCAAACTCGCGAAAGGTTTCGAATCCGAGATCGAAATCGCCAAGGGCGGGAAGAGCGTCAGCGCGAAAAGCTCGGTCAAGCTCATGCTACTTGCCGTCAAGGAAAACGACGAGGTGACCGTTCGTGCAGACGGAGCCGACGCGATCGAGGCGCTCGAAGCGCTTATCGGCTATCTGGAAAATCCGCGTTCGGGCCTGGCGGACGATCAACCGGAACCCGCTGCGGTGACTGGCGCAGACAATGATGTGTCGAAAGAGGTGGATGCGGAGAAGTTTCCCTCCGGTCATCTCAAGGGCGTTGCCGCCAGTGAGGGCGTCGCCATCGGCCCCGCCTATGCGTTCTTTCCGGCAGAGATACGGGCCGAAACGGGTATGGTCGACGCTTCCGAGATCGAGAACGAGGTGCTCCGGTTCCACGGTGCCGTAGCCATGGTGCAGAAGCGGATGGAGACGGCGCTGTCGGCGAACAACCTGGCGGAGAGCGACCGTGGCATCGTGGCCGCGCTCAAGGATATTGCTGCCGACGACATGTTGCTTGACGAGGCAACAGGGCTTGTTCGCGGCGGCATGGATGCGATTTCCGCAACCCTTGGCGCTGCGGGGAAGGTCGCCCGGCAATTTTCCGAAATCGACGATCCATACCTGAATGCACGCGCTGATGATGTTCATGCGGTGGGGCGTCAGATCTGTCTTGCGCTGCTTGGCCGTGAGGACGTCAATCTTGAAGCGATACCGGTCGGATCGATTCTCATTGCCGAGGATATTGGCGCGTGGGATCTGGCGCGGGCGCCCCTGAAGAATATTGCGGGTGTCGTTTGCGGCCATGGCGGCGCGACCTCGCATGTCGCGATTATCGCCCGCACGCATGGCATTCCCGCGGTTCTCGGACTGGGCGAGGCGGTGCTCGGCCTGAAGCAAACGGGGACGATTGCCATCGACGGGAGCAAGGGACTGGTCGTCGCCGATCCCGACCCCGTGGTTTCGTCCGAATACCGCTCGCGCGTCGCTGCGGCTGCGATGGAAAAGCAAGCCTTGAAAGCCTATCGCGATATCGTGCCACGCCGTGCGGATGGCACGATCATCGAGGTTACAGCCAATCTCGGGGCGCTGGAGGAGATCGAAGCCGCGCAGGAAGCGGGCGCCATGGGCGTCGGGCTGTTCCGGACAGAACTGCTTTTCATGAAGCATATGCATCTGCCCTCCGAAGACATGCAGACGGAAACCTATGCGGCACTGGCACATGCTTTCTCGCCCTATTCCGTGATCGTCCGCACGCTTGATATTGGCGGCGACAAGCCGATCTCCGGCATCGAGTTTCCGGACGAGGAAAATCCGTTCCTCGGTTGGCGCGGCATCCGGATGTGCCTCGACCGCCCGGACATCTTCAAGCCGCAACTCCGCGCCTTGCTGCGCGCTGCCGTTCATGGAAACATGAAGGTCATGCTGCCGATGGTTTCCGATGTGGGTGAGGTGAGGGCGACAAAGGCGCTGATCGCCGCGTGCATCTCAGAGCTTCAGGCGGAGGGACAGGCATTCAAGGAATTCGATCTTGGCGTGATGATCGAAACACCCGCCGCTGTTTTCACGGCCCGCCAGTTGGCGCAGGAAGTGGCATTTTTCTCAATTGGCACCAATGATCTGACGCAATATGTCATGGCGGCGGACCGGCTGAACCCGACGGTCGCTAAACTGAACGATGTTTCTCATCCCGCTGTCATGAGCGCCATCGAAATGACGGCCAAAGCGGCGGTGGATGCGGGCATCATGGTTGGCATGTGCGGCGAGGCTGCCGCGCGGCCCGATCTCATCCCCGAATTCATCCAGATGGGCCTGACGGAACTCAGCATGAGTCCCGCCTCCATTCAACGCGCCAAGAAACTCATTGCTGAACTGGGCGAGAGCGCACCCCGAAAAGTGTGAAACGGTTTTCGGATAAGATGCGCGTTAAATCAAAAGGTTAGAGCATCGATCTGGTTCAATCAGATCGATGATCTAGAACAGCCGCCCACTATGGCAGGTGGGTGATCAGCGTTTCAAACAGATCGCTCAGTTCGCCGGAAGCCTTGGCGTCGAAAGCTTTTGCGATGCGCTCCGCGCGCGCCTCGACGGCGAGGAGGGCGCTTTCCAGATTGCTCTCGCCTTCCATGTCGGCTGCCTTGGCCGTCGCTAGGCCGCAGGCAAGGCAGATCGCGGCGAAGCCGATGATCTCGATCTTGCGCCGCTGATCGTCAGCAGTGACTTCGACGGTCGCGCGCGTATCGAAGAAGCGGATCGGGTGTTGCTTCACCATCTCCGACATCAGGGCGGCGCACGCGGTGGCGGTTGCGCGGATCTTCACTTCGTCCGTTGACGGGCGAAGCGCATCGGCGACGAGTGGGCCGCTATCGCGTTTCATGCTGGCGTGAATAGCGGTGAAGGCCGCTTCATGGATCAGCATGTTATCGGCACGGTTCCGACGCAGGATTTCCTTCGTCAGATAGTACATATCCCGATGGAATATGCGTTGCCCTTCGTGGCCATCGGCAAAATAGACGGAAAGGCCCTGCACTTCCGGCGTGCCCTGATGAACAGCCGGGTTGCCGGAAATGATGGAAAGCGAAATGGTTTCTGCTGCCGTCAAAGCGGTGTCGACAAGGCTGGCTGCTCGCCCGAGAAACAGTTCAGGCGCATCAAACCCGCGATTCTGAAACGGTGTGTCCCGGAGTGTCGCCGGTCTGTCATCGAGCATGCTATCGTGCCGGTTGCGCCTGATCACATAGCGGAAATCGCGCAGGCGGTCCTTCAGATTGACAGCGATGTCGTCCGAAATGTCTCGAATCATGATCTGTAACCCCGAGTTCACGGTGTATTGGTTCAAAGGCGTGTCTCGCCATTCTCCGATTATTGTTTCTCTCCGGGTTGAAAAGCAATAGGTTCCGACGGAATGCTTCGAGGGCAAGTCAAATAAGCGGGGGAATCAGTTGAAGAACGGCAGCAGGAAGACGAAGGAGCAACTGAGCCCGGTTGAAATGGTCGTGGGCTCGGAAGGCGTCGCCAGTGAAAACAAGACAAGCCGCCTGAGAACCCGCGCAGCGTGGATGTATTACGTCGAGCAGATGACGCAAAACGATATTGCGGAAGTGCTCGGCGTCGGCCGCGTGACCATCGTACGGCTACTGGCGGAGGCAAGGGCCCGCAATGAAGTCAAGATCACCATCGAGGGCAAGCTCGCGGGCCTGATTGCGCTGGAACGCGAGCTGGAGAAGACGTTCAATTTGCAGCGCGCCATTGTTGCGCCGCTGTCAACGGCCGATACCGACCCGATCATTCCCATCAGCGCCGCCACGGGGGCCTATCTCTCCGAGACCGTGCAGCACGGGATGCGGGTAGGCGTCGGCTGGGGACGAACCCTGTCGAGCACGCTGCAGCACATCGGCGCGCGCGCGCTGAATGACCTGAAGGTCATCTCGCTGCTGGGTGGCATTGCCCAGCCTCGCCGGTCCAATCCGCCCGAGTTTGCCTGGCAGTTCGCGCAGATATTTCAGGGTGAAGGCTATCTTATTCCCGCGCCTGCGCTCGTTGACAGCAAGGAGACCCGCACGGCGCTGATCGAGCGCTGCGGTTTGAAAGACGTGTTCGAAATGGCGGACGATCTTGATCTCGTGCTCCTGAGTATCGGCGGCGTCGAAACGGCAAGCAGCACGTCCTACCGCGTTGGCCTGATCGATGAGCAGCAGAAGCGTTCGCTGATTGAGGGTGGCGCTGTTGGAGACGTGTTGTTTCACTTCTACAATAAGGATGGGGAGGTGATCGACCACCCCATCCACGAGCGGGTGATGTCGGTCAGTATTGAAAGTTTGCAGAAAGCGCCGGTGCGTGTTCTCACGTCCGGCGGGTCGGAGAAGATCGAGGCGTTGCTGGGCGCAATGAAATTGCTCAGGCCCACCGTCTTCATTACCGACGAGGAAAGCGCCGCCCGCATGCTGGAAAGGGTCGGCTTATAGGCGAACCGGCGGGTCGAAGCGGCCTTTTACGGGCAGGTCGATCAGAAAGGTCTGTCCGGCCAGAGGGGTTTCGGCAAGTGCCTTTGTGGTGAGGCCCTCGCGCGCCGAAGTGACGGCAAGGCGATTGCCGTTCGGGCCGACAAAGGCGGGACATGATGCCTGTGTTGCCGGGACCGCAACGGATCGAACATGTTTTCCCTCCGGTGAATAGCAGTCGACGCTACCCGCACCCCAGCGCGCATTCCAGAGATTGCCATCCCGGTCGACCACGGAGCCATCGACACCGCCGATGCCGCGATGCTCAAGGAAAATGGCTGGTGTAGAAGTTGGCAGGCCCTTTTCGGGATCCGTATCGACGCGCCAGACGATGTTTTTGTCCGTATCGGCAAAATAGGCGACGCAACCGTCGGGCGAAAAGCATATCGAGTTGGTTATGGTGATATCGGGATAGAGTAGGCGCAACTCCCCCCCGCGATACCAATAGATTGACCCCGCACCCTGTTCGGCCTTCTTGCCCATTGTTCCAATCCAGAAGGCGCCTGAAGGGTGCACGCGCGCGTCGTTGGACCGGGTGCGAGGATTATCCGCTTCGATGGGAAGATGATCGGTCAATCGTCCGGTTTTACGGTTGCGAACGAGGAGGCCCCGTTCCGTTACGAGCAGTTGCCGTTCGGCGTCGATGATTGCCATCGCGCTGGCCATGACGCCGAGGTCATGAACTCTCGCAACACCGTCGGGATAGGCTTTCTCCAGCAGTTTTCCGGCCAGAATATCAAACCACCAGACGGTCTGCGTCGACGGGTCATAGCCCGGCCCTTCGCCGAGCGCGCAAGGAATGTCGCAAAATATGTCCGCCTTGGGATTGTTCAGCATAGAGGCTTGCCTTCGCGCATCACGCCTTGTTCTTGTTGTAGACATCGAAGATGACAGCGGCGAGAAGCACGAGGCCCTTGATGCATTGCTGCCAGTCGATGCCTATGGACAGGATCGACATGCCGTTGTTCATCACGCCCATGATGAAAGCGCCGATAACGGCGCCGGTGATCTTGCCGACGCCGCCGGACATCGACGCGCCGCCGATGAAGACTGCGGCGATGACATCCAGCTCGAAACCGACGCCTGCCTTTGGTGTTGCGGTGTTGAGGCGCGCGGCGAAGACCAGACCGGCGAGTGCGGCCAGCATGCCCATATTGACGAAGGTGAGGAAGACCAGCCGCTCCGTATTGATGCCGGAAAGGCGGGCCGCCTTTTCGTTGCCGCCGATGGCATAGATGCGCCGCCCGATCGTGGTGCGCGAGGTGACGAACGTATAGAGGCAGATCAGCAGCGCCATGATGATCAGGACGTTCGGCATGCCGTTATAGGTCGCGAGCAGATAGGACAGGTAGATGATGGCGAAGGCGAATATGCCGTTCTTGAGCAGGAAGAAGCCGAAAGGCTCGTCGATAAAGGCGATTTTCTGCTTTTTGAGGCGGCTTCGATAATTGATGTAGACGAAGAGCGCCGCGGTGAGAACGCCCAGTATGAGGGTGGTGACATGGGGACGGCCGACGCCTGTCAGGTCCGGAATGAAGCCCGAACTCAACCGCTGGAACGCAACGGGAAAAGGGCCGACCGATTGCCCCGCCAGAAGCCAGAGCGTCAGCCCCTTGAACACCAGCATTCCGGCGAGGGTAACGATGAAGGAGGGGATTTTCCAATAGGCGATCCAGTAGCCCTGCGCCGCGCCGATGGCGCCGCCGACGATCAGGCAGAGAATGCCCGCCAGGATATAATGGATGTCGTACTGGACGATCATGACGGCCGCCAAGGCGCCGATGAAGCCGACCACGGAGCCGACCGACAGGTCGATATGGCCGGAGACGATGACGAGCAGCATCCCGATCGCCATGATGATGATATAGCTGTTTTGCAGGATGAGGTTGGTCAGGTTGAGCGGGCGCAGCAGGATGCCGTCTGTCATGATCTGGAAGAAAGCCATGATCAGGATGAGCGCGAGCAGAATGCCATATTCCCGCATATGGGTGCGCAGAAAGTCCAGGGGCGACGCCTTGCGCGGGAGAGGCGGGTTTCTGTCGATTGCATCGGTCATTCTAGTGTCCCCCGGACTGAATTATGGTGCGCATGATGCTTTCCTGCGAAACATCCGCGCCTGACAGCTCTCCGACGATCCTGCCCTCGTTCATCACGTAAACGCGGTCGCACATGCCAAGAAGCTCCGGCATTTCCGACGATATCATGATGACGGCTTTGCCTTCGTCTGCAAGCTGGTTGATGATCGTGTAGATTTCATACTTCGCGCCGACATCGATGCCGCGCGTCGGCTCGTCGAGGATCAGCACTTCCGGTCCGGCGAAGAGCCATTTGCTCAGCACGACTTTCTGCTGGTTGCCGCCGGAAAGATTGACCGTTTCCTGAAACACTGTCGATGATTTGATGTTCAGCTTGCCGCGATAGTCGAGCGCGACCTCAAGTTCGAGATTTGGGTCGATCACCGTGTTTCTGGAAACGCCCGGCAGGTTCGCCAGCGTGATGTTGTCCCGAATATGATTGATCAGAACGAGGCCATATTGCTTGCGATCCTCGGTGGCGTAGGCAATCCCGTTCCTGACGGCCTTGCCTATGGTGCTGACGTCGATCAGCTTGCCATGCAGATAGACTTCGCCCGAAATATTCTGGCCATAGGAGCGCCCGAAAATACTCATGGCAAGCTCGGTGCGGCCCGATCCCATCAATCCTGCTATGCCGACGATTTCACCCCGTCGCGCGTTGATGCTGGCGTTCTTGATGAACAATCGGTCGGCATGGTTCTGGTGATGGACATTCCAGTTCTTGACCTCGAAAATAACATCGCCGATTTTAGGCTCGCGCGCTGGAAACCGGTCGTCCATCGAGCGGCCGACCATGTCGCGGATAATGCGCGCCTCGCTGATTTCCTCACTGCCGCAATCCAGCGTGCTGACGGTGGAACCATCGCGTAGAACCGTGATGCGGTCGGCGACGCGGGAGATCTCGTTGAGCTTGTGGGAGATCAGGATCGAGGCGATGCCTTGTGCCTTGAACTCCAGAAGCAGGTCGAGAAGGGCATTGCTGTCGGTCTCGTTGAGGCTGGCCGTCGGCTCGTCAAGGATGAGCAGCTTCACCTTTTTTGAAAGCGCCTTCGCGATTTCGACAAGCTGCTGCTTGCCGACGCTCAGATTTGTCACCAGTGTTCCCGGCGCTTCCTTCAGCCGAACGAGATTGAGCAAATCCTGTGTGCGGCCGAAGGTGAGGTTCCAGTCGATAAGACCGTTCCTGGCCTGCTCGTTGCCAAGGAAAATGTTCTCCGCAATAGAGAGAAGCGGAACCAGCGCCAATTCCTGATGAATGATGACGATGCCCTTGCGTTCGCTGTCCGCGATGCCGGAGAAGCGCTGCTCTTCGCCGCCCAAATAGATCGCTCCGTCATAGCTGCCGTGCGGATACACGCCGCTTAGAACTTTCATGAGCGTTGATTTGCCAGCGCCATTCTCGCCCACCACGGCGTGGATATCGCCTTCGCGGACTTCCAGATTGACATCGTTCAAGGCGACGACGCCGGGGAACGTCTTGGTGATGTTCCGCATTTCAAGGATTGTATTCATACGGCAATCCAGCGTTCTGCATCATTCATGCGATTGCAATTCAAACGAGATTGCGCGCCGATTTCCGCCCGCGCGCAATCTCCGTTTCCGGTCCGTGGCTTACTGGAACTGGCTTTCCGTGTAGTAGCCGCTATCGACCAGAACCTGCTTCCAGTTGGATTTGTCGACGGAAACCGGCTTCAACAGATAGGACGGAATGACCTTGACGCCGTTATTATAGGTCTTGGTGTCGTTGATTTCCGGCTCGGTGCCCTTGAGCAGGGCATCGACCATGCCAACCGTCACGCGCGCCAGTTCGCGGGTGTCCTTGAACACGGACGAATACTGCTCGCCAGCCAGAATGGATTTGACGGAGGGCACTTCCGCATCCTGGCCGGTAACGATCGGCATGGGTTGGGTGGCGGAGCCGTAGCCAACGCCTTTCAACGAAGACAGGATGCCGATGGAAAGCCCGTCATAGGGCGAAAGAACAGCGTCGACGCGCTTGTCGGAATAGAAAGCGCTCAGCAGGTTATCCATGCGCGCCTGCGCCACAGCGCCATCCCAGCGCAGCGTGCCGACCTTATCCATGCCGGTCTGGCCGCTCTGGATGACGAGCTTGCCCGAGTCGATATGGGGCTGGAGCACGGACATTGCGCCGTCATAGAAGAAAAACGCGTTGTTATCGTCCGGGGAGCCGCCGAAGAGTTCGATATTGAACGGGCCGTCCTTTTCCTTCAGGCCAAGACCATCGACAATGGAATTGGCTTGAATGACGCCGACCTGAAAATTGTCGAACGTCGCGTAGTAGTCGACATTTGCGCTGTCGCGGATCAGGCGGTCATAGGCGATGACCTTGATGCCGCTGTCGGCGGCCTGCTGGAGCGCAGTCGAAAGGGTCGTGCCATCGATAGAGGCGATCACCAAAACCTTGACACCCTTCACGACCATGTTTTCAATCTGGGCCAGCTGGTTCGGGATGTCGTCTTCCGCATATTGCAGATCGGTCTCGTAACCGGCCTCCTGGAACTGCTTGACCATGTTGTCGCCATCCGCAATCCAGCGTGCGGATGATTTGGTTGGCATGGCGATGCCAACGGTGCCCTTGTCCTGTGCCATGACTGGCGTGGTCAGCGCAAAAGTGGCCGCTGCAAGACCGGCCGCAAGTGTCTTGAAAAATTTCACGTCTCTCTCCCTGTTGACCATGCAACGCGATCATCGCGTTTCGCCCGGACACTGAATGTCGTGGTTTCGCCGATGATGGTTGTCGATCGCCTCCATAGCCGTCCAAGCACGGCTGCTCCTCCCGGCAAGGGCATGTTTTGCCTCGCCGACTGGAAACTGGCTGGCATTGATATAACTGTCAAATGCAATTTACGATGGATGATATGTTGAATATGATATGTCTTTTAAATCGAATTAAATGGTCGTATCGATGTGGCTGCAACCTGTTGAAAAGCAAGGGACTATCCCGATGGAAATGATGCCGGGTTTTCATGGCGACGGCGATCATTTGCTTCGGGCCGGATTGAAGCTCAATCATTTGCGCATGATCGTTGCGCTTGACGATCTTGAACAGGTGAGCGGCGCCGCATCGGTTCTCAACATGTCGCAACCCGCTGCCTCGCGGATGCTCGGCGAAATGGAGGCGGTGCTGGGCGTTTCGCTCTATCAAAGGCTGCCGCGAGGCATATCGCTGAACGAATATGGAAGGGCATTTGCGCGGCGGGCGCGCAATATCCTGCTGGAATTGCGTGAGGTTGATCGGGAGATTTCCGATTTGCGAAGCGGCTATGGCGGTGCGGTCTTTCTCGGAGCCGTCACCGCGCCTGCCGTTGAACTGGCTGTTCCTGCGATCCAGAAGATCAAGGCGCTGCATCCGCGGGTGCAGGTGAACATTCAGGTTGAGACAAGCACGGTTCTGGCCAACGAGCTTCTGGCGTCGCGTCACGACTTCATCATCGCCCGCATTCCTGACGACCTCAATCCGGGCGCGTTCGAGATTCAGGAGATCGGCATTGAAAAAGCCTCGTTGATCGTGCGCCGCGATCATCCGCTGATGGGCAGGAGGCGGGTGGGCCTTGCGGATCTGCAAGCATTCGACTGGGTTTTCCAACCGGTCGGTTCGTTGTTGCGCCGGACGGTCGAGCGCATTTTCCTGACCAGCAACATCGCGTGGCCGGAAAAGGTGCTGAACACGTCGTCCCTGCTGATGACATTGATCATGGTCCGCCAATCGGATGCGATTGCGCCGGTTTCGACAGAAGTTGCGCGTTTTCTGGTCGATCAGGAAGGGCTTGGCGGCAATGTCGATATTCTGCCGATTGAATTCGAAATCGATGTGCAGCCCTACGGCCTGGTCAAGCTGGCCAAGCGCACGCTGTCTCCAACGGCGCAACTGCTCTATGATGCGATCGTGGAGCAGATCGAGGCGCGAGCTTAAAGCGCGTCGCATTTAAACGGACTCAGATGACGCGTTTTAAGCCGTTGTTTTTATGCATGTCATTATCGGAGAACCGGTTCCCACTTTTCCGTGACATGCATTAGAGTCTGTCAGCGTTACATGGAATCGTTTCGGGATTCCCTGCAGGGCTGTTTTGTGATTCAAGATCATTGCTGGTGGGGAGGCCAGCAATGATGGCGAGACCCCTTTCCCTGGATTTGAGGACA
>JBOHIW010000023.1:0-80730 GCA_050726055.1 Phyllobacterium sp. | reverse complement strand
GTCCAGATCGACGCACGGCGCTCCAGTCGTCAAGCTGCGGAGAAAACGATTTCCTCAGCCGTCGCATGAATGGAAATCGTCATGCCCGCTTCCTGTGCCATCAGGAGCGTGTAATAGGGCTGGACCGAGTGCGCGTCGATTGGTTCTTCCGGCACGTTGCCGCTGTGAAGCTCGAGAAACTTTGGCGGAACGCGCAGCATCCGGCCCCGGGATGTGAGCACGAAACGCGGCGCGGTCTCTGCGTCTTCAAGAGCGACTGACAAGGTGCCGCCGCGCGGCAGCGCGCCATTGGCGATCAGAATGAGGTTCAGCAGAAGCTTCACCTTGTTTTTCGGCAGCAGGACGCGGTTGCCTGTCCATGAAAATTCCGGTTTTTCATTCTGCATATACTGGGTGGCCACGTTCTGCGCATCGCCGGTATCGATCTGAACGCCGGCGGAACCCGCCGCGCCAAAGGCAATGCGGGCAAATTGCAGTCTTGCGGAAGCGCTGCGGGCGCTCGACTTGATAAGATTCATCGCATCTTCGTCCGCGCCGCCTTCCTCCAGCAGTTCAAGGCCATTGTTGATGGCGCCGACCGGCGAAATGATGTCGTGGCAGATACGGCTGGAAAGAAGTGCGCCAAGGTCGGCTGCGGAAAGTGTGACGGGCAATGCCATGAAAAGTCTCCTGCGTTCACCCGGACAGCAGACTGCCGGAAAGAGATGGGACGCAGTGGATGCGCCCGCGAATCAAGTTGAATCGAGGTTTTTTGATACATGAGCGGTGCTGGCATGAGCAAGGGACCGCGACATGATGCATATTCAAGTGCCGATTGCGCCGATGCGCCACCCCGGCAGGGCGTTGGCCATCGAAATGCCCAGATCGGCCTTAATCCTTTCGATAGGATTTGGCTTCATAAATAGAGCTGATTCGAAAAGAACGCGAACGTCAGATTCGCGCTATGGCGTTGGACAAAGTAGCGACTGGCCAGAAGGAAATACAATGGCGTCCCTATTCTTGTCATCTATTCGCACCCGCTTTCTCGCGGTGTTGTTTACCTCGATATTGATGACCTTTGCAGTCTCGTCTGGCGCTCGGGCGAATGATGGCTTCACGATGGAGGAGATCGTCAGTTCCGGTCACCGGTTCTTTGGCTCGACTTCGGGCGGGCTGGCGTCCGTTATCGAGAAGGTCTTCGAGAGCTATGGCCTGCCGAACGGCTATATCCTTGGCGAGGAGGGGTCCGGCGCGGTCATTGGCGGGCTGACCTATGGCGAGGGGTCCCTTTATACCAAGAACGCGGGCGACCACCGCATGTTCTGGCAAGGGCCGTCACTCGGCTGGGATTTTGGCGGTCAGGGTTCCCGCGTGATGATGCTTGTCTACAACATGGATGACGTCCAGAACGTCTATGGACGTTTCCTCGGCGTGTCGGGATCCGCCTATGTGGTTGCCGGTGTCGGCTTCAATGTGATGAAGAATGGCAATATGCTTCTGGTCCCTGTGCGGACGGGCGTAGGCGCGCGGCTGGGCATCAACGTCGGATACCTGAAGCTGACGCCGCAGCCGACGTGGAACCCCTTCTGAGGGGCAATAGTGCTCAGAAGAATTGAAAAATGCGGGCGGAAACGCCCGCTTTTCATTTGCCACATTCCTTACGCGACTGGATTACAATCGGCCTCTGTGGCAATTTCTGGTTTCTGTCAGGGTGTTTCTGCTTCAGTATAGGTCATTCAACCGGGTTTCAGCCTCATCGTGATCCAGTCCGTTCTCATCTTTCTTTTCGGGTTTCTGTGTGCCGTGATCCTGGCGCTGATGCTCGCACCGCCGATCTGGCATCGGGCAACCGTTCTGACCCAGCGGCGGATCGAGGCGGGGGGGCCGCAAACACTGGCCGAGATTCAGGCCGACAAGGATGGATTCCGCGCCGAATATGCCGTGGCCACGCGCAAGCTGGAAATGTCGCTCGAAGAACGCGAAGCCAGGCTGGCGGCCTATCTTCTCGATATTAACGCCAAGCAGCTCGAAATACGGAAACTCAAGGAACAGGGACAGGCGAAGGACAAGACCATCGCCGAGTTCGGGGCGATGGCCGAAGATTTGACATCAGCGCTGAAGACGAGCGATACCGAACTGCATCAGGTTCAAACAGCTTTGGGAACGACGGAACTCGGCCTTGAAAAACGCCTGGGCGAACTCGAACAACTCAAGCGGCACTTTGCCAACCTGACGACCCGAGCGGAAGGATTGCAGATCGATCTTCATGCCAAGGAGGCCGAACTGCAGAAGCTTTCGGGGCAAATGTCGGAGTTGCGGCAGGACAGGCGCGACGCAGAAGCGAAATCCCGCGAAATTGCTTCGGAACTCAAACTGGCCCATGAAAACCTGAAGGCCGAGAACAAGCGATACGGTGATGTTCAGAAAAAACTCGAGCAAATGATGACAACATTGACCGATCGGGAAGAAAAGCTGATGCGGCGTGAAAAGGACTACCAGCGGCTTGATGAGCAGTTCAAGAAAATCCAGGCCGACAATCGCAACCTCAAGAATGAGCTGACTGCGCTGGGCAAGGCGGGGCAGGGTCCATCGTCTGAAGCTGATGCCGCGCTGCGTGAGCAGATGAACAGTCTCACCGCCGAGGTCGTGGCGATGGTGGCACAGCTTGAAGGGCCGGAATCGCCGATCAACAGGCTGCTGGAGAGCGACAAGCCAACCATTCAGCGCAACGCGCAGACAGGCGAGCCGATCATGAGCCTCGCGGAACGGATTCGCATTTTGCAAAAGGCCGCCCAGGTAAAAACCGGAGCGTGAGGTTCCAAACAGTCCCGATCAGCGGAAACGGCTGAAACGCGATAGAGCGATGCCTGACGCGGTCGCGACGTTGAGGCTGTCGAACCGGGTCGACATAGGTATACGCACTGTGTGCAATCGCGAAAGAAGCGGCTTCGGCAGGCCTTCGCCTTCCGTGCCGAGCAGCAGCGCGAGGCGGTCATGCGGTTGCGCATCATAGATGCTTTGCGCACCAAAAGGACTGAGCGCCGCGATCTCGAAGCCCCTTTGCGAAAGCGATGAAACAATTTCATCGATCGATCCACCAAAGGCATAAGGCACTTGCAGCGTGGCGCCGACGGAAACCCGTATGGCCTTGCGGTAGAGCGGGTCGCAGCAGGTTTCGTCGAGCAGCACGCAATCGGCTTCAAAAGCGGCAGCGTTGCGAAAGATCGAACCCATATTGTCGTGATTTGATATGCCGCAAAGTACGGTGACGAGTGCGCGATCCGGCATCTGGTCGAGCAGGCTTTCCACTGTCTCGGGATCGATCCTGCGCCCGACCGCAAGAATTCCGCGATGCATCGGGAAGCCGGCAATTTCATCCATGATTTCGCGAGAAACGCAATAGATCGGGACATGGGGCGGGCAAAGGCCCAGCTGGTTCTCAAGCCCCGCGAGGCGATTCTCAAGAATGAGGGCGGATTCCGCTTCGAAACCGGAGCTTGAAAACAGCACGTTCAGGACGACCTTGCCTTCGGCGATGAAGCGCTCACTGCGCCCCACAAGATCTTTTTCACGAATGTTGCGATAGGCCGAAATGCGCGGGTCATCCGCGCTTTCGATGCGGATGACCCGCTGTTCCAGATCTGACGGTGCGCTTTTCATGGCTTGCCTATAAGGCTCTGCGCCGTCGCCAACAAGCCATGCCAATCCGGCTTTTGGTTGGGAAATCGCATCAAACGCGATGGAGCTTTCCCGCTTCCCGCGTTGATTATCAGGCAGGTTGCTTCCCCGAGGTCAGTCCCGCGCGGGCTTCGCCTGCCATTCGCACGAGAGTCATGTGCATATCTTTGGCGGAGGTGAGAGGCGCTTCGAAAACGATACGGCGCACATCATCGCCATTGGCGATCTCCATGCCATCGGCGTCGACGCCGATCATGGCCCAGCGGCCGGGCGACGCTCCTGCGTAAAACCGGGCGTAGAGATCGATGGCTTCAAGGTGATCCTTGTTCATGTGTTCAAGGGCACCGGTTTCCGCGGCGGCCAACTCGTCATTGGCGGGCGACAGGGTAAGCAATTGCTCTGTTTTCAACGCGTAGGCCTTGCCAAAGCCGCCATTCAGGCTTGCGTTGCTTGGCTCGAGCCGGAAGAAGGAAAAATCACCCAGCCCGGCATAGAGCTTTGCTTTGGGATTGTGCGAAATATAGCGCCGTTCGATGCGGGCATGTTCATCGCTTCCCCGTTGTATCTGGCGAGCGCGGGCATGAATGGTGACGCGTGGATGGGCCAGCGGATCGCCCTTGCCGGGTTCGCCGACCAGAATCGAGCAGCGCGGGTCGGCCAGAAGTGCTGGCGTATGCGCGGAAAGCGCCGAAACGAGGATCGTTGGCGTCCCGTCAATATCTGTCGATACGCCGACCCGGGTTGCCACAGGGTTGCCTGTTCCCGGCTCAAGTGTCGCAATGACAGCATATCGGGCCGTACGGGTCAGCTCCTTTGCGAGCAGAATTGCCTCTGCATCGGTCGGTCGCAACACATCCTTTTTCTCGTTCATGGCGATTCCATTCTATTCATGAGTAAACTACTCATAAATTAAGGGGCACACATTCCGCAAGCACGCATCATCAAGAATTGACGCGCTTGTTCCGTGCGACTCTATTGTGAAGCCGGGTGAAAGCAAATCATGCGGGTGCTTGCTGGCACCCGGCATGAATGGATGTCCGAGAAAGGCTGATATGAACCTGTTCTTTTCAAATGCTCAATTTTTACATCAACCGGCGCAGTACATGATCAACGGCAGGATCGTCAGGCCGGTTGAAAATCCGGATCGGGCGGATGTTCTGATCGACGCGCTGGCGGGTCACGGGTTGGAGCGGCGGGAACCCGACGATTTCGGTCGTGGTCCGATCCTGAAAGTCCATGCCGAACATTATGTCGCGTTTCTTGAAACGGCGTTTGATCGCTTCATGGCCTTGCCCGACCATGGGCCGGAGGTGCTGCCCAATGTCAGCGCCTATCGCGGCGCGGGCAGCGACTTTGCCACACGTGACAAGCCGCGAACCACGGGTATCCTCGGACAGGCGGGCTGGTATCTTTCCGGCATGTCCTGCGCCATCATGAAGGATACGTTCAGCGCTTCCTGCGCATCCGCGCAAACGGCGGTCGCGGGGGCCGAGGCCGTGAAGGCCGGTGGAGAACCTGCCTTCGCGCTGTGCCGCCCGCCGGGGCATCACGCCTATGCGGATCGTTCCGCCGGCTTCTGCTACTTCAACAATGCGGCCATCGCGGCGGAAGTGCTGCGCGAAAGATTTGGCAAGGTGGCCATCGCCGACTTCGATACACATCATGGCGATGGCACGCAGGCAATTTTCTATCGCCGCAGCGATGTGTTCTTCGGATCGACGCATACGGATCCGAGCGCCTATTATCCGCATTATTCCGGTTATGCGGATGAGCGTGGCGCGGGGCTGGGAGAAGGCGCCAATCTCAACCTGCCGCTCGCCGAAGGCTCGGGGGATGAGGCTTTCATCGCCGCAAACCGGAGGCTGGCTGCGGAAGTCTTGTCGCAACAGGCGGAGGCGCTTGTCCTTTCAGCCGGATGGGATGCACACCGTGACGACCCGCTTTCGAGGCTGCAAGTGACCACGGCCGCCTATGGCGAGATCGGCAGGATCTGGGGCGGCCTCAAGCTGCCCACGCTCATCGTGCAGGAGGGCGGCTACTCGCTGACCGCCGTGGCGGAGGCTGCACCGCTTTTCATGTCGGCCTTTCTCGCGGCCCGCCAAGCCTGATTATTTGGCCCGGTCGGCCGGAGCGTGCAATTTTTAGCAAATCGAAGAACAAACATGGAATCTGTCACATCAGGGTGGCTTCCTTGTCCACCAGTCACAATGGAGGCAAACCGACCCTATTGTGACGCGTAGGGACCGTAATATTCGACCGTCATCTTGGGCGCACCCAAAAATGACATCGGCAAAACGCAGTCGCAAAAGCCCTCGTCAAAAGACGGATTTTTGCACCCGATATTTGCGACACGAGTTTACAAGTGATTTCAACTGACGATGTTTTTCAACCAAAAGTCAGGAGTTTTGCGAAAAACCCTCATGGCAGATAAGGTTGTCAATCCATCAAGACGCCGAACCACCGCCTGCAAATATTTAAAAATATTCCGTATGGGCGGCCAGAAATGCCGGTAATCACAAGTATGGAGCCGACTGCGGTGAAAATCTGTGCCCGGTCTGCTCCGTTAATGGCCAAGATCATGGCATACAGCG
This sequence comes from Phyllobacterium sp., assembly GCA_050726055.1. Classification (GTDB taxonomy): domain Bacteria; phylum Pseudomonadota; class Alphaproteobacteria; order Rhizobiales; family Rhizobiaceae; genus Phyllobacterium. The sequence continues at coordinate 74,482 of JBOHIW010000023.1, read as the reverse complement.
GAATTTGGAACGTCAGATTGGCAAAGGTATCTAGAAACAACCTAAACATTAAACTATTTTGACCCCATCCCGTTAATTTGTTGAAGAGCCAATCCCTGTAAACCCCGTATGGCCTTCCGATCAGCAACGATACGGGTATGGCGGCAGCGCGAATCTTGATGGTTTGCTCTAGCGTCAATCCTGTGATGGCGAGTTCGACAAAAGCGCCAAGCACGATTGAAAAAACCGCCATTGCAAAAGTGTCTGCAAGGAAGCGCCTCATACTTTGTTCATCAAGTTGGCCAAAATCGCACATGCGGGCCGACCGGGTTTATTTGGGAGCCATGCGGATCGCGCCATCGAGGCGGATCGTCTCGCCGTTGAGCATCTCGTTCTCGATGATGTGGACTGCGAGGGCTGCATATTCTTCCGGCTTGCCAAGGCGGGAAGGGAAGGGGATCGAGGCGGCAAGCGAATCCTGCACCTCCTGCGGCATGGCCAGCAGCATGGGTGTGCCGAAAATGCCCGGCGCAATGGTCATGACGCGAATGCCGAAGCGGGCGAGTTCGCGCGCCGCCGGCAGTGTGAGACCGGCAATTCCAGCCTTTGATGAAGCATAGGCGGCCTGTCCGATCTGCCCGTCAAATGCCGCTACCGAGGCTGTCGAGATGATGATGCCGCGCTCGCCACCCGGCAGTGCCTCCAGTTTCGAAGCTCGATCGCCAACCAGCCGCAACAGGTTGAACGAGCCGATCAGATTGACCTCGATGACGCGGCGGAAAAGCGCCAGATCATGCGGACCGTCGCGACCGACGATGCGCCCGGCATCTGCAATGCCGGCGCAGTTGACGAGAATTCGTGGTGTCCCGAGCAGGTTCTCTGTTGTTGTGACGGCTTTTTCAGCGTCTTCAGCGCTACTGACGTTGCAACGCACCGCGATGCCGCCGATTTCCTTTGCGGTTTTTTCGGCAGCATCCAGATTGATGTCGAATACCGCAACTTTCGCGCCCTTGCCTGCAAGAGCCTGCGCCGTGGCGGCGCCAAGACCCGATCCGCCGCCTGTAACGATGGCCGTTTGACCGTTGATCTGCATCGCTTGTTTCCTCCCCTGACGCGTTTCGTCGTTATCGCATAGCAGGCTGGCAGCATCGTCACCACGGGCCTTTTGAGACGCGGGACGATGAGAATTTTCCACAGGATGGCCACACTTGGGTCTGTCACGCACAATTCTTTCCAAAATTTGTGATGAAATGAAATTGTGCGGATAATTTCGGCCGGCTTGCGATCAAAATCGCAAGATGCGCCTGCGGCACTTTGGACGAAATTAATTCTATCCTTTACGTAAGTGATAGCATATTTGCATGGCTGCATGAATTTTCTTGCATTGCAGCCGCGTAAACGCTTCGATAGAGCACAGATTGCAGGCGGGTGCTTGCAATGGGTATTTGGAGGCAACACAATGACAATCTATAAAAAACTCCTCGCGGCGACCGCGCTGGTGGTTCTCATGAGCGGCGCCGCGTCGGCAAAGACCTTTGTCTACTGCTCGCCGGCTTCGCCTGAAGGCTTCGATCCGGCTGCCTATACGGGCGGCGACACGTTTGATGCGTCAGCGCATCCGGTTTACAACCGCCTTGCCGAATTCGAGAACGGAACGACCAAGGTTGTCCCCGGCTTGGCCGAAAGCTGGACTGTTTCCGATGACGGCCTGGAATACACGTTCAAGCTGCGCAAGGGCGTGAAGTTTCATTCAGGCGAGCAATTCACGCCGACCCGCGACTTCAACGCAGACGACGTGATCTTCTCTTTTGATCGCATGGGCAACAAGGAAAATCCCTGGCACGAATATACCGCAGGCATCACCTACGAGTATTTCGACAGCATGGAAATGGGCGCGCTGATCAAGGAAATCACCAAGGTTGACGACTACACAGTCAAGTTTGTGCTCAACCGCCCTGAAGCGCCGTTCCTCGCCAACATCGCGATGCCGTTCGCTTCGATCCTTTCGAAGGAATACACCGACAAGCTCGCAGCCGACGGCAAGAAGGAAGACCTCAACCAGTTCCCGGTCGGTACAGGCCCGTTCCAGTTCGTCGCCTATCAGAAGGACGCTGTCGTCCGCTTCAAGGCAAATGAAGATTACTGGGGTGGCCGTCCGAAGATCGACGATCTGGTTTTCGCAATCACCACCGATCCTGCCGTTCGCGCGCAGAAGCTCAAGGCCGGTGAATGCCATCTGATGTCCTATCCTGCCCCGGCAGACATCAAGGGTCTTCAGGCCGATTCCAACCTCAAGGTTGACGAACAGGCTGGCCTCAACGTGGCTTACTTCGCGTACAACACGCTGAAGGCGCCTTACGATAAGCCGGAAGTCCGCAAGGCTCTCAATCAGGCTGTCAACAAGCAAGCCATCATCGATGCCGTGTTCCAGGGCCAGGGTCAGGTCGCAAAGAACCCGATCCCGCCGACAATGTGGGGCTATAACGACAAGATCGAGGACGACAAGTACGATCCGGAAGCTGCCAAGAAGGCTCTCGAGGCCGCTGGCGTCAAGGATCTGAAGATGAAGCTCTGGGCCATGCCGGTGAGCCGTCCGTACATGCCGAATGCGCGCCGCACGGCTGAACTCATGCAGGCCGATCTGGCCAAGGTCGGCGTCAGCGCCGAAATCGTCTCGATGGAATGGGGTGAATACCTCAAGAAGTCGTCCGATAAGGATCGCGACGGTGCTGTTATCCTCGGCTGGACCGGCGACAACGGTGATCCGGACAACTTCCTGGGCACGCTTCTCGGCTGTGCTGGCGTTGGCAACAACAATCGTGCGCAGTGGTGCTACCAGCCGTTCGAAGACCTGATCCAGAAGGCAAAGATCTCGACCAGCCAGGAAGAACGCACGAAGCTTTATGAGGAAGCGCAGGTGATCTTCAAGGAGCAGGCTCCCTGGAACACCATCGCTCACTCGACGGTTTTCGTTCCGATGTCCGCCAAGGTTACGGGCTTCAAGCAGAGCCCGCTCGGTGATTATCGCTTCGAAGAAGTCGACATTTCCGAGTAAATCCTGACAACACGAGCGGCCGGGTGTAGGGTGATCCTCTGCATCCGGTCGGAGTTTTTTGTATGTTTCGCTTCATATTGAGCAAACTCGCCTATCTGGTTCCGACCTTCATAGGCATCACAATCGTGGCCTTCGCCTTCGTTCGGGTTCTGCCCGGCGATCCTGTTCTACTGATGGCAGGTGAGCGCGGCGTCAGCCCGGAACGCCACGCCCAACTCATGGCGCAGCTCGGCTTTGATCGCCCGATATGGCAACAATATCTGGACTATGTCTGGAACCTGCTGAACGGCGATTTCGGTCAATCTCTTGTGACCAAAAAGCCCATTCTCACCGAATTCTTCGCACTGTTCCCGGCGACCGCGGAACTGTCCATCTGCGCAATTATTCTCGCAATCGTCATCGGCCTTCCGGCGGGTGTCATCGCAGCCGTCAAGCGCGGGTCGTGGTTCGATCAGGGGCTGATGGGCGTTTCGCTGGTCGGCTATTCGATGCCGATCTTCTGGTGGGCGCTGCTGCTGATCATCTTTTTCTCCGGTGCCCTGCAATGGACGCCGGTTTCGGGCCGCATTTCCCTCCTGTATTATTTCCCGCAGGTGACGGGCTTCATGCTGATCGACAGCCTGCTTTCGGACCAGAAGGGCGCTTTCACTTCCGCGGTGTCGCATCTCATCCTGCCAACCATCGTGCTTGCCACGATCCCGCTTGCGGTTATCGCGCGGCAGACGCGTTCAGCGATGCTTGAGGTGCTCGGCGAGGATTACGTCCGCACCGCCCGCGCCAAGGGTTTGGCCCCGCGTCGCGTCGTCGGTATCCATGCCCTGCGTAATGCGCTGATCCCGGTTATCACCACCATCGGCCTTCAGGTTGGTGTGCTGATGGCCGGTGCGATCCTGACAGAAACGATCTTCTCCTGGCCCGGCATCGGCAAGTGGATGGTGGATTCGATCTTCAGGCGCGATTATCCTGCGGTGCAGGGTGGTCTGCTGCTGATCGCGGCCATTGTGATGATCGTCAACCTGATTGTTGACCTGCTTTACGGCCTCATCAATCCCCGTATCCGGCACAATTGAGGCGGCTATGTCGAACGTAACGATTACAGAACCAAAAAACACCGCCGGAAACGAGCGCATGAGAGTGCTCAGGGAGTTCTGGTATTATTTCAGCGAGAATCGCGGCGCGGTGATTGGCCTGTGGGTCTTTCTTGCGATGGTTTTGATTGCCATTTTTGCCGGGGTTATTGCTCCGCACGACCCAACGCAGCAATATCGTGACGCATTGCTCGTCCCGCCATTCTGGGAGGAAGGCGGACGCGCGGCATTCCCGCTCGGTACGGACGCAATTGGTCGTGATATGCTGTCGCGCCTGATCTACGGCGCGCAATATTCACTGTTCATCGGCGTTGTCGTTGTCACAATCGCTTTGGTAGGCGGTATCGTCATCGGCCTGATTGCCGGCTTCTTCGGCGGATGGGTGGATACGGTCGTCATGCGCGTGATGGACGTGATCCTTGCTTTCCCGTCGCTGCTGCTGGCCTTGGTGCTGGTCGCCATTCTCGGCCCCGGGTTGCTGAATGCAATGATCGCAATCGCGCTTGTGCTGCAACCGCATTTTGCGCGCCTGACGCGCGCTGCGGTGATGGCTGAGAAAAACCGCGAATATGTGATGGCGGCACGGGTCGCCGGTGCCGGCAAGCTGCGTCTCATGTTCAAGACGATCCTGCCGAACTGCGTGGCGCCGTTGATTGTTCAGGGCACGCTGTCCTTTTCGAACGCCATTCTGGATGCGGCTGCTTTGGGCTTCCTCGGCATGGGCGCGCAACCGCCGACACCAGAGTGGGGCACGATGCTTGCCGAAGCGCGTGAGTTCATCCTGCGTGCGTGGTGGGTCGTCACCTTCCCCGGCCTTGCGATCCTGATCACGGTTCTCGCCATCAACCTGATGGGCGACGGGCTGCGTGATGCGCTTGATCCCAAGCTGAAGAGGAGCTGATCATGACTCTTCTTGAAATCAGGAACCTGACAGTCAGTTTCGATACCAGCACGGGGCCATTCAAGGCTGTTGACGGCATCGATCTGCATGTCGACGCGCGCGAAGTGCTGGCGATCGTGGGTGAGAGCGGTTCGGGTAAATCCGTTGCGATGCTCGCGGTGATGGGGCTGTTGCCGAAAACCGCGACGGTCACGGCTGATGTCATGACATTCGACGGCAAGGACATGCTCACCATGGCGGCCGAGCAGCGCCGCAAAATCATCGGCAAGGACGTTTCGATGATCTTTCAGGAGCCGATGGCGAGCCTCAACCCATGCTTCACGGTTGGCTTTCAGATCGAGGAAGTGCTGCGCGTGCATCTCGGTCTTGACAGGACGAAGCGCCGGGCGAGGGCGATCGAGCTGTTCAAGGCGGTCGGCATTCCCGATCCGGAGGATCGGATCACGGCCTATCCTCATCAGATGTCGGGCGGCCAGTGCCAGCGCGTGATGATCGCCATCGCGATTGCGTGCAACCCGAAACTGTTGATCGCGGACGAGCCAACGACGGCGCTCGATGTGACGATCCAGAAGCAGATTCTGGATCTGCTGATCCGTCTCCAGAACGAGCACGGCATGGGGCTGATCATGATAACGCATGACATGGGTGTGGTCGCGGAAACGGCGGATCGCGTAATCGTGCAATATAAGGGACACAAGATGGAGGAGGCGGATGTGCTGACGCTCTTCGAGTCGCCCAAAAGCCCCTATACCAAGGCGCTGCTTTCAGCCCTGCCGGAGAATGCGACCGGCGACCGGCTTCCGACGGTGTCGGATTTTGTCAAGAACCTGCCCGGCAATGACGGTGCGGCAACGGCGGGAGCAGCATAATGGCTGATACTCCAGAACAGACGCAAGGGGCGGTTGTCCTCGAAGGCCGTAACATCGTTCGCGACTACCATGTCAGCGGCGGTGTTTTTCGCAAGCAGAAGACTGTTCATGCCGTCAAGGGTGTCAACTTCTCGGTCGAGAAGGGCAAGACGCTGGCGATCGTCGGCGAGAGCGGTTGCGGCAAGTCCACGCTTGCCCGCATTATCACGCTGATCGATCCGGCCACTTCGGGCGAACTGCTGATCGACGGGCACAAGATCGATATCGCCGCGCAGTCGCTGACGAAAGAGATGCGCAGCAAGGTGCAGATCATCTTCCAGAACCCCTACGGCTCGCTCAATCCGCGCCAGAAGGTCGGCGATGTTCTGATGGAGCCTCTGCTGCTCAACACGAACAAAACGGCCTCGGAGCGGCGCGAACTTGCCATGCAGATGCTGGTGAAGGTTGGCCTCGGGCCGGAGCACTTCAACCGCTATCCGCATATGTTCTCAGGCGGCCAGAGGCAACGTATCGCTATTGCGCGGGCGCTGATGGTCAATCCGAGCCTGCTGGTACTGGACGAGCCGGTTTCGGCGCTCGACCTTTCAGTTCAGGCGCAGGTGCTGAACCTGCTGGCGGATTTGCAGGACGAGTTCAACCTGACCTATGTGTTCATCAGCCACGATCTGTCGGTGGTGCGCTACATCGCCGACAATGTGATGGTGATGTATTACGGCGAAGTGGTCGAGTATGGCACGCGTGACGAGGTGTTCACCAATCCTCAACACAGCTATACCAAGACGCTGTTTGCGGCGACGCCTCGCGCCGATGTCAAGAATATCAAGGCGCGTCTTGCGAAAAAGAAGACCGCGCAAGCCGCCTGAAATTTCAGTTCTGGCAAGCAAAACCCGGGCTGAAAAGTCCGGGTTTTTGTTTATCAGGCAGAACTCGTCGGGCTTTCGTGCTTGATCAATCCACGCACGATATCATCGGCTGAAACCTTGCCGACGATGCGGCCATTGTCGACCACACCGACATCGCCGGCATTTCGCGCTATGGCCTGCATGATATGCCGGACAGGAGTTTCGGGGCGTGCCGTGGCGGAAAAGGGCCGGGCATTCTTGAGGTCTTCACGGGTGAACGGGGCCATGATGTCGCCCGCGCGAAGAACGCCGAGCGGATTCATATGCGCCACGAATTCCGCCACGTATTCGTTGGCCGGATTGAGCAGGATCTGTTGGGGCGTGCCGCACTGGATAATGCGCCCACCTTCAAGAATGGCAATTCGATTGCCGATTTTCATGGCCTCGTCGAGGTCATGGCTGACGAAGACAATGGTTTTGTGCAAGCGGGCCTGCAACCCGAGCAGCTCATCCTGTAGCCGCGTACGGATCAGCGGATCGAGCGCCGAGAATGGCTCGTCCATCAGCAGGATAGGCGCGCCGGTGGCGAAGGCGCGGGCAAGGCCGACACGCTGCTGCATGCCGCCGGAAAGTTCTCCGACCTTGCGTTTCGCCCAGTCCTTCAGATTGACCAGTTCGAGCTGTTCGCGGACCGCAGCAACGCGATCTTTGGCCGGGACTCCGGCAAGCTCCAGTCCGAAGCCGACATTTTCCTCCACCGTGCGCCAGGGCAGAAGGCCGAATTGCTGGAACACCATGGAAACATCCTGTGTTCTCAATCGGCACAGGGCGACCTTGTCGGCCGTTCCCACGTCGGTAGAACGGCCGCCGGTATGTACGTTTACTGAACCACGCGTGATCGGGTTGAGATTGTTGATGGCACGGAGCAGGGTGGACTTTCCCGATCCGGAAAGACCCATGAGGACGACGATTTCGCCTTCCGCAACCTCCAGCGAGCAATTGTGAACGCCGAGCACGAGGTTTGTCTTCGCCTGTATTTGCGAACGGGTGGCTCCCTGATCGGCCATGGCGAGCGCCGCCGCGGGGTTTTTCCCGAAGACGATACTGACATTGTCGAGCGTGATGGCTGTCATGGTCAGTTCTCCTTGCCCGGCCGGAAGATGCGATCAAGCACGATGGCCACGACAACGATGACGAGCCCCGCCTCAAAGCCAAGAGCCGTGTTGACGGAGTTGAGCGCGCGCACAACCGGTACGCCCAGACCATCGGCCCCGACCAGTGCAGCGATCACCACCATGGACAGCGACAGCATGATGGTTTGCGTCAAGCCGGCGAGAATCTGCGGCATGGCGTAGGGCAGCTCGATTTTCCAGAGCAATTGCCGCGAGGACGCGCCGAAGGCCTCGCCCGCCTCGATCAGGTGCAGCGGCGTTGACGAAATGCCAAGATGTGTCAGGCGGATCGGCGCGGGCAACACGAAAATTGCCGTTGCAAGCAGGCCTGGAACCATGCCGATGCCGAAGAAGACGATGGCCGGGATCAGGTAGACGAAGGTTGGTAGGGTTTGCATCAGGTCGAGGATTGGCCTCAGAACCGCGTAAAATCGCGGATGATGCGCCGCAACGATTCCAATGGGCACGCCCAGCCCCATGCAGAGGATGCAGGAGGAGAGCACCAATGTCAGTGTCTCCATTGTCGGATTCCAGTATCCCTGGTTTAGGATGAACAGGAAACCGAGGGCCGTCAGGATGGCAACGGCGATGGAACGCCGAAGTGCATAGGCGATCGCGGCAAATATCACGACCATGATCAGGGGAGGCGGAAACTTCAGCGCGAACATGAACGCGTCGATCATCGCCTGTATGATTGCCGCGAGGCCATCGAAGGCCCAGGCAAAATTTTCAGTGAGCCAGTCGACAACGGACTTCGCCGTTCTGCCGACTGGGATCTTGTAGTCAGTGAGCCATTCCAAGCTGCTTGGTCCCCCTCAGCTGGTGGTCAAAAAAGAACAGACATCAATCGCCCGGCGAACGGCGGGCTATTGATAAACCTGTGTTAGAGACCAAAGGCGGACTTGACCGCCGCCAGGCCTTCGCCGCCGTCCTTCGTGGTCACGCCAGCCATCCAGGTGTCGAGAATGGCCGGATTGGCTTTCAGCCAGTCGGTGGCCGCCTTGGCGGGATCTTCGCCGTCATCGAGTATCTTGCCCATGATTTCGTTTTCCATGGGCAGCGTGAATTCAAGATTGGTCAGGAATTTTCCGACATTCGGGCACTCGGCCACATAGCCGGCGCGAACGTTGGTTCCGACAGTCGCGCCGCCAAAATTCGGGCCGAAGAAATCGTCGCCGCCCGAGAGATAGGCAATTTCGAAATTGCTGTTCATCGGATGCGGCTCCCAGGCGAGGAAGACGATCGGCTCCTTGTTTTTTACCTGTTTGGCAACCTGCGCCAGCATGCCCTGCTCGGATGATTCCGCCACTTCGAAACCCTTGAGGCTGTAGGCATCCTTCGAGATCATGTCGAGGATCAGGCGGTTACCGTCATTGCCAGGCTCGATGCCATAGATCTTGCCGCCGAGCTTGTCCTTGAAAGTGATTATATCCTTGAAATCCTTCAGGCCTTCGTCGTGAAGGTATTTTGGTACGGCAAGCGTGTATTTCGCACCGGTGAGATTGGTACGAACGGTTTCGACCGTCTTGTCGTCGAGATAGGGCTTCAGGTCGGCGGCCATGGACGGATCCCAGTAACCGAGGAAAACGTCGATGTCCTTCTTGCTCAGCGAAGCATAGGTCACCGGAACCGAAAGCACCTTGATGTCGGTCTCGTAACCAAGCGCTTTCAGCACTTCCGTCGCGGCGGCGGTTGTCGAGGTAATGTCGGTCCAGCCTACATCGGAAAAGCGAATCGTTGCGCAGCTTTCCGGCTCCGCTGCAAAAGCTGTGCTGGCGCCCAAAGACACGGCAAATGCGAGCGAAATGGCGAATCGCGATGTTGGTTTCATGGTCAGCCTCCATTGCCGGTTTGTTTTTTGTCCGGCCTCCAATAACAAACGAAGCACCATTCGACCACCCATTCAAGCGTGCGGACGCAGTTATTGGTTCAATTCGCGACATCCGCCGTCAAATTTGCGAAACTTTGCATGGGGGACTCCCCACCGGACGACGACTCTGGTTTGACGCGTTTGTCCGCTTGTCGGAAAGATAGGCAAGCGCGGCTTTCATCAGCAAAATAACGGGTCATACATGGCAAAGCTCTATTTCAACTATTCCACCATGAATGCCGGAAAATCGACACTGCTGCTGCAAGCCTCCTACAATTATCGGGAGCGCGGAATGCGTACGATGCTGCTGATTGCGGCGCTTGACAATCGGGCGGGAAAGGGACGGATCGGTTCCCGGATCGGTCTGTCTGGTGAGGCGGATGCTTTCGACAAAAGTGACAATCTGTTCACTATGGCGGCCGAACGGATGGCGTCTGAACCGCTGCACTGCATCTTTGTCGATGAAGCGCAGTTTCTCGAAGAAGAGCAGGTCTGGCAACTCGCCCGCGTCGCGGATAGGCTCGATGTGCCGGTCATGTGCTACGGGCTGCGGACAGACTTCCGCGGTGAGTTGTTTCCCGGTTCCAGGTCGCTGCTGGCCATCGCCGATACCTTGCGTGAAATCCGCACGATCTGCCGTTGCGGGCGCAAGGCAACCATGGTTGTACGGCTTGGAGCGGATGGGAAGGTTCTTCATCAGGGAGCGCAGGTCGAGATCGGTGGCGAGGATAAATATGTCTCGCTCTGCCGCGCTCATTGGGAAGAGGAGATGGGGCGCGTAACCCCTGATGATTTTATAGGTTTTATCTAGGGCCATCCCTTTTTTTCGATATGGGCCGTGCTTATAGTCAGGTCCAACGGTTTTTAAGTTTGCATTTTTGAAGTTGTTCCTGATGGGAGAGAGGCGCATGGCGACCTTGCAGAATTTTGATGCCGAGATCGACCGGACCAAGGAAGTCGTCGATCAGATGCGGACGAAGATCGAGCAGTCCGGCGTTGTTCTGGACAAGTTCGCGAAGGCCGACCAGAAAATCGGGGTCGAGGATTTCGACATCGAGAACGCCCGCATCGAGGACGTATTGCGCCAGCAGAAGGTCATGGAAGGCAATATTGCCGATCTGATCATCGGGCTTGAGGACGCGACCAATGTGTTTGGCGCCGAATTCGAGAGCATGAAGGGCTTTAGCGGCTGGGAAAGCTTCATCGCCATGTTCTCCAGGCAGCGCGCGCAGCGCATGCGCTCGGAACGCGTTCGCAACATGTCACTTTCCGGCAATTTGCAGGAACTGCTCGCCAAATCGGATCGTATCGTGGGGATATTGAAGGAACAGAAGGGTGTTCTCGATACACGCTACAAGACGTCGGAAGCCAGCCTCATCAAGGTCATCGAGCGCCGCAAGACGACGATGGAGGCACTCGAGGCGACGCAAAAGCGCATCGAGGAACTCAATCCGCTCCTGCTCGACATAGAGAACAAGATCGCTGCATCCACCGACCAGAAAACGCGCGCGAAACTGGAGGGGGAGCGCTCGAAGCTGGCGACCGAATACAACGAGCGTCAGGCCAAGGAGCAGGAGTTGCTGGCCGAAAGCCAGACGCTGGAGCGCTATACATCGATGTTCCAGACCTTCGTGGATTCGCTGAACAACCAGATCGCGGCGCAATCGACACTGATCAACAAGCTGTCCATCGATACGGAGCAGCGCATCGTGCTCTACAAGGCGCTGGAAGACTCGCTGAAAACGGCTGCGCAACAGGATGTCGCGCACAAGATCAACACCCTTGGCAGCAAGGTCGATACGGCGGCGGAAGAAACCATGGCGGGTGTCGGTGCGGCAGCGCAGAAGCATATTGGCGATCTTCTCGAAATGCACGAGAAGAACATGGTGGCGACACAGGATATCCAGCGCCGCAAGAAATTGGCCGACGATGCCTTCGCCCGGCGTTTCTCGGAAGTGCTCGCCAAGCACAATGCGTCGAACTACGTTCGCAACTGATGCGGCGACCCTGTTTGAAGCGCGATTTTCAAGGGCAGGTGCCTTATGAATGCTGATCTCGCTGCGGCGGAACGCTATTTCCAGTCGATCCGCGCTGCGGTGGATGGTCTGGACGTCTTCCTGCGCAACGATGAATCTCCGCTCTACAAGCACGATCTCGTTGCCCAGACAGTTGCGCAATATCTGGTCCGGCTTGAGAATTCGTTCAATTGCTGGCGCAACAAGCTCGGTTTCATCGACAAGTTCAAGATCTCGCGGGCAGAAAGCGGCTTTCCGGTTTTCCAGAACGTGCTTGAGCTGGAAAACGACAAGCAGGACGCCAAAGAACGGCTGGCGGAAATTCCACCGCCGGATGCCCTGCGCAACGAGATGGCCGACTTCATTCTTCGCCACCGGGAATTTCCACTGACGCTGCAAAGGACGATGGCGGAGCGGATCTATCTGGAGGAAGTGAGCAAGGGGACGCTGTTTTCACCGTTTATTCTGCCCGAAACTATCCGCGTTTCGGTCAATCCGCGCACGAAGCGGCCTTATTATATCGTTCACTGGGGTACATTTGATGGCGTGGCGAACCTTCCGCTGATCTATATGGCGGCGGTCGAGGATTCGACTGAAAAGCTGGTGGACATGCTCGTCACCAAGGACGGAAAGCTCAACCCGAAGGTGGAGATACCGCTTCCGGTTCCCGGCCTGCTCAATCCGGATCTCGCCAAGTTGTTTGACGATTTTGCTGAAAAGAATTCAGCCTATTCGCTGTCTCCGGCTACCATCGCGACAAGTCTGGACCAGGATTTTCCAAACCTTCATCCGAAGCAGTTGCGCCGCGTCGTGCTCGGGCCGTTCTACACGGCTGGCATTACCGACAATAATCGCAAGGTGACCGGAATTCTTGGCAAGGTGCGCAAACCAGAGGATGCATGGCTTCTCACATGGACGTTGCAGGAGGTCTATTCCAAGGCGGAAAAGCCTGCCAAGCGCGGTCTCTGGTCATCGGAACCGGCACGCGAGGAGTTCCATATCGAAACCGACGATCTGGAAGCAGCCAGACAGGGCGTCAGCGCCTATGAGCGCCATGCACTTGTGCCGCACGAGGCCTATCAGGCGCTGTACGCGGCCGGGGAGGCTGCCTCGATCTTCGACGGATATCAGGTGCATATCATCTCCAACGGCCAGGTCATCAGCGGGATTTGAGGAGCAAGCATGGACGCCGGTCTGACGACGATTGACGAGAAGGATGTCGCCAGGCATCTGGTGGTGGCGCAAAGCCTCGTGACGCGGTTTGTTGCCCTTGAGAGCGGCGATGGCAAGTCTGGCGCGGAGATTGCAGGGACAGGACGACGCTTCATTTCCACCGTTTCTACGGGAAGCGTTCGCAAAACCCGTGAAGTGGAACTGGCCAAAACCATCGCGGCGGTGCGGCCGGGCGACCAGATGCTGTCGATCGCCCAGCACACGCTGCTGTTTCGTGCGCGACGCGGCACGGCTGTCGCACTGGCGGTGGGTGATGTCTTCGCGAAGGCGAGCGATCTCGAATCCTTGATGGCGCGCAATGCGTCGTCGCCGTTGCAGGGCGAAGAAGCGGCGCATTTCAAGAACCTGCTTTCTGCATCGGCCTATGTTTCGGCCTTTGTGTTTGCCGCCTATCTCCTGCAAACGGTGGAAGCGGACAGCGAGCCTGTCAATGACACGCATGAGCCGGAATACCTGTTCGATACGGCGCAGGATGCGCTGAAATCCATGATTGCCGGACTGGATGCGACGATTTCCGGTGCGGCCGATGAACAGACCATGCTGGCGCGAGCAAAAGCTTTCCTGCGCACGGCCATTGAGGGACTTTTGCAGCGCAAAGCCCGCTTTACCGGTCTTGGCAGCTTCGAGGACATGCATCTGCGTCTCGATAGCGATGATTTCACGCTGGACGGCTTCGACGTTGCGCCGGGGCAGAAGCGCGCACCGCTGGTGATGACGTTCAAAAAACCCGATGAGGTCGTCGGGAACCATATTGCAAAGTATCAGGCGATGAATCTCGCCAAGATGCTGATGGCCTATGATTTCGATCGGCAGCTCAACCCGTTTGTCGAACTGGGCGGTTTTCTCTTCACATTCATCGGCGATGGCGCACCGGGCACCGGCAAGACCACGCTGATCCAGATGATCGCCGGGCTGGTGAACGATTATTGTCAGGTGGCTGGCTATGCCTTCCATTACGAAAATTTTGGCGTGGACCAGATATCCTCCTATCAGGGCAAGTCGGGCCAGAACTGCAAGCAGTTCGTCACCAATGTCCTGAACCCGCGCGTGATCGGCTTCGGTACGATCGACGATATCGATCAGGTGGCGGCGAAACGCTCCGATGACCGCGCTTCCGCAGGCCAGCACGAAATCACCGGCGTCCTGATGGAAGCCTTTTCGGGCGCCTCGACCGTGGTGCGAGGCAATTGCTCGTTCGGCATGTTCTCCAACTATCCCGAAAATGTCGATGACGCGCTGCGTCAGCGGGCCGGTGCGAGATGGCTGGTCGACGGGCCGCAGACGAAGGACGATTACGTCGATATTTTCGTGCTGCTGGCGGGAAAGAATCACAAGATTCCGCTAGGCGATCACAAGCTCTACGAAGCGCAGATCATCCAGAAGGCCGTCAGCACTGCCTATGAGGAATACGCAAGGCCGCAGGAAGATGGGTTGAAGGCTGTTTTCGAACGGTTCATCAGCGAGAACGGCGAGCCGAAAACAATGGAAGACGTCGGCACCTATCTGCACATGATCAAGGAGCGCGAACCGCGTTTCACGGGCCGCGCTATCAAGAACGTAACCGATGCGATCAAGATGCGGGCGATGGATATCGAACTGCCGGATGACTGGTTTGAAAAGCCGGAAACCTTCATGCACAAGCCTTACGATGCGAAGAAGGCCATGATCGAGGAGCTGCGCGGACCTTTCAGCATGGAAATGGTCATGCAGGAAATCAATCGCTATGCGGATTCGGAATTTCGCTATTCCGACAAATCCGACGACGCTGCCGTGGGGAAACTGGTGCGTGATGCCCGCCTGCGCGAACGCGCCATCCGGGAGATGGACGAAATGAAGAAAAACGGAGCGTGGGACGCCTGATCCATGGATCTTCTGTATGAAAGCGAACTGATCTATGGACGCCTTCTGCCGGTCGATCAGCCACACCTGATCGATCGTTACAACAAGGCGTTGAAGGCATTCGGGCTGAAACAAACGAAACTGAAGGCATTCAACATCGACCGTACCGGCTTCTCGCCGGAAATTGCGGAAGAGCTGGGCGATCCCGATTATCTCGATCCGAACGGGGTCAATCGCCGCTTCATCATTCTGACGCCTGCGCAAGCATCCTTGCCGGTGGTCCACACGCGGTTTTCCAATACGTCGCAGCTTATGTACGAGTTTTACGCGTCCAATTCGCGCGCCATCAACGCGCTGACGATCAAGGACGTGATCTATGGCGAGATCGAGGATTCAGTCTCTGTCGTCAACGACATAGAAGACCTTTTGTCGATCAATCAGGTCGAGTTCCGGGTGCTTTCCGCCGAAGACGTGCTGGGGCAGGCGGCGGAATTGCGGACGCTCGTGGATCGTCTGCGAAGCGAGCCGGAAGCCTGGCGTGACAATGCCATGCTGGAGCGCATGGTAGAGCTGTCGAGGGTGACAGGGGATATTCGCGAAAACTCACTCGTGCCGGACAAGGTTATTTTCCGCCACAATGCCTATTGGACCAGCCATTTCGGCGGGCTTTACGTGTTCGTCGACGACAACACGACCACGATCATCAGCGACCCCAAGACACCGGGCTTCCGGCGGTCGCGGCCATGGCAGGTCAACTATATTTCCCTCGCCGACCCCGAGCAGGTTTTTCATTTCCTTGCTGTGACCGGGCGCCTGGAACTGCCGCGCGCATCATGGTTGGAGACGTCGGGTTATCTGGAAAATCGCGCAGAAATGTTCATCCGCAACCTGATCCATGAACTTGAGCCGGAGCGGGATCTGGACGAGATCGACAAGATATGGCTTCAGACCTGGATCCATACCCATGCGGACATCATCAACGACGAAGGCACCTGGCCATTCCTGAATGCGTTCCGACGCGAACTTGCGAGTTCAGGCCGCGTCGAGATCAAGCGCATCGATCCGGTCAAGCGCTTTCTCATCGTGCGAGCCTTGCCCGAACATCCGGATGCCTGGCTCGTCAACCGGTTGATCAGCGACTTCGTGCCCTATGATTTCCTGTCGCGCTATGTCTTCAACAAGCAGGGCTTCTACACGGACTATCAGGGCTGGAACGAGATTTTCCGCAAGCATGTTGTGGAGATATTAAAAACCACCTATCTCAAGGACAAGGCAGGGTTGCGCAAGCGGCTCTATGATCTCGTCGACCAATGACAATTGATCAGGGAATGTACAGATGTTGGACCCGGTGATTGAATTTTTCAGCAGTATTTTCGGCTGGATCGGCCGGGGCATCGGCATGATCATTTCATGGATATTATGGCCCTTTGTTGCGGCTGGGCGATGGTATATGCGCAATGGATGGTGGATCAAGGGACCGGTCGGTATCGTCCTCGTCGCGCTGATCGGTTTCTATGGCTATTTTATCTGGCAGACCCAGGTCTGGACCAACTTCAATCCGGACTATGTTGCCAATTATGATTTTCATCAGCGGCGCGTATCAGCCGGTGAGGAGGTCGGCCCGCAAAATCCGCCCGGAACCAACGGCGGTAATACGCCGCAAACGCCGTCCAGCCCGCTCGTGGCGCCGTCCGCTGACGGACAGGTGCCAGCGGACACGCAAGCGCCGGAGCAGCTAACCCAGCAGGCACCGCCATCAAATGCGCTGTCCACGGCTGCCGCAAGGACATGCGGACGCTCGGCGATTGCGGATGTGACCGCTGATCTCACGGATTTCAACGTGAACCAGAACGCGTGGATTTCCTCCATGTTGCTTTACAGGGCCGGATTGTTCGGGGTCCCGTGGGACAATACGCCATTTCTCGATAACAAGGCCTCGTTCCAGCGGGGCATCAATCAGGCTGTTCGCCGGACAGCCGTGGAACTTGTGGATTCGCTCGGCCGCGTCCGCGGCACCTCGCAAATCGACGCGAATTTGCAGCGTGCGCGCGGCAATCTCCAGTTTGCGGAGGATAGCTGGTATTTCGGGTTGAATCCGTTTGGGCCGAAAACGCCGACACCAAGCTATTATCGTTCGGCAATTCAGGATCTGCGCACGTTTAACGACCGTCTTGAATCATGCAACGCCATCTTTGACGCGCGTGCCGACAACCTGATTCAGTATATCGACCGCATATCGAACGATATCGGCTCGACGTCGGCGATCCTGCGCGAGCGCTCGGAAAACTACAATGCGGGCTGGCTTGATCCGCGTGCCGATGATCGTTTCTGGTTCGCCTATGGGCAGCTTTATGGCTATTACGGCCTGCTGAGCGCGGCCCATGCGGATTTTGAGGACGTGCTGCGCGACCGCCGCCTTGATCCGTTGTGGAACGAACTGGAGGAGCAGCTTCGCGCCGCGCTGCGCATCCAGCCTTTCATCATCTCGAACGGCAACGAGGCGGGATCGTTTTTCCCGTCGCATCTGGCCACCATGGGCTTTTATGTGTTACGCGTGCGTTCCAATCTGGTCGAGATCAGCAATGTCCTGACGCGATGACCCGGTTCTGTTGAACCAGCGGGCGGATCCGTATCAGGGCGACGCGTTGACTTATTGGGGATGATGCCGTTGGCGTCGTCCCCTTTTGTTTGCGATGTGCTACCAATGCCCGATGGAAAACCCGGGCGGAGTTGGCAAATGACAGCAGTGAAATCCGATATTGAAATTGCGCGCGCCGCCAAAAAGCTGCCGATTTTCGAAATCGGCGCCAAGCTCGGAATGATGCCGGAAGTCCTGCTGCCTTATGGCCACGACAAGGCGAAAATTTCCGCCGAGTTCATCCAGAGCCTGAACGGGCGTCCGGACGGCAAGCTGATCCTTGTAACGGCGGTCAATCCCACGCCCGCAGGCGAGGGTAAGACCACGACAACAGTCGGCCTTGGCGACGGGCTTAACCGTATCGGGAAAAAGGCGGTCATCTGCATTCGCGAAGCATCGCTTGGCCCCTGTTTCGGGATGAAAGGCGGCGCGGCTGGCGGCGGCTACGCGCAGATCATTCCGATGGAGGACATGAACCTTCATTTCACCGGCGATTTCCACGCCATCACCTCAGCCCATAATCTGCTCGCTGCGCTCATCGAAAATCACATCTACTGGGGTAATGAGCAGGATATCGATATGCGCCGTGTTACATGGCGGCGCGTCATGGATATGAACGATCGTGCGTTGCGCGATATCGTCGTGTCGCTCGGTGGCCCGTCCAACGGTTTTGTGCGCCAGTCCGGCTTCGACATTACTGTCGCGTCAGAAGTCATGGCGATCCTTTGCCTCTCGAAGGATCTGGAAGAACTGGAGCGGCGGCTCGGCAATATCATCATCGGATACCGCTTCGACAAGTCGCCGGTTTTCGCCCGCGATATCAAGGCCGACGGGGCGATGACTGTCCTGCTCAAGGATGCCTTGCAGCCCAACCTCGTGCAAACGCTCGAAAACAACCCCGCGCTTGTGCATGGTGGACCGTTCGCCAATATCGCCCACGGCTGCAACTCGTTAATTGCCACGCAGACCGCGCTCAAGCTGGCGGACTATGTGGTGACGGAGGCGGGTTTTGGCGCTGATCTCGGAGCGGAAAAATTCTTTGATATCAAGTGCCGCAAGGCTGGCCTGAAGCCTGCCGTGGCTGTTCTGGTCGCCACTGTACGCTCCATGAAGATGCATGGCGGCGTGACCAAGGACAAGCTCGGTGAAGAGAATGTTCTGGCGGTCAAGGCGGGTTGCGCCAATCTCGGACGCCATATCGAGAACCTGAAACAGTTCGGTGTGCCCGTCATCACCGCCATCAATCATTTCTCCAGCGATACGGAAGCAGAATTGCACGCTGTGAAGGACTACGCCGCGGGCCTGAACGTTGAGGCCGTCATCTGTCATCACTGGGCTCAGGGTTCGGCAGGGACGGTGGAACTGGCGGAGAAGGTCGCCGAACTGGCGGATTCCGGTACTGCAAATTTCAAGCCCCTCTATGGCGACGACCTGCCGCTTTTCGAAAAAATCGAGACGATCGTGCGGCGTGTCTATGGAGGCAAGGAAGCGGTCGCGGAAAGCGCCGTGCACAATCAACTCGAACAGTGGGAAAAGGCGGGTTACGGCCATTTGCCGGTCTGTATAGCCAAGACGCAATATTCCTTTTCAGCCGACCCTGAACTGCGCGGTGCGCCGAGCGGGCATGTCGTGCCGGTTCGTGAGGTGAGGCTCTCGGCAGGGGCGGGCTTCATCGTCGCGATCTGCGGCAAGATCATGACGATGCCCGGCCTTCCGCGGTCGCCGGCCGCCGAGCGCATCCTCCTGAATGGCGAGGGCGAGATCGAGGGCCTGTTTTGAGGGGCTCTTATAATGACGCAAGGTGCATTTTGCAGTTGCCAGAACCGGTTCGTGCCGCTATCAATTTGCCCATGAACACGCGCATTCTTACAAATGGCTGGTGGTGGGTCCGCTAATTGCGGCCACGCTGCTTTTTGCGCGCGTAAAAGGTTCAGGCCGCAACGGAATTTCCGGGCGGCCTTTTTATTTGACCGTCCGTTACCGTGAACGCCGGATGTGAGGCACAGGCAACGGAGCAAGATCGATGACGCAGTTTTCCCGCATCAAAGGGATCGTCGAGGGTGAAATGGACCAGTTTAGGACAGCAGGCGGAATAACCATATCGCGCACGAGAGTGGCGACCGGCTATGACGACGCAATCGACCGGAAGGTGGATGCGTTGAACGAGCGGCGCGGCGCTGTTTTCTCCTCGAACTATGAATATCCGGGCCGCTATACGCGCTGGGATACGGCGATTGTTGACCCGCCGATGGTTATCACCTCGAATGGCCGCAAGATGACCATCGAAGCGCTGAACCAGCGTGGCAATGTGCTGCTTGTGCCGGTGCTCAAGACACTTCAGAAGACGGATGATGTTCGTGTCGTCTCATCCTCCGATACGCGCCTTGATCTGGAAATTGCCGAGCCAAGCCGTGCGTTTACGGAAGAGGAGCGCTCGCGGGTTCCCTCGGTTTTTACCGTCCTGCGTGCGATCGTCGGTCTTTTCTATTCGGAAGAGGATGCAAATCTCGGTCTTTATGGCGCGTTCGGCTACGATCTTGCCTTCCAGTTCGACACGGTAACCTACAAGCTGAAACGCCCCGACGATCAGCGCGATCTGGTGCTCTATTTGCCGGACGAGATTTTGGTGGTCGATCACTATTCGGCCAAGGCATGGTTCGACCGTTATGATTTCGCCTTTGACGGCCTGACAACGGAAGGGTTGCCGCGTGACGCGGTTTCGGAGCCTTTCAAGCCTTCGCAGACCGTGCCGCCGCGTGGCGACCATGTGCCCGGCGAATTTGCGCAACTCGTTGAAAAGGCCAAGGAAAGTTTCAAGCGTGGCGACCTGTTCGAGGTGGTTCCGGGGCAGACCTTTTACGAGCGCTGCGAGACGAAGCCATCGGAGATTTCCCGGCGTTTGAAGGCGATCAATCCGTCGCCCTATTCGTTCTTCATCAATCTTGGGGGGGGCGAATATCTGGTCGGCGCTTCACCGGAAATGTTCGTTCGCGTTAATGGTCGCCGTATCGAGACATGCCCGATTTCCGGCACGATCAAGCGCGGCGATGATGCCATTTCGGATTCCGAGCAGATTCTGAAGCTGCTGAATTCCAAGAAGGATGAATCCGAATTGACCATGTGTTCGGATGTGGATCGCAACGACAAGAGCCGCGTTTGCGAGCCGGGTTCGGTGCGGGTTATCGGCCGGCGCCAGATAGAGATGTATTCACGCCTGATCCATACGGTGGACCATATCGAAGGGCGGCTGCGCGAGGATATGGATGCGTTTGACGGCTTCCTGTCCCATGCCTGGGCGGTCACCGTGACAGGCGCGCCGAAACTCTGGGCCATGCGCTTTATCGAGGAAAACGAGAAAAGCCCGCGCGCATGGTATGGTGGTGCGATCGGCATGGTCAATTTCAACGGCGACATGAATACCGGGTTGACGCTTCGCACCATCCGCATCAAGGACGGTATCGCGCAGGTGCGCGCCGGAGCGACGCTGCTTTACGATTCAAACCCCGACGAGGAAGAGGCGGAAACCGAACTCAAGGCTTCGGCCATGATTTCGGCCGTGCGCGATGCCCGGAAGGGAAATGCGGTCGCGGCGGAGCGCGAAGCGGCCAAGGTGGGCGAGGGGCTTTCGATCCTTCTTGTCGACCATGAGGATTCGTTCGTGCATACGCTGGCAAATTATTTCCGCCAGACGGGAGCAAAGGTGACAACCGTGCGCACGCCCGTTCCCGACGAGATTCTGGACCGGATCAAGCCTGATCTGGTGGTTCTGTCGCCGGGGCCTGGAACGCCGCAGGATTTCGACTGCAAGACCACGATCGCGAAGGCGCGCCAGCGCAATCTGCCGATCTTCGGGGTCTGTCTGGGGCTTCAGGCCCTTGCGGAGGCATTCGGCGGCGAGTTGCGCCAGCTTCATGTACCGATGCATGGCAAGCCGTCGCGTATTCGCATCACGAAGCATGGGCGCATTTTTTCCGGGTTGCCGAAGGAAGTGACGGTTGGTCGCTATCACTCGATCTTTGCCGATCCCGTGCGATTGCCCGAAGAATTCGTCGTGACGGCGGAAACGGAAGACGGTGTGATCATGGCATTCGAGCATCAGAAAGAGCCGATTGCCGCCGTGCAATTCCATCCTGAATCGATTATGACGCTCGGTCATAACGCAGGGATGCGGATGATTGAAAATGTGGTGGCGCATCTGCAGCGCCGCGCGAAAGAACAGGCTGCCTGAAAAAAATGGATTCCAAAGCTCGGATAGAGCGCCTTGCGCTCGGGTCGATTGTCGTAGGTATTGGCGTATTCGGCCTGAAATATCTCGCCTTTGCCGTCACCGGCTCGGTCGCGCTATATTCGGATGCTCTGGAATCCATCGTCAATGTCATTGCTGCATCAGCGGCATGGTATGCGATCCGGGTCAGTCATAAGCCAGCGGACGATAATCATCCGTACGGGCATCACAAGGCGGAATATTTTTCCGCGGTGGTTGAGGGCGTGCTGATTACGCTCGCCGCGCTTCTGATCATCAGGGAAGCCTGGTTCGTCTTGCAGTCTCCGCGTCAACTGGACGAGCCTTGGCTCGGTCTTGCGATCAACAGCGGTGCTTCGGTGATAAACGGGTTCTGGGCCTGGATGCTCATTCGTGTCGGCAAACGGGCGAAGTCACCTGCGCTGCTTGCTGACGGCAAGCACATCATGACCGATGTGGTGACGTCCATCGGCGTGGTTGGCGGCCTGATTGCTGCCGTTCTGACCGGTTGGAGCATACTCGATCCGGCGCTGGCCATTATCGTGGCGCTCAACATCCTCTGGCAGGGCTGGCATGTCATTGGTTCGTCGGTTGCGGGGTTGATGGACGTTGCCGTGGACACCGAAGAGACCATGCGCATTCGCGAGGTGATTTCGACCAATGCGGGCGGCGCTATCGAGGTGCACGACCTGAAAACCCGTATTGCGGGCCGCGCGACTTTTATCGAATTTCATCTGGTGGTCGACAAGGACATGAGCGTCGGCGACGCCCATGTCATCTGTGATCGCATCGAGGACGCCTTGCGCGCGGAAATAACGGGTGTTCGCGTGGTCATTCACGTTGAGCCCGACGATGAGGCGAAGCTGCCGCCCGGCACTGTTGCCGTTCCCTTTGCCTGAGTGGGTGGCCGATTTTTTAAGAATTGCGGCTGCATAAAAACGTATTGAAGTTCGATCCTTGTTTCAGGAGATTTTCAAAATGCCTTTGCGTTCCGCTTTCTTTTCTCTCGGTGTCTTGTCTGTTCTGTTCGCCTCGCAACCGGTTCAGGCCGCGAGCTTCGACTGCGCCAAAGCCGCTTCACCCGATGAAATTGCAATCTGCAGGCAAGGCAGCCTTTCGGCGCTCGATAGCGAGATGGGTGGGCTTTGGTACGCCTATAGCCAGGTTCCGATGCTCATGGGCTCGAACGGTGCGCGTCACGACGAGGCGGAGGATTTCCTCCAGAAGCGCAAGGCTTGCGGCGCGGACGAGACCTGCCTGCGCGACGCCTATCATCAGCGGATCGTTACCCTGAAGGAAAATATCAAGTCCGCGATGCAGACGGCGATGGATGAGCAGAACGCGACGCCTGACGGTTCGGCACTATCTTATCCCGAGCCGGTCCATGCGCTTCTCGATTCCTACGGAAAACAATGCAGTGATCTTGGTGGCGTGCTGAAGGGCAAGACGGTTCATCCGCTTGCAGCTGATCTCGATGGCGATGGCAAACTCGACTATGTCATGAATACGCAAAGCCTGGTCTGTGAAGGCTCCGCCAGCGCCTTTTGCGCCAATGCCGGCTGTCAGGTGGATGTTGCGCTCTCCGGCGACGATTACGCGAAGCCTTTGAGCCTTCAAGGCGGGGAGCCGACATTGAGGCAGGTGCGGGACGTGACGGAACTCAATCTTTGGGTGGACAAGACAAACTGTGAAGGCAAGAGCGCCTGCTGGGCGACGTACACCTGGAACGGCGGCAAGAGCGAAACGGCTTACAAGGTTTTGCCGCAATAGCCGCATTTTGGAGTTTCGAATGAAGCAGGATGATTGCGCTTCCGAAAAATGAAGCGGGGGCTTGATACTGGTGCAATCCGCACCTGAAATTTTCCTCAATCGCTTTGCCAGATTGTTTTTATGGGGAACTCGCCTTATCTGGCTTGGGTATAGATTCATGATTTGCACAATACGGAGGCAATACCGATGAGCGACGAAGACGACAAGACAGCGGAACTGCCTCTCGGCAAAGATGCGGAAGCGAACCTCTTCAAGTCGCGTTCGATCTTCATTTACGGGCCGATCACGCAGGAACTGGCGCAGAAAGTGTGCTCGCAACTGGTGGCCCTGTCAGCAGCCAGCGATGACGATATCCGTATCTTCGTCAGTTCTCCGGGTGGCCACGTCGAATCGGGTGATTCGATCCATGACATGGTCAAGTTCATCAAGCCCAAGGTCTGGATGATCGGTTCCGGCTGGGTCGCCTCTGCCGCCGCACTGCTTTACGTAGCGGTGCCGAAGGAACAGCGTCTCTGCTTGCCGAACACCCGCTTCCTGCTGCATCAACCGTCCGGCGGCACCCGTGGCATGGCCTCGGATATCGAAATTCAGGCGCGTGAAATCATCAAGATGAACGACCGCCTGAACAGGATTTTCTCGGAGGCGACGGGCCAACCGGTGGAGAAAATCGCCAAGGACACGGATCGCGACTACTGGCTCTCGGCCAGCGAGGCGAAAGACTACGGTCTCGTTTCCCGTATCGTTACATCCCACGCGGATATCTGATCATTCGATCGAGGCTTGCCGGGTCACAGGGCCCGGCAAGTTTTTCAGTAAAGCTTTCCGGGTGTGTTCACATTTGCCGCAAACAGGAACACAACTTCGCCCTTGCTTCTGGCCGGACGCTCGGTTATTCATTCAGACATGAAAACGCGCCAACAAATTCCAGCCATTCGCCAGTCCGCCTTCGCGGGCTTTGCTGGTCGTGCGCCTCTACTCTCGCTTCTCCTCGGCCTTATCGGCGATCGTCGGGCTCGATAAAGGAGCGTCCGGCGGTCGACACCGCCGCCGTGGCGATAGCTCCTTTTTTCTTTACAATCGCAGTATAATCACTGAAGTGAAAACCGCATTTGCGTCCTCGCCAGAAGGCCAGGGAAAACGCAGGCGGCCAAAGAACGAGAATAGCCATGAACGAGAACCCTGCCCAATCTTCCTTCGTCAAGGGAATGCCACGCGCCGCGCAGAAATATCAGGCCTATCCGACAATCGATATTCCGGATCGCACCTGGCCATCAAAGCGCATCGAGAAAGCGCCGATCTGGTGCTCCGTCGATCTGCGCGACGGTAATCAGGCTCTGGTCGATCCCATGGGCCATGACCGCAAGGCGCGTATGTTTGCGCTGTTGCTCGACATGGGCTTCAAGGAAATCGAGATCGGCTTTCCTTCGGCCTCCCAGACGGATTTTGATTTCGCTCGCTGGTGCATTGAGGAGGGCAATGTGCCGGACGACGTGTCGCTTCAGGTGCTGGTGCAGTGCAGGCCGGAACTGATTTCGCGCACTTTTGAAGCGCTGGAGGGCGCAAAACGCCCTATCGTGCATTTCTATAACTCCACCAGCGAATTGCAGCGCCGCGTCGTGTTCCAGAAGGACATCATCGGCATCAAGCAGATCGCGACGGATGCGGCCAAGATGATTACCGACATGGCGGCCAAGGCCGGCGGCGGCTATCGATTCGAATATTCGCCGGAGAGCTTCACCGGCACGGAACTGGATGTGGCGCTCGAAATCTGCAACGCCGTGACCGAGATCGTGAAGCCGACGCCAGAGAACAAGCTGATCATCAACCTGCCTTCGACGGTGGAGATGGCTACGCCAAACATCTATGCCGACCAGATCGAATGGATGTGCCGTAATCTCGACAATCGTGAAAACCTGATTATCTCTCTCCATCCGCACAACGACCGGGGAACCGGCATTGCGGCGACGGAACTGGCGCTGATGGCGGGCGCCGACCGCGTGGAAGGCACGTTGTTCGGCAATGGCGAACGCACGGGTAATGTCGATGTGGTTACGCTGGCGCTGAATATGTTTACGCAGGGCGTGGACCCGCAGCTGGATTGTTCGGATATCGGCCGCATGAAGGACGTTTACGAATACTCCAATCAACTGCGCATTGCCGAGCGCCATCCTTATGTTGGTGAACTGGTCTATACGGCATTTTCAGGCTCGCATCAGGACGCTATCAACAAGGGCATGAAAGCGATCAGGACCGCCAACAAGTCGTTGTGGGAAGTGCCGTATCTGCCCATCGATCCGCAGGATGTCGGGCGCAGCTACGAGGCGATCATTCGCATCAACTCCCAGTCGGGCAAGGGCGGCATCGCCTATCTGATGCAGGAGGATTACGGGCTGACCCTGCCGCGCAATCTTCAGGTGGAATTCCGCGATGAAATCCAGCGGATGACCGATGAGGAAGGCAAGGAGATCTCGTCCCGCCGCATTCATGAACGCTTCATGTCGATGTATGTGGAACAGCCGGATGCCCGGTTGAAGTTCCTCGACCATCACACCTACCCGGACACCGGCAACAAGGGCGTTCGCATCCTTTCGGCGGAAATAACCGATGGCGGCGAGGTCAAACGGATCGAAGGCAAGGGAACCGGGCCGATCGATGGCTTCATCGATGCGTTATCGCACTATCTCGGCGTCAAGTTCTCCGTAGCCAACTATTCGGAACATTCCCTCCAGCATGGCTCGGATGCCTCGGCAATCAGCTATATGGAAGTCGAACATCCAAATGGCCGGATTTTCGGGGCGGGGGTGAACAAGAACATCGTGACGGCTTCCCTTGAAGCCATCATCTCGGCGGTCAATCGTATCGTCTGAATCCTGTGAAACAAGGCAGCAGAGGCAGGCCGCTTCTGCTGCTTTTGGTTTGCATCGATCCGAATCAAAATTATCCTGCTGTTGCAAGTTGACGGAGGATGGCTTTGAAACTGGCTGCAATTGAAATGGGACATGGCGCGGGCATTCCCGTTGTCCTTCTTCACGGATTTGGCGGGGTTGCGGCGGTATGGGGCCGGGTTCAGGCGGCGCTTGCCGAAAAACATCCGACAATCGCCTTCGATCTGCCGGGGCATGGTGGCTCTCTGCGCTATCCGGATGCGTTGACTGCGCGCACCTTTGCGAATGCTGTCCTGACGGAGATGGATCGGCGTCAAATCGGAAAAGCACATATCATTGGCCACTCGATGGGCGGAGCAACCGCTGCTCTGATGGCGATAGCGGCGCCGGAGCGCGTCGCATCCCTGACACTGTTGGCGCCGGGCGGTTTTGGCCCACAGATCAACGCATCGTTGATCGAGCGCTATGCGCTTGCCGTTGAACCGGCAGAATTAGGGGCGTGTCTCGCGGCCATGATCAAATCCGGTCTGACGTCGGACCATCCCGTCAGTCTCTTGTCTACCATGCGTCAGCGGGAAGGACAGTCCGAGGCCTTGGTACTGATCGCCGCGCGGATGCTGCGCGAGGGACAGCAGGGCACGATACCGCGCGAACGGCTGAAAGAATTATCGATGCCGGTGGCGGTTCTGTGGGGACGTTATGACAATATGGTGCCTGTTTCTCAAGCTGTGGGGTTGCCGGAGCATTTCAGAGTCACGATTCTGGATGGCGTTGGCCATATGCTTGCCGATGAGCAACCATCGACGGTCATTGATTTCATCGAACGCAATATCGTTTGAGCGGGCTTCCGAAGCACGGCAAGTTTCTGATGCAACGCCCTGCTTTTATTGTTAATGTCTGATTAACGCATGGGCATCGCCGGACTGTTTCGGAAGGGGCAGCCGGCGTTTGATTGGAGCCGCTTCTCTGACACTATAAGCGGCCAGGGTGAAAAATGGGCGAGAGAAGCAGCAATATCGCATCAAAGGACGTGCCGAGCAGGCTCTCCAGCGCCGTTCGCGCGGTAAAGATCACATCGGCGGATCGCGGCGATGTGGTCGTCGACATGCGCGACGCCGATCGCGCACGTCTCGAACTGTTGGCGCAGGATTTGCAGCCGGTTTTTGACGAAGTACCCGCCGATGACCGGCAATGGGATTTCGCCCTGTCGTCGGGCTTGCAACCGCGGCTGTGGATCGACGCAACCTCGCATGTGATGATGGGCAGGGATCGCCGGACCTATCGTTTCGTGCGCGATACAAGGCTGGGCCGGGTCGTGCTCGCGGAATCGACCGAAATCAGGCCGGTTTCCGACGCGGTGACGACTTATATTGCCGAACGCATCGTCGAGCGCCAGCAATTGATGGAGGGAGATGCCGTCCCGCTGCGGGCGCATCCGGCGAGCGTGGCGGTCGCGCCGGAACCGGTGCAGGCAAGCGGTTGGCCGGAGTTTGTCGCCGGACTCGTATGGTTCTTTATCGGGGCGATCGTCGGCGGGGCCTTGCTGGTGGCGATCTCGTGGGAGCGTTTGGCTCTGAGTTTCTGAGGCCGTTATCCGCGTTTGCCGACGGGCACTTTCCTCTCGCTGATCGTTTCAATCCGGGCCTCGGCATCGATGATGCCGCGCTCGATCATGTGGCAGTGCCACAAGTCATTCTTTCTGCCGATTGAAAACAGGTTGTAACGGCTCGCAGGGCGCTCCGCTCCAAAGCTCTGGCTGGCGGAGGGAACGCAAACGACCGGAATGCTCCATGTCGGCCCCTCGATCTGATAGGTGGTGGCAAGGTGGGTATGGCCGTGCAGCACCAGTTCCGCGCCATGCTCTTTCAGCAGTTTCTGAAATCGCCCGATGCCGAAGAGACGCTTCATCGCGTGGGTTGCGCCGCGCACGGGTGGGTGATGGATCATCACGATACGGAAAAGCCCCTGCTTCCCGGTTTCATCCAGTATCGCGGCAAGTCGCGCCGCCTGAGCGCTGCGAAAATCGCCTGAGGCCATGAACGGAGCCGTAGCGCGGGCCGAAGACACGCCGATAATGGCGACGTCACCCCGTACGCGCAGATATGGGAATTCGACACGCCGCCCGTCGGCGCTCTCGCCGTCGCCACGCATCCAGGGTTCCCAGAGGCGGCAGGCCTTGTCGAGCGCGCCGGGAACATAGGCGTCGTGATTGCCGGGAATGAGCGAGACATTGTCGGGATCGCCCAGGGCTGCAAGCCAGTTCCGGGCTGCAATCAGCTCCTGATCCAGCGCCAGATTGACCATGTCGCCCGTTACGGCGATGTGATCCGGCTTATGGGCCTTCATATCCGTGATCAGTGCGTCCAGAACGCCGCCGGTCATTGCGCCTTTGCGCTTGCGCTGCCAGTTGATGTATCCCGTAATACGCTTGGACGCGAGTTCCCGGTAGGTTACATCGGGAAGCGGCGAAAGATGAATATCGGAAATATGAGCCAGTCGAAACATAACAATCTGTTTAGGCGAGGTTTCAAGGACCGCGCAAGCGCCGGATTGAAAAGGAAGCTGTATGAATGAGATGAAACGTCGCCCCAGCCTCCGGCATAGGCTGTTTCATACCTACTTTTTGTTCAAGCGCCCGATGACCCTGGGTGTGAGGGGGATTGTTCTGGATGAGGCGCGTCGCAGTGTTTTCCTGATCCGGCATACCTATGTGCCGGGATGGCAATTTCCGG
This sequence comes from Phyllobacterium sp., assembly GCA_050726055.1. Classification (GTDB taxonomy): domain Bacteria; phylum Pseudomonadota; class Alphaproteobacteria; order Rhizobiales; family Rhizobiaceae; genus Phyllobacterium. Next base: position 45,351 of record JBOHIW010000023.1, on the reverse strand, counting down.
GCGGGGGTGTCGAACGGGGCGAGACTTTTGAAGACGCGCTGGCCAAGGAGTTGCGCGAGGAGGGCAATATCGAGTTGTCGGGCCGTCCGCAGCTGTTCGCGCTTTACAAGAATGCCCATGCCTCGAAGCGCGATCATGTGGCGGTCTATGTCTGCCGGCAGTTTCATCAGACCGCGCCGCGCGGACCGGATCACGAAATCGCCGAGGCAGGCTTCTTTCCGTTGGAGGGTCTGCCCGATGATACGACACCTTCGACGCGGCGCAGGCTTGACGAGGTTCTCAGGGGGCAGGAACCGACGCCTTTTTGGTGAGAAGAGGGTGGATAGTGAGTTAAAGGTGGACGAGGGTGCATCGATGACACACCCCCGTCGTTTCGCCTGGCTTTTCAGCCCCGATGGCCAAGCGAACATTTCTGATCGTACCGGACAGGTGATCAGAAATGAGAGGTTTTGCGTGTGCAAATTCGCTCGGAAAGAAATTTCCGACTTTGTTCCGGATCAAACAACGGAAACAGAGCGCGCAGGAGAAGCATTTTTCACCGATATATGTGGTAAGAATGCCGCATTCTGCGGCTTTCTTACGCGAAACGGCCCCTGTCGTGCGGCAGGGAATAATTGATCTTAGGCCCCACAGGGATGATTCCCGTCGGGTTGATTGTTTTGTGGCTGCCGTAATAGTGCGCCTTGATGTGAAGCATGTTCACGGTCTGCGCCACGCCCGGCATCTGATAGAGGTCGCGCGTATAGTTCGACAGGTTGGGGTAATCGGCAATCCTCTTCTTGTTGCATTTGAAATGCCCGACATAGACCGGGTCGAAGCGCAGTAATGTGGTGAAGAGGCGCCAGTCAGCCTCCGTCAATCGTTCGCCCAGCAGATAACGGCCTTTTGACAGGCGGTCTTCGAGGGTGTCCAGCGCGTTGAAAAGCTGGTTGTATGCCTCTTCATAGGCCTCCTGCGTCGTGGCAAAACCGGCGCGATAGACGCCGTTATTGATGTTGGGATAGATCAGGTCATTCAGCGTGTTGATGTCGCCGCGCAGATCTTCCGGATAGAAATCGAGCGATGCATCGCCGAACGCGTTGAAAGCGCTGTTGAACATCCGGATGATCTCGGAGGATTCATTGGACACAATGGTATTGCGCTGCTTGTCCCAGAGGGCTGGTACCGTGACCCGCCCCGTATAGGTGGGGTTTGCGCGCTTATAGACCTCATAAAGCCGCCCGGACCCGAACAGATGGTCCGGGGTGGCGCCGTCCTTCCCGCTGAAGGTCCAGCCTTCCTCGCCCATGTAATGATCCACGACGGAAACGGAAATTATGTCTTCCAGCTTCTTGAGCGCGCGAAAAATCAATGTACGATGCGCCCAGGGACAGGCAAAAGATACGTAGAGATGGTATCGTCCCGGTTCTGCCTTGAACCCGCCTTCGCCTGAAGGTCCCGCGCTGCCATCGGCGGTCACCCAGTTTCGGAACTGGGAATCCTTGCGCATGAACTGTCCACCCGTTGATTTCGTATCGTACCACTGGTCATGCCAGACACCGTCGATCAGAAGTCCCATGCTCTCAATCCTTTCGTTTCCTGAAACTTAAGAACTGGCCGTTCCTTCGGCAACGGGCAAAGCCTGAACGGTCCGTCCACCGATATGCCTGCCGTATTTCCCATTTTTCCGTCGCTCGACGCAAGGAGGTTGCCCATGAGCAAGAATGTTGATCGATTTTACATAGTCACCGGCGGACCCGGTTCCGGCAAGAGCGCCGCTTTAAACGCCTTGCGTAAACGGGGCTGCGCCATATCGATTGAGGCCGGTCGCGGTGTCATTCAGGAACAGGTGGCGATTTCCGGAGAGGCGTTGCCGTGGAAGAATCCGGCGCTTTTTGCCGAGTTGATGCTGGGATGGGAAATGCGCAATTATCGCATGGCCGAAGAACAGCCCGGCATCGTGATCTTCGACCGGGGTGTGCCGGATATTCTGGGCTATCTGCGGCTCATGAACATCGATGCGCCGTCGCATGTAATCACCGCCACGCACCGCTTCCGATACAATCCGCGCGTGTTCATTGCGCCTCCCTGGCCGGAGATTTTCGAACAGGACGCTGAGCGAAAGCAGGATGTTGAGGAAGCCGAGCGAACCTATGAGGCGATGGTGACGGTTTATGCCGAACTGGGCTACGCATTGATCGAGTTGCCGCGATTGCCAGTCGAAGAGCGGGCGGTATTCATGATGAGCCGCATGAACATGTGAGCTTTCGCTGCAAATCCCGATTGCGGTCCTGCAATTTTCATGTTAGCGGGGCGGGAAGAGGAAAGATTTCATGCTTCGTATCGAACGACGACGATTGGGCGAACGCGCTTAACAAAGCGATGATGACGCATGCCGTTCCTGCGGCACCCATTTTCTCGATACGGAACTCTCAATCATGACCATTGACGACGTTGTCTATGTGCCGGAACTGCCGGTGCACGATGCTGCGATCGAAGACATCAATCAGGAAGCATTCGGGCCTGGCCGGTTCGTGCGTGCCGCTTATCGCATTCGCGAGCGTGGTCCGCATGATCGGGCGCTTTCCTTTGTCGCGCTGGTTGGAGACGAGGTGGTCGCCTCGGTTCGCATGACGCCGATCAGGATTGGTGCGCAGCAGGGCAAGAGTGAAACCCTGTTGCTCGGCCCTCTGGCCGTGCGGCCAGCATGGAAGAACAAGGGTATCGGCCGCACATTGCTGAAAAAAGCCATGGAGACCGCGCAAGCCGTTGGCTATGGGCTCGTGGTTCTGGTGGGCGACGAACCCTATTATGGTCCTTTTGGCTTCCGGCGCGTTCCCGCCAACAGGCTTCAGATGCCCGCGCCCGTCGATCCGGCCCGGCTTCTCGCATGCGAGTTGAAACCGCATAGCTTGGATGCAGCGAACGGCATGGTCAAACATGCCGAAGCGGCATAAGTTCGGGCCGTTTGCGCCCGATACGGGCTTTATCAGTCTTTGTTGAAAGGCAGGTGAACCCTCATGCTTCAAGGGTTGTTTGTTCTATTGCTTTGCCAGTTGCTCGGCGAAGGCATCGCCTATGGCCTGGCGATGCCAGTGCCGGGGCCTGCGCTTGGAATTATCCTTCTCGTCGGCTTCCTGCTTATCAAAAGCTGGTTTCTGTCGGAAGATGCAGCTTCCGAAGATACCGGCGTCAGCGTGGCGTCCGACGGGCTCTTGAGGAACCTCAGCCTTCTTTTTGTTCCCGCCGGTGTCGGCATCGCGCAGAACTATGACGTTGTGTTGAGCAACGGCATCGCCGTCGCCGTTGCACTGGTGGTTTCGGCGGTCCTTACGCTGGTTGCGACCGCGGCAGTCTTCCGGGTCGTTTCCAATGCCGTGCAGCGAAGGGGGCACTCCTCATGAAGAACGGTCAGGAATCCATATTCGAGCTTTGGGTCTATCTCTCCGCCAGTCCGTTGTTGTGGCTGACGGTGACGATCGGAGTGTTCCTTGTGGCGCAGGATCTCGCCAAGCGCAGCGGGTTCAATCCGCTGGTCAATCCGGTCCTGATCTCCATCCTCGTTCTGGCTTTCATTCTCAAGCTGACGGGCACGGATTATGGTGTCTATTTCGACGGCGCGCAGTTCGTGCATTTTGCGCTTGGACCGGCAACCGTCGCCCTTGCGGTGCCGCTTTATCGAAATCGCGCAATGATCATGCAGAACATATTGCCAATCATCGCCGCGTTGATGGCGGGGGCGACCGTTGCCGTGGTTTCCGCAGTCGGCATTGCCAGTCTGTTCGGAGCACCGCACGAAATTCTGGCGGCCATTGCCCCAAAATCCGTTACGGCAGGCATTGCGCTTGGCATTACGCGCCAGATTGGCGGCGATCCGGCGCTGACTGCCGTTCTGGTCACCGCGACGGGTGTTCTTGGCTCGATCATCGTGACCCCACTGATGAATCTGCTTCGCATCAAGGACTATGCGGCGCGAGGCTTTGCAGCAGGGTTGACGGCGCACGGCATCGGCACGGCAAGGGCCTTTCAGGTGAATGATGTCGCCGGGACGTTCGCCGGACTGGCGATGGCGCTCACCGGCCTTGTCACCGCCTTTATCGCGCCGCTGGTGGTCAGCCTGTTCTAGCGGCCCTCGCGATACCACATGCCGCCAAGGATCAGCAGTATGGCCGCCAGGCCGAGGAAGCCGGAGAAGAGCGGCAGGCGATCGACACTCTTGAGCGTCGTTTCGTTTGTGGTGCGCAGGCCGATCCAGTCGCTGCCGCTGGCGTTAAGCGGGTTGCGCAAGGCGACAATATCGGGGACGGTTATGCTTGATTGCTCGACATCAGGACGAAGCCGCCGTGCGCTTCCGCCCGTTTCCTTGGCCAGCGGCTCCAGTTTGGCAATGGTTGAAACACTGTCTGCAAACTCCGGTGCGTCGACCGGCCCCACATGAGCGAGCGTATTCAGATCGCCGTTGGCGATCTGAAACAGGCCGATCTCGTCGGTCTCGAGACGCCCGGTGAAAACGCCAGCCTCCTCGGAAGACAGTGGAACGGTAATGGTCTGCCCCGATGGCGTGACGATTGTCGCTTCGCCGGGGGTATCTCCCATTGTTTGACGGCGGATTTCAAGCACGCGTCCCGCGCCGGTTGCCGTCAGAGCCTCCTCTTCAAGCTCCGGCTCCTTCATCAGCCAGTGCGCAATGCGCCTGTAGAGGGAGACATGTGGCCCGCCACCCTCGAAGCCGCGCGCCCAGAGCCAGCCCTGATCGGAGAGGAACATGCCAACGCGACCCTTTCCTATACGGTCAAGCACGAGAAGTGGCCGGTCGTCCGGCCCGTTCATCACGACGCGGCCTGTCGGCTCCTGCACGTCGATCAGACGGAACCACCGGCTCCAGCGCGGCGGCTCCTGTTCGGCGCCTTCGAGGTCACGCGTGACGGGATGGCGCTTGCCGTCCTGCGAAAGTCGCGGATAGAAAGCCTGCTCGATAATTTCACCCGTCGGCAGGGCGGGCAACGCGTTGAGCAGCGGTGTCTGCGCGATCGATTCCAGACCAGCATATTCGGGACCGGCGGCGATAAGCAGAGCGCCACCGTTTTCAACATATTGCGCTATGTAATCATAATAAAGGATCGGCAGCACATCGCGGTGCTGGTAGCGGTCGAAGATGATGAGGTCGAAATCCTCGATCTTGTCGACGAAAAGCTCGCGCGTCGGAAACGCGATCAACGACAATTCGTTGATCGGCGTTCCATCCTGTTTTTCAGGCGGGCGCAGAATGGTGAAATGAACCAGATCGACCGACGCATCGGATTTCAGGAGATTGCGCCACGTCCGTTCGCCATTGTGCGGCTCGCCGGAAACGAGCAGGACGCGCAGGTTTTCCCGAATTCCGTCGACCATCGCGACCGCGCGATTGTTGATCTCGGTCAGTTCGCCGGGCAGGGGGGCGGCAATGATCTCGACGATATTGATACCGGCGCGGGGCAGGGTAACCTCGAACTGCATTTCGCGGCCGATGACGGCGTCCTCGCTCGCGACTTCATCGCCGTTGATGCGGACCCGAACGCGAACCGGGGAGCCGGGGGGCTCGCTAGCGCTGGTGATGCGATAGGTCATCTGCTGCGGCTTGCCGGTGAGGCCGAAGCGCGGGGCGCGGACGAACTGTATCCGGCGGTCGATCTCGTTTGGAACGCCGGTGATCAGGCCGTGAACCGGTGCGGAGAAGCCAAGCCCCGCCATGTTTTCCGGGATGTCGTGGATCTGGCCGTCCGTGACCATGACCGCGCCGCCGACCCGCGCTGGCGGTACGTCGCGGAAGGCGCTGGAAAGAGTCTGAAACAGTCTCGTTGCCGTTGCGTCATCGGTTTCGCTGGCGCGGCCGGCTTCTACGACGCGCACGTCGAATTGCGGCAACCGCCCCAGCGTCGTCTCGATCTGCGCGACGGCGGCATCGGTATCGGCGCGGCGGTCGCCGATATCCTGGCTCTGGCTGCGGTCGGCAATGACAGCGACCACGCTCTTGACCGGTTCCCGCTCCTCGTCGACCAGTATCGGGTTGATCAGGGCCAGCGCCAGCGCGGCGAGCGCGAAACTGCGGATGATGCTGCCGCGTTGCCGCAGGAAGAGGCTCGCCCCGACCAGCAATACCAGCGGCAGGAGAACGGCTGCAAGCACAGGCAGCGACAGAAGTGGTTGAAAATCGAGCGACAGGTACATGGTCAGTTCCCCAGCCGTTCGAGAAGGATCGGAACATGCACCTGATCGGACTTATAGTTACCGGTCAGCATGTACATGACGATATTGATACCCGCGCGGAAGGCGTAGATGCGTTGCATCGGGTCGTTCGGAATCGTTGGCGCCATCGGCGACCTGTCGGAGTTCATCGCCCATGCACTGGCGAAATCATTGCCGGTGATCATGATCGGCGTCACGCCGTCGCCAGCGCGGACAGGACGGTCGGAACGGCCTTCATCATTCAGTGAAGCCGCAACCCATAACGGACTCCCGTGGAAGCGGCCCGGAAAATCATTCATGATGAAGAAGGTCTTGGTCAAAACGTGATCGCTCGGAACGGGCTCCAGCGGAGGCACATTCAGCCCGGACAATATGGTGCGCAGGCGTTCATTGGCGGGGGTAGAGGAGTTGTCGAAGCTGAGCGACGCCGCGTCCTGATCCCGCGTGTCGAACAGCACCGTGCCGCCCTGCTGCATATAGGCATCGATCCGCGCGATTGCGGCGTCGCTCGGCAGCGGGGCAGATGGCTCGATCGGCCAGTAGATGATCGGATAGAAAGCCAGTTCGTCTGTTTCCGGATTGATGCCTGCCGGCTCCCCGGGTTCAAGGGCGGTTTTCTCCGCGATGAAATTTGACAGTCCTTGCAGTCCGGCGCGACTGATCTCATCGGTGCTGTCGTTGCCGGTGATGACATAGGCGAGGCGCGTGACCGTGACTGCCTCGACCATGGCCTGATCGCCGGGCTTGCTGTCGTCGTGGATGACCGGTTCCTGCGCCAACGCGGGCGAAGGCTCGAAACTCCAGAGGGCGGGAAGGAAAGCAAGCGCCAGAAGAGTGGTGGCAAGCCTGCGGCCCGAACGCCTGAAATAGCCGCCCAGCCAGAGCAAGGCGAGAGTATCGAGCGCCAGAAGCAATGCGGCGATGGTGAAAAGCGGCCCGCGCAGCTTCACCGATTCGTCTGTGGCATAGCGTGACGCCGTGACCGGGAAACTCATGGCCGGTTGCAGCAACGGCTTCAATTCGGCGTTGGGCTTGAACAGGTTGAGCGCCACCAAGGCATCTTCGGCTCCGTAAAAACCGGGCGGATTGTCGAAGCTGACGTCGGATTGCGCTGCGCCCGACACTGAAAGAGGCTTCGCCTCTGCGCCTGGCGCTGCAAGCGATCCGTCTGCGGCGATCATCAGGTAGGGCGGCAAGGTTCTGGCCGCGCCATTGGTGTCGGCGGCTGCCTGACCGGCAGCACGCGAGAGCGCGACGATCCTGCGGAGCATATCGACAAATGTGCCGCTGATGGGCAGGTTCGACCAGGTGGCTTCGGGTGTAACATGAAACAGCACGATTTCGCCCCGCTCGCGCTTCATGCCCGTGACGAGAGGGGTACCGTCGGCGAGATTGGCCCAGCTTTTCTCAAAGAGGTCGGGAGATGGCTCTGCGAGCACCTGCCGCGAAACAGTGATATCCGTCGGTGCGGGCATGCCCGCAAATGGCCCGAACGCAGGGAAGGGAGCGACGGGTTGCGGCTCGGTCCAGGATAGCGCGCCGCCAAGGGAACGCTCGCCGCGCCGCAATGTTACGGGAAGGAGCGTATCGTCTTCACTTGCTCCCGCCAGCCGCGAACCGGCGAAACGGATCAGCGTGCCACCATCCTCGACCCATGAGGAAAGCAGCTGCTCGGCCTCTTCCGGCAGCTTGCCGATATCGGCCATGATGACAACGGAAGGTTTTTGATCGAGCAGTTCCGGAATGGCCTGAGCCAGATCGGCGGTGCGGGGCCGAATGAGATCGGCATAGGGTTGCAAGGCACGGGAGATATAATAGAGCGACGAAAGCAGCGGCTGCGCCTGATCGGCTTCTGAACCGGAGATCAGGGCCACGCGGCGGCGCTTGGTGTTGTCATCCAGAAGATAGGTCGATGCGGCGTTGGCCGATCCGTCAATGCGAAGCGTGAAAAAGTCATTGCGCAATTCGAACGGCGCCTGAATCGCGGCTTCAGCCGTATGGCTTCCTGCGTCGAAGGCAAGGGGCGCTTCGCCGATTCGCCGTCCCTTGCTATCGAATGCGCCGACGACGAGGCTCCTCGGCAGCGAATTTGCGGTGCTGCGCGTCGCGAACACGGCGATGGAATCGGCGCGATTCTCGACCCCGCGCAAGCCCACGAGATTGGACGTGTCTGGCTGATACCAGTAGAGCTGCGCGATCTCCTTGCCTTCCAGTGACCGGAAGGCCTCGGCGGCTTCCGGCGTTTCGATACCGTCGCTCAAGTAAGCGATGCGCAGGCCGGAAATGCCCGATAGCGCACTTCCCAGACGATCAAACGAGGCGCGCCGGTCCACAGGTATGGGACGCACATCCAGTGCTTCCAGACGCTTCAAGGCGTCACCGCCATCGAAGGGGCCAATATCGGCGTTCGTCTTCTCGGCAGTGGCGATGACATAGATCGGGGCGCCTGCGGACTGGGCGTCCGCGATCAGGCGCGCTCCGGTTTCCTGCCGGATTTCCCAGCTTTCCGCCGATGCCCAGCCATTGTCGATCACGATCGCGAGGGGCGCATTGCCGGTGATCGTTCCGGGACGCGGATTCCAGACAGGCTCTGCCAGAGCGAGAATGACCATACCGGCCAGCAGAAGGCGCAGCAGCGTCATCCACCACGGGCTTTTATTGGGCGTTTCTTCCTTGTTCAGGACGCGGGCCAGAATCCTTAACGGAGGGAAGACCTCGCTTTTCGGGCTTGGCGGCGTCACGCGCAGCAGCCACCAGATGACGGGAAGCGCCAGAAGCCCGATCAGTATCACGGGAGCACCGAAGGCAAGGGGAAGGGCGTTCATGCTCCGCCTCCGCGATAGCCGACATTGGCGGTCATGTTCATGTGAACCTTGACGAGCGCTTCCGATGCAAGCCGGTCGGTATGGTTTGTCGTATAGCTCCAGCCGAGGCGCTTGCAGAAATCAGTCAGGGTTTCCCGGCGGGCAAGATAGAGGCGCTTGTAGTCTTCAGCATAGTTTTCGGCGCGCCCTGCGATGATTTTTGCTCCGTTTTCCGGGTCGTGGAATTCCGTGCGACCGGCATAGGGAAAGGATTCCTCGGCCGGGTCGCAAACCTCGATGAGGTGCGCACGGACGCCATGCTTCGCCAGACGTTCGAGCATGGCCAGAATGTCGTCCACGGGCTCGAGAAAATCGCTGATGAGGACGATATCCGAGAAGCGGCGGATATTGTCAGTGCGCGGGAAGGCTGGCAGGGCGGGGGCGTGGGAAAGGGCTGTCGCCAGACGTTCCGCGCCATTGCGCGCCGCGAAGGGGTCGATCACATCCGGCGAGGCAATCCGCTCGCCGCTGCGGGACAGGAGTTCAGCGAGAGCCAGCATGAGAACCACGGCGCGGGCTTCCTTTGAAACGCTCGCCTGGCTCGATTTGTACAGCATCGAAGGAGAGAGATCAGCCCACAGCCAAACCGTGTGCGCCGCCTCCCATTCCCTGTCGCGGATATAGGTATGATCGTCGCGCGCGGAGCGGCGCCAGTCGATACGCGACCGGGCCTCGCCCTCGGTGTAAGGCCGGAATTGCCAGAAATTTTCGCCAATGCCGCGCCTGCGGCGGCCATGCCAGCCGGTGATGACGGTGTTGACGACACGGCGCGCTTCCACCAACAGATCGGGAACGAGCGCGGCCCGCTGGCGAGCACGGGCAAGTGCTTCGCTGCTTCCAACGGGTTGTGCTGTTGCGCCGATCGCTGCCATCAGATCGCTTTCACAAGATTGGCGATAACGTCGCGAACGCTCATGCCTTCCGCGCGCGCGGCGAAGGTCAGCGCCATGCGGTGCTGCAGGACAGGTTCCGCCAATGCCTTCACGTCGTCAATGGAGGGCGCAAGCCGTCCGTCGTAAAGCGCACGCGCACGGGCGCACAGGGTAAGTGCCTGGCTGGCGCGCGGGCCCGGTCCCCAGGCGATGAGTTTGTCGGCTGCGGCGTCGCCGCTGCCGGGGCGCGCGGAGCGAACGAGCTTCAGGATCGCATCGACCACGCCTTCCGAAACGGGCATGCGGCGGATCAGCATCTGCATCTGTTTCAGGCGCTCGGCATCGATGACCGGTTCAGCGCGGTTCTCGGCCGTTCCTGTGGTTGCCAGCAGAACCCTGCGCTCGGCGTCTAGTTCCGGGTAGAGGATGTCGATCTGCATCAGGAACCGGTCAAGCTGCGCTTCGGGCAGCGGATAGGTGCCTTCCTGCTCCAGTGGATTTTGCGTGGCAAGCACATGAAAAGGCGAGGGCAGATCGTTGCGTTCGCCAGCCACCGTGACATGATATTCCTGCATCGCCTGCAGAAGAGCGGACTGCGTGCGCGGCGAGGCGCGATTGATCTCGTCGGCCATCAGCAGTTGCGCGAAGATCGGTCCCTTGATGTAGCGGAAAGAGCGGCGTCCGCTTCCATCCTGCTCCATCACTTCCGAACCGATAATATCGGAGGGCATCAGGTCGGGCGTAAACTGGATGCGTTTTGCATCGAGACCGAGCACGATGCCGAGCGTTTCGACCAGTTTGGTCTTGGCGAGACCGGGAACGCCGACAAGCAGGGCGTGACCGCCGGCGAGGAGCGCAACCATGGTTCGCTCGATCACGCCTTCCTGGCCGAAAATGACAGTGGCGATCGCTTCGCGAATCTTCCCGATGTCGGCCAGGGCTCTTTCGGCTTCGGCAACCATTTCCTTGGGATCGACTGCGTCCTGCGTCTTGATCATGCTCATGGTTTGCCTCACTTTTTTGTCTGGTCGGGATAAGAGAATCCCATGATAGATAACTTAAATTACTATGGGATACTGACAAGCGTACAAACGGTGACTATTTCGTGACCTGAACACAAGAAGTTGGCCAAATGACAGATAGCGCAACGGCAAAAAAGAGCGCGGCAGGGCTGGAAGCCCTTATTGCGCGCGCAACAGCGACAGAAAAGGGCCTTCCGCCGGTCGACCGGTGGAATCCGGATTTCTGCGGAGATCTCGACATGGAGATCCGTGCCGATGGCACATGGTATTATCTCGGTACCCCGATTGGGCGGAAGCCGCTGGTGCGGCTGTTCTCCACGGTTTTGCGCAAGGACGCCGATGGCAAGACCTATCTGGTCACGCCGGTTGAAAAAGTTGGAATTCGCGTTGAGGATGCCCATTTCATCGCAGTGGAAATGGATGTGCAGGGATCGGGCCCATCGCAAGTGATGACTTTCAGGACCAATGTCGGGGATGTGGTCGAGGCCGGGACCGGGAACCCCTTGAGATTTGAGATCGAGCCTGAAACGGGAGGGCTGAAGCCCTATCTTCTCGTTCGGGGCCGGCTGGAGGCACTGCTGTCGCGCCCGGTCATGTATGAACTGGTTTCACACGGCGAGGATATGAATATCGACGGAATGGAAATGTTTGGCGTGCGCTCAAAGGGCGCGGTGTTCCCGATCATGCCGTCCGGCTCGCTGGATGAGTTTCGGGGATGATTGATTTGCATTCAGGCCAGGAGTTTTCGGCGCGAGCCTTTGCCGAGCGGGTTGCGCGGCGCGGTACAGAGGCCCTGGAGCAGGATCTCGGCGATCATACGTTGAACCCCGAGATGGAAAAAACGATTGCGGCGACCAAAATGCGGGATGCTGCTGTTCTGGTGCCGGTTACGGATCGAAATCCGGAGGCAAGCGTAATCCTGACGCTTCGCAACGCCAATATGCGCAAGCATTCCGGGCAGATCGCCTTCCCGGGGGGAACGATCGATCCGGAAGATGGCGGGTTGCCGGAACGGGCGGCGCTTCGCGAGGCGCATGAGGAAATCGGGCTCGCCGCCGACCGTGTGGAACTGCTCGGGAAACTGCCTTATTATCTCACGACAACGGGCTATCGCATTACACCCATACTCAGCCTTGTTCATCCACCATTCGACCTGACGGCCAATCCCGATGAAGTAGCGGACGTGTTCGAAGTGCCGCTTTCCTTTCTCATGAATCCTGCCAACCATAAGCGTGAAAGCCGTATATGGCAGGGGCAGGAGCGGTTTTACTACACGATGCCCTATCATGATCGCTTCATCTGGGGCATCACCGCGGGCATTATCCGAACCTTATATGAAAGGCTCTATAAATGAGCACATCGATAACGATCGCCGACAGGGCCGATTGGTTGAAGAACAAGCATCTTCAGCACCTTCTGGCTGTCTTGTCGGGGGATGGAGAGGAAGCGCGGATCGTTGGCGGCGCTGTCCGCAACACGCTGCTGGGCGAGCCGGTTGGCGACGTCGATATTGCAACCACCTGCCTGCCGGAGATTACAGCGAGCCGGGCCGCGGACGCCGGTTTCAAGACCGTTCCGACCGGTGCCGACCATGGCACAGTCACGGTTATCGCTGGCGGCACGCCTTTCGAAGTCACGACCCTGCGAGCGGATATCGATACGGATGGCCGACGGGCGACAGTGGCTTTCGGCAGGGATTGGAAAACCGACGCCGAACGGCGCGATTTCACGATCAATGCGCTTTATGCGAGGGCGGATGGTTCGATTGTCGACCTGATCGGCGGGTTGGCTGATATCGAGACGAAAACCCTGCGGTTTATCGGCGATGCGGACACGCGCATCAAGGAAGACTATCTTCGTATCCTTCGCTTCTTTCGCTTTTTTGCATGGTATGGCTCCGGACGTCCCGATGGCGAGGGCTTGCGGGCCTGTGCGCGATTGAAAGACGGGATCGGACAGCTTTCCGTCGAGCGCGTATGGTCCGAAATGAAAAAACTCCTCAAGGCGTTCGATCCTTCGCGCGCCCTGCTCTGGATGCGGCAGGCCGGGGTATTGACCGTCGTACTTCCAGAAACGGAAAAATGGGGCATCGATGCGATCCACGGTCTTGTTCAGACCGAGCGCGATCTTGGCTGGGAAGGCGATGCAATGCTCCGTCTCATGAGCATCCTGCCACCCGATGCGGTCCGCGTTGAAAAGCTCGGGCAGCGTCTCAAAATGTCGAATGTGGAGCGCGCACGGCTGATGTCGTGGGTCATGGCATCCTTGCCGCGCCACGACATGTCGGAGACGGATTTTACCAGACTGCTCTATCGTTCGGATGTCTCAGGTGTCGAGGATCGGGTTCGTTTGGCGCTTGCGGCGGCCCGCGTGGAAGCCGTTCACGACACTGCCGCCATGATGAAAGCTGGCGGATATTCGCGTCTGCTTGGCCTTCTCGAAGGATGGAAACGACCACAATTTCCGCTGAGCGGCGGCGATATAACGCTTTCCGGTGTCAAGAAAGGACCAGAGGTCGGGCGGATACAGCGAGCGCTCGAAGACGCCTGGGTCGAATCTGCATTCAAACTGACGCGCGACGAACTGCTCGCAAAGATTCCAGAAATCGACGGTAGCCTCTGATCAGGCGGCTTGCCCCTTGTCCTCGATTCTGGAGCGTATCGCTTCCAGCATCGATTCACGGATCACCGTTTCCCCGTGCGTTTCGCGCAGATGTTCTGTCACGCGGCGGATGACTTCTGCTTCCAGTTCATGTCGCGTATGCCAGTCGCAACCAGGAACCAGTGACCCGCAATGAAATTCCTTCATGGTTGTTCTCCATTTGGTTCATTGTGTCGTTAACAGTGTTTCATCCCGCTTTCCGACCTGTGGCCCAAAGCGGAAGTTCAGCTTAGCGGTCTTTGTCCGCATCATCAATGTTCGAGATCGCAGCAAACGGTTGGGTGTACGGATGGTGCGGATTTTCAGTTGCATGTTTTCGGGTTGCAAGCGATTTACCATCAGCGCAACATGTGGTTGCATGTCGGGTGCGGCTGTAGTTGATTATTGATATTTTGGCGAGCGGGCCGTTCGCAATACAGCATATCAATATTCGTTCATTGGTGGCGCCCCCAGGTTTCCCCGCCGGGGTATTGTTCGGGGACAACGCGTGAGGCGGGTGCGTTCGAGCGGGAGAGGATGATTACTCAATCGACACTCTATAAGCGGCTCGATCCGGTTTCGGCAGAGTTGCGGAACCAGTTCGATGTCGCTCGCAGGGAGCGCCGCCGCAGGCATTTGAAAATGCTCACCATCACGGTCGGCTCATTCTACCTGAGCTATACGCTGGTGGACATCATTTTGCTGGCCGATGTCGCCAGTCTCTCGCTGCTGCTCAGGTTCGGTATCATCCTACCAATGATGCTCGGCCTGTTTGTTGTTATCCGTAGCGATCTGCCCCTCAGAATGATGGAAGCCGCAGCTATCGCCGTTGTGTGCGCGGGTAACATCATCTGGTGCCTGGTTCTCATTTCCAGCCATTCCCCCTGGGTCATCCACTATTTCTATGCGGCAATTATTTTCCAGATGGTGGTCACGATCGTGGTGAGTCCTCCATTCCTGATAGCGCTGGGGGGGACGATTGCCTGTTTTGCAATCAACTATGTAGCGATCTGGTTCCTGCAGGGCAGCAGTACTGTTTATGTTCTTCATCATCTGGCGCTTTATGCGCCGACGATGATCCTGACACTGATGGCCAATACGCGCATGGAGGCGGAGGATTTCAGGTTTTTTGTTCAGACGCAGCGGGATGAAATGCTCCAGAACGAACTGGCCAAGCGCAATGCCGAACTGAACCGGCTTTCAAACACCGATGCGCTGACCGGCCTTGCCAATCGCCGGGCGGCCGATGAGCAGGCTCATCTGTTGTCCCAGGACGCCAGGTTTCGCGACAAGCCACTGTCGGTGTTGCTGATCGATGTCGATTTTTTCAAGGCATATAATGATCACTATGGTCATCAGGCTGGCGATCAGTGCCTGCAACTGGTGGCGCGGGTTATGCAGAGCGAACTGCGCGACACGGATTTTCTTGCGCGGCACGGCGGGGAAGAGTTTCTGGCGCTGCTGCCGGATTGCGATGGCGACAAGGCGTTCGCTATTGCCGAGCGCATTCGCCAGTCCGTGGAAAGGGCGGCGGTGGCACATTGTGTCCGGCGCGACGGCCCGACGCTTGTGACCGTCAGCATCGGGATTGCCTCGTCTCCGGCGATTGTTCAAGCGGAAGTGGCCATGTTGATACGCCATGCCGATGCCGCACTTTACGCGGCCAAGGACGCCGGCCGCAATCTGACGCGTGATTTTCAGCGGCTGGATGGACACGCAAACGGACCCCGGAAGCGCATGCTTCATTGACGCCTTGCCGCCCGGTTTTCGCGGAAGCGGAGAATTCTCGCGCGGAATTGAACCGCCGTCCTCCTCACATTTCAGCGACGGAAATGTGATTGTTCGATACGTGGTGAACACTACGTCGCCAGATCGGACAATTGTTTGTTCCTGACCGCAACACCAAATCCAGACCATGAGACGTAGCGATTGGAAAACGCACCAAAGGCGTTGTTTCCCGATCAAGAAATACTGCTCTCAGGAAACAATAAGGAGATTTGAAATGCGAAAGTTTATCTTTTCGGCCGTAGCCGCTTCCGTAATGGCTGTTTCCTCGGTTGCGTCCGCTGGCGCATTCACCGCCACTGGCGTTATCGAAAGCCTGAATGCCAAGGCCAATACCATTCGGCTCGTTGACGGTAACTCTTATCAGTTGCCTGCCGACGTCAACCTGTCCGGTCTGACCGCAGGTCAGCGCGTAAACGTGACCTGGGATTCGCAGAACCCTTCGTCCATTGATGGCCGCAGCAGCGATATCAAGATCGCCCAGTTCAAGGCAGACAGCATTACGCTTGCCAACTGATAAGCAGTCTTTATTCACCCCAAAAGCAGAGCCTCCTGAAGGAGGCTCTGCTTCTCTATTGGGCCGGGCGATCACAAAGAATTGGTCCGGACGGCTTCATTTTGTTGGGCCTGCGCTATCAAAAATTGAATGTTTATGGTATCGTTGCTGCTGGTTTCGCCTGTCGGCAACTATCGCGGACGACGCCGAGGAGAGGGGAATTCCCGTATCCCGGATGCCGTTGCGGAGAGCGTTTTGATGACGATCTCGGGATATGCGGGCGAGCCATGACATGATGAATTGAGCGCCGGGCTTTCATCATAACCAACACAAAATGCTATAGGAATGTTCGACAGCCCAACCTTGCGGGGTGGGGTGATGTGGCGTTGCGTCAGCTTGGTTGGTTAAGCCGTGAAGCTATCGGTCGAAGCAGGGTTTTCCGAACGGCGTGAAGCAATGCCGCGGAAAGGGATGGTTCTTTTTGCTCAAATCATTTCAGGGCAGGGGGCGAGGCGGCGACACTGCGCGTCAAACGATTGTTTTGAAATCGAAAGTGTCACCAGAGAAGAATGAGGAGTGTGTAATGCGTAATTTTCTTTTCTCAGCCGCGGGTGCGGCAATTCTGACCGTCGCCACTTTTGCTACCGCAGAAGCATTCACGGCCGTAGGCGTTGTTGAGAGTGTGAACCCTTACTCCAATACGGTTCAGATTCAGGGGGGCGATTCCTACAAGTTGCCCGCGGGAACGGATCTTTCCGGCCTGACCGCTGGTCAAAGGGTGCAGGTGACATGGAGAGCGCAAAATCCGATCACAATCGAAGGCCGGAACCGTGACACCACGATTTCTCAATTCATGGCGGACAGCATCAACTACGCCCAATGATGATCCCGTTACCATGTCGCAAGGACAGGGCCCCGCAAGGGCCCTGTTGTTCTTTTCCCGGATTTGGGTTCAGGGCCACTTTACCGCTGGCGGGAGCGAGGAAAGGATCGATTCAACATTGCCGCCCGTTTTCAGGCCGAAGATTGTGCCGCGATCATAAAGCAGGTTGAACTCGACATAGCGGCCCCGGCGAACCAGTTGTTCATCGCGTTCCGCCTTGCTCCATGGTTTGTTGAAATTTTGCCGGACGAGATGCGGGTAGATCACGTTGAATGCGCGGCCCACGTCGCGCGTGAACGCAAAATCCGCCTCCCATCCGCCGATTTCTTCCGGTGAATGAAGCCAGTCATAGAATATGCCGCCGATGCCGCGCGCTTCGTTGCGGTGCGGCAGGAAGAAATACTCGTCGCACCATTGCTTCACGCGGTCATAGTCGATGACCGCGTTGTGCTTGTCGCAGACAAATTTCATCGACTTGTGGAAGGCGACCGTATCGGGATCATCCTGAGTCCGCCGGTTGTCGAGGACTGGCGTAAGGTCGGCGCCGCCGCCAAACCACTGGCGCGATGTAACGATCATGCGGGTGTTCATATGAACCGTCGGCACATGGGGATTTTGCGGATGAATGATAAGCGAGATGCCTGATGCCCAGAAGCGGGGATCCTCTTCTGCCCCCGGTATCTGCTTGCGAAACTCGGGCGAGAACTCGCCCTCGACGGTCGAGGTGTGGACCCCGGCCTTTTCGAAAACGCGGCCCTGAAGCGTTGACATGATGCCGCCACCGCCACCCTCCCGCGTCCACGACTTGCGCTCGAAGCGGCCCGGTTCATATTCCGAGAACTGGCCCGTCAGCTCATCCTCAAGCTGTTCGAGCGTTGCGCAGATGCGATCGCGAAGCTCCTCGAACCATGCGCGGGCGGCGTTTTTTTTCTCTTCGATGTCGTTCGGAAGACCAGCGGGAATTTCAGGGCGCTGCATGATGTGTCGGGCTTTCTCTCCTTGATCGTCAAATATCCCGTTACCGCCAAGGAGACGCGGCTTCGGATAGGGCGTGGAGTCAGTATCGCAATTGTCGGATGGCTTCGCCAGCGGCCATTGCGGTGGATAGCGCTAAATTCATGGACCGGGCGCCTTCAACCATCGGGATGAGAAGCCGCGCATCCGCAACTTGATGCACATGGTCTGGAACACCGGCCGATTCACGGCCGAAAAGCAGGATATCGCCCGGTTCAAACCGGAATTGCAGATAGGGCTGGGATGATTTGGTGGAAAAGAGAATCAATCGCCCCGGCCTCTCCCTGCGCCAGTCCTGAAAATGGTCCCAGTCTGTATGGCGGGTCAGCGCCGCTTGTTCGAGATAATCCATCCCGGCACGTTTCAATGAACGGTCGGAAAGGTCGAAGCCCGCTGGCCCTATAATATCGACTGCAAGACCAAGGCAGGCGGCCATTCGCAGAATCGTTCCCGTGTTTCCCGGAATGTCGGGTTGAAAGAGCGCAATCCTGATATCAGAGGCTGTGGTCATCATTGGTCCGGGATATTCGATTGCGTGGCCGGGGCGCAACAGCGCCGCGCCGTTCCGATCTATTTCGTGACGTTGATGCACAGACATCTCGCCAAATCATCATACTTTCGTTATATGAGAAACACCGCAACGTTAAACATGGAGGTGTCGATGTTAAGAATGTCCCGACGTCTCCCATGCCGACATTTGTATTTGGCCGGCATGTTTCGCGGTGATGCGTTCTTTCGTTCCTGACTGTTTTTCCAGTCTTCCGCGATCGACGGCATGCCGCTTTCAACGTGTCCCTAGAGTTTTCCCCACCTGAACGCGGTTGCTTGCCGACGGAATCAGGTGCGATCTTAATGAGGTTCCAGATGTTCAAGTGGTTTGAACGAAGGCTTGATCCCTTTCCAGAAGCAGAGCCGGGCGAACCGCCCAAAAGTCTTGTGGCTTTCTGCATGCATTTCACCAAAGGGGCGTGGCCGTGGATTGCGCTGATGGCGGTATTCACGTCATTGATCGCCGTCATTGAGGTGTCGCTCTTTGCCTTCCTCGGCAATATTGTCGACTGGTTGTCCAGCCAGTCGCGGGAAACCTTTATCGCGAATGAAGGCTGGCGGCTCGCGCTGATTGCTGGTGTCGTTCTGGTGCTTTTGCCGGGCGTCGTGCTGGTCCACTCGCTCGTGGTTCACCAGACGCTGCTCGGCAATTATCCGATGCGCATCCGCTGGATGGTGCATCGCTATCTCCTGCGCCAGTCGATGGCGTTCTTTCAGGATGAGTTCGCGGGGCGGGTTTCGACCAAGCTGATGCAGACGTCACTGGCGGTTCGCGAAACGGTGATGAAGCTCCTCGACGTCCTGAACTATGTGATCGTCTACTTCACCGGTGCGCTGATCATCGCGGCGTATGCGGACTGGCGCCTGATGATGCCCTTTGTCGTCTGGGTTGCAGCCTACACGCTGTTGCTGCGTTACTTCATTCCGAAGCTGCGCGTTATTTCCGAAAAGCAGGCAGACGCCCGCTCCGACATGACGGGACGCGTCGTGGACAGCTATACCAATATAGCAACCGTCAAGCTGTTCTCGCATTCCCGACGGGAAGAAAGTTACGCGAAGAGCGGATTCGAACGGTTCCTGAAAACGGTTCACGGGCAGATGCGCCTGGTGACGCTGTTTCACTTCAGCCTCTATATCCTGAACTGCCTGCTGCTCTTCGCGATTGGCGCCATCGGAATAGGGCTTTGGCTTGCGTCAGCCGTGAGCATCGGCGCTGTCGCGGTGGGCATCGGTCTGGTGCTGAGGCTCAATGGCATGTCGCAATGGATCATGTGGGAAATGTCCGCCTTGTTCGAGAATATCGGCACGGTGGAGGATGGCATTTCCTCGATTTCCTTGCCGAGGCTGGTGGGCGATGTCCCCAATGCCGAGCCGTTGAAAGTGGCCGCGGGAGCAATTGCGTTTCAGGATGTGGGCTTCCACTACGGCAAGGGCAAGGGCGTCATCGAGCATCTGTCGCTTTCGATCAAGCCCGGCGAAAAAATCGGCGTCGTGGGGCGGTCCGGTGCGGGCAAGTCGACGCTCGTCAACCTGCTGCTGCGCTTCTACGATCTGGAGAGCGGTCGTATCCTGATCGACGGGCAGGACATATCAAAAGTCAGCCAGGACACGTTGCGCGAGCATATCGGCATGGTGACGCAGGACACGTCGCTTCTGCATCGTTCAGTGCGGGAAAATATCATGTATGGCCGTCCCGATGCGACGGAAAGCATGATGATCGAGGCGGTTCGCCATGCAGAGGCCGGCAGCTTCATACCGTTTCTGACGGACCCGAAGGGGCGGGTGGGATATGACGCGCATGTCGGCGAGCGCGGCGTGAAACTCTCCGGCGGCCAGCGCCAGCGTGTCGCCATCGCGCGGGTGATGTTGAAGGATGCTCCGATCCTAATTCTGGACGAGGCAACCTCGGCGCTCGATTCGGAGGTGGAGGCCGCCATTCAGGACAATCTCTATCGCTTGATGGAAGGGAAAACCGTTATCGCCATCGCTCATCGGCTTTCCACAATCGCGGCGCTCGATCGCCTTGTGGTTATGGAGCAGGGCCGTATTGTCGAAGACGGCACGCATGACGAACTGATCGCAAGGGGTGGCATCTATGCGCAACTCTGGGCGCGCCAGTCGGGCGGCTTCCTTGGCATCGAAGAATCCGAAGCGGCTGAATAAGGATAGGAATGAAAGCAATCTTTCGCCTGTTTGAAAACTGGATCAACGCCTATGCCCGCCCGCCGTCGGATAGTCCGCCGAACAGGGCGTTCGCGTTCATCTGGTACTATGTCGGACAGGCGAAGATGGCGTTTCTTGCCATGCTGGTTCTCGGCGGCCTTGTGGCGCTGATAGAGGCCGCTCTCTTCTGGTTCGTCGGGCGGCTGGTCGATATGCTGGCGTCTTTCGACCGGGTGTCCGGGTGGACCGGCCTTGTGGAAGCGCATGGCGGCGAGCTGCTTTTCATGCTTCTTACCGTGCTCGTTGCCCGAACGATCATCACCTCCCTCGCGGCGCTCGTCGAGGAGCAGACGATCGTTCCGGCATTCTTCAACATGGTCCGATGGCAGGCGCATCTTCACGTTTCCCGGCAAAGCCTTGCCTTCTTCCAGAATGATTTCTCCGGACGCATCGTCACGAAAGTCTGGCAGACGGGGCAGGCCGTCGGCGACTTCATGGTCAGCCTTTTACAGGTTGTCTGGTTCTCTATCATCTATTGCCTGACGACGATCATCCTGATCGGGGATCTGGATTGGCGGCTGGCCGCGATTGTCGTTGTCTGGCTTGTTATATTTGCGCTGCTGGCCCGCCATTTCCTGCCGCGCATCCGTCACTATGCGCGTGAAACCGCCGAAGCGGGCTCAGCGCTCAACGGCCGGATGGTCGACAGCTACACCAATATTCAGACGCTGAAGCTCTTTGGCAACTCCGAGCGGGACGATGCCTATGTCCGCGCAGGCCTGTTCAAGTTCCTGGCGGCGATCATTCCATTCACGCGCGGGCTGACCGGCGTGCGAATCTCGCTCGGTATAACCAGCGGTGTCATGATTTCCGTGATCGCCTTTCTGTCGATTGACCTGTGGCTGACGGGTGCAATTACGGCCGGTGCCGTCGCCTTTACCCTCGGTCTGGTGTTGCGACTCAATATGTTGCTGGGCCGGATGATGACGCAGCTGAACGGGCTTCTCAGAAATTATGGCACCATCCAGAACTCGATGGAGATGCTTGCGAAGCCCGTAAGCGTCAAGGATGCGCCGGACGCCCATGGGCTGCACGTGACGGCTGGGTCCATCGAGTTCGAGCAGATCCGCTTTCACTACGGCAAGGGCAAGGGTGTCATCGACAATCTCTCGCTGCGGATCAAGCCCGGCGAAAAGGTCGGCCTTGTTGGCCGCTCCGGCGCGGGCAAGTCGACGCTCGTCAATCTGCTGTTGCGCTTCTACGATCTGGAGGGCGGGCGCATCCTGATCGACGGTCAGGACATCGCTCTTGTCACGCAGGATTCGTTGCGCGCGCATATCGGCATGGTGGCTCAGGATACGTCGCTCCTGCATCGCTCGCTTCGCGACAACATCGTGTATGGCCGGCCGGACGCAACGGAAGACATGATGATCCGGGCGGCAGAGCGGGCAGAAGCGACTGATTTCATTATAAATCTTACCGATCAGCGAGGGCGGGTAGGTTTCGATGCGCATGTGGGCGAGCGCGGCGTCAAGCTTTCGGGTGGGCAGCGCCAGCGCATAGCCATAGCGAGGGTGATGCTGAAAAATGCGCCGATACTTATTCTCGATGAGGCGACATCGGCGCTCGATTCGGAGGTGGAGGCGGCAATTCAGGACAATCTCTACCGGCTGATGGAGGGAAAGACAGTGATTGCCATCGCGCACCGGCTGTCGACCATTGCCGCGCTCGACCGCCTTGTCGTCATGGATCGGGGGCAGATCGTTGAGGACGGAACGCATGAGGAACTGGTGGCCGCGGGCGGGCTGTACGCACAACTCTGGAACCGCCAGTCGGGCGGATTTCTCGGTCTGGACGATGATCCGGTCAGCGCGAGTGGCGCTCGCAAGCAGACTTTCAAGGCCAGTCTGTGAAATAACCCTGCGACATCGTGCCGTCATCGTGTAACGCAGGCTGGACAAGTTCTGGCTTGATGCGTAGGAACAAGTCGAAATGCTGGGGAAAGTACCCGGCCTCAGACCGTTTGTCGGGGCAGGGTAGTGGAAGCAGTAATGAATTTTCTGGGAAAGGGAATAGTCCTGTGAGCGCACACGACACGAGCGAGCCGAATCGGCGCGATTTCCTCTATATTGCGACGGGAATGGCCGGTGCAGTTGGTGCCGCCGCCTTTGCTTGGCCTTTTATCGATCAGATGCGACCTGACGCTTCGACGCTCGCCATGTCATCCATCGAGGTGGATGTCTCGTCGGTGACCGAAGGCATGTCGCTGACGGTCAAGTGGCGCGGCAAGCCGATCTTCATTCGCAACCGCACAGCCAAGGAAGTTGAAGAGGCGAAGGCCGTTCAGCTTTCAGAACTCAAGGATCCGGTCGCGCGCAACAATAATATTGCTGCCGATGCTCCGGCAAACGATCTTGACCGTTCGGCAGGCGAGGGTAAGGAAAACTGGATCGTCATGGTTGGCGTCTGTACGCACCTAGGTTGCGTGCCGCTCGGGCAGTCCGGTGACTTCGGTGGTTGGTTCTGCCCGTGCCACGGATCGCACTACGATACAGCGGGACGTATCCGCAAAGGCCCGGCGCCGGAAAATCTCGCGGTTCCGACCTTCCAGTTCATCTCCGACACCGTCATTCGGATCGGCTAAGGTTTAGGGGGATCCGATATGAGTGGCGGACATTCTACTTACGAACCAAAAACAGGAATCGAAAAATGGGTCGATGCGCGTATGCCGCTGCCTCGGCTCATGTATGATTCATTCGTTGCCTACCCGGTGCCGCGCAATCTGAACTACGCCTATGCGTTCGGTGGTATCCTTGCCATCATGCTGGTGGCTCAGATCCTGACCGGTGTCGTTCTGGCCATGCACTATGTGGCGCATACATCGCTGGCTTTCGTGTCGGTCGAGAAGATCATGCGCGATGTGAACTCCGGATGGCTGTTGCGCTATATGCACTCCAACGGCGCGTCGATGTTCTTCTTCGCGGTCTATATCCATATTTTCCGTGGCCTTTATTACGGTTCTTACAAGGCGCCGCGTGAACTTCTCTGGATTCTCGGTGTCATTATCTATGTGTTGATGATGGCGACCGGTTTCATGGGTTATGTCTTGCCATGGGGGCAGATGAGCTTCTGGGGCGCGACGGTCATCACCGGATTCTTCACCGCGTTCCCGATCATCGGTGAGCCGATCCAGCAGTTGCTGCTTGGTGGCTTCGCTGTTGATAATCCGACGCTGAACCGCTTCTTCGCACTGCACTACCTGCTGCCGTTCATGATCGCAGGTGTTGTCATCCTGCATATCTGGGCGCTGCATGTTACCGGACAGACGAACCCGACCGGTATCGAAGTCAAGTCCAAGACCGATACGCTTCCCTTCACGCCGTATGCGACGGTGAAGGATTCGGTCGCCATGGTTCTTTTCTTCATCCTGTTTGCATACTTCGTGTTCTACATGCCCAACTTCCTTGGTCATCCGGACAACTATATCGAAGCGAACCCGCTCAAGACGCCTTCGCATATCGTTCCTGAATGGTACTTCCTGCCATTCTACGCGATGCTGCGCGCCATTACCTTCAATGTCGGTCCGATCGACTCGAAGCTTGGCGGTGTTCTGGTGATGTTTGGCGCTATCCTCGTGCTGTTCGTCGTGCCGTGGCTCGACACCTCGAAGGTGCGCTCGGCTGTCTACCGTCCCTGGTACAAGCTGTTCTTCTGGCTCTTCGTGATCAACGCGATCATTCTGGGTTGGCTCGGCTCGCGACCTGCGGAAGGCGCCTACGTTATCGCGTCGCAGATCGGGACACTGTATTATTTTGGATTTTTCATTGTCATCATGCCGCTGCTTGGCCTGATCGAGACACCGAAACGG
This sequence comes from Phyllobacterium sp., assembly GCA_050726055.1. Taxonomy (GTDB): domain Bacteria; phylum Pseudomonadota; class Alphaproteobacteria; order Rhizobiales; family Rhizobiaceae; genus Phyllobacterium. The sequence continues at coordinate 20,991 of JBOHIW010000023.1, read as the reverse complement.
CTCCCGAATTCGATTACGGAAGCCGTCCTGTCGAAATCAAAGCACAAGCCACTCGCCTCGGGCGCTGCCGCCCCGGCGGGAACCCACGGCTGATCGTGTTGGAAGGATAGAGGACCTCTCATGAAAACCATCCTTTCCGGATTTGCTGCTGTTGGCCTTGGCCTGTTTGTAGCGCTCGGCGGTGCATTCGCCGCCGAGGAAGGCCACAGCGCGGCCGAACCGACACACTTCCCCATCAAGAGACCAGCCTATGTGGACTGGTCGTTTGCGGGCCCTTTTGGAACCTATGACAAGGCGCAGTTGCAGCGCGGTTTGAAGGTCTACAAGGAAGTCTGCTCGGCCTGCCACTCCATGAACCTTGTCGCGTTCCGCACGCTGACCGATCTCGGATACACCGATGAGCAGGTCAAGGCATTCGCGGCCGAGTACGAAGTCGAGGACGGCCCGAACGATGATGGCGAGATGTTTACTCGCAAGGCCGTGCCTTCGGATTACTTCCCATCGCCGTTCCCGAATGTGCAAGCTGCTGCGGCGGCAAACGGTGGCGCTGCTCCGCCGGATTTCTCGCTGATCGCCAAGGCTCGCGGTGTTGAGCGCGGCTTTCCGAATTTTGTCTTCGACGTATTCACGCAATATGCGGAAAACGGTCCTGACTATATCCACGCCCTCCTGACCGGCTACGAAGAGACGCCGCCGGAAGGCATGGAGATTGCCGAGGGAACGCACTACAATCCGTTCTTCATTGGTGGCGCTTCGCTCGCAATGGCCGCACCGATTTCCGACGATCAGGTTACCTATGATGACGGTTCGCCTCAAACGGTGGACCAGTATTCGAAGGACGTCTCGGCATTTCTTATGTGGGCTGCCGAGCCCCATCTGGAAGCACGCAAGAAGACCGGCTTCCGGGTTATGATCTTTCTGATCCTGTTTGCTGGTCTGGTTTATGTGGCCAAGCGCAAGATCTGGTCGGATGTTGCGCACTGATCGCAGAATGCTATCGTTGTGAGAAAAGGGCGCCGAAAGCGCCCTTTTCTTTTGAGCGGATGCCTGCAACACTTGGATCTTTCTCCGTTTCATGGAAACGACGAAATGAGCCAGTTGCTTGATTTTACGCCTCTGTGATCGGAAAGCCGGCAACCGACCGCACGCTCGCGCCCGGAACTGTACCACGGCCACGCAAGGAAACATCACCATGGATTCATCATTCAGAGCGGCGCTCGCCAAGTCCATCCGGGCGATCCCTGACTATCCGAAAAAGGGGGTGATGTTTCGCGATATCACAACGCTGCTGGGTGACGCACGCGCATTCCGCCGCGCCGTTGATGAACTGGTCTACCCTTACGCCGGCGGCAAGGCAGACAAGATTGCGGGCATCGAGGCGCGTGGCTTCATACTGGGCGGCGCAATCGCTCATCAGCTATCGGCAGGTTTCGTGCCTATCCGAAAGAAGGGCAAGCTGCCCTATGATACGGTCCGCATCGCCTATAGCCTTGAATATGGTATCGATGAGATGGAAATGCACCGTGACGCCATCGAGCCGGGTGAGAAGATCATTCTGGTTGACGATCTGATAGCGACGGGCGGAACTGCCGTTGCGGCGACGAAGCTTCTTCAGCAAATGGGTGCGGATATTGTTTCGGCCTGTTTCATCGTTGATCTTCCGGATCTCGGCGGGCGCAGGAAGCTTGAAGATCTCGGCGTCAATGTTCGGACTCTGGTGGAATTCGAAGGCGACTGAACCGGTGCGCGATTTGTCAGAATCAGCTCCCGGAAATCACCGGCAAGCGAAAGCGGCGTCAGTCACTGTGGCAGCTTGATCATGGCCTTGCTGTCGAACTCCATGACGCACTCGCCGCTCTCGTTGTAGGCGGCGCATCGCAAGGACATCATCGACCAGCCTGGACGGGAGTTGAGCGCCCTTATCTCCTGAAGCGTCCGCGTGTATCGCAGCGTATCGCCCGGAAACACCGGCTTGAGCCATTTCATGTTATCGAAGCCGGGCGAGGGGCCGAATACGGGGAGTACCTCGTTGCGTGTGGCGGCGTTTTGCGTGGCCGTGCTCAGCGACTGAACGTTGAGCTTCATCCATATGCTGACGGTGTGCCAGCCGGACGCGCAGAGCGCGCCAAAATTGCTCCTGCTCGCCGCGTCAGCGTCGACATGAAAGCGTTGGGGATCGTAGCGCCGGGCAAATTGAATGATTTCGTCGGCGGTGAACGTGTAACTGCCGATCGTTTGCTCGCTGCCGATCTCTTTCTCGATAAAGGATGTCATTGCGCACCCGCTTCCCGCAGCGAAAACATGCCGACATTCTGAAACTCGGCGACCATATCACCATGCTGGTTGAAAATGGCATGGTGGGTCGTGACAAAACCGAGGTTCTGCTTCGATCGGGAAACGCGCCGATTGATCACCGTGCTTTTGCCGCTCAGCGTATCGCCTGCAAGAACAGGCCGCCTCCATCGACCGAACTCCACACTGGGAGCGCCCTGTGAGGTGGAATCGAGCAGGAACGCGTCGCAAAGCATGCGCATGAACATTCCGGTGGTGTGCCAGCCGGACGCAGCCAGGCCGCCGAGAATGCTTGCCTTGCCCGCCGCCTCGTCGAGGTGGAACGGTTGCGGGTCAAACTCCCTGGCAAATTCGATGATCTCTTCAGCGGTCACGTGATAGGGGCCGAGTTCGATCTCAGCCCCTTCGATCAGGTCTTCATAAGCATAACGCGGATTGTGCTCGCTCATGCCATCATCCTGGATCAAACGTTGAACTTGAACAGCATGACATCGCCGTCCTGAACAACATATTCCTTGCCTTCGTCGCGCGCCTTGCCTGCTTCCTTGGCGGCTGTCTCGCCGCCGAGCGTGACGTAGTCGTTATAGGCGATGGTCTGCGCACGAATGAAGCCGCGCTCAAAATCCGTATGGATGACGCCCGCTGCCTGAGGAGCCTTGGCGCCGCGGAAAACGGTCCAGGCGCGGGCCTCCTTGGGGCCGACGGTGAAATAGGTGATGAGGTCGAGCAACTTGTATCCTGCGCGGATCAGGCGATCGAGGCCCGGCTCCTCCAGCCCCATTTCATCGAGGAATTCCTTGGCTTCTTCCGGCGGCAACTGGGCGACCTCGGATTCGATAGCCGCTGAAATGGTGACGCTTTCCGCGCCCTGCGCCTTTGCCATTTCCTCGACGGCTCTCGTATGCTCATTGCCTGTGGCTGCATCGCCCTCTGCAACGTTGCACACATAAAGAACCGGATGCGATGTCAGGAGATTGAGGCCCTTGAGAATCTCAAGATCTTCGGCCGCGATGCCGTTCAGAAGGACACGAACCGGCTTGCTGTCATGCAATTGCTTCAGCGCTGCTTCCATGACGGGAAGTGTCGTCAATGATTCCTTGTCCTTCACGGAGGCGCGCTTGCGCACCTGTACGATGCGGCGTTCCAGGCTATCCAGATCGGCAAGCATCAACTCTGTTTCGATGGTTTCAGCGTCCGAAATCGGATCAATCTTGCCTTCGACGTGCGTAATGTCATCATCTTCGAAACAGCGAAGAACGTGAACGATAGCGTCCACCTCGCGGATGTTCGCGAGAAACTGGTTGCCAAGCCCTTCGCCCTTGGATGCGCCGCGCACGAGCCCAGCGATATCGACGAAACTGATACGGGTAGGCACGATATTGGCCGATTTGCCAATCTCCGCGATCTTCTGAAGACGCGCGTCGGGCACAGCCACTTCACCCGTATTGGGTTCGATGGTGCAGAACGGATAGTTGGCGGCCTGAGCCGATGCCGTCTTGGTCAGCGCATTGAAAAGCGTTGACTTGCCAACATTCGGCAAACCGACGATGCCGCATTTAAAACCCATGATTGCCGATCCTTATCGCTTGACGCGGTATTGTGAATGCACTGCGCCGTTTTTTAGCGCCTTGGCGAATTGCAGTTCCAGCCAGTGCTGAGATGATTTGCCGAAAGCCGGTATTCCCTTTCCGAGTATGACCGGAATAGTTCCTATCTCCACGGTGTCAAGGAGGCCGGCGTCCAGAAACTGTTTTGCCACGTTTCCTCCACCCATAATCCAGATGCGCCCGCTTGCTCCCATGCCGCGAACGGCGTCCAGCATCTCCTGCGGTGTGCCTGATATGTGAGAGGTGTTATCGGGCAAGCCATCCAGCGGGCGGCGCGTCGCCACCACGCTTGGGATGTTGGGATAGGGCCATGTTGGTTCACTGCGGATCACCTCATAGGTGTCGCGGCCCATGATGATGCCGGTAACGCTTTCCATGAACGTATCGAAGCTGAAATCCGCATTCGCAGGAAAATCGTTCAACCAGTCGAAACTTCCGTCCTCATTGGCTATAAAGCCATCGAGGCTCATGGCGAACATATAGATAATGTCGTTCATGCTGGATCAGTCCTTCTTGCCGAAAAGCTTCTTGAGCATGTCGGCCATAGGGCCGCTTTCGGGAAGATCCGTCAATGGCTTCTGCGGACGGGCTTGACGGATATGGCTTTGGGCTTTTCCTTGCGGTGCGGCGTTTCGGGACGTTTCCGGCGCGGATTTTCCGTTGCCGTCGAGTGCGAGCGCCAGCTTGTTCATGAAGCCTGCGTCGTCGCGTTTTGGAAGGAGATCCGCATTTGCGGCGATGCCGTCGAGAAGCGGCTCCAGCCACTCATGATCGGCTTTCGCGAAATCGCCAAGCACATGATGGGTCACCATCTCGCGGACGCCGGGATGGCCGATCCCCAGCCGCATGCGCCGGTATTCCTTGCCGATATGGGCGTCGATGGACTTGATTCCGTTGTGGCCACCAGCACCCCCACCCACCTTGATGCGGACCTTGCCAGGAGTAAGATCAAGCTCGTCGTAAATCACAAGCACGTCAGCCGGGGCCAGCTTGTAGAAGCGTATGGCTTCGCCAACGGCCTGACCGGACAGATTCATGAAGGTGAGAGGCTTGATCAGGAGGGTCTTTTCGCCGTTCAGCATACCCTCGGAAATTTCCGCCTGAAACTTCTTGCTCCAAGGGGAAAAGCCATGGCGGCGGTGAATTGCGTCCGCCGCCATGAACCCTATATTGTGCCGGTTTCCGGCATAACGGGGGCCGGGATTGCCAAGGCCTGCGATCAGCAGCATCGGAATCGCTCCCGTTCAGCGGAGTGCGATTACTCGCCTTCCTTCTCCGGTTCCGCGCCAGCCGCAGCGGCCTCGCCTTCTTCTGCTTTGAGACCGGCAGGAGCTGCGATGGTCGCAATGGTGAAGTCGCGATCCTGGATAACCGGGGTCACGCCCTTTGGCAGGGTGACGGCTGAAATATGGATCGAGTCGCCAATTTCCTTGCCGGTCAGATCGACTTCGATTGCGTCCGGAATAGCGTTGGCAGGAGCCTGAACTTCCACGTCGTGACGCACGATGTTCAGAACGCCGCCGCGCTTGATGCCGGGGGCTGCTTCGTCGTTCTTGAAGTGAACCGGGACGTTGACCGTCACGATCGACTTCGCGGAGACGCGCAGGAAGTCGATATGGACAGGCGTGTCCTTGATCGGATCAAGCTGATAATCCTTTGGCAGAACCTGGATTTTCTTGCCGTCCAGTTCGATCGTGGCAACAGTGGTTTTGAAGCCGCCGCCGTGGATCTGGTAATAAATGGTCTTGTAGTCCAGTGCGATGGACAAGGGAGCCTGCTTGTCACCATAGATGACTGCTGGCACTTTACCGTTGCGACGAAGTTCCCGGGAGGACCCCTTACCGACCCGTTCGCGCGCCTCGGCCTTGAGCACGTATGTTTCGCTCATGGCATTTCCTTTCGAGATTATATGGAGAGTTTTCCTGCTGCCTATGCGGCGGAAAACATGAAGAAAAACGCTTGCGCGGCATCCTTCATTCCGCGTTGCCTCCAAGGGTGTCTACGCGGATGGCCGGTCTATAGCGGAAAGACTGAAAATGTGCAAGTTCGCCCGTAAATACTGCGTCATTGCGTCAACAATCCTGAAGGTTTAAAATACCGCCCACGGGGGTGTGGGTGGACTCCCCGGAAGAGGCCTGAGGCCCAAGCTCCGCCCTTCGTGACTTCGCGAAGGGTATTGCCATGTCCCGATTCATTTCACCATCACAACTTATCTCCCTCGTGGGTACGCAACGGTGCCCGCGTATCGTCGATGTGCAGCGTGAGGATGTCTTTCGTCTTCAGGACCGTCGCATTGCCGGAGCCGTCTGGCGTCCGCATATGGACGCGGCAATATGGGGGCCGGAACTCGCCGGTGAAACCGGTATCGTCGTCTGTTGCACCCAGGGCCACAATGTCAGCGAGATTGCCGCAGCCCTGATGAAGGGGCAGGGGCTTGATGTGCGGATACTGGAAGGCGGTATCGATGCCTATACGGCGGGGGGCGGTTTGACCGTCGCGCAGAACGCGCAGAGCGTGGATCCGGCGCTCCTGTCTCCCAGTGTCTGGGCGACGCGCGCGCGGCCGAAGATTGACCGCATCGCATGCCCCTGGCTGATCCGCCGGTTTCTGGACCCGGATGCTGTCTTCCATTTCGTTGCGCCGGAATGGGTCAAGGATGTGGCGGAGGAATTGAACGCAAATCCATTTGACATAGAAGGTGTCTATTACTCGCATCGTGAAGAAAAATGCAGCTTTGACACCATGATCGAGGAATTTGGCTTGAACGACCCCGCACTTCATCATCTGGCACAAATCGTGAGGGCAGCCGATACGGCAAAACTCAAGGACGAGCCGCAGGCGCATGGATTGCTGGCGCTGTCGCTTGGACTGTCGGCCATCGAGGAGGACGACCTGCGACAGATGGAGAAGGGCATGGTGTTTTATGACGCGCTCTATGGCTGGTGCCGGTTTGCGCAGAATGAAACCCACAACTGGCCGGCCGGAGCGGTACGCCAATGAACATGCAGTCAGTGGTGACCGACAAGCCGGAATTTCGCGAGATCGTTCGGGTCTTTGCCAAGATCGGCCTGCTTTCCTTTGGTGGCCCAGCCGGACAGATTGCGCTGATGCATCGCATTCTGGTCGAGGAGAAGAAATGGGTCAGCGAGGAACGCTATCTCCATGCGCTGAATTTCTGCATGCTGCTTCCCGGTCCGGAGGCGCAACAACTCGCTACCTATACCGGGTGGCTTCTCCACGGCGCGCGCGGCGGCGTTGTCGCCGGACTGCTGTTTATCCTGCCCGGCGCGATGGTGATGCTCGGCCTGTCCGCGATCTACATCTTTTTCGGTCAGGTTTCGCTGGTGGAGGGATTTCTCTTCGGGTTGAAAGCCGCTGTTCTCGCCGTCGTTCTCGAGGCGTTGATCAAGGTGGGCCGTCGTGCGCTCACTTCTCGTCCGGCGGTGTTGATTGCCGTTGCGGCGTTTTTTGCGATCGCAGTGATGAAATGGCCATTCCCGGTCATCATAGCGCTGGCGGCAATCGCGGGCTTCCTGATGCATAAAACCACGGTTGCGAGCACGGCGGATATAACGCTTGTTCCCTACCGCAAGACCGCGCGCATGGAGGCTCTTCGATCCACGCTGATCTGGCTGGCGCTTTGGCTGGTCCCGCTTGCGATGCTTTGGGCAGGCTTGGGGCGGGGCAATGTCTTCGCGGATCAGGCGGCGTTTTTCTCGAGAATGGCGGTGGTGACGTTTGGCGGCGCCTATGCCGTGCTTGCCTATGTGGCGCAGCAGGCGGTCGGGTTCTATGGGTGGTTGTCAGCGGACGATATGCTGGCGGGCCTCGGCCTTGCGGAAACGACGCCGGGGCCTCTTATTCTGGTGCTCGTCTTCGTTGGCTTCGTTGGCGGGTCTCGCCTTTCGGCCTTTGATCCGATGACCGGCGGTGTTCTGGGTTGGATGACGGCGCTATGGTTTACTTTTGTGCCGTCATTTCTCTGGATCTTCGCCGGAGCGCCGTTCGTTGAGCGGCTTCGCCATGTGGGCTGGCTTGCGGCCTCTCTTGCCGCGATCACGGCTGCCGTGGTCGGCGTCATCGCCAATCTGGCGGTGTGGTTTGGCTTGCAGGTTCTGTTCGGCCAGTTTGAAACGGCGCACTGGGGATGGCTGCATTGGCCGGTTCTGAATTTCGCTACCCTGGATGTCGCCGCATTGATCATAGCCGTGGCTGCGGGAATAGCACTCATCGGCATGAAGGGGAACCTGCTGCTGGTGCTCGGCGGTGCTGCTGTCGCGGGCGCGGCCCTTCGTCTGTGGATGTGATGAAACAAAAAGCCGGAAGAGATGTTCTCTTCCGGCTTTGCTTCGCAATATGGAGGGGTCGATCAGTCGAAAAGGCTGGAAACCGATTCTTCAGCCGCCGTGCGCGAGATCGCTTCGCCGATCAGATCGGAGATCGGCAGGACGCGGATATTGCGCGCGGTCTCGATCGCCGGCGTTGGCTGGATGGAGTCGGTGATGACCAACTCCTTGAGCTTGGAACCGGTAATGCGCGCGACGGCGCCGCCTGAAAGAACGCCATGTGTGATATAGGCGGTAACGCTGGTGGCGCCCTTCGCAAGCAGCGCTTCGGCCGCGTTGCACAGTGTGCCACCGGAATCGACGATATCGTCCAGCAGCAGGCAGTCCTTGCCATTCACTTCGCCGATGACGTTCATGACTTCCGACTCACCCGGACGATCGCGACGCTTGTCGACGATGGCAAGCTGGGCATCGATGCGCTTTGCAAGCGAGCGTGCGCGAACAACGCCGCCGACGTCCGGCGAAACGACCATGACATTCGAGATGTCGTATTTTGCACGGACATCGCGGGCGATGGTCGGAATCGCATAAAGATTGTCGGTCGGGATGTCGAAGAAGCCTTGAATCTGACCCGCATGAAGATCAAGGGTCAGGACGCGGTTTGCGCCCGCCTCGGTGATGAGGTTGGCGACCAGTTTCGCAGAGATCGGCGTGCGTGGGCCGGGTTTGCGATCCTGTCGGGCATAGCCGAAATAGGGAAGGACGGCGGTAATGCGTTTTGCCGAAGAACGGCGGAACGCGTCGATCATGATGAGCAATTCCATCAGGTGATCATTGGCAGGATAGGATGTGGACTGCATGACGAAAACGTCTTCGCCGCGCACATTTTCCTGAATTTCGACGAATATTTCCTGATCCGCGAAGCGCTTTACGGTGGCTTTGCCAAGAGGAATGTTGAGATAGCGCGCAACTGACTCAGCCAGCACGCGATTGGAATTGCCCGTGAAAAGCTTCATCGCTTTATTGACCCCGGTGCCGTGTGAAAGGAATGAAGGGCTTTTACTGTGCTGGTTGGACAATGCAACCCAACATCGACCAACTGCGACAAATATCCCAAAAAACCACGGGAAAAACTATGCCTGACCTGCGGAAACCCAGCTTTTGTATTGTTGCATCGTCGTATCGGCGATTGCTTCCATTGCGGAGGCGGGGACACTGCTCCATGGATCGGCAGCCGATCCACTGACTTTCTGCTGCCCCTGGATGCGGTGAACACGATTGCCTGCGGCGTCGAGAACATCCCAGACATAGATCACAATGGTCTGGCCGCCCTCCGACATGGTGGAGAAATAGCCCTTCATCGTATGACTCGTATCGGTGTCGGTGGAGGTGTTGAGGGTAATGCCCTGACTTTTCGCCTGTGTCGAAAGCCGCCGCGAAAGCGGCGTGGCCGCCTCGACCGGCGCGCCGACAATCGGTGCGAAAAACAGCTTCGGCTTGTTGCTGGCAGCGGTCGCCGTCACTGATGTCGGCGCGGGTGCGGCCGGTGTTGTTACGGTGCCGACCGTTGCAGCGGGCATAGTGGCCTGTGCGCCTGCCGTCGATGCCTGTGCTTTCGGGCTTTCAACGTTCAACACGGATTCGGAGCTGTTGCAGCCCGCAAGTGCGAGCGCCACTGCAAGCATGAAAACTGGTTCTCGAGACGGCATCCTGTTACCTCGTCGGCTGATAGCCGCTTCTTTCAGATGGTGACGTAAAGAGGTTCATTTGACGATCAAGTCAAGAGCATGGCGGGAAAGACGTTCCGCCGCGCCGTTCGTGGTCAGGTAGGTTCGGCCCATCGTCATCGCCGTTCCGCTGTCCGAATCCATCAGGATCATGTGGGCAAAGAGCGTCATGTCGGGTTCGATTCGCTCGGGGTTTGCCGAATAAAACATCGGCATATCCATCCAGGACGGCGTGAAACGCGCGCCGACGGAGTAGCCGCAGGCGTTCAGCCGGTGCCGGGTCAGGCCATGCGCTTCCATCACGCGAGAATGCGCGTCGAAAACGTCGCCGAATGTCGATGCGGGCGTCATGGCCTTTTCGACGGCTTCCAGCGCCTCAAGTGCGGCATTGTAGAGTTCCAGATGGCGCTTGGTCGGTTTCCCGGTCAGTACCGTTTGCATCATCGGTGCGTGGTAGTGGCGATAGACGCCGGACCATTCAAGCGTAAGCTGATCGTTCTTGGTCAATTTGCGCCGCCCGGATTTATAACGGCAAAGCAGCGCGTCTTCCCCGGAACCGATAATGAATTCATTGGCCGGATAATCGCCGCCGCCTTCAAAAATCGTGCTTTGCATAGCGGCCAGAATGGAAGCCTCGCTTCCACCTGCCTTGATCAGCGGCAGCGCTGCATCCAGTGCATCGTCCGAAAGCGCGGCGGCCTTGCGTGCAAATGCGATTTCGGCCGGGCTTTTCAGCAGGCGGAGCCGGTCGACCAGGCCAGATGCGTCGACAAGCGTTCCGAACGTAGCCAGTTGCTCGTCGAGCTTGCGGCCGTTTGCGGCTGTCAGGCCGTGCGTCTGATACTCGATACCGATCCGTGCGCCCAGAAGGCCCTGATCATTCAGAAGATCCCTCAGATCGATCGTCGGATTGGCATTGTCCCGGTCGGCCCAAATAACGATGCTTTCCAGATTAGATGTCTGCCGTGCCTGCCGCAGATCGGCGGAACGGGTCATCAATGTCATCGTTCCATCCGCCTTGACGACCAGGCACTGGAAGAAGCAGAAGCCGAACGTATCGTACCCCGTAAGCCAGTACATGCTTTCCTGCGCGAAAAGCAGCAGCGCATCGAGCTTGTTTTCCCCCATGGCCAGTAACAGGCGGTCGCGGCGTGCGATGAATTCATCCGGCTCGAAATGCAGGGCCATGGGTGTCACTCCGTTATAGCAATGGTTGAAATCTGGCGGCCATAATCCGGTTCGTTACGATGCGTGGTGCGGCGGTAGGAATAGAATCGATCCTCGTCGGCGTAGGTGCATTGCCGCATCGCTTCACCCTGAATACCGGCATTCTCCAACCGGTCCATGATGAAGCCCCACAGATCGAACATATGATAGCCGGTACGCTCGGAATCGCGGAAAAACCGCTCGTAAGCGGGGTTGGCTGCTGCAAACTGGGCGATGAATTCCGGCCCGACCTCGTAATTTTTGGGTCCGATGCAGGGGCCGAGAACGGCTGTTATGCCGGATCGTTGCGCACCGAGCGCAATCATTGCGTCGATGGTGTTTTCCAGAACGCCACTGAGCGCCCCGCGCCAGCCCGCATGGGCTGCGCCGATGACGCCCGCATTACTGTCGGCAAACAGGATCGGCCCGCAATCGGCTGTCAAAACGCCGATGGCGAGGCCGGGCGTGGCGGTCACGATGCCGTCTGCGCGCGGCCGCTCGCCCGCGAAAGGTCCACTCACCGTCACAACATCGGGGGAATGAACCTGATGGGGCGTTACCAGATTTTGGGCGGCAACACCCATTTCCGCCGTGACGCGGCGACGGTTTTCCAGAACGCGCCCGGGAATGTCTCTGGAGCCGATTCCAACGTTCAGACCACGGTAAATGCCTTCCGAAACGCCTCCTTCGCGCGTGAAATAGCCATGCCTCAACCGGCTGCCCTCAAGCAGCGGTGAAGTCAGTGGAGACGGTTTCTCGTGGTTCAACATGATCAATTCCTTGAATCGGCGGATGGTGGTCGAGCGGCTTTCTCTTGTCAATCGGCCTTGAATGTTACCCCGGGAAGAACGGAAACGGCTGCGTTGCCGGATCGCTGACGCACAGGACCTTGAACAGCGTTCCCATCTGGTCCGGCCCTGCCAGACGTTCCACGTCGATATGCAACTGTTCCTGATCGGCTTCGGACTTGCCGCGTCCCAGTTGACCGGCGCGCTCCAGCAGGCCCATGGCGAGCAGGAATTCGCCTTGCGTCATTGTTGCGGTCAGGCAGGCGCTGGCGCGTGAAATTTGCTCAAGCACGTCAAAATCGACATGACTGGTGAGATCGGCCTCACCGGGAGCCTCGAAAACATCCTGCGGCTTGTGATGGCCCAGGGCCTGTAGCGTGTCGCCGAAATCGCTCTTCAGGTGGCCATAGTCGATCAGCAGTGCGGCTCCCCGATGGGCGGAGAGACGATGCGAGATGGAATCCATCAGCGCGGAGCGAGCAGGGGCAGCCTCAAAGATTGCCCCTTCGGGAGCGTGATCATATCCGCGAGGCAAAAGATCGGGATCGACCGAGCCTGCGCCAGCGGCAAAGCAGAGCTGGCCGCGATCGTCAAGGCCGACCATGCGCTCGGCGAAGCGGTTCCAGGCCTTGACATATTGATGGGTCGGCAGCGCATCGAAGAGTTCGTTGGCGACCAGAATGAGCGGGCCTGATGGAAGCGCATCGAAACTGTCTGCCCATGTTATTGGAACAGGGGCATCGGCAAGCGTCGCTTTTTGCATCCCGGTCAGGCGAGGGCTGGTTTCGATCATCCAGATATCAGCCCCCGCTGAAAAATCCGGCATCAACCGGCTTGCGGCGCGCAGGAGATCCTTCATGAGCGTGCCTCGCCCGGGGCCGATTTCGGCGAAGACGAAGCGCGATGGCTTTCCAAGCGCCTCCCATGCAGAGAGGCACCACACGCCAATCAATTCGCCAAACATCTGGCTGACTTCCGGTGCGGTGATGAAATCACCAGAGCGGCCGAATGGCTCCCGCGTCATGTAGTAGCCGGATTCACTGTCGCCGAGGCACAGGCCCATATAGTCGGCGACTGAAATCGGCCCGTTTGTCTCGATCAGGCGGATGATGCGGTCTTTGAGCGTGCTCATACAGCCTGGTGCTCAGGGCTACGTGCCCGCGCCATCGCCCAGATGCCGACGAGCACCATGGGCGTGGAAAGGACCATTCCCATGGTCAGCCAGTTGCCAGCGAGATAACCGATTTGCGCGTCCGGTTCGCGGAAAAACTCGACGGCGATCCGGCTCAGGCCATAACCGGTGACGAAGGCGCCAGCGATGAAGCCCGGTGTTTTCAGCTTGAGGCCCTTATGGGTCAGGAGCCAGAGCACGATGAAAAGAACCAGCCCCTCCAGCAGTGCCTCATAAAGCTGGCTGGGATGACGGGGAAGCGGGCCGCCATTCGGGAAGACAATGGCCCATGGAACGTCGCCCGGCCGTCCCCATAGTTCCGAATTGATGAAATTGGTTACACGAACCAGCCCGAGGCCGACCGGCACGCCAGCGGCGATCGTGTCGAACATGGACCAAACCTTGATGCCGCGAGACCGGGCGAAGAGAAACATGGCCAGTATGGTGCCAAGAATGCCGCCGTGAAATGACATTCCGCCTTGCCACAGAGCGAAAATATCCAGAGGATTGGCCAGATAACGGGCGAAATCATAGAACAGGATATAGCCGATACGCCCCCCGAGAACGACGCCGAGCGCCGCCCAAAGGACGAAATCGTCGAGATCGTTGGGCTTCATTGGCGGTTCGTTGTTTGCCCAGAGGCCAGGTTTGGCGATCAGCCGTTTTGCATACCACCATGCAAACAGGATGCCCACCACGTAGCCGACGCCATACCAGTGTATCGCCAGCGGGCCGATCGAAACGATAATGGGGTCGATGTTCGGAAAGGGTAGGGCTGCCAAAGGCAGGAGAAGCGGTTCACTCATTTCTGGTCTCCTGATCGCGGCGGACCATGCAAGAGGCAGGGATGGAGGTCAAGGCAGCAAATGAATGCGCTCACGCGGTTGTGCTTGCAATCAACGGAGGTCTTGCTTACGTCAAATCCAGATAAAGAAAGGGGTCTGCCATGACAAATGGACCAAATCGCGTACTCGATGAATTTGCGAAGCTGGTGACGGATGCCGCGGGCGCCGCTCAGGGCGTGCGCCGTGAGATGGAGACGGCGCTGCGGTCGCAGGGCGAGAAAATCCTTAACTCGATGGACGTTGTTCAGCGCGAGGATTTCGAGGCCGTTCGTGAAATGGCTGCGAAGGCGCGAACGGAGAATGCCACCCTGCTTGCCAGGATAGAGGCGCTTGAAGCTCGTCTTGACGCTATCGCGGGTGGAGTAGGAGAGAAACCTGCCGCCAAGGTCGCCAAAAGCGCCAAAACAGCCAAATAATTTCAAAAACTTATCAACAGGCAACGACCGGTAAAAAGCCGTTGTCTTAGAATCCCTTAATAAGGGTGAGTGAATCCGTTTCGTAAACAGTTTCCACACCCTTTCGCGGCTCTTTTCCTAAAGGGGCTGGCGCTCGGACTCTGCATCAATAGACTGAATTTACTGCATGATTCGTTTTTTGATCATGTAACAGGCCACGGCGGGTGACGGATTTACGTCGCGTTCCCGCCGGTCCTTCCCAGTATTGGTTGCGTTTGCGTCCTGCCGCTTGTTCAGCGGCGGAGTATTTGAGTCACATATTTATCCGAGCATGAATTGCCCAGCACAGGAATTGGGAATGAGCCTTCTTGAGATCGACATAGTCCGCAACTCGCATCCGGTCGATATGATCGAACACGTTGCGCAAACCCATGACTGGGCGTTCGAGCGCACTGCCGATGACGAAATTTCCATTGCCGTTGCCGGGAACTGGACCGACTATCATGTCTCTTTTTCCTGGATGGAGGATTTCGAAGCCCTGCATCTGGGCTGCTCCTTCGACATCAATGTCAGCGAGCCCCGGATGAACGAGATTTTGCGCCTCCTCTCGCTGATCAACGAACAACTTCTGATGGGGCATTTCGATCTCTGGCGGCAGGACGGTTCGATCATGTACCGGCAGTCGCTGCTCTTGTGCGGCGGCGCGGAACCCACCGGACGACAGGTCGAAGTGCTGTTGTCGAGTGCGCTGGAGGCGTGCGAAAACTATTATCAGGCGTTCCAGTTCGTCATCTGGGCTGGTGCCACGGCCAAGGAAGCCATCGACAGCGTCCTTTTCGAGACCGTTGGGCACGCGTAAGCCACACTTGTTTGCCGTACTTGTTTGAATGAGGCCGAAATGACGATCAGTTGGGATGATTTTGAGAAGGTTGATATCCGGGTCGGGACGATAGTGGAGGTTCAGCCTTTCCCCGAAGCTCGCAAACCCGCCTTCAAGCTGAAGATCGATTTCGGCGGCGATGTCGGAATCAAGAAATCATCCGCCCAGATCACAACGCACTACACTGCCGAGGATCTACAGGGGCGGCAGGTGCTGGGGGTCGTCAATTTCCCGCCTCGCCAGATTGGCCCCTTCATTTCCGAAGTGCTGACGCTCGGGTTGCCGGACTCCGAAGGCGCGGTCGTTCTTGCAGCCGTCGACAAGGCGGTCCCGAATGGCGGGAAATTGTTCTAGGCACGGCTACCAGGCAAAGCCCTTAAGCCGGATTTTTCCGGCAAGCCGCTCAGGCGGGAATCTTTATAATCGCCCGCAACCCGCCCATAGGGCTGTCATCAAGCGTAATGTCGCCGCCATGGGTACGGGCTATGTCGCGGGCAATGGCAAGGCCCAGCCCTGTGCCGCCTGCATCCTGATTGCGGGCCTCATCAAGCCGGACGAAGGGTTTGAATACCTCGTCGCGCATGTCCTTCGGGATGCCATCGCCATTGTCGTCGACCGTGACGGTCAACCACCCGTGGCGATGCACGGCAGTGATGCTGACCTTTTTTGCGTGCCTGAAAGCGTTGCTGACCAGATTGGAGACGAGACGGGTAAAGGCGTTGGGTCGAACATTGATCCCGCTTTCGCCCTGAAGGCTGGTTTGCAGGTCGCGCTTGCGCAGATGGGCTTCCTCGCCAAGCTTCCCGAACAGGTGTTCCAGATCGAGCGATCCGGTTTCTTCTTCCCCTTCACCGCGCGCAAAGGCCAGATAGCCCTCCAGCATGGACTGCATGTCGGCGACATCCTGTTCCAGTGCCTTGGTGTCCACGCCCCTTCCGGCGATCGCCAACTGGAGCTTGAAGCGCGTCAGGATTGTACGCAGGTCATGGCTGACGCCGCTCAACATCTGCGTGCGTTGCTCGATCTGCTTTTCGATACGCTCGCGCATCAGGACAAAGGCGCTGCCGGCGCGGCGCACTTCTTCCGCGCCGCGCGGCTTGAAGTCAGGCGGCATGGGCCGGCCCTTGCCGAAACTCTCTGCGGCTTCGGCGAGCTGCTGGATGGGCCTGATCTGGTTGCGCAGAAACACGATTGCAATGGCCAGAAGAACGAGAGCGGAACTGACCATCCACAGAAGGAAGATGTGCGTGTTGGACGCGTAGGCCTGGCTGCGGCGGGCGAAAACACGCAACACGTGATTTTCCATCTGGATGCGAATTTCGACCAGATTGCTGTCGCCCACGGTATCGATCCAGAACGGACGATTGATCTGGCGGGTAATTTCAGAACTCAGGGTCTGGTCGAGAATTGAAAAGAATGGCTTCGGGCCGGGCGGAGGCAGGGGCTCCGGCGGCAGGATCGAGATGTTCAGCGCCAATCGTTCCCGGGCAATCCGGATAATGTTTTCGTAGTCCGGTTCCTGCGGATAGGTCTCTATGATGTCGATGATGCCCGCAATATCGCGAACAACGGCGGTCGAAAGACGTTGCGTGACTGTTTGCCAGTGGCGCTCCATGAAGTTGAAGGCAATGACGGACTGGAGCAGGACCATCGGCGCGATGATAATGATCAGCGTTCGCGCATAGAGCCGCTTGGGCATGCGCCGCGCAAGCCATGTCGTTGCGCGCCGCCATCCGGGGAAACTCCATCGACGCAGGCGTCGCCACCATCCGCCCTCGCGCTTGCCGTTTGGCCTGTCCGATACCACAGGAGCGGGAGACTTCACTTCCTGTTTGGCTGCCCTTTCAGGCTTTGCGGATGATGAGGTTGCGGTCAATCCTTATGTCCGGGCTCGCTTGGGGAGGGCAAGCTGGCGGAACGCCTGGCTTGCCACCTGAAAGATTATTCGACACTGAGCTTGTAGCCAATACCGCGTACGGTTTGCAACCAGATCGGGTTGGCTGGATCCTGTTCTATCTTGCGGCGCAGCCTGTTGATCTGAACGTCGATCGTGCGCTCGCCGACATCGCCATCCTGGCCGGTCAGCTCGTGACGGGGAACCGTCTCGCCCGCCCGTTCTGCAAAGATGACCATGATATCCTGCTCGCGGTCGGTCAGGCGGACAATTTCGCCCGCCCGCTTCAACTCCTTGCGGGAAATGACGAATGTATAGGGGCCAAAAACGATCTGTTCGATCTTCGCGGGCAGCGTCGGCGCGCCGCGGCGCAGAATATTGTTGATTCGCAGGATGAGCTCGCGCGGATCGAAGGGCTTGGGCAGATAGTCGTCGGCGCCCGCTTCCAGCCCGGTGATGCGGCTTCCCGTTTCCGAGAGAGCTGTGAGCATCAGGATTGGAACGTCCTTCTCCTTGCGCAGGGCCTCGGTGAGCGCAACGCCGCTTTCGCCCGGCATCATGACGTCAAGCACGATGAGATCGAAATCAATGCCTTCGAGCTTTCGCCTTGCCTCAGCGGCGTTGGCGGCAACAGTGACACGAAAACCGCTTCCGGTCAGATACTGCGACAGGAGGCTGCGAATACGGGTGTCGTCATCAACAACGAGAAGGTGCGGCGCGTCATCCGAAATGATCTGTTCGTTCGATGCCTGTTCTACGGTCTCGGAGTTTGGTGTCATGGTCAGTTCCATTGCTGGCCCGGGTTCACATATTGTAACCGGCGGCTTCGTGGCTGTCGATTGTTGCTATTCCCGGATGGGATTAGCCATTGCCTGGAGAAAACGCTCAATGATGGCCCGTTGTTCCGGGCCGGTTTCCGCAAGGGCACGCGCGATACGGCGAGATTGAGGCGCGGTGAGGGCAAGCGAGAGATTCCGCCCCTTGTACGTCGGGTACAGTTCCCGCTGCCTGCGGTCGCGGGGGCCTGTCACCTGAACGACATGGCCGGTTTCGATCAGTTGCTTCAGCACGCGAGCGAGGCTTTGCTTCGTTATTTTCAGCGTGTCGAGCAATTCGGCGACCGTCATGCCCGGCTTGCGATTGATAAAATAGATCACGCGGTGGTGCGCCCGCCCGAAATCGATGGCTTCCAGAATCATATCCGGATCGGAGGTGAACTCCCGATAAGCGAAATAGAGGAGTTCGATAAGATCAAGATCCGTGGCATCGTCCCGCGTGATCGCGGTTTTTATGTGCTCTTGATCCAGTTGTCCGGTCACAGGTGAACTCCGTTGTTGGGTTAAAAATAATATGTCAGCGTTGTTGACTTAATTTTAGGCCTCTGATAATTTTTGACAAGCTGTAGGCCAGAATTTTGTAATAAAACACAAAGCCAGTACGATTTTCGAGACATTTTTCCTCGCTGATTCCGTATTCCGACTTTTTTGACCGCAGTGCGTTGCCATCGCGAAACCGGAGGCGCAAGGTGGCGGAAACAATGTCCGGATTTAGGGATTGAAAGGTCTGGAGGTTAAAATGGCATCTGTTCCATTTGATCAGCTTGAAGGTTACATCTGGATGAACGGTGAATTCGTTCACTGGGCTGATGCAAAAATTCATGTGCTGACCCACGGTTTGCATTATGCCAGCGCCGTGTTCGAAGGTGAGCGGGCTTATGGCGGCGAAATCTTCAAGCTCAACGAACACACTGAACGGTTGCACGAATCCGCTCATGTTCTTGGCTTCAAGATTCCTTATAGCGTGGAAGAGATTAACAATGCTTGCCGCGAACTGCTGGTCAAACAGGGTTTTCAGGACGCTTACATCCGTCCGATTGCTTTCCGCGGCAGTGAATCGATGGGCGTTTCCGCGCAGAAGAACCGTATCAACGTTGCCATAGCGATCTGGCAATGGCCGAGTTATTTCGATCCGGCACAGAAGCTGAAAGGCATCCGTCTCGACATTGCAGAGTATTGCCGGCCCGACCCGCGCACTGCTCCGTCGAAGTCAAAGGCGGCTGGTCTTTACATGATCTGCACGCTTTCGAAACACGCAGCGGAAGCAAAGGGTTATGCTGACGCCATGATGCTCGACTGGCGCGGGCAGGTTGCCGAGGCGACCGGCGCGAACATCTTTTTCGTGAAGGACGGAGAACTGCATACGCCGAAGCCGGACTGCTTCCTCGACGGCATCACGCGCCGCACGGTGATCGATCTGGCAAAGCGTCGCGGCTATACGGTTCACGAGCGGGTCATCATGCCGGAAGAACTTGCGGGATTCGAACAATGTTTCCTGACGGGAACGGCCGCGGAAGTAACGCCGGTTTCCGAGATCGGACCTTATCAGTTTACTGTCGGCGAAATCGCCGCGAACCTGATGCATGACTATACGGAGGAAGTAACGCCCAAAAAGGCCGCGGCGGAATAGTCATAAAGAGGTTGATAACTTTGCCTGTCGTCGGCTCATATGAGAGCTGACGAAATAAAGTTGTTTGACTTTGAATATATTGAGCGCAACATGTCGCTACCCGAGTTGTCGACTCGGATAGCAACTTTGACGGGGGTCAAAATCATGGAAGCGCTTCTACCTCTCATTATTCAGCTCGTTTCAGGAGCTGCTGGTGGTAATATTGCCGGCGGCCTTCTGAAAAACCTTAGCCTTGGCACTACAGGTAACACTGTGGCCGGAGGTGTGGGCGGTGTTATCCTTGGCCAGCTACTGCCACTTCTGTCCGGCCCGGGTGCCGACACCCTCATCAACGGTGTGATCGGCCAGATCGCCGGCGGTGGTATCGGTGGTATCGTTTTGACTGCAATCGTTGGCCTGATTCGCAAGGCAATCGCGCAATAACGGGCATACCGTTCGATTTTGGCAGGCGGCTTCGGTCGCCTGCTTTCGTTTTAAGCTGCATTGGTCTGGTATTCCTGCGAGAAAACGCTATCTCACGAGCTTCTGAAGGTTTAACCGTCTCCGATGTTCCATAGGTCGGGGCCAGAGGATTGCATGAACCAGCTACAGGCAGGGATTATTCCCGTTACTCCGTTCCAGCAAAACTGCGCCGTCCTGTTTGATGGTGAAACCAAACAGGGTGTGGTTGTCGATCCGGGCGGAGATGTGGATCGGATTCTTGAAGCCGTAAAATCCCACGGCCTGGTGATCGAGGCCATATGGCTGACCCATGGTCATATCGATCATGCGGGCGGGGCGATGGATCTCAAGGAAGCGCTCGGCGTTGACCTGATCGGTTCGCACGAAGATGACAAATTCCTATTGGACAATCTTGAAACAACGGCTCTGAAATATGGTATGGGGGGCGTGCGCAACGCCACGCCTGATCATTGGCTGAAGGACGGCGACAATGTCTCTTTCGGCGCTCATTCATTTGAGGTTCTGCATTGCCCCGGCCATGCACCCGGCCATGTTGTTTATTACAATCGCGCGGCGAAATTTGCTCATGTCGGGGATGTGCTTTTCAACGGATCGGTCGGCCGCACGGATCTGCCCGGTGGCAACCATGATGCGCTGATGCGCTCTATCAAGGAAAAGCTTTTGCCGCTGGGAGATGACATCGGCTTCATTTGCGGTCATGGTCCGGGCGGACGTTTCGGGGAAGAACGCCGAACGAACCCGTTCCTCACGTCGTAATCTTCAAAAAAGCCGCCGTTGACCGGCGGCTTTTTGATTTTTGAGAAATTTTAGAGCGCTTCCGGTTTAAACGGAATCGTTGGAAGCGCTCTAGAGTCTGTCAGCGTTACATGGAATCGTTTCGGGATTCCCTGCAGGGCTGTTTTGTGATTCAAGATCATTGCTGGTGGGGAGGCCAGCAATGATGGCGAGACCCCTTTCCCTGGATTTGAGGAC
>JBOHIW010000022.1:0-93695 GCA_050726055.1 Phyllobacterium sp. | reverse complement strand
GAAGAGCGAACCGTCGAAACAACATGGAGACGTATCGGCGAACGCCTCAAGGCCTTCAGTCCGCAGGAATGCTCAAACTACCTCAGACATGCCGGCTATGGTGCAGAGTAGACCTGACAGACTCTAATAAGTTCAGGGGGAGGCGTGAAACACCTCCCCCTGAACTTTTCAATCATCGGTACGCGTCGCCGGATAAGGCGTTCCGACAAGAATCAAGAAACCGCCAAACAAAAACAGCAGGATCATCGCCATGCCGAGGCGTGGCGATCCGCTCGCAGCCGTGACAGTTGCCACGAGGAATGGCGCCAGAAAGCTCGTTGCGCGACCTGCAAGAGCATAAATTCCGAAATACCGGCCCGCCTCATCCGCCGTCACACTGCGCGCCAGGTAGGAACGCGACGATGCCTGCACCGGACCGAAGGCTAGGCCTATCAGCATCCCGAACAGGATATAGGCCTTCTCGGCGGGCGTGCCAAACATTTCGCCACTGTCACCACCGGCAAACGGCAGCGCCCCGAAAAGCGTGAAACCGGGGCCTGTCGAAACAATCCCGATGGTAGCAACACCCAGCAGCACCAACGACACGAGAACCACGATTTTCGATCCCAGTCTCGTATCCAGCTTGCTCGCCACAAGGCATCCGAATATGGCGACGACATTCAGGATAATACCATAGACGCCGACCTCGGTGATCGACCAGCCGAACATCGCCGCGGCAAAGCCGCCGCCCAATGCCAGCAAGGCATTAACGCCATCCTGATAGAACATCCGCGCGATCAGGAAGCGAAATATGCCAACCCTGTGCCGGACCTCGCGGAAGGTGGCTTTCAATTCCGAAAGCCCTTCCCGCACCGCAGGCGCAAGCTTTCGCCGCGATACGCTGTCAGGTGTGAACAGGAACATCGGAAGAATGAAAATGAAATACCAGACAGCTGCCAGCGGCCCGGTCACGCGCGCATCCTCGCCTGTCGCCGGGTTCAGCCCGAAGAGAGGATCGAACCCGAAAAGGGTTTTGCCCGTCACGGACGATCCGGCCAGAAAGCCCACGACAAAAACCAGCACGATCATGCCGCCGAGATAGCCAAGGCCCCAGGCAATGTTGGAAATGCGCCCTATATCCGCCTTCGAAACCAGCCTCGGCATCATCGAATCATTGAAAACAATCGAAAATTCCGCCGCGATCGAGGCCAGCGCGAAGAGCACCAGCACCCAGACGAGGCTGGAGCCCGGCGCTGCAAACCAGAGAAGGGAGAGGCAGGTAATCTTGATGACCGCAAACAGGGCGATCCATGGTTTTCGTCGGCCCGTCTGATCCGCAACAGCCCCCAGAACAGGCGAAAGAACGGCGATGACCAACCCCGCCATCGCCACGCCATAGCCCCATGCGGCCTGCCCCTGAACCGGATCGCTCGCCATCCGGGAAATAAAGTAAGGCCCGAAAATAAACGTGGTGACGACCGTGAAAAAGGGTTGGGCTGCCCAGTCGAACAGCATCCAGCCCCAAATGCCGCGCCGCGGCACGGACGGCGCGCGGCTTTCATCGGCCATCGAATCCCCCCGCGGCAAGAGATCAGCCGCTCATCATTGAGACGACAGATCGGCCATGAGGCCCGACGCCACCGCCAGTCTCGACACGCTCAGCTCGCCGCTTTCGACAATGGCAGACATGCGCTTGCGTGTCTCGTTCAGCCGCTCGCCACTGCTGTCGAGCCAAGCCTGCGCCGGGTCGCTTTCCGTGCCGAAACGCATCAGCGCCGACACGGCGATATCGCGCCGCGCCTGAGCGATGACGTCGGTCGCGCGCGAAAGCGCCAGCCCCTCGTAGTAGTCGCCCACCTGAATCTTGCGGGCGGCATCTTCGATGCGGCCCAGCCGGAAGGCTTCGGTCACCGCGAAATACACCTTCGCCGCGGCAACCAGATCGGCTTTCGCACTGACCGCGACAAGGGCGATATCCGGGATGATCGAGGCGAGCTGAAGCTCGGCCAATCGTTCGGCCAGCGGCTCGGATACGCCCTGCGCCACGATGAATGCTGCATCGTCGCGAAGACCATCGGCCATGAACCCCGGAATGAGCGCCGCCATTTCCGGCTTCAGCCTGCGTTGCGCCTCCTGAAGCGCGGACACGGTTTCGACCAGCGACCGTTCGCTCGTGATATTGCGCAGCAGCCATTGCGTCGAGCGATAGAGCGTCCCGCTAATCCGCGCATAGAGATCGTTCTGGATCTCGCCCGGAACGGCATTGTCGAGTTGATCGATCTCGGAAAGAAGCGCTGGCATTTCCAACCCGTCGCGAACCGCCACATAGGCACGCATGATGGACGCAGCGCTCTGCCCGGTCTCATCCTGCAAGCGGCTGACGACTGTCGGGCCACCCCGATTGATGAGGTCGTTTGCGAGCAATGTGGCAACGATCTCGCGGCGCAGCCGGTGGCCGAGGACTTCCGTTTTGAAGGCTTCGTCCATTTCGTCCGGGAAATAACCGAACAATTCCCTTTCGAGATATGGATCGTCCGGCAGGTCGCTGGCCACGATCTGATCGAACAGCACGATCTTCGCGTAAGCCAGAAGAACGCCGATTTCCGGACGGGTCAGCGGCTCGCGCCGCGCCTCCCGCTCGGCCAGCGCCTGCTCGTCCGGCAGTGTCTCGACCTTCCGGTTCAGCAGTCCGCGCGCTTCCAGATCCGCCATAAACCGCGCCTGATAGGGCAGATCGGACATGCCGCGCCGCTGCGTCAGCGAGAGCGCCAGTGTCTGGAGATAGTTGTTGCGCAGGACGAGCCGCGCTACCTCGCTCGTCATCTTGGCCAGCAATTTGTCGCGATCCGCCCGCTTCAGCTTGCCGGAGCGCATGGCCTGCGCCAGTGCGATCTTGATATTGACCTCGACGTCCGATGTGTTGACGCCTGCGGAATTGTCGATCGCGTCGGAATTGCTGCGCCCCCTATTGAGGCCGAACTCGATGCGTCCCTTCTGCGTCACGCCGAGATTGGCGCCTTCGCCGATCACCTTCGCCTGAACCTCCCTGCCGGAGACGCGGATCGAATCATTGGCACGGTCGCCCACCTCCGAATCGCTTTCCGACGATCCCCGGACATAGGTGCCGATGCCGCCGAACCACAACAGGTCGACAGGCGCCCTGAGGATCGCATTCATGACCTCGAAAGGCGTGGCCTGAGTCTTTTCAAGCCCGATGGCCGCCGCGGCCTGAACCGACAGGGTGATCTGTTTCAGGCTGCGCGAGAAGATGCCGCCGCCTTCCGACAATTTGGACTTGTCATAGTCCTGCCAGCTCGAGCGCGGCAGCTCGAAGAGCCGCCTGCGTTCCGCGATGGTAACAGTCGCGTCCGGATCGGGATCAATAAAGATGTCGCGGTGATCGAAGGCCGCGACCAGTTTCGTCTGCGGCGACAGAAGCATGCCATTGCCGAAAACGTCGCCGGACATATCGCCCACGCCGACAACCGTGAAGGGCTCCGTTTGAATGTCGGTGCCCATTTCGCGGAAATGCCGCTTCACGGCCTCCCACGCGCCGCGCGCAGTAATACCCATGCCCTTGTGATCGTAACCGGCGGAACCACCGGAAGCGAAGGCGTCGTCCAGCCAGAATTCCTGGCTCTGGCTGATGGCGTTCGCCGTGTCGGAGAAGGTGGCCGTTCCCTTGTCCGCCGCGACGACGAAATATGGATCGTCGCCATCATGGCGAACGACATTCGCAGGCGGCACCACGGTCTCTCCGTGCAGATTGTCCGTCACCGACAGCAAGGTCGAGATGAAGGTGATATAGGCAGCGCGCCCGGCCTCGAAAATTGCGTTGCGGTCGCCGCCCTGAGGCAGCTTTTTCGGATAGAACCCGCCTTTTGCGCCAACGGGAACGATCACCGCGTTCTTGACCTGCTGCGCCTTGACGAGGCCAAGAACCTCGGTCCGGTAATCCTGTGCGCGATCCGACCAGCGCAGGCCGCCGCGCGCGACAGGACCGTAGCGCAGATGAACACCCTCCACCTGCGGGCCATAAACGAAAATCTCGCGATAGGGCCGAGGCTCGGGCAAGCCCTCGAGCTTGTGTGGATCAAGCTTGAACGCCAGCGAGACACGCGGGCTGCCATCCTCTTCCGGTGCGAAGGCATTGGTACGCAGGGTGCCCTCGACGAGATTCAGGAACCGGCGCAGAATCCGGTCGTCATCAAGGCTCGGCACGTCCTGCAACGCGGTTTCGATTGCCGATCTGATCTTGTCTTCTTCAGCGACGCGCTCGCCAGCCTCCAGATTGGCAGGGTTGAACCGAAGCGAAAACAGCTCGTGGATGAGGCGTGCAATGTGCGGATAACGATTGAGCGCAGCGGCGATGAAGCCTTGCGAGTTGGGAATGCCTGCCTGCTGCAAGTAGCGGCCATAGGCACGCAGGATCGTGATTTCCCGTGCGGATAGCCGTCCTGTCTGCGCCAGCGCATTGTAGCCGTCATTGTCGGCATTGCCTGACCAGACAGAGCGGAACACCTCTTCGAACAGTGCGCCGCCATCCGAAATATCGACAGCCCCGGCAAAGGCATTGGCGAGCTGCATGTCATGCACGAACAGTCGGTTGCCGTCGCTCGCGGGCAGTTCGAATGTCTGCTCGCTGATGACCCGGAAACCCATGTTTTCAAGCAGTGGCACCCGCTCGGACAACGCGACCGCCGAGCCGTAATGATAGATTTTCAGCGAAGCCTCGTTCGGCCCGTCGGTGCGGTAGCGATAGAAATCAACAAAGAGCGGATTGTCTGCGGCAAGCCCCGTGATCCGCTCCGCATCAAGAACGGCATCGGTGGCCGTGAATATCTCGCGATAGGAATCGGGGAAAGACGCAGCAAGCGCTGTATATTTCGTTCGGTCGTCCTTCTCGGCCACAGAGGCAACCGCATCCTCCCATGTGCGGGAAATATTGCGCACCTCCTCTTCCAGCACATCGCGCGCAATCCGCGGGAAAGTGCCCGTCTTGTGACCGATGATGAAATGGACGCGGGTCAGCGAGCCTTCAAGGAAGGCCGGATAAAAGGCAGAGATATGCCCCTCGTAGATCTGCGCCAGATAGTCGCCGATCTTCGTTCGCACCACGGAATCATAGCGGTCGCGCGGCACATAGACGATGACTGACACGAACCGGCCGAAAGGATCGACACGCGGCAGAACCCGAACGCGCGGCCTCTCGCCGAGAGCGAGAACAAGTTCCGCGTTCTCGGTCAGCGTATCCACATCGATCTGGAACAGATCGTCGCGCGGATAGCTTTCGAGCACGTTGAGCAGCGCCTTGCCGGAATGGTCTTCCTTGTTGAAGCCAAGACGGCTTATCACCGAGGAAGACTTGGATCGCAGATAGGGAATCTTGAGAACCGATCTTGTATAGGCGGTCGATGTGAAAAGGCCGACGAAGCGTATCTCGCCGGACAGCTTTCCGTCGGCATCGAATGTCTTGACACCGATATAGTCCATGTAGCCTGACCGATGCACGAGCGACTTCGTCGCCGCCTTGGTGACGGTCAGCGGCTCGGGGCCCTCAAGGAAGGCGACGACTTCCGGTGTCGAGGTGACGCCCGTTGTACCGACCCGCAGAACCCGCACCTCGGGGAATTTCAGGATGCCAAGCTGAAGCTTCTTGGAATGCTTCAGCTCACCCTTCCCGTTGGTCTGGACATAGTCATACTCACGGACGCCGAGAAAGGTGAAATTGTCGTCGCGTAGCCATTCGAGAAATGCAATCGCCTCTTCGATCGCCGCTTTCTCTAGCGGTGGCGGACTATAGGTATAAGCCTCGATCACAGTATCGAGGCGGGCGAGCATCGGCTTCCAGTCCGAAATGGCGGCGCGAACATGCTGCATGACCGTTTCGAGACGGGCGGCCAGTTCTTTGCCCTGCGCCTCATCGAGCCCGGCCAGATGGATCTGCATGACGCTGACGCGCTCAGCGTCGCTGACGGGAACAGCACGGACCGCTTCGCCCAGCACCTCCAGGGGGCCCTCACCGCGGCGAATATCCAGCACGGGATGCAGAACAAGATGCACGGCATTCGGTAGGGAACCAATCTCGCCCATGACCGAATCAAGCAGGAACGGCATATTGTCATTGATGAGCGTGACGATCGTGACGGGCCGACCCTTGCGTTGAACCGCACCGGCGTCGCTCACATCAATGATCGTCTTGCCCTTCGAGTGCCGCGAAAGCGCGGCGAATGCGATCTCCGCCGAGGTCGCGAGCGCATCGTCGTCGTATTCTGAAAGATCTTCGTGCGGCGCACGCGAGAAAAGAAGTGCAGCGAAGCCTGACAGCTTCGAACCCGCATCTGCATTTCTGGAACGATTGGTGCCCCTAACAGTCATTCTCGATCTCCCAATTCAGGCATTTCACATTGCGCAAGGCGCTTCGACTCACAGCTTCCGGCTGGACAGTGGCAAGATTTGGATGAACAGGACCATTCATCACCATTTCAAGAAAGATAGTCAAAGCTCGACCAGCCTGTTTTCCAGCTCATTGATGTCATCCGGCTGAACCGGGAAGTGCTCGGTCAACAATTGACCGGATTGTTCGATCGCGGCGACAAAACCATCGGCCAGCCGGTCCTGCGCAGCATGGTCAATCAGCAGCGACACGATATGGTTCCAGTCCCGCTGCTCGACCTTCGCGTTGATACCGGAATCGGCCACCACTTCCGCATAATGTTCGGCAAGCGACACGAAGAGCAGAATGCCCGTACGCTCCGTGGTGACGTGAACATTGCGCGCCATGAACTGCTGCAACGCGTTGAGATGCGCCCGGTGATAGCGGATACGGCGCGGCACCAGCGCCAGGCGAAGGCTGGGAAAGAACCAGAGCACCAAAGCCGCCGACACGAAGGCGGCAAGCATCGCCAATCCAAACACCGGCAGCGAAATATCGAACCAGTACCAGTGAGCGGCCAATGCGACGACAATTGCAGCCAGAAGAATGCCGCAGAAAATGACAAATCCGGCCACGAAGAAATAATCGTCGCTGCGCCGCGCCAGAACCGCGAAAATCTCGCCGCTCGTGCCGCTTTCCGCATCGTGGATCGCTTGCGAAATACGGGCATGATCCTCATTGCTGACGAGCGTCATCACCATCTCCTACCAGCTACCCGACGCGCCGCCGCCACCGGACGATCCACCACCGCCGGAAAAGCCACCACCGGATGACCACCCTCCGCCGCCGGACCAACCACCGCCACCGCCGCCTCGCCCGGATCGCCGGCCGGAACTGTTGGTGTTCAGTTCGACGCCGAGCCATTCGTAACGGCCAGGGCCGATCTTGCGGCCGAAAACCGGGGCGAGCAACGCAAACCCGAAACCACCGAAGAAGATGAGCACCCACATGGTAATGAAAATGACTGCGATCCAGTCCACATCCGAGGACTGCTCCTGCTGGTTCCGCCGCGCCCGGGCTTCCAGTTCGGCGGCGTCGCCCGACAGGACCATGAGGATACTATCGACACCATCGGCAACGCCTGACGAATAGTCGCCGCTGCGAAACGCCGGAATGATCTGGTTTTCGATAATGAGCTTCGACAGAAGATCCGTCAGCGTGCCTTCGAGGCCATAGCCGACCTCGATACGGACTTTTCGATCGCCGGGCGCGACCACCAGAAGAACGCCATTGTTCTCCTGTTTTTGACCCAGCGCCCATGTGCGATAGAGCCGGTTGGAGTAGCCCTCGATATCTTCGCCGTCGAGGTCAGGCACGGTCACGACCACAACCTGATCCGAGGATTTCTGCTCGAACTCCGCCAGTTTCTGCGTCAGGGCGGCTTCCGTCTGGGCGTCGATAACGCCAGCTGCGTCGACCACGCGGCCAGTCAGCGCAGGCAGGGCGGCAGCGATTGCGGCGGTCGCAAAAGCCAGCAGCAGCACAAGAACCGTGCCTGCCGCAACACGTGTCGGTCGCTGCATCAACCAGCGGCCCGGTGCGCCCATGAACCTGCCTTGCATGACAATCACATCAGAATTTGACCTGTGGATTTTGCTGGCTTGCCGCATCGATGGTAAACGTCTGGTACGGCTCATTCGAACGGAACCAGAACCACTTCCACAGCATCGTCGGCATGGTCTTGAGCGAGGTGTTGTAGACACGCACCGCCTCTATATAGTCACGACGGGCGACGGCGATGCGGTTTTCGGTGCCTTCAAGCTGGGACTGCAAGGCCAGGAAATTCTGGTTCGACTTGATATCCGGATAGTTCTCCACGACAGCCAGCAAACGCGACAGGGCGCCGGAAAGATTGGCCTGATTGTCCTGAAACTGCTTGAACGCGTCCGGATTGCTCAGCATTTCAGGCGAAATCTGAACCGAGGTCGCCTTCGCGCGCGCTTCCACCACGGAGGTCAGCACGTCCTTTTCCTGAGCCGCGAAACCTTTGACCGTTTCGACGAGATTCGGGATCAGGTCGGCGCGGCGCTGATACTGATTGAGCACCTCGCTCCACGCGGCCTTCGCGCGCTCCTCATTGGTGGGAATCGTGTTGAAGCCACACGCTGCGAGCAGCGGCATCAAGGCAACAAGCAACAAAGCGGTGATAGCCCGGCGGGCAAAAGGCTGCGAAACAGTCGCGGCAGCGTGCATGGAAACCCCCTCATGAACCAACCCGACGACCCCCGCCGTCGGGATTACTGCCGCCGGACACTAGCCCCAATTGCCGATAAAGGAAACAATGAAAACCTGTTCCTTTCGGCGAAAACCGCTATGCTTGCATTCCGATACCGGCCAACTCCATACCAGCAAGTGGAGGTGATTTCATGAATGACACGAACGGGCATGAACGGCAGCAGGAATCGCAGCGCATTCTTAAGCAGATCGCCGGTGAAACCGCACCGGCAGGCAATTCCTATATCGAGCGCGGCCTTGATCGCGCGCGTGACCATTTCACCGCTGGAGACGCAGGTTCCAATGACCCCATCGAAATATGGGGAACACGCATAGGCCGGACGCTCGGTATCCTGATCGTGATCGCCATGTTGACCTGGCTGATTTTCACGCTCACCTTGGCATGATGTTTTGGTAGTTCACGCGTTTTGACGAACCATATTGGGAATTGATTTTAACGAATTTGAGGCGTAAGGCAGATATATGGACATATTCCCCCCCTCACTTCTCGCCGGCTATCACCACTTCGTAGCCGGTCGTCTCGCCACTGAAGCAAAACGATATTACGAGTTGGCGGAAGCGGGCCAGAAGCCCGAAACCTTGATGATCGCCTGCTGCGACTCGCGCTCAGCGCCGGAAACTATTTTCGATACCCGGCCCGGCGAAGTCTTTGTTCTTCGCAATGTCGCCAACCTCATTCCCCCTTACGAGCCCGATGGCGAGTATCACTCGACATCCGCCGCGCTTGAATTTGCGGTGCAAAGCCTGAAGGTCAAGAATATCGTGGTTCTCGGCCACGGTCGTTGCGGCGGCATCAAGGCCGCGCTCGATCCCTCCAGCGAGCCGCTTTCGCCGGGTGACTTCATCGGCAAGTGGATGAGTCTCGTCGCACCGGCTGCCGAACTGATAGCCGCGAATGCGCTTATGACCAACGCCGAGCGCGCGACAGCTCTCGAACGCATATCGATCCGCTTCTCGATCAACAATCTCCGGACCTTCCCCTGCGTCGACATTCTCGAGAAAAAAGGTCGCTTGAACCTGTACGGTGCGTGGTTTGACATCTCAACCGGTGAATTGTGGTTGATGGATCCCAAAACCGGTGATTTTATTCGTCCACCGGTCGCGGAGACCTGACGCCCGAACCTGGAGTTCGTCCATGTTGCCACGCATCAGTCTGATTCTGCTGCTTTTCGTGACAACACATGCGCCCGCCCTAGCGCAGGAACCCGTGAGCCAACTCATCGAAAAATGGTATTCCGCGCTGGCAAGCGGCGACCGGCAGGCGTTTTCCGACATATTGTCCGACAACGCGAGGATACGCCTCGAAGATCTCGAAATAGAGCAGAACAAGCAGGAGTTCATCGAGAGTCTCGATGAATGGGAAAACGCCATGCGCGGTTCGACCATCACCCATCGCATCGAGGAGATGGGCCAGACCAGCGCATCCGTTCTGGTCTGCTATCGCTTTCCCGACAATGAGCTTTTCGGACGCGAGGCTTTCCGCGTCGCGAATGGACAAATTGTAGAGAGCGCCCAGTCCTCCATCAGCGAGAGCTGCGAGGTTTTCTAGAGCCGGAATACGGCAGCCCCAATATGGCAACCATTGCCGAAACATCCCGATTGCAAAGGAAAGGCCGGCGAAAGCCGGCCAATCCCATTTCAGTCAAACGCGGCTTGCGGTTTACTTGCCGTCGATTTCCGCGCCGATAATCGCAATAGCCTGCTGATAGACGCTTGCGGCATTCCAGCCCTGAAGTGCTGCAAAGTTCGGCTGTCCCGGCTGGTATCCGGCGCCGCGACTCCAGCCGTGCCCCTTCAGGAAGTTTGCCGTTGAAGCCAGCGCATCGGCCTTGGAACGGACCATATCGACGCGACCGTTGCCATCGCCATCCGCGCCGTAGTGCAGCACGTTGACCGGCAGGAACTGCGTCTGGCCGATTTCGCCGTGAGCCGCGCCGCGAGCGTCGGTGGCAAGCGTTCCGTTCTGGATCAGTTGAAGGGCGGCATAAAGCTGCTCGGTGAAATAGTCCGACCGGCGGCAATCATACGCAAGCGTGGCAACCGCAGACAGGGTGTGCTGGTTGCCCAAAAAATTGCCGAAACCGGTTTCCATGCCCCAGATCGCGATCAGCGGACCAGCCGGAACGCCGTAGCGCTTCTCGAGACTGGCGAACAGCGCAGCGTTCTGCTGCTTCATCTTCTTGCCGCGGGAGATGATCGTCTGGCCGCCGCGCTTCTGCATGAATTGATCGAGAGAAAGCTTGAAGCTCTTCTGGTTGCGGTCGGCGCTGATGGTCTTGCTGGCATAGCTGACATTGTCGAGCGCGCTGAGCGCCTTGCCCTTGATGCCCGCCGCAGCAGCTTCCTGCTTGAACTGCGCAACCCATGCTGGAAATCCGGCAGCGTTGTTGCCGCACTGAGCGGCTTCGGCCACGCCCGCGCTCATGAGTCCCGCACCTAAAACTGCAGCAGCAGCCGCAAACATCCTGCCTCTGGCAAGCAATGCCATTCTATTCTCCTTTGGAGCTGATTCGACCTTTGCGCGAATTTGCCATTCTTCAAACCAAAAGTCACCGATGGAATAAGGCGACGCGACAGAGCTTTTCCCTGCGGGCACCAAACACATTCTGCCAGGCGGGACAATCCCGCTCCGACAGCGAGGCGCGATGAAAACCTTAAACAAGGCCATTTCATGATCCATGCAATGCGCAAAAAGGCGCAAGACTTGACTTTTATGGGCTATTACTGTTTATCCGCACCATATTCCGCAAAGAGCACAGACTCCGAGCAGCCGACCGGGGCTTTTTTGATCGAACGATCCCGGAGGTCAACACCCGACAGCGCGATGCGCCCTCGGGTGCTGAATTGCTTTGTATTTGGCTTCGGCGCGGAACATGCCTACCTTTTGCGGGAATGGTTCTCGTGGAAGGAAAGAAGGAAAACGGATGTTTGAGTCTCTTCAGGAACGTCTCGGTTCGATTCTGAACGGCCTTACCGGCCGTGGCGCATTGTCGGAAAACGACGTCTCCGCCGCGCTGCGCGAAGTGCGCCGCGCACTGATCGAGGCCGACGTATCGCTGGAAGTCGTCCGCTCCTTTACTGATCGCATCCGTGCGAAGGCAGTCGGCGCCGATGTCCTCAAGAGCATCAAGCCCGGCCAGATGGTCGTCAAGATCGTCCATGACGAGCTGGTCGAGATGCTCGGCCAGGAAGGCGTGGCAATCGACCTGAACGCGCCTGCTCCGGTCGTCATCATGATGGTCGGCCTTCAGGGCTCCGGCAAGACAACCACGACGGGCAAGATCGGCAAGCGCCTGACGGAGCGCCTCAAGAAAAAGGTTCTCCTCGCCTCGCTCGATACCCGTCGTCCGGCGGCGCAGGAGCAGCTTCGCCAGCTCGGCATTCAGACTGGCGTGGATACATTGCCGGTTGTCGCGGGCCAGTCGCCCGTCGAAATCGCCGCGCGCGCCGTGCAGGCCGCCAAGCTTGGCGGGCATGATGTCGTCATCCTCGACACGGCAGGCCGCACGCATATCGACGAGCCGCTGATGGTCGAGATGGCCGACATCAGGAAAAAGGCCAACCCGCATGAAATCCTGCTCGTTGCCGATGCGCTGACCGGCCAGGATGCCGTGAATCTGGCCCGTTCCTTCGATGAACGCGTCGGCATCACCGGTCTCGTGCTCACCCGCATGGACGGCGATGGCCGCGGCGGCGCCGCGCTGTCGATGCGCGCCGTCACCGGCAAACCGATCAAGCTGATCGCCACCGGCGAGAAGATGGATGCGCTGGAGGAATTCTATCCGAAGCGCATCGCCGACCGCATCCTCGGCATGGGCGACATCGTTTCGCTCGTCGAAAAGGCCGCCGAAAACATCGACGCTGAAAAAGCGGCGGCGATGGCCAGGAAGATGCAGACCGGCAAGTTCGATCTGAACGATCTTGCCGACCAGATCGGCCAGATGCAGAAACTTGGCGGCATGGGCGGCATCATGGGCATGATGCCTGGCATGGGTAAAATGAAAGACCAGATGTCCGCGGCCGGTCTGGATGACAGCATTTTCAAGCGCCAGCTCGCCATCATTTCCTCCATGACCAGCGCGGAGCGCTCCAATCCGGATCTGCTCAAGCACAGCCGCAAGCAGCGGATCGCCAAGGGTTCCGGCACCAATGCCGCCGACATCAACAAGCTGCTCAAGATGCATCGCCAGATGGCAGACATGATGAAAGCCATGGGCGGCAAGGGCAAGGGCGGCCTGATGAAGCAGATGATGGGTGGCCTCGGCGCGAAAATGGGCCTTGGCGGAATGGGCGGCATGCCCGACCTGTCCAAGATGGACCCGAAGCAGCTGGAGGCCCTTCAGAAGCAGGCGGAAGCCGCCGGTATGGGGCGCCCTGGCGGCCTGCCGGGCCTTCCCGGTGGATTGGGTGGCGGATTGCCCGGCCTGGGCGGGACAAAACTTCCCGGCCTTGGTGGCGGCTTCCCCGGATTGCCAAAGAAGAAGTGATAACAATGGAAAAACTCGTTTCAAACACCATTCCGCAGGAACTTCTCTCGCTGCGCGCCTCGATCGACAATATCGATGCCGCGCTCATTCACATGTTGGCCGAGCGTTTCCGCTGCACAAAGGCGGTTGGCGTGCTCAAGGCCACGTATGGTCTCGCGCCGGCCGATCCGGCGCGCGAAAAACTGCAGGTTGAACGCCTTCGCGATCTGGCGAAGACGGCCAGCCTGGACCCCGATTTTGCCGAGAAGTTCCTGAACTTCATCGTCAAGGAAGTGATCAGGCATCACGAAACAACCGCCGCTGAACACGGCGCAAACTAAACAGACAGGAGTATATCCCATGGCACTGAAAATTCGTCTGGCTCGCGCCGGCTCCAAGAAGCGTCCTTACTATCACGTCGTCATCGCCGACGTTCGCGCACCGCGCGACGGCCGCTTCATCGAAACTGTCGGCGCATGGAACCCCATGCTTGAAAAAGACGCCGAGCGCGTGAAGCTCAACGCCGAGCGCATCCAGCATTGGCTGGGCCAGGGCGCGCAGCCAACAGATCGCGTTCTGCGTTTCCTCGACCAGGCTGGCATTGCAAAGCGTGACGTGCGCAGCAACCCGACCAAGGGCCTGCCGGGCAAGAAGGCCCAGGAACGCATCGCCTTGGCCAAGCAGGCCGAGGAAGACGCCGCAGCCAAGGCTGCCGCTGAAGCAGAAGCTGCAAAGGCCGCTGCTGAAGCTCCGGCTGCTGAGGAAGCCGCTTCCTGATCAGGAAAGCCTCGTTGAATGCAAAAAGGGCGGCTTTTGCCGCCCTTTTTTTGTTTATCGTCCGAGACAGGACGGCTCAGGCCAGCACGCCGGCCACGGACAATTTGACATTGGCCGCGCGCAGGGCATCCAGCAGTTCCGGCGGTGGCATCTCGTCCGTCACCATTTCGCCAACGCCTGACAGGCTGCAAACACGCACAAGCCCATGCCGTCCGAATTTGGTGTGATCCGTCACCACGACGGTCCGGCTTCCTCTCGTGAGAACCGCCCGCGCGAATTCAGCCTCTTCGAGATCATAATCCATCAACCCGGCCTCGGCATCGACCGCGCCGATGGAAATGATCGCATGGCTGACCGAAAACTGGCTGACGAACTCAATGGCTGAAACGCCGAGCGCCGCGCCGCTGTCGCTGCGCAATTCGCCGCCAGCCATATAGACGCGATTGCCGTTCACCGTGGCGAGGGTGCGCGCGATGTCGGATGAGTTGGTGACGACCGTCAGATCGCGATGCTGCAATAATTCCCGCGCCAGAAAACTCGTCGTCGTCCCCGTATCGAGCATGATGGTGTCGCCATTGCGGATTGTCACCGCGGCCATGCGCGCCACCGCCCGTTTTGCTTCGGCATTTTCCCGCATCCTGCGCTCGAAAGGAGCTTCGCCAAGATGCAGCGCAAGCCCAACCGCGCCGTGCATCCGCACTGCGGAGCCGTCGTCGGTGAGAAGCTTTACATCGCGCCTGACCGTTTCAAGCGACACGCCCAGACGCGAGGCAAGCTCGGTTATGCTGACTGACCCCTCATCCTGAAGCAGTTTCAGGATGTCTCCCCGCCGTTTTGAATAGCTCATCCGTGTCCCAAAATGATACTGAATGACTGATTATGAGACATAATTGCCCATTTTTGAAAAAAATCAATATGAGTCGGTCATAATAATCACAAATTACCACAAAATCTTATTGACAGATACGGCCTTCTACATGAAACTCTGTCTTCAATAGAAAACTCCACAACCGTTTCTCATACGGTGAAGGATGTGGAGAGGGTGCTGGCAGCTGGATGAGGAGAGAGCTGCCCAAGCACGACTGCAGGGGTATGACGGAAACTTTTCCGACCATGATTTTTCCCTTGGCGTAATACCTGCTTCTCTAGCCTCATCTCGGGAGAGCGGGGAGGTGTCGTGCAGGAAGCGGGAATGGTCAGGCGGCCATCGAGAAGCAAGAAAAGCTGGGTGCACGGAAGTCGGGAGGGGGTTGCGGGTCGACACTGATGAACAAGGGGCAATCGTCATTGTTGTCGGCCTGAACGGCAGAAAGTCGAAAATGGGGTAACTGAACGGAACGAGAATAAAAAACACTCATTCGTTGGGATCTAGTGATCGATTATCAGTGCCGTCCTCACCCTCATGCAAACGCATGGGGGTGAGTTTCTTTTTGCGGGCGCCTTTGAGCCGCCAGCGCGCTGCTCAGGCAAATTCGACCCGCAAAAAGTCCTTAGTTCAACCGGCGCCGTTTGCCCCCCTTTCGCTTTTGCGAAAAATAATGTATGGAACCGGCCATTATCGCGCGGCGCAGACAAGTATTACCTGTAAGTGTTGTCGCGCCTCGCACACTCCCATGAGAGAAAAAACCATATGAAATTGCGCAACATTGCGATCATCGCACACGTTGACCATGGAAAGACAACCCTTGTCGACGAACTCCTGAAGCAATCCGGCTCGTTCCGCGAAAACCAGCGCGTCGCCGAACGCATGATGGATTCCAACGACATCGAACGCGAGCGCGGCATCACGATTCTTGCCAAGGCAACCTCGGTTGTCTGGAAGGATACGCGGATCAACATCGTCGACACCCCTGGCCACGCCGATTTCGGCGGTGAAGTTGAGCGTATCCTCAGCATGGTTGACGGCGCGATCGTTCTGGTTGATGCCGCTGAAGGCCCGATGCCGCAGACCAAATTCGTGGTCGGCAAGGCGCTGAAGGTTGGTCTCCGCCCAATCGTCGCGATCAACAAGATCGACCGTCCCGATGCGCGACATGAGGAAGTCATCAACGAGGTCTTCGATCTCTTCGCCAACCTCGATGCAACCGACGAGCAGCTGGATTTCCCGATCCTCTACGGTTCGGGCCGCAACGGCTGGATGGCTGAAGGACCGGAAGGCCCGAAGGATCAGGGCCTTGCCCCGCTGTTCGACCTGGTTCTCAAGCATGTTCCCGAGCCGAAAGTTACCGAAGGCCCTTTCAGCATGATCGGGACGATCCTTGAGGCGGACCCCTTCCTCGGCCGCATCATCACCGGTCGCATTCATTCCGGCTCACTGAAGTCAAACCAGCAGGTCAAGGTTCTGCATGGCGACGGCACGCTGCTCGAACAGGGCCGCATTTCCAAGATTTTGGCTTTCCGTGGTATCGAGCGACAGCCGATCGAAGAAGCTCAGGCAGGCGATATCGTTGCGATTGCAGGCCTTTCCAAGGGCACCGTTGCCGATACATTCTGCGATCTCTCCGTCACGCAGCCGCTGACGGCCCAGCCGATCGACCCGCCAACCGTGACCATGTCCTTCATCGTCAACGATTCGCCATTGGCTGGCACAGAGGGTGACAAGGTAACGAGCCGCGTCATTCGCGACCGCCTGCTGAAGGAAGCTGAAGGCAATGTTGCACTGAAGGTCGAGGAATCCAACGACAAGGATTCGTTCTACGTTTCCGGTCGTGGCGAATTGCAGCTCGCGGTTCTGATCGAAAACATGCGCCGCGAAGGCTTCGAGCTTGGTGTTTCGCGTCCCCGCGTCGTCATGCAGAAGGCCGAAGACGGCTCCATGCTTGAGCCGATCGAGGAAGTCCTTATCGACGTCGACGAGGAATATTCCGGTACGGTCGTGCAGAAGATGTCCGAGCGCAAGGCCGAGATGGTCGAGCTTCGCCCGTCCGGCGGCAATCGCGTTCGCATGGTGTTCTACGCACCGACCCGTGGCCTGATCGGCTATCAGTCCGAACTGCTGACGGATACGCGCGGCACGGCAGTCATGAACCGTCTGTTCCACGATTATCAACCCTACAAGGGTGAAATTACGGGCCGGAACAACGGCGTCCTTATCTCCAACGATCAGGGCGAGTCGGTTGCCTTCGCGCTCTGGAACCTTGAAGATCGAGGCCCGATGATTATCGATGCGGGCGTCAAGGTCTATGCCGGCATGCTCATCGGCATCCACTCCCGCGACAACGATCTGGAAGTCAACGTGCTGAAGGGCAAGAAATTGACCAACATCCGCGCCGCAGGCAAGGATGAGGCCGTCAAGCTCACCCCGCCGATCCGCATGACGCTGGAACGCGCCCTGTCGTGGATTCAGGATGACGAACTGGTAGAGGTCACGCCGAAATCGATCCGCCTCCGCAAGCTCTATCTCGACTCCAACGAGCGCAAGCGCTTCGAAAAGGGCAGCAAGGCGGGCGCCGCCTGATCCTGTCACTACCGGGTTATTTTCCGGTGCAAGATATCTGATTTGAACGGAGGGGGCGGTTGCAAGACTGCCCCCTCCGCGTTTATGGTTACCGAACCATGAACACGATCGCAATTGATGTACGACGTGCCGAAGTCGCAGATGCGGAGGCCATCTCCGCGGTCCATTACGCTGCCTGGCAAGGTGCTTACGCAGGGATCATTCCGCACAAGGCGCTCAATACGATGCTCAATCGGCGCGGGTCGGACTGGTGGGCTCGCGCCATCAGGCGCTCCACGCAGGTTCTCGTTGCGGATGTTGGCGGCATTGTCGCCGGCTACGCCACGCTTGGCCCAAATCGCGCACGGCAATTGCCGCAAAAGGGCGAGATCTACGAGCTCTATATCCGACCTGAATATCAGGGCCTTGGCCTTGGCAGCCGCTTGCTGAAGACAGCACGGCGGGCGCTGGCCGATCAGGGCATGACAGGCATGGTTGTCTGGGCGCTGGAGGAGAACGACCTCGCCGTTTCCTTCTACGAGCACGCGGGGGGGCGCGACACCGCCGAAGGCGTTGAATGCTTTGACGGCAAGACGCTGAAAAAAGTCGCTTTCGTCTGGAACTGACCCCATCCCGAACCTGACATGAGAACGCACGAGCCATTTGCTTTCAAGCCGGCAAAACATGTCTGCGCGCCCCGCGCAAAGATGATGACGCGGGATCCATGTAAAACCGCTCCCCACTTCCCGATCTGGATTGATCCTAACGAATGATTGCAAGGCCGCCCAAAAACCAGTATTCCGGCGCCACAACAGAAGGACTTACCTCATGCGCATAGATGCCATCAGCACCGGCAACAATCCTCCCGAAGATGTCAATGTCATCGTTGAAGTGCCGGTTGGCGGCCAGCCGATCAAGTACGAGCTGGACAAGGACTCCGGAGCGCTGTTCGTCGACCGCTTCCTCTACACGCCGATGACCTATCCCGGCAATTACGGCTTCGTTCCGCATACGCTGTCCGACGATGGCGACCCGATCGACGTGCTGGTCTGCAATACCCGCGCTCTCATGCCGACGAGCGTGATCAATGTCCGCCCGATCGGCGTGCTGGTCATGGAAGACAACAAGGGACAGGACGAAAAGATCATCGCTGTTCCATCGCCCCACCTGACGCTGCGCTATGAGAAGGTTCATAACTACACCGACCTGCCCGATATCACGCTGAAGCAGATCCAGCACTTCTTCGAACACTACAAGGATCTGGAGCCCGGCAAATGGGTCAAGATCGGCGATTGGGGCGATGAAGACTATGCTCGCAAGATGATTGTCGAGTCGATCGAGCGCTACAAGTCAAGCAAGGCCTGACAGGTTCGCTCGCCGAATTTCAACCCCGCCGCGTCAAACCGGCGGGGTTTATTTTTGCGGCAAAAACGAATTGCCCAAGGCGTCAAGACCGGCCGCGATGGCATCAGGATCACCATGAAGCGCGATCTGCTTCAGCCTTGAAGTCGCACCGCCCGTGATTGAAATATCGCGCGCCGCCACGCCCAGCGGCCGGGCGAGCAACTTCACCAATGCCGCATTGGCCTTGCCATCCTCCGGCACGGCGCGAACACGCACTTTGAGGTGGAAGCGACCATCATCGGCAACGCCGATGCCCTCGACCGCATCCTTCGCTGCCTTCGGCGTCAGTCGCACAAACAGGATAACCTTATCGGTCTCCTTGCGGAAAAAGCTCATCTAGCGAAGAAGAAGCGGCGCAATCGTCGTCCACAAAAGCTGGCGAACGAAAAAGATGATCAGCAGAAGGACAATCGGCGAAACATCGATACCGCCGAGATCGGGGAGGAAACGACGGATCGGCCGCAGCGCCGGCTCTGTCACCTTGAACAGAAACTCGCCGATGGACGCCACAAACCTGTTGGACGAGTTGATCACGTTGAAAGCATAAAGCCACGAAAACACCGCGCTGGCGATGATGATCCAGGTGTAGATGTCGAGCGCCAAATCAATGGTGCGGATCAAAGCAATCATGAACCTCTCCTTTCAGGAAATCGACATGTAGACCCTGTCCGCCCAATCGACAAGATGTGCGGCAGTAACAAAATTCAAACTCCAAAGCGGTTGCGGCTTTTCACGCGACGCAAGTTCCATTAATCACCGGATCAACACAATCATCCGCGTTCCGAAAATGGCCGGATGGGAGACCGTTTGAATGACTTCCCAAACCATCGAGCCTATCGCGGACCGTTACGCCGCTTTCAGGCATTCCGCATTCGCGCGCTTCTGCATCGCGCGTTTCTCGACTGCCTTCGGCATTCAGGTTCTCAGCGTTTCCGTGGCGTGGCAAATCTACGATCTGACCCGCGACCCGTTCAATCTCGGCATGGTTGGGCTGGTTCAGTTCCTTCCTGTCCTGCTGCTTGTCCTGGTAACGGGTGCCGCCGCCGACCGCTATGGCCGACGAGTCATCATGGGACTGTCCATTTCGCTGGAAGCGGTTTGCGCCATCTGCCTGCTGCTGCTGACGCTGACCGGGCATTTCCAGCCCATCCCGGTCTTCGCGGTTCTGGCGGGTTTCGGCGTGGCCCGTGCCTTCTTCGGCCCGTCCTCGTCTTCGCTCGTGGTCAATCTGGTGCCGCAGAAAGATTTCGCCAACGCCGTTTCATGGAACTCCTCGGCCTTCCAGCTCGCCACCATCGTCGGGCCTGTTGCCGGCGGCCTTCTCTATGGCATTTCGCCGGTGGTGGCCTATAGCGTTTCGACCGGACTTTTCATCACTGCCGCCGGGCTGATTTTCTCCATTCCCAGGCCATCTCAGCAGACCAGTACGGAAAAGCCCACAATCGAGACCCTTCTGGCGGGTTTCCGCTTCATCTGGAAGGAGAAGGTCGTGCTCGGGGCGATTTCTCTCGACCTGTTTGCCGTCCTGCTCGGAGGCGCCGTCGCTCTGCTGCCCGTCTATGCCCGCGATATTCTGGACCTCGGGCCATGGGGTCTAGGCCTGCTGCGCTCCGCACCGGGCATCGGCGCTCTTGTCACCGCCGTCTGGCTGGCAGGTCATCCGCTGCGCGACCGTGCCGGTATCGTCATGTTCTGTTGCGTCGGGCTGTTTGGCGCGCTGACCACCGTGTTCGGCCTGTCCACGATCGGCTGGCTGTCCATCGGCGCGCTGGTTCTGATGGGCGCGGCCGACATGATCAGCGTCTACATACGGCAAACGCTGCTGCAATTGTGGACGCCGGACCATGTACGCGGACGCGTCAGCGCCGTGAACATGGTCTTCATCGGCGCTTCGAACGAGCTGGGCGAGTTTCGCGCCGGCACCATGGCCGCCCTGATCGGCACTGTTCCTGCGGTCGTCTTTGGCGGCGTTGGCACCGTGGCGGTTGCGGCAAGCTGGGCCTTCCTGTTCCCGCAATTGCGCAAGACACGGCACCTGCAGGGCAAGCACTGATTCGCCGGTTTCGCCACAAACTGGACACGTGAGGGCAAATTCCCTAGTTTCGGCCCTTTGCAGCAACGCGGAGAACAGTTTGCCGGAGTTCTTTATCGCTTACCCATGGGCCGAAACACTGGTCGCCCTTTGCGGACTTTTCCTGTCCGCCTTTGTCGCGAACTTTATCGTCAAGGCCATTCTTCTCAGGGTGCTTGACCGGATCGTCGAGAAAACCTCCTTCGGACAGGATGAGGAACTCAAGCGCCACGGCGTCATAGCGCGTCTGGCCAATATGGTGCCGGCGCTGGTGATTTCATCCGGCATACTCGCCATTCCCGGCCTTCCCGACGGCGCAGTCACCGTCATCAGGAACGTGGCCATCGCCTTCATCATCCTCACTCTCGCGCTGGCCGCCAACGCGGCGCTGAGCGTCGCGGATACGCTTTATCATCGCCGCGCCGAAGCGCGCATCCATCCCATCAAGGGCTATATTCAGGTTTCCAAGCTGGCGATCTACCTGCTTGCCGCGGTCCTGATCATCGCCACCCTTCTCGACCGGTCGCCGGTCATCCTGCTCTCCGGTGTCGGCGCAATGGCGGCGGTCCTCATTCTGGTGTTTCAGGATACGCTGCTCTCGCTTGTCGCCAGCATGCAGATCGCCTCGTCCAACATGGTGCGCGTTGGAGACTGGATTGAAATGCCCAATCTGGATGCCAATGGCGACGTCATCGAGATCGCGCTCTATACCGTCAAGGTGCAGAACTTCGACAAGACCATCACCACGGTTCCGATCCGCAAGCTGATCTCCGAACCCATGAAAAACTATCGGGGCATGCAGGAAACGGGTGGAAGGCGCATCAAGCGCGCGCTCTTCATCGATCAAAACACAATCCACTTTGTGACGGCGGAAGAGCGCAGTCGCCTCGCCTCCATCGGGTTGCTGGCAGACTATCTGCCGAAGAAAGAGAAGGAAATCGCCGAGTGGAACTCACGTCTGGGAGAGCGGGCCAGCTACCCGGCCAATACGCGCCGCGTGACCAATATCGGCACGTTCAGGGCCTATATTGAAACATATCTGAGAAACCATCCCGGCGTGCATTCCGGCATGACATTGCTGGTGCGTCAGATGGACCCCACACCCAACGGTCTGCCGCTGGAAATATACTGTTTCGCCAATACGACCGTCTGGGCGGCATACGAACAGATCCAGTCGGACATCTTCGATCATCTCTATGCCATCCTGCCCGAATTCGGGCTGCACACGTTCCAGAACCCAAGCGGACGCGATTTTGGCAAGATCGCGGATATCGCAAGCGCCAGACCGGCGTTGCGGGAACTGGAGTCCCGGGAGCGGATCTCCATTGCGAATTCCCCCGCGACCTGACGCAACAAGGTTTCAGACCTGCTGCGGCGGCTCGCCGAAGACTATTGTCAGAAAATTCTGGAGCCACGCCTTGAGCCGTTGATCGTGGATCATGCGGCCGTCAAGATGATCCCGCCCCCGCTGCGCACCCGGCAATTCAAAGCGGTGAGCACCCCGAACGACCCATCGATGCATCATGACGCGGGTCAGTTCGGCATGGAATTGCAGCCCCCAGGCGTTGCTTCCGAAGCGGAAGGCCTGATTGGGATAGGTGTCGCCGGACGCAAGCAATGTCGTGCCGCGCGGCAGGTCAAATCCTTCCCTGTGAAAATGATAGACCATGGACGGCCAGTCCATAAGTGCTGCGCCCTCGTCCGTCGCGCGTAGCGGATACCAGCCGATTTCCACCTCGCCCTCGGGATGGGCCTCGACGCGCCCTCCGAGATGGTTCACGAGCATCTGCGCCCCAAGGCATATTCCGAGAAAGGGCTTGTTTTCCGAGAGCGGCACTGCCATCCAGTCGGTTTCGCGGCGGATAAACTCGTCCGGGTCATTCGCGCTCATCGGGCCGCCGAAGACCACCGCACCCGCGTGCCGCGCAAGCGTTTCCGGCAGTTCATGGCCGAGCGGCGGTCGCCTGATGTCCAGCTCGAAGCCCGCCCGTTCGAGCAACTGCCCGACCCGTCCCGGACTTGAACTTTCCTGATGAAGGACAATGAGAATCCCGGGCTTCGGGTTGGTCGCCTGTTGCAACATGACAGGCTCGCTACACGTCCCGACCAAGCCGTCCGGCAACGGCCTTCTTCATCACCATGCGATCGCGCGATGACACGCCGATCAGCTCGGCGATGCGCCATACCACATTGTCTTCCAGTTCATGGGCATGACCGTCAGCGAATACGACTTCCCACATCAGCTCGATGAAGCGGATGCGCGC
The DNA here is from genome assembly GCA_050726055.1 of Phyllobacterium sp. Taxonomy (GTDB): domain Bacteria; phylum Pseudomonadota; class Alphaproteobacteria; order Rhizobiales; family Rhizobiaceae; genus Phyllobacterium. The sequence goes on along the minus strand of JBOHIW010000022.1, from coordinate 70,627 downwards.
TTCATTGTCGAGATTGCGCTTCAAGACACTGGTGAAGCTGTAAAGATCGACCGCCTGCTGCTCCGCCTCGTCGCCCGCCGCCAGCAGGCGATCAAGCGCCGGACCTTCGATATTGTAGGCCTTGGCGATCACATCCGCGATGCGCCTGTGCTCGTTTTCCTGCCGTTCCCCATCCGCATCCATGACGTGGAAGAGGATGGCCGCTGCCGCGAGCCGCGGGTCGGACGGAGAAAGCTCCGGCGTACCCCCGCTCGAAGACAGGTCATTGAAGAAGGAAAACAGGCGATCAAGCATCGGCAATCCTGATTATGTGCAGTGCGAAAACGTCACATTTCAAGAAATAGACCGAGTTGGCCCCTCCGCCAACCAAAATCTGGGCGCCCATTCGTTACAGATTGTCAATCCATCAGAACAGCCGGAAACGACCGGGCTCCTTTTCGATCTGCCGATCCGGAGCGACGCCGGGATCGTCGGGCACCGGAATGACAATCTCGTCACGCTTTGCCTCACGATCCGCAACAGCCGCCACCCGCCGGGGAGTGACCTGCTTCGGAACATCCGTCTCCCGCTCTACAGGCGCCTCAACCAACGGCTTTTCGACGCTGACGACTTCCGCTTCGGCGAACTCGATCGTTTCTTCCGGCTTGCTGGCGATGATCGGCGCCGGGGAAGCCGTCTTCCGGGCGGGCAGATCATCATCCCGCGCCGAACCGGCATCGATGGCAGGGCCAAGCCTTTCAACCGGCACCTTCCATTCAAAAGCATTGAGCCTTCCCGTGACGGGTGAGGCCGGACCCCATTTGTCCGAAACGAAACCGTCTGCCGTCCATGCCGGATCGCGCGGTGCTTTCACCGCCCTCGACAGCCATTGGCGGACACGCCCCTGATCGCCCGTCTGCGCCTCCTCGATATCCGCCATAAGCAGATAGGCGCTTTCGCGCGGCGCGGCTTTCAGCACCGCATCGACAGCCTCTCGCGCAACGCCATATTCACCGGCATCCAGCGCCGCATGCGCAAGCGCAAGACTGGATTCGGGATGATCGGGCCGCAGCGCAAAGAGCTGGCGCGCCCGCTTCAGCCTGTCGGCGGGAGAATCGCCCACCCGCGCGTGAACGTAAACTTCCGCGATTTCCGGATGCGGCTCGGTCTTCCATGCCGTCTCCAGGATTTTCGCCGCCTTGCGCAATTCGCCTTGCTGAAGCAGCGCCCGCGCCGTAACGATGCTCGTGGGGATAAGATCGGGAGCGAGCTTGTGCGCTTCCAGCCCGATACGTCGCGCCTCGGCGGCATCATGATCCAGCGTGGCCATGGCTTTCGCGGTCAAAACGGCAGCGCGTTCACGCTTGATCGTATCCTTGTCCGAGAGCTTTGCGGCCTTTTGGGCATCGAGCAGCTTGAGCGCCCCATCCCAGTCACCTTCGGCAGTCCTGTTTCCGAGAACGGCGCTGGAAGCCCACTCCAGTTGCGGCGCGGTCTCTGCGGCACGCTCGGCATAGTGATAGGCTGCCTCGCGTTCGCCAAGCCGTTGCGCTTCCAGATAGAGCCCGCGCAAGCCCAGCAGACGGGTTTCCGGATCTTCAACCATTTTCTCGAACTTGGCCCTGGCGTCATCCGCCCTGCCCTCGAGCATCGACGCTTGCGCATCCAGCAGGTGGATCAGGGGTTCCTGATCGGCATTCAGCAGTTTTTCCGCCTGTTTTGTCATACGTCTGGCAGCAGCGGCGTCGCCGGCCCCCGCAGCGATCAACCCTGTCGAAAGCGACTGGTATCCGCGATCACGCTTGCGCGCGCGCTGACGTCTGCGCCACGCAGTTGGCGAGGCGACAACGCTTTTGACCACCCACCACGCCAGCATTGCCGTCGCGACAAGAGCCACGGCCAGGGACGCGGCAACCATCAGCGGAATGCGATAGCGCATCCCGTCGAATGTGAAAACGATATCGCCCGGCCGATCCGCCAGCCAGGCAAAGCCGATACCCAGCGCCAGCACCAGAGCGAAGAAAGACAGGATACGCCACATGATTGTCTTCCTCGTCAGTTCGATGTCGGGTTCGCGCTTGCGAGCGCGGATGCTATCGCCTTGGAAATCAGTTCATCCGCACCCAGCCGCGCCTTCAGGTCAGCAGCAAATAGAGCCGAAACCTCCTTGGCTTCTGGCGGCAGGGTTTCCCATTCCGCGAGCGCCTCCGGCAGCTTTCCGGCCCGCAACTGCGCCTCGATCCTTGCCGTGATAGCATCGACCCCGGCGCCCTCGACCATGCCGACCGGCCTTACCTCGACAAGGTTTCTGGCGCTGGCGGCAAGGCGGTCCACGATGCCCGCATCCGGCGGTAGCTTCTTGGCGGATGCGATGATCTGGCTGGATGCGCCCTCGAAGCGGGCCTGAAGATCGAGCAGCGTCGGCACGCCCCGTTCGGCAAAGGGCAACAACGCTTCCGCCTCGGGCGATTGTGGAGCAACCGACGCATAGGTTTCAAGCTCGGCCCCGAAGGCACCACCGCGGTCTATCGCGGCCTTCAGGGCGTTCGCCGCAATCACCAGACCGATATCCGGCTGTCCGGCATTTGCCTCGACCTTCTGGCTCAGGGCATCCAGCTTCGATTGAAACGCAGCTACAGCCTGCGAACTCGCGGCACCTTCCGCGATCTTTGCTTCCAGCGCCACAATCTGGTCCGCCACGGCGCTCGCCGCCGTGCCGTCCTGCTCTGGGCGCTCCGATATGTCCGCGATCCGCTGCTCAATCTGCCCCAACCGGTCGGACAGGGTCTGCAAGCCGCCGCTTTCGCCAGCAGCCCCGGAGGAAATCGCTGCCTGAAGCTTGCTCAGATCGTCAAGCGCTGCCGCCAGCGATTGCTTGATACCGGCGATCTCGCCATTCACGGCATCCGATGCCGTAAGGGCTGCCTTGGACGCTTGCTCGGCGCTTGCTAGTGCTGCCTGAGTGGAGGCATCGAGACTTCCGCTCTCCAGCGTTGAAGACTTGATTTCATCGATCTCTTGCTGGACCGACGCCAGGTCCGGTTGCGGAGCCGGTATAATCCCCGACCATTGCAGCACGCCCGCTCCCAGCAGCGCCATCAGACCGCCCGCAACACCCGCGCCAAGCGACGAAACACGGCGGCTGCCGTCACGGGACGGAGGCGGCGCGAAGCTTTTCGGCTCCGCCGGTTTCTCGTCAGTCTGCGACGGTGATTCGTAGTCCGGTTCGTCCTGTGTATTCGTCAAATGATCGCGCTCCTCGCTGGAAAGTCGGGCGTCGGTCTCGATGGAAGAAAAATCATCCGCCGTCTGCGGCCGACGTGTATCGTCAGCGTCGGAAAACGTTTCGCTCACGGCGCTGGCCTCTTCTTCCTTGTGGCTGACGGCCTCGTCCTGCACCACCTTCACATCCGATGGATCAAGATTGATGGTCACAGGTTTCGATACTGGTTTGGAATGACGTGGGGGGCGGGCTTTCGCCATGGTCGAGCTCACTTCTTCCCTTGCGTTTTCATTTTGAAAATCAGGCTAGCAAATTATGGTGCTGAAAGAAAACCCAACCGAAAGCTGGACGATATTTAGGCGAAGCCTCGTTCAAGCAAATTAAAAAGCGCGTCCTCGTTGGGGCTTTGCGCAACGCACTTCCTGTCCGCCGGAACCTGCGCCAAGACATCCGATATGCGCTGCGAAATGCATAAAAACATCGTCTTTTCAAAGAGATGAGAAAATTCTCCCGATGCGGCTATTTCCGCAAGAAGAGCAGCACCAAAGGCGGAATAAACGGGAGTGACATCTATCGTCGCATCTCCGATCAACCCCCTCACAATATCAGTTGTATAACTGACTTTTTTAGTATCATAGACCTCTATCGGCGTTACCGGGATATTTGCGCCCGACAGAATGACCTCGAAATCGGGACTGCGGACTTTCCCCGTGAGATAGAGCACATGCTTGCCGGCAGGAATGTCTTTCGCGAGTATCCGGGCCAGCGAACGCCCGTAGCCGTCGCCGATCACCAGATCGGAAAAACCGGCCTCGCGGACAATCTGCGCGGTCGCCTCGCCAACCACGTAGCAGGGATGGCCCACAAGCCCCCGGAGGAAGCGCGAATCCAGATGACGGATGGCGCTTGCGCTGGTGACAGCAACAACGTCAAACGGCTCCAGAGGCCGGGAAACAGCAAGCCCTTCTGTCTGCGTCAGTGGCATGACCACCGGCACATGACCGGCCTGCAAGAGCCGTTCTGCGGTGCGGCTGGCGCCCGGTTCCGGTCGGGTGACAAGAACGCGCTTGCCCATGCCGCTACCAGCTTTCAAAAAATTCTGGCCCAGCAGCGGCGCGAACGCGCTCCGCCGCATCGCGCCCGATGGCCGCGGCCTCGGAAATGGGGCCATCACCCCGAACCTCGTGCGCCTTCACACCATCCGGCGTGAGAATCAAACCTGAAAACGCGATCCTGTCTCCGTTGACCGTGGCAAGCCCCGCGATGGGTGTGCGGCACGAACCGTCGAGACTGCCGAGGAAAGCGCGCTCGCAGGCAAGCGCTACAGCCGTATCGCGATGGTTGATGGGAGCAAGCAGCGCGTCCGTGCGCTCATCGCCGACCCGGCTTTCAATACAGATCGCTCCCTGCCCCGGCGCAGGCGGAAACTGGTCGATGTCCAGAAGCTCCGTAATGACGTGCGACAGACCAAGGCGGCGCAGCCCCGCAGCGGCGAGAAATGTCGCATCCACCTGCCCCTCTTCCAGCTTGCGCAGCCGCGTCTCGACATTGCCGCGATAGAGCACGACTTCAAGGTCCGGCCGGGCGCGCTTGATCAATGCCTGGCGGCGAAGCGACGAGGAGCCGACGGTCGCGCCCTGCGGCAGGTCCATGAAGCGCCTCGCCTCGCGCCCGATAAAGGCGTCATGGGGGTCTTCACGCTCCAGGAAAGCCGAGAGGTAAAGCCCTTCGGGCAGCACGGTCGGCATGTCCTTGCTGGAATGCACGGCGATATCGATAGCGCCGCTGAGCAGCGCATCCTCGATCTCCTGCGTGAACAGGCCCTTGCCGCCGATTTCCGAGAGTGCGCGGTCCTGCACGCGGTCGCCCATGGTCGACATGATCACGATTTCGACCTGTTCGGATACCAGACCAAGGGCCTCAATCAGCTTATCCCGCGTCAAATGTGCCTGCACAAGCGCCAAAGCGCTGCCTCGGGTTCCAATTTTTAGCGTTTTTGTTTGCATCAGGCACCTTCCATGATACCGGGATTGCGTCCGGCAAAATCCTCACTAACTCTGTTTTGCATGTCGGGCAATGTGACGAAGGATAGCAATGACTCTGGTTCTGGGTATCGAGACGAGCTGCGACGAGACCGCCGCCGCCATTGTCGAGCGCAATGCGGATGGCGGAGGCCGCATCCTGTCGAATGTGATTCTGAGCCAGATCGAGGAACACGCGGCTTTCGGCGGCGTCGTTCCCGAAATTGCCGCACGTGCGCATGTCGAAATTCTGGACGATATTATCGAGCGGGCGCTGGATGAAGCTGGCGTCTCGCTTTCGCGGATGGATGCGGTCGCCGCGACCGCCGGCCCCGGACTGATCGGCGGACTGATCGTCGGCCTCATGACGGCAAAGGCGCTCGCCTTCGCTGCACAGAAGCCCTTCTATGCCATCAATCATCTGGAAGGCCATGCGCTGACACCCCGCCTGACGGACGGCGTGCCCTTTCCTTATCTCCTGCTGCTCGTTTCGGGCGGCCACACGCAGGTGGTGCTCGTTCGCGGCATCGGCGATTACGAACGCCTCGGCACCACGATCGATGACGCGCTGGGCGAGGCTTTCGACAAGACGGCGAAGCTTCTGGGCCTGCCCTATCCGGGTGGACCGGCAGTGGAACGGGCAGCAAAACAGGGCGACGCGAATCGCTTTGCCCTGCCCCGCCCTCTCAAGGGCGAGGCGCGGCTCGATTTTTCGTTCTCTGGCCTCAAGACCGCCGTGCGCCAGACCGCAAGTGAAATCGCTCCCTTGTCCGATCAGGACGTGGCCGATATCTGCGCCTCATTTCAGGCCGCCTGCGCCGACACGCTGGCTGACCGGATTTCCCGATCGATCGCCCGGTTTCGGCAGAACTTCCCGGATGTGGCGCAACCGGCGCTCGTGGTTGCCGGTGGCGTGGCCGCAAACCTTGCCCTTCGCGGAAAACTCGAAGCGCTTTGCGCCGAAAACGGCTTCCGCTTTATCGCACCGCCCCATGCGCTTTGCACGGACAACGCCGCGATGATCGCCTGGGCGGGCGCCGAGCGAATTGCCCAGGGCGAAAAGCCGGACGGTTTTGACATCGCGCCACGCTCGCGCTGGCCACTGGATCAGGAGGCAACGCCATTGATCGGCGCCGGGCGCCGGGGAGCCAAGGCATGACCAATATCAACGCGGCGAAGATCGCGGTGCTCGGCGGCGGCGCATATGGCACGGCGCTCGCCACCATGACGGCGCGCAACGGCCACGATGTCTGCATTTACGCCCGCGATGCCGATACGGTCTCCAGTATCAACCAGAAACACGAAAACCCGCGCTACCTGCCGGGTATCGCGCTGCCGCATTCGCTGAAGGCGACCAACGATCCGGCGACAGCGCTCGACGGAGCGGCGATTATCCTTGCGACCATCCCCGCGCAGGCGATGACTGGAGCCTTGCTGGATCTTGCGCCTCTCATCCCGGCCGAAATCCCTCTGGTTATCTGCGCCAAGGGTATTGAGCGCAGCAGCGGGTTGATGATGTCCGAAGTCGTACGGGCAGTGCTGCCCGACCAGCGGATTGCAGCGCTTTCCGGCCCGAGCTTCGCCACCGATGTCGCCAATGGCCTGCCGACCGCCGTCAGCGTCGCCTGCGAGGATCAGCCTGTCGCCGAATGGCTGGCGCGATCCCTATCCGGCCCGAGCTTCCGCTGCTATTCCACGACCGACCTGATCGGTGTCGAGGTGGGTGGTGCGCTGAAAAACGTGCTTGCCATCGCGGCAGGCGCGGCGACCGGCGGTGGATTTGGCGCCAGCGCACAGGCGGCGCTGGTGACGCGCGGCTTTGTGGAACTGCGCCGCATCGGTCAGGCCATGGGCGCAGCCCCGGAAACCATCATGGGGCTTTCCGGCCTTGGCGACCTGATGCTTACCTGCTCGTCGCCCCAGTCGCGCAATTACTCCTATGGCCTCGCCATCGGCCGCGGTGAACCGCTTGAAAATCGTCCGCTTGCCGAAGGTGTCGCCACATCCTTCATAGCGGCGGAACTCTGCGCGAAGCGCGATATCAGCGCGCCGATCATCAGCGCTGTCGCACATATTCTCGCAGGCCAGTTGACAGTCGGAGAGGCTGTCGATGCCCTGCTTTCACGCCGCCTCAAGGGCGAAACCGACTGATCCTTTTCCCAAGCAACCCTCTGGAGGACTGATATGCTCTTTGCTCTCATCTGCACCGACAAGCCCGGCCATTTGCAGGTGCGTCTCGATACGCGCCCCGTCCATCTCGACTATCTCAATGGCCTTGGCGACACGCTCAAGGGCGCAGGCCCGTTCCTTGGCGAAGACGGCAAGCCGAACGGCACCCTCGTCATCATTGAGGCGGATGATCTGACCGCCGCGAAGACCATCGCGGATAGTGACCCTTATGCGAAGGCAGGGCTGTTCGCTTCCGTCGATATTCGCCCATGGAACTGGGGAATCAAGAACCCGGAACAAAAATAATCGATACGGAGTAGCATGATGGCCTACTGGCTGTTCAAATCGGAGCCCTTCAAGTTTTCGTTCGAAATGCTGAAGGCGAAGGGCGACAAGGGCGAGCAATGGGATGGCGTGCGCAACTATCTGGCACGCAATAACATGCGCGCGATGCAACTGGGCGACAAGGGCTTCTTCTACCACTCCAATGAGGGGCTGGAAGCGGTCGGCATCGTCGAGGTCTGCGCACTTGCCCACCACGATACGACCACCGACGATCCCCGGTGGGAATGCGTCGATATTCGCGCCCTGCAGGATCTTCCAAAGCCCGTTTCGCTCAAGGATGTGAAAGCCAATCCGAAGCTCGCCGATATGGCGCTGGTGACGTCGATGCGGCTTTCCGTGCAGCCCGTGGCGGAGGATGAATGGATCGAGGTTTGCCGCATGGCCGGGCTTGTTCCGGCTCCGAAATAAATAGAAATGACTGGCGAGCCTTTGAAACCGGATAGTGAACAGGCCCGCCGGTTCATACTCGCGAATACTGCTTTGCAATCGCCGCCGCATGTGCCCGAGATCAAGCTGTATCTTGCGGACGAGGCCCATGAACTCTGGCTCCGGACGGAAGACGAACTGGCCACGATCGGCCTGCCACCGCCTTTCTGGGCCTTCGCCTGGGCAGGCGGGCAAGGGGTTGCGCGCTATGTTCTCGACAATACGCAATTGTTTCGGAGCCGAACCGTTCTCGATTTTGCCTCCGGTTCCGGTCTTGTGGCCATTGCCGCCGCCAAGGCGGGCGCAGCGCCTGTAACGGCAACGGATATCGACGCTTTTTGCCTTCCCGCCATGCGGCTCAACGCTGAGGCCAACGGCGTTGCGTTCACGCCTCTTATCAGCGATGTCGTGGATACGGACCAGGGCTGGGATATCGTGCTCGCGGGCGATGTATTCTACGACAAGGCCATGACGGACCGGATCGTGCCGTGGCTCGGCAGGCTCGCCCGTCGCGGCGCACTCGTGATCGCGGGCGATCCGGGGCGATCCTATCTGCCAAAGGATCGATTGAGCGAGCTTGCCGTTTATACGGTTCCGGTCACACACGCGCTTGAAGATTCGGAAGTGAAACGAACAACGGTCTGGCGGTTCGCCTGATTTACCGGCGAACGCGGATCACCGTTTCGCGCGAGAGATAAGGCAGGAGACGCTCCATATCCCGACGCTTGAGCGCCACACATCCATGCGTCGGCTCATAGTCGCCTCGCGCCAGATGGAAGAAAATCGCGCTGCCGCAACCGCGGCGTCGCGGCCTTATGTTCCAGTCCATGACGATGCAGATGTCGTAGAGCCCATCCTTGCGCCACATACTTTCATGGCTGGCGGCATAGGTGTCGCCAACGGGCCGGTTATAGTTCCGGTCGCTGCTGGCGTCGCACCAGCCATCGAGCCTGCGGATCGAGCGAAACTTCAGCGGCGAAGCAGGAACCATTCCCTTGTCGGCGCGCCGGTAGCCGCCGAGCAGGCGCATCGCGGCGAGAGGCGTTGCGCCATCACCCTCGCGCTTGAGGGCCGTGATGCCGCCCTTGCCGAGCGCGCAGCGCAACACAAGTGGCCCGGCAATGAGCTGACCCTGGGTGTTGCGACCGGGACGGGAACGCACATCCAGAACCCGCAGCATTGGCCGTTTCATCCGTCTGCCTCACTAAACACATCTTTCGACCACAAGAGATTGGCGAATCAATCGCTTGAAACAACTTTCCTCTGCGGACAGTTCGACATAGAGTCCGTAAACGCAACACCAAAACACTATGAGGTCCGCATGACGGCACGCACCATCCTGATCGTCGATGACGATGATGATCTTCGCGGTATTCTGGCCGAACAACTGTCGCTCTATGAAGAATTTCAGATCATCGAGGAAAAGACGGCGGCCAAGGGCGTTCAGGCGGCCCGTAACGGCGTGGTCGATCTGCTGATCATGGATGTCGGCCTGCCGGACATGGACGGACGCGAGGCGGTCAAGCTTTTGCGCAAGGGCGGCTTCAAGGCCCCCGTCATCATGCTGACCGGCCATGATACCGATTCAGACACGATTCTCGGCCTCGAAGCCGGCGCCAACGACTATGTGACCAAGCCATTTCGCCTTGCTGTCCTGCTGGCCCGCATTCGCGCCCAGCTTCGCCAGCATGAGCAGAGCGAGGACGCCACATTCACCGTCGGCCCCTACACGTTCAAACCGGGACACAAGCTGCTGGTGGATCAGAAGGGCGGGAAAATCCGCCTGACGGAGAAGGAAGCCGCAATCATCAAATACCTCTATCGCGCGGGCGACAAGGTCATCACGCGTGACGTCCTGCTGGAAGAAGTCTGGGGCTATAATTCCGGCGTGACCACCCATACGCTCGAAACGCACGTCTATCGCCTGCGTCAAAAGATCGAGCAGGATCCGTCCAACGCGCAGCTTCTCATCACAGAAAGCGGGGGATACAAACTTAACCCCTGATGGAAGAACCGCCTTCCGTGTATAAATGGCCTCAACATGGCACTTGATGATGATATTCGCATACTCGGCACTGTCGGCCTGTTCGAGCCGTTGAAGCATGAGCAGTTGCGGCTGCTCGCCTTCGGCGCCGAACGTCTGAGCCTGCGTGGCGGACGCGAGCTTTATCGTGAAAATCAGGCCGCCGATTGCGCCTATGTGGTCGCGTCGGGCAGCATTGCGCTCTCCCGCGCAGGGTCATCCGGACCGGTTCCGATCAAGACCGTTGGAACCGGTTCCATACTCGGCGAAATGGCGCTTATTGCGCCGACAAAGCGGCTCACCAGCGCCACGGCCGAGGCCGATTCCGAGGTGATCCGCATTTCACGGCTGCTCTTCCGGCGCGTTCTGGAAGAATACCCGGAGGTGGCCGTAGCGCTCCACGACCATATAACGGCCGACCTCATCGAACTTACGGACCAGATCTCCAGACTTTCGCGATATTTCGACGATTAGGCCCAACCCTTCCCCCAGCCTTCACACGGTTGTGTTAAAGGCTTGATTTGTCACCATCTGCGTTTCTGCTAGCCTTCGAAAGCAGGAGGAACGCCACCATGATCACACGAAAGACTCTTGTTGGCTTGACCTGTCTCGCAGCGCTTGCGACCGGAACACTGCCTGCCCTGACAGCGGAAAAATCGATCATCTTCGCGGGTGGCTGCTTCTGGAGCGTCGAAACCAATTTCGATCATGTGCCGGGCGTCATCTCGACCGCTTCGGGCTATACCGGCGGCCATCTCGACAACCCGACCTACAAGGACGTCATCACCGAGACGACGGGTCATCGCGAGGCGGTCAGGGTCACCTATGATCCGGCCAAGGTGAGCTATGAAACGCTGCTCGACGTCTTCTGGCACCAGAGCGACCCGACGGACGCGACGGGGCAGTTCTGCGACAAGGGCGAGAGCTATACCAGCGCCATCTATACCGGCAATGACGAAGAGCGAAACATTGCCGAAAGATCGAAGGCAAAGATCGCCGGAGAACTGAAGCAGAGCGTGGCGACACTGATCAAGCCCGCGGCAACATTCTACCCGGCTGAGGAATACCACCAGAATTTCGCGGAAAAGAATCCAGCCCACTATACGAACTATCGTGTGGGATGCCGCAGGGACGCCAGCGTCGCCGCCATATGGGGCGACACCGCCTATCGCGGTATAGAAAAGCACTGACAAAAACCGCACAGCCGGCCCTTGTCAGCACTGTTTTTCCGCCTGCGGAAGATCAGCCGAGCTTGGCGTCGAGCGTCACCTCTATGGCGCCAAGCGCCTTGGAGAGGGGACATCCTTCCTTGGCCTTGGCGGCAAGCTTCTGGAAATCGGCATCATTGATGCCCGACACATCGCCGACCAGCGAGATTGCGCTACGCGTAATCTCGAATCCACCGCCCTGCGCCGGTTGAACCGTCACCTTGGCCGTCGCATCCAGCCTGGTTGCGGGCGTTCCGTTTTCCGCAAGGAAATGGGAAAGCTGCATGGCGAAACATCCCGCATGCGCCGCCGCCAGCAGTTCTTCGGGGTTCGTGCCCGATGTCCCGCTTTCATCCTGAAAACGCGCCTTGAAATTATAGGGAAGGCCCTTCAGGGCTCCGCTCTGCGTATCGAGCGTGCCGCTGCCATCTGTCAGAGTGCCCTGCCAGGCTGCTTTTGCTTGCCGTTCCATGCTTGTCTCCCCTTGTTGAATGGCTTCAATGAAATTCAGGCTAGACCAAGAACGCAGAAGATTTGCGGCGGTTCCCTGGCTCTCTCTAGATAGCCTCGCCCTTGAGCAATCTCGGCGTTTCCCCGGAAAGGCCCGCCGCTTGCTTGATGAAAAAGTCCTTCAGGCGGGGCATCCGGTCCACCAGCCCAAGCCCGATATCGCGGATCGCACGCACAGGCGCGAAATCGTTCGAGAACAGCCGGTTCAGCACATCGGTGGTAACGCCCATCTGCACCGTGTCGAAACGACGCCAGGTCTGGTAGCGCTCCAGAACGCCGATCGATCCAATATCGAGGCCCAGCCGATCCGCTTCGACAACCACTTCCGCCAATGCCGCCACATCCTTGAAACCGAGATTGAGGCCCTGTCCGGCTATCGGGTGGATGCCATGCGCCGCGTCTCCGGCAAGCGCGAAACGCGGCTGCACGAATTCACGCGCCAGCGTCAGCCCGAGCGGAAAAGCGCGGCGCCCGCCCTCGACGCGAAGTTCGCCAAGCTTGAGGCCGAAACGCCGCTCAAGCTCCGCCTCGAACACGAATTCATCCTCGTTGACCAGGCGCTCCGCGTCTCGCGTGCTTTCCGTCCAGACGAGGGAGGAACGATTCCCGGTCAGCGGAAGAATGGCGAAAGGCCCGGCGGGAAGAAAATGCTCCTCGGCGCATCCGTGATGCGGTCGCTCATGCGCGACGGTGCATACGATGCCGGACTGGTCATAGTCCCAGTGGACCGTCTTGATTCCTGCCATGTCGCGCAGTTTCGAACGCACGCCGTCCGCAGCCACGAGCAGGCGAGCCTGAAGTGTCTTTCCGCCAGCAAGCTGTATCTCGACCGTGTTTCCCATGTTTTCAAAGCCGGTGACAGCGGCGCCCTCCATCAGGACAATGCCGATCTCATCCGCCTTCCTGCGCAGGGCCGCGTTGAGCGTCTTGTTGGCAACCATATGGGCAAACGGCTGTCCCGGCTCGATTTCGCCGTCGAATGTCAGGAAAACAGGGCGGACGGGGTCGGCTGTGCGGGAATCGGTGATGATCATCTCGTTGATCGGCTGCGCTTCGGGCAGGATATCCTGCCAGCAGCCAAGCTGCTCCAGCATCTGGCTGGCGGCCGCAGCTATGGCAGACGCGCGCTGGTCCTTTGTCCAGACCCCGGCGGGCGCGGCATCGACAATGGCCACGCGGAAATGCGGCGCGGATGACTTGAGCGCCACGGCAGTCGCCAGACCGACATAGCCGGCACCCGCGACAACAACATCGAAGCTTTCCGGAAGTGCCCTCTTGATCATTTTATGTCCCTGATTCTCCGTTACCAGCATAGCATAGCCCAGAAACCATCACATGACCGGAACCATTCCGGAAAGCAATTCTTGACTTGTCGTCGGCTTCCTGTTGCAAGCGATAGCCATGGACCGCCCGAGGAATATTCATCGATGACTGATGCAATGCACGACCTTCTTGCCATTCTTGACCTTGAGCGTCTGGAAGACAACTGTTTCCGTGGTCGCAGCCTGCAATACAGCTGGAAGCGCATCTATGGCGGACAGGTTATCGCCCAGGCGCTTGTCGCCGCGCAGCGGACCGTGACTGCAGAACGGCACGTGCATTCGCTGCACTGCTATTTCCTGCGGCCGGGCGACCCCAACGAGCCGGTCATTTTCGATGTCGACCGGATTCGCGACGGTTCCAGCTTCACGACGCGGCGCGTCGTCGCCAGCCAGCGCGACAAGGCGATCTTTTCCATGTCGGCGTCGTTCCAGATCGATGAGCCGGGCCTGGACCACCAGAAGCCGATTCCGGATGGCATCCCGGACCCGGAAAAACTGCTGGGCGACAAGGATTTCCGCGAGCAATACACCCACCTCCTGCCGGAAAACGTACGCAAATACATGGCGCAGGAGCGGCCCATCGAGATCAAGCCGGTTTCCCTCACGCACTATCTTTCGCGCGAAAAGCTTCCACCCGAGCAGCATATCTGGATCAGGGCCAACGGAACCGTCCCCGATGAGCGAGATCTTCAGGCGGTGGTGCTGGCCTATCTTTCGGACATGACGCTGCTCGACACATCGCTCTTCGCGCATGGCCGCTCCATCTTCAATCCGGATCTTCAGGTGGCAAGCCTCGACCACAGCATGTGGTTTCATCGGCCCTTCAGGCTGGATGACTGGCTACTTTATGTGCAGGACAGCCCCAGCACCTCCGGCGCCAGGGGCTATACCCGTGGCGGGCTTTACAGCAGGGAGGGTCATCTCGTTGCATCCGTTGCCCAGGAAGGGCTCATTCGGCTGCACGAGATGGATCAATAATTAATCATCAAAAATTTATTGCATAATTTTTATGCATTACTCCTGGTTAAACGCCGGGCACGTTGTCTCGCGCAAGAATAAAACAGCGTTTTTTCAATCACTTAATCATGATTTTCGAGTCTGGCACGGCGCTTGAATAGGAAAGTCCAGTCACCGACACGCTCTTGCGTGAAGGCGATGGCTTTAACGCGGGTCCACCGCATCAGCGCAAGGGTAACAATAGATGAAAATCGTGATGGCCATTATCAAGCCATTCAGGCTGGACGAGGTGCGTGAAGCCCTCACCGCTGTTGGCATCCAGGGCCTGACCGTCACCGAGGTGAAGGGTTATGGGCGGCAGAAGGGGCATACAGAAATCTATCGCGGTGCGGAATATGCGGTCAGTTTCCTGCCGAAACTGAAGATCGAGGTCGCCGTCAGCAGCGACCTGGCCGACAAGGCCGTCGAGGCAATCTCTGGCGCGGCAAAGACCGGCCAGATCGGCGACGGAAAGATCTTCGTCTTCACGATCGATCAGGCCGTTCGTATCCGCACAGGCGAAACCGACGCTGATGCGTTGTGACGGCCATTTGATTTCAAGGAGAGACTCATGAAAGTTCCAACCAGTTTGGCATCGGCGGCGCGAACGGGCCTTCTGGCCTCCCTCGCCCTGACTGCTTGCGGCACGCTCGCCGCCTTCGCACAGGACGCGGCGGCTCCCGCAGCCGAGGCGGTCGCAGCAACCCCGACGGTGAACAAGGGCGACACCGCCTGGATGATGGTATCCACCATTCTCGTGATGTTCATGATCCTGCCGGGTCTGGCGCTGTTCTATGGCGGTCTGGCGCGCTCCAAGAACGTCCTTTCCATCCTGACACAAACCACCGTGATCTCGGCTGTCGTTATGATTATCTGGGTCGTCTACGGCTATTCCTTCGCCTTCGGCGGCAGCACCAGCCCTTACTGGGGTGGCCTCGGCAAGCTCTTCCTCTCGGGCGTGACCGTGGATAGCACGGCGGCGACCTTCACCGACGGCGTGCATATCCCCGAATATGTCTTCATCTCGTTCCAGATGACCTTCGCTGCCATCACGTCATCGCTGATCATCGGGGCTTTCGCGGAACGGGTGAAGTTCTCGGCCGTCGTTCTGTTCATCATCCTCTGGGTGACGATCGTCTACTTCCCTGTGGCTCACATGGTTTGGGACGGTTCGGGCATGATCTTCAACTGGGGCGCGCTCGATTTCGCGGGCGGCACGGTCGTTCACATCAATGCAGGTATCGCCGGTCTGGTCGGCTGCATCGTCGTGGGCAAGCGCGCAGGCCTCGGCAAGGAAGTTCTGGCTCCGCACTCCCTGCCCCTGACCTTCATCGGCGCTGCGATCCTGTGGGTTGGCTGGTTCGGGTTTAACGCCGGGTCAAACCTCGAAGCGACGGGCGGCGCGGCTCTCGCCCTCATCAACACCTTCACCGCGACGGCTGGCGCCATTGTTGCGTGGCTGGCGGTTGAAGCGCTCGCACGCAAGACAGTCTCCATGCTCGGCGCGGCATCCGGCATCGTCGCCGGTCTGGTGGCGGTAACGCCGGCTGCCGGTCTGGTAGGTCCGGTCGGGGCCATCTTCCTCGGCGCAATCGCCAGCGTGGTCTGCTACTATTTCGTGGCCGTCGTGAAGAACAGGTTCGGCTATGACGACAGCTTCGACGTGTTCGGCATTCATGGTGTCGGCGGCATCGTCGGCGCTATCGGAACCGGCATTTTCACCAGCGCATCGCTCGGCGGCGTCGGTTTTGGCGAGGGCATCACGATGGGCGCCCAGGTCTGGATCCAGATCAAGGCCGTTGCGGTCACGATCATCTGGAGCGGTATCGTATCGTACATCCTCTTCAAGATCATCGATGCCGTCATTGGCCTGCGCCCGACCGCCGAAGCCGAAGCAACCGGCCTCGACCTTACGTCGCACGGCGAAACCGCCTACCACTCCTGAGACTATCCAGCGCAGCCGCGAAAGCGGCGGGACAGGGCCCGGTTTAACCGGGCCCTTGTCATTTGTTCCGGCCAGCCTTCCCTTCGGGCGGATTTCCTTTGCGAAACCCCTCATGGTTAATGCCCCCTTAACCTTCACACCGGTAATTTAGCGGCAGATTCTTCGGTCCGGCGGGCCGTTTCTGCATTTGCGTAATCGGGGTGGTGATTCAATGCGCCAAGGCTATTCGCCCTCGTACGGGCTTCGGGACAACAGGTATGGCTTGACGACACTGTTTCGCCGTCAGATCGATATTGTCATGGGGCTTGGCCTTCTGCTGCTCGTCACGCTCGGCGTGGCCAGCCTTGCGACGTGGAATGTTCTGGACCCGAGCTTCAGTCACGCTACATCGAACCCCGTCACGAATGCGATAGGGTTTCCCGGTGCCGCTTTTTCCGATCTGGCCATGCAGTTTTTCGGGCTGTCGGCACTTGTCGGACTGATGCCCGCCATCATGTGGGGCATTTTCATGATTTCCGGGCGCAATGTCGACCGCTTGCCGCGACGCGCCCTTGCCTGGTTCGGCGGCTCCCTGCTCGCTGCTGCCATCGCGGGCTGCTTTCCGGCTCCGCAGACCTGGCCGATGCCGACCGGGCTCGGCGGCGTCTTTGGCGACATGATTCTGAAGTTTCCGGCGCTTTTCGTCGGCAATTTTCCCGGCGGCGGCGTCGCTTCCGTCGTTGCGGCGGTCCTTCTCGTTCCGGCGCTCTGGGCCTTCGCCTTCGCCAGCGGACTGATTGGCCGGTCGCCGGTCGAGGATATGGCGCGCAAGGCCACGTCGCAGAACGCGTTTGACGACGAAGACGATTTCGAGGAAGAAGAAGAGCGTGCAGGCATGCTGGTCTCGGCGGCCGGTTTGATGACGCATCTTTTCCTGACCACCCGCGCCGCTTTCCATCGCGTCAGCGCACGCAGCGCAGAACTCTATCAGGCCGCTCGTCCCAACAGGAACAGCGATGACATGTTTGACGATGTCGCGATGGAACGTTCCTCGGGACGCCGCGAACCGGGTTTCGGCTCGGATCGGGACCGCCGCACCCCTCGGGAGCCATCCTTCGACGGCTATGACGATGAGGATGGTCTCGTCTCGGAAATGGAAACGGCCATGGTCGAGGCTCTCGATCAGGACGACGATGATGACTGGGCGCATGAGGCTCCGCGCAGGGCCGCTCCGTCCGCACGACAGGTCTCCGGTCGAGTGGCCACGCCTGCGGCAGCCCCCCGTCCCGGCAACCGCATAGAGCGCGAAGCGCAAGGCTCGCTGATTGGAAGCGATACATTCGAAATGCCGTCGCTGCACTTCCTCAGCGAACCGAAGAGCGTGGCCAAAAATCCAACCCTGTCGCCGGATGCGCTTGAGCAGAATGCAAGGCTTCTGGAAGGCGTCCTGGAGGATTTTGGCGTGAAGGGCGAGATCATCCATGTCCGCCCCGGCCCTGTCGTCACGCTGTACGAACTCGAACCGGCGCCGGGCATCAAATCCTCCCGCGTGATCACGCTGGCCGATGATATTGCCCGCTCGATGAGCGCGATCGCAGCCCGCGTCGCCGTCGTTCCCGGTCGCAACGCGATTGGTATCGAACTGCCAAACCAGACGCGCGAAACGGTCTACCTACGCGAGATTCTCGCAAGCCGCGACTTCGAGCAGACCAAGACGAAACTTGCCCTTGCCCTCGGCAAGACCATCAATGGCGAGGCGGTGATCGCGGATCTTGCGAAGATGCCTCACCTGCTCGTGGCCGGCACGACCGGTTCCGGCAAGTCCGTCGCGATCAACACGATGATCCTGTCGCTGCTCTACCGCATGACGCCAGACCAGTGCCGCCTCATCATGATCGATCCGAAAATGCTCGAACTGTCGATCTATGACGGCATTCCACACCTGCTGACGCCCGTTGTCACCGATCCCAAGAAAGCGGTTGTCGCGCTCAAATGGACCGTGCGGGAAATGGAAGATCGTTATCGCAAGATGTCCAAGGTGGGCGTGCGCAATATCGACGGATTCAACCAGCGGGTGGAAGCCGCGGCAAAGAAGGGCGAGACAATCTCCCGCACGGTTCAGACCGGCTTTGACCGCAACACCGGCGAGGCGATTTACGAAACCGAGAAACTCGACCTCAAGCCGATACCCTATATCGTCGTCATCATCGACGAAATGGCCGACCTGATGATGGTCGCGGGCAAGGATATCGAGGGGGCGGTGCAACGTCTGGCACAGATGGCCCGCGCCGCCGGTATCCACGTCATCATGGCAACGCAGCGCCCGTCCGTCGATGTTATCACCGGCACGATCAAGGCCAATTTCCCGACCCGCATCTCCTTTCAGGTCACGTCGAAGATCGACAGCCGCACCATTCTCGGGGAACAGGGCGCGGAACAACTGCTCGGCATGGGCGACATGCTCTACATGGCCGGTGGCGGGCGCATACAGCGTGTCCACGGCCCGTTCGTCGGCGACGACGAGGTGGAGAAGGTGGTGAGCCACCTGAAGCTTCAGGGCGTGCCGGAATATCTCGACGCCATCACCGAAGAGGACGAGGATGGCGATGACGGCGATGGGCCGTCCGGCACCTCGAATCTGGAGGATTCCGACGATCCCTACGATCAGGCCGTCGCCGTGGTCTTGCGCGATCGCAAGGCGTCCACCAGTTATATACAGCGTCGTCTTGGCATCGGCTACAACCGCGCCGCCTCGATCATCGAGCGCATGGAGGACGAAGGTATTGTCGGCCCCGCAAACCACGCCGGAAAGCGCGACATTCTCGTCCCTGACCGCGAAGAGGAATTCTGAGGCGCGCGAACGGCAATCGACGTTCCCGGCGGCGCGAAAGAACAGGATTTGATCGAAAGAACGCCATACTGACGACAAACTGGCGGACTAGAGATCGGAAAGAATGACAGGAGACCATGGAATGGAACTGAAAAACCTTCAGCATTGCAATCGCCGCACCTTTTTTCGCGCTGCGGCTTTTGTCGGTGTGGCCGGTATAGGTCTTTCCGCTCCCGGCCTTTTCCCCTCCGGCACGGGGCAGGCGCTGGCCCAACCGGCGCAGACCGCCGCACAGCAGATCGCCGATCATTTTGCGCGTGTTCGCACCATGACAGGAGAATTCGTGCAGTTCGGGCCACGCGGCGAGCAGACCGGCGGCACATTCTACATCCAGCGCCCCGGCAAGATCCGGTTCAACTATTCCAAGCCGTCGCCGATCCGCGTCATCTCCGATGGCGACTCGGTGGTTATCAATAATCGCAAGCTCGACACGTGGGATATCTACCCCCTGTCCAAGACGCCGCTGAAGCTGCTTCTCGGCAACAAGATCGACCTGAGCGGCGGGCGTATCCTGCAAGTCAAGGAAGAGCCGGATATGACCACCATCGTCCTCGGCGACAAATCGGTGTTCGGCGATTCGAAGATCACCATGATGTTCGACCCGAAAAGCTACGAACTGCGCCAATGGACAATCACCGACCCACAGGGGCAGGATACGAGCGTCATGATCTTCAACGTCAAGGAAGGCGTCGGTTTTGCCAAGGATATGTTCACGATCGACTACACGCGGATCGCTGTGGGCAATAACAAGAAGAGATAGGCCGTTTCTCCGGCATGTCATCGGAATGGGCCGGGCTGTGATGATCGCGCGGCACATTAGCCGTTTCTCGATTTCCGTTTAGCTGCTAAGCCTTCGCTCGAATCCAATTCTTCGTGCGAGTTCCCATGCCTTTTTCCATTGCCACCTGGAACATCAACTCGGTACGGCTTCGCCTGCCGCTCGTCATGCACTATCTTGCCCAGCATCAGCCCGACGTGCTCTGCTTGCAGGAGACGAAGTGTCCGGACGACCTGTTCCCGTTCGATGCCTTTCGCGAAGCAGGCTATCCGTACATCGAGGTGAATGGCCAGAAAGGCTATCATGGCGTTGCCACTGTTTCGCGCCGCCCGCTGACCGGTATCGACCGCATCGGCTTCTGCAATATCGGCGACAGCCGCCATATCAGCGCTCTTGTCGACGCCGGCCCCAAGACACTCCGTATTCACAATTTTTATGTGCCCGCGGGCGGCGACGAACCGGACCCGGAAATCAACCAGAAATTTGCGCACAAGCTCGCTTTTCTGGAGGAGATGAAGGCCATCAAGGCCATGAACGGCGATGGACTGTCATCCGTTCTGGTCGGCGACCTGAACATTGCACCGCTTGAAACCGACGTCTGGTCACACAAGCAACTTCTGAAAGTCGTGAGCCACACGCCCGTCGAGACGGAAGGGCTGGAGGCGATGCGCAAGCTGAACAACTGGAGCGACCTCATTCGCCATCACATCCCGCCCGAGCAAAAGGTCTATACGTGGTGGAGCTATCGGGCAAAGGATTGGGATGCGGCGGATCGCGGACGCCGCCTGGACCATATCTGGGGATCGCCGGACCTCGAAGGCGATCTGCGCGATATCGGCATCCTGCGCGACGCGCGCGGCTGGGAACGCCCATCGGACCACGTGCCCGTCATAGCGCGTTTCGATCTCGACTGAACCCAGCCAAGCTTGGCGAAACAAAAAAGAGCGCCGCAAGGGCGCTCTTTTCAATTTCAGTTCAAAACGCGGTCTATATTCGGTTAGACGCGGCGCTCGACCATCATCTTCTTGATCTCGGCAATCGCCTTGGCCGGGTTCAATCCCTTCGGGCAGGTCTGCGCACAGTTCATGATCGTGTGGCAGCGATAGAGCCGGAACGGATCTTCCAGATTGTCGAGACGCTCGCCAGTTGCTTCGTCACGGCTGTCGATCAGCCAACGATAGGCCTGCAACAGGACGGCAGGGCCGAGATAACGGTCGCCGTTCCACCAGTAGCTCGGGCAGGACGTGGAGCAGCAGGCGCAGAGAATGCACTCATACAGCCCGTCGAGCTTGGCGCGATCCTCATGGCTTTGCAGCCATTCCTTCGCAGGCTCCGGTGAAACCGTCTTGAGCCATGGCTCGATCGAGCGGTGCTGGGCGTAGAAATTGTTGAGATCCGGCACCAGATCCTTCACCACCGGCAGATGCGGCAGCGGGTAGACCTTTACCGCACCCTTGATTTCATCCATGCCCATGGTGCAGGCAAGCGTATTGGCGCCGTCAATATTCATCGCGCAGGAACCGCAAATGCCTTCGCGGCAGGAGCGGCGCAGCGTCAGCGTCGGATCGATCTTGTTCTTGATCCACAACAGGCCGTCGAGAATCATCGGGCCGCAATCGTCGAGATCGACATAATAGGTATCGATACGCGGGTTCTCGCCATCGTCCGGAGACCAGCGATAGATGCGGTACTCCTTCAGATTCTTTGCGCCCTCGGGACGAGGCCAGGTCTTGCCGGGCCGCATCTGCGAATTCTTGGGAAGTGCAAGTTCAACCATTCTGCTCTTGTCCCTCGATCAGTAAACACGCGCCTTGGGCGCGATCTTGGCAAGGCTGATGCCGCCATCTTCTTCCTTGACCAGCGGCTCAAGGTGCACGGGCCGATACGCCAGTTTGACGTCGCCTTCAGGGCTCAGCCACGATAGCGAATGCTTGCGCCAGTTCGCGTCGTCGCGATTCGGGAAGTCCTCATGCGCATGCGCGCCGCGGCTTTCCTTGCGGGCTTCCGCGGAAACCACGGTGCACATGGCGTTGGCCATCAGGTTTTCCAGTTCCAGCGTTTCCACCAGATCGGAGTTCCAGATCATCGAGCGGTCATGGACCTTCACATCCGGCAATTCCTTCCAGATCCTGCCCATGCGCTCGACGCCGGTCTTGAGCGATTCGGAGGTGCGGAACACGGCAGCGTCTTCCTGCATCGTCTTCTGCATCTTCTCGCGCAGTTCGGCCGTCGGCGTGCCGCCATTGGCGTGGCGCAGCCGGTCGAAGCGATCCAT
Organism: Phyllobacterium sp.; assembly: GCA_050726055.1. Lineage (GTDB taxonomy): Bacteria > Pseudomonadota > Alphaproteobacteria > Rhizobiales > Rhizobiaceae > Phyllobacterium. The sequence continues at coordinate 48,538 of JBOHIW010000022.1, read as the reverse complement.
GATCTTTTCGAGCGATGCGGCATTCGGCGTCGGAACAGCGGATTTCCGGTCGATCACCTGACCGGCGCGGATAGCCGCCGCACGGCCAAACACGACAAGATCGATCAACGAGTTGGAACCGAGGCGGTTTGCACCATGAACGGACGCGCAACCGGCTTCGCCCACGGCCATGAGGCCCGGCTGAACACGATCAGGATCGGCAAGCGTCGGGTTCAACGCCTCGCCCCAGTAATTCGTGGGAATGCCGCCCATATTGTAGTGAACGGTCGGCAGGACCGGGATCGGTTCCTTGGTCACATCGACGCCAGCGAAAATCTTCGCCGATTCCGAAATGCCCGGAAGACGCTCGTGCAGAACAGCCGGATCGAGGTGATCCAGATGCAGGTAGATGTGGTCCTTGTTCTTGCCGACGCCGCGCCCTTCGCGGATTTCCATAGTCATGCAACGGGAAACCACGTCACGGGACGCAAGATCCTTCGCCGACGGCGCATAGCGTTCCATGAAGCGCTCGCCTTCGGAATTGACCAGATAGCCACCTTCGCCACGCGCGCCTTCGGTGATAAGGCAGCCCGCGCCGTAAATGCCGGTCGGGTGGAACTGGACGAACTCCATGTCCTGCAACGGCAGGCCCATGCGCGCGACCATGCCGCCGCCATCGCCTGTGCAGGTGTGCGCGGAGGTTGCAGAGAAGTAAGAACGGCCATACCCGCCGGTCGCCAGAACGACCATTTTCGCGGCAAAGCGGTGGATCGTGCCGTCATCGAGGTTCCATGCGACGACACCGGTGATCGTGCCGTCTTCGTCATGGATGAGGTCGAGCGCGAAATACTCGATGAAGAACTGCGCATTGTTGCGCAGGCTCTGGCCATAGAGCGTGTGCAGGATGGCGTGGCCGGTACGGTCGGCAGCCGCGCAGGTGCGCTGCACCGGAGGGCCGTCGCCATAGTTCATCATGTGACCGCCGAACGGGCGCTGATAGATCTTGCCCTCTTCCGTGCGCGAGAACGGCACGCCGTAATGCTCAAGCTCGTAAACCGCCGCCGGTGCTTCACGGGCCAGATATTCCATGGCATCGGTGTCGCCGAGCCAGTCGGAGCCTTTGACAGTGTCATACATATGCCATTGCCACGAGTCGGCGCCCATATTGGCAAGCGATGCCGCAATGCCGCCCTGCGCCGCGACCGTATGCGAACGGGTCGGGAAAACCTTGGTAATGCAGGCGGTCTTCAGACCCTGCTCAGCCATGCCGAGCGTCGCGCGAAGGCCGGACCCCCCGGCGCCCACCACGACCACATCGAATTTGTGATCGACGAATGTATAGGCCTTGCCACCCGTGGCGGACCCCGATTTATTTGCTGCAGTTGCCATAAACCGCTCAGCCTCCAAAGCTCAGCTTGAGAATTGCGAAAAGGCTCGCCATGCCGACAATGACCGTGAAAAAGGTATTGAGCATGAGCAGGACGATCTTCGTTCCCTCACCATGAACATAGTCTTCGATGATGACCTGCATTCCCAGGCGCATGTGAACAAGGCCGGAAAGAAGAACCATCGCCAGCACCAGGCCGGTCAGCGGATGCGCCAGCGCGGCCCGCGCCTCGGCATAGCTGGCCCCACTCAGCGAAACCACCAGACCGATGAAAAACAGGAAAAGCGGAATGTTGGCGACAGCGGTCAGACGCTGCCTCCAGAAATGATCCGTGCCTTCCTTGGCGGAGCCCAGACCGCGAACCTTGCCGAGAGGCGTACGCATATCACCCATGATCACAGGCTCCCCTTGAGCGCATAGCCAGCGACCCAGACAAGGATCGTCAGCACCACCGACGCCGTCAGCGTTATCCACGCCGCCTTGGTCGCCTTATGTTTTTCAAGGCCTGCGCCCGTATCCCACACAAGATGGCGGATGCCGCCAGCCATATGATGCAGCAGCGCCCAGGTGTAGCCAAACAGCACCAGCCGGCCAAACCATGACGTGTAAACACCGTTGACGACATTATAGGCGCTTTCGCTCGTCGCGGCGGCGATGAGCCAGGCCATGATCAGCAAGGTACCGAAATAGAGAGCGCCGCCCGTGATGCGATGAATGATCGACATCGTCATGGTCGGCGTCAGTTTATAGACCTGCAGATGCGGCGAAAGCGGCCGGTTTGCATGCAGATTTGTCTTGCTCATAGCGTCCCCATTACTATGCACCGGAATGGCGGGCAGGGCCGAAAGGCTGGATGTTAAAGGTGACGGCGTTGTAGTCCCGTTTTCACGGGGCGTCAAAGCCACATTCGCCAAATGTCATGCGGCTATTTAGCATGCGGCGCAAGAAAAAAAGTAACAATTTCAACTTCAATCGTTTAAAGGTGCTTACGTAAACGTCAACGAACACATTCCAGGGGCACGCTTCCGGCCTTTATAAAAAGAAGAGTTTTTTGCTCAAATATTGCCGCGTAGGGCGTCACGCCATAGCGCGAACGGGATTCGGACGGGGATGCGGGCAACTCTATCGTTTCGCCGTCAGCCACCGCAATTTTGACGGAGCCGCCATTGTTTTCAACCGCGATCGTCTCACCGCTGTTGCAATTATAGCGAGCCAGCTTTGGCTGTTCGTCGGATATCGAGCCGGTGGCTCCGGTATCGGCAGTGGTGCAGGCGGAAATTCCGGACAAGAGAACAACCAGTGATGGAAGAAAAAAGCGATTGAGAATCATGGACATGCGCCTTGATACGTGACGAATCCCAACCCCGCAACCTTGGCCCGATCACGTTTCGATACGCGCTGATTTGGCAAACACAAACAAGAAAGCCCGCTACGATCCGCAGCGAGCCTGACCAAGCCGGAACGGGCTGACGCTCAGCCGAAACGGATAATGTAGCTGGTCCAGTCGGCCGCCGTCGCCATCTGCTCATAGAGCTTGCGCCCGTCTTCAGGCTGACGCGGCGCGTTGAGCACCAGCTTGGACCAGGTGCGCTCCTCGGCCTTGTCCGCCAGCACGTCGATCAGGGCCTTGGCAATGCCCTTGCCGCGATGTTCGTGATGCACATAGATGTGATCGACCTGACCGTGCCGAAGCCCGGAGATCGGCTCGGGCAAGTCATAGAAGATAACGAAGCCCACCAGCTCTCCATCAAGCCGGGCGCCTGCAATCTCGGTCGTGCGGTCCTCCAGAAGACGCTCGGCATAATATTCGTCCGGGCGGCGCGGCGCGCCGCGTTTCAGCGCCTGTGCATAGCTGGCCAGAAGCGGCGCGAATTCACGCGCATCGCGCAAATGAAGCGATGAAATATCGATCTTGTGTTCGTTTTCCTGCGCTTTGGTCATCCGTGCATCTCCTCTTTCCAGCGCGCCGCTGACGCTTCGCTCATATTGCTGGAGGATTGGTTGATTGTCGCCTCCGCGTCAACCCGTCCCTTCTCATGAAAATGTCGCAGCCCCGTGACAATTGCTAACAAGAGGTTAACATGCGTAAGCGCTCGCACTGACTTGGGGGACTGTTCATGACAGCACATCGATGGCGGAAAAGTTCCATTTACGCAGCCGGGTTGAAAGGCGCAAGCGCTCTGTTGGCGCTGGGATTTTCCGGCGCGGTTCATGCACGCGATCTCCAGGTCGAGGCCGCTTTCGTTGATTCATTCAACAATCTCGTACTCCGTGACACAAGCGGCGCCCGATACATTATTGTCGATGGCGGCGAACAGGCCGCAGCCGATCTTGCGCGACGGATTGGCCGGAAAATACCGGTCGAGACGACGGATGCGGGTCCGCGCGTGATTAATCCACCCGGCGTGCGGGAGGTGGAAGACGTGGCCTGGGACGATAGCCAAAAGCCGTCGGTCGCGATTGTGGTCGATGGCGGCCTTTCGCAGAAGCGCGATGGATGGCGCAGCCATCGGTCCTCGCGGTTCGGCCATCATCGGCAGCGCTCCGACTGATCGGGGCCATCACCACGGATCAAAAAAACGGGGCCGCTGGCCCCGTTTATCATGTCAGGAAAGTGTCGAAGGCGGGTTTACTGCCACTCGCGAATATCGACGAAATGGCCCGCAATGGCGGCTGCGGCGGCCATGGCCGGCGACACCAGATGCGTCCGCCCCTTGAAACCCTGACGGCCCTCGAAATTGCGGTTCGAGGTTGACGCGCACCGTTCGCCCGGCTTCAGGCGGTCGTCATTCATGGCAAGGCACATGGAGCAGCCCGGCTCGCGCCAGTCAAAACCGGCTTCCTTGAAAACCTTGTCCAGACCTTCGATTTCCGCCTGTTCCTTCACCAGACCGGAGCCGGGGACGATCATGGCGCTGACCGTATCGGCAACCTTGCGGCCTTCGACCACCTTGGCAACCTCGCGCAAATCCTCGATGCGGCCATTGGTGCAGGAGCCGATGAAGACGCGGTCGATCTTGATGTCGGTGATCGGCGTGCCGGGCTTCAGGCCCATATAGTCAAGCGCGCGCCACTTCGATGTGCGCTTCGTTTCATCGGGAATCTCGTCGGGATTAGGCACGGCACCCGTAACGGAGATGACGTCTTCCGGCGAAGAGCCCCAGGAAACGATGGGCGGCAACTGGGTGGCGTCGAGAACCACGACCTTGTCGAAATGCGCGCCTTCGTCGGACTGGAGCGACTTCCAGTAAGCAAGAGCCTGCTCGAGCTGTTCGCCCTTTGGAGCGCGCGGCTTGTTCCTGATATATTCGAAGGTGGTTTCGTCCGGTGCGATCAGGCCAGCGCGGGCGCCACCCTCGATCGTCATGTTGCAGACCGTCATGCGGCCTTCCATCGACAGGGAACGGATCGCTTCACCGGCAAATTCGATGACATAACCGGTGCCGCCAGCCGTGCCGATCTCACCGATGATGGCCAGAATGATATCCTTGGCGGTCACATGCGGCGGCAACTGTCCGTCGACGCGGACAAGCATGTTCTTCGCCTTCTTCTGGATCAGCGTCTGCGTGGCGAGAACGTGCTCCACCTCGGACGTGCCGATACCGTGCGCCAGCGCGCCGAACGCGCCATGCGTCGACGTATGGCTGTCACCGCAAACGATCGTCATGCCCGGCAGCGTAAAGCCCTGCTCGGGGCCGACAATATGCACGATCCCCTGGCGCTTGTCGTTCTCGGAATAATATTCAACGCCGAAATCGGCCGCGTTCCTGGCGAGCGCCTCGACCTGGATGCGGCTTTCCTCGTTCTTGATGCCGTTGACGCGGTCTGGAGACGTCGGGACATTGTGATCGACCACAGCCAGCGTCTTTTCGGGATGGCGCACCTTGCGGCCAGCCATGCGCAAGCCTTCAAAAGCCTGCGGGCTGGTCACTTCATGGACAAGGTGGCGATCAATATAGAGAAGACAGGTGCCATCGTCCTGCGAATCTACCAGATGATCATCCCAGATCTTGTCATAAAGTGTGCGTGGTCCGCTCATTGCTCTCAATCCTTCGGGTCCAACCTTTGGAACGCTTATAAACTGTTGCGGTCATATGCACCTGCTCCCCGGCTTCGTCAAGAAACAAGCTGTCACAGCCCGGCATGCGGGGAGCTGAAAACAACAATAGCGCCCCGCATTTTGTAATTTTATGTCTTTTTTGTCGTTCCGAGTGAAAAGGACATCGGAATATGCGGCATTCCAGGCGGCAAGGCGAACGTATCCTCATCCACTTCCACCATATCCGGGAAGGCGCGCCAGACAACAACTTCGTGCTCGTGCAGGAAATCGATGCTCATACTCGCCTTCAGCAAACCGTTGACGATGCTGCTGATCGGGTGGATCCATTCATAATTGCGGGTATGCGTAAGCCTGCGCTCGTCGCCGGTATAGGTCTGGTCATTGTCGAATACGAGCGGCTTTTGCTGCGGTGTGCGCCAGTCATAGCGCGTCACCAGCGAACCGTCCTCCCACTCGAACTGGTACATGAGCGGATGGCCGTCCAGAAGGTAGAGCCGCCCGCCGGGACGCAGAAGCTTGCTGACGACCTGCGCCCACCGCTCGATATCCGGCAGCCAGTTGATCGTACCCCACGTCACGAAAACCATATCGTAGGTTTCGCCCAGCGCCTCCGGTGCATCATAGAGCGACGCCTCGACAAAGCGCGCCTCGGTCCCGGCCTTCCCGGCAAAGCTGCGCGCTGCGTCGATAGCTTTCGGCGAAAAATCAAGGCCGGTGACACGTTTTGCGCCGAGATGTTTCAGGCTGATCGTGTCCAGCCCGATATGACACTGGAGATGCACGATATCCTTGCCGGAAATGTCGCCGATCTCGCTTGCCTCCAGCGGATGCAGGCTGGAACCGCCCGCCAGCACCTTGGCGATGCGATAGCTGCCGGTCGCGTCGGTGGAATGCAGTTCGGCACGGTTGTCCCAGTTGAGCCGGTTTGCGTCAAAATAATCGTTCATGTTTCCCTCGGATCTCAGTGTTTTTTTAAAAATCTGAATGAAAAAAGGCGGCCCGAAAGCCGCCTTTTCAGATAATCAGAACTCTTGAGAGCCTTGCGACCGGTCAACCGATCAGGGAACCCTCGATGTGAGCATGATCAATTCTGAAAAACGGCAGTCGCGTTTCAGGGTCATGCTCAAGGCGAAAATTATTCGCCGGCAGGAGCCTGTGGCGCGGGAGCAGCCACTGTAGCTTCGGTAACGGTTTCCGCCTTGCCGGATTCCGGAACGACGGCGCCCTTGGTCTTCGCGCGGAAATCCTTCTTCTCGGCGATACGGGCTGCCTTACCGGTCAGGCCGCGCAGATAGTAGAGCTTGGCGCGACGAACGCGGCCGCGGCGAACAACTTCAACGCCTTCCACGATCGGGGAATAGACCGGGAATACGCGCTCGACGCCTTCGCCGTAGGAAATCTTGCGAACCGTGAAGTTCTCTTGCAGGCCGGAACCGGAACGGGCAATGCAAACGCCTTCATAGGCCTGCACGCGGGTACGGGTACCTTCCGTCACGCGAACCAGAACGCGCACGGTGTCGCCTGGCTGGAAATCGGGAAGCTTGCGCTTTTCTTCAATCTTTGCGACCTGCTCGGCCTCAAGCTGACGAATAATGTCCATCGTCTTCATCCTTCTCGTTCTTCTCGAACAGTCAGAGCGCTCGACACTTGTTGGGCAGCTCATATGGCCACACAATTATGCCCTTTTGAGGCAGGAGCGATTTCACCATTCTTTCTGGTGGATATCGGGTATTATCCCGAGGTTGGCGGCGAGATACACCATCGGCGCAAGAGAATCAACCGGGAACCTGTTTTACCGTCGATCAGGCCTTCCCGACCTTGCCCATATGTGTGTCCGAAAAGCCTGTCTGATATTTAAGGCCGAAACCCAAAGCGCGGTCCACTCCGATGTGGGCAGCCCATATCAGCGCAATGGCCGTACAGAACGCCCACCCCGTCGCCCAGCCAAACACCGCCAGAAGCACAACACCGATCCAGCTATGCAGCAGATTATAGATGATTGCTCCCTCGCGCGGCCCGCGCAGATAGGCGATAAAGGCCAGATCGGGCGCAAGAATCAAAACCGCGAAGAGCCACCAGCTCGCACCGCTGATCCAGTAGGCGCCGACCGCCAATGCCGCGAGAGCCGCATTTTCCAACCGCAACAGATAATTCATTTTCCAGCCTCATGGACGATCCACAGATCCGGCCGGCGTTCCTGCGTCAGTTTCTCGGCTTCGGCACGACGCCATTTGTCGATTGCGCCATGATTGCCCGAAAGCAGCACGTCGGGAATGCGCCGCCCTTCCCACTCCTGCGGCTTGGTATAGTGCGGATGTTCCAGAAGCCCCGTCTCGAAGCTTTCCGTCTCGCCGGACTCGATATTCCCCATGACGCCCGGAAGCAGGCGCACGACGGCATCCAGCAACACGATGGCCGCCGTTTCGCCGCCGGAAAGAATATAATCGCCGATGGACACTTCCTCGAAATCCCGGGCGTCGATCAGGCGCTGATCGACGCCTTCAAAACGGCCGCAGAGTATCGTCACGCCCGGCCCGGCCGCGAGTTCGCGCACCCGCGCCTGCGTCAACGGCTTGCCGCGCGGGCTCATCATCAGCCGCGGGCGCGGATCGTCCGCAGGAGAAGCATGGTCCACGGCGCGCGCAACCACATCCGGCTTCATCACCATGCCCGCACCGCCGCCCGCAGGCGTGTCGTCGACCATGCGATGCTTGCCGGTGGCAAAATCCCGGATCTGGATGGCATCCAACGCCCATGTGCCCTCGCTGAGGGCCCTGCCCGCGAGAGAGATTCCGAGCGAACCCGGAAACATTTCGGGATAGAGCGTCAGAATGCTGGCGCGGAAGCTCATTCCTGATCGCCCTCATCGCGGGGGCCACCGTCATCCTCATCATCCGAAACGAGCCCCGCCACGACCGGATCGACCACGATCCGCCCTGCTTCGATGTCGATCTCCGGCACGGCGCCTTGCGTGAATGGAATCAGCATCTGCTTGCGGCCAGCACCGGAAAGCTCGATCAGGTCGCCGCCGCCAAAATCGAACACGGCTGTCACGCGGCCATATCGGTTGCCTTCCGCGTCCACCGCGTCCAGCCCGATGAGATCGGCATGATAGAATTCGTCGTCGTCAAGTTCTTCCGGCAACTGCCCGCGATCGATGAAAAGTTTCACGCCGTTCAGCGCTTCCGCCGCGTTGCGATCGTTGACACCGCGAAACCGCGCCACCACCACATTTTTTGCCGGGCGGATATCCAGGATTTCGAAGCCCTTGCCCTGCTCGTCATAAAGCGGGCCATAGTCGCCGATCGCCAGCGGATCGCCCGTAAAGGTTTTCACCCGCACCTCACCCCTCACGCCATGAGGAGCGCCGATAACGGCCATTTGGACGGGGTTTTCAGGTTTTGGCATGGCTTTAAAGTTTCAACATCCTGGTGTGAATATAACAGAATGGTGATTATCCCGTCTTTGCGCAAAGGCCAAGGGCAGAAGAAACATATCGTTTCAACCACTCCGTAACCATGACGGGTGCAGATTGACACCATGACCGCCCGACCCGCATCGCCCGAGTTCCTCATATCAGCCCGTCCCGACCTTCTGGCGGCGCGGCAGCAATGGCTTTCCTCATTGAAAAATGCGCGGCGTCTGTCCGACAATACGCTGGAAGCCTATGAACGCGACACGAGGCAATTCTTCCAATTCCTGACGGGGCATCTGGGCGAGGCACCGGCCCTTGCCGATGTCGGAAAATTGCGCATCGCGGATCTGCGCGCCTTTCTCGCCCGCAGGCGTGGAGAAGGCGTTGGCGCACGCACGCTTGGGCGCGGCCTCGCCGGGGTGCGGTCCTTCATCCGCTATCTGGAAAAGCAGGGCCTTGCCAATGCCGCTGGTGCAATGGCCATGCGCGCGCCAAAACAGCCCAAATCCCTGCCCAAGCCGCTATCGGCCATTGAGGCCAAACGCGTCGTGGATGCCGGTGAACAACTGCACGAGGAGCCATGGATCGCGGCGCGCAATGCGGCCGTGCTCACCCTTCTCTACGGTTGCGGCCTTCGCATCTCGGAAGCGCTCGGTCTCGACGGCGGCGCGCTTCGCGACCCCGCCGCCCGCTCCATCACGATCACCGGCAAGGGCAACAAGTCACGGCTGGTCCCGCTCCTGCCCGTCGTGCACCGCGCCGTCGAGGAATATCGCAAACTGTGCCCCTATAATCTTGCCGAGGGAAGCGCGCTGTTTCGCGGCGCGAAAGGCGGCGCGCTGCAACCGGCGATCATCCAGCGCGAGATGCAGAAGATGCGCGGGGCTCTCAATCTGCCGGATACGGCAACGCCGCACGCGCTTCGCCATTCCTTCGCCACTCATCTGCTGGGTCGGGGCGGCGACCTTCGCACGATTCAGGAACTTCTCGGCCATGCCAGCCTCTCGACCACGCAAATCTACACCAGCGTCGATACCGATCGCCTGATGGAGATTTACGACAAGGCTCATCCGAGAGCATAATCGCGAAGGTGAAAATGCCCGCGCGCGAATTAACGCTTTCTGGGCAAATGCCTGTTTAGTGTCGCAGTCATGAACACGTTCAAGAACATCATTGCCGCTGATCTGGCCAATCCGCTTTTGCGCCTTGTCGCTTTAGCCAACACTCTCCTTTTTGCCTCGTTCATTTTCGTTCTGCTGGCTGCGGGTCATGCCCGTGCGGAGGAGGCCGTCTGCAAGAGAACCGATCTTGTCGCAGGGATGGCGCGGACAGACCCGGCCAAGCTCGAAGCCATCCGGATGGAGGCGGCAAAGACACCAAACGGCCAGGGCCTGCTCTGGAAGATCGAGAAGGATGGCGTCAAGCCGTCCTGGCTGTTCGGCACCATGCACCTGACCGATCCTCGCGTCGTCAACCTGACCGAACAGGCCGAGACGGCACGCGACAGGGCAGATATCGTCGCCATAGAAGCCACGGAAATTCTCGACCAGAAAGCGATGGTCAGGACTATGGCCGAGCGCCCGGACCTCATGATGTTCACGGACAGCACCACGCTGGAAAAGCTTCTGCCCGCCGATCGCCTGGGCATGGTCAAGGCAGCGCTGGAAGAACGCGGCATTCCGCTTTCATCCGTGCAGAAGATGAAACCGTGGATGCTGCTTGGAATGCTGGCCCTGCCCTCCTGCGAACTGAAACGCAAGAAGGATGGCGCTCCGTTTCTGGACCTGAAACTGGCGGAAGAGGCAAAGGCGAAAGGAAAGACGCTGGAAGGCCTGGAAACCATCGTTGAGCAGCTTGATGCCATGGCGTCCCTGCCAATGCAGTTCCACATCGACGGGCTGGTCGAAACGCTCGCGCTTGGCCAGAAAATGGACGACGTGATCGAAACGATGATCGTGCTTTACAGCAAGGGCGAGATTTCGATGATCCTGCCGCTGATGCGCGCCGTATCCCCTGAAAACACCGCCTTTGGCGATGGGTACGCAACGTTCGAGGAAGCCATTGTCACAGCGCGCAATCGCACGATGGCAGAACGCGGCTCCGCGCTTGTCGACAAAGGCAACGCATTTATCGCCGTTGGCGCGCTCCATCTGCCCGGCGAAAACGGCCTGATCGAATTGCTGCGCAAACGGGGTTACAAGGTAAGCCGCGCCGACCGCTGATTGTTCAGCAGCATTCAGGCATGGATTCCCGGCTCAAGGCCGGGAATGACGAACGTGTGAGGGTCCGTTTTCTTCGATCCCACACCGTCATGGCCGGGCTATCCATTCCAACCGAACGTTGGCGCGGTGTCGCCGTTCAGGCATGGATTCCCGGCTCAAGGCCGGGGATCGCGAGGATTGGATGTATCATCCACGACAGCAATCGCCTTGCGCTTCCTCTCCATCGTCATGGCCGGGCTTGACCCGGCCATCCATTCCGGAACAGCTTCCGTTCAATCCGGCGAATGCTAGCTATGGATCGGCTTGGCGAAGGTCGCCAGGGCCGATTCACGCACGGCTTCCGACATGGTCGGGTGAGCGTGGCAGGTTCGCGCCAGATCTTCCGACGAGCCGCCGAACTCCATCAATACGACCAGTTCGTGAATCATCTCGCCAGCGCCGAAGCCGACAATATGCCCGCCAAGCACGCGGTCCGTCGCCTTGTCGGCCAGGATTTTCACAAAGCCATCCGTATGCAGCATGGCGCGGGCGCGGCCATTGGCGGTGAACGGAAATTTGCCCACCTTGTATTCGACGCCAGCAGCCTTCAACTCTTCCTCGGTCTTGCCGACGGAAGCAACCTCCGGTGACGTGTAGACGACGCCGGGGATGACATCGAAATTCACATGGCCAGCCTGTCCGGCCAGAATTTCGGCGACGGCGATGCCTTCATCCTCCGCCTTGTGCGCGAGCATCGGGCCTTTCACCACGTCGCCAATGGCGTAGATACCGGCGACATTGGTCTGCCAGTGATCGTTGATTTCAACGCGGCCGCGCGAATCGACCACAACGCCAGCAGTCTCTAGGCCGAGACCGTCCGTGTAGGGACGACGGCCGGTCGCGACCAGAACCACGTCTGTCTCGATTGTTTCCGCGTCGCCGCCCTTGACCGGCTCGAAGGTCACTTTCGCGCCCTTCTTTGCCTTCTCAACGCCCGTTACCTTTGCGCCGAGCTTGAACTGAAGACCCTGCTTTTCAAGCTGGCGCTGAAGCTGCTTGGAAACCTCGCCGTCCATCGGACCCAGAATCTTGTCGAGATACTCGACAACCGTAACCTTGGTGCCGAGACGGCTCCACACCGAGCCAAGCTCCAGGCCGATAACGCCGCCGCCAACGACGATCATCTGCGCCGGAACCTTGTCCAGTTCGAGAGCACCGGTCGATGAAATGATGACCTTCTCGTCGAACTCGACTTCAACGCCAGGGATACCGGCAACGTCGGATCCGGTGGCGATGACGATGTTCTTCGCTTCGAGTTCCTGCGTGCTGCCGTCTTCGGCCGTCACCGAAACCTTGCCTGCGGCGAGGATCCTGCCCGTGCCGATAAAGCTGTCGATCTTGTTCTTCTTGAACAGGAAGGCGACACCGTTGACGTTGGCCGACACGGTTGCATCCTTGTGCGCCAGCATCGCCTTGAGGTTCAGCTTCGGCGTACCGACCTCGACGCCGAGCGTGGCGAAGGAATGGCCCGCTTCGGCAAAAACCTCGGAAGCATGCAGCAGCGCCTTGGAAGGGATGCAGCCGACATTCAGGCAGGTGCCGCCAAAGGTTTTACGCTTCTCGACAACGCCGACCTTGAGGCCAAGCTGGGCGGCCTTGATTGCGCATACATAGCCGCCGGGGCCGCTGCCGATAACGATGAGATCATAAGACAATGTTCGTCTCCTTGCCGTCTGTTCACTTTCGGGCTCGCGCCCGGTTTACTCTATTCAACACAGTCCTTGAAGCGGAAGACCTCGAAGGGAACCGACTTCAAGGGCTCGTCCGTCTTGAAATCAAAAGCCGATGCATAGGCCGCAAAATCGGGAAACAACAAGGCCTCTGCCGCTGGCTCCCCGGCGGTTGGCAACAAGCCCGCATTCGACCCGTCCTCAAGGCTGTAGATCACGCCCTGCCAGACCGTACAGGCCTCAAGATCCGCACCCGTCACATCGCCACCGGGGCATTGATACATGACGATACCATTGGGCCGCGATACGCCCTCATTCCACATCACCACGCCATCCATCGAAACGGCGGGCTCCTTCAATGCGATGGTGAATTCATTCGAGGTGACAGAGGGGACGTCTTCCTGCTTCGCCTTGAAAGACAGGGAGATCACACCGTCCGGATCCGCATAGACCGCGCGGTCCTGCCTGCATTCCGGTTTTGCCCACGCGGCGAGCGATCCTTGCAGCGTCAGTGCCAATAGAAGGGAGAGGCGTGCCAAGATCATCCGGTCCGCCCTTCAATGCGCCTGCTGCGTCGCCAGCTTGATGCCGAGCGTAATGGAAAACACCGCGATCAGGACATGATCGCCTTTAGCGCGGATATGAGGTTGCATGGAGGGAATGTTGGGTGCGAAAGCCACGACCGTCAGCGCTCCGTTTCAGTTGACCGACCACCTGCATTCTTTAGCACAGGCTTGACGATGGCAACCGCCACCTGCCCGGTCCTGCGCCGGAACCCGGCCCGGCCTTTCGGCCAAGCCGGAAATCCATGTCGTCAGATCAGAGGTCGAGAACCAGGCGTTCCGGATCTTCAAGGCTCTCCTTGACGCGGACGAGGAAGGTCACGGCTTCCTTGCCATCGACGATGCGATGGTCATAGGACAGCGCGAGATACATCATCGGACGGATGACGATCTGGCCGCCGACAACCACCGGACGTTCCTGGATCTTGTGCATGCCGAGGATGCCGGACTGCGGTGCATTCAGGATCGGCGAGGACATCAGCGAACCGTAGACGCCGCCGTTCGAGATGGTGAACGTGCCGCCCTGCATGTCCGCGACGGAAAGCTGACCGTCACGCGCGGCCCTGCCCAGACGGCCGATTTCCTTTTCGATCTCGGCGATCGACATTTCATCGGCATTGCGCACGACCGGAACCACAAGGCCCTTTTCCGTACCCACAGCCACGCCGACATGGGCGAAGTTCTTGTAGATGATGTCGGTGCCGTCGATCTCGGCATTAACAGCCGGGATTTCCTTCAGCGCATGGGTGACGGCCTTGGTGAAGAAACCCATGAAGCCCAGCTTCACGCCATGCTTTTTCTCGAAGACATCCTTGTACTTCGTGCGCAAGCTCATCACGGCCGACATGTCCACTTCATTGTAAGTGGTGAGCATGGCGGCGGTGCTCTGCGCCTCCTTGAGGCGGCGCGCGATGGTCTGGCGCAGCTTGGTCATGCGTACGCGTTCTTCACGCGGCGCATCTTCCTTCGAAGAGGCCGGGCGCGCGGCAACAGGTGCAGCGGCGGCGGGAGCCGAAATGCCCTTCGCCAGCGCATCGAGAACATCACCCTTGAGGACCTGTCCGCGCTTGCCGGAGCCGTCGACCTGCGAGGCGGAAACGCCACTCTCGGCAAGCAATTTTGCGGCGGCGGGAGCGGCAGGCATATCGGTTCCCGAGCGCGGCGTGATCGGCGTCTGGCCTGCGACCTGTGCGGTCTTCTCGACAGCTTCCTTCGTCGTCGAGGCGCCAGCCGAACCGGCGGCCTGAGCCACGGCTTCGGCAGGTTTTGCCGGAGCGCCGCTCGCGTCAATCACGCCGAGAAGCGCGCCAAGCTCGACCGTATCGCCTTCCTTGGCGGCGATCTCGACCAGCGTGCCTGCCACGGATGCAGGCACTTCCACCGTCACCTTGTCGGTTTCCAGTTCGACAATCGGCTCGTCGATATTGATGGCGTCGCCGGGCTTCTTGAACCATTTGCCGATGGTTGCCTCGGTAACGGATTCCCCGAGTGTCGGGACGCGGATTTCGGTAGCCATGATCTTCTTCTTCCGTTGATCGTCAAATCTTACAGGTAAAAACCGGTATCAATTAAGAACCCAGCGCATCTTCAAGGAATGCTGCAAGTTGCGCAAGGTGTTTGGACATGAGGCCCGTCGCGGGCGACGCCGCCGCCGGACGCCCGGTGTAGCGAACCCGCTGATGCTTCGCATCGATATGCGCCAGAACCCATTCCAGATACGGATCGATGAACGACCATGCACCCATGTTCTTTGGCTCTTCCTGGCACCAGACCATCTCGGCGTTGCGGAAGCGGGAAAGCTCCGTGATCAGCGCCTTGGCCGGGAACGGATAGAGTTGCTCGACGCGCAGCAGATAGACATCGTCGATGCCGCGCTTTTCGCGCTCTTCGTAGAGGTCGTAGTAGACCTTGCCGGAGCAGAGCACGACGCGGCGAATCTTCGAATCCTTCTGCAGCTTGATCGGTTGATCCTTCAGCATCTGCGCATCGTCCCACAAAAGGCGGTGGAAAGACGAATCGCCCGAGAATTCACCCAGCGTCGAAACCGCACGCTTGTGACGCAGCAGCGACTTCGGCGTCATCAGGATCAGCGGCTTGCGGAAGTCGCGTTTCATCTGGCGGCGCAGGATGTGGAAGTAGTTGGCCGGGGTCGTAACGTTGGCCACCTGCATGTTGTCTTCGGCGCAAAGCTGGAGAAAGCGTTCCAGACGTGCGGACGAGTGCTCAGGACCCTGCCCCTCATAGCCATGCGGCAGGAGGCAGACGAGACCGGACATGCGCAGCCACTTGCGCTCGCCCGACGAAATGAACTGGTCGAACACGACCTGCGCGCCATTGGCAAAATCACCGAATTGCGCTTCCCAAAGCGTCAGCGCGCGCGGCTCCGACAGCGAATAGCCATACTCGAAGCCAAGCACAGCCTCTTCCGACAACATGGAGTTGATCGGCTCGTAGAGGGCCTGCCCCTTCTGGAGATTGTTGAGCGGCATATAGCGCTGTTCGTTCTCCTGATCATAAAGCACGGTGTGACGCTGCGAGAACGTGCCGCGCTCGACGTCCTGACCGGACAGACGAACCGGGTGGCCATCCGTGACCAGCGATCCAAAAGCCAGCGATTCGGCTGTCGCCCAGTCGATACCCTCGCCGCTGTCGATCATCTTCGCGCGGTTGTCGAGGAAGCGCTGGATAGTGCGGTGAACGTGGAAATCCTTCGGCACTTCGCTCAGCTTCTTGCCGATTTCCTTCAGCGCCTTGACCGGGATGCCGGTTTTGCCGCGGCGCTGCTCGTCGGCATTGTCGGCCGTGCGCAGGCCGGACCACGCGCCATCCAGCCAGTCGGCCTTGTTGGGCTTGTAGCTCTGACCTGCCTCGAACTCCTGTTCGAGATTGGCGCGCCAGTCGGTCTTCATCTTCTCGACTTCTTCAGCCGTGACGACGTTCTCTGCAATGAGCTTGTCGGAATAGAGCTGCACGGTCGACTTGTGGCCGCGAATGCTCTTGTACATCAAAGGCTGCGTGAACGCAGGTTCATCGCCCTCGTTGTGACCGAAGCGGCGATAGCAGAACATGTCGATGACGACCGGCTTGTGGAACGTCATGCGATACTCGGTCGCCACCTTGGCGGCATAAACCACGGCTTCCGGATCGTCGCCATTGCAATGGAAAATCGGCGCTTCGATCGTCTTTGCGACGTCGGACGGATAAGGCGACGAACGCGAGAAGCGCGGATTGGTGGTGAAACCGATCTGGTTATTGATGATGAAATGCACGGTGCCGGCAACGCGGTGCCCGCGAAGCGCCGAAAGTCCGAGACATTCGGCAACAACGCCCTGACCGGCGAAAGCGGCATCACCATGCAGCAGAAGCGGCATGACCTTGGCGCGTTCGTGGAGCGGCACCACGTCGTCGCGCGTCGGGCCAGTCAAGAGATCCTGCTTGGCGCGCGCCTTGCCCATGACGACCGGGTTGACGATTTCCAGATGCGACGGGTTGGCCGTCAGCGACAGGTGAACCTTGTTGTTATCGAATTCACGGTCGGAGGAAGCACCCAGATGGTACTTCACGTCGCCCGAGCCTTCGACATCGTCGGGCGCGTAGGAACCGCCCTTGAACTCGTGGAAGATCGCCCGGTGCGGCTTGCCCATGAACTGCGACAGCACGTTCAGGCGGCCACGATGCGCCATGCCCAGCACGACTTCCTGCAGACCCATGGAGCCGCCGCGCTTGACGATCTGCTCAAGCGCCGGGATCAGGGATTCGCCGCCATCGAGGCCGAAACGCTTGGTGCCCTTGTACTTGACGTCGATGAACTGCTCGAAACCTTCGGCTTCGATCAGCTTCTGCAAGATCGCCTTCTTGCCTTCCGGCGTAAACGTGACGCCCTTGTCCGGTCCCTCTATGCGCTCCTGGATCCAGGCCTTGATCGCCGGGTCGGAGATGTGCATGAACTCGACGCCGATGGTCGAGCAATAGGTACGCTTCAGGATTTCGAGCATCTGCGGGATCGTCGCGTATTCGAGACCCAGCACATTGTCGATGAAGATCTTGCGGCTGTAGTCGGCTGGCATGAAACCATAGGTTTCCGGCGACAGCTCGTTGTATTCGTCCTTTTCGTCGGCAAGACCGAGCGGGTCGAGCTTGGCGTGCAGGTGGCCGCGCATGCGATAGGCACGGATCATCATGATCGCGCGCACGGAATCGCGCGCCGCCTGGATGATTTCCGCGTCGGAGAGCGCCGGAGCCGCCGCTGGGCCGGTTTTCGCCGCCTTGCCTTTCAGCTTGTCGGTGATGTGCTTCTCGACATCGCCCCAATTGCCGTCAAGCGCCGAAACAAGCTCGCCATTTGCAGCGATCGGCCAGTTGGGCCTTTCCCACGATGCACCCTTGGCGTTCTTGCGAACGTCGTCCGGCTGATCGTTCAGATTGGCGAAAAATTCGCGCCATTCCGGATCAACAGAGGAGGGATCCGCATCGTAGCGCGCCTGGAGCTCTTCGATGTAGTGGGCATTGCCGCCATAGAGAAACGAAGTGAGCGCGAAAATGTCGTTGGCTTCTTCCTGCCGTGCCATAGCTTACCCGGAGCCTCGCTCCGTCTCCTTTGAATCCGTTTTTGAACCGTTTGGTTCTTCTGATAGCATCAGGGCGGAAACCGCCCTGACACGTTTCTTCATTCAAATCGGGCTATTTGCCGATCTTCAGCCCTTGAGGACCTCGACCAGCGTCTTGCCCAATTGTGCCGGCGATGGCGACACGCGGATGCCCGCGGCTTCCATCGCAGCGATCTTGTCTTCCGCACCGCCCTTGCCGCCGGAAATCACAGCGCCGGCATGGCCCATGGTGCGGCCCGGAGGAGCCGTGCGACCCGCGATGAAGCCGACCATCGGCTTCTTGCGACCACGCTTTGCCTCGTCCTTGAGGAACTGCGCCGCTTCTTCTTCTGCCGAACCGCCGATTTCACCGATCATGACGATCGACTTGGTGGCTTCGTCCGCCAGGAACATTTCCAGGATGTCGATGAACTCGGTCCCCTTGACCGGATCGCCGCCGATACCGACAGCGGTGGTCTGGCCAAGACCTTCGTTCGACGTCTGGAACACTGCCTCATAGGTAAGCGTGCCGGAGCGGGAAACAACACCCACCGAACCCTTCTTGAAGATATTGCCCGGCATGATGCCAATCTTGCATTCTTCAGGCGTCAGGACGCCGGGGCAGTTCGGGCCGATCAGGCGCGACGTCGAGCGGTCGAGACGGTCCTTGACCCGCACCATGTCCATGACCGGGATGCCCTCGGTGATGCAGATAATGAGCGGGATTTCCGCTTCGATCGCTTCGATGATCGCATCGCCAGCGCCTGCTGGCGGAACGTAGATCACCGATGCGTTGGCGCCCGTCACGTCCTTGCCTTCGGCAACGGATGCGAAAATCGGCAGGGCCTCGCCCTTTGAACCGGTCCACGTCTCGCCACCCTTCTTCGGATGAATGCCGCCGACCATCTTGGTGCCGTAATAGGCGAGCGCCTGTTCGGTGTGGAAGGTGCCAGTCTTGCCGGTCAGGCCCTGAACGAGGACTTTCGTGTTCTTGTCGATAAGGATGGACATTCCTCAGTTCCCCTTCACAGCCTTGACGATCTTCTGCGCCGCGTCGTCGAGATCGTCGGCCGAAATCACGTTCAGGCCGCTCTCGTTGATGATCTTCTTGCCCAGCTCGACATTGGTGCCTTCGAGGCGGACAACCAGCGGAACCTTCAGGCCCACTTCCTTGACGGCCGCGATCACGCCTTCGGCGATGACGTCGCACTTCATGATGCCGCCAAAGATGTTGACCAGAATGCCTTCGACAGCCGGGTCAGCGGTAATGATCTTGAATGCTGCCGTCACCTTCTCCTTGGTAGCGCCGCCACCGACGTCGAGGAAGTTGGCAGGCTCTGCGCCATAAAGCTTGATGATGTCCATCGTCGCCATGGCAAGACCAGCGCCATTGACCATGCAGCCGATATTGCCGTCGAGAGCGACGTAAGCGAGATCGTGCTTGGACGCCTCGATTTCCTTCTCATCTTCTTCGGAAAGATCGCGCAGTTCGACGATATCCGCATGACGGAACAGTGCATTGCCATCAAACGACACCTTGGCGTCGAGAACGCGCACGCGGCCATCAGTCATGACGATCAGCGGGTTGATTTCCAGAAGGCTCATGTCCTTTTCAGTGAAAGCCTTGTAGAGGATCGGAAACAGCTTCAGCGCGTCGGCACGGGCATCGCCCTCAAGCTTCAGCGCGTCGGCGAGCTTGGCGCCATCCGCGTCGGTCACGCCCGTGGCCGGATCGATGGCGACAGTGATGATCTTTTCCGGCGTTTCTTCGGCAACGGCTTCGATATCCATGCCGCCCTCGGTCGAGACGACGAAGGCCGGACGACCGACGGTGCGGTCGATCAGGATCGAGAGATAAAGCTCGCGGTCGATGTCTGCACCATCCTCGATATAGAGACGGTTGACCTGCTTGCCGGCAGGGCCGGTCTGCTTGGTCACCAGCGTGTTGCCGAGCATTTCTTTCGAAAACGCAACCACTTCTTCAACGGACTTCGCCAGGCGGACGCCGCCCTTGGCGTCCGATCCCAACTCCTTGAACTTGCCCTTGCCACGCCCACCTGCATGGATCTGGCTCTTGACCACATAGAGTGGACCGGGAAGCGATTTTGCTGCTGCCTCAGCCTCGTTGGCTGAAAGGATGGCAACACCTTCGGCGACGGGCGCGCCAAAGGATTTCAGCAGTTGCTTACCCTGATACTCGTGAATATTCATTCGGATATCCCTCTGCAGATGGGCCGGAAGTCCTTATTTCCGGCGCGTGCCGGTTTTTACTTCAGGTTCGGAGCAATGTTGATGCAGGCTTCGCACAGTGCGGCGACAGCCGCGACGGAGTTTTCGAAAGCCTTCTGCTCGTCCTTGTTGAGATCGATCTCGATGATGCGCTCCACGCCGCCTTCGCCGATAACCGTCGGGACACCGACATACATGTCCTTGACGCCGTACTGGCCGGAAAGATGGGCGGCGACGGGGAGAACGCGCTTCTTGTCCTTCAGGTAGGCCTCAGCCATCTGGATCGCGGAAGACGCCGGCGCATAATAAGCGGAACCGGTCTTGAGCAGACCGACGATCTCGGCGCCGCCATCACGGGTGCGCTGAATGATCTTGTCCAGCTTTTCCTGCGTGGTCCAGCCCATCTTGACGAGATCCGGCAGCGGAATGCCCGCAACGGTGGAGTAACGTGCCAGCGGAACCATCGAGTCGCCATGACCGCCAAGAACGAACGCCGTCACGTCTTCGACCGAAACGTTGAACTCTTCGGCAAGGAAATGACGGAAACGGGCGCTGTCGAGAACGCCTGCCATGCCGACGACCTTGTTTTTCGGCAGGCCGGAGAATTTCTGGAGAGCCCAGACCATCGCGTCAAGCGGGTTGGTGATGCAGATCACGAATGCGTTGGGGGCGTATTTCTTGATGCCCGCGCCAACCTGCTCCATGACCTTGAGATTGATGCCAAGCAGGTCATCGCGGCTCATGCCGGGCTTGCGTGCAACGCCTGCCGTAACGATGACAACATCCGCACCTTCGATGGCTGCGTAATCATTCGCGCCAAGGAATTTCGCGTCGAAGCCGTCAACCGGAGAGGATTCCGCGATATCCAGCCCTTTGCCCTGGGGAATGCCCTCTGCGATATCGAACAGAACGATATCTCCAAGTTCCTTGAGGCCGGCCATGTGAGCGAGCGTTCCGCCGATCATGCCTGAACCGATAAGGGCGATCTTGTTGCGTGCCATGTTGATGTCTTCCCTGATCTAAGGTGTCACGAAACGCCCGTGGGACACACTGAATGTATCCGAGCGCCTGAATGGCGGAATAAGCCTTATCGAAAAAAAACTCAACCGATTCTTTTGCCCTCAATTTTTTCAATCGGTTAGTTTAATTGGTATTTACGTAAACGTCAATTAAATGTGACATTTCGATGGCTCTTCTCCCTTTGCCGCGGGCGCATTTCCGGCGCTGGAATTGAAACCTCCCCCGCTATTTCCCTATCCGCGCTTTATGGCTGGCTTATGACGCCGCATGGGTGCGCGGGGTCGAGAGATACTCGACGCTCTGCATCTCGAACAATCGCGAGGCGGTCCGGTCGAACTCGAATGCTTCCGTGCCCCTCTTCGCTTCATAAATCCTGTCAGGCGTGGCCGCAGCCGACATCACCAGATGAATGTGATTGTCATAAAGCGTATCGATGAGGATGATGAACCGCTTCGCCTCGTTGCGACGCGGATAATCGAGAACGGGCACGTCATCGATGAAAATCGTGTCGTAGCGCTCGATGATCATCATGTAGTCGAGAGCGCCGAGCGGCCTGGCGCAAAGGTCTTCAAAGCTGAATCGCGCGGCACGACGCGCCGCCCTTGGCACATGCACCTCGCGCCCTTTGACCACAATGATATCGCTGTACTCTTCCGCATGGTCGATGGCCGCTTCCCAGTCCTCGTCCATCTGCGCAACGGCCTGCGGCCCAAGCGGCGTAATGTAGACCGGTTTGCGATTGAGCTTTTCAAGGCGATAGTCGGTCCGCGCATCGAGATTGATGACGTCGACGTGCTTCTTGAGCAAATCGATGAAGGGCAGGAAAAGCTGGCGGTTCAGGCCATCGCGATAAAGATCGTCCGGCAGGACGTTGGAGGTCGCCACCAGCACGACGCCGCGCTCGAACAGGGCGCTGAAAAGGCGCGACAGGATCATCGCGTCGGCAATGTCCGTCACGGTGAACTCGTCGAAGCACAGCACCCATGCCTGCTCCGCCAGCGCATCCGCCACCGGTGGAATGGGGTCGTCCTGCTTGGTTTCGCCCCGTTTCAGCGCCTGGCGGTGCCGGTTGATGCGCTCGTGAACATCGGCCATGAATTCGAGGAAGTGCGCGCGGCGCTTGCGCTTCACCGGCACCAACTCGTGAAACATGTCCATCAGCATGGTCTTGCCGCGCCCGACCTCGCCGAAGATATAGAGCCCCTTCACCGGCTCGTGTTTCGGCGTGCGTTTCCCGAAAAGCCAGCCGAGCGGGCTGGATTTCCGCGCGAGCCGCTTTGTCGCGATATCGCGGATCAGGACGTCATAGCGATCCGCCATCTCGATCTGGGCGGGGTCGGGGGCGATGTCGCCCGCTTCCGCGAGAGCGTCGTAGCGCTCCCGCACGGAAGGAAACACTTTGAGATGATCATGCGGCATGCCGGAAACGGTCTCCGGGCCTTCTGGCCCGACTTAGGTGAACAACCGGTCTTAACGCGACAGGCTGACGGAAGATCCGCTCGACGTCTGGCCATCGAACCGGCCGGTGCTCGACGAATAGAGCGTTGCGACAGTGCTGCCAGTGGCATCAAAAAGCGACAATTGCTTGCCGTTGACCGACCAGGACGCGAGATTTGCAAGTTCGCCGGGGCAGCGCAGCGGACCGGCGCGATAGCCTTGGCCGAACTTCGTCTGCGGCGTCGCGATCTTGCAGGTCTGCCCGTTCAGCGAAGCATTCCATACGCCAGCAACGCTTCCAGCCGTCAGATCAACCGAACCTGCGGCAGGTTCAAGCGAAGCCATTTGCGTATTGCCCTGACCGGCGGCAGTGTTCCCCGTGGTGGGCGCAGTCGGGAACTGGCTCGGAGTGGTGGGAGGCAACTGGTTCTGCGTCACGCGCCCCGAAGGAGCGGCTGGCAGCGGAGACGGTGCTGGCGAAACGGTCCCGAGATCACCACCCATGCGCGAGCTTTGGCAGCCCGCAGCAACAAAGCCGAGAGCGGCAACTGCCAGCAGACTGGCTTTGGAAATCCCCATCATCATCCTCCATTGTCATACCGGTCACACCGGGAGAGTCTGTGGTTTCATTAGTCCGGATAAAATGGCGATGTTTTGTTGAATGCAACCCATTTCCTCAAAACCCGCCCGAATCAGCCTTAGCAGATCGTATCAGGAATAAAAGCAAACCACAGGTTTGGTTAACATCCGGTTTGCGCGGCTCAGCCGGTTTTCGACGCAAGATTGACAATTCCGCAACATCCGCGGCGATGGAACCCGTCATCATCTCATGAGTTCATATCTTCAACCGCCCAAGACGCTGCCCCGGGGTGCTGCCCCGGGACACTACGAGGAGATTGCCATGCTGAAATGGATTTTCATTCTTCTGATTGTTGCGGCAATTGCCGGTCTTCTCGGTTTTCGCGGCGTCGCCGGGGCGGCGATGACCGGGGTGCGCATATTGATCGCCATCGTGCTCGTTATTCTGCTGGTCGCGGTTCTGCTCGCGGCGTAAAGGCCGGCTGATCGGGCCTCAAGCGATAGTGACACAAGCTGCCTCTGGCAATTTGCACACTTTTCCGCCATATAAGCCCGGAACTCCAAAAAGACAGAAACCTTTGAGACAAACGAGTGCAGGGCCCATGGGCGAGCGCATACCTTTCGCCAAGATGAATGGCCTCGGCAACGACATCATCGTCGCCGACATGCGCGGTCGTGCGGACCATATTACTCCGGCAGCGGCGATCGCGCTGGCTGCCGATCCGGCGACCAAGTTCGACCAGATCATGGCGATCCACGACCCGAAGACGCCGGATACCTTCGCCTATATCGAGATCATCAATTGCGACGGGACACAGGCGCAGGCCTGCGGCAACGGCACGCGCTGCGTCGTGCAGACGCTGGCCGCCGAAACGGGCGAGCGGATTTTCACCTTCGAGACAATTGCCGGAATCCTCAATGCCGAGGAATTGCCCGACGGGCAGATTTCGGTCGACATGGGCAAGCCGCGCTTCGGCTGGCAGGAGATTCCGCTTTCCGAGGAATTCCGCGATACCCGCGCCATCGAGCTTCAGGTCGGCCCGATCGATGCGCCTGTGCTGCATTCGCCCTCCGTCGCCTCCATGGGCAATCCGCATGCGATCTTCTGGGTCGACAAGGACGTGTGGACCTATGACCTCGAAAAGTTCGGCCCCCTGCTCGAAAACCATCCCATTTTTCCCGAACGCGCCAACATTTCCATCGCGCATGTGACCGCGCAGGACGCGATGACGCTGCGCACATGGGAGCGCGGCGCCGGCCTGACACGCGCCTGCGGTTCCGCCGCCTGCGCCGCCGCCGTTTCCGCCGCCCGCACGCGCCGCACGGCGCGCACCGTTACGGTCACGGTACCCGGCGGGCCGCTGCTGATCGAATGGCGCGACGACGATCACGTCATCATGACCGGCCCCGCCGAATGGGAATTCTCAGGAGTGCTCGATCCCGCAACGGGAAGCTGGTTGCGCGACGAAACGACCGAGGGTGCAGCCTGATGGCCGTTGAAGTCGTCACATTCGGCTGCCGGCTCAACACCTACGAGTCGGAAGTCATGAAGCGGGAAGCGGACGCTGCCGGCCTTGGGCAACTCAAGGATGGCGCGATCATTTTCAACACCTGCGCCGTGACGGGCGAAGCCGTGCGCCAGGCACGGCAGGCGATCCGCAAGGCGCGCCGCGAAAACCCGGACGCCCGCATCATCGTGACCGGCTGCGCCGCGCAAACGGGCGCCGACGATTTCGCGGCGATGAACGAGGTCGATCTCGTTCTCGGCAACGAAGAAAAACTGAAATCCAATTCGTACCGCATGTTGCCGGATTTTGGCGTCAACCAGTTCGAGAAGGTGCGCGTCAACGACATCATGGAAGTGCGCGAAACCGCGAGCCACATGGTCGACGCCATCGAAGGCCGGGCACGCGCCTTCGTTCAAGTGCAGAACGGCTGCGATCATCGCTGCACCTTCTGCATCATCCCCTATGGCCGCGGAAATTCTCGCTCGGTGCCCATGGGCGCGGTGGTCGAGCAGATCAAGCGCCTTGTCGGCAATGGCTATCTGGAAGTGGTGCTTTCCGGTGTCGACATGACGAGCTATGGCCCCGACCTACCCGGCAACCTGCGCCTTGGCAAGCTGGTGAAGACAATTCTCGCGCAGGTGCCGGACCTTGCGCGCCTGCGCCTGTCATCCATCGATTCCATCGAGGCGGACGACGACCTGATGGAGGCGCTCGCCAACGAGAAGCGCCTGATGCCGCATCTGCATCTTTCGCTGCAATCCGGCGACGACATGATCCTCAAGCGCATGAAGCGCCGTCACCTGCGCGATGATTCCATCCGCTTCTGCGAGGAGACGCGCAAGCTGCGTCCGGATATCGTGTTCGGTGCCGATATCATCGCCGGTTTTCCGACCGAAACGGAAGAGATGTTCGAGAACTCCGTCAGGATCGTCGAGGAATGCGGCCTGACCCATCTTCACGTTTTCCCCTACAGCCCCCGCGAAGGCACACCCGCCGCCCGGATGCCGCAGGTCAACCGAAGCATCATCAAGCAACGCGCCGCGCGGCTTCGCGCCGCTGGCGATGCGGCCTATGGCAAGCACCTCTCGTCGCTCGTCGGCAGCACGCAGCGTATCCTGATCGAGCGCCAAGGCCTGGGCCGCACCGAGGGCTTCACTCTGGTCGGTCTGGACGGCGGTGAACCCGGCACAATTGTCGAGCGCGCCATTGCCGGGCATGATGACGACAAGCTGATCGCCGTCGATGGCGGACGGCAGGCAGCCTAACAGAAAGACAAAGCAGCATTCATGGCTCTCGGTTTCATCAAGAAAATCTTTTCCTTCGGCAAAAAGCAGGTCGAGGATGTTCCGGTCGAGAATGCGCAGGACAGCGCGGTTGAAGCGCCAATTGCTGAAACGCCAGCGCTTGAAACGCCTGTTGCCGTAGAGACCGTCGAAACGGTTTCCGCCCCAGCCGTTGAACCGGCTGTCGCTGTGGAAGAAGCCGTAACGGCGGCTGAAGAACCGCAGTCGGACGGGATACCCGTTCCACTCGCCGAGGCTGAGCCTGAAACGCCTCCCGTCATTGAAGCGGCGGAAGAACCTGCTCCGCCTGAACCTGTCACCGAAGAGCCCGAAATTATCGAGGAACGGGAAGAGCCGCGGCCGGAAACATTTATCGATGTTGAGGCCGTCCGGGCTGAGGAAGCAGCAGTCGCACCGGCGGACGAAGAACCGCCCCTTGCCGAGCCTGTCACGGAGATTGCACCGGAGGAGCCAGCGCCCGTCGAGCCTCCTGCCGAGGAAGGGCCTGTCGTTGATGCGCCCGCCATTGAGCCCAAAGCAGCAGAACCGGAACCGCAGGCGGAAACCGAAACACCACCTCCCGCGCCGGAGCCCACCCCCGCGAAGAAGGTGACAGTCGCGAAGTCGGTCGAGGAAAAGCGGGAAGAAGCCCCGTTGGCAGCGCCGGAGCCGAAGCTGTCGTGGTTCCAGCGGTTGCGCAAGGGCCTGTCGCGCTCATCGCAGCAGCTTGGCGATTCCATCGGCGGCATTTTTACCAGGCGCAAGCTGGACGAGGACACGCTTCAGGATCTTGAGGACGTGCTCATCCAGGCCGATCTCGGCCTTGAAACGGCGATGCGCATTACCGACGCGCTCAGTCAGGGCCGCTACGGCAAGGATATTTCGACCGCCGAAGTGCAGTCGATCATGGCGTCGGAGATCGAGAAGGTTCTGGCTCCGGTCGCCAGGCCGCTGGAGCTGGACCTGTCCCACAAGCCGCATGTCATTCTCGTCGTTGGCGTCAACGGCACCGGCAAGACGACGACAATCGGCAAGCTGGCCGCCAAACTGACCGCCGGCGGCCTCAAGGTCATGCTGGCGGCGGGTGATACGTTCCGCGCCGCGGCAATCGAGCAGCTTCACATCTGGGGTGAGCGCACCGGCTCTCCGGTCGTCTCCTCGAAACTCGGAGCCGATGCCGCGGGATTGGCCTATGATGCGTGGCAGAAGGCCAAGGATGCGGGCAGCGACGTGCTCATCATCGATACGGCGGGGCGCCTTCAGAACAAGGCCGAGCTGATGGAAGAACTCGCCAAGGTGGTTCGTGTGCTTGGCAAGCACGACCCGGAAGCGCCGCATACGGTTCTCCAGACGCTGGATGCGACGACCGGGCAGAACGCCCTCAATCAGGTCGAGATTTTCAGGAATATCGCCGGCGTCAACGGGCTGGTGATGACCAAACTCGACGGCACGGCGCGCGGCGGCATTCTCGTTGCCATTTCCGCCAGGCATAAATTGCCTATCTATTTCATTGGCGTCGGCGAGCAAGTCGACGATCTCGAACCCTTCGCGGCGAGTGATTTCGCCAAGGCCATTGCAGGAGTTGCGGAATGACACCACAGGTTTTCGAGCACGATCCTTCCGATCCGGCACGCGCAGCGGAAAGGCAGCTCAATCCGGCGCTCAAGCTGGCGCTGGAACTCGGGCCTCTTCTGGTGTTCTTCTTCGCCAATTCGCGCGGCGAATGGCTTCTGGAACGCTTTCCCGTTCTTGGCGCGATCGGCGAGCCGATTTTCATCGCAACGGCGCTGTTCATGGTCGCGACCGCCATCGCGCTGCTGGCGTCATGGATCATGACCCGCACCCTGCCGATCATGCCGGTCGTTTCCGGCGCGGTGGTGCTTGTGTTCGGCGCGTTGACGCTGTGGCTGCATAACGACACGTTCATCAAGATGAAGCCGACCATCGTCAACACGCTGTTCGGCGCCGTCCTGCTTGGCGGCTTGCTGTTCGGCAAATCGCTGCTTGGCTACGTGTTTGATTCCGCTTTCAAGCTGGATGCCGAAGGCTGGCGCAAGCTGACCATTCGCTGGGGCCTGTTCTTCCTGTTTCTGGCCGTGTTGAACGAGGTGGTCTGGCGCAGTTTCTCGACCGATTTCTGGGTGGCCTTCAAGGTGTGGGGCACCATGCCGATCACGCTGCTGTTCACCTTCGCGCAGATGCCACTCATCATGAAACACTCGCTCGAACCGCTTGGCGGCGAGAAGAAGTAGATTTTTCTCGCGAACGGCGACATCGGCGTTCAGGCATGGATGGCCGGGTCAAGCCCGGCCATGACGATGGAAAGGAAGTGCCAGGCTATTAATGCAGCCGATGATAAAGCTGGAAACAGTATCGGCTGATGACGAACGATGCATCCAACTCTCGTCATTCCCGGGCTTGAGCCGGGAATCCATTCCTGACCATTCAATTAATAGCAGCGTCGGGGACGATTTCTCCGTTCTGGAATGGATGGTCGGGTCAAGCCCGGCCATGACGATGGGAAGTGAGCGGCAAATCAATTAACGATCTGGTTGATAGGGACGCGGTTGAAAGCATTCAGCAACGTTTCTGTCCGATGAAGACAACCACACACATCCCGGCTTAGTCATTCCCGGCCTTGAGCAGGGAATCCATTCCTGACCACCGATTCATTATCAAAACCGGCCCGCCTTCGATTTACTTGGCCGCGAGCGCCTTTTCGATGGCGGGCATCAATTCCTTCGTCACAACATTGGGCATAACCGGCCCGATATGCTTGAAAAGGATCGTGCCGTCGCGCCCGACGAGGAAGGTTTCCGGCGGACCATAAACGCCCCATTCGATCCCGGCACGGCCATTACCATCGACACCGACCGCCTTGTAGGGATTGCCGAGATCCATCAGGAAACGAAGCGCGTTCTCGTTTGTATCCTTGTAGTTCAGGCCAACGATACCGAACCGTCCGTCCCTGGCCAGCTCCATAAATGTCGGGTGCTCCTCGCGGCAGGGCGGACACCAGCTTGCAAAGACATTGACCAGTGTGACCTGCCCCTTGAAGGCGGCAGGGTCGAGCCCCGGCAGCTGAACGCCGTCGCGTGTCAGGCCGGGCAAGGGTTCGAGCAGCGTGTGCGGGGCCGGCTTGCCGATCAGCGCGGAAGGCACGACGGAATTGTCGCGGCCAGACAGGAGTTGCAGCGTGAAAACCGCCGCAAGCGCCAGAAATGCAAGCAAGGGCAGCAGCGCGAAAAGGCGACGGCGGGATTTTCCATTGCCCTGATTGTCGGTGGAAAGATCGGTGCTCATGCGCCCTTCCTCGTATCCGAGCGGCGGCGGACGCCGCGCGCCTCAAGCTCGGCCATGGCGCGTTTCTGCGCCCGCTGATCGATGAGTATCCAGCCGATGACGGACGCAAGCACGATGGCGGAAACGCCGTAGGAAGCCAGCACATAGCCCAGATGCGTCATGCCGGGGCTCCACCGGTTTTGCGCTCCGCGCTGCGCGCCGCAAGCTTGCGGGCGGTGGCAACGCGACGGCGCCAGATTTCATTGCGCATCGCCATCATATGCAGCGCGAAGAAAAGAATGGTGAAACCGAGCGCCATGACCAGAAGCGGCCAGAGCAGCGTCGGGTGAATGGTCGGGCCGCCGGCGCGAAAAACGGATGCCGGCTGATGCAGCGTATTCCACCAGTCCACCGAGAACTTGATGATCGGGATATTGACGAAGCCGACAAGGGTCAGGATGGCGACCACTTTCGCGGATTTCGTCGGATCGTCCATGGCCCGCGTCAGCGCGATGATGCCGAGATAGATCAGGAACAGCACGAAAACCGATGTCAGCCGCGCATCCCAGACCCACCATGCGCCCCACATTGGCTTGCCCCAGAGCGAGCCGGTGATGAGTGCCAGCGCGGTGAAGGCAGCGCCGATCGGCGCTGCCGCCTTGGCTGAAACGTCGGCCAGCGGATGACGCCAGACGAGCGTGCCAAGCGCTGCGATCGACATGACCGTGTAGCACATCATGGAAAGCCACGCGAACGGCACGTGGATGAACATGATCTTCACCGTCATGCCCTGCTGGTAATCGTCGGGGGCGGCGAAGGACATCCAGAGGCCTGCGGCCAGTATGACAAGGGATGCACCGATAAACCACGGGATAACCCGATCCGCAAACGCGAGAAACCGCGTCGGGTTGGCGAGGTCGATCCATCGTGCAGCGGTTGAAGCAACGTTACTCATGGGCTCTACATAACCTTGCGGTGCGCATCCCGCAATTGATCTAACACAATTCCGCGTGTTGGCCGGTGACAACAATATAGGTCAATCGGAACTCGCCCGCAGCGCCGCGGCTGCGGCAAGAGGTCCGAGGACCATGAAAAACAGGGTGATTGCGGCAAGGATGAGGAAAGGCGCCATGAAAGTGCCCTGTGCGTCGCTTGCGCCATAGCTGGCGAGAACGCCGAAAATCAGCACCGGGATCGTGAGCGGCAAAACGATGACCGAAACGAGCAGCCCGCCGCGCGGCAGCGCAACGGCAACAGCCGCCCCGACAGCGCCGATCAGCGTGATCGCGGGCGTTCCGACCAGAAGGGTGAGCGCCGTCGCGCCGATGGGCAGCGGCTCCATGTTCATGAACAGGCCAAGCAGCGGCGATGCGATGACGAGCGGCAGCACGGTCGCCGTCCAGTGCGCCAGGCACTTGACCAGAACCGTCAGCACCAGCATATGCCGGTCGCCGCCGATAAGCAGCAGGTCGAGCGATCCATCCTCGCGATCGGCCTGAAACAGCCGGTCGAGACCGAGCAGCGTCGCAAGCAAGGCGCCGATCCACAGCATCGCCGGCCCGATGCGGCCAAGCAGCTTGAGATCCGGCCCCACGCCGAACGGAATGACCGCGATGACGGCCAGAAAGAACAGGATTCCGACAAGCGCGCCGCCACCGGAACGCAGGGCTATGCGAAAATCGCGGAAAAAAAGCGCGCCCATTCCGCCCATTCAATGCGCTCCCTGCATCGCCAGTTCACGCGCGCCCTCTAGCCCGAGCGGCAGATGGGTGGCGGCAACGATCATGCCGCCATCGGCGAGATGCCGCTGCATGAGCGACGCGAAACGCTTTTCCGACGCCTTGTCGAGGCCGGATGTCGGCTCGTCGAGAAGCCAGAGCGGCCGGTGGCTGACCAGCAGCCGCGCAATCGTCGCGCGCCGCTTCTGCCCCGTGGAGAGATAGCCGAAAGGCAGGTGGCCAAGCCCTTCTAGATCGACCGCGGCCAGCGCATCATGAATATCGAGATGCGGTTCACCATTGAAGGAGCGCCAGAACCGCAGGTTCTCATCGACGCTCAGCGCAAGCTTCATCCCGTTCAGATGGCCGAGATAGTGGCAAGCGGCGGCAGGCGTGGCGAAGTCGGCGGGGGCGTCCTCAAGTCGTAAGGCGCCCTCGGCCTTCGGCAGGAGCCCCGCGATGATTCGCAACAAAGTGGATTTTCCTGCGCCGTTCGGACCGGTAACGATCAGGGCTTCACCGCTGGAAACGATGAAATCCAGGTCGGAAAACACATGATGTCCGCCCCGCTCCCCCGCCAGATTGTCAGCAACAAGCCGCATCAGCCCTCCAAATCGCGCCCTTGGCTGCGTTTTTAACCATAGTCGACGCCAACGCAACATTTCGACGCAAGAGAGTGAAATTACCAAATATGAGTCTGGAACAGTTTTAAGAAACTCTCTATATAGCGGCTACCATGCCAGCGGTCGGTGTGGAAACCATTTTTGGCCGATCTCAGATGTCTGGTTCGCTTGAACCATGCAGCGGGACGGACAGCGGAAATGACTGCACCCGCACCTTCGCGCGTCCTTGAAACGCAGCAGAGGCGTTCGTCCTGGTTTTCCGGCCAGTAGCATAAGGACGAAGTCTCGTGTCTCATATTGACAGCTTTAAATGTCGCAAGACCCTCACAGTCGGGGATAAGGAATACGTTTACTACAGCCTCGTGGAAGCCGAAAAGAACGGCCTCGAAGGCATATCGAAACTTCCTTTCTCCATGAAAGTCCTCCTCGAAAATCTGCTTCGCTTTGAAGATGACCGCTCCGTCCGCAAGGCAGATATCGAGAATGTGGCCAAGTGGCTTGCCGACAAGGGCAAGGCAGGTGCCGAAATCGCCTATCGCCCAGCCCGCGTGCTCATGCAGGACTTCACCGGCGTTCCGGCCGTTGTCGATCTGGCCGCAATGCGCGACGCCATGGTTTCGCTCGGTGGCGATCCCGAAAAGATCAATCCGCTGGTTCCCGTCGATCTGGTCATCGATCACTCGGTCATCGTCGACGAATTCGGCAATCCGCAGGCGTTCAAGCGCAACGTGGATCTGGAATATGAGCGCAATGGCGAGCGCTACCGCTTCCTGAAATGGGGCCAGCAGGCGTTCAAGAACTTCCGCGTCGTGCCTCCCGGCACCGGCATCTGCCATCAGGTGAACCTTGAGTATCTGGCTCAGGCCGTGTGGACCAAGGAAGAAGACGGGGAAACCGTCGCTTATCCCGACACATGCGTCGGCACCGATTCGCACACCACCATGGTCAACGGCCTTGGCGTTCTGGGCTGGGGCGTCGGCGGCATCGAGGCCGAAGCCGCCATGCTTGGCCAGCCAGTCTCCATGCTTCTGCCGGAAGTCATCGGCTTCAAGCTCACCGGCAAGGTCAAGGAAGGCGTCACGGCGACCGATCTGGTTCTGACCGTCGTTCAGATGCTGCGCAAGAAGGGCGTTGTCGGCAAGTTCGTCGAATTCTTCGGCCCCGGCCTCGACAACATGACGCTCGCCGATCGCGCAACCATCGGCAACATGGGTCCGGAATATGGCGCAACCTGCGGCTTCTTCCCCGTAGACAAGGAAACCCTCAACTACATGCACGTGTCGGGCCGTGATGAAGAGCGTATCGCCCTCGTCGAAGCCTATTCCCGCGCGCAGGGCATGTGGCGCGAGCCGGGCTCGGCCGATCCGGTCTTCACCGACATTCTCGAGCTCGATATCAGCGAAGTCGTGCCATCGATGGCTGGTCCGAAGCGTCCGGAAGGCCGCATTCCACTGGAAGGCATCGCTGACGGTTTCCGCACTTCGTTGCAGAACGAATACAAGAAGACCACCGGTCTCGACGCGCGTTATCCGGTTGAGGGCGAAGATTACGATCTCGGTCATGGCGATGTCGCGATTGCCGCGATCACATCCTGCACCAACACCTCGAACCCAAGCGTGCTGATTGCAGCCGGTCTTCTGGCCCGCAACGCGGCCGCCAAGGGCCTGAAGTCGAAGCCATGGGTCAAAACCTCGCTGGCTCCGGGCTCGCAGGTCGTTGCAGCCTATCTGGAAAACGCTGGCCTGCAGGTCGAACTCGACAAGCTCGGCTTCAATCTGGTCGGTTTCGGCTGCACCACCTGTATCGGCAATTCCGGTCCGCTGCCTGCCCCGATCTCGAAGACCATCAATGAAAAGGGTCTGATTGCCGCTGCCGTTCTGTCCGGCAACCGCAACTTCGAAGGCCGTGTCTCGCCGGACGTGCAGGCCAACTATCTGGCCTCCCCGCCGCTGGTGGTCGCCTATGCGCTCGCCGGTTCTGTCACCAAGGATCTGACCACCGAGCCACTGGGCGAAGACCAGAACGGCAAGCCGGTCTTCCTCAAGGACATTTGGCCATCGTCGCATGAGATCCAGGATTTCATCACCAAAAACGTCACCCGCAAGCTGTTTTCGGCAAAATATGCGGAT
This sequence comes from Phyllobacterium sp., assembly GCA_050726055.1. Taxonomy (GTDB): domain Bacteria; phylum Pseudomonadota; class Alphaproteobacteria; order Rhizobiales; family Rhizobiaceae; genus Phyllobacterium. Next base: position 14,809 of record JBOHIW010000022.1, on the reverse strand, counting down.
GTGTTCAAGGGCGATGACAACTGGCAGAAGGTTCAGGTTCCGGCCGGCCAGACCTACGCATGGGACGACAAGTCGACCTATGTGCAGAACCCGCCCTACTTCGTCGGCATGGGCAAGACGCCCGGCAAGGTGGACGATATCAAGGGCGCCCGTGTCCTCGGCCTTTTCGGTGACAAGATCACGACCGACCACATCTCGCCTGCCGGTTCCATCAAGGCCGCTTCGCCTGCTGGCAAGTACCTGACCGACAACGGCGTCGCGCCGCTTGATTTCAACCAGTACGGCACCCGCCGCGGCAACCATGAAGTGATGATGCGCGGCACCTTCGCCAATATCCGCATCCGCAACTTCATGCTGGGCGAGAATGGCCGCGAGGGCGGCTACACGATCCACTACCCGTCCAAGGAAGAAACCTCGATCTACGATGCCGCCATGCAGTATCGCGCCGAGGGCGTTCCGCTGGTCATCTTCGCCGGTGTCGAATACGGCAACGGCTCGTCCCGCGACTGGGCGGCAAAGGGCACCAACCTGCTCGGCGTCCGCGCCGTGATCGCCCAGTCTTTCGAGCGTATCCACCGCTCGAATCTGGTTGGCATGGGCATTGTTCCCTTCGTCCTCGAAGAGGGAACAAGCTGGCAGTCCCTCGGCCTCAAGGGCGACGAAATCGTCACCATCGAAGGCCTGGCCGAAATCAAGCCACGCCAGAAGACCAAGGCGACCGTCAAGTTCTCCGACGGCACGGTCAAGGACGTTCCGCTCATCTGCCGGATCGATACGGTCGATGAACTGGAATATCTGAAGAACGGCGGCATCCTGCAATACGTTCTGCGCGATCTGGCCGCCTGATCGTCAGGTTCATGATTTGAAATGGAAAGCCGCCGGTCATCCGGCGGCTTTTTTATGGGACGGACAGCAATGGCCAGCCCGATGCGCCGGACACTTTCCGTTCACCGCAAATTGACTTTCTCTTGATCCTGTGACTGCCTATCACTCATAATCAGCGAAAAAGCAGATGCGTGCGACAACAAGCGCATCCAAACGGGATATCTGGAATTCACTTGGGATATGCATCGAAATTGAATGTCCGCAACTGGTCGGCACTCGCGGGCGGGGTCCTGTTGCTCGTGACGACGCTCGGGCTTGTCACGATCTGTCGCGCCAATGAGCCTGCGGCGAAGCCGGCCGGCGTCCCGGTTGGCGTCGTTGAACTGTTCACGAGCCAGGGTTGCGCCTCCTGCCCGCCAGCCGATGCGCTGCTCGAAAAGCTTGCCGAGGAAGGCGAAGTGGTCGCGCTCGCCTTTCACGTCAACTATTGGGACTATCTCGGCTGGCGCGACACGCTGGGATCGGAACAGAACACGGAGCGCCAGAACGCCTATCGCCTCGCGCTGGGCACAAACGGCATCTACACGCCGCAAATGATCATCAATGGCCGCGAGCATGTCATTGGCAGCAAGGCCGCAAAGGTGCGCGAACGCATCGGCGCCATGCAGGGAACGCCCAAGGGCTTGACCGTTCCGGTCAGGATGGAAAGCCGCGATCCCGACCGGCTTATCATCAAGCTTGGCGCGGGCGAAAAGAAGGAGCACCCGGTTCACGTGCTCGTGGTCTACTTCGAGGGCGAGAAGACCATTACGATCGAAAAGGGCGAGAACAAGGGCAAGACCGTCACCTATACCAATGTCGTGCGTACCGTCGAAACGGTCGGCATGTGGGACGGCAAGGAACAGCAGATCGACATCCCTCTGAGCGCGCTGGCGATCAAGAAAGCTGCGGGTTGCGCCGTTCTGCTTCAGGAAATGCTCGGCGAAGGACGTCCTGGCCCGATTATCGGCGCATCGATCATGCCCGCCGGAGAATACGGGAGCAAGGACAGCCAAACGAAAGCGCCGTGACCGCTTCGCAGCATCCCCGAATAAAAACAGGCCGGATGTTTCATCCGGCCTGAATTCTTGGGGCATGTTGCCTTTTGGAGACTGGATCGGCTCGGCCCAGTGAATGCCCGTTTGGGCGGGGGGCTTGGGGTGTCGGGCAGACCTAGACCGAACCATCTCAGGCAACAGGGTCATGCTGATGTCAAATTCAGGCGGGATTGCGTATTAGTTGTGGCGTAATTGTGTCCGACATTCACCTGTGACAACATCGCGTATCGTTTCGTGACCATAGGTCCGGCGGCCTCTTTACGACATGTTTACCATTCGCGAGAAGCCCGATTTTCCGAACAACTATTGATAAATCGAAGTAAACAGGGCAACCTTGCGTCATGAAACTGTCGCGAAAGAGGTCGCCATGACCGAAAGTTCCAGTGGAGACAATACGCCCGAAGGGGAGAACCTGATCGCGGTGAATTTTCACGGGGCCCGCGCCGCGCCGGTCACATTCAACCGCAGGGAACTCGACTCCATTCTTCGGATCTATGGGCGCATGGTCGCGTCGGGAGAATGGAAGGATTACGCCATCGACCACATGAATGAAAAGGCGGTGTTCTCGATTTTCAGGCGCAGCAGCGAGACCCCGCTTTACCGCGTCGAGAAAAACCCCCGGCTTGCGCGAAAGCAGGGCGCATACTCCGTGGTTTCCGCCGGTGGCATGATCCTCAAGCGCGGGCATGAACTCGGCCACGTCCTCCGCGTTCTGGACAAGTCCCTCAGGCTTGTGAAGGCATAGGGCCGGAACGCACTTGCCGATGTGCCGCTCCGTCAGCCCAATGGCGGGTTTTGCGGGAGCGTTTTTGTCCCGCCGTTCAGTTCCAGCTGCATGATGACCGTATCAAGCCAGCGACCATGCTTGAACCCCGATCCCTTGATCGTACCGCTATGCTCGAACCCCATGGCCGTGTGCAGCCTGACGGACGCGCTGTCCGGCGAACCGTCACCGATAACGGCAATGAACTGCCGGAAGCCCAGCGTCTCGCAGGCATCGATCAGATGGCGCAGAAGCAGCTTGCCGATACCCCTGCCCTTTGCTGACGGCAGGATGTAGATCGAGTCCTCCGCCCCCCAGAAATAGGCCGGGCGGGCGCGGAAATAGCTGGCATAGGCATAGCCAAGAACGACGCCTTCGCTTTCCGCAACGAGATAGGGAAATCCGGTCGTGGTCAGCGTCTGAAACCGGTTGGTCATTTCGGCCAGATCCGGCGGGTCGAGTTCATAGGTTGCGGCACCGTGAAGAACGGCGTCTTCATAGATGGACGTGATCTGCGGAAGATCGGCCAGCGTGGCGGAACGAACAAGAATATCGGGCATGGAAGGGATCATCGGCCGGGAAATCCATTAGCGTTTTTACGCTTCATTTTCTGCGCCTGTTTTGCACAAAAGAAAAGGGCAGCGTTGCCGCTGCCCTTTCGAATTCAACCATTCCGTAGCTGTTATTCGCGGTTGCCCAGGAACTGCAGCAGGAACATGAACATATTGATGAAGTCGAGATACAGGCGCAGCGCACCCATGATCGCCTTGCGGCCAGCGGTGTCCGCCGCATCGCCTTCATAGTACATTTCCTTGATCTGCTGCGTATCGTAGGCGGTCAGGCCGGCGAAGATCAGCACGCCGATCACCGATACTGCAAACTGCAGCGCGGTCGAGCCAAGGAAGATGTTGACCACGGAAGCCAGAATCAGGCCGATCAGGCCCATGAACAGGAACGAGCCCATTCCGGAAAGATCACGCTTGGTCGTGTAGCCGTATAGCGACAGCGCGCCGAAGGACGCGGCGGTCACGAAGAAGGTGCGAACGATGCTCTGCCCCGTAAAGACGAGGAAGATCGACGACAGCGAAAGACCGACCAGTGCGGCATAGACGAAGAACGTCGTGCTCGCTGCGGAAACGCTCATTTTTTCGATGCGGAAACTCAGGAAGAACACTGCGCCGAGAGGTGCCAGCATAATGACCCAGCGCAGCGGGCTTGCATAAAGCAGTTGCGCGAAGGCGGGGTTCGTCTGTGCGAGATATGCGGTTACGAGCGCGGCAATACCAGTGACGGCAAGACCGATACCCATAAGATTGTAGACCCGCAGCATGTAGCTGCGAAGCCCCTCATCGATACCTGTATCGACGCGGGTGCCATATTGGCCCTGGGTCGGAATGTTGCGATAGTCAGCCATGATAGTTCCTCAGTTGCGATGTCCCGTCCGGTGTCGGGCTTGCGCCCAGGCGCCGCTGGCGGGACGTCCAGCATGCCTCAGATGAGATTATGGGGATTCTTTTTTCTGATAACAAGACCTTACATGGGTAAGAAGTGACGTGATCGCGTCGATTTTATCGCAAAATTGCTCAAAGATTGCGCAGGACGGGTGCGGCCTTGTGTCCGAGAACCCGCCACGTGCCCGCAAGGCCGAAGCCGACGGTCAACAACAGGGCCAGAATGACCGTCATAACGGCAACTTCGGGCAGGAAGGTCGATGGCAGCGTCATGATTCGCGAAACCACGAACCACGCCGCCACTCCCCCTGCCAGAAGCGCAAATACGGCGGTGGCGATGCCGAGCAGCATATATTCCAGCGAGAAGGCCCGGATGAGCGTGGCGCGCGTGGCCCCCAGCGTTTTCAGCACCACGGCGTCGTGAACCCGCGCGCGATTGCCCGCCGCCAGTGCACCGCCCAGAACGAGAATGGACGCGATCAGCGCGACACCTGCGGCGGCGCGGATGGCCGTTGCCAGTTGGGCGACCAGTTCATTGGCAATCTCGATTGCGTCCTTCACCCGCACGGATGTCACCGACGGAAATGCCTTCGTCACTTCGCGCAATATATGGGCCTCTTCTTGCGGCGTGGCGGAACTGTCGAGCAGCGTCGCGAGCCACGCGTGCGGCGCGCCAGCGAACGTGTTGGGCGAAAAGACCATAACGAAATTGATCGCCAGCGATTCCCACTGGACTTCGCGAAAATTGGCGATCCGTGCAGTGACGTTACGTCCGAGCACATTGACTGTGACGGTGTCTCCGAGCTTCAGGCCGAGTTCCCGCGCCTCCTGCGCCGAGAAAGAAACCAGCGGCTCGCCCGTATAGTCAGCCGGCCACCATGCACCTTCCGAAAGCGTCGAATTTTCAGGCACGTTCTTCGCATGGGTGATGCCGCGGTCGCCGCGCAACACCCATGCTCCGTCTGGCGGGATGGTCAGCTTCGTCACATCGGTCCCGTTGAAGGCGATGATGCGTCCGCGCAGCATGGGAGCGCTCACCACCTTGCCGTCGGGAGCCGTATCCTCCAGCAGCTTCGTGAAACCGTCGATCTCGCTCGACTGGATATCGACAAAGAAGAAATTCGGCGCCCGTTCCGGCAGGTTGCCCGCAAGCTGGCGGCGCAGGTTGCCGTCGATCAGCGCAAGCGTCACAAGAAGCGTCAGGCCCAGCCCCAGCGACAGAACGACCGAGGGCGTCAACGCGCCGGGCCGGTGAATATTGCCGATGGCGAGGCGCAAGGCGGTCGAGCGCACACGCGGAGCGCGCCGCGCCAGCGCCTGAACGCACCAGGAAACAATGCGCAGCACGACGAAGGCAAAAGCCGTCGCGCCCATGAAGGTCAGCGCAATACGGCGATCATAGGCGAAATAGATCGAAAGACCCGCCAGCAAGGCCACCAGAGCGGCAGCAATGGCGATATAGGGAAGGCGCGGCCAACCGTGCGGATCGAAGCCCTGCTCGCGGAAGAGGGCGGTTGCGGGAATATCGCGCGTGCGGCCAAGCGGCATGACGGCAAAGGCAAGCGCCGTCAGCAGCCCGAACAGCGTCGCCCAGAGCAGCGCACCGGGATAAAACCCGCCTTGCGAAGCAATCGGCAGGAGCGTCGAGAGGGCTATTGCCGCCGCATAGGGCATGAGCATCGCGAGAACCAATCCGACAGCGATGCCGATCAGGGCAATGATCGTGATCTGGATCAGATAAATCATCAGCACGAAATCGCCGGACGCGCCCACGGATTTGAACGTTGCGATCACGCCGCGCTTGCCATCGAGATAGGCGCGAACCGCGTTGGCGACACCGACGCCGCCGACGATGAGCGCAGTCAGCCCGACCAGCGTGAGGAATTGCGAAAACCGCTCGATATTGTTGGAGAGAGAGGGAGCGGCATTGTTGCGCGAACGGATGCTCCATCCCGCCTCCGGAAAGCGCTCCTGCGCTTCGGCGCGGATAGCCTCGATCCGCGCCTGCGTGGAGCCAGGCTCCAGCGCAATCTTGTAGCTGTACTCGACAAGGCTCCCCGGTTGCACAAGCCCCGATGCCCTCAATCCGTCGAGCGAAACGAGAAAACGTGGGGCAAAACCGAACCCTTCCGACAGCGCGTCAGGCTCGTTCACGATCAGGGAACGCAGTTCGAACACGCCCTGCCCGAGCGCGACGCGATCGCCGAGTTTCAACCCCAGCCGGTCAAGGAAAATGGGCGCCACGGCCGCGCCATAGGCTCCGTCGCGCTGGCTGAACAGCGACGGCATGTCCATTACAGGCTGGATTTCGAGAGCGCCGAAAAGGGGATAAACCTGATCGACCGCCTTCACTTCCACCAGCGACTGATCCGAGCCATCGGGCAGGCGCGCCATGGAGCGCATATTGGCGCTTTCCGCCAGTGCGCCCTTCTCCTTGAGCCACGCCCTTTCTGCGTCTGTGACCTCCCGCTGATTAAGCTGGAAGCGCATGTCGCCGCCGAGAATCGATTGCCCTTGCGTGGAAATGCCCGCGGATATGGATTGCGCGACGGAATTCACGCCGCCGATCGCCGCGACGCCCAGTGCGATACAGGCGAGAAAAATATAGAATCCCGAAAGCCCGCCCCGCATTTCGCGCAGGGCAAAACGCGTCGCCAGACGCAGGGAGGTCGATGTGCCTGCCAGAGCCATGCTCACACGCTTTCCGCCAGTCTTGCCGCTTCCTTCGCCGTGGCCGTTTCGATGCGCCCCGAACGCACGCGGATTTCCCGGTCGCATCGCGCGGCCAGCGAAGGATCGTGCGTAACCAGCACCAGCGTCAGCCCGTATTCCTCCTGTTTGTCGAACAGCAGGTCGGCGATCTGGCGACCCGTAACCGTATCGAGATTGCCTGTCGGTTCATCGGCGATCAGGATTTTCGGCGATGGCGCCAGTGCCCGCGCGATTGCGACGCGTTGCTGCTCGCCCCCGGAAAGCTGCCCCGGATAGTGGTTCATGCGCTCCCCCAGCCCCACCGCCAGCAACTCGCGTGCCGCCACGTCGAAGGCGTCCGCGCGCCCTGCGAGTTCGAGGGGAACGGCGACGTTCTCAAGCGCCGTCATATTGGGGATCAGATGAAACGACTGGAAAACAATACCGACATTGCGCCCGCGAAAGGCTGCCGTCTGGTCTTCGCTCATGCCGTTGAGAACGGAACCGGCAATCGTTACCGTACCGGAATCAACGCGCTCAAGACCCGCCAGAACCATCAGCAGCGTTGACTTTCCGGAGCCCGATGGCCCGACGATGCCGACTGATTTTCCCGCCTCTATGTCGATCGACATGCCCTTCAGCACATGCACGGTGGACGCGCCGCTTCCCAATGTCAGATCGATATTATCGAGGTGGATGACGGGTAGTGTCACGAAAATGGCTTCCTATATGAACAAGATGGGGCAAAATGCCGAAAAAACCGTTCTCCGAGATATGGGCGTCCGCCGATGAGTTTCAAACCTGTTCCCTGTCAGTTTTTCTGGCCAATCTTTCAGGCGCATCGCTTGCGCGCTGTGGTTTCCGGCATTCTTGGCGCGTTTCTTTTCATTGCCGCACCGATGGCGGCCATGGCCAATCAAAATGACGTGTCCGGGCAAAATGCCGTGTCCGGGAAAAATGGCGCTTCCGCCGAAACCATATCCATCGTCGGTTTCGGCGACAGCCTTATGGCCGGATATCAGCTCGGACCCGACGAGGGCTTTCCGCAGCAGCTGGAAAAAGCATTGAAGGAGAAGGGGTTTGACATTTCCATCGCCAATGCCGGTGTTTCGGGGGACACGACGACCGGCGGGCTTGCCCGGCTGGACTGGTCTGTTCCCGACGGCACCGATCTGGTGATCCTCGAACTCGGCGCGAATGATGCACTGCGCGGCATCTCGCCGGACATCACGGAAAAGAATCTCGACGAAATGATCAAGCGGCTGAAAGCGCGGAATACCGGCGTTATTCTCGCCGGAATGTTTGCGCCGCCCAATATGGGCGAGGACTATGGCAAGGCCTTCAACGCTATCTATCCGCGTCTGGCGGAGAAATACGGCCTGCCATTCTACCCGTTTTTCCTTGATGGCGTGACGGCGCAGAAGCCCATGCTGCTGGAGGACGGGATGCACCCGAATGCGCAGGGCGTGGCGCGCATGGTCGAAGGTTTCCTGCCACTTGCCGAAGAGGTCATCGGCGGGACAAAAAGCGGATTGTGATTTCGCCAACAGGGGGTGTGGACAAAAACACCTTGCCCCAAAGGCCGTTCGGTGATTCGCTGGAGGGGCAAATCGATTCGAGGAGATAGCCATGCCGCGACTCTTCACTGCTCTCGAAATCCCGAGGGATGCCGCACTCTCCCTGTCGCTCCTGCGCGGCGGTTTACCCGGTGCCCGATGGGTCGACGTCGAGAATTACCACATAACGCTGCGTTTTATCGGTGATGTCGAAGGCCATGTCGCCGACGAGATCGCCAATGCGCTGGACCGGGTCGACCGGCCGGAGTTTACGCTGACGCTTTCCGGCGTGGGTTCCTTCGGCTCGAAAAAGCCGCACAGCGTTTTCGCGGCCGTCGCCCCCTCCGCGCCGCTCACCGCGCTTCAGGCCGAAATCGAACGCATCTGCCAGAGGTTGCGCCTGCCGCCCGATCCGCGAAAATTCACGCCGCACGTCACCATCGCGCGGTTGCGCAACGCCAAGGTTGACGACGTCGCCAGCTATCTTTCGGCGCGTGGAAACTTCGCCAGCCTCCCCTTCAGGATCGGCCGTTTCGTGTTGATGTCGTCACGCGACTCCATCGGCGGCGGCCCCTATATCATCGAGGAAGCCTGGCCTCTGCATGCACAACGCCGGCCCTATAGCGCTTTCGACAGTCCTTCGGACGCCGCGCGGATCATGCGATAAACGACCTCGAAATCCTCGGCTCCGCCATAATAGGGGTCGGGGATATCCAGCGGCTCATTCAGTGCAAGATCGCAAAACAGCATGGCTTTGGCCGCGCCGTTCCGAGGCCGCCGCGCTTCGATTGATTTCACATTGTTTCGGTCCATCCCGAGGATGAGGTCGAACCGCGTAAAATCATCCGCTTTCAACTGGCGGCAGCGCTGGCCGGAAATATCCACCCCATGCTGGCGACCAACGGCAATCGACCGCCGGTCCGGCGCCTCGCCCGTATGGTAGCCGTTGGTTCCGGCGGAATCGATCAGGAACTCCCCGCCCCTTCCCTGAGCTTCGACAACGGCGCGGAACACGCCTTCCGCAAGCGGGGAGCGGCAAATATTGCCAAGGCAGACAAAGAGGATGGCCTTGCTATTGCGTTCGTGCATGATCGATCTCAATGTCCTGATTATGAGGGTTCTGGCTGGCGGGTTCTGATGGATTGGCGGAAGCGCGCATCTTGCAACGCAAGCGGATCATTCCCATGTCGTTGGGCTGATGCCCTGTTTCGGGCCATGATGGAAGAGAAATGGACGACGTCAAGATAGGTGAGATACTGGAGCCGGGAAACGCGGATGAGCAAAATCGCCGCGAACAGCGCGTACGCGCGAAATTCTGGCAGACGGTGAAGAAAGTCGGTCGCAATGTTCCTTTCATGGAAGACGTTGTGGCAGCCTATTTCTGCGCACTCGATCCGCAGACGCCCGGCCGCGTGCGCGGCATCCTGCTGGCCGCACTCGCCTATTTCGTGCTGCCGCTCGATTTCATCCCCGATATTTTCATCGGCATCGGTTTCGGCGATGATATGGCCGTGCTCACGGCGGCCATCGCGGCGATCAGCAAAAACATCAAACCGGCGCACCGCGAAGCGGCAAAAAAGGCTCTCGCCGAGGAGATTCCCGGTCGCAACCGCCCTTCGGTTTAACCGACGATCACATTTGCTTGTCATTTCAGTCAAACTCTCGCCTTTTTTCTTTGGCTCAACTCGCCGGGAAGGGCTTGACACATCACATCCATTTTCGGGGTGAAAGTTTCTGTTACATCTTCACGTTTTGGTAACCCAGATTAAGTCAAATTAAGGGGAACCAAACGGGAAGAAGCGTGGAAACATGGTCTTCCCGATTCTGAATTTGAAGTGAACGACAAAAACCGGTAGGAAAAATGCTTGGAAAATCAATCGTAGCGACCTCCGTGCTCCTCTTTGGGCTGGCGGGTACAGCTCTTGCGCAGACACCGAGCCAGATCAGCCAGTTCAACGCATGGGGCGCCTACAGCTATCAGGCGGGCAATGGCAAGGTTTGCTATGTCCTGTCCGTGCCGACCGAAAAACAGCCAACCAGCGTTGATCATGGCGACAATTTCTTCCTCGTCAGCCAGAAGCCCGGCCAGAACGTCAGCTTTGAGCCGCAATTCATGGCAGGCTACGAGCTTCAGGCCAATTCCAAGGTCGTGGTGACGATTGACGGCAAGAATTTCAACATGTTCGTCAACGGCAAGTCCGGCTGGATGGAAAACGCCGCCGAGGAGCCGCAGCTTGTGGCCGCTCTGAAGGCCGGCAGCACGCTGAAGATCAACGCGAAGTCGAAGCGCGGCACGCCAACCAGCTATACCTTCTCCCTGAAGGGCATTTCAGCCGCGATCAACGCGATTTCAAGCTGCAAGTAATATTCGCATCCGATAGCGACGATTGGGCCGGGAACTCCCGGCCTTTTTGCATTTCTGCCATTCGCGCTCTATATGACCGTGACGAAAATGGAAGAACGTGCTATCAGGCCGCGATTGAAGCAGCGTTCCCGTGTATCATGTATCGCCACCGCCGCGCGGCATTGATCGCCGCCGCATTGGTCAAACGCCCGGCTTCTGAAACAACAGGTTCCCGAAGAACAGCCCATGTCCGCAACTCTTGACGTGTTCGACCCCACCGCCCGGCCAGCCATGCCCGGCACCGCAAACCGCCCTCGACTGGTTGAGAAACCGTCGCTGATCGGGCTGCCGCGCGCTGAAATGGCCGAGGAACTGATCAAGGTGGGCGTGCCCGAGCGGCAAGCGAAAATGCGCGTCAGCCAGCTCTGGCACTGGCTTTATGTGCGCGGCGTTTCCGACTTCGCCGACATGCTCAACATCTCCAAGGATTTGCGCGCCCTGCTGGCCGGGCATTTCACGATTTCACGTCCTGAGATCGTCGATGAGCAGATTTCCAATGACGGCACCCGCAAGTGGCTGTTCCGCTTTCCCCCGCGCGGCGCTGGCCGTCCGGTCGAGATCGAAACCGTCTACATCCCCGAGGAAGGCCGCGGCACGCTGTGCATTTCCAGCCAGGTCGGCTGCACCCTCACCTGCTCCTTTTGCCACACCGGGACGCAGAAGCTCGTCCGCAACCTGACGGCGGAAGAAATTCTGGCCCAATTGCTCACCGCGCGTGAGCGCCTGGGCGATTTCCCGGACAAGAACACGCCGGACGGCGCAATCGTCCCCTCCGAGGGACGCAAGATCACCAACATCGTCATGATGGGCATGGGTGAGCCGCTCTACAATTTCGAGGAAGTGAAGAAGGCGCTGCTGATCGCTTCCGACGGCGACGGCCTTTCGCTTTCCAAACGGCGCATCACGCTTTCAACGTCCGGTGTTGTCCCGGAAATCTATCGCACCGGCGAGGAAATCGGCGTCATGCTGGCCATCTCGCTGCATGCGGTGCGCGACGATCTGCGCGACATTCTGGTGCCGATCAACAAGAAATACCCGTTGAAGGAACTGCTCGACGCCTGCCGCGCCTATCCGAGCCTCTCCAACGCCAAGCGCATCACCTTTGAATATGTGATGTTGAAGGACATCAACGACTCGCTGGCAGACGCGAAGGAACTGGTGCGCCTGCTCAAGGGCATTCCGGCGAAGATCAACCTCATTCCCTTCAATCCGTGGCCGGGCGCGAACTACCAGTGCTCCGACTGGGAGCAGATCGAGAAATTCGCCGACTACGTCAACAATGCCGGCTACGCGTCTCCGATCCGCACGCCGCGCGGGCGCGACATTCTCGCCGCCTGCGGCCAGCTGAAATCGGAATCCGAGCGCATGCGCAAGGTCGACCGTCTCGCCTTCGAGGCCGCCATGATCGCCAATCACGGCGAGGACTGAAACCGGATGGGCCTGATTGTCCGCCTGTTGCTGATCCTGATCGGCTTTATCGCCTCGATGCTGGCGGCATCGCTTTTCATCAATATCCTGCTGTTTGGCGGCTTTCAGCAGGCGGGCCTCGAACGGGAATTGTTGCAGCTTGGCCTGTTCGTTTCCGTGCCGGTTCTGGCAGGCTTCATCGGCTACCATGCTTTCGCGCCGACGGCTCTGGTCATTCTGTTCGGTGAATTCACCGCCAAGCGCGATTGGCTCTATTACGCCGTCACCGGCGCGATTGCCGCCATTGCCGCTCTGTTCTGGTCCGGTTTCGGGCTCGTCGACAGCCAGCCCGATATCGGCCTGTCGGCCGTGGCGGCGGCAGCGGGCGCCGTTGGCGGCCTCGCCTATTGGCTTGTCGCGGGGCGCAGCGCCGGGCGCACCGGCAACGGGCCTATTTCGCCTGCGTCATGAAGATTTTCAGCGCGAAAGCTGAAAACACGCCCGCAAACAGCCAGTCGATCGCCCGCGTCACCTTCGGGCTTTTCTTGAGCAATCCCGCGAACTGATCCGCCGCGACCACCATCGGTGCGGTGAACGGCAGGGCGAGAGGGATGAACAACAGCCCGAGGAAAAACAGCTTGCCGGGCGCATGCGGGTCGTTCGAGGAAACGAATTGCGGCAGGAACGTCATGAAGAAGATGATGATCTTCGGATTGAGCAGATTGATGCCCAGCCCCGTCGCCCAGTTCTGGAACAGCGTGTGCCCTTTCGTCTCTGTCTTTTCCGGAGAGAAGGCCGAGCCATTGCGGATCGCCTGCCACGCCAGCCAGATCAGATAGCCGCCACCGGCGGTCTTGAGCAGAAAGAACGCCTTGGGCGAGGCAACGATCAGCGCCGAAAGCCCGATGGAAACCATGGTCGTGTGAATGATGATGCCGGTATTCGCGCCGAGCATGCAGGCGAAACCGGCAGCCTTACCCTCATTCAGAGCCCGCCCGACAAACAGCGTCATGTCCGGACCGGGGGTAATCGAGAGAATGAAAGTGGCGATGGCGAACTGGATCAGGATTGACCATTCCGGAATGAAGTTCATGCTGCGGCTCCTGGAGAAGATAGCGGAAGCTAACGCGAACCCGTCTTCCGCGCCACCTGAATTTTCGATCGCGGCGGCAATCTGCTTGCGAAGAACGCTGCACCTGATAAAAGACCGGCAACAGCTCTGTCTGGCGAATTATCAGGCCCGTTCGGGCCGCAAATGACCGGGAAACATCATGAACAAGTGGAAAGACGTCAAGAAAGTCGTTCTCGCCTATTCGGGCGGCCTCGATACATCCATCATCCTGAAATGGCTTCAGACCGAACTCGGTGTTGAAGTCGTCACCTTCACCGCCGATCTCGGCCAGGGCGAAGAGCTGGAGCCTGCGCGCAAGAAGGCCGAGATGCTCGGCATCAAGGAAATCTACATCGAGGATGTCCGCGAGGAGTTCATTCGCGACTTCGTTTTCCCCATGTTCCGCGCCAATGCCGTCTATGAGGGCGTCTACCTGCTTGGCACATCCATCGCCCGCCCGCTGATCTCCAAGCATCTTGTCGAGATCGCCGAGAAGACCGGCGCGGACGCCATTGCACATGGCGCCACCGGCAAGGGCAATGACCAGGTGCGCTTCGAGCTGTCGGCCTACGCCCTCAACCCCGACATCAAGGTCATCGCCCCATGGCGCGACTGGGCCTTCAAGTCCCGTACCGACCTGATCGATTTCGCCCGCGAGCACCAGATCCCGGTGACCAAGGACAAGATCGGCGAGGCGCCGTTCTCGGTCGACGCCAACCTTCTGCACTCCTCGTCGGAAGGCAAGGTTCTGGAAGATCCATGGACTGAAGCACCCGAATACGTCCACATGCGCACGATTTCTCCAATGGATGCGCCCGATCAGGCGACAGACATCGAGATTGCCTTCGAGAAGGGCGATCCGGTTGCCATCAATGGCAAGGCCATGTCTCCGGCAACGCTGTTCAAGGCGCTCAACGATCTCGGTCGCGACAATGGCATCGGCCGTCTCGATCTGGTGGAAAACCGCTTTGTCGGCATGAAGTCGCGCGGCGTCTACGAAACGCCCGGCGGCACGATTCTGCTCGCAGCCCACCGCGCCATGGAATCGATCACGCTGGATCGGGGCGCGGCGCACCTGAAGGATGAGTTCATGCCGCGCTATGCCGAACTGATCTACAATGGCTTCTGGTTCTCGCCGGAGCGCGAAATGCTGCAAGCCATGATCGACAAGAGCCAGGAAGACGTCGAAGGCACGGTTCGCCTGAAACTCTACAAGGGCAATGTCATCGTCACCGGCCGCAAGTCGCCGAAGTCGCTCTACAATGACGCGCTGGTGACGTTCGAGGACGACCGCGGCGCCTACGACCAGAAGGACGCTGCGGGCTTCATCCGCCTCAACGCCCTGCGCCTGCGCACGCTGGCCGCCCGCAAGCGCAACAGCTAGAGTCTGTCAGGTCTACTCTGCACCATAGCCGGCATGTCTGAGGTAGTTTGAGCATTCCTGCGGACTGAAGGCCTTGAGGCGTTCGCCGATACGTCTCCATGTTGTTTCGACGGTTCGCTC
>JBOHIW010000021.1:0-98517 GCA_050726055.1 Phyllobacterium sp. | reverse complement strand
AGTACGACTATGACCGCGCTGTCTACAAGCAGCGCAACATTATCGAGCGCATGTTCTGCCGCTTCAAAGACTGGCGACGCATCGCAACCCGTTTCGACCGCAACATCAAAAACTTCATGGGCGCTATCAGCCTTGCCGCCGCCGTCATCTGGTGGCTGTAGTGAGCCCGGACCCTAGTGTTTCGAACCCCGACGGCGCGAATATCCTCCGATCCGTCTCGGGAAGTGAACATCGACAGACTAGGTACGCGGGCGGATTTCATCAGCTCCGAGATTTGCAGATCAATACTTTTCTTCTCTGATCTCAAATTAAACCTATTCCTTGTCGCCAAACGCCCCCAAATCCACGACACCCTTCCTACAACAACATATGATCATCTGATATCATCGAATCGGCCGGAACCGGGTACGAGTTACCTCATTCGAACCATATCAGGGTCTATGCACTGATCGATATTCGTAGAGTTCAGGGAGAAAAGCATGGCCAATTTTACCGTTCGCAACGTTCCCGACCTTGTCCATGCCGCCATCACGCGGCGAGCGAAAAGAACACAACAGGAGTGCGGAAGCCGAAATTCGCGCCATTCTTGCCGCCGTTGCTGCTGGCGAAGTTAGCCGCGGTCTGGGCCAGAAGTACGGGCCTGTTGGAGAGATGCACTCGGTGACGACTTTTCCGACGTCCGAGACCAGCGACCGCTTGATGGGACATACTCAGACAGTGAACAACAAAATCAACGTTAATCGCAAATTCGGCATACGGTTCCAACTCCGAGTGTCGTAGCCTGACCACTGTCGCGTCCCCACGCCTTGCAGATTTTCGTCATTGTATTATCGTGCCTGTATGAGCACGTTGAAGATTTCCCTGTCCGAAGAGCTTAGAAACTTTGTTGTTCATCAGGCTTCAAGGCAGGGATACGACACGAGCAACGAGTATATTCTTCAATTACTTCACCGTGAACGAGATCGCGTACAGCTGCGCGATCTACTTATGGAACGTGCGTCATCACTCCCATCCAAACCCGTTGACGCCCCCTACTTCGAAGGTCTGCGCCGTACGATTTTGAATAAACGAGGCCGATTCTCATCGGAATGCACCGACCGTTCTGATTGATGTCACCGGCCTTCTGGACGGCGCACGCTTCGCCATTGTCAACTCGTTGACAGCCAGGGGCAAAATACCTTGGCAAAAAAAGCAATTTATCTGAAATCAGGTAAATTTGATATGTTTTTTCAATGACTTAGAATGATGTCAAAGGAAATTTATCGTGTGACTCGACATGAATCATCAATAAATTTGAGAATCATAGGGCGGAAGCGCGGCTTCCGGCACCTGAGACTGGTGCTATCTCGCCACCACAGCAAGCGTCACCTCCGCGTTGGAGACGGCGAGGCGCGCGATCTGAAACTCGACATTTACGCCAGGTGACTGAAGCGGGCGATCTGCGCATCCTTCATCAGGCTGCGAAAGTTGGGTCCGCTGACATGCACCAGCGTCTTGTGGTCACCACCTTCGAAATAGACGTCGTTGGCGTCGCCTAGGTTTTCGTCGAGGATCACCGGCACGTCGTAGGCAGACCCGATGGGTGGCACTGAACCAATGTCGCAATCGGCGAAAAGTGTGCCGATCTCCTCCTCCGAGGCGAGGCCGAGACGCCTGTTCATCACATCCTGCAACGTGGAAAGCTCGATCCGGTGCGTACTTGGAACAACGGCTAGAACATAGCCCATTTCGTGATGCACGACCACGGATTTGGCCAGTCTGCTGCCCGGAACATGTGCCGCCTGTGCCGACTGGCTGGTTGTTGCCGTGCGGTGGTGAGCGATAGTGTCGTAGGCGATACCCTCGCCGTCGATATAGTCCTGAAGTTTTCTTGCAATTGTCATAGCGGGTGCCCCCTTATGTTGTTGGTGAGGCATAGGAAGACATTTTCCTCTCATAACCGGCGAAGTCAATGCCGAATGGGAAGCCACGAACGCAACGTTAGCCGGTTCAGCTTCGGCAAACGCGCTGGCAGGCGCAAAAATGATTGTTGTCAGCAGGAGGCTTGGTATCAGCTTGTCGGCTTTCATCCGTGTTCCCTCTTGTTGGAATTGACGGTTCAAGTTTCCCACTATCGTCTTCGCTGACAAGGGCAGCGCAATTTCGCGATGCCCGGCATTGTTGCCGACATTGTTGATCGAGCGGCGAACCGAAACTGGATTTGCTTGGATTTTGCCTGAACTGAACAACCATTTTGTAATATTTCCGTGGCAAAAGTGCCTTCGTTGCCACTACATCTTAATAACGACATTGCGACTGGTAAGATGCCCTTTGTTTTGAAAAGAATTTTTCGATATCTTGTTTTGACATTCCTGGTGTTGAGCTTCAGTTCCGCCTTTGGAGCACACGCCCAGGAGGCGCCTTCAGCAGCCAAAGCCATCAAGGTTGGCATCTATGTCAGTCCGCCCTTTGTGATGCAGGATGGCGACGGCTTTACCGGCATGGCGATAGAATTGTGGGAACATATTTCTCCGCAGCTTGGTGTGAAGCCCGTTTATCAGGAGTTCCGGAATTATAGGGAACTCGTTGATGCCGTTGCGTCGGGTGCTGTCGATGCTGCCGTCACCAATCTCAGCATCACGGAAGAACGCGCCAGGATCCTCGACTTTTCCCATCCCTGGTATGATGCCGGCTTGCGTGTGATGGTCAACAAACAGGCCGACGGCGGCTTCTGGAGTGTCATCAACGACCTCGGGGAAGCGGGGCACCTCGATGCCTATCTCTGGCTGCTTGCCATTATCGTGGCGGCGACCGTAATTCTCACGCTGTTCGATCGAAAATTTGACAGGGATTTCACGCGTAGATGGGGGCAGGGTATGGCCGACAGCTTCTATCACGTGATGTCGGTCGCAACCTCCGGAAAAACGTCTCACAAGCATCTGTTTGGATCGTTCGGAAAGATGTTCGCGGCTTTGTGGATGGTTTGCGGGGTTGCTGTCGTGGCCTATATGACCTCGACGATAACGAGCGTCATGACTGCGGCCCATCTGACCAGCCAGATCAACAGTGTCGCAGATTTGCAGGGAACCATTGTCGGCGCGCGCGCGGGCAGCGTCTCGCAGCAATATGCAAACGCCTCTTCAATCCGGGCCAAGCCGTTTGATCACGCAAGAGATGCGATCGAGGCACTGCAGAATGAGGAGATCACCGCGATTATCGGTGATAGTCCGGTTCTCGAATATTTCGCGCATTCCAATCCGGACCTTCCCGTCAGTGTCGTCGGGAATACGTTCCAGCCGGACAAGTATGGCTTCGCCTTCAACCTGAACAGCGAATTGACAAGGCCAGCATCCATCGCTGTGATCCGGGCGTATGAAACCGGTGAAATAGAAAAGATCCGTTCTCACTATTTCGGTTTCAGACCATGATGCCTGACCTTTCTCCGGCATTATTACCCCCTGTCTGATTAACCGCGTGGTGCCGGGGTCGATCTCCGGCGCCGTCAGATGAGCCTGTCCTGGTTCCTTTCGTGTTCGCGGATCGCATCATCAATGCTGGGGAAAAATTTCAGGCAGCCTTCATGCAACAGGCCGCCGACCTCGCAAAACTCCTTCAACAGCCCGTTGCTGTGTGAGATGAGGATGATCGTCGATTTCTGCCGCCGCTCCGACAGGACGCGGTGGCATTTTTTCTTGAAGGCAGCGTCGCCAACGGCAATGACCTCGTCGATCAGGTAATAATCGAAATCGATGGCCATGCTGACGCCAAACGCCAGCCGCGCCTTCATGCCGCTGGAGTATGACTTGATCGGCATGTCGACATAGCGCCCGATTTCCGCAAAATCCTCGACGAAATCGAAAACCTGGCGCGGATCGCGATTGTAGATCCGCGAAATAAAGCGGACATTTTCCCGGGCGGTCAGGGAGCCGTGAAAGCCGCCGCTGAAGCCGAGCGGCCATGAGACTGTTCCCCGACGCATGATCTGTCCGGAATCGGGCGGTTCGCTGCCGGCAAAGAGACGGAAGAGCGTTGATTTTCCTGCACCGTTCTGTCCGAGAATGCCTGTGTTTACGCCCTTGGGGAATGAACCGGAGAATGTATTCAGGACGGTTTTTCGCGTATTTCCAAAGGGATAGGATTTGCTGACATCGCGGAACGTGATCATGGGCGCACCACGGAAAACCGGTAGACCCGCTCCAGAAGCATTCCAACCGTCATTGAAACGACAGCAAAACCGATGACATAGGATCGGTTAAGCATGGGCGCGTAGTCCAGATAGGTCGCGTAACGCAGCCACTCGACGCAATGCAGGATCGGGTTCAGGTAAAGCACGTTTTGTGCTGCCGGTGGTAGCTTGTGTGGCAGGTAAAAAATGCCGGAGAGCATGAGCAGCGGGAATCCGAGGATTGACCATAGCCTCTCCCATACGGGAAACAGCACGCTGACGACGGCATTGAACGTGCCGACCCCGGCGCCGAGAAAGATTGCCGCTGCGATCGCTGCCGCAAAGCGTGACGGATAGTGAATGACCTCATGCTCGGAGACGAAGGCCAGAAACACGAAGAAGACCCCGAAAACGAAGAGCATTGTCAAGGCTTCGAGGATGATACGGGCGAGCACCGTGTCCATGGGTTTTACCAGCGGATAGGTCAACAAGGCGGAATTGGCGGTGATAGCCTTCATCGTACGCCCGGCGATGGCCATGACAGTTCGGTAGACCAGAATTCCGGTGATGAAGAAAACGAAGAGATTTTCACCAAACGGAATCGACGAATGCAGATGGGAGCGGATGAACAGAAGGATTGCGACATAGGCGACCGGTTCGATGATCGCCCACAGATAGCCGAGCTTGTTTTGGCCGAATCGGGTTTTGGTTTCCCGCAGGACGACAGCAACGATGACGCGCCAGGCGGTCGTGCAGCATTCGAGAAAACCGGGTTGTTGCAGAAAGGGTAGCTTCATTGGCGCTTTCATATGCTTCGGTCAGATGGCGTGGTCGCGGATCGACTGGGTTATCAGATAGCCGAACAGCCACAGGACGAAGAAGCCGGCAGCCGCCAGAAGTGTGTTGATCAAGCGATGCGGAAAGAGCGCGACTTCGGGTAGAGATGGTGCAAGGATAATCGCGAAATACCGGTCCTGCTTGCGCGCTTCGTTCATGGATTGCTCCAGCGCCGTCAGAGCCGATGTATAGGCTTTTTCCGCGAATTCCTGCTCAAGCAAAAGCGCGTTGTAGTCGGTATAGACACTGCTGAGATTGCGATCTCCTGTGAGGGGCGAACTGGCTTCACCGGACCCGACGCGGCGCTTCTGTGTTGCAATCTGCTGTTCGAGCGCGTCGACCTGCCGGTTCAGTACACGCAAGGTCGGGCTGTCTTTTGATGTGATGAGCAGGGCGTTGCGGCGCGCCTGCAAATCGGCGAGGTTGGTCTGCAATTCACGGATGATCGTCTGCTCCGACTGGGCGACCAGTTGCGGGTCAAGCGCCTGCTCACGGTCGCGGAACACTTCCACGGCGTTACGCGCCGAAGTCAGGCGTTCCTCGGTGCGGGCCACTTCTTCGTGCGCGGTCGAAATGAGTTGTTGTCTTGCGCTGTCCGAAAGCCGGTTGACGAGATCCTCCGCCACCTTGAGCACGGTAGCCGATATCTTTTGCGCATCTTCGGCCGTGAAGGCGTTGACCCTGAACGTGGTTATGCCGGTCGTGGAGTTGAATTCGACATCGGCCATCCAGTTCCATGTGTCCAGAAATTCATCGAACGACAGTTGCGGATCTATTCGGTAGGCCGCGTCGATTTCCGGCTTCGAGAAGAAGCTTCGCATGTCGATGCCCTGTTTTTCCCTGACATCGAGAAGGACCTGTTTGGACTGGATGTAGTTGGCGACAATATAGGCGTCTCCGGCCTGCACATTGGTGCCGGGCAACGCCGCCAGGCCAAGAAGTGAAAGGGGCGAGGTTGTCGTTCCGCGTACCGCGAAAAGCGTTTCGGAACGGAACTGCCCCGAGGCGATGAAGGCATAGTAGAACGCCACGACAATGGTCGGCACGATGACGCAGCCAATGAACGAAAGCATGGTCCAGTGCCTGTTCGTCGCGCGGCGAAGATAGGTGGATAGCAACTTTTTCGTCGCGAAAGATTGCAGGTTCACATGCTTGTTCACTGTCTCTCCCCGTTTTGAACGGATGCGCTTCCCGGTTCCCGTGCGGTGACGGATTCTCACGTTTGATCAATCGGGAAATTCAACTTATAGATGAATATTCTCGTAAGTTCGACAGGAATAATGATCCGACCGTCAAATTCCCTGTTCCGGAAATGCACGTCCAGAACTGGCATATAAGAACTTTGATATATTATGATATTCAATCAATTAAGCGCATATCCCGGCAGGAGTCGCGCTTGGTGAATTGAGCGGCTCCCGATGGAAACCCGCTGCAAAGACTTTTCATTCTCCATTAAATATGGCAACTGTAAGTTGATATTCATGAGTCGGTGCGACTGTTGCCGTGATCGTGAAAGTCGTTTGTGTCGCGTATTGCATCGGGGGTTGTATTCATGAATGTCGGAGGAGCGCGGCGCGTTTGCGCGCTGATGTGCTTGTCGTTGCTTCTCACGTCTTGTGGAACCGTCCCGACCGATGGCCCCCTCAAGTCAGAAGTCGTTGCGTCGGCTCGCAGCGATACGGGCGCAAGCGGCCTTGTCTACGATCTGGTCGATGTGGATTCGCGCATCGCCAATCTTGTGTCGTCCTATCGCCCGGTATCGCTGGAGCGAACGTTCGGTTTCGGCGGACCGGCCTCAACACCCGTTATCGGGGTGGGGGATGCCCTGAGCATAACGATTTTCGAGGCTGGACCGGACGGTCTTTTCTCCACGCAGGAGCAGAAATCGATCACGCTGATGGTGGTCGTTCAGCCGGATGGCAGGGCGCCCATTCCCTATGTAGGCTCGTTCAAGTTTGCCGGCAACACGCTGGAAGCCGCGCGCCGCTCCATCGTGACAGCGCTGAAAGGCAAGGCTGTGGAGCCGGATGTTATCATCTCGCTGGCGGAAAACGCCTCGCGCACCGTCTCTGTCAACGGCGCGATCGGGCGTCCTGCCGTGGTTCCGCTCAATCTTGCCGGAGAGCAACTGACAGAGATCGTCGCCAAGGCGGGCGGGCCGATCAAGGCGCCCTATGACAGCTATGTTTCCCTGACGCGCCGCGGCAAGACCGGAAAAGTCCTGCTCCAGACGCTGATCGACAATCCCAAGGAAAACATATTCGCGAAACCCGGTGACCAGATTTTCGTGACGTACGATCCGCGGGCCTTCACCGTGCTGGGTTCGACGGGCAAGGTCGGGCAAATACAGTTCAACGCGTCGGAGCTGAGCCTTATAGAGGCCGCGGCGCTTGCGGGCGGAAGCGATGTCAACCTTGCCGATCCCAAGGGATATTTCGTGTTTCGTTACGAGGATCGAGAGATCGCGCGAATGATTCTCGGCAACGAACGGCTGGAGAAAAATATCGCCAAAGGCATGCGTTCCAACAAGCATGGGCGATATCCGATCGTCTATCGCATCGACATGTCGAAGCCGCAAAGCTATCTGCTGGGGCAGAATTTTCCGGTCAACAGCAAGGATGTTATCTATCTGTCCCGTCATCCCGCGACGGATTTCATCAAATTCCTCAATCTCATCGCAGCCCCCGCCGGTCTCGCCCGGACCGCGAAATCCTTCTGACCGGCCATGAGGCGGATTTTCAACACGTTTCGGGGGAAGATGCCCGGGAATATTCTTCCCACTGATAGTGAGCCGCCCGGAAGTAACGGTGCTGCTGGAACTGTGGCCGTTGGCGCGGGCATTCGACGCCAACAGCGGGTTTGCCATATCCTGACGCTTTCCGGGTGGACAATCAGCCGTCATACACGCGGGGCCGATGCGGTTGCGGGTTGGGGGCGCAAGCCATCGGGATTGCGCGCGACGGAGCAAGCGTTCAGGAGCGGATCGTATCCCCTTCTTTTGGAGGACGGCTTTCTGAGGTCCGTCGGACTGGGCAGCGACGGAGAGCCGCCGCTAAGCCTCATCATGGACCCGGTGGGCATGTACTATGATGCGACCCGCCCGTCAGCGCTTGAAAATCTTCTGAACGATCAATCCTGGGTCACGCCTGAACTTCTCCGTCGCGCTCGAAACGGACGTACTCTGCTGCGGCAGCTGCAATTATCGAAATACAATATGGCGAGCGACCCTTTGCCGAGGGAACTCGCGGCGTCGCGATATGTTCTGGTCATCGATCAGGTGCCGGGGGATGCTTCGCTGGAATACGGACTGGCGACAGCAGATTCATTTGAGCGAATGCTGGATGCCGCGCGGCGAGAACATCCCGACGCAGGCATCGTCATAAAATCGCACCCGGCGAACGCAAATGGCAGAAGCCACGGACATTTTTCGAAGGAAACCACCGATGCGATCCTGGTTGATGGTGACATTAATCCCTGGGCGTTGATCGAAGGGGCGGAGGCCGTCTATACGGTGACGTCCGGCATGGGGTTCGAGGCGCTGCTTGCGGGAAAGGGGGTGCGGACCTTCGGGATGCCCTACTATGCGGGGTGGGGACTGACGGCGGACGAGCTTGCGTGCCCGCGACGGGTGGAGCGGCCGAGCCTCGATATGCTGTTTGCAGCCGCTTACCTGCTATACCCCACATATTACGATCCACTGACGGATTGTCTCTCCGACTTTGAAACCGTGGCCCATCTGCTAGCCTTTTGGCGCGACGAAAACGGGAAAAACAGCCAACCGACATTTTGCCTGAGCATGAGCCGGTGGAAGCGAAAAACGGTTTCTGCTTTCCTGCAATCCGCTCGACATAAGCCTGTCTATGTGGGCAGCAAATCGACAGCGATCGCCAAGGCAAAGGCGAGCGGCGGTCGCGTCGTTGTCTGGGCATCGAAAAGCGATTATGATCTGGAGAACCGGTGCGCGTTGGCAGGTGTCCCGTTGCTACGCATGGAGGATGGCTTCCTGCGCTCCAGAGGGCTTGGATCAGATCTTGTTCAGCCATCATCCCTCGTTCTTGACGCAACCGGCATCTATTATGATCCGACTCGACCGTCGGATCTGGAAACCCGCATTGAACGTGGCGCGTTCAGTCGCGATGAGTTGAAGCACGCCGAGGCGCTGCGGCGGAAGATCATCAGCAACGGCTTGACGAAATACAATGTGGGCGAGCGTTACAACATTCCCCAATTGCCGACGGGTCGGAAGATCATTCTCGTGCCGGGGCAGGTGGCTGACGATGCCTCCATCCGTCAGGGCGCAGGAGCGATCAATACGAACTGGAAGCTTCTGGAAATCACCCGGCAGGAAAATCCCGATGCCTTCATCATTTATAAGCCGCATCCCGATGTAGAAGCCGGAAATCGTCATGGATTCATCGCGCCGCACCGCATTCTGATGCTCGCCGACTATATCGGTAGCGATCTTTCCAGCGATGACGCCATCCATCAGAGCGACGAAATCTGGACGATCACTTCGCTTCTGGGTTTCGAGGCCCTTGTTCGGGGCAAGAAGGTGACCTGTTTCGGATTGCCGTTCTATGCCGGATGGGGGCTGACGGATGACAGGCTTTCCTGTTCCCGTCGCACGCGGCGCGCATCGGTAACGGAAATTCTTGCTGCCGCCTATCTCGAATATGCCGGTTATCTGGTGAATGGCGTGAGGGTGCCGGCGTCGTGCCTCCTGTCAAGCCGGTGAATTCGGGCGGGTCTGTTGTCGTTCCGGATTGTTATATGACGTGGAGGCGTTGCTGGCTGGCGTCAACAGACAGCGGAGCAGCCCCGAAGCTCTTCTGGGCCTGAGTATTGATTGATTGAATTTTGACGACAATCGCTTCAGCCGCAAGCTTTATGCCGTCCTTTGCATAAAAATCGCCAGCGACAAGACACTTCTCCGCGATCCAGTGAAGATAGGCTTTTCGCAACGGAGCATCTGCCACCGGCGTTGCCGTCCAGAAGGAGCGAAAATCGGGATTGCCTTGAGCGCAAATGGCGAGCCGGGGATTGGAATAGATAGCATCGCCAATCACCATCAGCGGAACACCATGGGCGATGGCTGACAGGCCGGAGGTGCTGTTGATCGTGATCATTCCGGCAGAGTGGCGAACCAGCAGTCCAAGGGAACCCGCATCGATTACGTCGACGCGATGGGAAATGTTATTCACCTTGGCGCGCTGCCGAATAAACTCCCTATGATTACTGTGGCCTCTTTCCAGCGGGTGGATTTTGAAAACCAGACGGTGGGTTTCCGGCGCATGGTTTGCGAAAGAACTGATTGCGGACATGACCAGCTTTTCGTTGGTCCAGCCATGGGAGGCCGCGCGCAATTGCATATCGTCCGGAACCTGCAACGGAACGATGAAGTATCGCCGGTCATGATGTTCGAGCAGGGTTTGCAGGGTCGAGAAATTCAGGGCCTGATGAGCCAGTCGCCGATATACGTTGCGCACCCAGTAGAAGGCTTCCGAGACGAGGGCGCGGTCCTTGTGAAACGTCTTGCGCTGGGCAGGGTTCGTGAGGATGTTCCGGGCGATATAGTAGGTGCAGCCATGGAGGCACATCGTGCGGAATGAATTGAAATCACCGGCTGGAGATGCCGACTGGGCAGGCAGCGCGCTCAGTTCATCCGGTACATATCCGGCCAACGGGGACATCCGGTTGTTGCCGCCGTTTTCGATGGTCACGAAGCCCGGCCGGATATAGCCCTCTTCGAGGCTGATGACGTGAACGCCAGCCGCCCGTGCATGGGCGATGGCGATGCGGTGGATATCGCGCTCGCAACCGAAAACGATCAGAAAGTCGATGTCCGAGGTTTTCAGGAAGGTTGAAAACCATTCGCTCCAGTGATCGGTGCCGCCCTCATAGGCAATCCTATTCTTTCTGTTGGAGTAGACATTGTCACCGGCGTTGAAGCAGATTCGCCACGCGTCGAAGCCCTGGTTTTCGAGATGAGATTGCAGATGCTTGAAGAAAGGCCCAACGGGGCCTTGCAGCAGGAGAATACGTTTCCGGTCCTTGGCCGGGAGACGGCGATGCTTGGCGGCACTGCCAAACAGTCCGAAATGAACGTTGGGTGTGGCAGGGGTTTTCGGCGGGTATGGCTCCGCCTCGGCTTCGTTGTTCAAGAGTATGCGCCCCGCCTGTTTTGCCCAATCTGTTTGGGATGCCTCTGAAGCTGATCGGTTTGGCAAACTATGATTGCACGCACCGCGATATCGGCAACATAAATACAACTTATAATTTAATTTATACAACACCGCAACCGCTGTCGGCGGGCCGTTGCACAAAGGCCAGTTGCGCGCGCGATGCGTATTTCGCGGCGAGCGTTTATCGAGAAATTTCGGTTCTGTGCGCATGGACCTTGGATTGGAAGTGTTCTAAGCTTCCCTTCGATCAATTGCGTGCACTGAACTGCGAATATCAGCCTTGGGGGAGGTTCGATGGCCAGGAACGAAGAGCAGTTATCAAAAGCGCTGACGTACAAGCCGTCACGCCGCACCGAACTCATTGCCTTTCTGGTTCTTGCTTTCGCCATCTGGCCGATTGTGGCCGTTGGTGTCGTTGGCGGCTATGGTTTTCTCGTCTGGATGTGGCAAATCCTGTTCGGGCCTCCCGGGCCTCCGAGCGGAATGCTGCACTGAGGTTTGGCGATGGACGCACCCGCCCCTATCAGTCGTCGGAATTTCCTTTCTGGCCGGATGGAGCGGGAAAAGCTTGTCGTGAGACCGCCCGGACTGGCGAATGACGATCTGGTGGCCTGTACCGGCTGCGGAGACTGCGCTGCCGCGTGCCCCACGCATGTGGTGCTGTTGGCGGATGGCAAACCTGTCGTCGATTTTGCATCCGGTGAATGTATTTTCTGCAACGCCTGCGCCGATACATGCCCTGAAAACCTCTTTTCCGATGATAGCACTGTTTTCCCGCATGTGATGCGCATCGCCGGGGGCTGTCTTGCCTTCAACGGGGTGTCTTGCCAGTCGTGCCGCGATCGCTGTCCCGAAAATGCGATCCGCTTTCGCCCTCATATCGGCGGGCCTTTCAGGCCGGTTCTGGATGAGAACAGGTGCACCGGTTGCGGTGCCTGCGTCGGCGTCTGCCCGGTTCAGGCGATCGGGCCAGCCATGCCGCAGGGAGGCTATGCGCATGTCTGAGCAGGATCGTTTCCATCATATTTCAAGCGCCGTCATATCCGTCCTGCCTGGGCGGATGACCCACGTTCTGGCCTTGCTGGAACAGATGCCGGATCTGGAGGTCAGCGCTCACGATGCTGGCAAGATCGTTGTCGTTCTCGAAGGAAACAGCACAGGCGCTCTGGGCGAACGTCTCACCCATATTGCGCTGCTCGACGGCGTCATAACGGCGAACATGGTGTTCGAACACATTGAAAAACTGGAGGCCGCGCAAACATGACAATGGATCTGACGCGTCGCGATATTCTGAAGGCCCATGCGGCTGGTATCGCCGCAACGGCCGCAGGTATCGCTCTGCCCGCGCAAGCGCAGCCTGTTCCGGGTGGCGTGAGCGCTCTTCAAATCAGGTGGTCCAAGGCGCCATGCCGGTTTTGCGGAACGGGTTGCGGCGTCATGGTAGGCGTCAAGGAAGGGCAGGTCGTCGCCACACATGGCGATATGCAGGCGGAGGTCAACCGCGGCCTGAACTGCGTCAAGGGGTATTTCCTGTCGAAAATCATGTACGGGGCCGACCGCCTGACGACGCCGCTCCTGCGCAAGCGCAACGGCGCTTATGCCAAGGACGGCGAGTTCGAGCCGGTTTCGTGGGATGAAGCCTTCGATGTCATGGCCGAGCAGTGCAAGCGTGTGCTGAAGGAGAAGGGGCCGACGGCAATCGGCATGTTCGGTTCCGGCCAGTGGACGATCTTTGAGGGCTATGCGGCCACGAAACTCATGAGAGCCGGCTTCCGCTCCAACAATCTCGACCCCAATGCCCGTCATTGCATGGCTTCGGCTGCCTATGCCTTCATGCGTACCTTCGGCATGGATGAACCGATGGGTGTCTACGACGATTTCGAGCATGCGGATGCGTTCGTGCTCTGGGGATCGAACATGGCGGAGATGCATCCGATCCTGTGGACGCGGCTTGCCGACAGGCGGTTGGGCCATCCGCATGTGAGGGTCGCGGTTCTGTCGACATTCACGCATCGAAGCATGGATATCGCCGACATTCCGATCATCTTCAAGCCGGGAACCGACCTCGCGATCCTCAACTATATCGCCAACCATATCATCACGACCGGTCGGGTGAATGAAGAGTTCGTTCGCAAACATACGACGTTTATGAAAGGCGTGACGGATATCGGCTACGGGTTGCGGCCGGACAATCCGCTGGAGGTGAAGGCCACCGGCGCTGCCGATCCGGGAAAAATGGAGCCGATCGATTTCGACGCGTTCAAGGCTTTCGTTTCAGAATACACGCTTGACAAGGCTTCGGAGCTGAGCGGTGTTGAAAAGAGTTTCTTGCAGGAACTCGCGGAGCTTTACGCGGACCCCAAAACCAAGGTCATGTCTCTCTGGACGATGGGCTTCAACCAGCATGTCCGTGGCGTCTGGGCCAATCAGATGGTCTATAATATTCACCTGCTGACAGGGAAAATCTCCGAGCCCGGAAACAGCCCGTTTTCGCTGACGGGCCAGCCATCGGCTTGCGGTACTGCCCGCGAAGTCGGTACATTTGCCCATCGTCTGCCGGCGGACCTGACTGTCACCAATGCAGAGCATCGCCAGCTTGCGGAGCAGATCTGGCATGTGCCGCAAGGCCTGATCCCCGAGAAGCCGGGCTATCACGCGGTCGAGCAGGATCGCATGCTGCGCGACGGGAAGCTGAATTTCTACTGGGTGCAGGTGAACAACAATGTTCAGGCTGCGCCAAACAACAGCAACGAAACCTATCCGGGTTACAGAAATCCGGAGAATTTCATCGTCGTTTCTGACGCTTATCCGACTGTCACGGGTTTGAGCGCAGACCTTATCCTGCCCGCCGCCATGTGGGTGGAAAAGGAAGGGGCCTACGGCAATGCCGAGCGGCGGACGCAGATGTGGCGCCAGCTCGTCAATGCTCCGGGTGAGGGGCGTTCCGATCTTTGGCAGTTGATGGAATTTTCCAAGCGTTTCACCACGGATGAGGTCTGGCCGAAGGAGATACTGGACGCCAATCCGGAATTTCGTGGCAAGTCGCTGTTCGATGTCCTTTATCGCAACGGGGAAGTGGACAAATATCCGCTTTCGGATACCGACCCCGAATATGAAAATCAGGAAGCCAAGGCCTTCGGTTTCTACGTTCAGAAAGGCCTCTTCGAGGAATATGCGAGCTTCGGGCGTGGTCATGGGCATGATCTTGCGCCTTTTGACCGTTACCATGAGGAACGCGGGCTGCGCTGGCCGGTTGTCGACGGCAAGGAAACCCTCTGGCGCTATCGGGAGGGTTTCGATCCTTTCGTGAAGCCCGGTGAGGGCGTCAATTTCTACGGGCGGCCCGATGGCAGGGCGATCATCATCGCTGTGCCCTATGAACCACCGGCGGAATCGCCGGATGATGAGTATAATCTCTGGCTGGTGACGGGCCGCGTTCTGGAGCATTGGCACTCCGGGTCGATGACCATGCGCGTGCCGGAACTTTTCAGGGCATTTCCCGGTGCTGTGTGCTTCATGCATCCGGAAGATGCGCGCGAGCGCGGCCTCAATCAGGGCGCGGAAATCCGTCTGATATCCCGCCGTGGAGAAATGCGCACGCGTATCGATACGAGAGGACGGAACCGGATGCCGCGAGGCGTGGTCTTCGTCCCCTGGTTCGATGCGAGCCAGTTGATCAACAAGACAACACTAGACGCGACTGATCCCATCTCCA
Source organism: Phyllobacterium sp. (assembly GCA_050726055.1). Lineage (GTDB taxonomy): Bacteria > Pseudomonadota > Alphaproteobacteria > Rhizobiales > Rhizobiaceae > Phyllobacterium. The sequence goes on along the minus strand of JBOHIW010000021.1, from coordinate 83,639 downwards.
AACAAACGGATTTCAAGAAATGCGCGGTCAAAATCGTTTCCGTCGCCTGATTGGAGGGCGAAAAGCTCCGTTTCTGCTGGCGCTGGCGTTGGCGGTCATCGCGCCAGTCGCCGTTGCGCAGGTCATACCGCAATTGATGGGCGCAAGCCCGCCAATGGAGTCAATGCCGGCAGCGCCTTTGCCCAAATGGGTCACGAATGACGTTCGCGTCGCACGGGCCTTCCCGGAGCAGCCTCCGATCATCCCCCATTCCATTGAGGGCTATCAGCTTTCGGTCAATACGAACCGTTGCCTGTCCTGTCACAAGCGCGAGTTTACGGAAGGTTCGGGCGCGCCGATGATCAGCGTGACGCATTACATGACGCGCGAAGGACAGATGCTGGCCGACGTGTCACCGCGCCGCTATTTCTGCACCGCCTGCCATGTCCCGCAGGCTGACGTGAAGCCTCTTGTCGAAAATCGCTTCAGGGACATGAGCGAGATGGGCGCCAAACCTGCGGGAAGCGAGTGACCATGGAACGCATCAAGGCTTTTCTTCGCTATGTCTGGCGTATCGTCGGGCATCCCGCGACCACGCTCAGTCTTGGCTTTCTGACGCTTGGCGGCTTTATCGGTGGCGTTCTCTTCTGGGGAGCGTTCAACACGGCTCTGGAAGTGACCAATACGGAAAAATTCTGCACTTCCTGTCACGAAATGAAGAACAATGTGTACGAGGAACTGACCAGGACGATCCATTTTTCCAACAGGTCCGGCGTGCGGGCGTCCTGTCCCGATTGCCATGTGCCTCATCAATGGACGGACAAGATCGCCCGCAAGATGCAGGCCTCGAAGGAGGTCTGGGGCAAGATCTTCGGCACGATCAGCACACGGCGAAAATTTCTCGACAAGCGTCTCGAACTTGCCCAGCACGAGTGGGCGCGCCTGAAGGCGAATGATAGCCTTGAATGTCGGAACTGCCATTCCTCGGCTGCCATGGATTTTACCCGGCAGACGGAGCGTGCGGCGAACATTCATTCGCGGTTTCTCATGACCGGCAAAGCCACATGCATCGATTGCCACAAGGGCATTGCGCATGAACTGCCGAATATGGAAGGCATCGATCCTGGCTGGAAGGTGCCACCGGAATTGCAGGGCATGCAGACAAATCTTTCGTCTCAGTTGCACGACCTCGACAAACTGATTGCGGACAATGCCCGGCAATAGCGAAGGAGAGTTGCAACTGCATTTTATTATACGGATATTTTCAGACAATTTTCTTTAGTCGCTTTACGTCATTCCATCCTTGCGGCAATGATAGTGCAGACGTTCCGTCTGGGAGGGCGCGGACGGCGGGGGGCTAGATACGTGATCATCCACGAGAACAGGTGGCGCATGGCATCAGGATTGCTCGAATTGTGAGGAATCGAAAATAATGGGAGGGGCGCGGGAGAAGAACACTCTGCCGGATATCCTGACCGCGATGATCGAGCAGATCATTGATGCCGTTGTCGTCGTCGACGCGGAAAACAAGGTTATTTTTTTCAACACAGCCGCAGAGCAGTTCTGGCAACGCCGCAGAGAGGACGTGCTGGGTTCGGAAGTCTATCGATTGGCGCCGCGCGGCCTCCATGCGTCTTCGAAGCGCTATATCGATCTCCAGAATATTGCGAGTGTCGATGAGTTGGCCGGCAACACTTATGAAATCGAACTGAAGCGCGAGACACAGCCCCCCTTGTGGGGAGCCATGACAATCTCGAAAATTGCGCTTCCACCGAATCCCGTTGCCTACATGATCGTCATCAACGACATCACGGAAGAGGTTAAGCGGCGCGATCGATTGCATCTGGTTTCCCTCGTCTCGGACATGGCCAACCGCGCCGTCGTGATTACCGACAGCAATGACCGGGTTGTCTATATCAATCGGGCTTTCACCTATTTGTTCGGCTACCGGGAAGAAGAGGCGATCGGTCAGGTGCCCAGTGACTTTCTGGCTGGCCCGAAGACCGATCTCGAACGTATGGAACAGTATCGCGCGACTGGTCGAGAGCGACGAAGATTTGATGCGGACGTTATTTTCTATACAAAATCGGGTAAGGAAATCTGGATCTCGGCAAGCGTGAAGCCGGTTTTTGATGATCTTGGCAATCTGACCAACTGGATCGGCGTTCATTCCAATATCCATGCCAGCAGGCAATTGCTGCGGTTGCAGCATGATGTGCTGGATGCAGTTGCAAGCCACGGTTCACTGAACGAGATCATGTATCTGATCTGCCAGCGCGTCGAAGCCATGGATGAGAATGTTGCATGTTCCATCCTGAGCGTTGACGAGCAGTCCCGCTTGCATACGCTTGCGGCCCCAAGCCTTCCCGACAGGTTGCTCGATGCATATGAGGGGGTGGAAATTGGGCCGAATATCGGGACATGCGGAACCGCCGCCTATCTCGGTAAACCGGTTCATACGCTCGATATCACAACGGACCCAAACTGGGATATGGTTCGGGATCGTGTTCTTCCGCTTGAGTTCCGCTCCTGCTGGTCGCAGCCCGTCAAGATGCTCGACGGGCGTGTCGCTGGCACCTTCGCATTTTATTTTCGGAAGGTGACCGAGCCAAGCGCATGGCACAGGCAGATCGTGGAAGCCTGCATCAATTTGTGCTCACTGGCGTTCGAACGGCAGGAGACACGCTCGCAGCTTGCCCAACTGGCGCACTATGATGCGCTGACCGGCCTGCCAAATCGCTCGCTTCTCGTCCAGCATGTTGGGCAGGCGATCTCTTCGGCAAAATGGATCGGTCGGCCTTTCGCGGTGCTTTACCTCAATCTCGATGGCTTCAAGCATATCAACAAGTCGCTGGGCTATGGAGCTGGCGACGGGCTTCTGATCCAGGTGGCGCATCGCATACAGGAATATTCGGGTGAGGACGAAGTGATCGGGCGTCTTGGCGGTGACGAGTTCGCGGTCATCCTGCCGGGCGCTGACGCGCACCGGGCGGCGCTGTTCGCGGAAGGGCTTCTTGAAAAACTCGCAGAGCCCTTGACTATTGACGGCACGGATTTTGTCATCTCCGCGAGTATCGGCATAGGCATTTATCCCAAAGACGGAAAAACAGCGGAAGACCTGCTTCAGCATGCCGATGCCGCCATGGCGGAGGCAAAAAAGGCAGGGCGAAGAACCTACCGATTCAGCAATCAGGAGTTCAGCGAGGTGTCGCGCGAGCGGCTGGTCCTCGAAACTGCGTTGCGCAGCGCGATTTCCGAAAAGCGGCTGCATCTCCATTATCAACCGCAGATCCGGCTGGATAGCGGCGCTCTTTATGGCGTGGAGGCGCTCACGCGCTGGGACGATCCGGTTCTGGGCACGGTATCGCCGGATAGTTTCATTCCGCTTGCCGAGGCGACTGGCCTGATCGAGGAGCTTGGGTTCTGGAGCCTCAGAGCGGCCTGTGGTCAACTGGCAGAGTGGAGAAGCCGGTCGCTGGCGGTACCGCAGATGTCGGTCAATCTCTCGGCGCTGCACTTTCGCAACAGTGCTTTGCCGGGCAGGATCGCCGGCATCTTGCAAGAGACGGGCGTTTCACCGGAGTTTCTGATGTTGGAGATTACCGAGAGCGTGATGATCGATCGCGCGCCGGAAGTTTCGGCGTCGCTTCAGGCAATCCAGAAAATGGGTGTGCGCCTGTCGATTGACGATTTCGGCACCGGTTATTCGAGCTTGAGTTCACTGACCCGTCTGCCGGTTCATGAATTGAAGATCGATCAGACTTTCATCAAGAACGTCGATACGGATTTTAGCGCACGAACCATCGTTTCGGCTGTCGTCGGCATGGGACGCAGCCTGAATTTGATGGTGGTAGCGGAAGGGGTAGAAACCTTGACGCAGGCGGAATTTCTCCGGTCCCGCTCCTGCGATGTCGGGCAGGGCTACCTGTTCTCGCGTCCTCAAAGCCAGCAGGATTTCGAGCAGTGGCTGGTGGCGCGCGCAAGGCCGCGACAGAATTGAACGCCGATCAGGGGGAGCCTGACAGGTGCTGTGTCTGTTCAGCGTGAGGAGTTGGCGCGCCGGAGATTGACGATGAACAGTTCAACCGCTTGCGCCGGGACAAGATCGACACTGTGTTTCTCGAACATGACGGTGTCGCCCGCCCGACATGTCAGGCAGCTTCCGTTCCGGTGAACGGAAGTCGCTCCGCGCAGGTGAAGCAAGGTCATGTCGCCATCCGCTTGGATTGTTTGAGGGGTTGCGATAACCCTGCGGGAAAGTGTGTGATCGAAGCGCCCGCGCCGCGTCATCACATTGAGGTCGGTGATCGGGCCTGCGATCAGCCTGGCGGTTGTTTCGACGTCGGCAGGGAAGGCATGAGGCGGAGACTCCCTGTTCAGGCGAACCGGGGCGATGCCGGAGATACACAACTCGATACCTGCCCCTTCGATGATGGAAAGTGTCCGGTCAATATCGCGAAAGACTGAGAAAGCCCCGTCGGTAGAAACCGTGGCAGTGCTAATTCTCCAGTCGAAATCGTCAAGACTTGCGCCTTGCGGGAAAATCGCAATCTCGACGGTTTCTCCGCTGCCATTTTTCCACGGCATGCGGCGATAGTTTTCGGCCTTGAGCAGCGTCAGACTTGTCATCGTTACTCCGTATGGTCCGATCGGATCGAACCGGGACCAGAAAACAGTCCAGTGGATCGATTTTTTCCGTGCGGGCGGTTTCCACTGTTGCGGGCCATACGGCCAGTTTCCCAGAATGGCCGGCGGATTTAACCCGTATTCGCGGGCGCAGTCTACTGCGCTTGATGGGGCGATAGGCTGATACTCTGGCGCAACTATGATCCGGCGGCTCAGTAACGCTGCATTTCTCTCCCAAACGTGCGATCACGCACCGCAGATTGTTTTATAATACTTTTGATATCCGTTTGATCAATTGACGCCGCGTGTTCAAGCGTGTTGAAGAGACACGCAATATGGAACTAAGGCGAAGGAGGACTTCTCATGGTTGAACGGGTTGATATCGGGGGATTGAGGGTCGACAAAGGTCTCCACGATTTCGTTGTCAACGAAGCCGTTCCGGGCACGGGTGTTGATCCCGCTGCTTTCTGGACGGGTTTTGGCGAGATCGTGAACGATCTCGCTCCGAAAAATCGTGAGCTTCTTGCCAAGCGTGACGCTTTTCAGGAAAAACTGGATGGCTGGTACAAGTCGAAGCGCGAAAGTGGCTATTCTGCTGCCGAATATCAGGCGTTCCTGAAGGAAATCGGCTATCTCATGCCGGAAGGCGATGCGTTCAAGGTGTCGACCACGAATGTCGACCCCGAGATCGCCGTGACTGCGGGTCCGCAGCTTGTCGTTCCAGTCATGAATGCGCGCTATGCGCTCAATGCGGCAAATGCGCGTTGGGGTTCGCTCTATGACGCGCTTTACGGCACAGACGCCATTCCCGAAGCCGAAGGAGCCGAGAAGGGCAAGGGCTATAATCCCAGGCGCGGCGAAAAAGTGATCGGCTGGGCGAAGAACTTCCTTGACGACAGCGCCCCGCTTGCGAGCGGAAACTGGGCGGCGGTCGCAGGTCTTTCAGTCGTGAATGGTGAGCTTGAAATCAAGCTGGCCGACGGCGCGGCAACCACGTTGAAGGACCGCGCGCAGTTTGTCGGCTACAAGGGTGACGCCGTCGCCCCGTCGGCTGTGCTTCTGGTCAGGAACGGAATGCATGCCGAAATCGTGATCAATGCCGATCATCCCATTGGCAGGACCGATCCCGCGCATATCGCGGATGTCGTTCTGGAATCTGCCTTGACCACCATCCAGGATTGCGAGGATTCCATCGCTGCCGTTGACGCCGAAGACAAGGTGCTCGTCTATCGCAACTGGCTCGGCCTGATGAATGGCAAGCTCGAAGATACTTTCGAAAAGGGCGGCAAGCAGGTCACGCGCAAGCTCAACGCAGACCGCGAATATACCGGCAAGGATGGAAAGCCGGTCACGCTGCCGGGCCGTTCGCTGATGCTGGTTCGCAATGTCGGCCACCTTATGACCAATCCGGCCATTCTGGATGCGCAGGGCAACGAGGTGCCGGAAGGCATCATGGATGCCGCGATCACGGGGCTCATCGCGCTGCATGACGTGGGAACGAACGGTCGCCGCCAGAATTCGCGCGCCGGTTCGGTTTACATCGTCAAGCCGAAGATGCACGGCCCGGAAGAGGTCGCCTTCGCATCGGACGTGTTTGCGCGCGTTGAAGCCGTGCTGGGCATGGCCGCCAACACGCTCAAGATGGGCATCATGGATGAGGAACGCCGCACGACGGTGAACCTGAAGGAAGCGATCCGCGCTGCAAAGGAACGCGTCGTTTTCATCAATACCGGCTTTCTGGATCGCACGGGCGATGAAATCCATACGTCCATGGAAGCGGGGCCGATGATCCGCAAGGGCGATATGAAGCAGGCCTCGTGGATCGGGGCCTACGAGAACTGGAACGTCGATATCGGCCTCGAATGCGGTCTTTCGGGCCACGCGCAAATCGGCAAGGGCATGTGGGCCATGCCCGACCTGATGGCTGCGATGCTCGAACAGAAGATCGCGCATCCGAAGGCTGGGGCGAATACTGCATGGGTGCCGTCGCCAACCGCCGCGACCTTGCATGCGACGCATTATCACAAGGTCAATGTCGCCGAAGTGCAGGCCGGGCTGAAAAGCCGTGCCCGCGCCAAACTGGACGACATTCTGTCCGTTCCAGTTGCCTCCCGCCCCAACTGGTCGCCGGAAGATATCCAGAAGGAACTCGACAACAACGCCCAGGGTATTCTTGGCTATGTCGTTCGCTGGATCGATCAGGGTGTTGGCTGCTCCAAGGTGCCGGACATCAACAATGTAGGCCTCATGGAAGACCGCGCGACACTGCGCATTTCCGCCCAGCACATGGCCAACTGGCTGCATCACGGCGTCGTGACCGAAGCGCAGGTTCTGGAAACCATGAAGCGCATGGCTGCGGTCGTGGACAAGCAGAACGCCGGTGATCCGCTTTATATTCCGATGGCGCCGGATTTCGTCGATTCCGTTGCGTTCCAGGCGGCTTGCGATCTTGTCTTCAAGGGCGTCGAGCAGCCGAACGGTTATACGGAGCCGGTTTTGCATGCCCGTCGGCAGGAACTGAAGGCGAAGCTGTGGGCCGCTTGAGCCGAACAATTCCGCGTAATGCAAAGGGCCCGCTTGTTTGCGGGCCTTTTCTTGTTTAGGTCGTATCCCATGATCGTTCTTGCCATTGATACTGCCGCCAATCTGTGCGCGGCCGCCCTTTTTGACGCGGATTCGAACAGGATTCTGTCTCAGGTGACGGAGGATATCGGAAAAGGTCATGCCGAACGCCTGATGGCGCTTGTCGAACAGGGGCTTGCCGAAGCCGGGCTTAGTATCGATCGGGTCCAAAAGATCGCGGTGACGGTGGGGCCGGGTTCGTTTACCGGCGCGCGTGTCGGCGTTTCGACCGCCAGAGGCCTCGGCCTTGCTCTCGGCTGTCCGGTTGTGGGCATCACGACGCTCGAGGCGCTCGCCCACGATACGCGGAAGTCCTTTCCGCACCGGCCCGTTCTGGTTGCGATTGATGCGCACCGGGGAGAAGTCTTCGCCCAGTTCTTCGGCATCGACGGTACGCCCGAAAGCGAGCCGCTTGCTATTGAACCGGCGCAGCTTGCAACCCAGCTTGAATCGCGGGGGGCGGGGTTGGTGCTGGCGGGTTCAGCGGCGGCGATGTTGAACGGGATGCTGGTTGCGCCGCAGTTTGATGTTGCGCCGGCTGCGGCGACGGGGAGTATCGAGGCCATTGCCATGATTGGCGCGGCGCGCGAGGCGGGCGACAAGCCGAAACCGCTTTATTTGCGCGCGCCCGATGCCAAGCCGCAGCAGGGCTTCACGATAGCAAGGCAGGGACAGTAATGCTGGGGAATCCGTTTGACGCTTTGCGCCGTCCGGCTTTCATCATCGAACCTCTGGAACAGGAGGACACGCGGGAGGCGGCCCGTATCCACGCGGCCCGTTTCGCCCAGCCATGGCCCAGGGACGATATTCAGGGCCTTCTTTCCCAGCCGACGGTTTTCGGCTTCGTCGCGCGCAGGGAGGGGCGGCGCAAGGAAGGCGCTGGCGGTTTCGTGCTGGCGCGGCTGGCCGCTGACGAAGCGGAGATATTGACGATCGCCGTCGATGCGGCGTTCCAGCGCCAGGGCATTGGCCATCAGCTCATGGATGCGGTTCTGCGTCATCTGCACGGCGCGCGCGCGCAGGCGCTCTTTCTGGAAGTGGATGAGGGCAATATTGCCGCAATTGGCCTTTATCAAGGGCTTGGTTTCATCACCGTCGGAAAACGACCGGACTATTACAGCAGTGGAAACTCCCGGTCGACGGCCCTGACCATGCGCCGCGATTTCTGATGCGGGGTTAGATGATAGCGACACTGCGCATCGTTCTCGTTCTTTCAGCCTTTGTCGCAATGACGATAGCGCTTGTGCCGGTGCAGTATCTGTTCCTGAAATGGGGGTCGGCGCTGCAACGCTCGCTGCCCCGTCTCTTTCATCGAATTCTTTGCCGACTGCTGGGTTTCAGGGTGGAGACGCGAGGGAAAATGGCGGAGGGACGGCCTCTTCTGCTTGCCGCCAATCATGTTTCGTGGAGCGACATCGTTGTGCTTTCCTCCCTGGGCGAGGTTTCCTTTATCGCCAAATCCGAAGTGAGGGACTGGCCGCTTTTCGGTGTCTTCGCACGCTTGCAGCGGTCCGTTTTCGTGGAACGCGAGCGGCGCAGCACGACCGGCCAGCAGGCCAGCGAAATCGCCACGCGGCTGGGGCAGGGCGAAGCCATCGTCCTTTTCGCCGAGGGAACGACGGCAAGCGGCAACACCTTGCTGCCTTTCAAGACGTCGCTTTTCGGGGCTGCGCAACTGGCAATTGGCGAATCCGGCGTGGAATCGGTGCTGGTGCAGCCCGTCTCCATTGCTTACACGCGCCTTCACGGCATGCCGATGGGGCGCTATCACAGGCCGGTGGCCGCATGGGTTGGCGATACCGATCTTCTGCCCCATTTGAAGGGAATATTGAGGGAAGGCGCGATCGACGTCGAAGTGAGTTTTGGCGAACCTGTGCCGATCACGGCGCGAACCGACAGGAAAAAGCTGGCCCGCAGCGTTCAGGCGGAGGTGGATGCGATGTTCCATTCCTCGCTGCGCGGACGAGATATGGCGGTTGGCGCAGGCTGCGACGCGGAGCCTATTCTCAATCCGGATGAAAAGCGTTAGTAACGGACAAATGAAGGAAACGATGACACACCCCGCCAGCGACCGTGGCGCTGCCCCGTCTGTTGCGAATGGCAGCAATGAGCGCAAGGTCTTTATCAAGACCTATGGCTGCCAGATGAACGTATATGACAGCCAGCGCATGTCCGATGCGCTTGCGGCGGATGGCTATACCGCGACCGACAAGCCGGAAGACGCGGATCTTGTCCTGCTGAACACCTGTCACATTCGGGAAAAGGCATCCGAGAAGCTGTATTCGGCGCTCGGTCGCTTGCGCAAGATGAAGGATGCGCGGGGCGAAAACGGCAAGGAACTGATGGTCGGTGTCGCCGGATGCGTCGCACAGGCCGAGGGCGACGAGATCCTTCGGCGCGCGTCGGTCGTCGATGTCGTCGTCGGACCCCAGACCTATCATCGCCTGCCGGAAGCCCTGTCAAAGGCGCGCCGCGGGGAAAAGGTGATCGATACCGAATATGCTGTCGAAGACAAGTTTGAACATCTTCCGGCGCCGAAACGGGAACAGGTCCGGAGCCGGGGCGTTTCGGCATTTCTGACCGTTCAGGAAGGATGCGACAAATTCTGCTCCTTCTGCGTTGTGCCCTATACGCGTGGCTCGGAGGTTTCCCGTCCGGTCGCGCAGATCGTTCAGGAAGCAGAAAAGCTTGCCGCATCCGGTGTGCGCGAAGTGACGCTGCTCGGGCAGAATGTCAACGCGTGGCATGGCGAGGCGGCAGACGGCCGCGCCTGGGGGCTGGGCGAACTGCTCTACCGTTTGGCCGAAGTGCCTGGCATTGCGCGTCTTCGCTACACGACCAGCCATCCACGGGACATGGATGACGCGCTGATTGCCGCGCATCGCGATCTGCCCTGCCTCATGCCCTATCTGCATCTTCCGGTGCAGGCGGGTTCCGACAATATTTTGAAGGCGATGAACCGCAAGCACACGGGGGCCGACTATCTGCGGCTGGTCGAGCGTATCCGCGAAGCGAGACCGGATATCGCTCTTTCGGGCGATTTCATCGTCGGCTTTCCCGGAGAAACCAACGAGGACTTCGAGGCCACGTTGCAGCTTGTGCGCGACGTGACCTATGCCGCCGCCTATTCGTTCAAATATTCGCCGCGTCCCGGAACGCCCGGCGCCGAGCTGACCGATCAGGTTCCCGAAGACATCAAGGATGAGCGCTTGCAGCGCCTTCAGGCGCTTCTGAGCGAACAGCAATATGCCTTCCAGCGCAGTTTGATCGGCAAATCGATGGATATCCTGATCGAAAAGCCGGGGCGCGAAGCCGATCAGCTCGTCGGTCGGTCTCCCTGGTTGCAGCCTGTCATTCTTGATGCAAATGAAGGGAAAATCGGCGACATTGTTCATGTCCGAATCACGGCGACAGGGACGAACAGCCTCGTTGCCGAGACGCGAACCGAAACCCCGCTGAGTGCCAGCGCATAAGGAGACGCGATTGAACGCCACCGAAAAGCTGAAAGCCGCCCCTGCCGGGGCCTCGGACATGGCCCATATCGTACTGACCTTCGACGACAACAGACTGGCGAGCGCCCTTTATGGGCAGTTCGACGAGAACCTGGCCAGGATCGAACAGAAACTGGGCGTCGACGTGCGGTCGAAGGGAAACCAGCTTTCAATCCGGGGGGAGCCTTCGGCAACGGAGCAGGCGCGGCGAGCGCTCGATCAGCTCTACGATCTGCTGCAAAAGGGGCACGAACTGTCCCCATCGGATGTGGAAGGCGCCATCCGGATGGCAGTTGCCGCAGATGACCAGCTGTTGCTGCCAACCATGGAAAACAAGGCGAAGCTTGCCGTCGCGCAGATATCTACCCGCAAGCGGACCATTTTCGCACGCACACCCACGCAGGACGCCTATATGCGCGCCCTTGACCGGGCGGAACTGGTGCTGGGCGTTGGTCCCGCCGGAACAGGCAAGACCTATCTGGCAGTGGCCCATGCGGCCATGCTTCTGGAGCGCGGTCTGGTGGATCGCATCATTCTTTCCCGACCTGCGGTGGAGGCCGGCGAGCGACTGGGCTTCCTGCCGGGCGACATGAAGGAAAAGGTCGACCCCTATCTTCGCCCGCTTTACGATGCGCTTTATGATATGATGCCGGCCGAAAAGGTCGAGCGCGCCATCGCCGCCGGAGTGATCGAGATTGCGCCGCTGGCTTTCATGCGCGGTCGCACGCTTGCTCATGCTGCAATCATTCTTGACGAGGCGCAAAACACCACATCCATGCAGATGAAGATGTTCCTGACCCGCCTCGGCGAAAATGCGCGGATGATCGTGACGGGCGATCCGAGCCAGATCGACTTGCCACCGGGCCAGCAGTCCGGCCTTGTGGAGGTATTGCGGGTGCTTGACGGCGTGAATGGCATCGTGACGGTTCACTTCACGGAGAGGGATGTGGTTCGCCATCCTCTGGTCCGGGAAATCGTCAATGCCTATGATCGCCACGCCAAGCGCAATACCAAGGCGTGAACCTGCCGGAGCAGACAGTGATCAGTATCGATATTCTGGTGGAAACCGAGGGCTGGCCCGATGAGGGCCAGTTGCAGGCGCTTGCGGAAAAAGCCGTCGAAGCCGCAGTGGGCGAACTACGCCTTGGCATTTCCCGGCCAACCGAGCTTAGCCTCGTTTTCACCGATGATGCCTCGATCCGAGAGTTGAACAGGGAGTGGCGGAACAAGGACAAACCGACGAATGTTCTGTCCTTCCCGGCCTTTCCCATAAGCGTTGGTGATGCGCCGGGGCCGATGATGGGTGATATCATCATCGCCCGCGAAACGGTGGAACGCGAGGCGGCACTGGAAGAAAAGCCATTCGATCACCATTTAATACATCTGATTGTTCATGGCTTCCTGCATTTGCTGGGTCATGACCATGAAGTGGCCGAGGAAGCCGAGGAAATGGAGCAGTACGAGAGGTTGATTCTCGCGCGGCTTGCCATACCCGATCCTTATGCGCTATCCATAGCAAACGATAACAACGATTGAACATGACAGAAAAATCGCAACAGACGACCCCGGCGGCGGATGCCAAGAGCGAGGCCGCCAAGGATAACGACGCCGATAGTCAAAGTACGGCGCGACCGCAACATGCGGAGAAGCGTTCTATTTTCTCCGGTCTTTTCCCGTTCCTGCGCAGCCGCCAGACGAGCTCCATTCGCGAGGATCTGACGGACGCCCTCTCGGATGACGAGGGAGGCAATCAGGCCTTTTCGGCCGAAGAACGCGCGATGCTGAACAATATTCTTCGGCTTCGCGAAGTGCGCGTCGAAGACGTGATGATCCCCCGATCCGACATCGAGGCAATCGATATAACGCTCCCTCTCGGCAAATTGCTGGAGTTGTTCGAGGAATCCGGCCATTCGCGCATGCCTGTCTATGTCGAGTCGCTCGATGATGCGCGTGGCATGGTGCATATTCGTGACGTCATGAACTATCTGACCCGCGTGTCGCGTACATCGGATGCAGCGGACAATACTGGGACGAAAGAGCAGATCCGCGAGCATGATTTGAGCCGGATCGATCTGTCCAGGCCGATCGGCGAACTCAACGTGGTGCGAAAGGTGCTTTTCGTGCCGTCATCGATGCTTGCGACCGATCTGATGGCGAGAATGAAAGCACAGCGCATCCAGATGGCGCTCGTCATTGACGAATATGGCGGCACGGATGGCCTCGTCTCGCTCGAGGATATTGTCGAGATGGTTGTCGGGGATATCGAGGACGAGCATGATGATGAGGAAATCCTCGTCACCAAGCTGTCCGATGGCGTTTTTCTTGTGGACGCGCGGGCGGAACTCGATGATGTTGCGGCGTTGATCGGCTCCGATTTTTCCTACGAGGAGCACGGAGATGATGTCGACACCATCGGCGGTCTCGTTTTCTCGGTCCTGGGCCGGATTCCTGCCACCGGTGAGGTCGTCGAGGCTGCTCCGAACTATGAATTTCACATTCTGGAATCGGATCCCCGGCGTATCCGCAAGGTTCGCATCGTTCGGCGGAAAGAGGGCGGGCGCGATGTGCTCCGGCCCCAGACAATCGAAGCTGGGGAGATGTAGCCTTCCATTTCACTTGATATTTGGAAGCGCGACTGAAGACTGCTACACGAAGTGTTGTTCGGGCGTGGGAGCAGTCACCAAGCATGGAAGATCTTTCCGGCAGAATCATATTGTTGTGCGGCTGGCGGCGATATCTGATTGCCGCCCTTGCTGGCGCTCTGGCATCCCTTTCCCAGCCGCCCTTTGATTTCTTTGCCATCTGTTTTCTATCCTTTCCGGTCCTTGTCTGGTTGATCGATGGCGCGGTGGACAATGCCGACGTAGGGGTCATGAGCCGCCTCAAGCCCCCGGCACTGGTCGGCTGGTGGTTCGGCTTCGGTTATTTTGTGTCGGGCCTATGGTGGATCGGCAGCGCATTGCTGGTGGATGCGCAAAGCTTCGCCTGGGCGCTGCCCTTCGCAATTCTTGGCCTGCCGGCATTGCTCGCATGTTTTTACGCCCTTGCGGTCGTTCTCGCGCGCCTTTTCTGGAGCGACGGTCTGGGGCGGATTTTCGCACTCGCCTTTGGCTTCGGCGTTGCTGAATGGCTCCGCGCTTTCGTCCTGACCGGCTTCCCCTGGAATGCGATCGGCTACGCGGCCATGCCGGTTCCGCTGCTCATGCAGTCGGCCGCCGTGGTTGGCCTTTATGGCATGAATGCGCTCGCGGTTTTCGTGTTCGCCGCACCGGCCCTGCTGGCGGCGAAACGCCATCGCCGCGTCGGCCTGATCCTCGCGATCGCACTTGTGTTCCTTCACGCCGGTTTCGGCTATTTCCGGCTTTCCGGCGCGGTGATCGCCGATCAGGGGACGCGCATTCGCATCGTGCAGCCATCCATTGAGCAAAGCCTGAAATGGGATGCAGGGGCCCGGAGGGAAATTTTCGAGAAACTTGTCGCGTTGACGGAAGCGCCTGCTGGCGCCGGGCAAAAAATGCCGGACGTCGTTATCTGGCCGGAAACCTCCGTGCCATTCATCCTGACGGAAACCCCCGATGCCTTGCGTCGCATCGCCGATGCGCTTCAATCCGGACAGATGCTTCTCGCGGGGGCCGTTCGGGTGGAGCCCGCCCTGTCGAACGACGCGATCCGCTATTATAACGCGATCTACGCAATCAACGATGCCGGAGAAATCGTCGGTGCGGCGGACAAGGTCCATCTGGTTCCCTTCGGCGAATATTTGCCTCTGGAACCAATTCTCAAATCCGTGGGGGTGACGGAGATCGTCGAAACACCGGGCGGGTTCTCCGCGGCGCCGAGGCGGCGCAGCTTGCCGGTGGCGGACAAGTTCTCGGCGCTGCCCCTGATTTGCTATGAGGCTATATTCCCCGCTGAACTGGCCTATGATGGGGCGGCAGCCGATGTCATCCTCAATGTGACGAATGATGCGTGGTACGGCGACACCCCGGGGCCTTACCAGCATTTCCGGCAGGCGCAATTGCGTTCTGTTGAAACGGGGTTGCCAATGATTCGCGCCGCCAATAATGGCCTGTCCGCCGTTATTGATCCCTATGGCAGGATCGTTGACGGATTGTCCCTGAATGCTGTCGGGGTGATCGATGCTGACGTGCCGAAAAAAGTGCGGCCTTTCTTGCCGGGTGGCGTGACTTCATTCCACGGCCTTGCCATCCTTCTCGGTTTTTTGGTGCTGGCGATGGCATGTATGCGTACCTCCAGAGGTCGATTTTAGTGAATGTCTTGAGTTCCTGACATACAAGGTGATTTGAATTCCTTATCAATAATTGATAACGCGCACTGGGCTTTCAGGCCGTCGGAAATTGATTTGCCCGGAAAGATGGTGGTTGTTATTTATTACAACCAAAGTCGAATTGGAGTACTACATTGGCAGAAAACAAAAAAAAGCCGAACCCCATTGATATTCATGTCGGCAGCCGTATTCGGTTGCGCCGCAACATGCTCGGCTTTAGCCAGGAAAAGCTGGGTGAAAGCCTTGGCATCACGTTCCAGCAGATCCAGAAATACGAGAAGGGCACCAATCGGGTTGGCGCGAGCCGTCTGCAGGCGATCGCAGGCATCCTGAGCGTGCCGGTTGCCTTTTTCTTCGAGGATGCGCCGGGCGTTGGTACAGAAACGCAGGGATTTGCCGAAACTGGCGACGTGAACTACGTCGTGGATTTTCTCAGCAGTGCCGAGGGTCTGCAACTCAATCGCTCGTTTGCGAAAATTTCCGATCCCAAGATCCGACGCAAGATCGTTGATCTGGTCAAGTCGCTGAGCGACGAAAGCGACCAGTAGAATCTCGCCTTTACTGCTTGAAACCGTCACGAGTGTAGGATTAATTGCCTTTCGGAATAAATTTCCTGTAATTGGTTCCCGTTAGAAAGAAAGCGCATTGACGCCTGACGCTTCTGTTGGCAAACACTGCGCGGTCTTTCGTGGCTGTCCTGTTCAATCGTGAACGGTTTTCAAGAGGGGTTTCCCGTGGCTCGCAGTTCTTATTTCTTTACAAGTGAATCTGTCTCAGAAGGTCATCCGGACAAGGTTTGCGACCGTATCTCCGACGAGATCGTCGATCTGATCTACCGCGAGGCAAAGAAGACGGGCGTAGATCCGTGGAGTGTCCGCATTGCTTGCGAAACGCTGGCCACGACAAATCGGGTTATCATCGCCGGCGAGGTCCGGGTTCCAGATACGCTTTTGAAAAAAGACAAGAACGGAGAAGTGGTCAAGGACGCCGAGGGGCATCCGGTCATCAATCCGTCTCCCTTCCGCCGTGCCGCCCGCCGCGCTATCCGCGCGATCGGATACGAGCAGAACGGCTTCCACTGGAAGACCGCGAAGATTGACGTTCTGCTCCATCCGCAGTCAGCCGACATTGCACAGGGCGTCGACAATTCGGCCGATCGCCAGGGCGAGGAAGGCGCTGGTGACCAGGGTATCATGTTCGGTTATGCATGCCGCGAAACCCCGGACCTGATGCCCGCGCCGATCTATTACGCCCACAAGATTCTGGAGCTGCTTTCCGCCGCGCGCCACAAGAATGAGGACGATGCGGGCAAGCTCGGACCTGACGCGAAGAGCCAGGTCACGGTTCAGTATATCGATGGCAAGGCCGCTGCGGCCACGCAGATCGTGCTGTCGACACAGCATCTCGATTCGACGTGGGATTCAGCGAAGGTTCGCAAGGTTGTCGAACCCTATATCCGCGAGGCGCTTGGCGACCTCAAGATCGCCGATGATTGCGTCTGGTACATCAACCCGACCGGCAAGTTTGTGATTGGCGGTCCGGATGGTGATGCTGGCCTGACGGGCCGCAAGATCATCGTTGACACCTATGGCGGCGCTGCTCCCCATGGTGGTGGTGCGTTCTCGGGCAAGGACACGACGAAGGTCGACCGCTCGGCTGCCTATGCGGCGCGTTATCTGGCGAAGAATGTTGTGGCAGCCAATCTTGCGGATCGCTGCACGATCCAGCTCGCATATGCCATCGGCGTGGCGCAGCCATTGGCGATCTATGTGGATCTTCACGAAACGGGCAAGGTCGACGAAGCGGCTCTCGAAAAGGCCCTGCGTCAGGTTATGGATCTTTCGCCATCCGGCATTCGCCGCCACCTCGACCTGAACAAGCCGATCTATGCCAAGACCTCGTCCTATGGCCACTTCGGCCGCAAGCCGGGACGCGACGGCTCGTTCTCCTGGGAGCGGACCGATCTGGCCAAGGCGATCAAGGCGGCTATCGCAGCCTGACCTGAAGACGATGACCGAAGAACGACGCAAGCGATCGACCGAGGCGTTCTTCGGTCGTCGACACGGAAAAACGCTGCGACCCTTGCAGCGATCCATCCATGACGATCTTCTGCCGAGGTTGAGGCTCGACCTCTCGGCCCCGGCGCCAGCCGAATTGAAAAGCCTGTTTCCCGGCAAGGTCGATGGCGTTCGCATGGAGATCGGCTTTGGCGGTGGCGAACATCTGCTGCATGAGGCTGGCCGCTTTCAGAACATCGGATTTATCGGTGTCGAGCCCTTCGTCAACAGCATGGCGAAGTTGCTTTCGGACCTGCATGACAGCACGTTGAGCAATATTAGGCTCCATAATGACGACGCCACGCAGGTTCTCGACTGGTTGCCAGCGGCTTCGCTGGATGGGATCGACCTTTTCTATCCGGACCCGTGGCCGAAAAAGAGGCACTGGAAGCGCCGATTTGTCAGCCCGGTGAACCTCGACCGGTTTGCCCGCGTCCTGAAGCCGGGTTCGAAGTTTCGCTTCGCATCCGATATCGATACTTATGTCAACTGGACCTTGCAGCATTGCGAGCGGCATCCGGATTTCTTCTGGCAGGCGGGCAAGGCGGCCGACTGGCGCACGCCCTATGAAGCCTGGCCGGGAACGCGCTATGAGCAAAAGGCGTTTCGCGAGGGGCGTCGCGGAGCCTATTTGACCTTCATCCGCGCCTGATTGCCGATCGCCGCCGGCACTCCATTCAATAAACCGTATTGACAAAGCCTGTTGCGAAAAGGATTGCTTTCAGTTCTGAAGGAGTTTGGGGCCGGACGGACGAAGGAGGAGCATTGATGCTGTTTCGTCCTGGAACAATGCGAATGATCGTCCTCAAGAGGATGCATCTCCGTAAATGGCGGGTTTCATGCCTCTAGACCGCTTCAGCAGGGGTTGAATGATTGTTTTATGGCTGCCACGAAAAGGCAGCCGAGGGAGGAGTTAAAACATGCGTAAGATTTTGCTCGCTTTTGCTGCGATGGGCGCCTTGGCCTTCGCCGGACAGGCATCCGCAGCCGATTACAAGGTTCTTGCACCTGCCGCGCCGGGCGGCGGCTGGGATCAGACGGCGCGCACGATCCAGAGTGCTTTGCAGGATGAAAAAATTTCGGGAAATGTTCAGGTTACGAACGTACCCGGCGCTGGCGGTACGATTGGCCTCGCCCAATTCGTGAACCAGAACAGCGGCGATCCCTCGCAGTTGATCGTTGGCGGCTATGTCATGGTTGGCGCCATTCTCACCAACAAGTCGCCCGTTACGCTGGAGCAGGTCACGCCCATCGCGCGGCTGACGGGTGAATATGAGGCGCTGGTGGTGCCGGCGGCATCCGACATCAAGACGCTTGGCGATCTCGTTGAAAAGCTCAAGGCCGATCCCGGCGCGGTATCGTGGGGCGGCGGCTCGGCAGGTGGCACGGACCACATCACTGCTGGTTTGATTGCAAAAGCCATTGGCGTTGATCCAACCAAGGTGAATTACATCGCCTTTTCCGGCGGCGGCGAGGCACTGGCGGCTATTCTGGGCGGTCAGGTAACGGTTGGCATTTCCGGCTACGGTGAATTCGAGTCGCAGATCAAGGCCGGTGCGCTGCGCGTCATCGGTATTTCCAGTGACGAGCGCCTCGAAGGCATCGATGCTCCGACCCTGAAGGAAGGTGGCGTTGACGTTGCTATCCAGAACTGGCGCATGATTGCGGCAGCACCGGGGATTACGGACGAGCAGAAGGCCGCCATTACCGCCGATATCGAGAAGATGGTGAAATCGAAAACGTGGCAGGATGCGCTGGCTGCCAAGGGCTGGGCCAACACCTATCTCGCGGGTGATGCATTCAAAACACAGCTTGCCGCCGATATCGTAGCAACGTCGGCTATTCTCAAGGAAATCGGTCTCGTTAAATGACGGATCGTTCCGGAGAAAAAAATGAACGCCGCCCCGACCTGGCGGCGTTCATCATTGCGGCAGTTCTGGCCATTGCTGCGGGCGCAATCGCATGGAGCACCTACAGCGCGTCAGGCGTTGCGACCTATTCGCCGGTCGGCCCGAAGATCGTCCCCTACATCATCGCGTTCTGCATAGCCGTGCTTGCCGTGTGGACGGCATTTGAGGCGTGGCGCGGCGATTTTCCCGAACGCGAGGCCCAGGAGATCGGGCCGATGGCGTGGATCATCGGCGGCCTTGCCGTCCAGATGCTGCTCATGAAAACCGTCGGCTTTTCGATTGCGACGGGATTGCTGTTTGCCGCGACTGCGCGTGGTTTCGGTTTCAGGAAATTGTGGTTCAGCATCCCTGTAGGGATCATTTTTTCTTTCGTGGTCTGGTTCATTTTTGCCAAGGGCTTGCAGCTTTCCTTGCCCGTTGGCCCGCTTG
Organism: Phyllobacterium sp.; assembly: GCA_050726055.1. Taxonomy (GTDB): domain Bacteria; phylum Pseudomonadota; class Alphaproteobacteria; order Rhizobiales; family Rhizobiaceae; genus Phyllobacterium. The sequence goes on along the minus strand of JBOHIW010000021.1, from coordinate 64,237 downwards.
AACGGCTGTTCTGACGCCGGAAGGGGAAGAACATGGATACTTTTTCTTTACTCGGCCAGGGTCTGCTGACGGCGTTCGAGCTTTCCAATCTGCTCTACGCCCTGATCGGTGTCACGCTCGGTACGGCCGTGGGCGTTCTGCCCGGCATCGGCCCGGCCCTGACTGTCGCGCTGCTTTTGCCTGTTACCTACAAGCTTGATCCGGCCGGATCGCTCATCATGTTTGCCGGTATCTATTACGGTGGCATGTATGGCGGTTCCACTACGTCGATCCTGCTGAACACACCGGGCGAAAGCGCTTCGATCGTCACCGCCCTGGAAGGCAACAAGATGGCGCGCTCCGGACGCGGCGGCCCGGCGCTGGCAACGGCCGCTATGGGCTCCTTCGTCGCGGGGCTACTGGCGACGCTCGGTTTGGCCTTTATCGCGCCTTCCGTTGTCAAATTCGCCTTGTCTTTCGGCCCTGCCGAATATTTCGCGCTGATGCTGCTGGCGTTCATGACGGTGTCCGCCGCATTCGGCGAATCGACCCTGCGCGGCCTGACTTCACTATTGATTGGCCTGGCGCTCGGCCTGATCGGGATCGATCAGCTCACCGGTCAGGCGCGTCTCGTGATGGGTACGCCCAATCTTCTGGATGGCATCAATGTCACGACGCTGGCTGTTGCCCTTTTCGCCATAGGCGAAACACTGGCCGTTGCCTCGACCAGAGAAAAGGAAGACGACAAGGTGGAATCCGTGAAGGGTTCGGTCTGGATGAGCAGGGAGGATTGGCGCCGCTCATGGAAGCCCTGGCTTCGCGGAACCGCGATCGGCTTTCCGATCGGAGCGATGCCTGCCGGAGGCGCGGACGTATCGAGCTTCCTGTCCTATTCGGCAGAAAAGCAGTTCTCGAAACATCCTGAGGAGTTTGGTACGGGCGCTATCGAGGGGGTTGCGGGGCCGGAAGCCGCAAACAACGCCTCGGCGGCAGGGACGCTTGTTCCGCTGCTCACCCTCGGCTTGCCGACGACGGCGACGGCGGCAATCATGCTGGCGGGTTTCCAGCAATTCGGTCTCCAGCCGGGACCACTGCTTTTCGTCACCAATGCGCCGCTGGTCTGGGGGCTGATCGCCAGCCTGCTGGTCGCAAATCTGATGCTTCTGGTGCTGAATCTGCCGTTGATCGGCATGTGGGTGAAGCTGCTGACGATCCCGCGCCATTGGCTCTATGCCGGAATCCTCGTCTTCGCCACGCTCGGCACCATCGGCGCCAACGCATCGACATTCATGCTCGGGGGTGTTCCCATTTCTTTTGAGCTGGGAATGCTGCTCGCCTTCGGCATCCTCGGCTTTCTTCTGCGCCGCTTCGGCTATCCGATTGCACCGGTGGTGGTGGGGCTTATCCTTGGGCCGATGGCGGAGAAGAGTCTGCGGCAGGCCTTGCAGATCAGTCAGGGCGACCCGATGGCGCTTGTCCATTCATGGATATCGGTCGTGCTGATTCTGCTGGCAATAGCGGCGGTCGTGGTGCCGCTTATTTTGCGTGCGCGCGGCAAGGGCAAGATGCTGACTCAACTGGCGTCCGACGAGGATTAACCCTCGTCGGGACCGTTGGTTGCGGATATCAGTCCTGGCGGATCAAGCGAAACTGCTGGGGATCGATCCCCAGAGTGTCCAGATCAACGCTGCGGGGCTGGCGACCCTGACGAACAGCGGCGGCTGCGTTGACCGCGCTGCCGAAGACGTTGAAAAAGCTGCCGATCCGTGCGGGAATACTGCGAGACATTTTTTCCTTCCTTTCCGCGCATGATGATCATGCTGCGATGCAATATAGATGGGGGTCGGGTGCGACGATGTGAAGGTTTATCCTTTGCATGTCTGGCATGCAGCGGTTGCATGAGTGCCGCATTCGGCCATCGGGTGAGAGGATTTCAGCTTTCGGGAGGCAAAGCTTGAAAAGCGTCCGCCTTTGGGATATATAGAGTTCAAATTCTTGGTCGGTAGAACAAGAGTGGGTCCGGACCGGTCCCGCTCTTTTTTGTTTCTTGCGGCCGCATTGGGAACGATCGGTTTGACTGAACAGACGACAGATTATCAAAAGGAAGAGCGGATCATCCGCGAGACGGGCATCGATGCGCGGGTGGCGGCTATTGTCGAGCCAGTGCTGGAGTCGATTGGCTTCAAGCTGGCCCGCGTGCGGCTGTCCGGCCTCAACGGCATGACGTTGCAGATCATGACGGAGCGCTTCGACGGTACGATGACCGTTCAGGATTGCGAACTCGTGAGCCGGACGCTTTCTCCTGTCCTTGACGTTGAAGATCCGATCGCCCAGCAGTATCATCTGGAAGTATCGTCTCCCGGCATTGATCGTCCGCTGGTGCGCAAGTCGGATTTCTCTGCGTGGATCGGGCATGTCGCCAAGGTCGATACGTCGGTGATGCATGAGGGGCGGAAGAAATTTCGCGGCAAGATCGCCGAAGTCGGCGAGGATGGTGTGACGATCCAGAGCGACCAGATGAGCTATGGGGATAGCCCGGTTGTCCGCATCCCGTTTGAGTTGATCAGCGACGCCCGGTTGATGTTGACCGATGACCTGATCCGCGATGCGCTGCGGCGTGACAAGGATCTGCGGGAAGGCCGCATTCCTGAAGATGGTGCCCCTGAAGACGACGCCGGGGCGTCGGAAGATAACGAGCAAAATTGACTTTGCGTCCGCCGGTGGAGGCCGTCGGGCACATCAAGGAGAAGACCATGGCAGTCAGTGCAAACAGGTTGGAACTTCTGCAAATCGCCGATGCGGTTGCGCGCGAGAAGTCGATCGATCGCGAAATCGTTATCGCCGCGATGGCGGACGCCATCCAGAAGGCGGCGCGCTCTCGCTACGGTCAGGAGACCAATATTCGCGCCGACATCAACGCCAAGACCGGCGAGATCAAGCTTCAGCGCCTGCTCGAAGTCGTCGATACGGTCGAGGAGCCTGTTACCCAGATAGACGTTTCGGTGGCCCGCGACCGCAATCCGGATGCGCAGTTGGGTGATTTTATCGCCGAGCAGCTTCCTCCGATGGATTTCGGCCGTATCGCCGCGCAGTCCGCAAAGCAGGTCATCGTGCAGAAGGTGCGTGAGGCCGAGCGTGACCGGCAGTTTGATGAATACAAGGATCGCATCGGCGAGATCATCAACGGCAGTGTGAAGCGTGTCGAATACGGCAACGTCATTGTCGATCTCGGTCGCGGTGAAGCCATCATCCGTCGTGACGAGCTGATCCCGCGTGAAGCGTTCCGCTATGGCGACCGTATTCGCGCCTATGTCTATGATGTGCGCCGCGAACAGCGTGGCCCGCAGATTTTCCTGTCGCGTACGCACCCGCAGTTCATGGCCAAGCTTTTCACCATGGAAGTTCCGGAAATCTATGACGGCATCATCGAGATCAAGTCGGTTGCCCGCGATCCCGGTTCCCGTGCAAAGATCGCCGTAACCTCGCGCGATTCCTCGATCGATCCGGTCGGCGCCTGCGTCGGTATGCGCGGCTCGCGCGTTCAGGCCGTCGTTGGCGAGTTGCAGGGCGAAAAGATCGACATCATTCCATGGTCGCCGGAACCGGCGTCGTTCATCGTCAATGCCTTGCAGCCTGCGGAAGTCGCCAAGGTGGTTCTGGACGAGGATGCGGAGCGCATTGAGGTTGTGGTGCCGGATGATCAGTTGTCACTGGCCATCGGTCGGCGTGGCCAGAATGTTCGTCTCGCTTCGCAGCTCACGGGTTGGGACATCGACATTCTGACCGAGCAGGAAGAATCCGAGCGTCGCCAGAAAGAGTTCACCGAGCGGTCCAATCTGTTCATGGATGCGCTGGATGTCGACGAGATGGTCGGTCAGGTTCTGGCCTCCGAAGGTTTTGCATCGGTCGAGGAAGTTGCATTTGTCGATGCTGACGATATCTCGTCGATCGATGGCTTCGATGAGGAAACGGCGGCTGAAATCCAGCAGCGTGCCCAGGAATATCTTGACCGCATCGAGGGCGAGCGTGATGCCGAGCGTCAGAAGCTGGGCGTTGCGGACGAGCTTCGCGAACTGCCTGGCATCACCACGGCGATGCTTGTTGCCGTTGGCCAGGATGGCGTGAAGTCAATCGAGGACTTTGCCGGCTATGCCGTCGATGATCTCGTGGGCTGGCGCGAGCGCAAGGAAGGCGGAACGGTCACGCATACCGGCGTGCTGTCCCCGTTCGACCTCAGCCGCGTCGACGCCGAGCACATGATACTTTCTGCCCGTCTCAAGGCAGGCTGGATCACAGAAGACGATCTGGTTTCTGTAGAGGTTGAAGAGACTGCGGATGAAGCGGCGGAGGTCGCGGAATAAACCGGACGGGGCCTGGAGCTGCGGACGTGGAGAATGATATGAACGACCGGACCTGCATCGTCACGCGTGAGAGCGGTTCTGTCGATAACATGATCCGCTTCGTGGCTGGCCCGGATGGAACGGTCGTCCCGGATTTGAAGCGAAATCTTCCGGGGCGCGGCTGCTGGGTCAAGGCGGAGCGCCGGTGTGTCGATGAAGCGGTTCGGCGGAAGCTTTTCCCCCGGGCGTTGAAAGACAGCGTGAAGGCGGCGGATGATCTGGGCGAGAGCGTGGATCGGCTGCTGACAAAATCGGCGCTCGGCAGTTTGGGACTTGCCCGCAAGGCAGGTGTGGTTATAACCGGCGCGATGAAGGTTGATGCCGGTGTTCGCAGCGGCAAGGTGAAGCTGCTGCTCCATGCTCTGGATGCCGCGCCGGACGGAGTTCGCAAGATGGACCAGGCCCGTTATGCCGTTCGCGGCGCCGGTGGGCCTGATATTCCTGCCCTTTCACTTTTCAAAAGTGAAGAAATGGATTTGGCATTGGGTGGGGTAAATGTGATACATGCTGCCGTAATTAGTGGAACGGCAGCGGCTGGGTTCGTAAAACGAGCTTTGCTGCTAAAGAATTTTCGCGATGGCGGCGCGGCAACGACGGGCGGCATCGAAGCAGCAAGGGCTGCGAAGGAAACGGAAACCGAATGACCGATACGAAATCGACAGACGACAAGACGCAAGGCGTCAACACGAAGAAGACGCTTACTTTGAAACGTCCTGGTGTCGAGCAGAGCACTGTTCGGCAGAATTTCAGCCATGGCCGTACGAAGTCTGTCGTCGTTGAGACAAAGAAGCGCAAGTTCAATCGGCCGGAAGACAATAAGCCGGAACCCGTAGCAGTCAGCCCTGCGCCGGCGCCTGTTGCGGCCAGCCCCGCACCAACGCCTGTTGCACCAGCGCCGGCTCCAGAGCCTCAGGTTTCCGCTCCCGTTCAGCCGTCGCGCCCGGTCCAGCAACAGCGTCCGCCCCAGCAGCAGCGTCCTGGGCAGTCTCGTTCGGACAACCGCCCGTCGCGTTACTCCAGCGATCGCTCGGGAATGGTTCTGAACTCGCTTTCGAGCGCCGAAATTGAAGCGCGCCGCCGCGCTCTGGAAGGCGCGAAGATCCGCGATGCCGAAGAGCGTCAGCACGCGCAGGAAGAAGCCAGGCGCCGCGCAGAGGAAGAAGCCCTTCGTGCGCAGGAGCGTGAGGAATCCGCGCGCCGTCAGGCCGAGGAAGATGCTCGTCTGAAGGCGGAAGCGGAGGCGAAGCGCCGCGCCGAGGAAGAGGCGCGCAAGCGATCCCCGGAGAAGAAGCCGGAGACGGCTTCGATTTCTGCTCCCACAGCGGACACGTCGCCCAAGGGGCCCACGGCACGCAAGGTGACTGCGGGTGACGATGACGAGCGTCGCGGCCCGGCAGGTGCTCGCCGTGGCGCGCCCGCCAAACCGGAAGTCCGCACGCCAAAGACCACCCGTACGGAGGATGAACGGCGTCGCGGCAAGCTGACGCTGAGCAGCGCGTTGAATGATGAAGCCCGCAGCCGCTCGCTGTCTGCGATGCGTAGGCGTCAGGAAAAGTTCAAGCGGGGCATGGCACAGGACACGCGCGAGAAGATCTCCCGCGAAGTCATTCTGCCTGAAACCATCACGATTCAGGAACTGGCGCAGCGTATGGCCGAACGGTCTGTCGATGTGATCAAGTTCCTGATGAAGGAAGGCCAGATGATGAAGCCGGGCGATCTGATCGACGCCGATACGGCGCAGATCATTGCCGAGGAATTTGGCCATACGGTCAAGCGTGTCGCTGAGTCCGACGTTGAGGAAGGCATTTTCAACGTCGAAGACAATGCCGAGGCGTTAAAGTCGCGGCCTCCGGTCGTGACCATCATGGGTCACGTCGATCACGGCAAGACGTCGCTGCTCGATGCCATCCGCCACGCGAATGTCGTGTCCGGCGAAGCTGGTGGCATTACGCAGCATATCGGCGCATACCAGGTCGAGCGGAACGGTCAGAAGATCACCTTCATCGATACCCCCGGCCACGCGGCGTTTACCGCGATGCGTGCTCGCGGTGCGCAGGCAACGGATATCGCGATCCTCGTGGTCGCGGCTGACGACAGCGTGATGCCGCAGACGATCGAATCCATCAATCATGCCAAGGCGGCGGGTGTTCCGATCATCGTGGCGATCAACAAGGTCGACAAGCCGGAAGCCAACCCCCAGAAAGTTCGCCAGGAACTGCTTCAGCATGATGTCTTCGTGGAGTCGCTCGGCGGTGAGACGCTGGACGTGGAAGTTTCGGCAAAGACCGGCGCAGGGCTCGACAAACTGCTCGAGACCATCCTGTTGCAGTCGGAAATTCTCGACCTGAAGGCAGATCCGGAACGCACGGCAGAAGGTGTCGTCATCGAAGCCAAGCTCGATCGCGGTCGCGGCACAGTTGCAACGGTGCTGGTGCAGAAGGGTACGCTTCATCCGGGCGACATCGTGGTCGCTGGCAGCGAGTGGGGCCGTATACGCGCGCTCGTCAATGATCGCGGCGAGCATGTGAAGGATGTCGGACCTGCCGTGCCGGTCGAGATCCTCGGCCTTCAGGGTCCGCCGCAGGCGGGCGACCGGTTTGCGGTTGTCGAGAACGAAGCGCGCGCGCGCGAAATCTCGGAATACCGTCAGCGTCTCGCTCGCGAGAAGCAGGTTGCACGTCAGGCCGGTTCGCGCGGCTCGCTCGAGCAGATGATGAGCCAGTTGCAGGTCAGCGGCCTCAAGGAGTTCCCGTTGGTGATCAAGGCCGACGTTCAGGGCTCGGTCGAGGCTATCGTGAATGCGCTGGACAAACTCGGCACCGAGGAGGTCCGTGCGCGCATCGTCCATTCCGGCGCGGGCGGCATCACGGAAAGCGATATCTCGCTGGCCGAAGCCTCCAGCGCGGCGATCATCGGCTTCAATGTTCGCGCCAACAAGCAGGCGCGCGATGCGGCCGAGCGGGAAGGCATCGAAATCCGCTACTACAACATCATCTATGACCTCATCGATGATGTGAAGGCGGCGATGTCCGGACTGCTGTCGCCTGAGCGTCGCGAAACCTTTATCGGCAACGCCGAAATTCTTGAAGTGTTCTCGATCACGAAGGTCGGCAAGGTTGCCGGCTGCCGTGTCACGGAAGGCAAGGTCGAGCGTGGTGCGGGCGTTCGCCTCATTCGCGACAACGTCGTCATCCACGAGGGCAAGCTCAAGACGCTCAAGCGCTTCAAGGACGAGGTGCCGGAAGTTCCGATGGGTCAGGAATGCGGTATGGCCTTCGAGAATTACGAAGACATTCGCGCGGGCGACACCATCGAAGCCTTCCGCGTCGAGCATGTCACGCGGACGCTCTGATCGTTCGGATCTGAGCGCGAAACAATTGAAGAAACGGATCGCCGGTATGAACACCGGCGATCTCGGATCTTGGGATCGTTAAAATGAATCGTCCATCTTCATCCGGTCCATCGCAGCGGCAGCTCCGCGTCGGTGAGCAGGTTCGGCACGCCGTCAGCCAGGTTTTGCAACGTGGCGAGGTGCGCGACCCGCTGCTGGAAACCGCTGTCATCTCCATTTCTGAAGTCCGCATGTCGCCCGATTTGAAGATCGCCACGTGCTTTGTCTCGCCCTTGGGGGCTGTGGATGGGGAAGCCGTCATCAAGGCCTTGAATCACCACGCGAAATTCATTCGCGGACGCGCCGGGTCGATGCTTCGGCAAATGAAGTATATGCCGGAGTTCCGCTTCCGGATCGACACGAGCTTTGACAATTACGCGAAGATTGACGCGCTTCTGAGTTCGCCGGAAGTATCGCGCGATCTCGGCGGCGCCAATCCCGATCAGGATGTCGATATCGACGTCGATGGGGATGACGGGGACGGAAACGAATAGACAATGGCAAGGCAGCAGCGAAAGAAAAAGGGCCGCCCGGTTTCCGGTTGGCTGATTTTCGACAAGCCAAAAGGCATGGGATCGACCGAAGCCGTTTCGAAGATCAAATGGCTGTTCAAGGCGGAAAAGGCCGGTCACGCGGGTACGCTGGACCCTCTCGCATCGGGACTCTTGCCTATTGCGCTGGGCGAGGCGACCAAGACGGTGCCCTATGTGATGGAAGGCACCAAGGTCTATCGCTTCACGGTCGCCTGGGGTGAGCAGCGGTCCACCGATGATCTCGAGGGTGAGGCCATCGCGACGTCTGATAAGCGGCCGAACAAGGAAGATATCGAAGCTCTTCTGCCCAAATATACGGGCGTCATAGAGCAGGTTCCGCCCCAGTTTTCCGCGATCAAGATCGGCGGTGAACGCGCTTATGACCTTGCGCGGAGCGGTGAAGCGGTTGAAATCGCGGCCCGTGAGGTTGAAATCGACCGGCTTGACCTGGTGGAAATGCCGGACGCGACCCATTCTGTCTTTGAAGTGGAGTGCGGCAAGGGTACTTATGTGCGTTCGCTCGCGCGTGACATGGGGCTGGATCTTGGCTGTTATGGCCATATCGCGGACCTTCGGCGCATCGAGGTTGCCCCGTTCACCGACGAGGATATGGTCACGCTCGCGGAACTCGAAACAGCAGCCACGCCTGTGGAAACGGGCGGAGAGGACGCCGCGCCGCAGGGCAACGCGGCGCATAATTTCGAGGTGCTGGATCACTGTCTGATCGAAACCGGCGCTGCGCTGGAGTGTCTTCCGCAGGTCGCATTGTCGGAAGATCAGGCCCATCGCGTGCGCATGGGCAATGCCGTGATCGTGCGCGGGCGGGATGCGCCGGTGGAGGCGGAAGAAGTCTGCGCGACGGCGAGGGGCAAGCTTCTCGCGATCGGTGCAATCGAGCAGGGCCTGTTCAAGCCCAAGCGAGTGTTCACTGCTTAAGGTGGTAGCCCGAAAGCGGGCTTTTCCATTTGCCACTGGTAATTATAGCTGTTTTCCACTATATGCCGCGCAGCGGATATTTGCTTGTCCGCTGTGAACAGGCCCCCGCTGGACGACATCCCGGCCGTGGGCGACTTTTTCCTCTCAACGAAAGGATGTATGATGTCGATTACTGCTGAACGCAAACAGGCACTTATCGTAGAATACGGCACGAAGGCAGGCGACACCGGTTCGCCGGAAGTTCAGGTCGCTGTTCTTACGGAACGTATTGTCAACCTGACTGAGCATTTCAAGGATCACAAGAAGGACAACCATTCCCGTCGTGGCCTTTTGAAGCTCGTCTCCCAGCGTCGCAGCCTTCTCGACTATCTCAAGAAAGTCGATGAAAGCCGCTACCTGACGCTGATCGGCAAGCTCGGCCTGCGTCGCTAAAACCATTCCGGCGGGCGTGCAAACACCCGCCGGTCTCATATTCATGAGGACAAACCAGATGTTTGTCCGCTTTGGTTTTCAGGTCGGCAGACCGGCATGGAAACACCCCGTGGATTGGTCATGGGGCAGGATTGCAGGCAGCTTGTTCGTGTGAGCTTCCCGTTGTCTTGCCCGTGGCTCATCTGAATGAAAAAGGGGAAACCTGGCGCTCCGGAAGGACATCCAAGGTTCCTCGTATGTAAGGACAAGATATGTTCAACACGCACAGAGTTGAAATCGAATGGGGCGGGCGTCCGCTCATTCTCGAGACCGGCAAGGTTGCCCGTCAGGCTGATGGCGCTGTCATCGCCACCTATGGCGAGAGCATCGTTCTGGCCACCATCGTCTCGGCCAAGGAGCCGAAGCCGGGCCAGGACTTCTTCCCGCTGACCGTCAACTATCAGGAAAAGACTTATGCGGCCGGCAAGATTCCCGGCGGCTATTTCAAGCGTGAAGGTCGTCCCAGCGAAAACGAGACGCTGGTTTCCCGTCTGATCGATCGCCCGATCCGTCCGCTTTTCGCTGATGGCTACAAGAACGATACCCAGGTGGTCGTGACGGTTCTTCAGCACGATCTGGAAAACAATCCCGACGTCCTGTCGCTGGTCGCAGCATCCGCTGCCCTGACCCTCTCCGGCGTGCCTTTCATGGGCCCGATCGGCGGCGCGCGCGTCGGCTATATCAATGGCCAGTACACGCTGAACCCGACGATCGACGAAATGGTCGAAAGCAAGCTCGATCTGATCGTCGCCGGTACGTCTGAAGCCGTGCTGATGGTGGAATCGGAAGCTCAGGAACTGCCGGAAGACATCATGCTTGGCGCGGTCATGTTCGGCCACAAGGGTTTCCAGCCGGTCATCGACGCGATCATCAAGCTCGCTGAAGTCGCCGCCAAGGAAGCACGCGATTACCAGTCGGAAGACCTTTCGGCTGTTGAAGCAGCCATGCTGAAGGTCATCGAAAGCGATCTTCGCGACGCCTACAAGATCATCGACAAGCAGGACCGTTATACCGCTGTCGACGCCGCAAAGGCGAAGGTCAAGGCTCACTTCCTGCCTGAGGGCGTTGAGGATCCGGCCTACAGTGCCGAGCAGATCAACACGGTTTTCAAGTCATTGCAGGCCAAGATCGTTCGCTGGAACATTCTTGATACCGGCAGCCGTATCGACGGGCGCGATCTCAAGACCGTTCGCCCGATCGTGTCGGAAGTTGGCTTCCTGCCGCGCACGCACGGTTCGGCGCTCTTCACCCGCGGTGAAACGCAGGCTGTTGTCGTTGCCACGCTCGGCACCGGCGAAGATGAACAGTTCATCGATTCGCTGACCGGCACCCACAAAGAATCCTTCATGCTGCACTACAATTTCCCTCCCTATTCGGTGGGTGAGACGGGCCGCATGGGTTCCCCCGGACGTCGCGAAATCGGCCACGGCAAGCTCGCATGGCGCGCGATCCATCCGATGCTGCCTGCCAAGGAACAGTTCCCCTACACGATCCGCGCAGTCTCGGAAATCACCGAGTCCAACGGCTCCTCCTCGATGGCGACCGTTTGCGGAACCTCGCTTGCGCTGATGGATGCCGGCGTTCCGCTGGCAAAGCCGGTTGCCGGTATCGCCATGGGCCTGATCAAGGAAGATGATCGCTTTGCGGTTCTGTCCGATATTCTCGGTGACGAGGATCATCTTGGCGACATGGACTTCAAGGTGGCTGGCACCGAAGCAGGTATCACCGCCCTCCAGATGGATATCAAGATCGACGGTATCACCGAAGAAATCATGCAGGTTGCGCTCGATCAGGCGAAGGGCGGCCGTCTGCATATTCTTGGCGAGATGGGCAAGGCCCTGACCGGCGCACGCGCCGAGCTGGGTGAATTTGCTCCGCGTATCGAGGTCATGAATATCCCGACCGACAAGATCCGCGACGTGATTGGTTCCGGCGGCAAGGTTATCCGCGAAATCGTGGAAAAGACCGGCGCCAAGATCAACATCGAGGATGACGGCACGGTCAAGATCGCGTCGTCCTCCGCCAAGGAGATCGAAGCAGCCCGCAAGTGGATCCATTCCATTGTTGCTGAACCGGAAGTCGGCGAAATCTACGAAGGCACGGTGGTCAAGACCGCTGATTTCGGCGCATTCGTCAATTTCTTCGGTCCACGTGACGGTCTGGTGCACATTTCCCAACTCGCCTCGGAGCGCGTCGCCAAGACCTCCGATGTCGTCAAGGAAGGCCAGAAGGTCTGGGTCAAGCTCATGGGCTTTGACGAGCGCGGCAAGGTTCGCCTGTCGATGAAGGTTGTCGACCAGGAAACCGGCAAGGAAATTGCTCAGGACAAGAAGAAGTCCGAAGAAGAAGCCGAATAATCGGTTTGCTTCCCTGGCTTTGAAAAGCGCGCCTTCGGGCGCGCTTTTTTATGATATGGCGCTTGTACAACATCGGGACACGACATGACCAGCGGTGCTTTGAAAACACTTTTCCTGCCCTTCGAGCGGGAGATTCTCCCCGAGCCGACGGGCGACATGAAGGTTCTGTTTCTGGGCGCCGAGCCTGATAGTTTGCTTGTCCCGCAGTGGAAGAAGGCGCTGACCTGCGTCCAGCCTTCGCGCCCCGACTTTCTGGCTCTGGAAAAAGCTGGCTTCAATGTTGTACCCCGCCTCGATACCGCCCTGCGGTTTGATCACGCGCTGATCCTCATCAGCAAGCACAAGGGTCGGAATGAGGGGTGGTTTGCCGATGCGCTGGCCCAGGTTTCGCCGGGCGGCACGATTGTCATATCCGGCGACAAGAAGCTCGGGATCGACGGTTTTCGCAAATGGGTGGAACGCTCGTTCCCGACGCTGGACAGGCTTTCCAAGAATCATGCTGTCGCCTTCTGGCTGGAGCGGCCGGCCAATCTCGCGGATGCCGCGATTTCCTCGCTGCGGCCAGCGTCAATTCAGTTTTCCGGCTTTGAGACGATGCCGGGCATGTTCTCACATGGTGCGGTCGACAAGGGGTCTGCGCTTCTGGCCGGCTATTTCGCAGGCCGTATCAGCGGCAGGGTGGCGGATTTCGGCGCTGGCTGGGGCTATCTCGCCACCGAGTGTCTCAAGCATCCTCAAAAGCTGGTGAGCCTTGATCTGTTCGAGGCGGATTATGAGGCGCTTGAGGTCGCAAAGCGCTACCTCGCTGGCCATCCGTCCGTACCGGTCGGGTTCTACTGGTCCGACCTTCTCAGTGAAGCCGTGACCGGGATCTACGATACTGTCGTCATGAACCCGCCATTCCATGCCGGACGTGCTGCGGATGCCGGGTTGGGGCAGGGCTTCATCGCTGCTGCCGCCCGCCGCCTGAAACCGGGTGGGCGATTGCTGATGGTCGCCAATCGCCAGATGCCCTATGAGGCGAGCCTCAAGGCAGTCTTCAAGGCCGTCGATATTCTCGTGATTGCGGACGGCTTCAAGGTGATTGAGGCAAGAAAATAGGCAGAAGCGCGATACCATAAAAAAAGCCCCGTTTTACGGGGCTTTTTGTTTTAGCTGTCGTCTGATTTTTTCAGCTCTTCCAGCGTTGGCATGGACACGATGTTGTAGCCAGAATCGACGAAATGAATTTCGCCGGTCACACCGCTTGAAAGGTCCGATAGAAGGTAAAGCGCCGAACGGCCAACGTCTTCGATATCGACGGTGCGGCGGAGAGGCGCGTTGCGCTTCTGGTAGCTGAACATTGCGCGTGCGTCGCCGATACCCGCGCCGGCAAGCGTGCGGACTGGACCTGCGGAAATCGCATTGACGCGAATGTTCTCGGGGCCGTAATCGGCGGCCAGATAGCGCACCATGGCTTCAAGTGCGGCTTTTGCGACGCCCATGACGTTGTAGTTGGGCATGACGCGCGTGGAGCCGCCATAGGTCAGCGTGAGGATGGAGCCGCCATCCTTCATCAGCCTGGCGGCGCGTTGCGCGACTTCCGTGAACGAATAGGCCGAGATAACCATCGTTCGGGTGAAGTTGTCGCGCGTTGTGACATCCGCGTAGCGGCCCTTCAACTGTGACTTGTCGGAAAAGCCGATGGCGTGCACGATGAAATCGAGCTTGCCCCATTCCTTTTTAAGACGGGTGAAAACCGCATCGACCGTTTCGATGTCTTCCACGTCGCATGGCAACAGGAGTTTGGAGCCGAGCTGTTCGGCCAATGGCGCGACCCGGCGGCCAAAAGCCTCGCCCTGATAGGTGAAAGCCAGCTCGGCGCCTTGTGCGGAGAGTTCCTTGGCGATCCCCCAGGCAATCGAATGGTCATTCGCGACGCCCATGATCAGGCCGCGCTTGCCCTGCATCAATCCTTGCATGCTTGTCCCCTCAGTTCGGATAACGCTGGAAGACCAGCGTTGCATTCGTTCCGCCAAATCCGAAGGAGTTGGACAGGACCGTGTTCAGTTTCGCATTGTCGATGCGCTTGCGGATGATCGGCATATCGGCGAAAGCCGGATCGAGTTCCTCGATATTCGCGCTCTCGCAGATGAAATCATTCTTCATCATCAGCAGGGAATAGATCGCTTCCTGAACGCCGGTCGCGCCGAGGGAGTGACCCGTGAGGGACTTTGTCGCCGCAATCGCAGGACTGGCCTCGCCGGAGCCGAAAACGCGGCGGATGGCTTCGATTTCAGGCGCGTCGCCTGCAGGTGTCGAGGTCGCATGCGGGTTGATGTAGTCGATCTTGCCGTTGACGGTCGAGAGCGCCATGCGCATGCAGCGTTCCGCGCCTTCGCCCGAAGGGGCAACCATATCGTAACCGTCCGAGGTTGCGCCGTAACCGACGATCTCGCCATAGATCTTCGCGCCGCGCGCCTTGGCGTGTTCCCGTTCCTCAAGCACCAGAACGCCAGCGCCGCCTGCGATGACGAAACCATCGCGGTTCTTGTCATAGGCACGGGAGGCAACCGTGGGGCGGTCATTATATTTGGATGACATGGCGCCCATTGCGTCGAAGAGAACCGACAATGTCCAGTCGAGGTCTTCGCAGCCGCCCGCGAACATCATGTCCTGCTTGCCGTACTGGATCATTTCATAGGCGTTGCCGATGCAGTGATTGGACGTCGCGCAGGCCGATGAGATCGAATAATTGACGCCCTTGATCTTGAAGAACGTGGCGAGCGTCGCCGAGGCTGTCGAACTCATCGCCTTCGGCACGGCAAAGGGGCCAACCCGCTTGGGGCCCTTCTCGCGCGTGATATCCGCGGATTCGACGATCGTTCGCGTCGACGGTCCGCCAGATCCCATGATGATGCCGGTGCGTTCGTTGGAAACCTCAGCTTCCTCAAGGCCCGCATCCAGAATTGCCTGGTCCATGGCGACATGGTTCCACGCCGTTCCGCGGCCATGGAAGCGCATGGCGCGACGGTCGACGAGAGCCTCCAGAGCTTCTTGATCGATCTGCGGCGCGCCGTGCACCTGACAGCGGAAGCCGAGCTTCGCATATTCCTCGGCTGTCCGGATGCCCGATTTCGCATCGCGCAAGGAGGCGAGAACCTCCTGCGTGTTGTTTCCGATGGAAGAGACGATGCCCATCCCTGTCACGACAACTCGTCGCATACGATTCTCCTTGAATGTCTTGCCGATGCGAAAGCGTCAGGCAGCATTTTCCTTAAACAGCCCGACCCGAAGATCGGATGCTTTATATATGATTTCGCCGTCGGCCTTTAACCAGCCGTCCGCGATGCCAAGTACCAGCCTTCCGCGCATGACGCGCTTGAAGTCGATACCGTACTCGACAAGTTTTGTCTTTGGTGTGACCATTCCGGTGAATTTGACCTCGCCGGTGGAGAGGGCGCGGCCCTTGCCCGGCTCGCCGAGCCAGCCGAGATAGAAACCGGTCAATTGCCACATGGCGTCGAGGCCGAGGCAGCCTGGCATCACTGGATCGCCGATAAAGTGGCACGGGAAGAACCAGAGGTCCGGTTTGATATCGAATTCGGCGCGGATATAACCCTTGCCATTTTCGCCGCCCGTTTCCGAAATCTCGGTAATCCGGTCGAACATGAGCATCGGAGGAGCCGGCAATTGCGCATTGCCCTGCCCGAACATCTCGCCGCGCGCGCAGGTGAGAAGCTCTTCATATCCGTAGCTCGATTTCTGCTCTGCCATCATGTCTCCCGTCTATCATGCTCTGCTGCGTATACGCCATTTGAAGGCGGACACTATCACACTGTGTTTCCCGGAGAAAACCACCTTGACCTATTATCCAAATTGTAGCCGGATATATAGTCTATTGATTGGTCGTCCGGGACCGCATATATCAAGGGAGTAGAGCCGCAGACAAGCATCTGTGGAAATATGCGGGTGTTTACAACAACGGATAAGCAGTAGGGTCGTGCAAAATCATTCAATGATCGAAGAAAATGGTGCCCTGGAAGAGCGTCTGCGCCGTGCGGGGCTTCGCCCTACGCGACAAAGGGTAGCGCTGGCGAATCTCATTTTCAGCACCGGCGACCGCCATCTTTCAGCGGAAGAACTGCATGAAGAGGCCGTTGCTGCCCTGATTCCGGTTTCCCTCGCGACCGTCTACAACACGCTCCATCAGTTTACCGAAGCCAGGATGCTGCGGATTCTGGCGATGGAAGGGTCGAAGACCTATTTCGATACGAATGTTTCGGACCATCACCACTTTTTCCTCGAAGAGGAAAATGAGGTGATCGATATCCCGAACGGGGCCGTTTACGTCAATAACCTTCCGGAACCGCCGGAGGGAATGGAAATCGTGAATGTCGATATCGTCGTCAGGCTGCGCAAGAAGAAATCGTAAGGCGCATCATATCCCCGAAAGGGGCTGAAACGATCAAGGCGGCGAACAGGCCGCCTTTTTGGTATCCTGCGCTCGTCGGTGATTAGAGCGCATCCCGAAAAGTGTGAAACGGTTTTCGGATAAGATGCGCGTTAAATCAAAAAGGTTAGAGCGTCGATCTGATTCAATCAGATCGACGCTCTAATCGTCGAACTTCTCGCCCGGATACGCGCCCCAAAGCTCGTTCTGCCGCAACCATCCGTCCGACCCGCCGACCTCCAGCCTGCACCATTCGCCGGTGCATTCCTTGATCGTGCCGATAACACCGGGTTCGAGATGCGCGACGATGCGCGCATCGTCACTGGCATTGCGGCGAAGCTCGATCATGACTTCCTTGTCACGCTGCCAAGGGGCGGCAATCGCCGTGCGGCGTCCGGACAGGAGCGACTGGTAGACCCATCCTTCCGTTCCGTCCGCATCGCGGATGCGCCGCCAGTTATCATATTCCTGGATGATTTCGACGGGAAGGCCGGCCTTCAGGAACAGCCACGTAACGGCATAGTCGCGACCGGGCCCGACACGCAGATTGACGCGACTGGGTTTCAGGCTGACGAAGCGCGGAACCGGCAGGCCGCTGGGTCCTACCTGCGCGGCATATGCCGGGTCGGAGCCGGGAAGCCCGACGGTCGGTCCCATCAAAAAGAATGAGATTGCCCCAGCAAGAAGTGTGAGGCGGCGGAGTGAAGATACCCGAAACAAATCAATCCCTCGTCGACTTTGTCCACCATCATCCGCGGATGCCGAGAGGATGGGGCATAGTCCCCGTTTTTCTTTGTCTTTGCGGTTTCGCCTTGCTAGACAGGCATGACGCAAAGCGCGATTGCAGTTTGCATCGTCTTGGTTAAAGAGGTCTCAACAGGACCACTAAAAAGGGATGGAAATGTCGAGCAAAAAAAAGCCATTGGTCGTCATTACCCGAAAATTGCCCGATGCGGTCGAAACCCGGATGCGGGAGCTTTTCGATACCAGGCTGAATGTTGACGACCATCGCATGTCGCAGGACGAACTCATCGCGGCGGTCAGGGATGCCGACGTTCTCGTGCCGACAATTACCGACCGTATCACCGATGAGGTCATCGGGCAGGCCGGTCCCAATCTCAAGCTGATCGCGAATTTTGGCAACGGCGTTGACAATATCGACGTTCCGGCAGCCAGCAAGCGCGGCATCACCGTCACCAACACGCCGAACGTGCTGAGCGAAGACACGGCGGACATGACCATGGCGCTGATGCTCGCCGTGCCCCGCCGCCTGGCCGAGGGCGCCAATGTGCTGCTGGGTTCGGGGACATGGGAAGGCTGGGGGCCGACATGGATGCTGGGCCGCCGCATCTGGGGCAAGCGCCTTGGCATTGTCGGCATGGGGCGTATCGGCACTGCGGTTGCCCGCCGCGCCAAGGCATTCGGGCTTTCCATCCATTATCACAACCGCAACCGCGTCAGCGCGAAGGTGGAGGAGGAACTGGAGGCGACCTATTGGGAAAGCCTCGACCAGATGCTTGCCCGCATGGACATCATCTCGGTGAATTGTCCGTCGACGCCCGCGACGTTCCATCTTCTGTCGGCCCGCCGTATCGCCCTGATGCAGCCGACCTGCTATCTGGTGAATATCGCGCGCGGGCAGATCATCGATGAGGCGGCGCTGGTCAAGTCCTTGCAGGAGGGCAAGCTGGCCGGTGCCGGGCTTGATGTTTTCGAGCATGAACCGGCGGTCAATCCCGAACTGGTGAAGCTCGCCGAGCAGGGCAAGGTCGTGCTTCTGCCGCATATGGGGTCCGCGACCATCGAGGGCCGCATGGACATGGGCGAGAAGGTCATCATCAATATTCGCGCTTTCTATGACGGGCATCGCCCGCCGGATCGCGTTTTGCCAAACCGCGTTTAAGTAGCCTGAAAACATCCGCATTCAGTCCGGTATCGTCAGGTTTCCTTCAGCGCCGATCGTCACGCGCCGTCCGTGCAATTGCGGGAAGAGGCGGCGATCCATCCGCAGGGCGGGCGGCACTTTATGCCCCATCTCGCGCGCGACGATAAGACCGAGCAGCAGGATCGCATCAGGCTCATGCAGGATGATGGCTGCCGGAGCCAGATCGGCATAAACCAGTTCGAGCAGCACTGCCGCGGCGGATGAAGAGCCAATCGTTGCGGGCAGGAACAGCACGCGATTCGTGATGGATAGTCCATACTCCGGATGCCGGACATCCGCTATGAGGCCGGTTTTCGGGTCGACCCCGCCCCAGAAGCTGATGGGCGCCGTAAGCACCAGCGCATCGCCTTCGGCGGCGATGCCGTCAACGAGAATTTCCGTCGTGAAATCTGTCATACCGCCACCTCATCGAGGATAGGCCTTCCCCGGACGGCGCTTTCGACACATTCCGGCAATGATCCGTAGAGCACGGCATAACCGGTGTTCCCGGGCGCGTAGTGCGCGAATTTTCCGGAATTGGTCATGAGGACCGCCCCCGGCTTTTCCGGGAGGATGGGTGTCACGACAACGCAGGTGTCGGCAACGATGATGACGCCGCAGTTTTCCAGCACCGTCCGACTGCCGTTCTGCTCCAGTTTCGACAGCACATGGCGGCCCGTGCAGGCGTAAAGCGGAATGGCCAGCCTGCGGCCCGCGATTAGGGCTTCGAGACGGTCGAACTCGTCGATGGAAAGGTGAGGGCTTCCGATGGCGACGGCGTCGATCATTGTCGCATCCTGCGCGGTGGAAAGCCGCTTGCGGGCTTCCGCCACCATCGAAGCGGCGACCTTGATCGTTGCTTCCGGTTGGCGGTTTTGCAGCGCGGTTGCCATGTCCGGCGCTTCGGGCGTCACGCCCGCGACGTGAAACAGGCCAACCGCACCGGCGGAGGCCGCCGCCGCGCCGAAGGCTTTCAGCGCGTCCTCTCCGGGGTGGGTCGCGATACCGGACACCACGCCAATGGCGCTTCCCGTCTCGCGGCCAAAAAGGCTGCCCAGTATAGGCCACGCCACCTCGGAAGCCATGAACGACGGGTCAAGGGCGCTGACGTCGAAAACCATGCTTGCCCGCCGATTCTCCGGCCTGTGCAGCCCGTAATGGGGTGCGCGACCGGCGATGGCGCAGGCAATATCGAGAAAATCGCCATAGCGGTTGGTTCTCGCGCCAAGAACGGAGTTGCAGAACACGACGGCATTCGATTCGCCCCAGGCGACATCGGTGCCGGGTGCGGGGCGATGGCCCGCCTGATAGGGTGCGCAGGTCCAGCTCGGCTCGCAACCGAGCGTGCGATAGGCTTCCATCATGCGCCGCGCCATGTCGCGCTCATGCGGTTGAAGCCGGTTCTTCGAGCAGCCGGTCAGGTCCAGAGAACCGACATTGAGTGTTGCCCGAACCGACACTTTCGCGCCGCCCTCGACCAGACGTTCGGCAAACAGCGTTCCCGAATCGCCATGATAGAGTGCGCCGTCGATATGGGCGGAAGCGATGGGGATGAGCCGGGGCGCGCCCATGAGGCGGGCGGTTGCGGCCACGATACGCATGGCCATGGCGGCACCTTCGCCGTGCTCGCCATTGGCGATGGCGCGTTCGGCATCCGAGAGTTCAAGTGCCATGGGGCAAGGCTTTCCGCATGGTTATGGATGTCGGCCCGTCATAGTCCGGATGGGCCGTCTCCTGCGTTTTCTGAAAGTCAAAACGCTTGAAAATGCGATGATTGGATATGAGTTCGATGCGCGTTTGAAGTTCCAGAACGGGCTTGCCCCTCGTTACCGCATGATTTTCGACCTGCGTGAGCAAAGCGCGGCCAATGTTCCGACCATGGGCCTCGGGTGAAACCGCGAGCTTGCCCAGATAGAAATGGTTCTCTTTCTCCGCCAGAAAGGCACAGCCAGCAAGTTTCCCCTCCAGCAAGGCAATGAAATCGATTTCAATTGATGAAAAGGAGGTCATGCCTGATCGCGGCCCATGGTCGCCCTCGTGGCCGCCTTGTAGCGGATGGTTTCGAAACGCGTGGACAGGGAATCATAGAGCAGAAGCCGGCCGATCAGTGGCTCACCGATGCCGGTGATAAGTTTGATGACTTCCATCGCCTGCAAAGTGCCGATAACGCCGGGCAACACGCCGAGAACACCGGCTTCCGCGCAAGAGGGCACAAGGCCGACGGGTGGTGGCTCGGGAAACAGATCGCGATAGGAGGGGTTTGGTGTGCCATCGGGTGACGCCTCGAATGGCTTGAGGGTTGTCACCGAGCCATCAAAACGGCCCAGCGCCGCGGTGACCAGCGGTTTTCGCGCCAGCGCAGCCCCATCGGCGACGGCATAGCGGGTCTCGAAATTGTCGGACCCGTCGGCGACAATGTCATAGCGCGAAATGAGTTCGGCAGCATTATCCGCCGTTATCCGTGCCTCGTGAGCCTCAACGGTCACATGCGGATTGATCCGGGCGATTGCGAGCGCTGCGCTTTCCACCTTTCGCGAGCCGACAAGCTCTGACGAATGAAGCACCTGCCGTTGGAGATTGGACAGGGAAACCCGGTCGTCATCGATGATGCCAAGCGTTCCGACGCCTGCTGCGGCCAGATATTGCAGCACAGGCGCCCCGAGGCCGCCTGCGCCGATCATCAACACCCGCGCTCGTTTCAGCTTTTGTTGCCCCGCTCCGCCAATCTCCGGCAACACGATATGACGCGCATAGCGTTCAAGTTCTGTATCGGAAAGCGGCGGAGGCGGGATGGTGTTCATGGCGCTAGCCTACGCCAGGAAAGAGCCGTGTCAAACCGCCTTCAGGCGATAAATTTCAAGCCGGCGATGCCGGAGACGATCAGGGCAATACAGGTCAGGCGCAGCGCCGTTGCGGGCTCGCCGAACAGGAAGATGCCGAGGATGGCCGTGCCGACAGTGCCGACGCCCGTCCAGATCGCATAGGCCGTGCCGACCGGAAGATCGCGCAGCGCTATGCCCAACAGGCCGAGGCTGATGATCATGCTGACGACGGTCAGCAGCGATGGCGTCAGTTTGGTGAAGCCATCCGTGTATTTAAGGCCGATCGCCCAGCCGATCTCGAATAGACCGGCGATGATAAGATAAATCCAGGGCATGAATGCTCTCCTGCTTTTGCAAGCAGGGCCGTCCCTGCGGATGGTGGAGCATATGCTCTGGGGCCGTCCCCGTCGCTGATATAGGACCACGATCCGTTGAACTCAAGAGACGTCAGCCGGGAGACAGGGTTCCGCCGGACACATTGAAAAACTGTGCGCGGTCATCGAGGCTGGAGAACAGCGAACGATCCGTGCCGGTCATGAATGCCTGTCCGCCAAGATCGTCAATAATGCGAAAGAGCGCGGCGCGGCGCCCCTCATCGAGATGCGCGGCGATCTCATCGAGAAGCAGGATCGGCGCCAGCCCGCTCAACTCGCCGGTCAGGCGGCCATGGGCGAGGATCAGCCCGATGAGCAGGGCCTTCTGCTCGCCGGTCGAGCAAAGGGCTGCGGGCATTTCCTTGGGGCGATGATGAACGATCAGATCCGTTCGGTGCGGACCGTCCAGGGTGCGCCCGGCGGTCCGATCCCGCATTCGACCATCGCGCAGCCTGCGCCGGAAAGCCTCCTCAACATCCACTGCGGCATCGGTGGCGACACGCTCTTCGAGCGGGCCTTCAAGGCGGCAGTCGGCCTTGGGGAACGGGCTGTCATCGGGCAGCCGCTCCATCATTGCGGTGATGAGGCGCATGAGTTCGCTGCGGGCGGCAGCGATCGCCGTCCCAAGCCCGGCCATCTGTGTTTCTATGGCATCGAGCCACCGCGCATCGTTGCGCTCCTCGGAGAGCAGGCGGTTGCGGCTGCGCATCGCTTTTTCATAGTCAGCGACCCGTCGGCCATGCGCCGGATCGATGGCGAGGACCATCCGGTCAAGAAAGCGCCGCCGGTCGCCCGTGGAGCCGGTAAAAAGGCCATCCATGGCCGGAACGAGCCAAAGAACGCGCGAATATTCCAGCAGGTCGTCGGCGCTCGATGCCGGCGCGCCATTGATCCTGACCCGCCGCGCGGTTTCGCCCGGCGCATTTCCGGCAAGGCCGGTGCCGACCTCGACCGATCCGCCAAGGCTTTCGAGCGTCGCATGCAGGGCGAAGCCATCGCTCGCGCCTTTGCGGGTGATTTCTGAGTAGACGGCTCGCCGCAACCCACGGCCGGGCGAGAGCAGGGACACCGCTTCCAGAAGGTTGGTTTTTCCCGATCCGTTTTCCCCCGTCAGCACAACATGCGCTGGCGACAGCCGCAGCGACAGCTCCGCATAATTTCGAAAATGCAAAAGCTGTAACCGGCTGATTGAAACACGATCTGGCGTTGAGGTCTGGAAAGAACCGGTGATCGTCACACCCGCATCGGCATCAGAACGTAAAGTGCGTTTTCATTGCCCGAATCGCGCACAAGGGTCGGGGAACCCGCATCCGCCAGCATGAAAACGGCTTCACTTCCGGAAAGCTGCGCCGTGATATCCAGCAGGTACTTGGCGTTGAAGCCGATTTCCAGCGGGTCGGCATCATAGTCGGCGGCCAGTTCGTCCGTTGCGCTGCCGGAATCGGGATTATTGACCGTCAGGGTGAGCTGGCCGTCGGCAATGGAAAGCTTTACCGCCCGCCCGCGTTCGCTCGAAATGGTCGAAACCCGGTCGACGGCTGCGGCGAAGCTCTGGCGGTCGATCGTCAGCTTCTTGTCATTGCCCGATGGAATGACGCGCTGATAATCCGGAAAGGTTCCGTCGATCAGCTTGGAGGTGAGAACCACGGAGGCGATTGTGAAACGGATCTTCGTGTCGGAGAGCTCGATGGTGATGACCGCGTCCGGATCGTCGACGAGTTTCTGCAACTCCGCCACGGTCTTGCGCGGGATGATGATACCCGGCATGGCTTCCGAGCCACTGGGAGCCTCGATCTCGGCACGGGCAAGACGATGACCGTCGGTCGCGACGGCGCGCAGCTTCAGCTGGCCGTCGCTTTCGATCGTGTGGAGATAGATGCCGTTCAGGTAGTAGCGCGTTTCTTCCGTTGAAATCGCGAACTGGGTGCGCTCGATCAGCGCTTTGAGGGCGCTGGAATCCAGCTTGAAGCTGTGGCTGAACGAACCGGCCGTCAGTTCGGGGAAATCCGACTGCGGCAGGCACTGGAGCCGGAAACTGGAGCGCCCGGAGATGACATTCATCGAGTTGCCGTCGGTATTCGTGGCCAGCATGACCTCGGCGCCATCCGGCAGCTTGCGAACGATGTCGTAGAGCAGGTGTGCGGGAACCGTGGTTGCGCCCGCCTGATCGATCTGTGCCGGAATGGCTTCCGTCACCTCCAGGTCAAGGTCGGTCGCCTTGAGCGAGAGGCTCGCGCCCTCCGATTGAAGCAATACGTTAGACAGGATCGGAATCGTGTTTCGACGTTCCACCACGCGGTGAACGTGATTGAGTGACTTCAGAAGGTTGGAACGCTCAAGAGTAACGCGCATAATCGATCGATCTCACTGTCATGAAATCCTGGTGCAGAACGGGTTTATCAAGCATCAGGAAGGGGCATGATAGCCCATTTTTGGGTGCACAAACTTCGGGGATTTCACGAGGAAATGCAAGCGTGCGGCCAAGATGTCCGGGGACAAGGATCGCCTTTCTGTTGATAAGTGCGGAGACTGGCCCGCTTTTCAAAAGCGAACGCCCAAACCATGTGCGGATGGTTTGGGCGCAATGCTGTGATGCCCGCCGCACCCGGAGGGCGCAGGCCAGGACCTGCAACTGAAAGCGGCAGGCATGGCTATGGCAGGGTTACAGGGCCTGATCGTTGATCAGGCGGCGCAAAAGCTCCAGTTCCTGTGAGAGCTTCTGGTCGTTACCCACCAGATCCTCGATCTTGCGGACCGCGTGCAGGACGGTCGTGTGGTCGCGCCCGCCGAAACGGCGGCCAATTTCCGGCAGCGAACGGAGCGTCAGGATCTTGGCCAGATACATGGCGATCTGCCGCGGCTTGACGATGGTGCGCGTGCGGCGGTTCGAAAGCAGATCCTGCTTGGACACGTTATAGTGACGCGCCACGATACGCTGGATTTCCTCGATGCGGATGCGCTTCGGTTCGCCGGCGCGGGTCAGGTGGCCCAGCAACTCGTCAACACGGTCGATTGACGTCAGCGGCTCGAAGGATTGGCGGAACAGAAGCTGGTTGAACGCGCCTTCCAACTCACGGCCGCTGCCGGTAATCGTCTGGGCGACGTGATCGAGAATTTCGTCCGGAATGGTCAGCGTCTGGTCGTCGACTTTCGCCCCGTCCAGCCGGCGCTTGAGGATTTCAAGGCGCATGGTGTAGTCAGGCGCCGCCATTTCGAGCGCAACGCCGCCCTGAAGCCGCGAACGGACGCGAACGTCAAGCGATTCCAGCTCCGCCGGGGGCCGGTCAGCGGCGACGACAACCTGTTTTGCGCTGTCGAGCAGCGTGTTGATCAGGTGGCAGAATTCGTGCTGGATCGACTTGCCTTGCAGGAACTGCATGTCGTCGATGATCAGAAGGTCGATGTCGCGCAACTGCTCCTTGAAGGAAAGCGCATTGTTATCGCGAATGGCGGTTGCGAAACGCCACATGAAATATTCGGCCGTCAGATAGACGACGCGGGCGCGCTCGTGCTTCTTGAGCGCTTCTGCGGCGATAGCCTGCAAAAGGTGGGTCTTGCCAAGGCCGACGGACGCATGAATGAAAAGCGGATTGAAACGGACGGCGCTGGAGCCTGCTTCCGCGATGGTGCGGGCGGCTGCGAGCGCAACGCGGTTGGCGGAGCCGTCGACATAGGTGTCGAACGTATAGCGTGGATCAAGCGGCGAGCCGAAAATGGCGCTCTGTGCCCCATTGTCGGTGAGGTGGGCCGCATGCTTTCTCTCGCTGGCTGCCGCGGTCACTGCAAATGCGGGCTTGTCCCGGTTCGGGGCGCGATTCTCGACGCGCTCGCTCGTCTCCGCGACAATCGGGGCACGAAGGCTGCGGCTGGCGCTGCGCACGACAACCTCGACCTTGAGGACCTGCGGGTCTTCCTCGCGCCAGAGTTCGCCGATCAGGTCGGAATAGTGATTGTTGATCCAGGATCGCAGAAATGCCGTCGGAACCGACAGCCGGACCAGATTGCGCGAGGCCTCATCCAGTTTCAGCCGGCCAAACCAGCTTGAATAGACTTCCGCTCCTACGCGCGCCTTCAACTTGGTTGTCAGGCGTTCAAACGTCGCATCACCACGATTGCTTTCAGAGTCCATTACTCTTCCCTCATTCATGGAGGGCATGACCAGAGTATTCTCGGTGCCGCTCGTTGGTGCCCCACGCATCATCTTCATCGCCTCATTCCATTCATTTACGCATTTGAGACCGCAAGGTCTCGGGTACTCTCGTTGCCTGTCGTTGCGCAAGGCGCGCACGGAAGACCCCGGCAAACCTGCCGGTGACAGCATCTTCCAGTTTTATGAGGTTCTGAGACCTGCAGTACTACCCAAAAAGCTGGGTATAAAAACAACTCTCACTAGCCATAACTAGTGTTAAAAAATACACCATCGTAACACTTGCATTAGGTAGTCGTCCAAGGGACCCGAGGGTCCGCCTCGCTGTTAAAAGGACATTACAAAATCCCCGGCCGAAAGAGCAAGGGGAGGGTAACTGATTTTTAAGGCGTGTGGCGACCGGGGCCGTGCCGAATTTTCGTCCAAACCTCGCCACAAATGGATAAACCCTTCGGATTCAATGTGGTTACCGGTCATGGGTTTTGTGTCTCGCCAGTACGTCGGCGAACGAAAAAAATTATTTTCTTTTTGCTTGACAGAAAGACTCGGCAGGGAATCTGTCTGGGCCTGTGGATAAGTGTGGATAAAGATTCGTAAGGCTTTGAAATACATAGTTAAAATAAGATGACGAAAATGTCTTCCGGTGGTTTCCGTGACGGATTTTTGACAAAGCTCCGGTATCCCGAAGAGTTTTCGGCGACGTGATAAAAAATGCCAAGTCATTGCACCAAAACAAAAAACCCGGCTAACGATAAGCCGGGTTTTGAAAGCGTAGAGCTTTAAGGCAAAGATTAGGCGGTCAGGGCCTTCAGGCGCTTGGCGAGGCGCGAAACCTTGCGAGCAGCCGTATTCTTGTGAATGATGCCCTTGGATGCAGCGCGCATGACTTCCGGCTCTGCAACAGCAAAGGCAGCCTGGGCGGCCTGCTGGTCGCCGCTGGTAACGGCGTCTTCGAACTTGCGCAGGAAGGTACGGACGCGTGAGCGACGTGCCTTGTTGACTTCGGTGCGGGCTTCAATCTTGCGCGCCGCTTTCTTGGCCGAAGGTGTGTTGGCCATGAATGCCTCTCTTTTCTGTTCGCTATTCGGTGGTCAACCTTGCCACCGGCCACAAAATACAAAGGCGGCCGCAAGGCCACCAATCCGTGGGGGGCTTATAAAACAGCTTCCCCCTCGCGTCAACGCGGAATCGTGTGGCCTCTTCCAGTTTAACCACAACGAAGCGCTGATGTCTCAAGCCTACCGGTTTTTGAAGCTTGGAGAGCGCTTGGCGGCGAACGCGGCCATGCCTTCCTTCTGGTCCTCAAGCGCAAACATGGAGTGAAAGACCCGCCGCTCGAACCGCAAACCTTCGGCAAGGGTGGTTTCATAGGCGCGGTTGATCGTTTCCTTGGTCATCATGGCCACAGGCTGGGAGAACGACGCGATCTTGCCAGCGGCTTTCAGCGTTTCTTCCAGCAGTTCGGAAACCGGAACGACGCGTGAAACAAGGCCGCAGCGTTCGGCTTCGGCTGCGTCCATCATTCGTCCCGTCAGGCAGAGATCCATGGCCTTGGACTTGCCGACAAAGCGCGTCAGGCGCTGCGAGCCACCCATGCCGGGCATGACGCCGAGCGTGATTTCCGGCTGGCCGAACTTTGCGGTATCGGAAGCGATGATGAAGTCGCACATCATCGCCAGTTCGCATCCACCTCCCAGCGCATAGCCGGAAACGGCGGCAATGATCGGCTTGCGGATGCGGGTGACTTTTTCCCAGTCGCCGAAGAAGTCCGCCAGATACATATCAGCGAACTCCATCGACTGCATTTCCTTGATGTCGGCGCCAGCAGCAAAGGCTTTTTCGGAGCCGGTAATCACCATGGCGCCGATTTTCGTGTCCTGATCGAAGTCGGAGAGGGCATCGTTGAGTTCGGCAAGCAGGGCGGAATTGAGGGCATTGAGTGCCGTTGGCCGGTTCAGGCGGATCAGCCCGACGCCGCCATGGGTTTCAACGATAATGTTTTCATGCGCCATAATAATCCTCTCCTTATAAAATTCCGCTACCCGCCATGTGCTACTTCTGGCACGTGGGGCAGAAAAATGTTGACCGGCCGCTTTGCACGATTCTCTGCACCGTGCCGCCGCAGCCGGGCCGCTTGCACGCCCGTCCTTCCCGATCATAGACGGAAAAGGAGTGCTGGAAATAGCCGAGCGCCCCATCGGCCTGAACATAGTCCTTCAGGCTCGATCCGCCTGCCTTGATGGCGTCGGCAATCACCGATCTCACGGCGAAAGCCAGCGCCTCCGAGTGGCGCGTTGCCCGGCCTGTTCGAGTGGCTATGCTTCCGGCCTTGCGAACCGGCGAAAGCTCCGAGCGCCAGAGAGCCTCGCAGACATAGATGTTGCCGAGCCCGGCAATGAGCCGCTGATCGAGAAGTGCTGCCTTGAGCGGCGCGGCCTTGTTGGCGAAAAGTGCGGCGATGAGCGTTCCGTCGAGAGAATTTCCGGTTGGCTCCACGCCCAGCCCCGCGATCATCGGATGTTCGCCGAGCGTGCCCGGCTCCGCCAGAAGCATGAAACCGAACCGCCTTGGATCATTGTAGACAACGCGCGCTGTCTGCCCCTTGAGCGTTTGCAGGTGAAGGATCACATGATCGTGCCGCTCGTGCTTGGACCGTTCGTGGTGGAACGAACCCGGCGTCCCGTCCGCGCCTTCCTGTTCTATCCTGTAGGAACCGGACATGCCGAGATGGCTGATGAGGCTCGCCCCGTCGTCGAGATGGAACGTCAGATATTTCGCGCGGCGGCCAAGCGCTTCGACTCTGCGCCCGCGCAGGCGATCGGCGAAATGGTCGGGAAACGGGAAGCGCAAATCGGGACGCCGCTGATCGACATCCATGACCAGCGCGCCCTCCATGACCGGCTCAAGGCCGCGACGGACGGTTTCGACCTCGGGCAGTTCAGGCATTGACGTTCCCGCCCTTCAGGAAGCTGGTTCCATGCTTGCCGGGGGCAAGGCCGAGATGGGCGGCAACGCTCTCGCCGATATCGGCGAATGTCTTCCTGACGCCGATGGATGGCTCGTTCCGCTCCGGGCCGATGCCAAGGACGGGCACGCGCTCCCGCGTGTGGTCGGTTCCCGTCCAGGTGGGGTCGCAGCCGTGATCGGCGGT
The DNA here is from genome assembly GCA_050726055.1 of Phyllobacterium sp. Lineage (GTDB taxonomy): Bacteria > Pseudomonadota > Alphaproteobacteria > Rhizobiales > Rhizobiaceae > Phyllobacterium. The sequence continues at coordinate 35,320 of JBOHIW010000021.1, read as the reverse complement.
CAGGATCATGAGATCGTCGGGCCGGAGTTTCGCGACCAGTTCGGGGATGCGCCGGTCGAACTCCTCCAGCGCCGCCGCATAGCCTGGCACATCGCGGCGATGGCCGTAGAGCATGTCGAAATCGACGAAATTGGTGAAGACGAGATCGCCGTCGCCCGCATCGTCCATTGCTTTCAACGTAGTGTCGAACAGCGCCATGTTTCCGTTGGCCTTCCGTACCTCGGAAACGCCCTGATGGGCGAAGATATCGCCGATCTTGCCGACGGCGATCACCTTTCGCCCCGCCTGCACCAGCCGGTCGAGGACCGTTGGCTCGGGCGGCAGGACGGAATAGTCGCGGCGATTGCCGGTGCGCGCGAAATCGTTTTTCGTTTCACCAATGAAGGGCCGCGCGATGACGCGCCCTATATTCAGCGGATCGACGAGATCGCGGGCGATTTCGCAAAGCGCATAGAGCTTCTCAAGGCCGAAATGCTGTTCGTGGGCGGCAATTTGCAACACGGAATCGGCGGACGTATAGAGAATGGGCTTTCCCGTGCGGATATGCTCTTCGCCAAGATCAGAGATGATTTCCGTTCCGGAGGCATGCTTGTCGCCGAGAATACCCGGCAGTTCGGCACGGCGGACGAGTTCGGAAACGAGTTTTTCGGGCAGGGCCGGAATGGTGTGGGGAAAATAGCCCCACTCAAAACGCACGGGCACGCCTGCGATTTCCCAGTGGCCGGACGGGGTGTCCTTGCCCTTCGAGATTTCCTCGGCTGTGCCCCAGAAGGCTTTTTTCGTCACGGGCGGGGCCGTTTCGTCGAGCGTGCCGCCGCTTGCAAGCTTGATGGCGCGGCCAAGCCCCAGCGCATTCATGTTGGGCAGCCGCAGAGGCCCGTTTCGCAAGCCTTGCCTGTCGCCGTTTCCCATTTTGCAGGCATCGGAAATGTGCCCCAGCGTATTTGCGCCGGCATCGCCAAAGCTCGACGCATCGGCGGCACCGCCAATTCCGAAGGAATCGAGAACGAAAAGAAAGGCGCGCGCCATAAAGGTCTCCAGATGTTTCGCACAACAAATAGGTGATAAATCAGCGCGTGACAAACAAGCGGCCTCACGCTTTGGCTGGATATTTTCTCTTCATATTGTAACCTTTGCCTCGCGAGCGACAAATCCTTTCCGCCAACGGGAAGAGTGCGCCAGAAGAGGAACACCGATGGATCTTGGTCAAATACGCCTGTGCATGGGTTTTGCCGCGGCAATTCTGACGATGCCGCTTGCAGCCAGCGCTGCGCGGGCCGACTGGCGCGAAGATATCGGCACGTTTCGCATAGGCGTCATCAGCGAGTTTGTCGCAAGCCGCTCTCCGCGGGAAATGGATGCGTTAACCGGCGCCTATTCACGAGCTTTGCAGATGCCGGTCGAATTCGTGGCGCTGCGGGATTTTTCGACCCTCATCGACGCACAGGTGAGCGGGCGTATCGATTATGCCGTTCATACCGCGCTGTCCTATGCGACAATGGATGCGGTTTGCGAGTGCACGGAGCCTTTGGCGGCGCCCGTCGATAGCGACCTTGCCACCGGAATTCACGCAATCCTGATCGTTCGACCAGGTCTTTCCCTCACCGAAAGCGAACTGGGTTCTGCGCGGATCTCCTGGCCGGGAGGTGAGTCGGCAGCGGGGATGCTTCCGCTTTCCAGCCTGAAAATCGGGGAACGCACACTGACTGAGGTCTCCTCGAAATGGACAAAACAGGATTCCGCGGAAGCAGCGGAAGACCTTTTCGCCAAAGGCGAAATCGATGGCATGTTCGGCTGGGTTCCCTCCAGTGGCGAGGCGGACGACTTTGATCGCGGCACCGTGGCGCGCCTGAAAGAAAAAGGCATGGACGAGAATGCGTTTCAGGTGCTCTGGACCTCGCCATTGCTGCGTTATGGACCGCACGCCGTTCGCGCCAATCTGTCGCCCGAGGCGAAGAAACTGCTGAAACAGTTTCTGGCGGATCTTCCGGCCAAACGAAGCGATATTTACGATCTGCTTGACCAGAGCCATGGCGGGGGCTTCAAGCCGGTTTCGCGATCCGACTACCGTTCGGCGTTTCGAATGGTCCAGATGGTGACGAGCCCCGATCAATGGCCTTGATTCCAGTCACCTGCAATCGGAACAGGGGATGATTTCCACCAGCCGGGGCCGGAGATAATAGGTTTCGGCCATGGAGATGCCTTTGCCGGTAATGCCGGTATGCGTCGTCACGGTGTCGTTGATGGTCCACGCGATCAGCGGTAGATACGCCAGCTTTGTCTCGACCTTGATCAGGAAGGCCCCTTTCGTGCGCAAGGATGTGGGGATATCGACGAGGCTGTTTTTAACATAGGGCGTGCTGGTGCTGGAACCGGTCTTCTGGAGGGACCATTGGACCCGTGCCGGCGGGTTGGCGCCCTCCACATCGTCAATCTTGATGGCGGTCACGATGATCCTAGCCACGTCTGTCTTGTAGGGGGCCAGCGTCGATTGTCCGATGTCGAAAATCGCGCTGATGTCGCTCTCCGTGACGCTGGATTGCTGCGCGATCAGATCGCCGACCATGCTCGATATGCGGTCCACCTTCTTGTTGGTTTCCAGACCGGTCGCGACCTCCACGGTTCCGAGAAAGAGAAGCAGCAGAATGGGCACGACGATGGCGAACTCGACGGCGGCCACGCCCTTTTGATCGCGCCCGAACCGCGCCAGAAGCCCGATTGTTTGCCGATGGTTCGCGGTGTGGGGGTCAGTAGGGCTCATTTTGCCACGTCACCGTTGAATAGAGCAGTGTTTTGCCATTCGGCATGCTTGAGAGACGGCCGCGCATCACATCCGTCATCAGCGGCCAGCGATAAAAGACACGAAGCTGATTGATCGTGAGCTTGCTGCCGGGATCGATCTTGAAGCCTGAGTCGTTCACATCGCCATCCGCTTTCAGGGGCAGGGTGGTGGGGACGTCGCTGAACCTGTCATAATGCTGGAGATCGACGAACAGGTCGGGACAGCCGGTCGCGACGATGATTTCAATCTTCTTGCAGATAATGCCGCGCACCTGACCGGCCGCCAGCTCTTCGGCGACCAGTTGCCCGGTGCGAAACTGGCGGGCGATCGTATCGGTGGTGTTGGCAAGCAACTGCTGCGCCGTAAAGCGCACACCCGTTTCGATGATCGCAAAAACCAGAAGAAAGAACGGCAGGGCCAGAATGGCATATTCGACGGCCACCGAGCCGCGGCGGTCGCGCCTGAAACGGGCCAGAAGCGTTTTTCGCGGCCTGATCGACCTGCCGTCGCCGCCGGAAAGCACTCTGAATTTTTCCTGTTGCACCATCGCGAGCCCCATCGCAGTTGATGGCTCGACAATAAACCGCAATTGTTGCCATCCGGTTGGGACGGCCTGTTCAATTGAATCGGGAAAATTTACCGGTCTTCAACCCTGCCGGCAGAGGGCAACGGCGGTTTCGTCCCGCTTACTGCGCAGAAGCCGCCTTGTGTTCGGGCTCGCAATAGGGCGTGCAGGAAAATACGTCGATATCGGCGCGCCGATAGACGCGCAGGCTGTTCGTATCGCTGGCGCTGACAGCAATCTGCTCGTCAACCAGCGCATCGCCCTCCGAATCCATGACAACCAGATTGGTGACGCCATATCCCTTGCCGGTGAGCACGATGGTTCTGGAATCCTGCACCACGGCATCCGCGATCTCGGGGTTGCCGACGACGACGGTTCCGGCAGGGCGGGCGAGCTTGATGATTTTCGCCTGGTTCATCACGACCTTGATGTTCGCGTCAGCCCGGGCGGCGGTCATGGGCAACATTTGCGCCACCATGCAAAGACCGGCGACAGACGCCCAGATGCGTAAATTTCCATGCCAGGTCTTTATCATCCTGCACTCCCCAAGCTGCATATGCTTTCCCCACAGTGAACGTGAATGGTGAAGGAAGATTTAAGCAAGCCGCATACCTTTGCGCGACCGGCATCAACGCGGCACTTTTAGCCCACTCCTATATAGAAGTGCCGTTTCGGGCGCACCAGAAAGAGGGGGAGCAGCGGCGCCGATTCGCAATCGATTAACCACCTTGGGTTGTGGGTCGAATTCATTAAATTGTAATCGTATTTTTTAAGCGGATTGCAATCGGTGCTCGCTAGGTTGGCCTCATCCGATCAACGAAGAACAAACAACAGTTGACGGAAAGTGCTGTAAACAAACGAGTAGGAACTCTCAAATGACCAACCTTTTCGCACGTTTCCTCAAGGACGAATCCGGCGCAACCGCTATCGAATACGGCCTGATCGCCGCCCTGATCTCCGTCGCCATCATTGCTGGCGCCAAGGCAGTTGGCGGCTCGATTGGCACGACATTCACCGAAGTATCCACCGAAATGAATGATGCAATTAAGGAATAATCCGAGATAATCATCGGTAATTTTTTGATCAGAATGATTAGCCGTCCATCGAAAGATGGGCGGCTTTTCTCTTTTGCGGGCAGGGTTCGTTATATCTTCAATGCGAGCCTCGACATTCACTTTTCGCTAAGCATCCCGCTTAAGCAAAGCCCAATCTCTTCCTGCTAGACCATGAATATCGGCTGCACGACACGATGCAGCGCCAACGGATCGAGACGGGGGTTTCAAATGGGCAGTCTGGCTTTGCGTTTCCTGAAGGATCGGTCGGGGTCGTCGGCGATCGAATATGCGCTCATGGCATCGTTCATTTCGCTGGCCATTATCACCACGGCGATGTCTATCGGAACGCAGGTGTCGGACATGTTCTGGTCCGTCGAGGCCGGGTTTCCGGAATAGTCGTTTCACACTTCATCCGGAGCCGCTCATCATGATCGAAGCCGCCATTCTGGTTATTTTTCCTTTCGCAATGGCCTTTGCCGCCGTCTCGGATGTTCTTTCCATGACGATCCAGAACCGCGTGACGCTTTTGCTGGTTGCGGCGTTTATCGTCCTCGCACCCTTCACCGGCATGACGATGACGGATTTCGGATTGCATTTCGTGGCAGGCGTGGCGGTTCTTGCCGTCACTTTCGCCCTGTTCGCGACCGGATCGATGGGCGGCGGCGATGCGAAACTCATGTCCGCCACCGCGCTCTGGCTCGGATGGACTCCGCAGCTGGTCACCTATCTTCTGGCGATGACGGTTCTGGGCGGAGTTCTGACACTGATGATCCTACGATACAGGGCATCTGCCGTCGCCGTCTATGCCGGACGCGTCGAGTTCCTTCGCCGGCTGGCGCAAAAGGACGAGGGCGTTCCCTACGGCGTGGCCCTTGGGCTTGCCGGTCTGTGGGTGTTCCCGCAGAGCGTGCTTGGTGTCTGGGTCATCCAGCGCCTGTCCGGCATCTGACGCGAAGGCGCGTTCCCCGATTCATGAATATGCGTTAAGCATAAATATAAGGATTGTGTTAACCATAATTACACCATTGGCGTGCAAGGCTTCGACCATGATTTGCTGGGTGGGCAAATTGCTTGGGGTTGGAAATCATGAAAGCAGCACGTCTCGTGATTCTGCTTGGGGCGCTGGCGGCTGCCGGCGGCGCAGGTTATGTCGCGCTCAATATGGCCAGGCCGGAACAGGTTCAGGTGGTCGACGCCAGGCCGTCGCAACCGCAGATCAAGCTTGAAGACGTTCTGGTCGCGGCCGACACTTTGCCGGTCGGAACCGAAATTATCAGTCAGCTCGACTGGCAGTCATGGCCAGCCAATTCCGTCAGCGAAGGGTTCATCACCCGCGCGGCACGGCCGGACGCCATGGAGCTTTTCAAGGGCTCCACAGTCCGCCTCCAGATATTCAAGGGAGAGCCGGTTCGCGAAGCCAAGCTGATTGGCCCCGGACAGCGCTTCATGTCGTCGATCCTGCCACCGGGGATGAGGGCGATCGCCGTGCAAGTGTCTGCCGACACATCGGCGGGTGGCTTCATCCTGCCGAACGACTATGTCGACGTCATCATGACGCGCCGCAACAGCGATCCGTCCAACCTGTCCGGCAACGGCTTCCTGACGGAAACCATTCTCGAAAATATTCGTGTTCTCGCCATCGACCAGTCCATTCAAGAGGATGAGGATGGAAAAAAGGTGCAGTTGGGGCAGACCGCAACACTCGAATTGACCCCGCAGCAGGCCGAAATCATCACCGTTGCCCAGCAGATGGCCGACCGGCTGTCGCTCGCCTTGCGCTCCATGCAGGACGTGCAGGAGACTGTCACGGCCGGTGCTGACTATCTGGTCAATTCGCCATCGCGGAAAGGCACGGTCAAACTCATCAAGGCCGGATCGGTTACGGAAGTAGGGGGCCGGTGATGAAAATAGCAATGGCCATGACAACCATCAAACAAACCAAACCCGTGAAGCCCGCGCTCCGTGCCATCGCCGCTTCTTCCCTGATCGCGCTCGGGATTGCCGTGACTGGCGCATTGCCATTCTCCGCATCGGCAGCCGCGGAGGAAAACGTCATCAGGCTGAACGCCGGTCAGGCATCCGGCAAGCGCATCAATCTCGGCCTCAACAAGTCGCTTGTTCTCGACCTACCTGCGGACGCCTATGACATTCTGGTGGCCAATCCCGATGTCGCCGATGCGGTAACGCGCACCTCGCGGCGTATTTATCTCTTCGGCAAATCGGTTGGGCAAACCAATATTTTCGTCTTTGGTCCCGGCGGCGAACAGATCGCAAATCTCGATCTTTCGATCGAGCGCGATGTTTCGGGCCTGTCGGCCAATCTCCGGAAATACATTCCGGATTCAGATATCACCGTCGAGCTGATCAACGACAACGTCGTGCTGACGGGGACGGTGCAAACGCCCCTTGACGCCAAGAAGGCAGCCGAACTGGCCCGCCTGTTCGTCAGCGGCGGCGAGGCGACCACGGGCCAGTATTCGACAAGCAGTTCGGCGGCGGCGGGCGGTGGCGGAACCGCAATCGTCATAGGCAGTGACGAAGAATCGCGGCGCGAAAGCCGTATCGTGAACCTTATCCAGATCATCGGCGAGGATCAGGTGACGCTGAAGGTCACGGTGGCCGAAGTCAGCCGCTCCGTGATGAAGCAGCTCGGCGTCAATCTGCTTGGCCAGAGCGGCAATGACGGGATTATTTCGCAGAACATATCCGGCGCCGTCGGACAGGCGATGACGGCAACCGGTGCTTTTGCCAGCGGCTCGATCGGCAGCGTGAACATCGATGCCTATCTGAACGCCATGGAAATGGCCGGTGTCATGAAAACGCTGGCCGAACCAACGCTGACGGCAATCTCCGGCGAAAAGGCCACTTTCAAGGTCGGCGGCGAGTTCAATCTCATTTCCGGTCAGGATGTTGAAGAAAACGAAAAGACAGGAGAGGAACGGCTTGTCGTCGAGCATGAGAAAATCGAATACGGCATCGGCCTGGAGTTCATGCCGGTCGTTCTTTCTCCCGGCCGCATCAGCCTGAAAGTCCGTACATCCGTATCCGAACCGACCACCGAAACCTCGATTTCCGCAGGACGCGGGATCAGGGCGCCGGCCGCGAACATTCTTTCCCTGCGCAAAAGGCTCGCCGACACGGCGGTCGAGTTGCCGTCCGGCGGCTCGATGATGATTGCGGGCCTCATTCGCGATGACGTCCGGCAGACCGTATCGGGTTTCCCTGGCCTGTCGAAAGTGCCGGTTCTGGGTACGCTCTTCCGCAGTCGCGAGTTCGTGCGGAACGAAACGGAACTGGTGATCATCGTCACGCCCTATCTCGTCCGTCCCGTCGCGCGTCCCGCGCTGGCACGTCCCGACGATAATTTCACCCCGGCCAGCGATGCTGCCGGAATCCTGCTTGGCAAGGTGAACAGGGTTTACGGAATGGCCAATACAAGTCTGCCGCCCGGTCGCTACCACGGCGTCGTCGGCTACATCTACAAATGAGGAATGCGGTCATGTCATATATTTCGCTGCCCAGTCGCATTCGCAATGTCGAGGCTGCAAGGCGTGTCGGGTTTACCTGCTGCGCGGTGTTTGCAGCGGCGCTTCTCGCCGGGTGCGCCAACACGCAAAGCATAAATGTCGGCTCCGTTCCTGACGATTACCGGACGAACCATCCGATTGTCATAGATGAGCGCGAGCAGGTGGCCGATATTCCGGTTGGGCACGCAGACCAGAAACTGTCACTGACGCAGCGCAGCATTGTCGAGAATGCCATCGCCGATTACCGCGCCAACGGCTCCGGCGTCGTCCACATTCTTGTGCCCGCCGGTGGCCCGAACGAGGTGGCGGCGACGCGGTTGCGCGATGATGTCATCAGAGTTTTGAAAAAAGGTGGCATTGCGGCGCACAACATTTCCAGCGAGCCTTATCAGGTGGCGTCTGCGGAATATTCATCGCCGCTCCGCCTGTCGTTTTTTGTGATCAAGGCATCGACCGGTCCCTGCGGGCGCTGGCCCGATGACCTGTTGAACACGGCGGAAAACAAGCATTACGCCAATTTCGGTTGCGCCAACCAGAATAATCTTGCGGCGCAGATCGCCAATCCGGCGGATCTGCTCGGGCCGCGCGCCACGAGTCCGATTGATGCGGAACGCAGAAGCATCGTCATTGGAGACTACCGGTCGGCGCCGACCTATGAATGGCCGCAGAATCGGGAAGTCCACTACTAGGATCGGTGTTTGACGGCCAGCAATCGATGGAATCTAAAAGATGACCAGTCTCGCTTACGATACAGACCGCGAAACCGCACCGACCGGCAATCCGGCGAAGGCCGCGCCGCTCGATTCCTATCGGCCGATACCGCGCGTTTCCATTCACGCATTCTGCGAAACGGATTCCGTCGCGCAGGCGATGAGCAGGGCGAATGCCGACCGGCGAATGGCCAGAACCCATCTGGAGATTCATACGGGCGGAATAGACGAGGCCGTGCGGACCTATCAGTCGTCTTCGACGCCCAGTCTGATCATCGTTGAAACATCCGTTCAGCCCCATGACGTGCTGGGCGAACTCTCGAAACTCGCGGCGGTCTGCGATCCTTCGTCGAAAGTTGTCGTGATCGGCCACCATAATGATGTCTGGCTCTATCGCGAACTCATGCGAAACGGCATCTCGGAATATGTCGTCGCGCCGGTCACGCTTTCGGATGTGATTGGCTTGATATCGGGCATTTTCAACGAACCGGGAGCAGCACCCCTTGGCAGGTCTATCGCCTTCGTCGGCGCAAAGGGCGGCGTCGGCGCCTCAACCATCGCGCACAATGTCGGCTGGTCCATATCGAACCTGTTCAGGAGCGAGGTCGTCATTGCCGACATGGACCTTCCCTATGGCACCGCGAACATCAATTTCGATCAGGACCCCACGCAAGGCATCGCGGAAGCGGTCTTTTCGCCGGAACGTATCGATGAGGTCTATCTCGACCGGCTTCTCGCCCAATGCGCGGAGAACCTTTCCCTGCTGGCCGCGCCGTCGACATTGGAACGCGCATTCGATTTTCGTGAAGACGCCTTTTCATCCCTGATCGACGTCGCCCAGCGTTCGGTGCCTCACGTGATCCTGGACGTGCCGCATAGCTGGAACGGCTGGACGCGGACGACGCTCTTCCAGGCAGACGAGGTCGTCATCGTCGCCACGCCCGAACTCGCCAATCTGCGCAATGCCAAGAACCTGCTCGACACGCTGAAGCAGATGCGGCCCAATGATGCGCCGGCACGCCTGATCCTCAACCAGGTCGGTATTCCCAAACGCCCTGAAATATCCGTGTCCGATTTTTGCGAGCCATTGGGCATAGAGTCGCTTGCGGTCATCCCCTTCGATCCGGCGCTTTTCGGTAACGCGGCCAATAACGGAAGAATGCTCGGCGAGACGGAACCGTCCAATGTCGTCGTCCAGCATATCAAGGATGTGGCGCATGTGCTGACCGGCCGCACGGAAATGCGCGCCACGAAGAAGGCCGGGCTGACGGGCATCTTCTCGAAACTGAAGCTCAAGAAATAACGGCGTTCGGAGTTGATGGGACATGTTTGGTAAACGGGGCAGAGAAGGGGGCAATACACTCGCAATCGGCATTGCTTTGCCGGCGGGTGGAGCACCTTCCATGGAAGCTCCTGTCCGGCACGAGCCTGAGCGTCCGCAGGTCGATCCCCAAATGGCACGGCGGCAGACGGCAGCCGTTCAGCCGGTCAAGCCTTCCACGTCTCCGCAACGCGAAAAAAGCGAAGGCTACTACGACACCAAGGCGCAGGTTTTCTCCGCATTGATCGATATGATCGACCTGTCGCAACTGTCGAAACTTGAACCCGACAACGCCCGCGAAGAAATCCGCGACATTGTCAACGAGATCATCGCGATCAAGAATTTCGTCATGTCGATCTCCGAACAGGAGGAGTTGCTTGACGATATCTGCAACGATGTTCTTGGCTACGGTCCGCTGGAGCCGCTGCTGGCGCGCGACGATATCGCCGATATCATGGTCAATGGCCCCCGCAACACCTTCATTGAAGTGAATGGCAAGGTCCAGCAAACATCGGTGCGTTTCCGGGATAACCAGCAATTGCTGAACATCTGCCAGCGCATTGTCAGCCAGGTTGGCCGCCGCGTCGATGAATCGAGCCCCATCTGCGATGCGCGCCTGCCCGATGGCTCGCGCGTCAACGTGATTGCGCCGCCATTGGCCATTGATGGCGCGGCGCTGACCATCCGCAAGTTCAAGAAGGACAAGCTGACACTCGACCAGCTTGTCCGCTTCGGCGCGATATCTCCGGCTGGCGCGGAAATCCTTCAGATCATCGGGCGCGTGCGTTGCAATGTCATCATTTCCGGGGGCACGGGTTCCGGCAAAACCACGCTGCTTAACTGTCTGACCCGATATATCGATACAGACGAGCGCATTATCACGTGCGAGGACACCGCCGAGCTTCAGCTTCAGCAGCCGCATGTCGTGCGTCTTGAAACCCGCCCGCCCAATCTGGAAGGGGAGGGCGAGATCACCATGCGCGATCTGGTGAAGAACTGCCTGCGCATGCGGCCCGAACGGATTGTCGTTGGTGAGGTGCGCGGCCCTGAAGTGTTCGACCTGTTGCAGGCCATGAATACCGGCCATGACGGTTCCATGGGAACGATCCACTCGAACAGCCCGCGCGAATGCCTCAACCGTATGGAAGCGATGATCGCGATGGGCGGGTTTTCACTGCCGCAGAAAACGGTGCGCGACATCATCGTCGGTTCGGTCGATATCATCATCCAGGCAACACGATTGCGCGACGGATCGCGCCGCATCACCCATATCACCGAGGTGATCGGCATGGAGGGTGACGTGATCATCACACAGGACCTCGTCGTCTACGAAATGCAGGGCGAGGATGCCTCGGGCAAGATCCTTGGAAAGCATGTCTCCACTGGTATCGGCCGCCCGCATTTCTGGGATCGGGCGCGCTACTATAACGAGGATCGGCGGCTTGCCGATGCCCTCGATCGTCTGGAGAGGCAGCAGAACTGATGCTGAAGGGGATGTGGGGCGATGTTCGGCGTTGATACGACACTGATTGGCTTTATCGCCCTGGTGGCTGTCGCCGTGGGTGGCCTGGCCTATGCATTGCTGTTCGACCGGATCGTCTCGGAAAAGAAATCGGATGCGCGGCTGAGCGCGGTCAAGACGTCCGCAACCGACAGTATGACGAAACACGTCGTTCGCGACCGGCAGGCAGAGGCTGCAAAGCGCCGGAAATCGGTCGAGACAAGCCTGAAGGATCTGGAGGCGAAGCAGAAGCAGCGTGAGAAAAACTTCAAATCGCCGCCAATCAAGATGTTGCTGATGCAGGCTGGCCTGCGGATATCCATACAGCAATATTATCTGATCTCGTTTGCCTGCGGCCTTGCCCTGACGGTGCTTTCGCTGTTCATGGGTGCGCCGGTCTATCTTGCTCCCGGAGCGTTTCTGGCCGGAGCGCTTGGCTTGCCGCGATGGGGCGTTCTGTTCATGCGCGCAAGGCGCGTGAAGGCCTTTCTCAAGGAGTTTCCCAATGCCATCGATGTCATCGTTCGGGCGGTCAAATCCGGCCTGCCGCTTAATGACGGTTTGCGACTGATCGCGCATGAGGCGAGGGAGCCGGTCAGGACCGAGTTCCGCCGCATAATCGAGGCGCAGCAGATGGGCCTTTCCATTCCCGAAGCGACGGGGAGAATGCCGGAATACATGCCCTGCCCGGAGGCGAATTTCTTTGCGATCGTCATCCAGATTCAGGCGCAGGCGGGCGGCAATCTGTCGGAAGCGCTGGGCAATCTTTCCAAGGTCTTGCGCGACCGGAAAAAAATGAAGGACAAGGCCGACGCCATGTCGATGGAGGCGAAGGCTTCCGCCGCGATCATCGGGTCACTGCCGTTCATCGTGTGCCTGCTCGTGTATCTCACGAGCCCGGACTATATCGCGCTGCTCTTCACCACCGATACCGGCAACTTCGTTCTGGGCGTGTCCGGCGTATGGATGTCCATCGGCATTTTCGTGATGAAGAAAATGATCAATTTCAAGATCTGATCGGGGCCTGAACATGATTTCCTTTGTCGTTGACATCATGACCGATCCGGCCTTCGTGATGGCCGTTCTCGTCGGCATTGCTGTTTTTGCCACCATCCTGACCCTTATGATCCCGATGCTGGGGACATCCGAACTCAAGACCCGGATGAAATCGGTCGCACTTGAGCGCGATCAGATCCGAGCGCGGGAACGGGCAAGGCTCGCGTTGGAAAGCGACATGCGGCGCAAGGGCGGAACGGCGAGCCTGCGCGTTACGCAAAAACACGGCGTTCGCCAGTTCGTCGAGCGTCTTGACCTGAAACGGGCGCTCGCGGATGAAAAAACCCATGCGGCGCTTCGGACGGCCGGCTTGCGCGGCCAGAACGCGCTCAACCTGTTTCTTGCGGCCCGGTTCCTGTTGCCGTTCGTAACCCTCGGATTGACGGTTTTCTACCTCTTCGTTCTCGATGGAATGGAGGGGCACACCACGATGATGAAGGGGTTTGTCTGTGTTCTCGGCGCCTATGCCGGTTTCTATGCCCCCAATCTCTATGTTTCAAACAGGGCGTCGAAGCGCAAGGAATCGATCCAGCTCGCATGGCCCGATGCGCTGGACCTCATGCTGATTTGCGTGGAGGCGGGCATGTCCATCGAGGCGGCCTTTCGAAAGGTCTCCGAGGAGATCGGCGCGCAGTCGGGCGATCTGGCCGAAGAGCTCGTATTGACCAATGCTGAACTGTCCTTCCTGCCGGACAGACGGCAAGCCTATGAAAATCTGGCGGCGAGAACGGGGATTGAAACTGTAAAATCGGTCACGCAGGCGCTGGTGCAGGCCGAGCGTTACGGTACGCCGATTGCGACGGCGCTACGCGTTCTCGCGGATGAAAGCCGCGAGATGCGGCTCAATGAAGCGGAGAAAAAGGCGGCGGCTCTTCCGCCCAAGCTCACGGTTCCAATGATCGTGTTTTTCCTGCCGGTGCTCTTTGCGGTCATCCTCGGACCAGCCGGAATCCAGATCGCCGCTCAGGGTGGCCTTTTCGGCAAGTAGCGTCGGAATTTGAGGGCCGCCTGGCGATTGCGCCGGAGGCCCGTTATCTTTTCGGCTTTTCCTTGTCCTTCAGCATGTTCCAGGCGTTCTGCTGGGAAAGCATGGTCCGCAGATACTGAACATTGGCTTCCGCCTGCTGTGGAGACAGTTCGCGCCGCGCGATCTGGTCTGCCTCATCGAACCGCCCCTGCAAACCGATCACCAGAGCCAGGTTCTGCCGCACCCTGCTGTCCGAACCGCGGCCAGCAACGGCCTGACGCATATATTTCTCGGCGGTTTCGAGGTCACCGGACAGCATGTGCGACACTCCCAGATTGGACAGGACCGAAGCTTCATTCGGCTGAATGTCGAGCGCGCGCTGGTAGAGCACGCGTGCCTGGCCCGTCTGCCCCAGCTGGTCGAGTATGGCCCCTTCTGCGGAGAGAAGCTTCCAGTCGGGATATTCCGGTGTCTGGGCGCGGCGCACCGCATCGAGAGCCGCCTCGAATTCCCCGGCGCTGGCGAGCGCCTTGCCATAGGCGGCAAGCACTTCACGATCCGTCGGATGAGCGATGGCGAGGCTGCGCATCACGGCCAGCGCCTGATCGTTCCGTCCGCTCATGCGCAGCGTTGCGGCATAGTTGAGGCCCGCGGATTTATCCTTGGGATTGCGTTTGTACTGTTCGCCAAAGCGTTTGGCGGCCTGGGCGATCTGGGCCGAATTCATCTGCTCAATCGGGCGTGTTGCGGCCTTGTTGATGGAACCTGTAGTGGTCTTGTCGGTCGCGCAAGCTGACAGACTCAAGGCGATTGCGATGATCGCGGCCGAGAAAGCCAATCTGCGCTTGCATTCTGCATGAATTAGAGTTGCCATACCCATCTTTGACGAATCCTCATCGCGTATTACGCGGCCCCAGAGAGTGATTTCGCCTGAAAGAAATATTCTGTTAACCCTAACGGATCGTTAATAAGCACCGCCTCTGCGACAGAGGTTCATTCAATGCAGGAGTTCGTCACCCATGTCCGTCGAAATTACCGCTCGCAAAACATCTGCGAGCAATCCCGTCTGGTTCGTATCAAAACAGGGACTGTCGGATACGGCCCTGCCGCGGCATGCGCTTTCCTGGGCCAAGGTCAATGGTTTTGCAGGGCAGTCGGGCAACGTTCTCATCGTCCCTGGGGAGGGCGGGAAGATCGGCGGCGCTCTTTTCGGAACTGGCGATGAGACAGCGGGCCTCGATGTTCGGATGCTTGCTGGCAAGCTCGCCAGAGACTTGCCGGCGGGGCGCTGGCATCTGGAAATCAAGGGTGGCGATCCGGCCTTGACGGCTTTGGCGTTTCTTCTCGGCGGCTATCGTTTTTCCCGCTATCTGGACAAGAAGGACAAGGAGAAGACCATTCTCGCCCTGCCCGAAGGCGTGGACGAAGCCGAAGTGCAACGTCAGGCCGATGCGGTCTATCTGGCTCGCGACCTGATCAACACGCCCACCAACGACATGGGACCGGAACAGCTTGAAAAGGCTGTCCGGCGGCTGGCGAAAGATCACAAGGCGGATCTGTCCGTTACCCGGGGAGATCAACTCCTGAAATACAATTTCCCGATGATCCATGCCGTTGGCAGGGCAGGCGCGGATGAACCCCGGCTGCTCGATCTGGTCTGGGGCGCGAAGAATGCGCCAAAGGTCACGCTGGTTGGCAAGGGCGTCTGTTTCGATACGGGCGGCCTCGATATCAAGCCCGCAAGCGGCATGCTGCTGATGAAGAAGGACATGGGGGGCGCGGCGAATGTGCTCGCACTTGCCAGCATGATCATGGGTGCCAAGCTGCCGGTTCGCCTGCGTGTCCTCGTTCCTGCGGTCGAGAATTCGATTTCCGCCAATGCCTTCCGTCCGGGCGATGTGCTGCAAAGCCGCAAGGGGCTGACGGTCGAGATTGGCAATACGGACGCCGAGGGTCGCCTCGTGCTGGCCGACGCTCTTGCCCTGGCTGACGAAGAGGAGCCTGAGGTGCTGATCGACATGGCGACGCTGACCGGCGCCGCACGTGTTGCGCTGGGGCCGGACCTGCCGCCATTCTATACGCATGACGACGCATTCGCGGCGGATGTGGCGCGTTTCGCCGATGCGGTGGCCGACCCTGTCTGGCGGATGCCCTTGTGGAAGCCCTATGATGCCAAGCTCTCGTCGCGCATTGCCGACCTCAACAACGTGACGACGGATGGCTTTGCGGGGTCGGTCACGGCCGCGCTGTTCCTGAACCGCTTCGTTTCAAAGGCGAAGATTTGGGCGCATTTCGATATTTTCGGTTGGGCTCCCGCGGAAAAACCGCATGCGCCGATTGGTGGCGAGGCTCAGGCTATACGCGCTCTTTACCATGTTCTGCGGGATCGCTTTCCCGTGTGAGATTTATGCTTGAAAGGATCGGGCAAAGCCGGTTGAATGATACGGAGCCGAAACGATATGGAATTGATAATCAGTGGCAATCGAACTGAAACCGCTTCAGGCGCTGACGCTTCTGAAAGATACGTCGCTTTCGGAAGTACGCAAGGATTCGCCTGATCTTTCGTTTCGGCAGATAGCTATCCTTCTGACCATATATCTTGAGCCGCCGCCGCATACGGTTCGCGGGCTGGCGGCCAAGCTCAACGTGACGAAACCCGTGATAACGCGAGCGCTGGACACGATGGGCGGTCTTGGTCTGGTGTCGCGGCACCGGGATGAAAAAGATCGCCGCAACGTTCTTGTAAGAAGAACGGTCAACGGCGCACTCTATGTGGAACGGCTGGGCGATCTGGTCATCGCGACGGCCCGGAGATTACCATTATGACGGCACTCGACAGGCGTTTGAACGCGTTCCGCCCGGATCTGGGTGATGTGCGGCTGCGCGGGCAAATCGAAACGGAGAATCTCGTCGAGGGTCGGCCGATGCGGGTGATTGCCCCGATTGCGGACCTTCGCAAGCAACCGCGTCCTGATTCCGGCATCGATACGCAACTAATCTATGGCGATGATGTGCTCATGTTTGAGGACGCCGAAGGCTGGTGCTGGGTGCAGAACGAACGCGACGGATATGTCGGCTACGTGACCGATACGGCGCTTGACGAACGCGCCGCCGCGCCAACCCATCGGGTGACCGCGCCGCGTACATTCGTCTATCCAGGTCCGGACCTGAAGTTTCCGGTCATCAAGGCCTTGTCGATGGGTTCGCTGCTGAGCGTTACGGGATGGGAAGAGCGGCGCGGGACGCAATACGCCGTCCTGTCAAGCGGCGAGGCGGTCGTTGCCAGGCATATCGCGCCGATAGATGACAGGGCCACCGATTTTGTGGCGGTGGCGGAGTCGTTGATCAATACGCCCTATCTGTGGGGTGGCGTTTCCGGTTTTGGCATTGATTGCTCCGGGCTGGTCCAGCTTTCCCTGCTGATGGCGGGGAAGAATGTGTTGCGCGATTCTGACATGCAGGCGCAAAGCATTGGCAACCTGATCGAGACGGACGCGAGTTACGACCGTTTACAGCGGGGCGATCTGGTTTTCTGGAATGGCCATGCCGCCATGATGGCGGATGACAGGATGCTGCTGCACGCCAGTGGCTATACGATGAGCGTGACGCTCGAGCCTTTGACACAGGCAATCGAGCGCATCATGCCGTTCTATGGACTTCCGACCTGCGTTCGCAGAATTTGAGGGGCGGGTGCGCCCCGCGATGAACAGCGGGGCGCTTTTTCTTATGCGGCCAGCGATGTTCCTTTTGGCAGGCCGCGCATGGTGCGGATGATTTGCAGGCACGACCGCGCTGCTTCCCCGCCCTTCAGCACGAAATGCCGGGTGAAGAAGTCGATATGCGCCTGATGCTCCTGAAAATGATGCGGCGTGAGCACCACGGAAAGCATGGGTACGCCGGTTTCAAGCTGTGCATCCATCAGGGCCTGAACCACGGTCGAGGCCACGAAATCGTGCCTGTAGATGCCACCGTCGACCACGAGACCAGCCGCTATGATGGCCTCATAACGTCCGCTCTCCGCCAGTTTCTTGGCGAGAAGGGGAATGTCGAATGAGCCCGGCGCATCGTAAACATCGAAAAGCTTTGGGGTAACGTCCAGTCGCTT
This sequence comes from Phyllobacterium sp., assembly GCA_050726055.1. Classification (GTDB taxonomy): domain Bacteria; phylum Pseudomonadota; class Alphaproteobacteria; order Rhizobiales; family Rhizobiaceae; genus Phyllobacterium. Next base: position 17,731 of record JBOHIW010000021.1, on the reverse strand, counting down.
CAGTTCGGCTTCAAAGCCGATTCTGCTCTGGTCGACGATTTCTGAATGCCACCGCGCCTGAATGAAGGCGATGCGTGGCTCCGATAGCGCTGTGTTGGAATTATTGTGGTCGGAATTGTTATCACGAAACTGATTCATGTCGGTCTCCGTTCGAGTTGACGTGAATCAGGGCACAACCAAAAACGACAAGGCATCGCCGTGCAGCGATGCGCCTTGCTTTCAGTTGTTCTCTTCCATCCGGACTGTACCGTCGGCTTCGGAATTTCACCGAAATCTGCTGACCTTTCCGGCCTGGCACGGAAGCCTGACCGGAAAGCGCTCGCGGGCTCGCACATCATGTGATTACCGCCGGTGGGGAATTGCACCCCGCCCTGAGAACACTTGCATGGTGACCATAATCAAAGTTTCACGGGAATCAAACCGAGATTATCGGTTCTTCCCTGCGATCAATATTGCAGGTTCCGATCCACCAGGTTCTTCAACGGCTCGCCGCGCTCATATGCGCCCATCTGGGCGACGATTTCCGGCACGATGGCCGACATGCTCGAACTCGCCGCTGCATGGGGTGTGATTGTTACTTTGGGATGCTCCCAGAAAGGGCTTTCGGTGGGAAGCGGCTCCTGATTGAACACGTCGAGGGATGCCGCCGATAACACTCCGCGATCGAGCGCCGCGAGAATATCCGCCTCGTTCTGCAACAGGCCCCGTCCTGCATTGATGAGGATCGGCGCTCCAAGCGGCCCCTCCTTTTTCATCTGGAGGAAGAGATTGAGCGACAGAATACCCTTCGTTTCCGGCGTGAGCGGCAGGAGGCACACGAGAATATCCGGCTTTGAAAGAAAATCCTTCAGTCCGTCCTTGCCGTTGAAGGTTTCGATTCCTTCGATCGCATGGGGGCGGCGGCTCCAGCCGGAGACCTTGAAACCGAGAGTCTTGAGCTTTGCAGCGGCATCCTGTCCGAGAACCCCAAGACCAAGAATGCCCACCTCTATTTCGTGGGCGGCCGGTTGACGGCGGTCCTCGTGCCAGATGTGCTGCTTCTGCTGGCTTCGGTAACGCGGCCCAAGCCGATGGTGGTCGAGAACCTGCCACACGACATATTCGCTCATCCTGCCGGTCAGGTCTTCCGAAACGACCCGCACGATCGGCACGTCCGGTAGATCCGGGTCATGAAAAATATGATCGACCCCGGCGCCGAGCGAGAAAATGACCTCAAGATTGGGCAGATTGGCAAGTGATGAAGGGCGCTGTTTCCAGACCACGGCATAGCGAATGCTGTCGTCACCGGACCGGGACGGTTCGAGGACAATGGGGCGGGCTGGCGTCAGTCGGGCGAACTCCCGCCGCCAACCTTCAGGATCCCAACCCGTTATGCCAAGAAGAATGCGGTTTGCTGCCTGTTGCGTCATTCGCTGACTATGCCCTCGCTTGCCGTTTCGATTTTAAACGCCGCTGCCATCAGCGCCCTCGTGTAGTCCGTTTGCGGATTGGCGAATATGCTCTGCGATGGCCCATATTCAACCATCTTGCCGTTGCGCATGACCAGAACATCGTTCGCGAGCGCCCGCACCACTTTCAGATCGTGACTGATGAAAAGATAAGCGAGATTGTGCTTGCGTTGCAACTCGCGCAAAAGATCGACCACCTGTGCCTGAACGCTCATGTCGAGCGCCGAGGTTGGCTCGTCCAGCATGACGAAACGAGGATTGAGCACCATGGCGCGCGCGATCGCGATACGCTGACGCTGGCCGCCCGAAAATTCGTGTGGGTAGCGGAAGCGGCTTTCCGGCTCCAGTTTCACTTCGTTCAGGGCGGCAACGACCCGCGCATCGCGCTGATCAGCGGTAAGCCTTGGCTCATGGATGCGCAAGCCCTCGGCGATGATGTCGGCAATCGGCATGCGCGGGCTGAGCGACCCGAAGGGATCCTGAAAGACGATCTGCAATTCGCGCCGCAGCGGCCGCATCTGCTTGTAGCTGTAGGCGTTGATATCCGTGTCGCCGAAGCGGATTGTTCCTTGCGAGGAAATCATGCGCGACAGCGCGAGGCCGAGCGTCGTCTTGCCCGAACCGGATTCGCCTACAATGCCGAGCGTCTGCCCGGCGCGGATCGTAACGTCGATGCCATCGACAGCCTTCACATGATCGACCGTGCGCCGCATGAAGCCTTTCTTGATCGGAAACCAGACCTTGATCTGGTCGCCTTCCATGACCACTGGTGCATCGGGATTGGCCGCGGGCGGCTGCCCCTTGGGTTCAGCGGCAAGAAGATGCCGTGTATATTCATGCTGCGGATTGTCGAAGATGTCTTTGGTTGGGCCTGTCTCGACAATTTTCCCATTCGTCATGACGCAGACCCGGTCCGCGATTTTGCGCACGATGCCGAGGTCGTGGGTGATGAACAGCATCGACATGCCCTGAGCGGTTTTCAGCTCCGCCAGCAGCTCCAGGATCTGCGCCTGAACGGTAACGTCGAGTGCGGTCGTCGGCTCATCCGCGATAAGTAGTTTCGGCTTGTTGGCCAAAGCCATTGCAATCATCACGCGCTGGCGCTGGCCGCCGGAAAGCTGGTGCGGGTAGGATGCAAGCCGCTTCTGCGGATCGCGAATGCCAACCTCGTTCAGCAGTTCCAGCGTCCGCGCGCGTGCGGCCGTTTCCCCCATGCCCTGATGGAGTTTCAGGATCTCGCCAATCTGCCTCTCGATCGTGTGCAACGGATTGAGGGAGGTCATCGGCTCCTGAAAAATCATGGAAATGTCGTTGCCGCGCACGCGACGCAAATCCGTCTCGTCGGCGTCGAGCAAATCCTCGCCATTGAACAGGATCTGGCCGGAAGGGTGGCTCGCCGGCGGGTAGGGCAGCAGTTTGAGGACCGACAAGGCGGAAACGGATTTTCCCGAGCCGGATTCACCGACGAGCGCGACGGTTTCGCCCTTTGCGATATCGAAGGAGATGCGATCGACCGCAATGGATTGCCGACCGCCTTGAGTGAATGTGACCGAAAGATCACGCACGGAGAGAAGGGGGCTTCCGGTCATTTGAATGCCTTGCGCGGGTCGAAGGCGTCACGTGTCGCTTCGCCGATAAAAATGAGCAGCGACAGCATGAGCGATATCACCACAAAGCCCGTCAGGCCCAGCCACGGTGCCTGAAGATTGTTCTTGCCCTGCGCCATCAGTTCGCCGAGCGAGGCAGAACCAGGCGGCAGGCCGAAGCCCAGAAAGTCGAGTGATGTCAGCGTCGTGATTGATCCGTTCAGGATAAACGGAAGGAAGGTCAGGGTTGCAACCATGGCGTTGGGCAGGAGATGGCGGAACATGATCGTTGCGTTGGGGACGCCGAGCGCGCGCGCTGCATTGACATATTCGAAATTGCGGGCGCGCAGAAATTCCGCGCGGACAATGCCGACGAACGATACCCATGAGAAGAGCAGCATGATGCCGAGCAGGATCCAGAAGCCAGGCGGCAGAACCGCGGCGATGATCAGCAGCAGGTAGAGGACAGGAATAGACGACCAGATTTCGATGAAGCGCTGGAACAGAAGGTCGACCCAGCCGCCGAAATAGCCCTGCACCGCGCCAGCGCCAACGCCGATCACCGCCGAGGCGGCAGTCAGGATCAGCCCGAACAGGACCGATAGGCGAAAACCGTAAAGCGCGCGCGCAAACACGTCGCGCGCCTGATCGTCGGTTCCGAGAATATTCCAGTTGCCGAAGATGCAGTTGGGGTCGTCGACGCCTTGCGGATAGCGCTGGCAGCGCTCCTCCTTGGTGTAAAGCCATGATGGCTTCGTGGGCGCCGCTTCCGGAATGTCGTTGTTGACCGTGCGATATGAATAGCGAATCGGCGGCCAGATCATCCATCCATTGGCGTTGATCTCGTCCTGTATGACCGGGTCGCGATAATCGGTTACAGCATAGAAACCGCCGAATTTCTCCTCCGGATAGTTCACCAGCACCGGCATAAGCAACTCGCCCCTGTAGGAGACGAAGATCGGCCGGTCGTTGGCTATGAACTCCGCGAAGAGCGAGGCGATAAACAGGAACAAGAAAATCCATAGCGCCCACCAGCCCCGGCGGTTCGCCTTGAAATTCTGCCAGCGCCGCTGGTTGAGCGGAGAAAGCCACGGGCGTTTGACGGGCGGGGCGAGGACGGTTGTGTCGGTCATCACACGTCCCTCCGTTCGAAGTCGATACGGGGGTCGATCCACGTATACATGAGGTCGGAGATCAGGCTGACGGCCAGACCCATGAGCGAGAAGATGAAGAGCGTGGCGAACACGACCGGATAGTCGCGGTTCAATACGGATTCGAAGCCCAGAAGCCCCAGTCCGTCGAGCGAGAAGATCGTCTCGATCAGCAGCGAGCCCGTGAAGAATGCCGATATGAACGCGCCGGGAAAGCCGGCGATGACAATGAGCATCGCGTTGCGGAACACGTGCCCGTAGAGCACCTGCGTCTCGGTCAATCCCTTGGCGCGCGCGGTGGTCACGTATTGCTTGCGGATTTCGTCCAGAAATGAATTCTTGGTCAGGAGTGTCGTCGTGGCGAAAGCCGAAAGCACCAGCGCCGTCATCGGCAGCGCCAGATGCCAGAAATAGTCGGCAATTTTTTCAAGCAGGGAAAGCTCGCTGAAGTTTGGCGAGGTCAGCCCACGCAAGGGAAACCAGTCGAAGAACGATCCGCCCGCAAAAAACACGATGAGCAGGATGGCGAACAGAAAGCCGGGAATAGCATATCCAACGATGATTATGGCGCTTGTCCAGACATCGAAGCGCGAGCCGTCGCTCACGGCCTTGCGAATGCCGAGCGGAATGGAAATAACGTAAGAGATCAGGGTCAGCCACAGCCCGAGTGAAATCGAAACGGGCATTTTCTCGACAATGAGATCAAGAACCCGGATATCGCGGAAATAGCTGTCGCCGAAGTCGAAGCGCATATAGTTCCAGATCATCAGGCCGAAACGCTCGAGCGGCGGCTTGTCGAAGCCGAACTGCTTTTCGAGGCTTTTGATGAATTCGGGATCAAGGCCCTGCGCGCCGCGATATTTCGAACTGGCATCGCCGCCGAAACTGTCACTGCCGCCGCCGAGATCGCTGCCGCCACCGCCGCCGATACGGTCGAGAGCATCGCCCCCCTGGCCGGAGATCTGCGCGATGACCCGCTCGACTGGCCCACCGGGCGCGAACTGGATGACGAGGAAAGAAATCGCCATGATTCCGAGCAATGTCGGGATCATCAGCAACAGGCGTCGAAGAATATAGGCACCCATTATCTCCTCGCGTCGCCCCGTACTGTCATCAAATCACGCTTTGCCAATAGCCCGAGCCCTTTCCTTGTCAAACCACCAGAGCGTTTCCACCGGAAATCCATAATCGGGCTTCGGCTCCTTGAAGCCGAACATGTCCCAATAGGCAACCCGGTGATTCGCCAGAAACCAAGTTGGAATCCAGTCGCGCCGCTGACGCAAGACCCGATCGAGAACCCGGATGACGTTCCTGAGTTCGTCGCGAGAGGCGACCTCGCCAGCCTTGGCGATGAGGGCGTCCAGAACGGCGTCTGATGTGCCGGGGAAATTGCGTGTTCCCGGCGTTTCCGCGGATCGGCTGGAGAAGACGAGTTCGAGCGATTCCCTGGTTGGCGTCGCCGAAAAGGAAAGCGCCATGCCCATCATGTCGAAATAGAAGCTTTGCAGCCGCGCCTGATACTGGGCCGGGTCGATGAGCCGTAGTGATGCGTTGATCCCGATGGCGCGCAGGTTTTCGATGAACGGATTGGAGGAACGCGTAAAAACTTCCGCCTGTATGAGAAACTCGACATCGAGCGTCGCGCCCTTGCCATCGACAAAGCGGCCATTCTTTAAATTGAAGCCGGCAGCTTTCAGCAGTTCCGAAGCATGCCGGAGATTCTTCCTGTCGCGCCCGGACCCATCGGAAAGGGGCTGCATGACCGGCTCGCCAAAGATTTCCGGTGGCAGCTGGTCGCGAAACGGCTCCATGAGGGCCAGTTCTTCGGAGGATGGCAGGCCCTCGGCCTTGAAGTCGGATCCCTCGAACAGCGAATGTGATTTCTCGTATCCGTCGTAGAAGATATTCTTGTTTGTCCATGGAAAGTCGAAGCAATAAGCGATTGCCTCGCGCACCCGCGGGTCGCGGAATCGCTCCTTGCGCTGGTTCAGCGCCCAGGCCTGCATCGTGGGCCGCCGTTCGCGCGGAAATTCCCGTTTGATGACCTTGCCTTGCTGTATAGCGGGAAAATTATACTCCGTAGCCCAGGTTTTCGAGGTGAACTCGCCGCGCCAGTGAATCTCGCCCTTCTTGAAAGCTTCGAAATTGGGCTGCCTGTCCCGGAAGAACTCGATGCGAATATGATCGAAATGGTTTAGGCCGCGCTGCACGCCGAGATCGCGCGCCCAATAGTCCTCGACGCGATCATATTCGATGAAATTGCCCGCCGACAGCCGCCCCACGCGGTAGGCGCCAGACCCAAGTGGCGGCTCTAGTGTCGATGTGTCGAACTCCCGTGCGGAGTACCACGCCCTGGAGAGGATGGGCATGGTGCTGATATTGAGGATCGCCTGTGCGGATTGATCGCCGGTAAATACGAGACGGACCAGCCCGCCGCCCTCAACGCGCGTATCGGCAAGGTCGGAGAGCGGAAGCCTGAAATCCGGATGACCCTTTTCCTTGAGCAGCCTGTAGGTGAAGGCGACATCGTCCGCCGTGATCGGCGACCCGTCGTGAAAACGCGCTTCCGGCCGCAGACGAAACAGGAAAGAATTCCGATCGGCTGAAACGGTCACGCTTTCGGCGATCAGGCCATAAATCGCATCCGGCTCGTCAAGCGCTGTTGCCATCAAGCTGTCAAAGCAGAGTTCCATGCGCGGCGGGGCGTCGCCCTTGGAACCGAAGCTGTTCAACGTGTTGAAGGTCTGCGTGTTCTGGTTGAGAACCCAGTATCCCGGCGAAAAATTGAATGTTCCGCCCTTCGGCGCGTTCGGCGACGCATAGTCGAAATGGTTGAAGCCCGCCGGATATTTGAGATCGCCGAATGCCGAAAGTCCGTGCAGCGGCGTTTCCGTCGGAACTTCTGCCTGCGACAATCGCGGCAGCAGCGCGGACAATCCCAAGGCGCCTGCCGTTTTCAGGAACCGTCGGCGGTTGAAATATCCAATTCTCATTGGGCTTTGGCCCTGATCGCCTGTTCCTTCACGGGGTCGACCCACCACGAAAAGGAGTCGATGCCGGAATATTCAGGTTGCCGTTCCGGCATGCCGAACTTGTTCCAGTAGGCGATGTTGATCTTGGTGTCATACCATTGCGGCACGACGTAGTGGTTCCACAGCAGAACACGGTCAAGCGCATGGGTGGCGGCGACCAGATCCTCGCGGTCCTTCGCGAAAATGACCCGGTCCACCAGCTTGTCGATGGCGGGATTTTTGATGCCGGAATAGTTGCGGCTGCCTTTCAGGTCGGCTGAGGTGGACGTCCACATTTCGCGCTGCTCGTTTCCGGGCGATTGGCTTTGCGCGAGAATGTTGGAAATCACGTCATAGTCGAAGTCGTTCACCCGCGCGACATACTGCGTATTGTCGACGATGCGGATGGTTGCCCTGATCCCGACGCGCCGCAGGCTCTCGACGAACGGGTTGAAAATGCGTTCATCCGTCGGATCGTCGCCCAGAAACTCGATGGTGAACGGCTCGCCGGTTTTCTCGTTCACAAGCTGGTTGTTCTTGAGCGTGTATCCAGCTTCCTTGAAGAGTTGCAGGGCCTGCCGCAAATTGGCGCGGGTTGCCTGTGGCGTATCGAAGACCGGCAGCTTGAAGGCCTTTGTGAAGACTTCCTCCGGCACTTCGCTGCGAACCGTCTCCAGTATCTCCAGTTCCTTGCCCGTTGGAAGGCCGCTCGATGCAAGGTCTATTCCGGCGAAATAGCTTTCGATTCGCTGATACTGGTCGAAAAACAGGATGCGGTTCATCGACTGGAAGTCGAAGACGTAATTCAACGCTTCCCGCACCTTGGGATCGCTGAATTTCTCGCGGCGCGTATTGAGGAAATAGGCCTGCATCCGGCCCACCGAAGCAAGCGGGAAGGAGTGCTTTATGACGTCGCCGCGCTCAACCGCGGGGAAGTTATATTCCTTCATCCAGCGCTGGATGCGATTTTCCTGGCGGAAATCGTAGAGCCCGCCTTTCTTGAATGCTTCCCATGTCGCGTTGGCGTCCAGATAGTAGTCGTATTTGACACGGTCGAAATTGTTGCGTCCAACATGGGTTGGCAGGTCTTTCGCCCAGTAGTCGGGAACGCGGCTCCAGATGATGGTGCGGCCCGGCGTGACCGATTCGATCTTGTAGGCCGAGGAGCCGAGGGGGATTTCCAGCGTGGGTTTCGAGATGTCGCGCTTGCTGCCCTTGGCGTCCGTGCCCTCCCACCAATGTTTGGGCAGCACGACCAGATCGCCCATGATGGCGGGAAGCTCGCGATTGCCCTTCATCGAGAAGCTGAAAGTGATTTCGCCTTCACCGGTGATCTCGGCTTTGTCCACATCGGCATAGTACTTGTTGTACATGGGGCTTTGCTTCTTGATGACATCGAATGACCAGACGACATCCTCCGCCGTGATGGGCTTGCCGTCATGCCAGCGGGCAGCGGGGTTGAGGCGAAACTTCACCCACGAATAATCATCGGGAAAGGCCGTGGCCTCGGCGATCAACCCATAACTGGTGCCGGCCTGATCGGTCGCCTGCTCCATCAACGTGTCATAGAGCATTCCGCCAAAAATGCTGGCCAGTCCCGCTGCCGGAACGCCCTGAATCACATAGGGGTTGAGGCTGTCGAACGAACCCTGCGCCACCTGATTGAGCGTGCCGCCCTTGGGCGCGTCGGGGTTCACATAGTCGTAATGCTTGAAATCGGCTGGATATTTGGGCTCTCCGGTCAGGCTCGTCGCATGCCGCCATTCGGCTTCCGCCGTCTGCCCGGTTGCAGCTCCCGCCATCGTCAGGCACAGGACGGTCGCCACAATGAATGGCATGTTGCGCATCGAAAGCCCCATTATCCCAAATCCTTCCGGTCGTTCGCTATCAATCTCTTTGCCAAAGACTATGGCATTTTGCCGGGCAGGGAAGGCATAAACGTGTCGATAACAAAAAAGCCGAACCAAAGGTCCGGCTTTTTGCGAATTTCGCAAATGTTACAGCGATTACTGCTGCGGAGCAGGCGCTTCTGGCGTTGCCGGAGCTTCCGGTGCCGCTTCACCTGCCGGTGCTGCTTCGCCTTCGGCTGGCGCGGCTCCTGCCTCGGGGAGCGCTGCCGGAGAATCGGCGAGCGTGCGAAGATATGCGATCAGATCGGCGCGCTCATTATCCTTCTTGTCGCCGGCAAAGCCCATCGCGGTGCCCTTGATGTAGCCCTTTGGCGAGGTCAGGAAGTGGTTCAGGTGGTCGTAATCCCAGACAACGCTGCCGCCCTGGGAAAATTCCTTCATGGCGGTGGAATAGCTGAAACCTTCATGCGTCGCCATCGGGCGGTTGACGATGTTCCAGAGATTCGGGCCAACCTTGTTCGCGCCGCCATTTTCCGTTGTGTGGCAGGCCGCGCACTTCTTGAAGACCTTTTCGCCGTTCGCTGGGTCAGCGCTTGCGAGCAGGGTCGCGATCGGAACAGCCTCCACAGCCGGTGCGCCGGTGTCGCCGCCCGTTGCCGCTTCAGCAGCTTCGATGATGAAGCCCGGCTTCTCGGGGGCATGCGATGCAAAGATCGAATCCGACAGAATGGAGACACTCATCACGCCAAAAACCGTGGCGAGAAAACCCATGATGTATTTGTTGAGTTCCGACGAATCCATTGTGTCCAGTACTCCCTCGGGGGGCCCCTAACTTGTGTTGACCGGAGCGCCTGCGCGACCGGCCACATTTCTCTCTCATAAGTGCGGCGGAAACTAGGTCTTTTGCTTCCGACTTGCAACACCTATAAGAGCGTCAACACCTGCTACCTTTTGACACTTTTCATTCAACCCGATCCGGCAAAGTTCCATGAAGACACTCACACTCATTCCAGCGCGCATGGCCTCAACCCGCCTTCCCGGCAAGCCTCTGGCGAATATTTCCGGCAAGCCCATGATTGTTCATGTGGCGGAACGGGCCGTGGAAGCCGATCTCGGCCGGGTGGTTGTCGCAACAGATGACGAGCGCGTTTTTTCGGCGGTCCGCGAGCATGGCTATGAGGTTGTCATGACCCGCAGCGACCATGAATCAGGTTCCGACCGCATCTATGAGGCGTTGCTCGCGCTTGATCCGGACAAGGAAATTGAGGCGATTATCAATGTGCAGGGCGATCTTCCGACGGTCGATCCGCTGATCGTGAGGAAGGCGCTCGCCCCTTTGCGTGACGGACAGGCGGATATCTCGACATTGGGTGTGGAAATCCGCGATGAGGCGGAAAAGACCAATCCGAACGTGGTGAAGATCGTTGGCTCGCCGATTGCCGCACAGCGTTTGCGCGCACTTTATTTTACGCGCGCCACCGCCCCGTGGGGCGATGGGCCGCTCTATCACCATATCGGTCTTTACGCCTATCGGCGCGAGGCATTGGAGCGATTCGTGCAACTTGGCCCATCCACGCTGGAAAAGCGCGAACGGCTTGAACAATTGCGTGCGCTCGAGGCAGGCATGAGAATCGACGCTGAAATCGTTGACTCCGTGCCCCTTGGCGTCGATACACCAGCCGATCTTGAAAAGGCTCGGCAACTTCTTTCCGCATCCAAAGGCTAATCATCATGGCAAGCAAGACGAATCGCATTTCCTTCCAGGGCGAACCCGGGGCAAATTCGGACACAGCCTGCCGGGATATGTTTCCGGACATGGAGCCGCTGCCATGCCCGACCTTTGAGGACGCGTTCAACGCCGTGGAGAGCGGGGCGGCGGATCTTGCAATGATTCCCATTGAAAACACGATAGCCGGTCGCGTCGCGGACATTCACTATCTTTTGCCCGAATCGCGTCTCCACATCGTTGGCGAATATTTCCTGCCGATCCATTTCCAGCTGATGGTGCTGCCCGGCACCAGGCGGGAGGAGATCAAGTCGGTCCACAGCCATATTCATGCGCTGGGCCAGTGCCGGAAATTCATTCGCAAGAATGACTGGAAACCGGTGATCGCGGGTGACACCGCCGGGGCCGCCCGTCTGGTATCCGACGTGAAAGACAAGAGCATGGCGGCGCTGGCGCCCCGTTTGGCGTCGAAACTCTACGGCCTTGATATTCTTGAAGAGGATGTCGAGGACACTGAGAACAATGTCACCCGCTTCGTCGTTCTGTCCAAGAGCGAGAAATGGGCGCCGCGCGCCGATGCCACGCAAAAGATGATGACGACATTCGTCTTCAGGGTGCGCAACGTGCCTGCCGCCCTCTACAAGGCCATGGGCGGCTTTGCGACCAATGGCGTCAACATGACCAAGCTGGAAAGCTACCAGATTGGCGGGCGTTTCACGGCAACGCAGTTCTACGCGGACATCGAGGGCCATCCGGACGATGGCAACGTCAGGCTTGCGCTTGAGGAACTGGCGTTCTTCTCAAAGGAAGTCCGCATATTGGGGGTTTACCCGGCGAGCGACTACCGTGCCAATGACGTGGAGCCTGCCGAGTAACTTCAGCTTTCGGCCCAACTGCGGATCAGATGGGCGGCAATGGCGCCCGCCGGCGGTATGGCCAGACCGTCCGCATGGGTGCCGTTCAACATGGACAGAACCTCGTCGCGGGAAAACCATCGCCCGTCCTCAAGCTCCGACCTGTCGACAGTGAACGCATCGGAGAGCGCTTCCGCATGGCATCCGATCATGAGCGAATAAGGGAAGGGCCAAGGCTGGCTCGCGTGATAGGCGACCCGCCCAACCGGCATCCCCATTTCCTCTAGCGTTTCGCGCCGTACGGCATTTTCAATGGTTTCACCCGGCTCGATGAAGCCCGCGAGGCAGGAATACATGCCGGGCCGGAAATGCGGGCTGCGGGCGAGAAGGCATTTGTCGCCTCGCACCGCGAGCATGATCGCCACCGGGTCCGTGCGCGGAAAATGCTGCGCGCCGCATGACGGGCAAAGCCTTTTGTAGCCGCCGTCCTGCATGTCCGTTTCCGAGCCGCAGCGGCCGCAGAAACGATGATTGTCATGCCACGCCATCAAGGCTGCCGCCTGCGCAAGCGCGCCGAGCTGATCCGGCGGCAGAAGTCCCTCCATGTAGACGAACCGGTAGTCGACCGCCTTCCAATCCCCCGGCAGGTCGTCTTCCTCAAGTCGCGCGGGCGCGGCAAGGATCGGCGTTCCGTCCTGTATTCCCAGCAGTATGGCCCGCTCCAGATCCGGTTGAAGAATATCGGCGTCGCTCAACGGGAAAAACGCTTGGGGGAAAAGCGCCTGCGCGCCCGATTCGGAAAACTTCAGATGCACGCGGCCTTGCCTCAGAAAAAGCAGCCGGGCTTGAGGATCGGCCAGCGCCAGCTTTGCCGAATCATTGTTTCGCTTTTCTGATTGACGGTCGATTCGCCCGCCCGCAAAGCCCACCGACTGGCTGGGTTCGATCAAGGGGGCGTCAAACAAACGGAATGTCATGCGGAGCTTCGTCCCTGCAAATCTCTGGTCTTGTGGAGGCTAGATGGCGTTGAGGATCGTTTCGGCGAAGGCGCGGGCTTCGTCCTTCTCATACGGTTCACGCGTGCCAAAGCCCCAGACCGGACCCGGCCATCCCGTATCGCCGGTATTGCGCGCGATAATGTGGAAGTGCAGTTGCCGGACAACGTTTCCGAGCGCGCCCGAATTGATCTTGTCGCAGCCGGTCACTGTCTTGAGTGCCTGCGCCACCAGCCCCGCCTCAAATGTCAGCATGGTCTGGTCGAGTGGCGTCAGTTCATGAATTTCTGCCATGTTCGGGCGTTGCGGCACCAGGATCAGCCAGGGCCAGCGCTTGTCGTTCATCAGCCGCAGGGTGCACAGCCCCAGCCTGGTGACGGGGAACGTGTCGGCGGCGAGACGAGAATCAAGTATAAATGTGCTCATAAGCAAAAACGCTAGCAGTTTTTTTCTCTGTTGGCTTGCTTTTTGCTGCGCGATTTCCGATATGGGGCGTGGGAGGTTGGTGGTGGACGAGCCACTCGCCAACCGGGTCAGGTCCGGAAGGAAGCAGCCCTAACGAGCCACGGCACGGGTCACCGTGCCAGCCTCCCACCCTTTGTCTTTTCTCGTGCGCCTGACGGCCGGGTTCGGCAGAATTCGACATTGACGGTTTGGTGCGCCGCCGTCAGAATTCCTCAGAGCTGACAAACCGCAGGATTGGAACGTTCGGGATGGAGACAAAATCAGCGGACAGTGCCTACCGCGTCCTCGCTCGCAAATACCGCCCTCAGAATTTTGATGATCTTATCGGCCAGGAGCCGATGGTCAGGACGTTGACCAACGCCTTTGCGGCGGGGCGTATCGCTCAGGCATGGATGTTGACGGGTGTTCGCGGCGTGGGAAAGACGACGACGGCGCGCATTCTCGCCCGTGCTCTCAATTACAGGACCGATGCGGTCGACAAGCCAACGATCGATCTTTCAGCTCCGGGTGAACATTGTCAGGCGATCATGGAGGGGCGTCATGTCGATGTCATCGAGATGGACGCCGCATCCCACACCGGCATCGACGACATTCGCGAGATTATCGAGCAGGTTCGCTATCGCCCGGTTTCTGCTCGCTACAAAGTTTATATCATCGACGAAGTGCACATGCTCTCCAATCAGGCTTTCAACGGCCTGCTGAAGACATTGGAAGAGCCGCCGCCGCATGTGAAATTTATCTTTGCGACGACGGAAATCCGCAAGGTTCCGATCACGGTTCTGTCGCGCTGCCAGCGCTTCGATCTGCGCCGGATCGATGCCGGTGTTCTGGCGGGCCATCTGCGAAAGATTGCGGGCCTTGAAAATATCGATGTCGAGGATAGTGCACTCGCCATGATAGCGCGTGCGGGCGAGGGCTCGGCCCGCGATTCGCTTTCGATTTTCGATCAGGCTATCGCGCATGGTGGCGGCAAGGTCGACGCGGAAACAGTTCGCAACATGCTGGGGCTTGCCGACCGGGCGCGCATCATCGACCTCTTCGAAATGCTGATGCGCGGCGATATCGCTGCCGCATTGACGGAGTTCCGCGCGCAATATGATGTGGGCGCCGACCCGTCCGTGGTGCTTTCCGATCTGGCGGAGTTCAATCATCTGGTGACGCGATTGCGGTTCACGCCGGAGATCGCGAATGACATCTCGCTTTCCGAAGACGAGCGCGTTCGCGGCAAGGCATTTTCTGAAACGCTGTCTATTCGTGTTCTTTCCCGAACCTGGCAAATGCTGCTGAAGGGTATGTCGGAAGTCGATACGGCGAGCAGGCCGGTTCAGGCAGCCGAAATGCTCCTGATCCGCATTGCCCATGCGGCGGACCTTCCTACGCTCGATGAGGCGCTGAAAATTCTGGAAACCGGCGGAGCGACGCCCGGCAACGGAAGCGCCGCAAGCTATAGCCCGTCCAATGGCGGCGGAGCGCAAGCCTCGTTGCGGGGAGCGACGGCTATTGCCTCGACGCGAGGGGGCAGCACGTCTCCGTCCGGCGCGACCACCATGCGGCTGGTTGAGGCTGCTCCATCGCCTGTCGAGATCGTGCCTGCGCCGCGCGTTGCAGAACCCGAGCCGGAACCCGCCGTACCACTTGCAAGCCTCGCCGATATTGCCGATCTCGCCGACAAGCATCGGGATATGCAGCTCAAGATCATGATCAAGAACTGCGTTCGGCTGGTGAGCATCAGTTCCGGCAGGCTCGATGTTTCGCTGACCGAAAACGCACCGAAGACCTTGCTGACTGATCTTTCGCAGAAGTTGCATGCGTGGACCGGAATGCGCTGGATGGTTTCCCTGTCACGTGAGCGGGGCGGGCCGACAATAGCCGAAAGCGAAACGGCCAGGCGCGATGCGCTGGTGACCGATGCGCGGGCCGACCCCGACGTGGCGGCAATCCTGAGCGCTTTTCCAGGCGCCAAGATTATCGATGTGCGGATAGCCAATGTGAACGGGCAGACGGACGAATTGACCGAGGACGCGGTGGAAAGCGGCGTGCCGGTCGATCACACCGAGCCGCCTGCCGAAGATGACGATTGATTTGAGAAGGAGTTTCCCATGCGCGACATGATGGGCATGATGAAAAAGGCGAAGGAAATGCAGGCCAAGATGGCGGCCATGCAGGAAGAAATCGCAAGTCTGACCGCTGAGGGAACAGCCGGCGGCGGTCTTGTCACGGTCACTATGTCGGGCAAGGGCACGCTGTCCGGCCTTCGCATCGATCCGTCGCTTTTCAAGGAAGACGATGTCGAAATACTGGAAGATCTGATCGTTGCTGCGCATAATGACGCCAAGGCGAAGATCGATGCCCTGATGGCCCAGAAGACGCAGGAGTTGACAGCCGGTCTGCCTATACCTCCGGGTATGAAACTTCCGTTCTGATTTCGCGCAATCTGCGGTAAACCGCTGATATGTCCAAACGAATCGCCGGTCCTGAAATCGAACGCCTGATCCAGCTTCTCGCCCGTGTTCCGGGGCTGGGGCCGCGTTCGGCGCGTCGCGCTGCTCTTCATCTGATCAAGAAGAAGGAGGCGCTGCTCGTGCCCCTGGGGGCAGCCATGCAGGACGCTGCGGAAAAGGTCCGGCTTTGCTCCGTATGCGGCAACGCCGATACGAGCGATCCCTGCACGATCTGCTGTGATGCGAGACGGGATCAGTCTGCCTTGATCGTTGTCGAGGACGTGGCCGATCTCTGGGCGCTGGAGCGCGCGGGAACGATGAATGTCCGATACCACGTTCTTGGCGGGCGGTTGTCGCCGCTGGACGGAATTGGACCGGACGATCTGAACATTCGCGGCCTCGTCGAACGGGTCGGTGCCGGCGGCATCAGCGAGGTTATTCTCGCGGTGAACGCGACGGTCGAGGGGCAGACGACGGCGCACTATATCACCGACCAGCTTTCAGGTTTCGACATACGCGTGACCAGACTGGCCCATGGCGTGCCGGTCGGCGGCGAACTCGATTATCTCGATGAAGGAACATTGGCGGCGGCGCTGCGTGCTCGCACCGCGCTTTGAAAACAGGAGCAGGCATGTCCCGAACGATGGCCACTCGCTTGCGGTTCGCCGCTGTATTGCTCGCAAGCATCTGGGCGGTTCCTGCGTTGCCGGCATCCAGGGCCGAAACCGAAGCGCAGTTTCAGAAATGGCTCGCCAACGATCTTTGGGCGGAGGCCAGTGCGCGCGGCATCTCCCGCTCGACCTTCGATCAGGCTTTCAACGGCGTTCGGCTGAACTGGGAACTCCCGGATCTCGTGCCGCCCGGCACGAAGCCCAAGACACCGAAGAAGCAGGTGCAGGCTGAGTTTGGTTCGCCGGGCAGCTATTTCTCCAGCAAGACGATCAGCGCCCTGACATCGGGTGGCCGGGCCCGGGCCGGACAGTATGCCTCCACGCTGAAAGCGATTGAAAAACAATATGGTGTGCCGGGGCAGGTGCTGCTGGCGATATGGGGGCGCGAAAGCGGCTTCGGCGGCGTCAAGATTCCGCATAATGCATTTCAGGTGCTTGGCACCAAGGCCTTCATGGCGACGCGCAAGGACATGTTCCGCAAGGAACTGGTCGCGGCGCTGGAGATCGTCGAAAAAGGCTATATCGATGCAGGCGTCATGAAAAGTTCCTGGGCGGGCGCCATGGGGCAGCCCCAATTCATGCCGACGTCATATCTGAAACATGCGGTGGATTTCGACGGCGACGGCCATCGCGATATCTGGAAGTCCGTGCCGGACACACTGGCCTCCATCGCCAATTATCTGAAGCATTACAATTGGCAGACCGGGCGCGACTGGGGTTTTGAAGTCAACGCGCCTGAAAGCCTGTCATGCTCGCTGGAAGGGCCGGATCAGGGCTTGAAGATCTCGGACTGGGCCAGGCTTGGTGTAACCCGGGTCAATGGCAAGCCGTTTCCAGCCAACGAACTGAAAGGCGAGGGCTATCTGCTGATGCCTGCCGGGCGACATGGCCCGGCTTTTGTCGTGACGCCCAATTTCTACGCGATCAAAAGCTACAATGAGAGCGACCTCTATTCGCTTTTCATCGGGCATGTGGGTGATCGTATCGCCCACGGCGCAGGCAATTTCTCGCAGCCCTGGGGAGCAGTGGGCGGTATGTACCGGTCCGATGTGGCGACCATGCAAAAGGCGCTGGAAGCGCAGGGCTATGATGTAGGCGGCGCCGACGGCCTGCCAGGTTTCAAGACACGGCGCTCAATCGGCGACTGGCAGTCGAAACAGGGCATGCAGCCCACCTGTTTTCCGGAAAAGAGCCTGATCGGGGCGATCCGGTAGCCGGAACCGAAGGAAACGCTTTCGCTAAAACATGATTGTCGAAAGCCGATCAGTTGATGGCGACCGGCGATAACTTTTGCCCCCCGATCAGTCGCCTGGATGGCTTTTCAATAAAACGCCATGCCAGGTACGACGCAACATACGTTGTCAAAAGATAGCTTGTTACGAGCGTTTCCATTGGCAGTATTTCTATTAGAGTCTGTCAGATCTACTCTGAACCATAGCCGGCATGTCTGAGGTAGTTTGAGCATTCCTGCGGACTGAAGGCCTTGAGGAGTTCGCCGATACGTCTCCATGTTGTTTCGACGGTTCGCTCTTC
>JBOHIW010000020.1:0-103701 GCA_050726055.1 Phyllobacterium sp. | reverse complement strand
GAAGAGCGAACCGTCGAAACAACATGGAGACGTATCGGCGAACGCCTCAAGGCCTTCAGTCCGCAGGAATGCTCAAACTACCTCAGACATGCCGGCTATGGTGCAGAGTAGACCTGACAGACTCTAGTGGACCACGTGGCCTCAACTCAAACCTGAGAGAACGCAGCTATCGGATGGATAGCTATGGATAAACCAGAAATCTCGAAGGAGAAAACCTGGTACGCCCAAGGGGAATCGAACCCCTGTTTCCGCCGTGAAAGGGCGGCGTCCTAACCGCTAGACGATGGGCGCCCGCAGGTGAACTGGCTTATAGAAGGGAAGTTTTTTATTCGCAAGTCGTGAAATGAAGTTTTTCAAAAAAAATGTGAACTTGGAGGTACGGCCTGTGAATATGTCGGAACTGCCGCTCCGAACGGTATGAAAATGCTGGGCTGGCGACGCCGTTGCAATCCCGTGGGGAGATTCTGGCGTTGACCGAACGGCTTTCTTGAACGGGATTCGGGCGAAGATGCGCTTTCGCAATCGTCATGCCTCAAAGGAGGCGTCAGCCTCTGCGGCGGCAGCGCCAGTTCCAGTCACGCTCCGGCCCAACGTCAATATGCACCGAATTCGTGTGGCAATAGGTGCCCACGCCACCGCGACCGGGCATGGAGCGGAAGAATTTTGCCAGTTCCCACTTGGAGACGCCGGCCACCTGCACGTCAGCTGCTGCACAATACATATGAAGCGATTTTTTGGCTCCACTGACTTTGCGATTGTAGGATGGGCTGCGATAGCCAGACGTTACAACGACCGAACGCCCATAATGGCGCTCTACGGCCTTGAGAACCTGAACGAGCTGCGGCTTGAGGCAGGCGACATCCACGCTTTCGCGCTGCACTTTCAGGCCGTTCGGAGCGAGACGGGCCAAGCCGCCCGCGGATGCCAGAATAACCCGCGCATCGTCGCTGTCGTCATATTCGTGCGTGTCGATATCGCTGTCATCGTAGATACCGGCGCGGTGCTTGATCTCGATACCGGCATTTTCCCGAACACCGGGGAGCGAATCGTTGAACTGGAGCGCACTTTTGTTGGGAGCAACAGAAGCTGTGACGACGCGATTGGCTTCAGATCGGGCAATCGTCCTGATTTTAGGCTTGGCAGGCGCCTCTTCGGTCTCTTCCTGAGCTTTTTCGCCTCGGGCGGCGTTTGCAGGCGCGGCAGTGGCCGCAGGCCGGGGTTTTGTTTCGTGTGCCGCTTTTGTCGGCGTCCCCAGCCACCGGCCAAGAAGGCCACCCGTGGGCTTTACCGGCTTGTTCGGTTGGAGCGACGCAACTTGAGTTGGCTTTACTTGCCCGGTTGGCGCTGTCGCGACTTCAGTGGGAGCAGCTGCCGTTGCGGCCGGGGTTGTTTCGGCCGCAATGGAAGGTGTTTCCGTCTTTGGTTCCGCTTTCGAAAACAGCGGCCTGATCGCGGGTTTTGATGGTTGCTCGGTCCTGGATGCCGGTTCGGTCGTTACGGCAACCTGCTGCTCTGCTGGAGCTGCCGCATCGCTGTCATTTGTTTGAGCGGCTGTCTGGGCAGTATCTGCGGTATCGTTTGCCGTGGCCGCGCTCAATGCTGGATTGGCGGTTGCGCTCTTGTCTGCAGCGAGGGCCAGCAATTGGGCGGTTTGGGGCTTGTCCGCGGGAACCGCGGCAGAAGACGCCTCCGGCAGAACCGGATCGGGGCCGGTATAACCGAAATTGGTGGATGCGGATTCAAGCGCCAGTTCCGGCGAAATGGAAGATCCCGTCGCTGTGCAGGATGCGGCGGTCATTGAAAGCAGGGCGGCCAGACACGCGGCATAACGGCTTTTTTTCGATCCAAAGCGATGCGCTTGTCCTAGCAATACAATTCCCCCAGTTTCGAGTCTTCCGGACGTGCGAAACGCCCACCCGGCGCGGCTATTATCAAGGGGCGAGTGCCCGAATATCGAATAAAGAAAACCCAGAGTGCTTGAGTCGGTGCGGACGTTATCGATTTCGTTGCGAAACCGCAACACTTGCTAAGAATTGTTTAAGGGTTGCCTTCGTTAAGTCATTAAATTGTCACCGTGTTCTATATGACACACTTTTTTACACCGTGAATCATTGCGTGAATGAATCGCCTTTTCAGGCTTTTTCGAAAACATAAGTGCCGGGCGCGTCGGCCAGAATCACTCCGCCATTGTCGCCCGGATTGCGGGCTGGAACGCGTTCCGCGTTCTGCTTTTCGAGCCAGCTTTGCCAATATGGCCACCACGAGCCGGAATGCTCCCCGGCATTGTCGATCCAGTCTTCGAGTTCTCCTGCCGGTTTTCCGCCAGTCCAGTACTGGTACTTGTTCTTCTCCGGCGGGTTGACCACGCCGGCGATATGGCCCGATCCGGCAAGAACGAAGGTTACATCCCCGCCGAAAAACTGACAGCCGCGAAAGACCGATTTCGCCGGAGCGATATGGTCCTCCTTCGTTGCGAGGTTGAATATCGGGATATCGATGTCGGCGAGCGACAGTTTCTTGCCGTCGATCACCATCTTGCCGCGCGAGAGATTGTTCTCGAGGTAACAATTGCGCAGATAGAAGGAATGGTTCGCGGGGCTCATGCGCGTCGCGTCGGAATTCCAGTAGAGAAGATCGAAAGGAACGGGTTCCTTGCCGCGCAGGTAATTATTGATGACATAGGGCCAGATCAGATCGCTGGAGCGCAGCATGTTGAAGGC
The DNA here is from genome assembly GCA_050726055.1 of Phyllobacterium sp. Taxonomy (GTDB): domain Bacteria; phylum Pseudomonadota; class Alphaproteobacteria; order Rhizobiales; family Rhizobiaceae; genus Phyllobacterium. Next base: position 100,981 of record JBOHIW010000020.1, on the reverse strand, counting down.
CGTGAGCATACGTGTGCCGGCGAGATATCCGTCCGCTGCCATGGCTGTTTCGAGTTTACGAAGCTGGTCCTCATCCACGAAGACTTTAAGATCGCCTGCGTGGACAAAATCGACCTGCGTGGTGAAAAAGGTTACGCTTTTGATGCGCGTTTCATTCTCTTGCGCAAAAAGCGCGAGTGCGGCGCCGAGCAGCGTGCCGCCGACGCAATAGCCCACGGCATTGACGTCCCGTTCGCCGGTTGCCTGCTCGATCGTATCGAGTGCGAAACGCAAGCCCTCGTTGATATAGGCCGACCAGTCCTTTTGCGCATGCCGCACGCCGGGATTGACCCAGGAGATCACGAAAACCGTGTGCCCTTGCTCGACGGCCCAGCGAATGAGGGATTTTTCCGGGTTGAGATCCAGAATATAATATTTGTTGATCCAGGGCGGGCAAATCAGGAGAGGGCGCCTGAAAGCGCTTTCGCCCGAAGGTTCGTACTGGATGATTTCGGCCATTTCGCTGCGGGCGACCACCTTGCCGCGCGTCGTTGCCATGTTATCGCCCAGCGTGAACTTCGAATAGTCGGATTGCCGCAGCCGCAATTCCCCCCGGCCAGCCTCGATATCTTCCGTCAGCATACGCATGCCCTCAACGAGGTTTGCGCCGCTGCGGGCTACCGTTTCCTTATAAAGTTCGGGGTTGGTAAAGACGAAATTCGTCGGCGAAGACGCGTTTGCAATCTGCTTTACATAGAATGCCGCCTTGCGGCGCGTGTGCTCGTCCAGTCCTTCCGCATTCTCGACAAGATCCGAAGCCCAGCGGGAGGTGAGCAGATAGGCCTGCTTGAGAAAGTCGAAAAACGCGTTCTGGCTCCAGTCCTCGTCCGTGAATCGCTTGTCGCTTTTTTCCGGTTCGGCGATATCCGGCACGTCCTCGCCGGAAACCTTGCGAATCGAATTGGCCCAGAGGGCAAGAAAGCTGGAAAAGAGGCGAGTCTGGGCTTCCAGCGCGCGGGACGGGTCGGAGAGCCAGTATTCGGAGATGCTGGAAAGAGTCTTGACCATGTCGGCCAGCGGTTCCGACAACGTGTCGCGTTTCTCGCCCCGCTCACGCGGCGCGGTCCATGCCGCCGCCGCCTTGCCTGCCTGTTCGATCATGCGCGCGAGATTGCGGGCGAAAGCCTCGGGATCCTTGATGATATATTTATCAAGGTTCTGACTAGGCGCTTTCGCCTGCTCATTATTTCCCTTTTCTGTGGGCTTATGATCCGCCATGATCAGCGTGCCTCCCGAAGCGCGTTGTTGACATGATAGCATGGGTTGGTGCTATCGGTTCAACAACGAAATCCTTACAGCTCATTCCGGGATGGGCGGCCAATTGCGACGGGACGAACGAACGATGACGGAAAAAAAGAATACGGTGTTCCGCGCTGTGTATTTTGCTGGGGCGCTGGCTTTCGTGTCTGGCGGCGTTGCAGGTTGCGCCAGCGACCAGCCGCAGGCCATGCAGACAGACAAGCTGGCGGGGCCGGTGAATACTGGCACGTACCCGACCTTCAAGCCGCCTGTTGCCGCCACGTCGCAGCTTACGCCCGAGCAGCAACAGCAAATGCGGTCGAATCTCAAAAGCGCCAAGGGTGGCCAGGCGCTTGCGCATGAAACACCGGCCCAAAGCGCCGAAGAATTGAAGCGATTGCAACTTTTGGCCAAGCAGCATGGCGACGAGACGCTATCGGCTATCGAAAACTGAATGATTCTATCGACCAGCGCGGGGAATGGGTGTATAGGGCGGCGCGTAACAGCAACCCCACTACCGGACTGGTCCTATGGAAGAATTTCATAAAGTTCGCCGCTTACCGCCTTATGTTTTCGAACAGGTGAATCGCCTGAAGGCGAGTGCGCGAGCGGCCGGGGCCGATATCATCGATCTGGGCATGGGAAATCCCGACCTGCCGACCCCGCAGGGCATTGTCGACAAGCTGTGCGAAGTGGTGCAGGATCCGCGCACGCATCGCTATTCGTCCTCGAAGGGCATTCCCGGCTTGCGCAAGGCTCAGGCCGCCTATTATGCCCGCCGTTTCGGCGTGAAGCTCAATCCCGACACACAGGTTGTCGCGACGCTTGGCTCGAAGGAAGGCTTCGCCAATATGGCGCAGGCCATCACCGCGCCCGGTGACGTCGTTCTTTGCCCCGATCCGACATATCCGATCCACGCTTTCGGCTTCATCATGTCGGGCGGCGTGATCCGCTCGATCGAGGCAAAGCCGGACGACAACTTCATTCCAGCGCTTGAGCGTGGCGTGAAGCACTCGATCCCGAAGCCGCTGGCGCTCATCCTCAACTATCCGTCCAATCCGACGGCACATGTGGCGACACTCGACTTCTACAAGGATGTGGTGGCCTTTGCCCGCAAGCATGAAATCATCATCCTGTCGGATCTGGCCTATTCGGAAATCTATTTCGACGATACGCCGCCGCCGTCGGTTCTTCAGGTTCCGGGCGCCATGGATGTGGCTGTCGAGTTTACCTCCATGTCGAAGACATTCTCGATGCCCGGCTGGCGCATGGGCTTTGCCGTTGGCAATGAGCGGCTGATTGCGGCCTTGACGCGGGTCAAATCCTATCTCGACTACGGCGCTTTCACGCCGATTCAGGTGGCGGCGTCGGCGGCGCTCAATGGCGACGGTTCCGATATCGCCGAAGTGCGCGCCGTCTACAAGCGCCGCCGCGACGTTCTGGTCGAGAGCTTTGGTCGCGCCGGTCTCGAGGTTCCGCCACCGGCGGCAACCATGTTCGCGTGGGCTCCCATACCGGAGAAATATCGCGCCATGGGGTCGCTCGAGTTCTCGAAGCTGCTGATCGAACATGCCGATCTTGCCGTCGCGCCGGGCATTGGTTTTGGCGAACATGGCGACGACTATATCCGCATCGCCCTTGTGGAGAACGAGCACCGCATCCGGCAGGCAGCGCGCAATCTGAAGCGTTTCCTTGCCACGGCGGATGAAAATCTGCACAACGTCATTCCGATAAACGCGCGTCGCTGATTCAGCGGCCGCACCCACCACATATTTCAAGGAAGTGAGCTATGGCTGAAGCACTCCGGATAGGGGTTGCCGGATTGGGCACCGTTGGTGCCTCCGTGTTGCAGATTTTGCGAGACAAGGCAGCTATGCTCACCCGCCAGTGCGGCAAGGATATCGTTGTTTCGGCGGTTGCCGCTCGCGACCGCTCGAAAGATCGCGGTGTCGATCTTTCGAGCGTGCAGTGGTTCGACGATCCGGTCGAGCTGGCGAAAACCGCAGATATCGATGTCTTCGTTGAACTGATCGGCGGCGACGAGGGGCCGGCGCGCGCCTCCGTTGAGGCAGCGCTTGCCGCTGGACGTCACGTGGTCACGGCCAACAAGGCGCTGCTGGCCAAGCACGGCGTCAATCTGGCCAGGATTGCCGAAGCCAGGGGCGTGTTGCTGAATTTTGAAGCGGCGGTCGCGGGCGGAATCCCGGTGATCAAGGCAATGCGAGAATCCCTGACGGGAAACACCGTTTCACGCGTCTATGGCATCATGAACGGCACCTGCAACTATATCCTGACGCGGATGTGGGAAGAGGGCATCTCCTTCGAAGCCTGCCTGGCCGATGCGCAGCGTCTGGGCTATGCCGAGGCCGACCCGACCTTCGACATTGAAGGCAACGATACGGCGCACAAGCTGTCGCTGCTGACGAGCCTTGCTTTCGGCACGCAGATTGCGCCCGACGAAATCTATTTGGAGGGCATCAGCAATATCACGCTGGCCGATATTCGCGCCGCGGATGAGCTTGGCTACCGGATCAAGCTCCTCGGCGTGGCGCTGAAGACCGAAACCGGCATTGAGCAGCGCGTTCACCCGACAATGGTGCCGACATCATCCGTCATTGCACAGGTTCACGGCGTGACGAATGCGGTCGCGATCGAAACCGACCTGCTCGGCGAATTGCTGCTGTCCGGCCCCGGTGCCGGCGGCGCGGCCACCGCTTCGGCTGTGATCGGCGATGTTGCCGATATCGCAAAGAGCCGTCCGGGCTTTCAGCATGGCCCGGTTTTCGGGACGCCTGCGGCCGCACTTGCCCCATACAGGAAAGCAAAGATGCGCTCGCATGAGGGCGGCTATTTCATTCGCCTGACGGTTCATGACCGCACCGGCGTGTTTGCAGGCATCGCAACGCGCATGGCGGAGAGCGACATTTCGCTGGAATCCATCGTTCAGCGTCATGGCGCCGATTTGCCGGAAGCGAACATCAAGACAATTATCCTCGTTACGCATGAGACGACGGAAGCCGCGGTCAAGAAGGCGCTGGAAGCGATCCGCAAGGATGGCCTGTTGACCGACAAGGCGCAGATGATTCGCATCGAGCGCGCGAGCTGACCGGCATCGGGCGATTATCGAAGGACACGTAAATGGCCGGTGGACAGCTCGTTTCGCCGCCGATATCTTTCTGGGCTGACATCTTTCTGGAATGTCCACCGATATGAAAACCCTGACCACGATCGGTTTCGACGCTGACGACACACTCTGGCAGAACGAACAGTTCTACCGGATAACGGAACGGCAATTTGCCGAACTTCTGCGCGATTTCGGGGATGAGAAGGATATTTCGGCAAAACTGCTCGAAGCGGAGAAGCGCAATCTGAAGCTCTACGGCTTCGGGATCAAGGGTTTCACGCTCTCGATGATCGAAACGGCGCTTGAAGTGACCGACGGGCAGGTGTCTGCATCGGTGATCCGGCAAATTCTCGAGACGGGAAGGGAACTTCTGAGCCATCCGGTTGAAACCCTGCCGCATGTTCGCGAAACGCTTGAGCAACTGACGGGGCGATACAGGATCGTTCTGATTACCAAGGGCGATCTTTTCGATCAGGAACGCAAGCTTGCCCAATCGGGGCTGGGCGATTTTTTTGATGCGGTGGAGATCGTCAGCGACAAGGACACCGCGACCTACCGGCGCATTTTTGCGCGGCATGGCGACGGGCCGGAGCGGGCCATGATGGTTGGCAATTCGCTGAAATCCGACATCGTTCCGGCCATCGAGGCAGGCAGTTGGGGCGTGTATGTTCCGCATGACCTGACATGGATAGTGGAGCATGTGGAGCCGCCGCTTCATGCGCCGCGCTTCCGTCGCGTCGATCATCTGGGCGAACTGGCTCGCCTCATTGCGCAACTCGAAACCCACCGCTGAACACGGATGAATTGCAATTTGCAGCCTCAAAAATGGGCTACAAAGTGTTTAATCGATTAGGTTTTTGATCGTTGTCGTTTTCAAGCCTTTGTGGCCTTGCAGGCCGGTTTGGACTTTGACAAAAGGTTCGCAAGGGTCTGCTATTCATGCTGGCCCAACATATCCGTAATTGACCCGCAGGATGAACCATGCCGAAAAACGCTGACCAGAACTCCAATGGCCTCGATCGCATTCTGACCCTCGAACTGGTCCGCGTGACCGAGCGAGCGGCTGTCGCGGCGGCGCGGCTGCGCGGGCGCGGCGACGAGATGGCGGCCGATCAAGTGGCTGTCGACGCCATGCGTCAGGAACTCAACCGCCTTCCCATTCAGGGAACGGTCGTCATTGGCGAAGGCGAGCGCGACGAAGCGCCCATGCTCTACATCGGCGAGGAAGTAGGCTCCGGTCAGGGACCGGCGGTCGACATTGCGCTCGATCCGCTTGAAGGCACCACTATCTGCGCCAAGAACCTTCCGAATTCGCTGGCGGTCGTCGCCATCGCCGAGAAGGGCAACCTTCTTTATGCGCCCGACGTCTACATGGAAAAGATCGCGATCGGACCGGGTTACCCGGCTGGCCTGATCAATCTTGAAACAAGCCCGACGGAAAATCTGCACGCTGTAGCCAAGGCAAAGGGCGTTGCCGTCAACGAACTCACCGCCTGCATCATGGATCGTCCGCGCCATGCGCGCTTGATCGAGGAAGTGCGCGCTACGGGCGCCGCGATCCGCTTGATAGGCGATGGCGACGTTGCCGGTGTCATTCACACGACCGATCCCGACGAGACGGGCATCGATATCTATATCGGCATCGGCGGCGCACCCGAGGGTGTTCTTGCCGCTGCCGCGTTGCGCTGCATTGGTGGCCAGATGCAGGGCCGTCTGCAACTCAATACCGAAGATAAAATTATCCGCGCCGCGAAGATGGGCATCAGCGATCCGAACAAGATCTACACGATGGAAGAAATGGCCAAGGGCGACGTTCTCTTTGCCGCGACCGGCGTGACCGATGGAAACATGCTGTCCGGCGTCAAATTCGCCCGCGACTATATTCAGACGCACACCATCGTAATGCGCTCCCATTCGCAGACGGTGCGCGAGATCAAGGCCAAGCATCAGGATCTCTCGAAGTTCTCCTGACCCCTGCTTTCAGCTTGAAGCGGATGGCGGCATTGCACTCTTGCCGCCATCGTGATTGAACGGGCGCATGACAACGAGTGAACGTCTCTTTCTTGGCGTGCAGCGTTCGGCGACCGGCATGCGCTGGACTGATCGGCTGGACCAGCGCGAAGCGAATATTGCAACGACCATAGCGCAGCGGCATGGCTTTCCGGACATTGTGTCCCGCGTTCTGGCGGGGCGGGGTGTCGGGATCGATGACGCCGTGCAGTTTGTCGATCCGACATTGAAGAGCCTCATGCCGGACCCGGCAATCCTCACGGATATGGGCAAGGCCGCACACCGCATTGCGCAGGCGATCGGGCACAACGAAACTGTCGCGATTTTCGGCGATTACGATGTCGACGGGGCTTGCTCATCGGCGCTGCTGTCGCGTTTTCTGAGCCATTATGGCATCAGGAACAGAATTTACATCCCCGACCGCGTGTTTGAAGGCTATGGGCCCAACCCGCAGGCCATGCGCGAGCTCGTCCAGCAGGGCGCATCGCTGATCGTGACGGTCGATTGCGGCACCAACAGTGCGGCGGCGATTGAAGCCGCCCGGGAAGCCGGGGCGGATGTGGTGGTTCTGGACCACCATCAGGTCGGCGGCCCTTTGCCCGATGTCGCCCTTGCGATCGTTAATCCGAATCGCGAAGACGATATTTCGGGACAGGGGCATTTGTGCGCGGCTGGCGTTGTTTTTCTGACGCTCGTTCAGGTCGCGCGGGTGATGCGCGAGCAGCGTATCGGCCACGGCAAGCCATCGCTCGATCTTCTGGGCCTGCTCGACCTGGTGGCGCTGGCGACCGTCTGCGATGTGGTGCCGCTCAAGGGGCTGAACCGTGCCTTCGTCGTCAAGGGGCTGGCGGTTGCGCGCGCGCAGCAGAATGCCGGCATTACGACGCTGGTTCGCGTTGCGCGGATCGGCGAGCCGGTCAATGTGTTTCATCTGGCGTTCCTGATCGGGCCGCGCATCAATGCCGGCGGGCGGATCGGCGATGCCGGGCTTGGCGCGCGGCTTCTGACGCTGGATGACCGGACAGAAGCCGAGCGCATAGCGCAGGAACTCGACCGGCTCAATCAGGAGCGGCAGGCGATGGAAACCATCATGCTGCAACAGGCCGAGGCCGAAGCCTGGACGGAAATGTCCGGAAAACATGAACCGGCCATCATCGTGACGGCCAGCGATGAATGGCACCCCGGGATTGTTGGCCTCATAGCGGCTCGCCTGAAGGAAAAAGCGCGGCGTCCGGCCTTTGCGATCAGCTTCAACCAGAATGGCGTCGGCTCCGGTTCGGGGCGCTCGATCAGCGGGTTCGATCTCGGCAAGCTGGTGCGCGATGCGGTAGAGCGCGGCCTGCTTGTCAAGGGTGGCGGACACAGCATGGCGGCGGGAATCACCGTCGAAAAGGCAAAGCTCGGCCAGTTGCGCGCCTTTTTCGAGGAAAGATCGGCAGACGCCATCGCCCGGCTGCGGGACAACCAGAGCCTTGCGATCGATGCGGCAATTTCCGCCTCCGGCGCGACGCTGGGCCTTTGCGAGCAGCTCGAAACCGTCGGTCCCTATGGCTCGGGACACCCTCAGCCGGTGCTTGCCCTTCCGCATCATCGTCTGGTCGATGTCCGCACCGTTGGCACGAACCATCTGCGTGTCACGCTTGCCGGTGCGGATGGCAAGCGCGTGAACGCCATGGCTTTTCGCGCGGCGGAAAGCGAGCTTGGGCAGTTCCTGCTACATCAGCGGGGACACAGCGTTCATGTCGCCGGAAATCTGGCAACGAACTACTGGAATGGCTCCACAAGCGTGCAACTGCGCATACTGGACGCTGCAAAAGCCGTTTAGGCTTCCCAGTCGATTGAAATTGCCGCCGATTTTAATTCCGGCGGCAATTCTGTCGCTACCTGTTGTTCAACTGGGCGCGAACCAGTTCGAGGCCGCGTCTGGTGATCCGATATGGACCGCCGTTTGACGAGGCTACAGTTCGTTTCCGCTTCAGTTTCCTGAACAGGCGCAGATCGAGTGACGGGTAAATCCATCCCTCGCGGGTCAAGCACTCGATTTCCGAGATGCGTCCTTGCTGATCCTTTTGAACTACAATTTTTCCGCCCTGCGCGAGCAGGTGGAGAATGCGCTGTTCGTCGCGCGAAATATCCATGATTAAAGTCCGTGAAAACCGGCCGTATGGCCAAGCAAAAGCGTCCGCATCCACGATGGGCGGTGCGGGGTTTGGTTTTCATGCCCTGACCTGAAAAGTCAGGGCTTCAGCGGGACTCAGACTGATTAAACATAAAAGCTCCGAAAAGAGATGGCGTCGTCTTTACGGAAATCGCGGCTAAAAATCCAGTGGAATCGTCCTGCGCGGTCAGTGCCTCTTGCCTCGAAAGCCTGTTTGGACTAGCGAAGTAGCAGAAAAAATTCAGCAGCATTGATTGGCCAGAATGACACTCGTTGACACCCGCATAGCAGAACCCAAGCGTTTCATCCCCGGAGCGACCGGAGATTGGGAAGTGATTATCGGCATGGAAGTCCATGCGCAGGTCACGTCCAATTCGAAGCTCTTTTCGGGTGCGTCAACATCATTCGGCGCGGAGCCGAATTCGAATGTTTCGCTCGTCGATGCCGCCATGCCCGGCATGCTTCCGGTCATCAATCTCGAATGCGTGAAGCAGGCTGTCCGGACGGGCCTCGGCCTGAAGGCCCAGATCAACCATAAGTCGGTTTTTGACCGGAAAAACTATTTCTACCCCGATCTGCCGCAGGGCTATCAGATTTCCCAGTTCAAGCAGCCGATTGTCGGCGAGGGAAAGATCACGATTTCCGTGGGGCCGGACTCCAAGGGCCAGTTCGAGGATATCGAGATCGGCATCGAGCGGCTGCATCTGGAGCAGGACGCGGGCAAATCGCTGCACGACCAGAATCCGACCATGTCCTATGTCGATCTCAACCGCTCGGGCGTGGCGCTGATGGAAATCGTCTCCAAGCCGGATTTGCGTTCGTCGGACGAGGCCAAGGCCTATCTGACGAAGCTGCGCACCATCGTGCGCTATCTGGGCACCTGCGACGGCAACATGGACGAGGGCTCGATGCGTGCGGACGTGAATGTTTCCGTGCGCCGTCCAGGCGAAGCCTTCGGCACGCGTTGCGAGATCAAGAACGTCAATTCCATCCGCTTCGTGGGCCAGTCCATCGAATATGAAGCGCGCCGCCAGATTGCAATCCTTGAGGACGGCGGCAAAATCGATCAGGAAACACGGCTTTTCGATGCAGTGAAGGGCGAGACGCGCTCCATGCGCTCCAAGGAAGAGGCGCACGACTATCGCTACTTCCCCGATCCGGACCTGCTGCCACTGGAATTCGATCAGGCTTTTGTCGACGATCTTGCCCAGCATCTTCCAGAACTTCCGGACGACAAGAAGGCCCGCCTGATCAGTGAACAGGGCCTATCCGTCTATGATGCGTCGATCCTCGTTACCGAGAAGTCGATTGCCGACTATTACGAGGCGGTGGCCAGGGACCGCGACGGCAAGCTCGCGGCGAACTGGGTGATCAACGATCTCCTCGGGGCGCTGAACAAGGCGGGCAAGGACATTGAAACCTCGCCGCTTTCGCCGGACCAGCTCGGTGCGATCATCGACCTCATCAAGGAAGGCACGATCTCCGGCAAGATTGCCAAGGATCTGTTTGAAATTGTCTGGAACGAGGGCGGCGATCCCCGCGCGGTCGTCGAGACGCGCGGCATGAAGCAGGTGACGGACACAGGCGCCATCGAAAAGGCTGTCGACGAGGTTATCGCCGCCAATCCGGACAAGGTGGAGCAAGCCAAGGCCAAGCCGACGCTTGCCGGATGGTTCGTCGGGCAGGTGATGAAAACCACCGGGGGGAAGGCCAATCCGCAGGCCGTCAGCGATCTGGTCAAGCAGAAGCTCGGGATCGAATAGTCATGTGGATCAGGACGGCAACCAAGGACGATCTGGCCGCTGTTCGCAACCTGTTGATCGAGACATGGCATTCGACGTTCGATGCCAGTCTCGGCGCGAATAAGGTCAAGGCGATGACCGAGCGCCTGCACTCGCCGGATGCGCTGAAGAAACTGCTCAGCAAGCCATATTCGGAATTCATCCTGGCGGATGACGGCGACGATATCTTGGGAATGGCCTTCGCCGATCAGCCGGACTACAAGTTTGCCGAACTGCGCCAGCTCTGCGTGCGCCCCGACAAGCAGGGGCAGGGCGTCGGTTCCCTTTTGCTGATCGAGATTGAAAGCTCCTTTCCGAATGCGCAGAATCTGCGTCTGGAAGTTGTGGAGGGCAATACGGCGGCTATCGGCTTCTATGAAAGCCGCAATTATATCCGAACCGGACGGGTGCAGAACTGGGGAGAGCCCAATTCCGGAATATCCGTTCTGAAGTATGAGAAACCCTTGCTCGGCTATGCGTTGTAGCGGAAAAAGGGATCATCGGGCGTGCGCCCAAACCGGCGAGGGTGCGCCACATTCGCCCCTTGCCAATCCTTGCCGATAGGGCCATAGCATTGCGAAGTCCCTTGATAGGAAAATTGGAATAGAGGCATCGATGGCATCGTTCTGGAAACAGTTTTTTACATGGTGGAGCGGGCAGACGCTTGGCACGCGGTTTCATACCTGGCGCAAGGGTGAACGCGTCGGAAAGGATGAATTCGGCAATGTCTACTATCAGGGGGGGTATGATTCCGAGGGACGCACCCGCCGCTGGATCATTTACAAGGATGTGACGGAAGCAAGTGCCATTCCGCCCGGCTGGCACGGCTGGATTCATCACCGGACCGATCTGCCACCATCGCAGGACGACTACATTCCGCATGAATGGCAAAAGCGGCATGAGCCCAACCTGACGGGTACGGCTTTCGCCTATCGCCCCAAGGGCTCGCTGGCTGGCGGACATGACCGTCCGAAAGTGACCGGCGATTACGATGCGTGGACACCGGGCAATTAAAGCCGGGAAAATACAGCTAATTTCAGTCGGAGAGTGTGATAGGACTTGTCCTGCCACATTCCCCGATTAATAAAATGCTGAAGCCCGTTCCCAAGCCCCGACTCAAATGCGGAAACCGATTTGATATGATCCGCCACCATTTTCCAGCCGCCCTGATCCATGCCCTGCGCGCCTCAGCGGTTGCACTCGTGGCGTTCGGAGCCTCGCTGTCGCCAGCTTTGGCGGAGCGGATCAACAACCCCATTGCCGAATTTTCCGGTCTCGACAAGATTACGGGCCGGATCACCACATTCGATGTCTATATCGGGGAAACGGTTCAGTTCGGCGCGTTGCAGGTTACGCCGCGCGTCTGCTATTCCCGAACCGCTGATGAGGCGCCCAAGACGACGAGCTTCATCGAGGTCGATGAAATTACGCTCGACCGCAAGATCCGGAAGATTTTCACGGGCTGGATGTTTGCCGACAGCCCCGGTCTGAATGCTGTCGAGCATCCTGTCTATGATGTGTGGCTGAAAAACTGTAAACAGGAATCCGACGTTCCGGCCCCGCCGAAGAGTTAAGATCGTCCAGCGCACTTTCCTGGGTGCGCGCTTCGGCGCCTCTTACGGCCAGAACAGCGCAGTGCCTTGTAGCGCCTCGTCCAGCATCCGTTGATAATGGCGTTGTGGCACCTCGATAGCGCCGAAACGTTCCAGATGGCTTGTGAGGAACTGCGTATCGAGCAAAATGAAACCGCGCTGCTTCATATGCTCCACCAGATGAACAAGGCAGACCTTTGAGGCGTCGCGCTCGCGCGTGAACATGCTTTCACCGAAGAAGGCCCGTTGCAAACTGACGCCATACAAGCCGCCGACAAGTGTCTCGTCCTTCCACGCTTCAACCGTGTGGCAATGTCCGATTTCGAACAGCATTTCGTAAGAATGCCGGATCGGATTGTTGATCCACGTCCGAGCGCGTGACCCCGTTCCCGACGCACAGCCGGCGATGACGCCTTTGAAATCGGTGTCGATGCGGATTTCAAACCGGCCCTGCCGGATGGTTTTTTTCAGGCTGCGCGGGACGTGAAATGTTTCGAGCGGTATGATGCCGCGCCGCTCCGGCTTGACCCAGAATATCTCCGGGTCGTCGGCTTCCTCCGCCATGGGAAAGACACCGGTCGCATAGGCGCGCAGCAGGATGTCCGGCGGGATGATCGTGGCGTCAGACAAAGGGGAGGCCAAAGGCCTACCCTTCAGCCTGTGTGGACAGATATTTTTCGAGCCAGTGGATGTCGTAGTCGCCGTTGGCGATGTCCTGATTTCCAACCAGATCCTGGAACAGCGGCAGCGTCGTCTTGACGCCATCCACGACGAACTCGTCGAGCGCGCGGCGCAAGCGCATCATGCATTCAACGCGATTGCGGCCGTGAACGATCAGCTTGCCAATCAGGCTGTCGTAATAGGGCGGGATCTTGTAACCAGAGTAGACACCGGAATCGACACGCACGCCCAGTCCGCCCGGCGTATGGAAATGCGTGATGAGTCCAGGGGACGGCGCGAAAGTGCGTGGGTCTTCGGCGTTGATACGGCACTCGATCGCATGTCCGGAAAACTTGATATCGTCCTGCGTAACCGAAAGGCCACCGCCGGAGGCGATCCGGATCTGTTCATGCACGAGATCGATGCCGGTAATTGCTTCCGTGATCGTGTGCTCGACCTGAAGACGCGTATTCATCTCGATGAAATAGAATTCGCCTTCCTCATAGAGGAACTCGATCGTTCCTGCACCGCGATAGCCGAGATTCGCCATGGCGTTGGCGACGATCATTCCGATCTGATCACGCTGCTCGACGTTGAGAGCAGGTGAATTTGCCTCTTCCCAGACTTTCTGATGGCGGCGCTGCAACGAGCAGTCGCGCTCGCCCATGTGCACTGCCTTGCCATTGCCGTCGCCCATCACCTGAACTTCGATATGACGGGGCTTTGCCAGATATTTCTCGATGTAAACCGCATCGTCGCCAAAGGCCGCGCTGGCTTCAGAACGGGCAGTCGCAAGAGCAATCGGCAGCTCCTCGGCATTTCGGGCCACCTTCATGCCGCGACCGCCGCCGCCGGCAGATGCCTTGATGATAACCGGAAAGCCGATTTCTGTCGCAATGCGGGCGGCTTCCGCGTCTTCCGTCACGCCTCCATCGGAGCCGGGGACAACGGGAATGCCCAGACGTTTTGCAGTTCGCTTGGCTTCGATCTTGTCACCCATGATGCGGATATGCTCCGCCGTGGGGCCGATGAATGTAATGCCATGCGCTTCGAGAATTTCAGCGAACTTGGCGTTTTCAGCGAGAAATCCATAGCCTGGATGAATAGCGTCCGCCCCCGTGATTTCACAGGCGGCGACAATCTGATGGATGTTCAGATAGCTCTCGCGCGAGGCGGGCGGGCCAATGCAAACACTTTCATCGGCCAGACGCACATGCATAGCATCCGCATCGGCCGTGGAATGCACGGCGACGGTCTTGATCCCCAGTTCCTTGCAGGCGCGCAGGATACGAAGGGCAATTTCGCCACGATTGGCGATGAGGATTTTCTGAAACATCGCTTTCCCGTTACCTTACTCGATGACGACCAGCGGCTCGCCATATTCGACGGGCTGGGCGTCCTCGACCAAAACAGCCGTCACCGTGCCGGTGCGCGGTGCCGCAATCTGGTTCATCGTCTTCATGGCTTCGATGATCATCAGGGTCTGGCCTTCAGTGACCTTCTGGCCGACTTCGATGAACGGCCGGGCACCGGGGCCTGGCGACAGGTATGCTGTTCCGACCATCGGCGATGGAACGGCGTTTTTGGACGGGCCAGCGGGCTTGGCTGCCTCTGCGGCTGGGGCGACTACAGCGGCAGCGGGCGCTGCGACAGGTGCCGGAGCATAGGCGGCTTGCTGCAATACAGGCTGCATCTTGGACTGACGGGAAACCCGGATGCGCGTTTCACCCTGTTCAATTTCGATGTCGGTGAGATCCGTTTCGTTGAGGATCTCGGCCAAATCGCGGATCAGTTCCTTGTCGATCCCGGAAGTTCTCGGTGCCATGCTTTTCAAGCCTCTTCTTTTTTGTCTGGCTATTGTTTCTCTTGCCCGGCGAACCCGGCAAGCGCACGGAGACCCATCAGGTAGCCATCCGGACCAAATCCGCAGATCACCCCTTTGGCGAGGGGGGAAACATGGGATTTATGGCGGAATTCCTCACGCGCGTGAATATTGGAAAGGTGAATTTCGACGACCGTCGCCTGCGCGGCGCGGATGGCGTCATGCAATGCGATGGACGTATGTGTGTAAGCCGCCGGGTTGATCAGGATCGATGCCCCAGCCATGCCAGCTTCCTGCACCCAGGATACAAGATCGCCTTCGTGATTTGACTGCCGAAAATCGATCTCGATGCCTAGAGCCTCGGCTTCCTTGCGGCAAAGCATCTCGATATCGTCCAGCGTGGACGCGCCATAAATCCCAGGCTCACGCTTGCCCAGCATGTTGAGATTTGGCCCATTGAGAACGAAAACGATGTGCTTCATTTTTACCAGTTGGGAAACAGCTTAAGAATGGGGTTCAATCCCATAAACTTCGCATAACGGCAAGGCAAAAGCTGTGAAAGCGCCTGAAATGCTTGTCCACAGGCGCTTTTACGGTCTCAATCAGCGGGCTGCCGTCTTTCCGCTGCGTATATTCTGGATTTTTTCGGCGAGGAATTCGATTCCGACCGCTCCCGGCACGACTTCATCGGACAGGATGTAGGATGGCGTGCCGGTGATGTTCAGCGCCTGCGCCAGTTCATAATTGGCCTGGAAGGCTGCGGTCACGTCGGGGGACGTCATTTTCTCCCGGATCTGCTTTTCATCTGCGCCAAGTTTCAGTGCGACGGCCATGGCGGTTTCTTCCGTGGCGCGGCCCTCGCTACCCAGAAGTTCGCGATGGAATTCCATGTATTCGTCCGGGTGGAGCGTTTTGAACGCCTTGGCGACGATGTGCGCCCGTGTCGAATCCGGCCCGAGGATCGGGAATTCCTTCATGACGAAACGGAGGTTCGGGTCGCTTTCGATCAGCGCGTCCATATCGGGAAGGGCGCGCTTGCAATATCCGCAATTGTAGTCGTAGAACTCGACGATCGTCACGTCGCCGTCGGGATTGCCGAAAACCGCATCCATGGGCGAGTTGAACAACTGGTCGGCATGCGAGGCAATGATATCGCGGTGCGCGATGCGTTCCTGATCTGCGCGCCGCGCTTCGAGCGCGGTCTGGGCCTCAACGAGAACTTCCGGATTGGAAACCAGATAGTCCCGCACGATCGCCTCGATGCCGCTGCGATCGAGCGTGGAGCCGGTATTGGTTGATGGGGTTGTGACGGCCGCCACGGTTTCCACCGTCCGGCTCGTGCCCACCTGATAACCAAGAAGGAGCGCGCCGAGGCCAACGATCGCGCCCGCGGTTCCTATTGTTGCGAAATTCGTCATGTTCATTTCCGTTCTTGAATCGTCGGACCGTTGCGGGATAAAAGCCAATGGTCCATAGCTATTGTCTGCGCGGCGGCTTGCTGTTGATTATGTCTTGCGCTCTCAGCCAGTCAGGCGTTCCGCGTTTCATCTTTTGTTGCGCACGAGTCGCGAAGATTCGAGCCTCCTGAATGCGCCCCGCATAATAGTGCATTTCCGCCGTGGCAAGTTCCGCTTCCGCCACCTGACCCAATTGCCCGTAAGCCTGTGCGAGATAGCCATAACCGGTGGTATACTCGCGATCCCGGTTCAGCGCGGCGCTCATTTCCTTCACCGACGCCTTGATATTCGCAGGCTTGCCGGTGAGCATCAATGCGCGGCCATAGTTCATGCGTAGCATACTCGATTTCGCGGGATCGAGAGAATAGGATTTTTGAAATGCCTTCGCCGCTTCCGCAGGCTTGTTGGCTTTCATCAGAACTTCACCGCGAATCTCATGAAAGTAGGGATTCTTCGGTTGTTCCTTGATAAGAGCGTCAATCTTGGAGAGAGCCGACTTCGTCGAGCCATTCAGATAGGTCGAAATCGCGTCGCCATAGCGTGCGCCGATCCCGCGCGGATCATTTCTGAAAATCCTTTGGACGCTTCCCGATCCCGTCGTATAGGCGGCGATCTTGCCGCGCATCATGTCGTGGCGGCGCTGAAGGGCGGGCGAATCGGTCTTGTTGAAGTTCGGGCTTTTCTTGGCCAGCGTCTCGAGATTGGAAATGCGATCCCGAGGCATTGGGTGACTGACGCGATAGGGGTCCGTGCGCGTGCCGCTGAGCGAAAGCGCATTCTGGAACCGACCGAAAGTGGTGAGCATTCCCTTGGCTGATTGGCCCGTCTTGTCGAGATAGGTGAGGGCGGAGCGGTCGGCCGTTGCTTCCTCGGTGCGCTGATAGGCCATCAACCCGCGCATGGCGGCTTCGGTGCCGCCCATCGCGATGCCCGTGCCGGCGCCTGCAACCGCGCCATCACCGGCGGCGGCGCCCGCGACGGTTGCGCCGATGCCGAGCAGGCCGGCGACGACAGCCATGGTCTTGGCGCGCGCTATCTGATCGCGCAACCGCTCCTGATGTCCGCCTGCCAGATGGCCCGCCTCGTGCGCTATCACACCAATGATTTCATTCGGCGTTTCCGATTGCAGCAGCGCACCCGTATTAATGAAAATGCGTCTTCCGTCGACAAAGGCGTTGAATGAATTGTTGTTGACCAGAATGATCTCGATGGAGCGCTTTCCGAGGCCCGCCGCATTCAGGATCGGCCGTGCATATTCCTTGACCAGAGCCTCGATCTCGGCGTCCCGGACGATGGGCAACGACCGCGATTGCGCCGATGCGGGCGCGACCTGCGTAACCGCAACGGCGAGAACGGCAGCAAAGGCAAAAGCCTTGCTGAGCCAGGTGTTGACGAAAAGGGGCTTGGGAGTCCGTGAAATCGTGAAAACAGCCATGGGTCCAGTCGTATAGAAATCAAAGCGCCAAGGGAAGCGGGATGCTGCGGTATCGCGATAAATTGAAACCCGCATATTCGGGCAAATCTGCGGCGACTGGTGTTGCTTCCCGTTCTGAGACGCCGCGCCGTCCAAACGGGCGTGAATCGTAGGCTATTCACTTTGGAAGGGGCTGAAGGGGCAAAGAAGAAACGGCACAGAATTTCGGAATGAAAAAGCCAGCACAAGGCTGGCTTTTTCATTCATTCAGATGGGCTGAAACTCAGAAGAAACCCTTCTTCTGCCACCACCCACGCTTCGGCGGAGTATCGCTTTTGGCAGCGTTATCCGGGGTGCTGGAGGTAATGACAGGTTCCTTGGCTGGCTTTGGTTCCGGTTCGACCGCTGTCTCAACGGGAGCAGGGACCGGTTCTTCAGCCGTCACCGCTTCTGAAGCAGGTTCCACTGCTGGTTCTACAGGGGCTTCGGCCTGCGCGGTAACCGCCTCTTCCTCGACCGCTGCCTTTTTGGTCGACTTGCGAGGCTTCCTCGGAGCGGCTTCCTTCTTTGCCTTTACGGCCTTGGGCTTCTCTTCGACGACAACATCCGCCTCAACCGTTGCTTCGGCTTCTGCGACAGGTTCTGCCTTCTTGCGCCTCGTTGCGCGCTTCTTGACAGGCTTTTCCTCAACCGCTTCCACTTCGACCTCGGCAACGACCAAATCTTCGGACGCTGCGGCCTCTACGGGTTCCGCGTTGCTCGCCTCAATGACTGGCGTATCGGCCTGAGGTTCGTCGGATGGGAGATCGACAGCGCCATCGTCTGAGGCACCTTCCGATTCAGCCGAAACAGCATCATCGGCAGCGCGATTCTTGCGACCGCCACGACGACCACGACGCCGACGCTTGCGACGGTCATCATCGGCGCTCGTTGCATCGGCAGCGGGCTTTTCCGTCTCATCGCCGTCTTCATCTTCCGCCGTACCGCCGGTCGAAATGGCAATCGTTTCGACGTTTTCCGGTGCAGCGCTGTCGCTCTGGTCGCTTCCGCCGCGACGCCGGCGCCGACGCCGGCGCTTGCGTGACGACGAATCGCCGTTGTCGTCTTCGCGAGCAGTTGCTTGCGCCTCTGCTGCTTCCTCGACCGATTCATCTTCTTCGATGAAATCGTCTTCCTCTATTTCAATTATCGGCACGACGGGCTGGACCGCCGGTGTGACGGGGCCTGCTGCGACAGAGCCTTTTTCAATGACCAGATGCTGCGAGCCGATATTGTCATCGGCTTCGATGCTGATGGTCAGGCCGAAGCGCTGCTCCAGTTCCGAAAGGGTCTGGCGCTTGTGATTGAGCACATAGAGCGCCGTTGCGACGGGTGTGCGAACGATGATGTTATTCTGCGAATGCCGCTGGAGATATTCCTCGATCGTCCGGATGACATGCAGCGCGAGCGACGAGTCCGAGCGCACATGACCGGTTCCGCCACAGACGGAGCAGACCTGCGTGGTGCTTTCGAGAACGCTGGCGCGGATACGCTGCCGCGACATTTCGAGAAGGCCGAAATGCGAGATATGGCCAACCTGAATACGCGCTCGATCATCCTTCAGGCAATCCTTCAGGCGCTTTTCGACCGCGCGGTTGTTCCGCTTCTCTTCCATGTCGATGAAATCGATCACGACGAGACCGGCAAGGTCGCGCAGGCGCAATTGCCGCGCGACTTCTTCGGCTGCTTCCAGATTGGTCTGGAGCGCGGTGTCCTCAATGGAGTGCTCGCGGGTCGAGCGACCGGAGTTCACATCGATGGCGACGAGCGCCTCGGTCTGGTTGATGATGATGTAGCCGCCGGATTTCAGCGTCACCTGCGGTTGCAGAAGGCGATCAAGCTGTGCCTCAATGCCATTGCGCGCAAAGATCGGAACCGGATCGCGATAGGGCTGGACGACCTTCGCATGGCTGGGCATCAGCATGCGCATGAAATCCTTGGCTTCGCGGTAGCCGTTCTCACCCGAAACCTGAACCTCTGAAATGTCCTTGTTGTAGAGATCGCGGATGGAGCGCTTGATCAGGCTGCCTTCCTCGTAAACGAGGGTGGGCGCGGTGGATTCCAGCGTGAGCGTGCGGACATTTTCCCAAAGCCGCATCAGATATTCATAGTCGCGCTTGACCTCGGCCTTGGTACGGTTGGCGCCGGCCGTGCGCAGGATCACGCCCATGCCTTTCGGCACCTCGAGTTCCTTGACGATCTCCTTCAGGCGCTTGCGATCCTGAACATTGGTGATCTTGCGCGAAATGCCGCCGCCGCGCGCCGTGTTGGGCATCAGGACCGAATAGCGACCGGCAAGCGAAAGATAGGTCGTCAGGGCTGCGCCCTTGTTGCCGCGCTCTTCCTTGACCACCTGCACCAGAAGAATCTGGCGGCGCTTTATGACATCCTGAATATTATAATGGCGGCGCTGCGTCCGCTGGCGGGTCGGCACTTCCTCAAGGGCATCCTCGGAGCCGATGGATTCGACCTCGCGTGTTTCCTCCGGCACGCCATGGCGATCCTGTTCGTCGCCGTTCTCCTGTCCGAAAGATTTGGCGTCATCGTCCGAAGAAGCAGGTTCTTCGCTGTCGCCCGCATCTTCAAGACCGCCGACCGGCTCGGAAATCACATCGGCTTCAATGGCTGCGGCGAGCGCTGGGCCGTTGTCGTCGGTATCGGCTTCGGATGCAGGGGCCTCATTCTCGCCGGCGCCCTGTTCGCCTTCCGCGGTATTCGCCTCTGCTTCGGTATTGTCCGTCTGGGCGTCGTCTGTCGGGGTGCCATCCTCTGCGCTTGCGGCAACGGTTTCGTCCTCATTGCGCGATCCGCCACGGCGGCCACGACGCTTGTTGCGACGGGACTTGTCTCCGCGCTCCTGCTGGTCGCGGGCCCGGCTTTCCGCCGGTGCCTCGTCATCATCGTCGTCGCTTGCCGCCTGGGCTTCGGCCTCGAGCAGCGCCTGACGATCCGCAACCGGGATCTGGTAGTAATCGGGATGGATTTCGCTGAAGGCAAGAAAGCCATGACGATTGCCGCCATACTCAACGAACGCTGCCTGCAAGGACGGCTCTACGCGCGTCACACGCGCCAGATAGATATTGCCTTTTATCTGCTTCTTGTGCTCGGATTCGAAGTCGAATTCGTCAATGCGATTGCCGCGGACCACGACGACCCGCGTTTCCTCCTGGTGGGAGGCATCGATTAGCATTTTGTTGGACATTACAGTTGTTCTCCCCGGTCGAAACACGCGAAACCGGGGCGAGTGCGAGCGTCTGTTCGACACTCGGAGGCGCTGGTTCGGGTTTGCCGGATAATTCAAAGTTCGTGGCTACGGGTAGAACCGACCGCACACGGAACGGCCTTACGGCGACCGCGGCTTCTCTGTCGATTATGGTCAAGTCTCTATGACCCATTCCCGTTCCTGACGAAACAACCAAAAATATGACCCGCAGTGCCGGGTCGACACATTTGCTCCCGAAAGCCTGGCTGTTCGAGAGCTGGCGAAGCGTATTTGTCTTGCGCATCCGCCGTTCACTCAAAGCGTCAATCGGCAAAAACTGCCAGTTCACGCCAAATTCTGTTCCGGTTACAGGTGAAATCGCTTCACCAGTGCTGCACAAAGCGCGATCCGACAGTCACAACCGATAATCAAGGCGCGCCGAGGGGCTCGAATCTGCGGGCAAGCAGTAACCCGACTTTGCTTTTATGACTTGCTTGGTTTTATTACAAGGCCCGATTGCCTTGCGCCGTCATTGCGATAGTTGTGAACTTCGTCGAAAGGGTTCGTTAACTATGTCGTTTTACGTCTAGAACTGGCCACAAAAACCTGAATGGTTGGGCTCCTGTTGGATAAAAGCTGCATGCGATGCTGCGCGGGAAAACATACGTGATGAATTTCGATCGGGCAAAAGCGGATCAGGGAAAGGACTACGCGCCTGTTATCCGCATTGTGCGTGATTTTTTTTTGGCGCTTGTCGTTCTGATCGTTGCGGCGCTTGGGGCGGGCAAAGCCCATGCGGTGGGCGCGGGTCAGGACCTTGCGGCGCTGACCATGCGTGTTGCCGGTGATGACCTGCACACAAGAATTGTGATCGTTTTCGACCGTGAGCCAGATATTTCGTCTTTCATCCTGAGCAGCCCCCATCGTTTCGTTGTGGACTTGCCCAAGACGGTTTTCGCGTTCGACGCCAAAAAGACCGCGCAGCCGCGTGGACTTGTGACAGACGTGCGATACGGGCTGAAGGGCGAAAAAAAATCCCGTCTGATCCTTTCTTTCAAGGGGCCGTTCAAGATTGACGGGATGGATGTGACGAAAAACGAGACAAGCCCCGGATACAGGCTGGTTCTTGACGTGACGGCTTCCTCCGACCGGGCGTTCGCGGAAGCGCTGAATGTTCAGAATGCAAGCACAGGCTCAACGCTTCTTGCACCGAAGGGTGGGCGGATTGGCGTGCAGGTCGCCCAGGAACAGGAGCGGCGTCCCTTTACCGTCGTCATCGACCCGGGGCATGGCGGCATCGATGTGGGTGCGGAAAGCCCCAACGGCGTCAAAGAGAAAAATGTTACCCTGACTTTTGCCAACGATCTGAAAAACGCCCTGTCGAAACTATCGGACGTCAAGGTCGTGATGACCCGCGACGACGACCGGTTTTTGCGGCTTTCGGAGCGTGTGCGCATAGCCCGGCAGCACGAGGCCGACCTGTTCATTTCGGTCCACGCCGATACGATCAGTCAGGACGATGTCCGCGGCGCTACGGTCTATACGATTTCCGACAAGGCCTCCGATGATGTGGCCCGCGCCATGGCAGAACGGGAAAACAAGGCAGATGCGATTGCTGGCCTGACATTCGAGCATGAAGCGCCGGAAGTCGCCGATATCCTGATCGATCTTGCCCGGCGGGAAACCCACAGTTTCTCCATCAGTTTCGCCAACAAGGTTGTCGATGCGCTGCAAGGAGAGGTCAACCTGATCAACAATCCGCATCGTTATGCGGGTTTCCATGTGTTGCGCGCGCCGGACGTGCCATCCGTTCTGGTCGAGATCGGCTATCTTTCCAATGTCGATGATGAAAAACTGATACTCGATCCGAAATGGAGAGGCCTTGCCTCGGAAAAGCTGGTCGAAGCCGTGAAGAGCTTCAAGGGGCTGAAATCCGGTCACTGACAGAGCCGAGCCCAGATCGGGCGGCGACAAAAATCCTGAAACAATGGGTTTGGGGCGTAAAATCAACACTGTAAACGGGTGTCGTTTCCATGCGAGCCGGTCGATTCAGGCGCGGAACTGGCCTGCTCGCGGTTGCCTGCTTGTTGCCGAAAGCGCACAATCTGTGTTTATAATGAATGGTCGCTTAAATCGACCTTGTCTTCGTCACATTTCGAATCCAATCCGTGAGCGATTGAGGTTGGCTTTTCGAGTGTGGGAATGGCGTCAAGTGCCTTGTGGCAAACGGAAAAACACTGCTATTTACATATTTACGGGCAGCGTTCGGGTGAGCGCGAATCGAATTGGGCCAACAGGCGCGCATGAAACATAAAGTGGGTTCCGGACAAACATGATAAGGCTTATCGGATATTTTTTCGGAATCGGCACGGTGCTGTTCCTGCTGGTGGCAGGCGGAGCGGCGGCCTATGTCGCGAACCTTACCGAAGAATTGCCCAATTATGAGGTTCTAGCGCAATACGAGCCGCCGGTGACGACGCGGGTTCATTCGTCCGATGGCGCACTCATGGCCGAGTTTGCGCGGCAGAAGCGCCTTTACCTGCCGGTCCAGGCTATTCCCGACCGCGTGAAAGCGGCGTTCATTTCGGCGGAAGACAAGAATTTCTATCACCATCCGGGTATCGACATTACCGGTCTGGCGCGCGCTGTCGCGACGAACTTCAGGAATCTGGGTTCCGGCCGCCGCCCTGTCGGCGCCTCCACGATCACCCAGCAGGTTGCAAAGAACTTCCTTCTAAGCTCGGATCAGACCATCGACCGCAAGATCAAGGAAGCCATCCTGTCGTTCCGCATCGAGCAGGCCTATTCCAAGGATCGCATTCTCGAACTCTATCTGAACGAGATTTTCTTTGGACTTGGCGCATATGGCATTGCCAGTGCGGCCCTGACCTATTTCGACAAATCCGTGAACGAACTGACCATTGCGGAGGTCGCTTATCTCGCCGCATTGCCGCGCGGCCCTTCCAACTATCATCCCTATCGCCACACTGACCGGGCGATCGAGCGCCGCAACTGGGTGATCGATCGCATGGAGGAGAACGGCTATATCAACAAGGAAGAGGCGACGAAGGCCAAGGACGAGCCGCTGGGCGTCAATCAGCGCCGCGGCGGAAACTATCTCTTCGCGTCGGAATATTTCACCGAGGAAGTTCGCCGGGAGATCCTCGCCCGCTATGGCGAGAATGCCCTGCTCGAAGGCGGTTTGTCGGTTCGCACGACCCTTGACCCGCAATTGCAGGTCAAGGCGCGCGCCTCGCTTCAGGCGGGCTTGCTGAAATACGATCAGGCGCGCGGCTTCCGCGGCCCTGTCAAGCACATCGATCTTGGAACGGACTGGGGTGTTCCGCTGGGTGAGATTTCGTCTATGAGAGACGTTCCCGAATGGCAACTCGCTGTCGTTCTCGGTGTAAGCGATACCGGCGCGACAATCGGCATTCAGCCGAAGCGCGAAGCCTCCGGCGCCCTTGTGCGCGAGCGCCAGCAGGGCTTCATCGCCGCTGAAGACATGAAGTGGGCCTATCGCCTCTTCATCGATGACAAGCGGACCTCGGTCAAATCACCGGTGCGCGTGCTGAATGTCGGCGATGTCGTTTATGTCGAGCGCAAGAAAGACAGTTCCGACGCCTACAGGTTGCGTCAGGCGCCGAAAATCGATGGCGCGGTGGTAGCGATGGACCCTCATACGGGCCGCGTTCTCGCGATGGCTGGTGGCTTCTCCTACGACCGTTCCGAGTTCAACCGCGCCACGCAGGCCATGCGACAGCCCGGTTCGGCTTTCAAGCCATTTGTCTACGCCGCCGCGCTCGACAATGGCTATACCCCTGCATCGGTGGTGCTCGACGCGCCGATTGAAATTGATCAGGGCGGAAGCCTTGGGGTATGGGCTCCGAAAAACTATTCCGGCAAGTCATCCGGCCCGTCGACCTTGCGCTATGGCATCGAGCAGTCCCGAAATCTCATGACCGTCCGCCTCGCCAAGGACATGGGAATGAAGCTGGTTGCGGAATATGCGGAGCGGTTTGGCATTTATGACAAGATGCTGCCGGTGCTCGCCATGTCGCTGGGGTCCGGCGAAACCACCGTGTTGCGCATGGTGACGGCCTATTCGGTCATCGCCAATGGTGGCCGAAGCATTACGCCCTCGATGATCGACCGTATCCAGGACCGTTATGGCAAGACGATTTACAAGCACGACCAGCGCCGTTGCGAAAGCTGCGTCGCCAATTCCTGGGTCAATCAGGAAGAGCCGGAGCTTATCGACGACCGCGATCAGGTTCTGGACCCGATGACGGCCTACCAGATTACATCGATGATGGAAGGCGTTGTCCAGCGCGGCACCGCCAGCATGCTGAAGAGCCTCAATCGTCCGCTGGCCGGCAAGACCGGCACGACCAACGAGGAAAAGGACGCGTGGTTCATGGGCTTCACGCCGGATCTTGTTGTCGGGGTCTTCATGGGCTTCGATACGCCAACCCCGATGGGCAAGGGCTTTACCGGCAGCGGTATGGCGGTGCCGGTGTTCAAGCAGTTCATGGAAGCGGCGCTTGGCGACAAGCCGTCCGCCGATTTCCGCGTTCCCGAAGGCATGATGCTGCTGCCGATCGACCGAAAGACCGGCATGCGCGCCCGCGAGGGGCAACCGAATGTCATCATGGAAGCGTTCAAGCCCGGAACCGGCCCCGCCGACAGCTATTCAGTCATCGGCATGGACAGTTTCGTCAGTGGATCGCCGGTCCAGGTTCGTTCTCCGCAGGCGAACCGCGCGCTGAACAACAGCCCCGGTGGCCTGTTCTGATCCAAGGGCTTTCGTTACGCTTTACACGCGGCGGCTCCATTATTATGGTCCGCCGCAAATCAACGGCCCGCATTCGTGCGGGATCATTTTCAGGGAATCATACTCTATGCGCGCTGAAATCGAGACGCTTGTCGACGAGATCAAGCAGGCCCTAAGCCTGCTGAGGAGGCATCTTTGACTGGGATCAGGCCCTCAAACGACTTGACTATCTGAACGCGCGCGCCGAGGAAGCAGACCTCTGGAATGATGCTCAGGAAGCGCAGAAACTCATGCGCGAGCGCCAGCAGCTTGACGACAATATCAATGGTATTCGCCGTCTGACCCAGACGCTGCAAGACAATGTCGAACTCATTGCCATGGGCGAGGAGGAGAACGACAAGTCGATCATCGAAGAGGCGGAAGCGGCGATCAAGGGGTTGCAGGAAGAAATCGAGCAGCGCCAGATCGAGACGCTGATGTCCGGCGAGGCCGATGGCAACGATACCTATCTTGAAGTGCATGCGGGTGCGGGCGGTACGGAGAGCCAGGATTGGGCCTCGATGCTGCTGCGCATGTATACGCGCTGGGCGGAACGCAGCCGGATGAAGGTCGAGGTGCTCGAAGTTCACGATGGCGAAGAGGCGGGCATCAAATCCGCGACGATTCTCATCAAGGGGCACAATGCCTACGGCTATCTGAAGACTGAATCCGGTGTTCATCGTCTCGTGCGCATCTCGCCTTACGATTCGAATGCGCGTCGTCATACTTCGTTTGCCAGCGTCTGGGTCTATCCGGTGGTGGATGACAATATTGACGTTGCCGTAACCGAGGCAGACGTGCGTATCGATACCTATCGTGCGTCGGGCGCCGGTGGGCAGCACGTCAACACCACCGACTCAGCCGTGCGCATCACGCACATTGCCAGCGGTATCGTGGTGCAGTGTCAGGCAGAGCGGTCCCAGCACAAGAACCGCGCGACCGCATGGTCGATGCTGCGCGCGCGCCTTTACGAGGAAGAACTGAAAAAGCGGGAAGAAGCGGCCAATGCCGTGACGGCCTCAAAGACCGATATCGGCTGGGGGCATCAGATTCGCTCCTATGTTCTTCAACCCTACCAGATGGTCAAGGATTTGCGGACCGGCGTGGAAAGCTCCAACCCACAGGAAGTTCTCGATGGCGGTCTGGACGAGTTCATGCATGCCTCGCTGGCACATCGCGTTCACGGCAGCGATATTCAGGTTGAGGACATCGCCTGATTGTTGAAAGCCTGAAAAGAAAAAAGCCCGGCCGAGCCGGGCTTTTTTTATGTGCGATATTCAAAACATCGCTGCGATTTTGCGCCCGGCCTTCAGATAGGGTGTGGGATCGGTCGCATTGTCATGGCGGCGTATTTCGTAGTGCAGGTGTGGACCTGTAGAGCGGCCGGTATTGCCGGATGCGCCGATAATGGTCCCGGGCGTAACCTTTTGCCCTTCCTTCACGTCAATTTTGCTCATATGCGCATAGCGGGTCGAGAACCCGCTTCCGTGGTCGATTTCAACCATGTTGCCATATCCGCCATTGCGACCGGCGCTGGTTACGATTCCATTTGCGGTGGCGCTGACCTGTTGGCCGACAGGCGCCCTGAAATCGATGCCGGAATGGAGGGCAGGGACGCCGATAAGCGGGTCGGTCCGGACACCGAAAGTGCTTGTGACGGCATGGCTTGAGACGGGGCTTGCTATCGGGACGTTGCGCGAAAGCTGTCTGGCGCTGTCGAGGCGCTCCAGCGCGCTATCCAGTTCATCCAGTTCCGCCTCGAACTGCCCGTTGCTGATTGTACCGACGGGAATGAACGGGCCACCCATGCCGGAGTTTCCGGTGGAGGTTTCAGCGGATACCGCGGATTTAATGCCAGCGGCGGCCAGCGTTTCAAAAATGCTGTCGGCGGCCTGATATGCGTTTTCCGTCAGGTTTTGCATTCTCGCAAGCTGCCCGGTTTCAATCGAGCGCAGCGAATTCCTGACTTCCCGAAAAAGCTTGTCGGATCTGTTGATCGGCTTTTCACGGGAGTTGCCTTCGGGCTTGCTGTTGTCCGCACGCGGAACTGGCCCGGTGATAATGGGATCAACACCGGCAAAAGCAGCGTCCAGATCGGATTCGGCCATATCGGATTCGGCAAGATAGGCGTGCCGGTCTGGCGTTGCGTTCGGCCTGGACGCGGGGACGGGAATGCCGGCTTTCGCGAGTCCGGCGCGTTCCAGTATCGGTTGGAGGTGGCCGTGGCGCCGGCTGAGCGCGGTCTGCCGTTCCAGCAATTCGGCAATCTTGTCTTCGACGGCCTGTTGGTCGAGCAGTTGGCGGCTGGTGACGCGATCGACCTGTTCGCGCAGGTTTGCTATACGGTCCTCATAAGCGTGCTGTATCCGAGCCTGCCGCGCTATGCCAGCGCCGATCAGATCATCCCGCAATACCAGATAGGAGGTCGCCAGCAGGTAGCCGAGGGTAAGCGTAGCGAGGCATGAGCCGCCAAGCATCGCCATCCAGGGTCGCAAGGTGAAGTGGCTGACCTGGTCGCCGCGCGCGATAATGATCGTGTGAGGGTCTTTGCGCTTTCCAAAAAACGGTGTGCTGTTTGCCTTGGTCACGGAATCACACTTTTCAAAAGCATCTTGAAATATCGAGAATGATTAGACTTGATTAGGGTTAACAAAGCCTTGAAATGAGGTGAGGGCAGTGTGAAATGCACGTATGTCGTGCGCATTCTGGAGGCTGTAGCTGGTTTGAGGCTTGTATCGGCAGGTAGCGTGCCCAGATACAGTTTCGCCTTGCCACGCCCGCATTTGCGTCTGGCCATTGAACGGGGAGGAAGCGGGCGGTCGGGAAACGCAACGCTTTTGGATCAGGAGGTTTTCAACCGCCCGCCGATGCCTTGGGATCATCCTGTGCTGCGTATGAATGAAACGTGTTGTCAGTTCGCTTCACCCGCAGCCTCCGGGCCATCGCGCCTGATCGCGACAATGACCATCCGTTCGGCTTCGACCACCTACCCGAATGTCCGGCTGCGCATCCGGTCCTCCAGAAGGTGGTGACCTGATTATTCACTGGTTTTCGGGATGCTGGATAAGTTTCTTGCATTGCGCGAGGTAAAGCCTTGCGGTGACGATGAAAAATTTTTAGCAGTGGCTGAAACTGTCCAACAAGGAAAGACAAGCGGTTCCGATGCCTTCAAACCGTTATGATGTGGTGATTATTGGCGCGGGCGCGGCGGGCATGATGTGCGCTGCCGAGGCGGGAAAACGGGGCAGGTCTGTTCTGATCATTGACCATGCCGCAAATCCCGGTGAAAAAATCCGCATTTCCGGCGGTGGCCGCTGCAATTTCACCAATTTGAACGCCAGGCCCGGGAACTATATCTCCGCGAACCGGCATTTCTGCATTTCCGCGCTCAGCCGCTATACCCAGAGTGATTTCATCAAGCTGGTGGAACGATATGATATCGCATATCACGAAAAGACGCTGGGGCAGCTCTTCTGCGACGGCTCGTCGAAGCAGATCATCGACATGCTGGTCACGGAAATGAAGCACGGCGCGGTTGAAATGCGGCTACGGACCAGCGTTGAAACTGTCGAAAAGAGCGAAGCGGGCTTTGTCTTGCAGCTATCGGACGGCACCGTTCACTGCCAATCCCTGGTGATCGCATGCGGCGGTAAATCCATTCCCAAAATGGGCGCGACCGGCTTGGGCTATGATCTTGCCAGCCGTTTCGGGCTGCGGATGACCGAAACACGCCCGGCGCTCGTGCCGCTGACATTCGATGCCCAAACGCTTGAGCGGCTGAAGCCGCTCTCCGGCATTGCCGTCGATTCCGTGGTCAGTTGCGGAAAGACCGCCTTCGAGGAAGCGATGCTGTTCACCCATCGTGGTATCAGCGGACCGGCAATCCTCCAGATTTCATCCTACTGGCGCGAGGGGGATGTCGTGCGGCTCGATCTGTTGCCAACGGCTGATGTCGTGGCTGTTCTGCGCGATGCGCGCAAGGAAAACGGCAAGCAGGCCGTGCAGACAGCGCTAGGCAACCTCCTGCCGAAGCGGCTTGCCCAACTGATCGCCGAAATCGTGAAAATGCCCGGAAATCTCGCGGACCTCTCGGACAGACAGTTTGAGAAGATCGCCGATGCAGTGAAAAACTGGGCCGTCAAGCCCGCAGGGTCGGAAGGATACCGGACAGCCGAGGTAACGCTCGGCGGCGTCGATACGCGTGATCTCGACCAGAAAACGATGGAAGCGCGCACCGTGACCGGACTTTATGTCATAGGCGAAGTCGTCGACGTCACCGGCTGGCTCGGCGGTTACAATTTCCAGTGGGCATGGTCATCCGGCTGGGCTGCCGGTCAAGCGGCCTGACGACAGGAACCTACGGATATCCGAAATTTATGCTCAATGATGCGTGGGTTTCAATTCTGCGGAGTTCTTTGAACTGACTACACTTTCGACCTTGTGGCCGGCGGGAGCAGCAACCATCCGTTCCGCCTTGACCTTCGCCTTCTTGGGCTTTCGAGCTTCCTTGGTGTTTCTCAGCGTACCTCTTGGCATTGCGACACCTCCCTGACAAATTCAGAGCATGATATCAGATCGGACGCCAAGCTCTAAGCGGAATATCCGGTATCGGATGAAGCTCTGCTGCCTGCCTGCGCCCGGATGAGAGGAATCTGCTCGTTCAACACGGGAGGTCGTTCATGATTATCAAGGGTAATTGTCATTGCGGCGCAACACGGTTCGAAGTGACGGAGGAGCCAGCCTTGGTCATCCGTTGCAATTGCTCATTCTGTACAAAGCGGGGCGCGCTTCATGCTTACTACCGGCCGGATCAGTTCCGGTTGACGGCGGATCCGGCAAGTTACGCCACCTATGCCCGCAACGGGATCGTAAAGCACCACCATTGCAATATCTGCGGCTGTGCCACTTTCACGGAATCGCCCGGCTGGGTCAATTTTTCGCCAGACTTTGAGAACATGCGGATCAGCGTGAATGCTCGCCTGTTCGAGGATTTCGACCTCGCCGCCGTTCCGGTCGAGCATGTCGACGGGCGAAATCTCTGGTAGACGGGTGAGGCGGGCGCCTTTCGCTATTGCCGGTATTGCGTTGCTTCTGGCGGGATCGGTCGACTCGGGATAGATTTGAGCGATGCAGACAAGGCAGATTCTTCAAAATCTGCCGACTGTATGGGAACGGCTTTTTATTTTGTCAGTTAATCCAGTCAGGAGGAATTGGCATGCAAACGACACGGAAAATACTTCACTCGCTCAAGCGGTGGAGAGGGAGTTTCCACTCAAGTTCGCCTTCGGGCATTTCTCATCAACTGGTCATTGCAGGAAGTATCGGGGGGAGCGCTGTCGCAGTGCTCTTTTTTCTTTCGGGCGACCCGCAGGCGCACGATGTGTCAACCGGCTGGAGCTACCCTTACGAGTGCTGCCACGACATGGATTGCAGGCCCGTCAGCGCCAAAACCATCAAGGAGCTCAATGGCGGGTATGTGATAGCGGGGACGGGGGAACTCGTCGGATACAGGGACAGGCGCGTGCGGCAATCGCCGGACGGGCTTTACCACTGGTGTTCCATCGACGGCCGCCCGGATTCGCGCACGATCTGCCTTTTCGTTCCGGCAAAATCATTTTAGATCATATGGATGTCGTGAAATCTTCACGTCATAACGGAATGTTGGCGTGTTTCTTCCAGGGGTTCTGAAGATCCTTGTTGCGCAGCATTTTCAAGGCCCTTGCGATGCGCCGCCGCGTTGAATGCGGCATGATGACTTCATCGACATAGCCGCGTTCAGCAGCCACAAAGGGCGACAGAAAGCGCTCTTCATAATGTTTCGTGTGTGCAGCGATCTTTTCCGCATCGCCGATATCGGCACGATAGATGATCTCGACAGCGCCTTTTGCACCCATGACCGCGATCTGCGCGGAAGGCCATGCATAATTGATATCGCCACGCAAATGCTTCGACGCCATCACGTCATACGCACCGCCATAGGCCTTGCGGGTGATGACCGTAATCTTGGGAACTGTCGCCTCGGCATAAGCGAAGAGCAGTTTCGCGCCATGTTTGATCAGGCCGCCATATTCCTGTGCCGTTCCGGGCAGAAAACCGGGAACGTCGACGAAGGTGACCAGAGGAATGCTGAAGCAATCGCAGAAGCGCACGAAACGCGCCGCCTTGCGCGAGGCGTCGCTGTCAAGGACGCCGGCCAGAACCATCGGTTGATTGGCGACGACGCCGACAGTTCTTCCCTCGATGCGGCCAAGGCCGCAAACGATATTCCGCGCGAAACTCTCCTGAATTTCGAAGAAATCACCCTCATCGATGGTTTTTCGAATGAGTTCCTTGATGTCGTAGGGCTTGTTCGCATTGTCGGGAACGAGGCGGTCAAGCGCGAAGTCCATTTCATCAACGGATTGAAAACACTCGATTTCCGGTATTTCCGCGGTATTGGACGCGGGGAGAAGATCAATCAGGCGACGCATCTGGAGCAATGCTTCGACATCATTGTCGTAAGCGCCGTCCGCGATGGAGGATTTCGTGGTATGGATCGAAGCGCCGCCAAGCTGTTCGGCGGTCACCGTTTCATTGGTCACGGTCTTGACCACGTCAGGGCCGGTCACGAACATGTAGGATGTGTCGCGCACCATGAATATGAAATCGGTCATTGCGGGTGAATAGACGTCGCCACCCGCGCACGGTCCCATGATGACGGAAATCTGCGGAATGACCCCCGAGGCGATCACGTTGCGCTGGAATATCTCCGCATAGCCGCCGAGAGCCGCCACGCCTTCCTGAATGCGTGCGCCACCCGCATCGTAAAGGCCGATGATCGGCGCGCGATTGCGCAGCGCCATATCCTGAATCTTCTGGACCTTTTCTGCATGCGCTTCGGAAAGAGATCCGCCGAACACAGTGAAATCCTTGGAGAAAATGAAAACGGTCCTGCCGTTGACCGTGCCCCATCCGGTTACGACGCCGTCACCGGCGATCTTGGTGTTTTCCATGCCGAAATCGGTGGCGCGGTGCTCGACGAACATGTCGAACTCCTCGAAGGTGCCCTCATCAAGGAAAATCTCGATGCGTTCTCTGGCCGTCAGCTTGCCGCGACCATGCTGGGCGTCGATGCGCCTCTGTCCGCCACCCTGACGGGCCACGCTGCGGCGACGTTCAAGCTCGATGAGGACGTCCTTCATTGTTTCTCTCCCTCGTTCGTCATGAATCGATATCAGGAACAGAGGGGGCGGAAAAGCATAAAGGCGCGGCACGATTTCATGCATGTAACCGGAACGCCGCAGGGCGTTCCGAAGAATGGCGAGATATTGCGCGCCTTACCATGCGCCTGTGTTGGGCATGGAATCCCATGGCTCCTGCGGCGGCAGGCGCTCGCCTTTCTGGATCAGTTCGATCGATATTCCATCGGGCGAGCGAATGAACGCCATATGGCCGTCGCGGGGCGGGCGATTGATGATGACACCGGAATCCGCCAGCTTCTTGCAGGTTGCATAAATGTCATCCACAACATATGCGAGATGGCCGAAATTGCGTCCGCCGGCATATTCCTCCGGGTCCCAGTTGTAGGTCAACTCGACTTCCGGCGCACGCTCGCGAACCGAACGCTCCTTGTCTTCGGGCGCGGCGAGGAAGATCAGCGTGAAGCGGCCTTTCTCGTTTTCGATTCGGCGGATCTCCTCAAGGCCGAGTTTATTGCAATAAAAATCAAGCGATTCATCCATATCGCGGACGCGAACCATGGTGTGCAGATAGCGCATGAGATTTCCCTTTGCCGGATGGTTTGAACAAGAATCTGATGCAACCACAGCATTGATTGACGAAGGCGGCAAGGGTGTTAACGTGTCCCAGCGGCCAGCTTTCGCTCAATACACCGGTTTCCGGCTGCTGCTTTTTCCTGTGGTTCGTCGAGGCTTAAGCACAAAAAAGCGCGCTCCGCTCTTGCCCTTGCGCTCCGATGCAGTGCTATTCTTCACAGCAAGAATCAATGTTGGCACGTGAATGAAAGGAGGGGCTCTCTTCATGGCAGATAAACTTGCATCAGATGAGCAGTCGCTAACTGACCTTCATTCTGAGAATTCGCTGGACCTGGTCCAGATATCCGGCTCGATCAAATGGTTTGATGTCGCCAAGGGGTTTGGCTTCATCGTGCCTGATCAGGAAGGAATGGCCGACGTCCTGCTTCATGTGACCTGTCTTCGCCGCGATGGCTTCCAGACTGCTCTTGAGGGCGCACGGATCGTCTGCGAGATCAAGGAAGGCGAGCGGGGTATGCAATGCTTCCGTGTCATTTCGATGGATATGTCCACGGCGACCCATCCGGCGCAATTGCCGCCCGCGCGCACCCATGTCACGGTTACGCCGACGAGCGGCCTTGAGCGGGTTATCGTCAAGTGGTTCAACCGCACCAAGGGGTTCGGCTTTGTCTCGCGCGGCGAGGGCACCGAGGATATTTTCATCCATATGGAGATCCTTCGTCGCTTTGGCCTGACGGAACTGCGGCCGGGGCAGGTCGTGCTCATCCGTTTTGGCGAAGGTGACAAAGGCCTTATGGCTGCCGAAATTCATCCTGATATTGGCGCGCAGTTTCCTTCCTCCCACTAGCCTTGTCTCAAGAAGGATCGGCCGACGGGTTCGGATGGACTGTTTTGTGTTTCTGGTGAACCCCGGGTTCAATTGGTCCTTGCCATGCGTTTTCTTCGTCCGCTGATATTTTTCGCTGGTCTGCTGCTTGCATCATTCGCCTACGCCTATACGCCGGGTGAACCCATGCTCTTGCCGGTCGATCAGGTGCAGCTCGAGTTCGAGACAGCGAGTGGCCAGGTCCGTTTCGACGTGGAAATCGCCGATACGAACGAGGAACGGGCGCGGGGACTGATGCACCGCGTTGATTTTCCAGACGATCGCGCCATGCTGTTCATTTTCGATCAAACGCGCGATGTCATGATGTGGATGCAGAATACGCCGACAGCGCTCGATATGGTTTTCATTTCTGAAAACGGCGTGGTCAGTGCAATTGCGCCGGACACAAAGCCCTTGTCTGAAGCGATAGTCTCTTCGCAGGGACCGGTGCGCTTTGTGGTGGAACTGAAGGCAGGCACGGCAAGCAAGCGCGGTATCGAGATTGGCAACAGGCTTGTTCATCCGGTCATTTCCAAGGTACTGGGCCAACAATAGTGCCGCATCTTTATTCCGCGTCGGAGTTTCAAATGCAGTTTTTCCAGAATGAAGGCGTCGAACTCGCTTATCTCACCGAAGGGAAAGGCGACCCGGTGCTGCTCATCCATGGGTTCGCATCGTCGGCATTCGTTAATTGGGTGCAGCCTGGCTGGGTGCAAACCCTGACGGATGCAGGGTATTCCATTATCGCCATCGATAATCGCGGCCATGGAGCTTCACAGAAGCTGCATGAAACTGCTGTCTATACGCCGGAAAGAATGGCGGGTGACGCCAGGGCGCTGCTGGATCACCTCGGCATCTCCAGTGCGCATGTCATGGGCTATTCCATGGGCGCGCGCATCAGCGCTTTTCTGGCGCTTTCAGCGCCGGACCGTGTTCACAGCCTCGTGCTTGGGGGCCTCGGCATGGGGCTGATCCATGGTGTCGGCGACTGGGATCCGATTGCCGACGCGCTACTTGCGCCGGATGCTTCCGCGGTCACGGATCCGCGCGGCAAGATGTTTCGGGATTTCGCGGATCGCACCAAAAGCGACCGACTGGCGCTCGCTGCCTGTATCCGCACCTCGCGCAGCGAAATCACCGAGGAGCAGGCGCGAAGCATGACCCAGCCCGTTCTTGTCGGGGTGGGAACAAAGGATGATCTGGCAGGCGATGCCCATGAACTGGCAGCACTGTTCCCCAACGGGCGTGCCGTTGACATCCCCGGTCGCGACCACATGCTGGCCGTCGGCGACCGTGTCTTCAAGAAGGCTGTCATCGAGTTTCTGGCGGAAAATCCGTTGTAACGCCGACGTTCCTTGCGTTTTGTCGCATTGGCCCAAGGAAATTCATGACTATATCAAAATTACTCGTCGTTCCTCTGTCTGGAATTGAGTGTCAAGACAGGCGGTTTTGCCGTATAAAGTTTTGAGAGAAAGATATGCGGCAGATGCCGGGAGAAGCGAAATGTCAGCAACCGGAGCCACAAAGGCTTTGAATCCAATCAAGAAAATTGACCCGATCTGGGATTCAATTCGTGCTGAAGCCATGGAGACGATCCGCGTCGAGCCGATCATGGCCGCATTTCTGCATACGACCGTTCTCAATCATGAGACACTGGAGCGGGCCGTCATTCACAGACTGGCCCATCGGCTCGATCATTCCGATTTGAGCGCCGATCTGCTCCAGCAGATTTTCCTTTCGATGGCGGAAGCCAATCCGGAATGGTCCCAGATATTGCGGGTCGATATTCAGGCCGTTTACGACCGCGATCCCGCCTGCGACCGCTTCGTCGAACCGGTGCTCTATTTCAAGGGGTTTCAGTCCATCCAGACGCATCGCATGGCGCATTGGCTTTGGAAGCAGGGACGGCGCGATCTGGCGCTCTATCTGCAAAGCCGCTCCTCAATGGTGTTCCAGACGGATATCCATCCGGCTGCTCCCTTTGGCGCGGGCATTTTCTTCGATCATGCAACCGGCATCGTCGTGGGGGAAACGGCCTCTATCGACGACAATGTGTCCATGCTGCACAATGTGACGCTGGGCGGTACCGGAAAAGAAGGCGGGGACAGGCACCCGAAGATCAGAAGCGGCGTTTTGATCGGTGCCGGAGCCAAAATTCTCGGCAATATCGAGATAGGGCATTGCTCGAAAGTCGCTGCCGGTTCAGTCGTCCTCAAGTCCGTTCCGCACAATGTCACGGTGGCAGGCGTGCCTGCGCGGGTGATCGGAGAGACAGGTTGCGATGAGCCGTCGCGGGCGATGGATCAGTTTGTCAGCAATTTTGAATAGGCGGTTATAAATTGGCGACAGTGCCGAAGCGGGCTTTACAGTATCTGGCAGGCCATGCCAAAAGCACCTCATCCAATCACAAAACCGACAGGAGAGTCGCTTGAAACCGGAAGAAATCAAGAAACTCGACGCCTATTTCAAGCGTACGTTCAACAATCCGTCCCTTATCGTCAAGGCGCGCCCCCGCAAGGACGACTCCTGCGAATTGTATCTCAATGATGAGTTTCTCGGCCTGATCTACAAGGACGAGGATGAGGGCGAGTTGTCCTACAATTTCTCCATGGCGATCCTCGACGTCGATCTTTGAGCGCTGTTTGTGGCCCGGTTGCCGGGCCACCCATCATCTTGCGACCTTAATGTCGCGGATCTGATTTCAGGTGATTTGAGGCAAATGTCCCAATTGCCGTGTCTATCGCCTGCCATTCGCCGATCAGTTCGCGCGGAAACCGGTATATAAGTTGTAGTCCGTCGCCGAAGTGAACGTCTCTCTGGCAGGCGGTGGAAATCGCCTTCGAAACATCTTCATCCAGGCACCGGGCAACGAAGGGCATGGCATTGGCGCCACGGTTCGCAACGATCAAATCCTCACCAGCGTAGGCTGTACCAGGTTTGAAGCGATGAATTGTCAGGCCATCGGGTCCGGGCTTACCCGGCTCTTCCACCATTGTGCTGTATATCGGCAGGTAGCGGCCGGACATGTCGCGGGACATCGATTGCTCCTCGATCGCCACGAAGAGAAGGCGTCTGCCGGCATTCAGGCCGTTGAAATCATTCTTCGTGCTGCCGGAATATCCCCGCATATCAGGCCAGCGCAGATAAAGCTCGACGCGTT
This sequence comes from Phyllobacterium sp., assembly GCA_050726055.1. GTDB lineage: Bacteria > Pseudomonadota > Alphaproteobacteria > Rhizobiales > Rhizobiaceae > Phyllobacterium. The sequence goes on along the minus strand of JBOHIW010000020.1, from coordinate 63,852 downwards.
TGGCAACGCCGTTGTGCCTCTGGTTGCGAAAACGGATCGCGTTGGCCGGAAGAGCCATCACATTGTTTCCGATCACGATTTCATAGCTTTCGACGCTGTCGGTATGTCCACCGAGCGACAGGGCGCGGCCGATCATTTTTCCGGCGATACTGAGAACGATCGAGAGCAGGGCCAGTGCGATCAGCGCGTAGAAAAAGCGGCTGAGAAGCGGAGCGGCAGGGCGAATATTGAATGTTTCAGTCGCGCTCATGCCGGTTTCCGCCAGTTTCTGGAGAAGCCGCTCCGACTTCTGATTCCACGAGGCAGTTTGAAATTTTATAGTTAAGGGAGTGTAAAGCGGGATGCCGCGACCGATGGGATTTTTAGTCTCACGGGGAGTTGCACCTCGGACAGGGGGACCGTACTGTCCGCGTGAACCAGGAGGAACCATGCCTATTTATGCTCTCGACGGCCACCAGCCCGAATTTGAGGATATTGATACGAACTGGATTGCGCCGGATGCAACATTGATCGGCAAACTCGCCGTTGGCAGGAATGTCGGGATCTGGTTCGGTTCCGTGCTTCGCGGCGACAACGAACTTATTACAATCGGGCGGGATACCAATGTGCAGGAACATACCATCATGCACACGGACATGGGCTATCCGCTGGTCATCGGCGAGGGCTGCACGATTGGCCATCGGGCCATGCTTCACGGCTGTATGATTGGCGACAACAGCCTCATCGGCATCGGCGCCATTGTTCTGAACGGGGCCCGTATTGGCAAGAATTCGCTGGTGGGTGCCGGGGCGCTTGTGACGGAGAACAAGGAGTTTCCCGATAACTCGCTGATCATGGGGTCTCCAGCGAAAGTCGTGCGCACGCTGGACGAACTGGCCATCGTCAAGCTTGGGCTTTCCGCTGCTCACTATGTCGAGAATGCCAAGCGTTTCCGTCGTGGGATGGAAATCGTCCAGAGGCCTTGATCCGGTTACTGGATGCTGCCCACCAGAACGTCGCGGGGACTGTCTATCGAAACCCATGCCTTCGTGTGGCGGGTCGACTGGCGCTTGAGGTACTGATAGTCGGTGTCGGTCCAGAGCGCCACTTCGCTTTCGAGATTGTCGAGGATGAAGTCGCCCTTGCTGGTTCGCACGGTCAGGACAGCATGGCCTTCGCCGTTGGTCTGGCGAACGACGGTGATCAGCAGGGCGGATTCAGGAAAGCCTCTTTCCATAAGGATGCGGCGCTTCAGCAGGACATAATCCTCGCAATCGCCATATTGTTCCGGGTAGGACCAGACTTCCGGATGCCCCCACATTTCCATGTCGGTACGCGGTTCGACGGCGCTGTTCACCTGATAATTCACTTCGACGAGCGTGCGCCAGGCGGGTTCTGTCAACTGAACCGGTTTGTCGGAGCTGCGCGTTGACCGGCATTCGGAGGGATGTGACTGGCAGAACTCATAATGCCCTATCGGCTGCGAGGTTCTTCCGCCTGTCGGCATGGAGGGGGAGCCGGCCATGGCCGCGCCGCTCGTTACTGCCAGCAATATTCCTGCGATAAAGGTTTTGATCAACATAGCATCGTCCTCTGATGGGAGGAGAATGCCACATACTGTTTGATCAAACGGAAATGTATGTAGGTAAGTTCAAATAAAATAAAATAAGAAAATGAGTCAAATCAGATTAATTAAGATGAAACCTGTGTTTTAAAAATGTTAAAATCGTCAAATTTTGAATATAGACTTCATTAACCTATATTATTCAATGTTGTTATTGTTTTGTTTTCGTTAATGTTGTTTTTTCCGTAAATAGCCATGGAACGGCAGGCCAGCCGGGATGGTCAGGCGAAAGTAACCGGTTTGCGGCCGTTCGGACGGTCGAAGAATCGGGAAGACGGGTTCGGGAAAGAAGATAATCAGCTGTTCAGAATGGTTCTGATCGTTTCGTCCGACTGGACAGTCGCAAACTCGATCGCGACACCTTCCTCGAAATGCCGCATGATGCGACCCTGCATATTACCAAGCGTGACGCGGGTACCAATGCCGGGGCGCACCTCGATCTCTATTGCCGCGCCGGAGAGGGAGAGATCGAGTATCTTGCATCGATATTCACGGCCATCATTCATGGACAGAATGGAATAGGGATTGCGCGGTACAACGCGCTCATGCTTGCGATCTTCCGGCAAGCCGCGTTCCAGACGGTTCGCCAGCCAGCCAAGCTGCGCCGAGAGCTTGTCTCTCTTGCGCTCGCTCGCAATGATCGACAATGTAAATCCGTTTGAACGCCTGTTTGAGATGGTTCCCTCGATCCTACCAACATGATCGATATAGGCGATAACCCGCTCGCCTTCGCGCCCTGCCTGTTCCACAGTTGCGACCAGATCGTCCGAGGACATTTCCGTAACCAGGCAGGCATATTCGGATCGGTCTTCCAGCATGTACCGGCCGTTCAGGTTGACGGCAACGCGCTGTGCCTCGTGACTATCGCCGGGAACAGATGTCGATCCGGGGTTGAACTGCTGCCGCTGCATGAGATGGTCAAATCCAGTAAAGCAAATAGGTGTGACAATTCAGCCAATGCTAAATCGCATCGGTTAACAACGCATGATTGTATTCTGGGTTGCTTGCGCGAACCTTGCCGCTTTCCAAAGATGCAGGTGCTGGCCCTAATGCCTGCTGACGACCTTGCCGCCCTCATATACAAAAAGGTGGCCGATCTTGCGGTAGCCTGCGGGTTTCTGCGTTTCTCCCGGCGACTGAGGGTCGGCCGAGCCGTCGCCGCGGCGAATTGCAGGCACTGAAAGAGAGGCGCTTTTCTGAAATGGCTGTTCGTTGTCGGGATCGATCGTGCGGACGGATTTCAGAACGTTCTGCATCACGGGGTGCGCGCCGAGCCAATATTGCGCGCCGATTGCCGTGATGGCGCCAAGCATTCGCCTGTCGTCGCCTTCCCCGGAAAGGGGGAGCAGCAGCATCTCGAAAGCCTGCTTGCGGCCCTGGCTGCTTCGCCCCTCGAACGTGGTTGCAACGACGCCGTTGGTGTCCACGACGGATTGAACCAGCCTTGCGATCAGGCCACGGTCGTTTTCCTGCCAGAGCGACGCAAACCGGATGCCGCGCAACTCGCGGCCGTAGCGGGCGCAGATGCGCGTGCCTGCAAGCCGGAACATGGCGTCACCGGCGCCTGTCGCCTGAAGGATGAACGTATCGGCGAGCAGGGAACCTATCGCAGCTGGATCAATCTCCGTTCTTTCCGGGGCCGGACGGTTGTCGCGAAGGCGATGCCAATATCCGAAAAGCTCTGTGATTCCGTTGTGCCTCATGGGCTGAATTCCATCCTTCCATATGCGCGTTGCTGCGCAACTGGACTGGTTTCGGGTTCCTGCGGTCGAAGAATGCGGGAACCTTGCCATTGCCAGGTGGAGTAAGCCATCAGAATGTCCCGCCATCCACCGCACGGGGCCGTTAAGGTTAACAAGTGGTTTCGATTGAGGGCGAGGCTTCAACGTGCGATAAAAAATCATTCCGGGAAGCTTTTGGCTTTGCAGCACTTTTAAATTTGTATGTCGATCTTTCAGTTGAGAGTGGGGGCTCGATAAGGCCGTTCAGGGAAACTTGAACGGCCTCTTTTTTTACCTTATCGCTGAAGGCGCGGGAATTTGACCGCATTGCTACTTCGGAAAAGGACACATGATGAGCAGTGAGAACGATCCCGCGACCGGTCGCAATGACAGCGATCGCCCCGCCAGTTCGGAGCCCATATTCAACATCCCCGGCGTCGTTCTTTTCTTTCTTGTCGTTTCCATTGGCATTTATCTGGCCCAGAGCTATCTGCTTGGCGACGAGGCCAATTCCTGGCTGCTTCTTTATCTTGCGTTCATTCCGGTGCGCTTTTCGCAGTATGGAGGCTTTTCGGACATCACCGCATGGTGGACGACAATCAGCTATTCCTTTCTTCACGGAAGCTTTGCCCATGTCGCTGTCAACATGGTCTGGCTGGCGGCTTTCGGTTCTCCACTGGCCGGGCGCATCGGCACGGTGAGGATGGTGGCGTTCTGGGTTTTGACCGCGGTCGCAGCCGCCTTCACTCATTATCTCCTCTATTCCGACAGCCTCACGCCGCTTGTCGGCGCATCGGGAGCAATTTCCGGCATGATGGGCGCCGCCGCCCGATTTGGTTTCCGCAGGGTACAACGCGGTCGCCTTCCGGCTTTTGCTGGCCCCTTGCTTCCGGTGATGCTCACCCTGACGCTCCGGCCCGTTCTCGCGTTTCTGGGTGTCTGGTTGGCCATCAACGTCGTGACGGGCCTGATTTCGGTCGTTCCCGGCGAATCATCGATTGCGTGGGAAGCCCATATCGGCGGGTTTCTTGCGGGTTTCTTCGGAATTTCACTGCTCGACCGACCGGTCAGTCGCGATCCAGCGCGTTGAATCCCCATCCTTGCGCTACTTCTCAAGGTACGTCTTGAAATGCTCATACGTTAAGAGCACCATGCATTGCTACCGGTCGAGGAGAGCGTGCCGGTAGCCTGTGTATTGCCGCATGGGAACGAGCAGGAGGAACGCAATGAACGTCAAAACCATTCTGGAGCGTAAGGGCTACGACGTATACAGCATGACGCCGCATGGAACGCTTGGCGATGCTGTTTCGCGACTGGCCCTGCACCGTGTGGGCGCCCTGGTGATCTGTGATGATGAGATGGTCATCAAGGGAATTCTGTCCGAACGCGACGTGGTGAGGGCGCTTGCCGAGCATGGCGCCGAGGCGTTGAACCGGCCATTGTCGGACGTGATGACCAAGAAAGTAAGGACCTGCAACGAGACGAACACGGTCAATGAGCTTATGGAACTGATGACTCGTGGCCGTTTTCGTCATTTTCCAGTAGAGAGGGATGGCCGGTTGCACGGCATCGTATCGATTGGCGATATCGTGAAGTCGCGCATCGAGGAAATTGAGCGGGAGAGCAGCGAAATCCGGGCCTATATCGCCACGGCCTAGCATGTTGGATTTGAAGCACCTGTCATTTGGATGACATCTGTGTCAAGGACTTCAAATCCGTAAACCACACGCGGTTAAACGCACATTCGGGACGTTCAGAGAATGACCTTCTGGAGCCGCTCAAGTTCGGGAAGGCGCAGCATCGTTTCCTCGTAGCCGAGGCGGATTGCTTCGTCGGCGCGGTGAAATTCCGAAAGGCCCATATGCCCGATCTTTGGAAACAATGAAATGTCTGGCGGGTCGCCCGCCAGACGCGCGCGGGATATGCGGTCCTGAATGATGTTGAAAGCCTCCATCATGACGCCGGTGATGCCGAGCCGCGTTTCGACAGCCATCGGTGCGTTGACGAGGGGCGCGCCGACTTCACTGGCGCCATTGGCGTGCGGGCTTTCGGCCCGATGCTTGATGACAGCCGCGCGGCCATACTGATCGTATTGCAGATTGACAGCCAGCACCATCCGGTGCTCCATCGCGCGGCAAACGGAAACCGGAACCGGGTTGACCAGCGCTCCGTCAACCAATGTGCGGTTGTTGCATTGGACCGGTTCGAAAACACCGGGCAGGGCATAGGAAGCGCGCATCGCGGTGATCAAGCTACCCTTGGTGATCCAGATTTCGTGCCCGGTCCTGATTTCCGCGCTGACGCAGACAAACGGCTTCGCAAGATCTTCGATCGCAATGCCGCCGAGATGGCTCTGGAGATGCTGGGTCAGCTTCATCCCGCCGAACAGCCCGTTTCCCCGCAAGCGCAGGTCAAGAAGGCCGAATACGCGGCGGCGGGTCAGGCCACGCGCGAAATCCTCCAGCTCATCGAGCTTGCCCGCCAGATAGCATCCCCCCACCAGCGCGCCGATGGACGTGCCTGCAATCATGGATATTTCTATGCCGGCTTCATCGAGCGCGCGCAGCACACCGATATGGGCCCAACCACGGGCCGCGCCGCCGCCAAGCGCAAGCGCAATCGGTGTCAGCAGTTCACGGGGGGCTTCTGTTTCTTTCGGCGGGTTGTCCGGGCGATCATTGCCCCCCGCCGGTTCCGAGCTGCGATTTTTGCGCGATGCCCATTCCAGCATGACCCATGCTCCTCAAGTTCCTGACGGCATTGTCCATCAACAACCTATCGAAAGAATAAATGTTGCAGAAAAATGACTTTATCGGCAATCGGGCCAATATGCTGAGGCAAGATTACCGATTATCGGTAGCCTTGCCATAGATGGTGCCCGGATTGAAACGCGGGGCGTCGCTGTCGATTTCGAGCGTGGCCTTGCCGTCGCGCCATCCGGCCACGCGATAAAAACAGGAACGGCGGCCGGTATGGCATGTGGCGTCATGACCCCCGACCTTGACTTTCAGCCAGACGGCGTCCTGGTCGCAGTCGGTGCGCAGTTCCTGAACATGCTGAAAATTTCCCGACGTCTCGCCCTTCTTCCAAAGGGAATTGCGGGAGCGGGACCAGTAATACGCGATCCCCGTCTCCAGCGTCAAACGCAGCGCCTCGTCGTTCATGTGAGCGACCATCAGCAATTCGCCGTCTTCCGCATCCGTTACGACGGCGGTCACAAGCCCGGCAGAATCGAAACGCGGCGCAAAAACCAAGCCTTCCTCATCCTGCTTCTTGTCGGCAGAAGGAGCCGGAAAAATCTCTGAAGCCATTGGATCCCCTGAAATTGGATGATGTCGGCTCAGCGGCCCCGCAAGAGCGTCATGAAGCGAACCTGTTCATTGACATCGGCCTTGAATGCGCCGGTGAATGTGGTGGTGGTCGTCGTGGAACCCGACTTGCGGATGCCGCGCATCGCCATGCACATATGCTCGGCCTCGATCATCACCGCGACGCCGCGCGGCTTCAGCACCTCGTCGATAGCGCTGGCGATCTGGGCGGTCATGGCTTCCTGCGTTTGCAGGCGGCGCGCGAAAATATCCACGGTCCGTGCAATTTTCGAAAGACCAAGAACCTTGCCATCGGGCAGGTAGGCGACATGCGCCTTGCCGATGATCGGCACCATGTGATGCTCGCAATGGGAGTGGAACTGGATGTCCTTGACGAGAACGATATCGTCATAGCCTGCTATTTCCTCGAAAGTGGTCCCGAGAACATCTTCCGGATTTTCGTTGTAGCCGGAAAAAAGTTCCTTATACGCCTTTGCGACGCGCTGCGGGGTTTCGAGGAGACCTTCACGATTCGGATCGTCACCGGCCCACAGGAGCAATGTGCGGACAGCCGCTTCGACTTCCTGTTCGGTTGGGCGTTCGGGCTGTTTGGTGATGATCTTGTCGTGCAGATTCTTGATGATCGCATCCATGAGTATTCTCCAGTAGTCTCCCTCTCAGGAGAGACGAGTTAAACGGACAATACATCGATACTCGCAGCATTTTCGAGCATATTTGTGTATTGGAACGAGAGACTGGCATCGATTGCCATGACCCCTGCCGGTGCTGCGCCTTGTGGAAATTCATCTCCATATGGCGCTTGCATCCTACGGCTACTATATAGACACTTGTAATGAGATTCAAAGAGCCGTGCGAATGACAATATTCTGTTTTGGCCGGCAAATTGAGCACGTTTTATGCGCTTTCCGGAGAAAACGTCATGATTGACGATATTTATAATGCGAAAATTCTCAAATTCGCTGGAAATATCCCGTTGATCGGGCGGCTGGAGAACCCCGACGCAACCGCCACCGCGCATTCGAAACTTTGCGGATCGACGGTTACGGTCGATCTGGCTATGCAGAACGGTGTTGTTACGGGCTTTGCGCATGAGGTGCGCGCCTGCGCATTGGGGCAGGCGTCTTCATCGATCATGGCGTCTCATGTGGTCGGAGCCACGGGCGACGAGCTGAAGGCGGTTCGTGAAGCAATGCTGAAGATGCTGAAGGAGAATGGGGCGCCGCCAGCGGGGCGCTTCGAGGATCTCATGTTTCTGGAGCCGGTTCGTGACTACAAGGCTCGGCACGCTTCCACCATGCTCACATTCGACGCGGTGGTCGATTGTATCGAGCAGATCGAAAAGAAGAGCGCTGCGGCGGCTTGAGCCATGTGCCAGCACGAAGGGCATAACCACACCCGGTTGAAGAATTCGGGGCATCCGGCGAAACGGTATGGCCGCAACTATGACGGGCCATGGCGGAAGACGCCGGGAAGACTTTTTGGCACGGGCATCGTGCGACTTTATCAGCTCACCCTTTCCGGTTTCATCGGAAATTCCTGCCGTCATTTGCCGACATGTTCGGAATATGCCTATGAGGCGATGGCCCGCCACGGGCTCTGGTCCGGCGGGTGGATGGCGCTGTTTCGGGTGATGCGCTGCGGACCTGGCGGGACGACCGGTCTTGATCCTGTGCCCGCTGAACTGGATCAACGCCACAAATGGTGGACACCGTGGCGTTTTTGGCGTGTCCAATCCCCATGAATGCCCCGATCTCCGTGAATATCTATGTCGCGCTTCTTCACAGTATCGTTCTTGCCGCCGGTCGGCGTGTCGTCATGGATGATCTGCGGGCCATGGCGGAACAAGCCGGCTTCAGTCGGCCAAGAACACTGGCCGCGACCGGAAATCTTGTTATTGAAACAGATGAGACTCTGCCGGTCGCCAATCTGGAGCGCAGATTGGAACAGGGGATCGTTCACGTCTTCGGCAAGCAGATCGACGTTATCGGCCGGACGGCGCAACAGTGGAAAACGCTCGCGTCGGAAAATCCTTTCCCATCGGAAAGCGCGCTGAATGCGAGCAATGTGATTGTGCGGGTCATGCGCGCGCCCCTGACCGGAGATGCGCTCGACCGGTTGGAGCCCTGTCGGTCGACCTCGGAACGCCTCGCCGTCGTCAATGGCGACTTGTGGATCTCCTTTGGTGCAAAGCCAAGCGAAAGCCGTCTTTTGTCGCAATTGACCACGAGGCGCCTCGGCGCGGGCACGCTTCGAAACTGGAATACGGTCAGGAGGCTGGCTGGCATGCTGGATTGACTGCCGGCTGCTTTACTCAAGGAAAAAAACGCATTATCAGGCTCGGGGATGCCAGTTCTGGCGTCCTGTTGCTTTTAGAACCACCCGCATTCGTTGGCGGGACTGGATAAGGAGTTATATTGATGGCAAACGCCGTTTCCCTGGAATTCCCCGATGGATCTGTCCGTGAATATGATGCAGCGCTGACCGGCGCCGGTCTCGCGGAATCCATCTCCAAATCATTGGCCAAGAAGGCCGTAGCCTATGCTGTGGATGGCACCGTGCGGGATCTGTCGGATCCGCTGGCCAATTCCGGCAAGGTCGAAATCATCACCCGTGAAGATCCGCGCGCCCTTGAGCTGATTCGCCACGATTGCGCGCACGTGCTGGCGGAAGCCGTTCAGGAACTGTTTCCCGGCACGCAGGTGACGATCGGTCCGGTCATCGAGAACGGCTTTTACTACGATTTTGCGAAGAACGAGCCGTTCACGCTTGAAGACCTGCCTGTGATCGAAAAGAAGATGCGGGAGATCATCGCCCGCAGCAAGGCGTTCACCAAGGAAATCTGGTCGCGGGACGAAGCCCGGAAAGTCTTTGCCGAGAAGGGCGAGACCTACAAGGTCGAACTGGTCGACGCCATTCCCGCCGATCAGGACCTGAAGATTTACCGTCAGGGCGAATGGTTCGATCTATGCCGCGGCCCGCATATGGCATCGACAGGTCAGATCGGCAATTCGTTCAAGCTGATGAAGGTGGCTGGCGCGTACTGGCGCGGCGACGCGAACAACCCAATGCTGAGCCGCATCTATGGCACGGCGTTTGCGAATGATAACGATCTTCAGGCCTATCTCCATATGCTGGAAGAGGCGGAGAAGCGCGATCATCGCCGTCTTGGCCGCGAGATGGATCTTTTCCATTTTCAGGAAGAGGGGCCGGGTGTCGTTTTCTGGCATGCCAAGGGCTGGAAGATGTTCCAGAACCTCGTCAGCTATATGCGCCGCCGCCTCGACAGCCACGGTTATCAGGAAGTCAACGCACCGCAGGTTCTGGACAAGTCGCTTTGGGAGACCTCCGGCCACTGGGGCTGGTATCGCGACAACATGTTCAAGGTGACGGTTGCCGGTGATGAGACGGAGGATGACCGCGTCTTCGCGCTGAAGCCGATGAACTGCCCCGGCCATGTGATGATATTCAAGCACGGCCTGAAATCCTATCGCGATCTGCCGATCAAACTCGCAGAATTCGGCAATGTGCATCGTTACGAACCATCGGGAGCGCTGCATGGGCTAATGCGCGTGCGTGGCTTCACACAGGACGACGCGCATATTTTCTGCACCGATGAGCAGATGGCGGCAGAATGCCTGCGGATCAACGACCTGATTCTATCCGTCTACAAGGATTTCGGGTTCAGCGAAATTACGATCAAGCTGTCGACCCGTCCAGACAAGCGCGTGGGCTCGGATGCGCTTTGGGATCGCGCGGAAAGTGTGATGATGCAGGTGCTGGAAACGATCCAGCAGCAGTCAAACAATATCAAAACCGGTATCCTGCCGGGCGAGGGTGCGTTCTACGGTCCGAAGTTCGAGTATACGCTGAAGGATGCCATAGGCCGTGAATGGCAGTGCGGAACCACGCAGGTGGATTTCAATCTGCCGGAACGCTTCGGCGCATTCTACATCGACAACAATTCGGAAAAGCAGCAGCCGGTGATGATCCACCGCGCCATCTGCGGCTCGATGGAACGCTTCCTCGGTATCCTGATCGAGAACTTTGCCGGGCATCTGCCCCTGTGGTTCGCCCCTGTACAGGTTGTCATCGCAACGATCACATCCGATGCCGATGAATATGCGAAGGAAGCTGCGACCGCGCTGAAGAAGGCTGGTTTGCACGTCACCACCGATCTTCGAAATGAGAAGATCAATTACAAGGTGCGCGAGCATTCGCTGCAGAAAGTGCCTGTCATTCTGGTTTGCGGTAATCGCGAGGCCGAGGAGCGCTCGGTGAACATGCGTCGCCTCGGTTCGCAGAATCAGGAATCCATGCCTCTGGATGACGCCATCGCGCGGCTGGTCGCTGAGGCCACGCCGCCAGACCTGCGCCAGGCATAAGAATGGAAATGGCCTTTGGCAGAAATGCCAGAGGCCATTTTTTAAAGAGTGAAAGCGTTAATTCGTTGCTTCAAGTATATGCTCTAATCTGTTGATTCAACGAGAGTTTCAGACGACAAAAGTTCAACGTCCTGATTGCGACCGCCAACGACTTTGTAATTGCGCTGGTAGATGCGGTCCTTGTTCTTTGCGATGATGACATATTCGCCTTCGGCCAGAACCATAGAGGCGAAAGCGCCGACGCTTTCACGAACGGTGTCGCCTGATGTCGTGAGGACAGACCACGCCGTATCGGCCAGCGCCTCGCCACCCGCCTCGCGGACGAGCTTCATTGTGAGTTGCGCCGCCCGGTGCTGAACCGTCGCTTCCGTCATCTTGCCTGCTTCGACGCGGATATCCGCGCGAATGACGGCATTTGCCGAACCATAATTCGAGACGACATGATAGGTTCCCGCGTTCAGGCGAACGATACTTTCGGGCTTCACATTGGGAATAATCAGAGCGCGGTCGCCGTTGGCGTCTTCCTCATCCTCGTAAATCGAGAAGCGAAGGTTCTTCTCCGGTATACGGACGCCATCCGCCAGAACCGCATTGAGCCGGAGTCCGCCCGCATCGAGTATCATGGCTTCGCGGCGCGGTTCGCGCGTCATGGTGATACGCTTGGTTGCGCCAGCGCGTCCGTAGGCGGTGTGGACGAGATAGCTTCCCGGCTCCAGATGAAATGATGTTGTTCCGCCCTTGGCTGTCGCGAGAAGCGGAAGTTTTCCGTCTGGCCCCGGTTCGGGACCAAAAATCCGCCATACCAGACCGCGCTCGATGCTCTGGTTCTCATTGTTTTCGTCGAGCTTGGCTTCGAGAATGAGTTCCGCACCTTCGGCAATCGCACGGTTTTCGGGCATGTTTGGGCTGGCATAGTCGCTCAGCCCCGGAACCTCGATGTCTGGCAGGGCCACGCCGTCCTGCGCGCGGGCGTTCGCTACGGCCAGGACCAGCGAAATCGCGGTGAGGGATATCCCGATCGGGCTTGTCAGGGTTCGCATGAAGTGTGGGCGCCAGTGTTGTAAAACCGATGCAAAGGTTTGACCGGAAGCCGGTGGCAATTTCAAGGCTGAATTTCAAATTCGTGACTTTACTCTGCGTTTAAAAACATCACATTGGCGCATGTATTCCCGACAAACACACATGAAATGGATTTCAGTTTGCAGTCTCCAGTTATCGACTTCCTTCTCACGCGCTGTTCCACCCCCATTTCCGCGATCGGTCTGCCCGCACCGACGGACGAGGAGATCGAAACCATGATCAGAATCGCTTCCCGCGTGCCTGATCACGGGCGCTTGGCCCCGTGGCGCTTCATTCTCTATCGGGGAAAGGCGCGTGAGGCGATTGGAGAGGCTCTCGTTTCCCTTGCCGAGGAGCGTCAGGGGTCGATGAACGACAGCCAGAAGGACAAGGAGCGGACCCGCTTCTCGCGGGCGCCGCTGGTGATTGGGGTCGTCTTTCGCCCTGTCGAGCATCACATTCCGCAATGGGAGCAGTTTCTGTCCGCTGGCGCGGCGGCGATGAACCTCCTTCATGCGGCAACCGGAATGGGCTACGCGGCCAACTGGATCAGCAACTGGTATGCCGATGATGAAAAGGGCAGGGCCTTGCTTGGCCTGGCGCCGCATGAACGCGTTGCCGGTTTCGTGCATATCGGCAGTTCGCAGACAAAGGTTCCGGAGCGCCCGCGCCCGGACGTGAAGGATCTGATCAGCGACTATACCGGACCCTGGAAAGGCTAGGGGCCATGTTCTATCGAAATGAGGACGGGCATGGGTTGCCGCACAATCCCTTCAAGGCGATTGTCGCGCCGCGTCCCATCGGCTGGATTTCCAGCCGGTCGAAGGCGGGGGCATTCAATCTCGCTCCCTATTCCTTTTTCAATGCGATCAGCGATACGCCGCCACTCGTCATGTTCTCTTCGAGCGGTCGCAAGGACAGCGTTGCTTTCATTGAGGAAACGGGGCAATTCGCGGTCAATCTCGTTTCGGCCCATCTGGCCGAGGCCATGAACATGACGGCGGTGAACGCGCCGCGCGGCGTCAGCGAGTTTGACTATGCGGGTTTGACACCGGTGCCGTGCAATCTGATCGGTGCACCGCGCGTCAGGGAAGCCTATGCGACGCTGGAATGCGTCGTTACCGACATCCGCATCCCGAATGACCGGTTTGGAAAGCCGACAGGGAATATTCTGGTGACGGGCGAAGTGATCGGAACGCATATCGACGAAGCCATTCTGCGCGATGGTCTTGTGGACCTTACCATCGCCCGGCCGGTTTCCCGGCTCGGCTATTTTGATCATGCAACGGTGACTGAATTGTTCCAGATGCATCGCCCGAAGTGGGACGATTAGCCAGCAAGCATCCCGGCGCGGGCAAGAATGCCTTTCGCCCGTTTCAGATGCGGGCGATCATACATCTGCCCGTCTATGCCGATGACGCCAATATCCGGGTTTTCCGCGAAGGCCGCCACGATATGCCGGGCAAGCTCAACGGCTTCGAGCGTTGGCGTGAAAGCTTCGTTGATAATCGGGATTTGCGCCGGATGAATGGCCAGTTTCGAGGTGAAACCGTCGCGCTCGGCATCAGCGCATTCCCTCATCAATCCGGCCTCGTCGCGGAAGTTGATAAAAACCGTATCGATTGCCGCGACCGATGCTGCGGAAGCACCGAGCAGGGTCAATGAGCGGGCCAGCCTGAACACGTCTGTATAGGTTCCATCATCCAGCCGCGCCGTCCGCGCGCCGATGGCGGCCGAAAGGTCTTCCGCGCCCCAGCTCATTCCGGTCAATCTCGCCGACGCGCCCACATAGGTGGCGGCGGACAGCGTGCCTATGGCCGTCTCGGTAACGATGGCGATGATGGACGTCTCGCCTTCGACGATCCGGTTTTCCGCCTCATGCGTGTTGAGCTTTGCCGACAGTCGGGTCACGTCGCGACCGCTGTTCGATTTGGGTAGCAGGATTCCGTCAGGTCTGGCCCGCATGACCGCTGCGAGATCGGCATCCGCCAATCCGCTATCCAGGTCGTTGATCCGGACAAACAGCTTCGGGGATGCCGTGCCGCGATGCTCGCCTATGAACGCGGCAGCGGTTTTGCGGGCAATATCCTTGCGCTCGGGACTGACCGAATCCTCAAGATCGATGAGAAACACATCCGCACCACTGCCGAGCGACTTCTCCAGTTTCTTTTCCGAATCACCAGGAACGAAAAGCAGGGAGCGCATTAGGCAGGCTCCCTGCTTTTCATCATGGCTTGCCTGCGGCATTTGGCTATCAGCACGTTGTCCTGATTATAGGCGCGGTGCTCAAACTCGACGATGCCGCGATCGGGCTTGGATCTCGACCGTCGCGTTGACACGACTTCCGTTTCCACGCGCATGGTGTCGCCATGGAAAACCGGGGCAGGGAATGTCACATCGGTCATGCCGAGATTGGCGATCGTCGTTCCCACTGTCGTGTCATTGACGGATATCCCGACCATGAGACCAAGCGTGAAGAGCGAGTTGACCAGCGGCTTGCCCCACTCGGTCTTGGCCGCATAGTCGAAATCGATGTGCAGGGGCTGCGGATTGAGGGTCATGACCGAGAAAAGCATATTGTCGCTTTCCGTTATGGTCTTGCGCAATGGATGCTTGAAGATCTGTCCCTCCTTGAACTCTTCGAGATAAAGACCTGCCATTGCCCGTATTCCTCCATCCTTTTCGGCGAGAGTAAATTTCCATCCGCGTCAGGGCAAGTTCAAACAATTGCCGCGACGGGGAAACGTTAAAAGACATGGTGAACCGAACGTAAACCTTTTGCCTCTAGGCTCCGTGCATGGGGTATGAAATGGGGCTGGGGCTGACATGATTGTTCAGCATTTTCTGAAATGGATCGACCATGCGCCGGTTGCGCAGCGGGTATTGGCCGCATATGCACTTGCGCGGGCGTACATGCATTCGACAATGGAATTTGACGAGCGCTGCGCTGCTGAAGCGGCGCTGACGCTGTTGCTGGACGATCCGTCGCCCAAGGTACGCGCTGCTCTCGCAGATGCGTTTTCATCGAGCGCTGCGGCACCGCTTCATATCGTGGCCGCGCTGGCCTGCGAGTCGGTGTCGATATCGGGGCCGATCCTGACCTGTTCGCCTTTGCTGCTGGACATGGATCTGGTCGATCGTGTGGCGACAGGCGATCTGGCCATGCAAAAAGCTATCGCACAACGCTCCGCCATCTCGACGGTACTGTCTGCTGCCTTCGCGGAAATAGCGGAGCCGGAAGCCTGTATCGACCTGCTTTACAATCGTGGAGCGCGGATCGCTTCCGTGAGTTACCGACGTCTGGTCGAGCGGTTGGGGCATTTGCCGGATGTTCGCGAAGCCTTGCTCGACGATGAAAGCCTGCCGTCCGACTGCCGGCACGAACTGGCGGTTTGCGTTGGCGAAGCGCTTGCCCATTCCGACCTCGTGACGGCGATGCTCGGTTCGCGAAGGGTTGAGTGTATCGTTCGCGATGCCTGCATCAAGGCAAGCCTGATGCTTGTGGATCGCACGGACCAGAGCGAATACCCGGCGCTGATCGAGCATTTGCTTTTGCGTGGCGATCTGACGACGGCCTTCGTAATCCGTGTGACGGCCTTCGGAAAGCTTGAATTCCTTGCAGCAATCCTTGCGAGCTTGTCCGGCCAGACCGTGCATCGCGTGAATGCGCTGCTGGATAGCGGACGCGATACGGCCCTTTTTGCCCTGTTCCGCGGGGCGGGTTTGCCTGAAAGCGTTCACCAGACGCTTCTCGTCGCGGTTTTTGCCTGGCGCAAGGTCGGGAGTGCAAAACTCATGGTCGGTCCGCAAGAGATTGCCCGCATGATGATGAACAGCATCCCGCCTGAAGCGGCGGACGGCGGGCATCGGAGTGCCAATGACGACCTGATAACCCTGTTGCGCGGGATCTACCTCGAGACCATTCGTGAAAATGCGCGCAACCATGCGCTGGACGTTGCAGCCACGCCTGCTTCCAATCCATCGAAGGGTATTTTGCTGGAAGCCAGCGCGGTGGCTGCGGCTGCCTGAGGCAGCCACGATTGCGGCAGCCCGGCGTCAGATATCGAGTTCTTCAACGAAAGCTGCACGTTCCTGAATGAAGCGGAACCTCGCTTCTGGCCTGGTGCCCATCAAATCGTCCACCGTGGCTTTGGTTTCAGTGTCGTTGCTTTCATCGATGGCAACGCGCAGCAATGTACGTTTTTTGGGGTCCATCGTTGTTTCCTTCAACTGATCTGCGCGCATTTCGCCCAAACCCTTGAAACGGCCAATCTCCACCTTGCCCCTGCCGGTGAACATTGTTTTCATCAACTCGTCCTTGTGCCGGTCATCACGGGCATAAGCCGTCTTGCCGCCCTGCGAAAGCCGGTAAAGCGGTGGGACGGCTAGGTAAAGATGTCCATTACTGATGAGATCGGGCGTCTCCTGATAAAAGAAGGTAATCAGCAAGGATGCAATATGCGCACCGTCCACGTCGGCGTCAGTCATGATGATGACGCGGTCATAGCGAAGATCTTCATCGCGATATTTGGAGCGCGTGCCGCATCCGAGAGCCTGGATCAGATCGCCGATCTGCTGGTTTGCTGTCAGCTTGTCACGTCCCGCGCTTGCAACATTCAGGATCTTGCCGCGAAGGGGAAGAATGGCTTGCATCTTGCGATCCCGTGCCTGCTTGGCGGAGCCGCCTGCCGAATCTCCCTCGACGATGAAGATTTCAGCGCCTGCCGCAGCGTTTTGCGTGCAATCCGCCAGCTTGCCCGGAAGGCGCAACTTGCGCACGGCGGTTTTGCGGCTGACTTCCTTTTCCTGCCGTCTGCGAACGCGCTCTTCCGCGCGCTCGACGACCCAGTCGAGCAGCTTCGACGCCTCCTGCGGGGAGGCTGCAAGCCAGTGGTCGAAAGGATCGCGAATGGCGTTCTCGACGATTTTCTGGGCTTCGACAGTCGCCAGCTTGTCCTTTGTCTGGCCAACGAATTCCGGTTCGCGGATGAAGGCCGAAAGCATGCCGGCGGCGGAAATCATTACGTCATCGGTCGTGATGATCGATGCGCGCTTGTTGCCGGTCAGTTCAGCATAGGCTTTCAGCCCTCGCGCCAGCGCGATGCGGAAGCCCGCTTCATGCGTGCCGCCTTCCGCTGTCGGAATCGTATTGCAGTAGGAATTGACGAAGCCGTCGCCGCCGTACCAGGTCACTGCCCATTCGAGTGCGCCATGACCGCCTTGCTTCTCGGTCTTTCCGGAAAAAATCTCGCGTGTGACCTGATAGTCCTTCCCGAGAGATGCCGCCAGATAGTCCTTGAGCCCTCCAGGGAAATGAAAGACAGCCTTCTCGGGCGTGCCTTCCTTCGGATCAAGAAGGGATGGGTCGCAATTCCAGCGGATTTCGACACCGCCGAACAGATAGGCCTTCGATCGCGCCATCCGATAGAGCCGGGCAGGGTCGAACTTGGCGCCTTTGCCAAAAATATCGGGATCGGGATGAAACCGGACACGCGTGCCACGCCGATTATGAACTTCCCCCACGTCCCGAAGAGGGCCGAGGGGCTTGCCGCGCGAGAACAATTGGCGATAGAGGCGCCGGTTACGCGCGACTTCGATCTCGAGACTGTCGGAAAGCGCGTTGACGACGGAAACGCCCACGCCGTGCAAACCACCCGACGTCTCATAGGCCTTGCTGTCGAACTTGCCGCCCGCGTGAAGAATGGTCATTACCACTTCGACGGTGGATTTATCCTTGAACTTCGGGTGTGGTTCCACCGGGATGCCGCGGCCATTGTCGGTGACGGAAAGAAAGCCGTCCTTGTCGAGGTCGATCTCGATAAAATTGGCGTGTCCGGCGACGGCCTCGTCCATCGAGTTGTCGATGACTTCGGCGAAAAGATGATGGAGCGCTTTCTCGTCGGTTCCACCGATATACATGCCGGGCCGGCGGCGAACGGGCTCCAGCCCTTCCAGAACCTCGATATCGGACGCGCCATAGCTATGGCCGTTCTCGGAGGCGCTCTTCGGGGGGAGCTTGGGCGCAGGTTCCGATTGGCGTGCCGGTGCGCTCGGGGCAGGTGTTATCACCGCTTCACGGGCAACATTGACCGGCGCTGCGAAGAGATCATTGCTGTCATTCATCAGTTATCTGACCAGGTGCGGGTAAATCGAATCACGTATGATATTGCCACGCTTTGTCAGCGAAGGCGACAAGGGTTCTTAGTTCGTTCCTTGTCGGTATATATCCGGCCCGCC
Source organism: Phyllobacterium sp. (assembly GCA_050726055.1). Taxonomy (GTDB): domain Bacteria; phylum Pseudomonadota; class Alphaproteobacteria; order Rhizobiales; family Rhizobiaceae; genus Phyllobacterium. The sequence continues at coordinate 45,521 of JBOHIW010000020.1, read as the reverse complement.
GGGCCTTGCCAACCTAGCGGGCTGCAAAACCTGGGTACTGCCGAAGAGGATACCGGAAGGGCTTTAACGCTCACTTTCCGACGAAATGATGTTTTCCGAATGGGAAGCTGTGCGGTGATGTGGTAAGCCCGCCGAGTTCGGAAACATTTGATCAGGTCATGCCATGGGTGGAGATACCCAATCGACGACAAAGGGTATCGCCGCGATGGCCGCGGCGATGTTTTTTCTCCCCATCATGGATGCCATTGGCAAGTGGCTCTCGATCGTGGACAATGTGCCGCCCGCAACCGTCACCTTTGGCCGCTTCTTCTTTCAGTCGCTGATCACGCTTGCTATCATTCTGGCGCTTCGCGGGATGGGCGCACTTAAAACGCGCAATCTCAACGGAAATCTTATCCGTGGGTCGCTGATGGGGATCGGCGGCGTTTGCTTCTTTGTCGCTATCAAATACATGCCGCTGGCGGATGCTCTGGCGATCTTCTTCGTCGAGCCGCTCATTCTGACGCTCCTGTCCGCGGTTATCCTCAAGGAGCAGGTGGGCTGGCGGCGGCTCTCCGCAGTCGCCGTCGGCTTTCTGGGGACGTTGCTTGTCATCCAGCCAAGCTGGGAAGTGTTTGGCTGGGTGTCCCTGCTGCCGCTGGTGACGGCAACATTTTTCGCCATCTACCTTATCCTGAACAGAGTATATTCGGCGGATGACAGTCCGCTGGTGATGCAGCTCTATGCCGGGCTGGGTGGCTCCCTGATCACAGGAGCGATACTGATTGCCGGTTCCTTGCTTCAAATAGATGACCTGTCTGCCGGAATGCCTTCGGGGTCGCTTCCGTGGGCGCTTCTCGTGTCCATTGGCGCGATTGCGACCGTCGGGCACCTGCTGGTCGTTCATGCGTCGCGTCTGATCCCGGCCTCGCTGCTCGCGCCCTTTCAATATCTGGAAATCGTCATGGCGGTTCTGATTGGCCTTGTGGTTTTCGCGGAGTTTCCGAGCCTGACCAAATGGATCGGCATTTTGATTATTGTCGGTTCCGGGGTTTATGTATTCTGGCGTGAGCGCGTCGGAGCGCAGAAGGCCGCGCTGGCAACGATGCAACCCTGAGAATTGCCTTGCGCGCCAGCGTTTGTCTCCGCTTGAGCGCGATCGGTAATCCCAATAGCATGAGATTCGGGAGGCAAACCGCATGTTCAAAAAGATACTGATCGCCAATCGTGGTGAAATCGCTTGCCGGGTTATCAAAACCGCACGGAAGATGGGGATAGCGACGGTTGCGGTCTATTCCGACGCCGACAAGGATGCGGTTCATGTCGAGATGGCGGACGAGGCGGTTCGTATCGGCCCGTCTGCGGCTTCCGAAAGCTATCTGCTCGCGGGCAAGATCATTGAAGCCTGCAAGCAAACCGGGGTCGAGGCGGTGCACCCCGGCTATGGCTTCCTGTCGGAGCGGGCATCCTTTTGTGAGGCACTGGAGAAGGAAGGGATCATCTTCATCGGCCCCAAGCCCAAGGCCATTATCGCCATGGGCGACAAGATCGAGTCGAAGAAATTCGCCAATGCCGCGAAGGTCAATACCGTACCCGGCTTTCTGGATGTCATTCGGGATGCCGCCCACGCTGAAGAGATAGCCGGGAAGATCGGCTATCCCGTGATGATCAAGGCGTCCGCAGGTGGCGGCGGCAAGGGAATGCGCATCGCGTGGAGCGAGAGCGAGGTCCGCGACGGTTTCGACCGTGCAGCCTCGGAAGCCCGCAGTTCCTTTGGCGACGATCGTATCTTTATCGAGAAGTTCATCGTTGAACCGCGCCACATCGAAATTCAGGTTCTCGCCGACGCGCACGGCAACTGTATCTATCTGGGCGAACGCGAGTGTTCCGTACAGCGCCGCAATCAAAAGGTGGTCGAGGAAGCGCCGTCGCCGTTCCTTGATGCAAAAACGCGGGAGGCGATGGGCGAGCAGGCCGTGGCGCTTGCGAAGGCCGTGGACTACCAGAGTGCCGGGACCGTCGAGTTCATCGTCGACAAGGACCGCAATTTCTACTTTCTGGAAATGAATACGAGACTTCAGGTTGAGCATCCGGTGACTGAACTCGTTACCGGCATCGATCTGGTGGAGCAGATGATTCGTGTTGCCGCCGGCGACAAGCTGGCGTTGAAACAGGGCGACATCAGGCTGAACGGATGGGCCATCGAAAGCCGGTTATACGCGGAAGATCCCTATCGAAATTTCCTGCCGTCAACAGGTCGCCTTACCCGGTACCGCCCGCCGCAGGAGGGGCCGAGCGGCAACGCGATCATTCGCAATGACACGGGTGTTACCGAAGGATCGGAAATATCGATGTTCTATGATCCCATGGTGGCCAAACTTTGCACATGGGCGCCGACGCGCATTCAGGCGATCGACGCCATGGCGGACGCACTCGATACATTCGTCGTTGACGGCGTTCAGCATAATATTCCGTTTCTCTCGGCTCTCATGCAACATCCGCGCTGGCGTGAAGGGCGACTCTCGACAGGCTTCATAGCCGAAGAGTTTCCGGACGGGTTCCAGCCCGTCATCCCGACACAGGGCGATCTCGCGATTCTCGCGGTCATCGCGCTGTCCGCCGAACTCGTTCGCAAGCAGCGACTGGACAGTTTCAAGGATCGGTTGCGGGCCCATAGCGGCAGGTTGCGTGCCGATTGGGAAGTGCGCATAGGCGACGATTATATTCCCGTCAGCATCAGGGCGGGCGCGGCGAAGCTACCGCTGAAATTCGATGCCGCCGTGAGGGGCGGCGAGGTGGTCACCGTTCATTCCGACTGGCGGCCCGGTTTTCCTGTTTGGGAAGGGTTTGTCGGGGAGCAGTCGGTCAAGGCGCAATTGCGTCCCGTCCTGAATGGCGTGCGAATCGACTGGAAGGGTATGTCGGTCGTCGCGCGTACCTTCTCTCTCAATATTGCCGCGCTTGACCGGTTGATGCCGGTCAAACTGCCGCCCGACACATCAAAAATGCTGCTTTGCCCGATGCCGGGACTGGTGGTGTTGCTCAATGTGGTCGAAGGGCAGGAGGTCAAGGCCGGAGAGACTCTTGCCATTGTCGAGGCCATGAAGATGGAAAATGTTCTGCGAGCGGAACGCGATTTGACCGTCGCATCGATCAAGGTCGAGCAGGGCGACAGTCTGGCCGTCGATGCCGTGATCATGGAATTCGAGTAGCGTGAACTTTTTGTCCCCACTACTCTCAGGCGGGTTTTACCGGTCCGAACACACCGGAGAATGATTCGTACAGGCTATGATCAAGGTCGTCCATCGTCACGGGCAGGCCAAGGTCAACAAGGCTCGTCACGCCGTAACCTTGAATGCCGCAGGGAACGATGCCGCCGAAGTTGACCAGTTCCGGCTCGACATTGATGGCTATGCCGTGAAAACTGACCCATTTTCGCAGGCGGATGCCAATGGCGGCGATCTTGTCCTCACTGGGGGAGCCGTCGGGCAGCGGTGGCTTTTCAGGCCGCGAAACCCATACGCCGACGCGATCCTCGCGGCGCTCACCCTTGACGTTGAATGATCCGAGCGTGCGGATGATCCATTCTTCAAGGGCGCTGATAAACGCGCGGATATCTTCCTTGCGGCGCTTGAGATCGAGCATGACGTAGACCACGCGCTGGCCGGGGCCATGATAGGTGTATTCACCGCCGCGGCCTGTGGCAAAGACCGGAAACCTGTCCGGCTGAAGCAGATCCGATTCCTTTGCGCTTGTTCCCGCCGTGTAGAGATTCGGGTGTTCCACAAGCCAGATCAACTCATTGGCCGTGCCATTGCTGATTGCGGCAACACGTTTCTCCATGAAGGCGAGGGCTGTTGGATAGTCCGTCAGGCCGTCTTCTATCAACCACTCGACTTCGGGTGTATCGATTCGTGGAAAAAGGGTCGGATTCGGGGTGTTTCGGCTGCTCATATCTGGAATCATTCCTGATTTTTCACCGATATGGACCTTCCGGGCCGAAAGTTCCAGTCGAGCTTTCCCCAATAATAATGGACCCTCTTCAAAAGACGAAGAAAAACAGTGTCGAAGGCATCATATTGGGCTTGTGTCCCGTAAACTGATTTGCTACATGCCGCGAGCCGACAAGTTCGGCTTCTACCACGTGCGGTCGTGGCGGAATTGGTAGACGCGCAGCGTTGAGGTCGCTGTGGGGCAACCCGTGGAAGTTCGAGTCTTCTCGACCGCACCATTTCCCTTCCTTCAGGATATGTAGGGGAACAGCATCAGGAAATGATGCGTCTTTATCTCTCGCTATTCAGGGCCTGAAACGGACTCCTTGGCGACAGAAATTTCCCCACTCGTCTCGATGAAAATCGGCAAGCGCCAATATCTTTGAGACCCAGATTCACGCTATATATTGCACGTTGATCGATGCCGGTTTGAGGATATTTTCAGCCGGAACGAACGATCGGATTGGGTGACTACTCCTCAAACAGGGAAAGGGTTATCGGCGTGCATATACGGAAGATTCCATGGCTGGAACCGTATGAAGCCGCAGCCCGGCTACGCTCTCTCAGCGGATTGAGTTTTCTCGACAGCGCCATGAGGCATCCGGAGCTTGGGCGATACTCCTACGTTGCCGCCGAACCCTTCGGAACTTTCGTGATTCGCAATCGCGAGGCAGCCTGGAACGGCGGCGTGATCGATGCGCCGCCTGTGGAAGCATTGCGCCAGATCATGGCTTTGTATCCGGCGGCGACAATTCCGGGTCTCCCACCCTTTCAGGGCGGCGCAATCGGCTTTTTCTCATATGAATTCGGGCGATTGTTCGAAAACCTGCCCCAGGCATCCACGCCACCGCATGGCGAAATTCCCCAGGCCTCGCTCAATTTCTACGATGCGGTTCTCGCCTTCGATCATCAACAGCACAAGGCCTGGCTGATTTCATCCGGATTTCCGGAAACCGGGCCGGCAAAGCGCAAGGCGAGGGCGGAACATCGCGGGATGCAGGTTCTGGAGCAGCTCGCGCAGGCCAATAATGAGCCCACAGCAACCGCAACGATTGCCCGTTCGGACTGGCGTTCCAATTTTTCGCGAGAGTCCTATGCTGCCGCCGTGCGAACCGTGATCGAGCGAATACTGGAAGGCGATATTTTTCAGGTCAATATCGCACAGCGCTTTGTGGCAAAACTCCCGACGGGTTTCGACGCGTGGGGCTTCTATGGCGGATTGAGGAGGCAAAACCCGGCGACTTTCGCAGCCTATCTGGAACATGATGCGCTTGTCGTGGCGTCCAGCTCCCCGGAGCGATTTCTCCGCACGGACGGCGTTGCGGTTGAAACCCGTCCGATCAAGGGAACGATTGTGCGAGCGCGGGATCCGAAGGAAGATGCGGTGAGGGCGAAAATCCTGTCGAATTCGGAAAAGGATCGTGCCGAGAACGTCATGATCGTTGATCTGATGCGCAATGATCTGTCGAGAGTTTGCAAGCCGTTCAGCGTGAACGTTTCCGTTTTATGCGGGGTCGAAAGCTATGCGAATGTCCACCATCTGGTTTCGGTCGTGCATGGGGTCCTGTCCGAGAGCAAAACGGCCCTTGATCTGTTGCAGGCGGCATTTCCCGGAGGGTCCATTACGGGCGCGCCCAAGGTTCGTGCGATGGAAATCATCACCGAAATCGAGCGGGAAGCGCGGGGCGTCTATTGCGGATCGATCGGCTTCCTCGGTTTCGATGGCGCATTTGACGGCAATATTGCGATCAGAACCGTTCAGTTCCAGAACGGGACGGCCGTTCTTCACGCAGGGGGAGGTATTACGGTGCTTTCCGACCCATATGCTGAATATGAGGAGACTCTCGACAAGGCGGATCGAATTTTCAGCGCGTTTCAGGCAAGATCCGATGCGGTGACGGCATGATCCTGATCATCGACAACTACGATTCCTTTGTATTCACGGTCGCCCGCTATTTTGTCGAACTTGGCCAGGACACGCGGGTCGTCCGCAACGATCTGATCTCGCCCGTGCAGGTCGCATCGCTTGCCCCGTCTGCGATTGTTCTTTCTCCTGGCCCTTGCGGGCCGAAGGAGGCGGGGCAGTCGCTTGATATCATCCGGTCATTGAGTGGTCGCATCCCGATATTGGGTATTTGCCTTGGTCATCAGTGCATCGGCGAAGCTTTCGGCGGTGTCGTGACGAGAGCAAAGGAACCCATGCATGGGCGGGCATCGGCAATTTTGCATGATGGTTCGGGCCTTTTCGAGGGATTGGACAACCCTTTTCGCGCGGCGCGCTATCATTCGCTCATTATCGATGGGCAAAGCCTGACGGCGCTACCCCTGAGGATAACGGCGCGTTCGGAGCAAGGTGAGGTCATGGCTGTAGCGCATAACTCCCATTTAACTTACGGCGTTCAATTTCATCCGGAATCTGTTTTAACGGAGACCGGATATGACTTGCTGAGTAACTTCATTCGTCTGGCGATGATTGAGCGCGACGGCAATGCCCAACCTTTGAAGACCGACGAGAGAATGCATGGCTGATCCAGAAAGCGCTGATGTAAACGAGAACGAGGAACGCGAACCCGCCGATATCTACGGCGCTGACGATGCAATCAGTTCGTCCTTTCTGGCGAAGGTCGGTGCTGCCATCGCCGATCGGGATACGCTGGCGCTGCGCAATCTGGTGGGAAATCTTCACGAGTCGGAGATGGGCGATCTTCTGGAGGCGCTACAGCCCGAACAGCGCCGTGCCCTGATCAGCCTTCTTGGCGAAAATTTCGACTTTGCCGCGCTTACGGAAGTCGATGAGGTGATCCGTCTGGAAATCGTGGATGCGCTGCCCAACGAGCAGATTGCCGAAGCGGTACAGGATCTCGATTCCGACGATGCTGTCTATATTCTTGAGGATCTCGATCAGGAGGATCAGGACGAAATTCTCTCGAAACTGCCTTTCGTCGAGCGAATTCGGCTTCGCCGTTCCCTCAGCTATCCTGAGGAAACCGCTGGTCGGCGCATGCAGACCGAGTTTGTGGCGGTTCCACCGTTCTGGACGGTCGGGCAGACCATCGACTACATGCGTGAAGACAAGGATTTGCCGGAGTCCTTTCTGCAGATTTTCGTCATTGATCCGAGCTTCAAGCTGCTGGGCGCGGTTGATCTCTTTCGCATCCTGAGGACGCAACGGAGTGTAAAGATCGAAGAGATCATGCATGAAATGCGCCATGCGATACCGGCGACGATGGATCAGGAGGAAGCCGCCCAGATCTTTGAGCAGTACGACCTGCTTTCCGCCGCTGTCGTGGACGAAAACGAGCGGCTTGTCGGTGTGCTGACCATCGACGATGTCGTTGACGTTATCCAGCAGGAGGCGGAGGAGGATATTCTGCGCATGGGTGGCGTGGGCGACGAGGAACTGTCGGACTCGATTGTTTCCACGTCGCGTTCCCGCGCTCCATGGCTTCTGGTGAACCTGCTGACGGCGTTTCTCTCCGCATCGGTGATCGCACTTTTCGATGGAACGATCCAGCAAATGGTGGCTCTTGCCGTCCTGATGCCTATCGTTGCCTCAATGGGCGGTAATGCGGCGACCCAGACGATGACCATCACAGTCCGCGCATTGGCGACGCGCGATCTAGACATCTACAATGCGGGGCGCATTATCCGCCGCGAAACGACCGTGGGCCTTTTGAACGGAATCATATTCGCCACGCTGATTGGCATCGTGGCGGCGCTCTGGTTCGACAATTATGAGGTGGGTGGCATCATCGCTGCCGCGATGGTCATCAATATGCTGGCGGCGGCACTGGCCGGTATCATGATCCCGCTGGTTCTCAACCGGTTCGGTGCCGATCCTGCTATTGCGTCCGGCGTCTTCGTTACGATGGTTACGGACGTGACGGGTTTTTTCGCATTCCTCGGGCTGGCTGCCTGGTGGTTCGGGCTGTACTGACCAGACCAACAATCCGGCCAGCGGCATCGGATAACAATTGCGCTTATCACCCGTTCTAGATTGACTTTTACGTAACAGCGGGCGCACAACTGCAATCCGCCGATCTATCGCGCAAAGACAGTTGGAAGCCGCCATGCGAGAGTACTACACGATTACAGAGCTGACCCGCGAGTTCGGAATATCGACCCGGACGCTGCGCTTCTATGAGGATGAGGGGTTGATCCATCCCGTCCGGAGGGGGCGCACCCGCCTTTTCCGCCCGTCGGACAGGCATCTTCTGAAGCAAATCCTCCGGGGAAAACGGCTGGGTTTTTCCATCGCGGAAATTCACGAAATCATCCAGATGTACAGAGAGCCGCCGGGAGAAGCCGGTCAGTTGCGGCTTCTGATGAAACGGGTCGAAGAAAAGCGGGGGGATCTCAGGCAAAAGCGCCGGGATATCGAGGATACCCTGGGCGAGTTCGACCGGATTGAGGAATCCTGCATAGAGCGACTGGCCGAACTCGGTGTCAATACGTGACGACGCCGGGATTATTTCGCGGATACGGCGAAATGATCCAACCGGTTGGGTTTATCCGAATCCAGACCGAAAGCCGATGCCAGTTCGCAGGCCCGATCCTGCAGTTTCTCTATTGCGGCGGCATTTCTTCGCTGCTTTCGGTGCAGAGCGTGATTGTGTCCAGAACGCTGGGATCGTTTTCCACATCGCGTTTTCCTGCATAGACCTCATCAAAAATCTCTTTTGCCTCGAAATCTGCGATCACGCAGCTGCAAAAACGCTGGCAAAATGCCTTGTCGCTGTTCGCAGCACAGCCTTGCTCGCATGTTCGGGCGAAGGCCTGTTGCGGCGTTTGTGCTACGGGAGGAGAGACGAGCGAAAGCAAAAACACCATGCTGATCAGTACGGGTTGATGGATGAGGTAGAAGGCAAGGCTATGCCTGCCTATGAAAGTAAGCGGACGGTTCAGCCAAAACGGCTGGATGTCGCCCTGTAGCCAGCGCATGAACCCGCCATACTGAAAGAGGCGCGCAAGCCCCATTCCGGTAAGGACCGCTGCAAACCACGGCAGGAGCGGTACATAATCGTTCGACTTGATCGGAATGGTGGAAAGGCCAACCCACCAAAGGGCTGGATAATCGAACCAATCGGCCCGAAGATAATGGGGCGCGGCGACCACAACAGCCGCCATTGCAAAAAGTGCGGGAAACGGCAGCCGCAAAAATGCAAGCCCGATGATGCTTGCAAGGGCGATATGATGGAGAATGCCAAAAAAGACGAAGGTGCCCGGCGTGAAATACCACGTTGCCAGCGTTATCGCCGCTGCCGCAGCGCCGATCTGGACGAGGCGACGGGTGGATTGGCTCCACCGTATGCCCTTGCCATGAGCCAGCACCAGGCTGAAGCCCACCAGCATCAGGAAGCTTGATGCAATGCCGCGGGCGAAGAGTTTCCACCCGCCTTGCGTTGTCGTGGCGGGGTCGAGATAGCCGAAAAACTCGAAATCCCACGCGCAATGATAGATTGCCATAGCGATGAGGGCTATGCCGCGCGCAATGTCGAGCCGGGCGAGCCGTGGGCGTTTCTGCTGCGTTTCAGCCACCATTTCCAGCCTTCCACATCTTATCGGTACAAGGCAATGATGCCGACCTTTGCCATTCTTCCGACCTGTCGGATCATGACGGCAATTGTTCGATGACCGCGCTTCGGGCTTTTGAATAAAACTGGCGACGGAAAAGAACGTACAGTACGCAAGCCGTGGTGATCAGAAAGATAATCGGACCCAGAAACCAACCCAGATAGCCGATTGAGAAGAAGATCCCGCGAAGGCCGCGATTGAAATGAAGACCGGCGAGAATGTTCATATCCGAAACCCGCTTGACGCTCGCCTCGACCAAAGGATCGTCGGGCGATCGCTCTCGCACCATCGGAACCGAACCCAGCAAAATGGAGCAATAGTTGAACAAGCGATATGACCATGCAAACTTGAAGAAGGCATAGGCGATGACGACCAGAAGCCCCATGACCTTGGCTTCAAAAAGCGCCGGTGTTGTATTGATGATAAACGGCAGGTCGCGGAAGATCTCCATCACCTTGTTGGACGAATTGAGAAGCGCGAAGCAGCCGCCTATGGCAAAAATGCACGTCGAGGCGAAGAATGCCGTTCCCTGCTGCAATCCCATCATGATGCTTGTGTCGATCATTCTGAGTTCACGTCCGGCCATGGTCCGCATCCACTGCCTGCGCGATTCATTCATGAGCGCGGTCAGCGACCGACGATTGATGAACCTGCCTTCCGTCATTGCGGAATAGACCAGCCACCCCGCTACAAAAAATGAGATGGCGATCAGGTCCAGCCAAAAAAATGTTGTCGAATAGTCCACGGCGCGATTCCAGAGATGTCCTGAGGATGCAAGTTACTTGCAGCCGCGGGGCTTTGGCCAGAGTTGTTTCGCAATGGGCTCAAATTTGCCACAGATATGAATGAACAATGAATGGAGAAAGATGGTTTAGTCGTTTGAATTCAAAAGGATTAATCACCTGTTGACTATGTTGCGGCGGGCGCGGAGAACAGGTTTCTGCCATTTTTGCTGTTGCTAAGCGAACTGTGCCGTCCTATAGGAGCGGCCCCAAGCGGTTGCCGCATCCAGAGATTGTGGCAGCCAGAGTTTAACACTGTTTCGGGGTTGTTCATGGACGAACGTGTTCAGAAATCCTGCTGGGGCATCACTGCCTGGGCAGTCGTCGGTTTTGCCGGCCTCATGTTCATCATCTATCTCGCTGGGACCAGCGGTACTGCTACGGTCGTAGCGGCAGGCTGAAACAAAGTCATACATTCTGACAGTTTCGAAAAGTGCGGCTTGCCGCACTTTTTTATTTTTGGCTGATGATTTGTCGTAGAATTGCCAAATCAGGTCGATGGCTGACTTCACTATCGGCTGTACAATCACCATTATCATCCATAGGTGGTTGATTGCTTGGCGTAAGGGCGGTTGCATGTTTCTGTCAGTTTTCGATCTCTACAAGATTGGGATAGGGCCTTCGAGCTCACACACAATGGGTCCAATGACCGCCGCAGGAATGTTTCTCGCGGAAATTCAGGATGGCGATTGGCCGCGTCCGGTGGGTACGAAAGTACACCGTATCGTTGCGCGCCTGCATGGCTCCCTTGCATTCACCGGTATTGGACATGCGACCGACCGCGCGGTCATTCTGGGATTGTGTGGCGAGAAACCCGACACGATCGACCCCGACGCCATGGAGGCAAGGCTGGCGAAGGTGAGAGAGGACAAGGCTGTTTGTCCGCCGGGCCATCCAGCCTATCATTTCGATCCGGATGCGGATCTCGTCATGGACCGGCGCACGCCGCTCCCGGGACACGCCAACGGCATGGCGTTCGAGGCCTATGATGCCGATGGCAGGATGCTTCTGCGTCGGGTTTACTATTCGATCGGCGGTGGCTTCGTGGTCTCCGAAGAGGATCTGGCCCGAAGCCGCAACAGATCCGAAAAGGATGGAGAGGCCAAGGTTCCGTTTCCTTTTTCGAATGCTGCCGAAATGCTGGGCATGGCCAACGAAAGTGGCCTTTCGATTGCAGAGATGAAGCGCGCGAATGAAGAAGCCTCGATGAGCAGGGATACGCTCGATGACGGCCTCGACAAGATCTGGGGCGCGATGCGCTCCTGCATCGACAGGGGCTTGCAGCAGGAAGGCATCATGCCGGGGGGGCTGAACGTCAAGCGCCGCGCCCGCTATCTTCATGACCGGTTGCAGGAAGAATGGCGCCAGAACCGTATCAATCCTCTGCTCGCCAATGATTGGCTTTCCGTCTATGCGATGGCGGTGAACGAGGAGAACGCGGCCGGCGGTCGCGTGGTGACGGCCCCGACCAATGGCGCGGCTGGCGTCGTGCCAGCGGTTCTGCGCTATTACCTCCATTTCCATGATGATGCCGATGCCAAGGGCATTCGCGACTTCCTGCTGACATCCGCGGCGATTGGTGGGGTGATCAAGCATAACGCATCCATTTCAGGCGCCGAAGTCGGCTGCCAAGGTGAGGTGGGTTCCGCTTCGGCCATGGCGGCGGCGGGACTGGCCGCAGTGCTTGGCGGCACGCCCGCGCAAGTGGAGAATGCAGCCGAGATCGCGCTGGAACATCATCTTGGCATGACGTGCGATCCGGTGGCGGGGCTTGTGCAGGTGCCATGCATCGAGCGAAATGCGCTCGGTGCTGTCAAGGCGGTAACGGCCGCATCACTCGCTATAAAAGGAGACGGAACGCATTTCGTGCCGCTGGATGCGTGCATTGAAACCATGCGCCAGACCGGGCTGGATATGAGCGAGCGCTACAAGGAAACCAGTCAGGGCGGATTGGCTGTGAATGTCGTGGAGTGCTGACGGGGACGGCTCTTTGCGGCGTTTCGTAGCGCTTTGTGGAGAAATGGGTTCCATCGGTTGAACTTTCCGGTTCAAGGAGTAAATCCAGAGCATGGCTCTCAACCTCGTCAAGCTTTGCGTCGGCTGCAGCAGTATTGAAGAACTCGCTGCATGGATCGATTTTCGTCTCGGTGAACGACGAGAGGCAGGTCTTCCGGCGGAGCAGTTTCACACGACACGCATGGTACCCAAACGGGGAGAGGAACTGCTTGCGGGCGGTTCGCTCTACTGGGTGATCAAGGCGAATATCCAGTGCCGCCAGCGGTTGCTGGACATCCGGACCTTTGTCGATGACGAAGGTATTCAGCGCTGCCATCTGGTGCTGGAGCCCAAAATTGTTCCGACGCAATGGCAGCCGCGTCGCGCATTCCAGGGATGGCGCTACCTTACGAAAGAAGATGCGCCGGTCGATGAAGGCTCCGATTCCCGGACGGGCGCGCTGCCTCCCGAGCTTCGGCGCGAGCTTGCAGATCTGGGCCTCTTGTAAACTCTTCGTTCTGCATCTTGCACTTTCAGGAATATTCGCCAGATTCTATTTGCTATGACCAAGCTTCCCGCTCGCCCTGCAAGCGATAACGCGATTCTGAAAAAGGAACGTTCCTCCAAAGAGGAGTTAACGGCCTTCCTCGACAAGGCGCGCCACATAAAAACGTCTCAGGACGGCAAGGGACGGATTGTCTTTGCCCTCGACGCCACTATGAGCAGGCAGCCGACATGGGATCTGGCCTGCAATCTCCAGTCGGAAATGTTTGACGCAGTGAGCCGTGACGGATCGCTTTCGGTGCAACTGGTTTATTATCGCGGCTATGATGAATGCCGCGCATCGCGATTTGTGCCCGACGGCAAAACCTTGAAAGCGCTGATGCAGAAAATCGATTGCCGGGGAGGGCAAACGCAAATCCGCAAGGTGCTGAAGCATGCCCTGGAGGAACATTCACGGGCGCCACTGAGCGCGGTGGTGTTCATCGGCGATGCGATGGAGGAGCATGTCGACGAATTGTGCGACTATGCTGGCCGGCTTGGCATCAAGGGCGTTCCGGTATTCGCTTTTCAGGAGGGACGGGATCACGTCGCGGAAACAGCGTTGCGGGAGATTGCGCGCCTGTCTCGTGGCGCATGGTTTCGCTTCGATCACGCATCGGCAGCGACGCTGGCCCGTCTGCTCTCGTCAATCGCGATCTATGCGACGGGAGGTTTGAAGGCTTTGCAATCACGCAACACGGAGAGCGATCGGTTGCTCATTGGCCAGATGGGTAAGAAAAACTGACCCAGGGAGCGGCGTAGACGATGATAGTCCTCTACCTGATACTGATCTCGGTTGCGGGCTTCTTCCTGCTGCGATGGGTGAGTTCGGCCAATCCAGCCTCCGTCGCGCGAATGATCCGAATCATATTGCCGGTGGTGCTCGCCATCATCGGGTTGGCATTGACATTCATGGGGCGCGTCGGGATCGGAGGCTTGCTGCTCGCGGGATCCTTGAGCCTGATCATGCGGGAATGGGCAGGGCAAGGGCCAGTCAAACGACCGCAAAAAAGAAGTTCCGTCGTGCGCAGCGCGGCCCTCGAGATGGAGCTTGATCACGATACCGGCGATCTGGAAGGTGTGGTTCTGGCAGGTGAGCAGGAGGGTCGCGCCCTGTCGACCATGCAAAAGGATGAACTGCTGTCGTTGCACCGGGCGCTGATCGATGACCGTGAAAGCCTTGAATTACTGGAAGCGTATCTTGATCGGCGTTTTGCTCATTGGCGCGACAGCCCTGATGCGGACGCGAACAAGGGGCAGCGACGCGCGACGGCTTCTGGCAGCATGACAGAGGAGGAGGCCTACCAGATCCTTGGTCTTGAGCGGGGTGCCGCTGCGGCGGAGATCCGCCAGGCGCATCGCCGCCTGATGCAGCGCGTTCATCCTGACAAAGGGGGGTCGTCCTTCCTTGCCGCGCGTATCAACGAAGCCAAGGATGTCTTGCTTGCCCGACATTCGTAAAACCCTTCTACAAAAAACAAAAACGGGGTTTTGAAATTATTTCCGCTACCGCGCCGATCAGCGCGCGAGCGTATAGCAACTGAAGTTTTTCTTGAGCGCGTTGCAGGCCTTCTGGGCAGCATTGCGGCTCTCAAAGCCACCAAACCGCGCGCGGTAATAGGTGGTCGATCCCTTTACGAAGGTCTCCGTATAAGGCGAAGCGGAAGCCAGTACCGCTTGTACGCCTGTGCTTGCCTTTTGAAGGACGGACGCAGCGGCATCGGCCGATGGTAGCGAGCCGATCTGGATGATCCAGCCACTCCTGGGCGCTGAGGCCGTGGTGACCGGATCGATCTCGGTGGAACCTTCCTCGGTCTCGGCGACAGAAACAGCTACACGCGTTGCGGGGACCGGCGCGGCAAACGCTTCCGGCCGAACGGTTTCAGCAGGAGCATAAGCTGTCACGATGTCCTCGACGCTCGTGACGGCCTCTTCGCGCTGAGCGGGAATGGGTGCTTCGTGCGACGACGGCAAATCCAGTGCTGCAACCGTTACGTTGCCGGACTTTCTTGCCGCGATCAGAGGTGGGCCGTCCTTGCGCGATGCGCTTGGCAAATATTCCTCAATGAGTTTGGTCATATGGGCATCGCGGCTGCGTCCGGTCCGCCCTCCCATGACAACTGCCACGATCCTGCGGCCATCCCGGTTGACCGTCGATACGAGATTGAAACCCGATGCATTGGTGTAGCCGGTCTTGATGCCATCCACGCCCTCGACCTTGCCAAGCAGGCGATTGTGATTGCCGATCGTCTGGCCGCGATATTTGAAGCTGCGATAGGAAAAATAGCGGAACTGGGTCGGAAAATGCTCGCGCAACGCCAGGCCGAGAAGGGCCATGTCATAGGCGGTCGTCTTCTGCGAGGCGTTTGGCAAGCCGGAGGCGTTGCGGAACGTCGTGTTGCGCATTCCGAGCTGGCGTGCCTTGTTGGTCATCATTTGAGCGAACTTGGCCTCGCTGCCACCCAGGAATTCGCCAATAGCGGCCGCGACGTCATTTGCAGATCGGGTGACAAGGGAGAGAATGGCCGCTTCCACCGCGATCTTCTGCCCCGGCTTGAAGCCGATCTTTGTGGGTGGTCGGGATGCCGCATACTTCGAGACAGGAATCTGCGTCGCCTTCGTGACACGCCCGGCTTCCATTGCTTCGAACAGCATGTACAGCGTCATCATCTTGGTCAGGGACGCGGGAAACCGCGCCTCGTTCGCACTCGATGAAAACAGCGTTTTCCCGGTGTTCGCGTCGATAACAATCGCGGAATATTTGGGGTTGGCCGCAGCTACCCCGGGGCTGATGAAGCTCAAAGCCACTGCCAGGGTTGCGGCGAGCGACATCCGTGCCGCATTGCGAGAATAATTTACGGCTTTACGGATGAAGAAATGCACGATGAACACCTACTCGGACTTTACTGGAATCAGGTCGGTTGGCTGAACGGTGCCAGCTTTGCTTGTTCCGACCTTAGTCCGATCAGCGTTACCAATTTCTTTATGGTAACCGGCGTGTTCATTTTTTTATTCGGTTTATCGATAGTTTTGGCGAAATTAAGCCGATGAACGCACGTCTGGCCCAAGCGAGCGGGCCTGTGAATTTCAGCCGACTATGTGACGCAGGTGCGCAAGCCGTTTGAAGTCATTGCCGCGTAGGTCAGGAAATGATGCCGTACAAGCGGCGTTCGACTTGGAGGCTTGGGTGGAAACGTCCGGGTATTTTTTGTGCTGGAGGATTAAATAACCGGTTGTTGTGTGTTCTTCGTATTGCAACAACGAACGGAGGGCTTAAAATCTGGCGAAGAGTCCCTAAATGAATGGGCAGCAATGCGGAACTTGAACTGGCGGGTGTCTGATCGCATGAATATCAACCGACCTATCATGCAACAGGGCAATGAGAATGGCGGGAATGAACCGGGTCGTGGCACAGCAGTCATTACGCGAACCAAACCCAAGACCAAGAGACCCAGCCTGTATAGGGTTCTGCTGTTGAATGACGACTATACGCCCATGGAATTCGTCGTCCATGTTCTTGAAAGATTCTTCCAAAAGAACAGGGACGAAGCGACTCTCATCATGTTGCATGTGCACAATCACGGCGTTGGGGAGTGCGGCGTCTATACCTATGAGGTCGCAGAATCCAAGATGACGCAGGTCATGGACTTTGCGCGTCAAAACCAGCATCCGCTGCAATGCGTTATGGAGAAGAAGTGAGGTCATATGCCATCTTTCTCACCCAGTCTTGAACGGGCTCTGCATCAGGCGCTCACACTTGCCAACGAACGGCATCACGAATACGCGACGCTGGAACATCTATTGCTTTCCCTGATCGACGATCAGGATGCGGGAAGCGTGATGCGTGCCTGCAATGTCGATCTGGAACAGTTGAGAAAAACCGTCACCGACTATGTGGATCGGGAACTCGACAATCTCGTTACGGGATATGACGAGGACTCGAAACCGACGGCTGCGTTTCAACGCGTGATCCAGCGCGCCGTTATTCACGTGCAGTCATCCAATCGCGAGGAAGTAACCGGTGCAAACGTCTTGGTCGCCATTTTTGCGGAACGAGAAAGCCACGCCGCGTACTTCCTGCAGGAACAGCAGATGACGCGGTATGATGCCGTCAACTATATTTCCCACGGCATTTCAAAGCGACCCGGTGGCGCTGAACTGCGGTCCCCGCGCGGAGCGACTGAGAATAACGACGAACAGGCGACGCCGGAGAACGAGGAAGGCCCCAAGAAGAAGCAGGATGCTCTTTCCGCCTATTGCGTGAACCTGAATGAAAAGGCACGTTCGGGGCGGATCGATCCGCTTATCGGGCGCGATCCTGAAATCAACCGAACGATCCAGGTGCTTTGCCGCCGGTCGAAGAATAACCCGCTTTATGTGGGTGATCCGGGCGTCGGAAAGACTGCAATCGCCGAAGGATTGGCAAAGCGCATTGTCGAAAAGCAGGTCCCGGGCGTTTTGCTTGATGCGACGATCTTTTCGCTCGATATGGGCTCGCTTCTTGCCGGCACCCGCTATCGCGGCGACTTTGAGGAGCGTTTGAAGCAGGTCATCAAGGAACTGGAAGAATATCCGGGCGCGGTTCTGTTCATCGATGAAATTCATACCATCATTGGTGCCGGCGCGACCTCCGGCGGCGCGATGGATGCGTCGAACCTGTTGAAACCCGCCTTGTCTTCCGGCGCTATTCGTTGTATTGGTTCAACGACTTACAAGGAGTTTCGCCAGTTCTTCGAGAAGGACAGGGCGCTTGTGCGGCGGTTCCAGAAAATCGATGTCAACGAGCCTTCAGTGCCCGATGCTATCGAGATCATGAAGGGGCTAAAGCCCTATTTCGAGGACTTCCACAAGGTCAAGTACACCAATGAAGCGATCAAATCGGCCGTCGAGTTGTCGGCGCGCTACATTAATGATCGCAAGCTGCCGGACAAGGCGATAGACGTTATCGACGAGACGGGAGCAAGCCAGATGCTTCTGCCGGAGAACAAGCGGAAGAAGTCCATTGGCGTCAAGGAAATCGAGGCGACGATCGCAACGATGGCCCGTATTCCACCGAAGACGGTTTCCAAGGACGACGAGGCTGTGCTGGCCAACCTTGAGGCTGAACTGAAGCGGGTCGTCTACGGTCAGGATCTGGCGATCGAGGCGCTATCGTCGTCGATCAAACTGGCGCGCGCCGGGCTTCGTGAACCTGAAAAGCCGATTGGTTCGTATCTGTTCTCTGGCCCGACCGGCGTCGGCAAGACGGAAGTTGCTCGGCAACTGGCCAAGTCTCTGGGGGTCGAGCTGCTTCGTTTCGATATGTCGGAATATATGGAGCGGCACACGGTTTCGCGGCTTCTGGGCGCGCCTCCGGGCTATGTCGGTTTCGATCAGGGCGGGCTGCTGACAGATGGCGTGGACCAGCATCCGCATTGCGTGTTGCTGCTCGATGAGGTCGAAAAGGCGCATCCGGACCTGTTCAACATCCTGTTGCAGGTCATGGACCACGGAAAGCTGACCGACCACAACGGCAAGCAGATCGATTTCCGCAACGTCATCCTGATCATGACGACGAATGCGGGCGCGCAGGATATGGCGAAGCCGGCAATCGGCTTTGGATCGTCACGCCGCGAGGGCGACGACATGGAGGCGATAACCCGGCTGTTTACGCCGGAATTCCGCAACCGTCTCGATGCGATCATTCCGTTTGGCGCATTGCCGGTTCCGGTCATTCATCAGGTGGTGCAGAAATTCGTCATTCAGCTTGAGGCGCAGCTCGCCGATCGCGGCGTGACATTCCAGTTGAGCGACGAGGCAATCGCATGGCTTGCGGATAGGGGCTACGACGAACGCATGGGCGCCCGTCCACTGGCGCGCGTCATTCAGGAGCACATCAAGAAGCCGCTGGCTGATGAGGTGCTGTTCGGCAAGCTCAGGAACGGCGGCACTGTCAAGGTCACCGTTGGCGACAAGGGTGACGGGTTGAAGGGCCTCATCCTGATGGCAATTCCGGATGAGGTTTCGATAAAGCCCAAGCGGGAAGTGCCCGAGGCGAAGAAACCCGCCGCCAAGAAGAAGGTTGCTGCGAAAAAGATGCCCGTATCCCCTTCGTTAAGCAAGCCGGATGCCGACGGAAAGAGCAAATCATCCAGGCCCTCTGCGGTTTCCGTGCCCAAGGTGCCGCGCAAAGGATGACGCGACAAAAGATGAGGAAAAGCCGCGATTGGCGGCTTTTTCTTTTTGCGGTATTTCCGTTCTCGTATTCAGATTGAAAGAATGCCTGACAGCGCTTCCATTGACGTCGAGTCTTCTACCGAAAGCCGGACCGCATGGTATTTTCGGGGTATGGCGCGGCTGACAAGCGTTCCGGCCCTGATCCTGATGACCACCTTTGTCGGTTTCGCGGGGCTTGCCAAGGAGAGTGGCATTACCGTCTGGCAAGCCGTGTTCATGACGGGCGTCATCTGGGCGCTCCCTGCCAAGGTTGTCCTTATCGGTTCCATCAACGCGGGCTATTCGCTGCCCGCGACCGCGCTTGCGGTCAGCTTGTCGTCCGTTCGGTTGATGCCCATGGTTATGGCTATCGTTCCGGAAATCCGGGCTGCGCGCACAAAAAAACTGACGCTTCTCCTGCTGTCCCATTTCGTTGCAGTGACAGCATGGGTTATGGCGCTTGAGCGGTTTAGCCGTGTGCCGCGCGACATGCGCATTTCTTATTTTGCCGGAATCGGCTCCAGTCTCGTCCTCGCGAATATGATTGTCGTTGCGGTCGTCTATATCGTCTCGGCCGGTTTTCCACCGCTCCTGTTTGCCGCCCTCTTCTTCTTGACGCCAATGTATTTTCTGACGTCGCTCTGGGGCTCCGCCCGCGACAGGTCGGTTCATGTCGCCATGGTTTCCGGTCTTGTGCTTCTGCCCGTCTTTCACGAAATGGTTCCGGGATACGATCTTCTTCTGACCGGCGCCGTGGGCGGCCTGATCGCGTATCTCTATGCCGGGTGGAGCAGAAAGTGGATGGAATGACATGACCTGGCAAAGCCTGAATGAATGGTGGTGGCCCTATGTCTTCATTCTGCTGGCGGGTTGGCTTCCAACGGATATCTGGCGATATCTCGGCGTTTTCGCGGGTGGGCGCATAAGTGAGGATTCGAGTGCACTCGTCCTTGTTCGAGGGGTGGCGACCGCTCTCGTCGCTGGCGTTATTGCCCAGCTTATCCTTTATCCCGCCGGAGCACTGGCCGAATCGCCTGTCCTTCTCCGCATGGGCGCCGCAGCGGCAGGGTTCACCGCCTATTTTTTCCTGGGCAAGCGCATCATTGTGGGAGTTGCAATCGCCGAGATCATTCTGATTTCGGGATTGGTTCTGCTTTAGTCGATCAGCTTCTGCCTGATTTCATCTGGAACAAGATGCAAGAGATGCTTCAGCTTGTCGGGATTGCGGGTGACATAAATTCCCGTAATGAGGCCGTCTTGTATGTCGAGAGCCGTCGTCTGGAACGTGCCGCCGGCCTCGACGCTTAGAAAGCCCGGCATCCCGTTGATCTCGATGGGTAAATGCCATTCCGGCAGTTTGAACGCGTTTTTCCGAGCGAAACCGGTAAAGAAGCGCGACGTGCGATCCGCCCCATGAAGCGGGTTGATCGCCGACGGCTTCTTTCCTCCACCATCGGTGAGCAGGAGGGCATCTTCGGCAAGCATCGAACGCAATGCCGTTTCGTCGCCCTGTCGCGATGCGAGCAGAAAAGCCTGAACGAACTTGCCGGCTTCCTGCTCTTTCGGTTTGAAGCGTGGTCTTTCCGAGCGAATATGCGTTCTGGCCCGTGCGGCCAATTGGCGGCAGGCGGCCTCATTGCGGTTTATGATCGCCGCAATCTCATCGAACCCGACATCGAATATATCGTGAAGAATGAAGGACGCCCGCTCGAGCGGCGATAGTTTTTCGAGCGCCAGCATAAGGGCAATCGATATTTCGGCCGGGTCGTCCTCCAGCATTTCCGTGATGAAGCCCGTTTCATGAACGACAGGCTCCGGAAGCCATGGTCCGACATATGTTTCGCGTCGCCGCCGCGCGGATTTCAAACTGTCCAGACTGAGCCTGGTTACAATTCTTGAAAGGAAGGCGCGGGGCTGGCGTACATCCTGCCTCGCGCTTCCATGCCATCGCAGATAGGCTTCCTGCACGATATCCTGCGCATCGGCGACCGATCCCAGCATTCGGTAGGCGAGTCTGGTCAGGTAGCTGCGGTGCGTTTCGAAATCGTGCAGGTCTGCCATGTCAAGCTGCCTTCTGCTTCGCTTCCGAAGGATGGATGGATCGGAACCCTATTGCGATACGGTTCCATACATTGATAGTGCCAATCAGGAGCGTTAACTTGACGAGTTCCTCAGGCGTGAATTGGCTTGCGGCTTGCTCATAATCAGCATCGGATGCCCGGCTCTGGGCTACCAGCGTCAAGGCGTCGGTCCAGGCGAGGGCGGCTCTTTCACGAGGAGTATAGAGCGTTGACTCATGCCAGGCGCTCAGGAGGTAGAGTCTCGCTTCGGTTTCGCCGGCGGCGCGAGCATCTGCGGTATGCATGTTGAGACAGTAAGCGCAGCCGTTGATCTGCGAGGCGCGGATTTTGACCAGTTCGACGAGGCTGTGCTCCAGCCCGCAGTTCTGCACGTAGTTTTGCAGGTCCACCATCGGCTTGATGGCAGCAGGGGCAACTTGATAGGGGTTCAGACGCGGAGAAGTCATGCTCGTTTCCTTTCACAAGAATAGGTTCACGACATAAGACGAGACAACTCCCCGCTTTGTGACATGGCCTTCGATTTTTTCTTAAAGGAGTGCGCGAAGCTTCTCTGCGTTGGCTGCAAGGACAGCCTGATCTTCCATCTGGCCCGTGTGAGGCTTCAGGGGAACGCCTTCAAAGCGCGGCAGGATGTGAAAATGCAGGTGAAACACCGTTTGGCCAGCGGCTGGCTCGTTGAACTGCGATACGATTACACCGTCCGATGCGAAGGCTGTCTTTGCCGCCCTGGCGATCTTCTGGACGATAGGGATGACTTTCGAAAGGGTTTCGGGATCTGCATCGAGCAGGTTTCTGGATGGTGCCTTTGGAACCACCAGTGTATGCCCCGGGGTTTGAGGCATCACATCCATGAAGGCAATTGCGTGGTCATCTTCGTAAACGCGATATGACGGGATCTCGCCACGGAGGATTTTAGCAAAGATGTTGTTATCGTCATAAGTTGCAGTCATTGTTGTTCTCCGACATGAATCTCTGGCTACGATATAACGGCATTGGAGCAGGCGAGAAACCGTTCAGGTTTGCGTTCTGCGAAATGGTGCATGTGTCTGGAGCAAAGCGTTGATCTCGGAGACCTCCTGTCGCTCCCGTCGTAAATAATCGGCGACTGCGCGCCGGAAATTTTCATTGGCAATGTAGTGCGCTGAGTGTGTGGTGACAGGTACGTAGCCGCGCGCAAGCTTATGCTCTCCCTGCGCCCCGGCTTCGACGACCTTCAGACCTCTGCTGATCGCAAATTCGATGGCTTGATGATAGCAGACCTCGAAATGCAGATAGGGATGATCTTCGATGCAGCCCCAGTTGCGGCCATACAACCTGTCGGAACCGATGAAATTGATGGCGCCCGCAATATATCGTCCCTGTCGTTTTGCCATGACGAGAAGAATATCCTCTCCCATGCGCTCGCCAATCAGCGAGAAAAACCTTCGATTAAGGTAGGGACGCCCCCATTTGCGACTCCCGGTATCCATGTAGAAGGCGAAAAAATCATCCCACACGGCTTCCGTCAGGTCGCTGCCGGTCAGGAGATCGATTTCGATGCCTCCCGAGAGCGCTTCCGTTCTTTCCTTTCTCAACGCTTTTCGCTTTCGCGACTGCAGAGTGTCGAGAAAATC
This sequence comes from Phyllobacterium sp., assembly GCA_050726055.1. Classification (GTDB taxonomy): domain Bacteria; phylum Pseudomonadota; class Alphaproteobacteria; order Rhizobiales; family Rhizobiaceae; genus Phyllobacterium. The sequence goes on along the minus strand of JBOHIW010000020.1, from coordinate 22,767 downwards.
ACTGTAGTTTTCATAACCCGGATTGAAGAAATGAAACTGTTGGTCGGTTCGGTGAAGGAATCCGGCTTCGATGAAAAAGGGCAGTTCGTCGTCAGTCAGGAACGTGGCGTGGGCCGATGAGATATCCAGTTGTTTCGTCAGTTGTCGCAAGCCGTGGGCAAGCGCTTGCCGCTCTGCCGATCCTGCCCGATCCGAACTGTACAGCAGGCGCGGGGCCATCACGGGCGTGAAGGGGATGGAAAGCTGGAGTTTGGGATAGTAGCGCCCGCCAGCACGCTCATAGGCGTCGGCCCAGCCATGATCGAACACATATTCGCCCTGGCTGTGGCTCTTCAGATAGCCGGGGGCCGCTCCCACAAGTTCCCCGTTCTGTCCCTCCAGACGCAAGAATTGAGGCAGCCATCCTGTTGTGCGGCCAACGCAGCCGGAATCTTCGAGAGACGAAAGAAAGCTGTATGATAAAAATGGGTTGTATGTGTATTTTAATGTTTTACTTGCACCGTATAGCCTTGACCATTCAGCGACGCCGAACTCACCGATCCCTCCGCAGACGCGGAGGGTGAAACTCTGCTGGTCGCCGGCAGCCATTGTCACCTCATTCTCCTTCATCCTTTACCTATGCTTGCCGGAGGGAGATGCAAGGAACAATATGTAATTGTCGCCAATGACGGTCGACAGCGCGAAATTATGCCAAAATAGGATCAAAGCCCTCGAAGGTGATCTGATCGACATGGTTGTCGCTGACGATTTTCATCTCCGGGCTCCGTACCGTCCAGCTGATGACGGGCATATCCAGCTTGTTTCGCACGAAATCGATGAACCTGTTTGGCAGGTGGTTCACATTGTATGAAACAAAGGCGATATCGCAGGCGAGCATTGAAAAATGCCGTTCCATGTCGTCATCGCCGAGGCCCTCCGCCGTCAAACCACCGGGGATGCGGGGAGCGTCCGTCGTGAAAAGCCGGATAAGATGATGATCAAACGACATGATAGCCGTGTCGCCCTTGTAGTCGGCGAGATCACGGGCAACCGCAGCGACCAGCCCGTCATCGCGCCCCTTGGTGCCTTTCAGTTCGATGACGATGGGAACGCGCCCGGCGACGAGCTTGAGCGCTTCGGCAAGCGTTGGAACGTGGTCGGCGGTGCTGCCGACCTTCAGCCTTGCTGCTTCGGAAGCAGTGAGTTCATGGATCTTGCCTTCCTGTCCTGTCAGGCGTTTCAGATCTTCGTCATGAAATATGACCGCTACGCCATCGGCGGAAAGATGCACGTCACATTCAATGGAGAACCCGGCGCTTGCCGCGGCCTCGAACGCCGAAAGTGTATTTTCCCAGCGTTGATTGTTGAGATCGTGCAGGCCGCGATGGGCGATCGGTCGAGCCTTGAGCCAGTCCAGCGCGGTCATGATCATTCCACTTCGATGATGGCTTCGATTTCTACGGGCGCATTAAAGGGCAGGGAAGCTACGCCAACAGCCGAGCGTGCATGACGGCCAGCGTCGCCGAGCACATCCACGAAAAGGTTTGAGCCTCCGTTGGCGACGAGATGCTGCTCTGTGAAGCCGGGTGCGGACGCGACAAAGACCGTAATCTTGACGATGCGTGAGATGCGGTTGAGATCGCCGAGCGCAGCCTTGGCCTGCGCAAGCACATTGATGGCAGCGGCCTTGGCGGCTTCCTGCCCTTCGGCGACGCTCAGTGTGTCGCCAACGAGTCCTGTGCTGACGAGTTTTCCATCGGCCAACGGCAACTGGCCCGACGTCAGCAACAGATTGCCGGACTTGGCGAATGGCACATAGTTGGCTGCCGGTGCTGCCGCATCGGGAATGCTTATTCCCAAAGCTTTGAGGCGCATGTCGATCGTTTCGGTCATTTTATATCTCCTTGGGCGGAATCATCGAAAGTTTCCCACAAGGTTGCGATTTTTGCCTCGCTTCCGCCATGAGTTTTTTTATGATGCGGGGTATATCCAGATGGAGAACTGCTGATGCGTTATGTTTATACCCTGATGTCCGGCTTGGGGCTTGTTGTCTGGCCAGTTTATGAACAAGCTGCCGCGGCATCGACGTTGAAGCCGCATCGGGCAATCTACGATCTGCAACTGGACAGGGCGGACCAGAAATCCGGCATCACCGGACTGACCGGGCGCATGGTGTACGAATTCAACGGATCAGCTTGCGAGGGCTATACCACAAATTTTCGCTTCGTGACGAAGATCGATATGGATGAGCAGCCGCAGCGGATTACCGATCAGCAAACGACGACCTTCGAATCGGGCAACGGCGATATGTTCCGTTTCGTCAACAAGACCTTTGTCGATCAGAACCTCTCCAAGGAGGTTCGCGGCAATGCGAGGCTTGAGAAGAATTCCACTGACGTAACACTGAAAGTGCCGGAGGAAAACTCGATAAAGCTTGAACGGTCGCAGTTTCCCACCCGACACATGGAAGAGTTGATCGGCAAGGCCTCGAAGGGCGAGGCTTTCTATCAAACGACACTGTTCGATGCTTCAGAGGACGCTGATCGCGTCATGGCCACGACCGTCGTAATCGGGAAGCAGCAGGATGCGCCCTCGGATTCGGAAACGAAAAGCATGGGGACGCTGGGGTCGGAAAAGAGCTGGCCGGTCTCAATTGCCTATTTCGACGATGAGGAGAACAACGAGGGGCTGCCGACTTATCGCGTCAATTTCAAGCTCTACCGCAATGGCGTAACCCGCGCCCTGAAGATGGATTACGGCGACTTCTCCATGACGGGAACATTGGTCGGGCTCCAGATGTATGATGCCCCCAAACCGTGCAAATGACATATTTTGATGGAGCCGATCACCCAATGAGGGATGGATACTTGCAATTTGCTCTTTGATGCGTTAACTGCCCCAGCATTCCACACACGGGATTTGGGTTGATATCGGGAGAAATCCGATATGACCTCCGGTGGCGATGTTCGCCTCTTGCCCGTGGAGGTTCAACCGGAAAAAGGAAATAAGAGATGGCATTGCCTGATTTCAGCATGCGTCAGCTTCTTGAGGCTGGCGTTCACTTCGGTCACCAGACACATCGCTGGAACCCGAAAATGGCTCCCTACATCTTTGGTGAGCGTAGCAATATTCACATTCTCGATCTTGCCCAGACGGTTCCGCTGCTGCATCAGGCTTTGCAGAAGGTTTCTGACACCGTTGCTCGGGGCGGTCGTGTTCTTTTCGTTGGCACGAAGCGTCAGGCATCCGAAATCATCGCCGATGCTGCCGGTCGCTCCGCGCAGTATTACGTCAACGCTCGTTGGCTCGGCGGCATGCTGACCAACTGGAAGACGATTTCCAACTCCATTCAGCGTCTGCGCAAGCTGGACGAACTTTTGGCTGGTGATGCACAGGGCTTCACGAAGAAGGAGCGCCTGAACCTTACCCGCGAACGTGACAAACTCAATCGCGCCCTCGGCGGCATCAAGGACATGGGCTCCATTCCGGATCTGATGTTCATTGTTGATACCAACAAGGAAGGCATTGCGATTGAGGAAGCCAAGCGTCTCGGTATCCCTGTTGTCGCGATCATCGATTCGAACTGCGATCCGGACCAGATCGACTATCCGATCCCGGGCAATGACGACGCTTCGCGCGCTATCGCTCTTTATTGCGATCTGATCGCCAAGGCGGCTCTTGACGGTATCGCTCGCCAGCAGGGTGCGCTGGGTATCGATTTCGGTGCTCAGGCTGATGCCCCGGTCGAGACGGCGCTCGATGCGCCAATCGGCGAAGGCGAGGCTTCCGCCTGAGGTGTTATTCACCTGTCGTAATGGGTGAGTAATTTCGTTTTGATCAGGCGCTTGCGCCGGAAAATGGCGGCATGCAACACATGGCTTGTTGCATGCCTGCTGTATTGAGAGAGAGTTGATAATGGCTATTTCAGCATCACAGGTTAAGGAACTGCGCGATCTGACCGGCGCAGGCATGATGGATTGCAAGACTGCTCTTGCTGAAACGAATGGCGATATGGAAGCCGCTGTTGACTGGCTCCGTGCGAAGGGCATTTCCAAGGCCGACAAGAAGGCAAGCCGCGTTGCCGCGGAAGGTCTCATTGGTGTTGCGTCGTCGGGCCAGAAGGCGGTTGTCGTCGAAGTCAATTCGGAAACCGACTTTGTTGCCAGGAATGATGCTTTCCAGGAAGTCGTCCGCAATGTCGCTAATGTTGCGCTGAATACGGATGGCTCGACGGCTTCGGTTTCGGTTGTTGAATATGCCAACGGAAAGTCCGTTGTGGAAGCGATCAAGGATGCTGTCGGGACGATCGGTGAAAACCTCACCTTCCGCCGTTCCGCTGCTCTGACGGTTGGTTCCGGTGTTGTGGCAACCTACGTGCACAACGGCGTTGCCGACGGCCTTGGCAAGCTCGGTGTTCTGGTTGCGATTGAAACGACGGGCGATCAGGCTGCTGCCACCGCATTTGGCCGTCAGGTCGCAATGCATGTCGCCGCTGTCAACCCGCTTGCCTTGACGCCTGCGGATGTCGATCCGGCTGCGGTCGAGCGCGAACGCGCCATCTTCTCCGAGCAGGCTCGTGAATCGGGCAAGCCGGAAAACATCATCGAAAAGATGGTCGAAGGCCGTCTCCGCAAGTTCTACGAAGAAGTTGTGCTTCTGTCCCAGGCGTTTGTCGTCAATCCGGACCTGACGGTTGAAGCAGCGCTGAGGGAAGCCGAAAAGGCTATCGGCGCCCCGGCGAAGATCACGGGTTTCGTTCGCTTTGCTCTCGGCGAGGGCATCGAGAAGGAAGAGAGCGACTTCGCAGCGGAAGTTGCTGCCGCCGCCAAAGGCTGACATTTAAAAAAACAGAGTATCAGCAAGGGCATCGCGTGACATGGCGATGCCCTTCGTGTATCCGAAGCCTGTAATCATCAGACCTCAAGGGGGCAATATGGCCGGTAAGCCCATCTATAAGCGCGTTCTTCTCAAGGCATCCGGCGAAGCATTGATGGGGGAGCAGGGGTTCGGTATTGATGTCAATGTTGCGGATCGGATCGCCAGCGATATAGCCGAGGCGCGGGCGCTGGGCGTCGAAGTCGGCGTTGTGATCGGCGGTGGAAACATCTTCCGTGGCGTTGCGGTCGCTTCCAAAGGTGGCGATCGCATCACCGGCGACCATATGGGAATGCTGGCAACGGTCATCAATTCACTGGCTTTGAGAACCTCGCTCGTCAAGCTTGGCATCGATACGGTGGTCTTGTCCGCGATCAGCATGCCGCAATTGTGCGAGACGTTTTCGCAGCGCCAGGCGACAGCTTACATGGATGCAGGTAAAGTCGTCATATTTGCCGGTGGTACGGGCAATCCATTCTTTACAACGGACTCCGCCGCCGCCTTGAGGGCAGCGGAGATCGGGGCTGATGCGCTCTTCAAGGGAACGCAGGTCGACGGAATCTATTCCGCTGACCCGAAAAAGGTTCCGGATGCAGTTCGATTTGATCGCCTGACCCATAAGGAAGTTCTGGATCGGGGGCTTGCCGTCATGGATACGACTGCGGTAGCCCTTGCGCGCGAAAACAACATTCCGATAATTGTCTATTCGATACACGAAAAAGGCGGATTTGCCGAAGTACTGCGAGGAAATGGTCGTAGCACCACGGTTTCGGACTGATCCGTGAAACCAGATGCACTGGCCGATGATTTAAGGAGAATAGCGTATGAGTGACGCTCTCGATCTGAACGACATTAAGCGCCGTATGAATGGGGCGATTGACTCTCTGAAGCACGATCTTGGCGGGCTTCGCACGGGGCGCGCATCAGTCAGCTTGCTGGAACCAATCACCATCGAAGCTTATGGTTCTCGCATGCCGATCAATCAGGTTGGCAATATCTCGGTGCCCGAGCCTCGCATGCTTGCCGTTTCGGTGTGGGACAAGACGATGGTTGGCGCCGTGGAGCGCGCCATTCGCGATTCCGGCCTTGGGCTTAATCCGATCACGGACGGAACGACCTTGCGCATTCCCCTGCCGGAACTCAATGAGCAGCGCCGCAAGGAATTGGTGAAAATTGCGCACCAGTATGCGGAACAGGCCCGTGTCGCCGCTCGTCATGTGCGGCGCGATGGCATGGATGAACTGAAAAAGCTCGAAAAAGACGGGGTTATCGGTCAGGATGACAACCGTTCGCTTTCCGAGAAGGTTCAAAAAATGACCGATGATACTATCGCCGAGATGGACAAGGTCCTGTCAGTCAAGGAAGCGGAGATTCTGCAGGTCTAGTGGCTTTTGATCTGCAACCCCGCCCAGGAAGGGATAGAGCACCATGTCCATAGCCAACCACATTGCCATTATCATGGATGGTAATGGCCGTTGGGCGAAGGCGCGGGGACTTCCTCGGGCGGCCGGTCACAAGGCTGGCGTTGAAGCGCTGCGCGGCGCGGTAAAGGCGGCGGGCGAAATGGGTATCCCATGGCTGACGCTCTATGCCTTCTCGTCGGAAAACTGGTCACGCCCTCGCTCTGAGATCAATGACCTCATGGGATTGTTGAAGCTCTTCATCCGGCGTGATCTTGCCGAGTTGCACAAGAGCAATGTGCGCGTCCGGATCATTGGCGAGAGAGAGGGTCTGGCTGATGATATTCGCAACCTCCTGATTGATGCGGAAAGCCTTACCGCTGCCAATACGGGCCTGACATTGGTCATAGCGTTCAACTATGGCGCGCGCGATGAGATGGTCAGGGCAGTGCGTAGCCTTTGTGCCGATGCGGTGGGCGGGAAGATACGCGCGGACGACATCGATCAGGAACTGATTGCAAGCCGGCTCGATACGGCAGGTATTCCCGATCCTGATCTCATTATACGCACCAGCGGCGAAATGCGGCTGTCCAATTTTCTGCTTTGGCAGGCTGCCTATTCGGAACTGGTGTTCTTGCCGTGTTTCTGGCCGGATTTCCGGCCCTCTCATCTGGCGGAGGCGCTTGAAATCTATCGGGCGAGAGAGCGGCGGTTCGGCGACGTGACAGCCAAAGAGGTTGCTCTGTGACCTTGCTTGAAAGGTGCTGAGGGGCATGTCGAATCTTCAGTTACGCACAATCAGCGCTATTGTGCTCGGAGCCGCCGTATTGTGGCTCACATGGCTGGGCGGCATGCCGTTCAGGCTTCTGGCGGCGGCCATCGGCGCGGGCGTTTTTTACGAATGGGTCGCCATTACGGCTACTCGTCAAACCCCGCTGTCAAAGCTTTTCGGCTGGCTCTGCCTTGCACTCGTGCTTTCGATGCTTCTGCTTGGGGAAAGTGCGCTGGTTATTTTTCCCGTTCTGATCGGGGCCGCAATCATTCTTTACATCATATCCAGCCGTACAGGTGGTTTCTGGCCCGCTTCAGGATTGATTTATGCGGCCCTTCCGGCTGTGGCGCTCGGGCTGTTGCGCGGCGATGATGCGGATGGTCTGGTCGCGATCATATTTCTGTTCGCAGTTGTCTGGGCAACCGACATCTTCGCATATTTCAACGGTCGCGCTTTGGGCGGGCCGAAGCTGGCGCCGAGGCTCTCCCCGAACAAGACCTGGTCGGGCGCGCTCGGAGGCGCCGCCGCAGCTGTTGCAGCCGGTATCTGCGTCGGTGCGGTCGCCGGATCCGCAGGTGGATGGATGGTGCCAGTCATCGCCCTGTTTCTTTCGATTGCCTCGCAATTCGGGGATATCGGGGAATCCTGGGTGAAGCGGATTTTCGGTGTGAAGGATTCGGGCCGGATCATCCCCGGTCACGGTGGCGTGATGGACAGGGTTGACGGGCTTGTTATTGCCGCGACCGTGCTTTACCTGCTGGGTGCGGCGCTTGCAGGTGCTGATGTGCCGTCTGATATATTTCTGGCCTTGTGATGCACCAGTTCCTTGCGCTGATGCGTGGTAATGACGTTCGATTTCGTATGAGGAGGCCTTGTTGAGCGATATTTTCTCGCATCTGTTCGGTAGCCAGAGTTTGCTCGTCGGAACGCTCATTCCTTTTGTTTTCGTGCTTACCGTCGTCGTCTTCGTTCACGAGATGGGGCATTATCTTGTCGGGCGCTGGTGCGGCATCGGCGTGAAGGCTTTCTCCATCGGTTTCGGCCCGGAACTGATCGGTTTCAATGATCGTAGCGGGACGCGCTGGAAGCTTTGCGCGATTCCCCTCGGCGGCTACGTCAAATTCGTCGGCGATGAAAACGCTGCCAGCGCCCCGACAGGCAATGTTTCGAGCCTGAGCGATGAGGAGCGCGCCGTCGCTTTTGAAACGGCCGCTCTGTGGAAACGGGCGGCCACTGTTTTTGCCGGTCCGGCATTCAATCTGCTGCTGACGGTGGTGATCTTCGCTGCGTTCTTTTTTCTCTATGGCCGGATGGTCGCCGATCCCATGGTGGCGGAGGTTCGTCCCGACAGTCCTGCGGCTGTGGCCGGGTTTCAGCCCGGCGATCGCTTTGTCAGCGTCGATGGCCAGAACGTAACGACCTTCTCCGATGTGCAGCGTTATGTGTCGACCCGAGCCGGGGAGAAGATCCATTTCATTATCGAGCGAGCCGGGCAGGACGTTGCTCTCATCGCGACGCCGGAACTGCTTGAGCAGACCGATCCACTCGGAAACTCGATTCGGATTGGCGTCATCGGTGTCGTTAACAACGATGAGGTTGGCAATTTCCGCCGGATCGAATATGGGCCGCTGCAATCGGTTGGTGAGGCCGTTCGGGAATCCGGTTACATAATCGCCCAGACCGGAAAGTTCTTTGGTCGTTTCTTTGCGGGGCGGGAAGATAAATGCCAGCTCGGCGGACCGGTAAAGATCGCCAATATGGCAGGACAGGCTGCCAGCCGCGGGTTCGACTGGCTTATCCAGTTGACCGCCATGTTGTCTATTGGCATTGGTCTTCTCAACCTGTTTCCGTTGCCGCCGCTTGATGGCGGGCATCTTCTCTTTTACGGAATCGAGGCGGTCACGCGGCGTCCGGTACCTGATTCAGTGAAGGAAATATTCTTCAGAATCGGATTCTTTGCGGTGATGGGCTTCATGGCATTTGTGTTCTGGAATGATTTATTTGCTTGTTAACCCGTCTCTTAAAGTTTGGTGAAAATAGGCGGGTAGGGGTGGAAAAGGTGAATGAACTGTTTACCATAGCGTGGAAATGGCGTGGCATCCTTGCCACGCTTGGGGGCGAAGTAAACAGATTTTAACCGTAAGTCTTGCGTGTATATAAAAACCGGCTATGACGGTGTGCGGAAAAGTGCATTTCTGGGATTTCGTCCCGGGGACATACAAAAACGAAGGTTCAGAAGACCTATGACGGCAAGTTCGAAATTCATTGGCGCCGCTTCGGCGATGGCCATCTCTGCGGCTCTTGTCACAACTGGGACGGTCGCGGTATCCATTGTCGGCGTATCGGCTGCGCAGGCGGCGACGGTTAGCCGTATCGACGTCCGGGGCAACAAGCGCGTGGATGCACAGACCATCCGCGACAATGTTGGCATCAAGCCCGGTCAGTCTTTTTCGAGTGCCGATATCGATGAAGCAGTCAAGCGTCTTTTCAATACCGGGCTTTTCTCCGATGTTCGCATCAATCAGGCCGGTGGTGCGCTTGTCGTTCAGGTGGACGAATATTCGATCGTCAATCAAGTCATTTTCCAGGGTAACAAAAAGATCAAGGACGCCGATCTTGCCCGTGTTGTCCAGCTGAAACCTCGCAGCGCCTATGATCCTGCCGCCGTCGAGGCTGATGTTCAGACTATTCGCGACGCTTATCGCGCCAAGGGGCGCAGTGATGCTGTTGTCAGCTCGCGTCTCATGGATTTGGGCGACAGCCGCGTCAATGTGGTTTTTGATATCAACGAAGGTGACCGCACGAAGATCGCGGAAATCAACTTTGTTGGTAATAACGCCTTTGGCGATCGCCGCCTGAAGGATGTTATCTCGACGAAGCGGACAAATCCGCTGTCCTGGCTGACCCGTAACGACATTTACGATCCTGCGCGTATCAGCGCTGACGAGGAAACGCTGCGTCGTTTCTATTATAATCGCGGCTATGCGGATTTCCGCGTTATTTCCTCGACTGCGGATCTCGACGAGGCGACGAACGAATATACGATCACGATCACCGTCGATGAGGGTGAAAAATACACGTTCGGCGGCGTCCAGATCGAAAGCACCGTGGAGGGGCTTGATACCGAAAATCTCGGTGGGCTGGTCGAGACCAAGGAAGGTTCGACCTATAGCGCCAAGGATGTTGAAGATACCATCATCAAGCTGACCGAACGTGCGGCCGGTGAAGGCTATGCCTTTGCAAAGGTTGAGCCCCGCGGCGACCGTAACTTCGAAAACCGTACCATCGGCGTTGTCTATAGCATCGAGCAGGGACCGCGCGCCTATATCGAGCGCATCGAGATCCGCGGTAACGATAAAACCCGCGATTTCGTTATTCGTCGCGAGTTCGACATGAGTGAGGGTGATGCCTTCAATCAGGTCATGGTTCAGCGCGCGAAGCGCCGGTTGGAAGGTCTGAATTTCTTCCAGACGGTCAATATTTCGACTGCCCCCGGTTCGGAAGCCGATCAGGTTGTGCTCGTAGTTGATGTTGTTGAAAAACCGACGGGTGAATTCTCCATCGGCGCCGGTTACTCGACGGGTGGCGAAAATTCCGGCCCTCAGCTTGAAGGGTCGATCACCGAGCGTAACTTCCTTGGGCGTGGCCAGTTCATCAGGGTCAGTGCCGGCGGCGGCGAGGATAACAAGAGCTTTGCGCTGTCATTCACGGAGCCATATTTCCTTGGCAACCGTATCGCGGCTGGATTTGATATTTACCGCCGCACCAACGAATATGACGACTATGATTCCGATCTGACGGGCGGCACGATTCGTTTTGGCTTGCCGATCACGGAAGCATTGACCGCTACCGTCGCTTATAATTACTCGCAGGAAGAGTATAATCTCGATGACGATGCCGATGACATCTCCCAGGCAATCATCGATGCGGTTGAGGAAAGCCCGTGGGTCAAGTCGTCTGTCAGTTATTCGTTTATCTACAATACGATTGATGACGCCAAAGCTCCGCATGAAGGCATTTACGCGCACTTCACGCAGGAATTTGCGGGTATCGGTGGCGATGCCAACTTCCTGAAGACGACTTTCCGCGGAAGCTATTACAAGACGCTTTCCGAAGAGGCGGATATCGTCGGTCTCGTTCGCGTCGGCGCGGGCTATATCCACGCCTTTGACAATGACGGGCTTCGTATCTTTGATATGTTCAAAGGAAACTCGGATATCGTTCGCGGCTTCAAATATAACGGGTTTGGACCAAAGGACATTAACTCGGATGACCATCTTGGCGGCACCACATTCTTCAACGGTTCCGTCGAGGCGCAGTTCCCCATGCCGGTCCTGCCGGAAAGCTTTGGAATTCGCGGCGCGGTCTTTGCGGATGCAGGCACTCTCTACGGGAACGACCTGGACGGCATCGATTTTGGAGGCTCGGAAGATATGAAATTGCGTGCGTCGGTCGGCGCAAGTATCATGTGGGCTTCACCATTTGGCCCATTGCGCTTTGACTATGCGGTTCCTGTTGCTAAAGAGAGCACCGATGAGGAACGCAATTTCAACTTCGGTATGTCGAGCAAGTTCTGATAGCTTGCTTATTTCCCGGGGTGATGGCATCCCGGGAAAGAAAGTTCATATAGATGGCTGATCAGATTTTTTTTACGCCGTCACGATATCTGACGCTCGGCGAAATCGCCGAGTATGTGGGTGCATCGCTCGATCGTTCCGATTCCGCAGCCGTCCAGATAGGCAGGTTAACTTCCCTGGACGAATCCACACCGGACGCTCTGGTTTTTGTCGAAGGCAAGAAAACCACCGCTGAACTTGCGGGTGTGCAGGCAGCCGCCGTCTTGTGCCGTCAGGATATCGTGAAAAACTTGCCTGCTGGTGTCGCAGCACTCGTCTCAAAGCATCCTCAGCGTGATTTTGCGGCGGTTGGGCGGCTGTTGTTTCCAGATTCGATCCGGCCCAAGCCCTGGACCGGACATACAGGCGTTTCAAACAGGGCGACGATCCACGATACAGCCCGGATAGAGGCTGGCGCTTCTATTGAAGCGGGTGCAGTCATCGGGCCAGACGTGGAGATAGGTGCAGGAACGCTTATCTCCGCCAATGTTGTGATCGGCCCCGGATGCCAGATCGGCCGTGACGTCTATATCGGCCCAGGCGTTTCTGTTCAGCACAGCTATATCGGAAACAGGGTGAGCATCCATCCGGGCGTCCGCTTGGGGCAGGACGGGTTTGGATATGTGATGGGCGACAGGGGGCTGGAAAAGATGCCTCAGCTTGGTCGCGTCATTATTCAAGACGACGTAGAGCTGGGAGCGAACAGCACCATAGATCGCGGTGCGCTGGCCGATACTGTTATCGGCGAGGGAACCAAGATCGATAATATGTGCCAGATCGGCCATAATGTGCGCATAGGACGACATTGCGTTCTGGCGGCCCATTGCGGTCTTTCGGGAAGCGTGACGATTGGTGACATGACGATGCTCGGCGGTTTTGTCGGAATTGCGGATCATGTGACTGTCGGTCAACGCGTGCAAATTGCCGCAATGAGCGGTGTTATGAATGATATTCCGGATGGCGAACGATGGGGTGGATCGCCAGCGCAGCCTGTCAAGCAATGGTTCCGGCAGGTAGCAGCTGTGCGCATTCTCGGGCGCCCAACGAAAGGAAGGACTGGAGATGAGTGATAACGTCAAGACGAGTTTGGGAACGGCCGATGTTCAGAAGCTTATGGCCTACCTGCCTCATCGTTATCCCTTTTTGCTGATCGACAAGATTGTTGATATAGATGCGGATAACTCGGCCACGGGCATCAAGAATGTAACGGTCAATGAACCGCATTTTACCGGACATTTCCCGGAAAATCCGATTATGCCGGGCGTACTGATCATTGAGGCAATGGCGCAAACCGCCGGTGCAATTTGCCTTTTGAACAATGGTTCGGGTAAGCCGGGAGTGGTTTATTTCATGACCATCGATAATGCCAAGTTCCGTCGTCCCGTGGTTCCGGGCGATCGGCTGCATCTTCATGTGAAAAAGCTCAAACAGCGCGGTAATGTTTTCCGCTTTGCTTGCGTGGCGGAAGTGGACGGCGCAAAAGTTGCGGAAGCGGAAGTATCCGCAATGGTGGGCTTTGGTGATGAACAGCATGGCGAAGCGTGAGATAGGCGGGGTGGAGCCAAAAGGAATCCATCCAACAGCAATAGTGGAAGACGGTGCCCGGCTGGGCGTGGGCGTTTCGATTGGCCCCTTTTGTCATGTCGGGCCTGAGGTTGTTCTTGGCGATAATGTAGAACTCGTGAGCCATGTGGTAGTCACAGGCGCGACGATGATCGGTGAAAACTCAAAGGTTTACCCTCACGCTGTCCTGGGCACCGAACCGCAGAACACCAAACATAAGGGCGGACGGACAACACTCACGATTGGCAAAAATTGCCTTATCCGTGAAGGCGTCACTATGCATCGGGGGACGGATTCCAGCCGCGGTAAAACGACTGTTGGCGACAATTGCATGTTTCTCGCCTATTCGCATGTGTCGCATGATAGCGATGTGGGAAACTATGTCACATTCTCGAATAATGTGATGATTGGTGGCCATGTCACGATCGGTGATCGCGTTATCATCGGCGGAGGTGCTGGCATTCATCAATTCGTTCGCGTCGGACATCATGCATTCATCGGCGGGCTTGCGGCCCTCGCAAGCGATCTCATTCCGTTTGGCATGGCCATTGGCAATCATGCATATCTGGGCGGATTGAATATCGTCGGCATGAAGCGATCCGGTATCGAGCGCCCCGAAATTCACAATTTGCGGCATGCAACGCAAATGTTGTTCGACCGCAGCAAGCCGATACGCCTGAGGGCTGACGATGTGGCTGCCGCGTTCCCGAACTCTGCCGCCGTAACGGATCTGGTTGATTTTATTCGCGTGGACACGAAGCGAGCGTTCTGCGTGCCGCCACTGAATACAGCTCTCGATCAGGGTGGCGATGACGTCGAAAATTGATTGCCCGAAGCCGGTCGATTTGAGGCCCACCGTGTTTGATGGCAGAACCGCCATTATCGCCGGAAATGGCGCACTGCCGGTTTCAGTCGTCAATACCCTGCGAGCGAGCGGAAATAACCCGCTCGTTCTTGCAATCAGGGGTGAGGCTTCCGATGAATTGTATTGTGGCGATTATGCGGAAATCGAGGTTGTTGATCTCGGCCGAGTCGTCAAGCTTCTGAAAACCAACAATATCCGAAATGTCGTTATGGCGGGCGGCGTTCGTCAACGGCCCAGGATAAGCTCCATCAAACCGGATTTTGCGACGCTTGCCGTCGTTCCGCGTTTTTTTCGAGCTTTGGGGCAGGGTGACGACAGGTTGTTGCGCGCCGTCATTGGCGTGCTGGAGTCCTATGGATTCAGGGTTCTTGGTGCGCATCAGATTGTTCCGGACCTGTTGACGCCAGAAGCTGCGCAGATGACTCTAGCCAAACCCGGCGACCGCAATATCGCGAATATAGCGTTGGCGTGCGAAGCAGCCCTGGCAATTGGACATCTTGATGTCGGGCAGGGCGCTGTTGCCGTGGGGGGGCGTGTGGTCGCGCTGGAAGGAGCGGAGGGCACCGATGCGATGCTTGAACGTGTCGAGCAGATGCGTCTGACTGGCCGTATACCGCAATCCGGGGGCGTTCTTGTGAAATGCGCCAAGCCCAATCAGGACGAACGAGCCGATCTTCCGGCGATCGGGACGGATACGGTCGTGAATGCCAAGAGAGCGAAACTTGACGGTATCGCCGTTGAAGCGCGGCGAACGCTCATTCTGGATTTCGGAAAAACAATAGAAACAGCGAACAAGCTTGATATTTTTATAACCAGTTTCCCCCCTCAGGAGGCCTGATGACGCAATCTCCTCTCAAGCTTGCAATTGTCGCAGGCGAGGAATCGGGCGATTTGCTAGGCGCCGATCTTGTGAACTCCATCCGAAAGCGGCTCGCGGGGCGAACGGTTCAGCTCGTTGGCGTGGGCGGTGACCATCTGTCGGCCTTAGGGCTGAAAAGCATGATCAACCAGCACGATATTGCGCTGGTGGGATTGAGCGCCGTTCTGGTGAAGTTGCCGCAACTGATTTACAAGATCTCCAAGGTTGCGAACGCCATCATCGCCGCGAAGCCGGATTGCCTGATTATTATCGACAGTCCCGATTTTACTCATCGTGTGGCGAAGAAGGTCAGGGCCGCCGACCCATCCATTCCCATTGTCAATTATATCTCACCCTCCGTTTGGGCGTGGCGGCCGCAGCGCGCGCGGATCATGCGCAGCTATATCGACCACGTCCTGACGATCCTGCCTTTCGAGGTTCAGGCATTGCGCGATCTGGATGGGCCGGATGCGACCTATGTGGGGCATCGTCTGGTGAGTCATCCGCCATTGATAGCGGCGCGACAGACGCAGCTTGAAAGGGCAGCCTTTCATGATCGGGCAGGGCCTGACAATACGATCCTCATCCTCCCCGGTTCAAGGAGATCGGAAATCAGAAGTTTGATGGGGCCTTTTGGCCTCGCCGTTCAGGAACTGAAGGAACGGAACCCCGATCTGTCCTTCGTTTTGCCGACCTTGCCTTCGGTGGAAGGTCTGGTTCGGGAAGAGATGCAAAGCTGGCCGGTTCAGATAGATGTGGTTATCGGAGAGGACGCCAAGTACCGCGCGTTCTCCGTGGCGCGTGCAGCTTTGGCGGCATCGGGTACCGTTTCTTTCGAGCTGGCGCTGGCAAGAGTGCCGACTGTTCTCGCCTACAAGGCGGATTGGTTCGCCAAAGTGTTCATTGCGCCCCGGATTCGGATCTGGAGCGCTGCCCTGCCCAATATCATTACCGATAGCGCACTCGTGCCGGAAACCTTTAATGAATCGATCCGACCCGGCCTGCTTGCCCGGCAGATCGAAGGGCTCGTCCCGAACGGGCCGAAGAGACAGGCCCAGCTTAACGGTTTCGACCGGCTCGCCGAGATCATGGCGACGGAGCGGCCCTCCGGAGAGATTGCCGCGGAAAAAATTATAGAACTGACTTGAACTTGCCGCAGGTTTTACGCGAGTATCGGGCGTGACATTGGCGAAAAAGAGAAAATAAAAAAGGCACCCGATTGAGTGCCTTTTTTTGTCGTTCCTTATTTCCGCTTGGCGATCGGGACATAGTCCCTCTGTGGTGCGCCGGTATAAAGCTGACGGGGACGGCCGATCTTCTGATGCGGATCTTCGATCATCTCTTTCCACTGGGCTATCCAGCCGACGGTGCGAGCCAAGGCAAAGAGAACCGTGAACATCGTGGTCGGGAATCCGAGTGCCTTGAGCGTGATGCCGGAATAGAAGTCGATATTCGGGTAGAGCTTCTTTTCGATGAAATATTCATCAGTCAGGGCAATTCTCTCAAGCTCCATGGCGACGTCAAGAAGCGGGTCATCCTTGATGCCGAGTTCTGCAAGAACCTCGTGCGTCGTCTTCTGCATGATCTTCGCGCGTGGATCGTAGTTCTTGTACACGCGATGACCAAAGCCCATCAGACGGAAGGGGTCGTTCTTATCCTTGGCGCGCGCGATAAATTCCGGAATCCGGTCAACGCTACCAATTTCGCTCAGCATGTTAAGCGCGGCTTCGTTGGCGCCACCATGTGCCGGGCCCCAAAGGCAAGCTATGCCAGCGGCGATACATGCGAACGGGTTTGCGCCGGATGAGCCGGCCAAACGGACGGTCGACGTGGAAGCGTTCTGCTCATGATCCGCATGCAGAATGAAAATGCGATCCATCGCGCGTGCGAGAACTGGATTTGGCGTGTACTCCTCACAAGGCACCGCAAAGCACATGTGGAGGAAGTTCGATGCGAAATCGAGATTGTTCTTGGGGTAAACGAAAGGCTGGCCGATGTGGTACTTGTAAGCCATCGCGGCGAGCGTCGGCATTTTGGCGATCATGCGGATCGATGCGACCATGCGCTGATGCGGGTCGGAAATGTCGGTGGAATCATGGTAGAAGGCGGACATGGCGCCGACGCATGCAACCATGACGGCCATGGGGTGCGCATCCCGGCGAAAACCGGTGAAAAACCGGGACATCTGCTCGTGTACCATCGTGTGATGGGTAACGCGGTAATCGAAGTCGGCCTTCTGGGCTTTCGTCGGGAGGTCGCCATAAAGCAGAAGATAGCAGGCTTCCAGGAAGTCGCCATGTTCTGCGAGCTGCTCGATCGGATAACCGCGATGGAGCAATATACCTTCGTCGCCGTCGATATAGGTAATCTCCGACTCGCAGGAAGCCGTCGAGGTGAAACCCGGATCGTAGGTGAAGGCTCCCGTGTTCTTGTACAATGCGCCAATGTCGATAACATCCGGGCCAACCGAACCTTTGCGGATTGGCAATTCGAGGTTCTTGCCATTCAAACTGACGTTTGCGGTATTATCGGGCATTGTAATTCCTTTCATCCCTATAAACTTTCTCCCGCTCGCGCAGGAGTAGTTTTTCCCAAGCAGACTTCCTAGCTACCGGATTTGGTTTCGGCTGCCAACCTACTCCAAAGCGGCATTGTTGCAACGCAAAAAAATGCGTCTATTTGCTTTTATCAGCCGGCAATTTGATCCTTTATCCGACCGAGTGATTCGTCGCGTCCAAGCACCGCCAGAACGTCAAATACGCCCGGAGATGTGGCTCTTCCGGTTGCCGCCGCCCGCAAGGGTTGGGCGATTTTACCGAGCTTCAGACCGGTGCTCTCGGCATGGCTTCGCACTGCCGCATCCAGTGATGCAGCCGTCCAATCCGTCTGGGCTTCAAGTGCTGGCAGAACGCCCGCAAGAATGGCTTTTCCTTCGTCATTCAACAAGGACGCAGCCTTCTCATCCAGAGGAAGAGGGCGAACGGCGATCAGATACCGGGCACTATCGGCCAATTCCACCAAGGTCTTGGCCCTTTCCTTGAGGCCGGGCATCGCCGCGATCAACCGGGTCTTCTTCGCATCATCGTAGGCGGCAAGCATTTCCTGCCCACCATCGATCTCAGGCAGGATGGACAGCATCGCATTTGCCAGCGCGACGTCGTCCTCGGTGCGCATGTAGTGTCCGTTGATGGCTTCGAGTTTCTGAAAGTCAAACCGCGATGCGCCGCGATTAATATCTTCGATTTCGAACCACTCGATCATCTGCCCGGTCGACATGATTTCATCGTCACCGTGGCTCCATCCCAGGCGCGCAAGATAGTTTCGAAGGGCTGCGGGCAGGTATCCCATGGCCCTGTAGGCTTCGACGCCGAGAGCGCCATGCCGTTTCGACAATTTTGCTCCATCCGCGCCGTGGATCAACGGAATGTGCCCCATGACCGGTACGTCCCAGCCCATAGCCTTGTAAATGATCGTCTGGCGTGCGGCGTTGGTCAGGTGATCGTCGCCACGAATAATGTGTGTGACGCCCATGTCATGATCATCCACGACAACGGCATGCATGTAAGTCGGGTTGCCGTCGGAGCGCAGGATAATGAAGTCATCCAGATCCTTGTTCGGAAAGCGCACTTCTCCCTGCACCTTGTCATAGACAAGCGTTTCGCCGGTTTGAGGCGCCCTTATGCGAATGACAGGTTTCACATCCTTCGGGGCTTCGCTCTGGTCACGATCACGCCAACGGCCATCATAGCGCGGAGGACGCCCCTCGGCGCGTGCCTTTTCGCGCATTTCCTCCAGTTCGGCGGGCGTGGTGTAGCAATAATAGGCTTGACCTCTGGCGACCAGTTCTTCCGCGACCTCGCGATGACGGTCGGCGCGTTCGAACTGGGACACCGCTTCGCCGTCCCAATCGAGGCCGAGCCATTTGAGACCGTCGAGAATGGCGGCTGTGGCCGCTTCCGTCGAGCGTTCGCGATCGGTGTCTTCAATGCGCAGGAGCATTTTTCCACCGGTGTGTTTGGCATAGAGCCAATTAAACAATGCGGTTCGAGCGCCTCCGATGTGCAAGAAGCCTGTTGGCGAGGGGGCAAAACGGGTAACAACGGACGAAGACATAATCACTCCAATAAGCAGGGAGCGGTAATTAAACCGCTCTATCGACTGCGGATGGCGTTCATGTACCATAGGAGAGCCGTGGCGCAAGAGTGATAGCCATGTTGGGGGCAAATGGCGGGCAATAATAATCAGCTTGGGGAAACTGATGAGCGAATGCTTCTGGCCGAACCGGTCCAGGAGATAAAATTTCGTACGCAGATTTCCCCGCTCCCCGTGCCGTCCGACAAACCACCAGCGATGACGAGGCAGGATCGTCAGCTCTGGCTTCAGCGATGGTTTCACAACCAACGGTTCAGGAATGCGCTTCATCGCTCTGTTGCGGAAGAGAGCGAGCACGGCGCTTTCTTTCTTTGTTTCACGGCTTTGATGGGGGCGGGAGCAATCGCCTATTTTTCAGCGACCGCCGAGCCGACGCTGCGAGCGATCATATTGGGCTTGATAGTCTTGCTTGGTCTCTGCCACATGGCGCGAAACCGTCCGACGCTTCGCACTGCCGGTATTCTTGCTCTTGCCCTGGTCGCCGGTATGTTGTGTGCGAAGCTTGAAACGCTTCGGCGGGGAACCGCGATGCTTGGCAGTGACATCACCACCCGGATGACGGGACGCGTTACGGAGGTTGCCAGGAACGAGCAGGGGCAGTGGCGGCTTACAATTGATGTTACAGCCACCGAGAGGCCAACCTTGCGCTATGCGCCGGATCGTGTGCGCCTGACGGCGCGACAATTGCCGGATCACGTGACTGTGGGCACGGGGCTGAAAGGATTGGTGCGGCTGCGCGCGCAGTCAGGCCCGGTTCGACCGGGTAATTATGATTTTTCGTTTCATGGCTATTTCAGAGGAATTGGCGCGACGGGTTTTTTCCTCGGGCAGCCAGAAAAGATTGAGGTTGGAAGAGCGAACGATGTCGCGGGACGTATTCTGTCGGGAATTGCCGGTCTCAGACAGGAACTGACCGAGCGTATCATGTCCCGGTTGGAAGGGGAGCGCGGCGCGATAGCCGCAGCGCTTATCACAGGGCAGCGCGAGGCCATCAGCGAAGAGACCAATGATGCGTTGCGACTGGCAGGCATCTACCATATTCTCTCCATATCCGGCCTTCACATGGCCCTCGTTGCTGCGACTATCATGAGTACGCTCCGCGCGGCCACGGCATTCTTTCCCGGTGTTTCGGCGCGGTATCCAATCAAGAAATACGCTGCCGCCATCGCCATTGGCGCATCCGCGTTCTATCTGGTTCTGTCCGGTAATGACGTCGCCACGCAGCGAAGCTTCATCATGCTTTGCGTCATGCTGCTTGCGGTCATTCTGGATCGCGCGGCCATTACGATGCGAAATCTGGCGATAGCCGCATTGATAACGATCGCTGTTGCGCCGCACGAGTTGCTGGGCCCGAGCTTCCAGATGTCTTTTTCCGCGACGGCGGCATTAATTGCTGCCTACGGATGGTGGAGCCTGCGAAAGGGCGGTGAGGGTGAGCCTGAACGCGCGCCCGGAACACCAGGGAACTGGTTGACGCGGAATATCCTGCGTTACATAGGCGGAATCGCTATGACATCGCTCGTTGCAGGAGCAGCCAGTACGATCTTTGCCGCATACCACTTCAACAACACTGCCCCCCTTGGCCTTCTCGGAAACGCGCTGGCCTTGCCGGTCGTATCGGTTCTGGTCATGCCATTCGCATTGATTGCGTTGATTCTGATACCCTTTGATCTGGACTGGGTGCCTTTTCAGATCATGGGGCAGGGTATCGGGTTGGTAAATCTTATCGCCCGTTACGTGGCGAGCGTTTCCCCTCAAGGCAATATCGGGACGATTTCTCCATTTGCCTTGCTCGCTCTTGCTTCCGGGCTGATTGTCCTTCTGCTGCCGAGAACATGGATCAGGCTGCTCGCCATTCCGTTATTCATGGTTGGGGCCATATTGTTTTGGCGATCGACTTCGCCCGATATTGCCGTGTCGGAAGATGGGCGCCTGGTAGCGGTCAGGGCAATCAATGCTCTCGCGATCAACACGAGTCGTCCTAACAATTTTACCCTGAGCAACTGGGTAAAAGCCTATGGCGTTTCGGATATCGTCAAGCCCAACCCCGACCTTGGCGAACAGGACACTCTCGCGTTCCAATGTGAGGAAGGGTTTTGCCTCTATGAAGAGGGTGGGGGCCTGATGATCGCCTATACCGAAAAACCGGAAAATCAACGGGCAGCCTGCGCGGTGGGCGATATTGTCATACTGGCCTTCGCAGCAAAAAAACTGCGATGCGAGGAAACGCACCGGCTGGTGGTTACCGCTCAGGATCTGGCAACCAAAGGCGCTCTCGAAATCAGGTTTCCTCGCACGGATAACCTGATTTCTGATGGCGATTCAGGATCGCTGCCTTATCATTCTTCGTTGGGCAAGAACCTGCTTGCTGAACGTCTTGCAGGCACAACACTGAGTTTTGCGATTGGCAACAATGATCGACCATGGCATCACCACCGCATATATTCCAGAACCGCACGCGGGTTGCCTGAGCGTTCACCGAGAAAATCAACAGCAGCCGCTAATCTGAAAAACTGACGTTCACTATAATCGCTGATAGCGGACGCTCTACGACACGCCCGACTGGCGATCAGGTCACTCAGGGTTGCGCCAGATATTCCCTTTGGCGTCCGACCTCTCAATACCGGCGAATGAGGCCGACCAGTTTGCCTTGCACCCGAACCCGATCCGGTCCGAAAATCCTGGTTTCGTAGGCGGGGTTGGCGGCTTCAAGCGCAATCGATGCTCCCTTGCGGCGAAAGCGCTTCAGCGTCGCCTCTTCATCATCGACCAGAGCAACGATGATTTCACCCGGATTGGCGGTATCGCCGCGTTTGATGACGACCGTGTCGCCATCAAATATACCGGCTTCGATCATCGAGTCGCCCCTGACTTCAAGCGCATAGTGCTCACCGCCAGCAATCATGTCCGGTGGAAGATTTATCGTGTGAGTCTGATTCTGTATTGCCGAGATTGGCACGCCGGCAGCAATTCGTCCCATCACGGGTACGCTGACTGACGCGACATTGTCATCGTCATTGGCGACCTTCGGCTTCGGCAGGGGATTCACGCGGCCAAGGCTACCCTCAATAACACTCGGCGAAAACTTTTTCTGGGAATTCAGCCCCGGCGCAATCGAGTCGGGCAACCGAATTACTTCAAGCGCGCGCGCCCGGTTTGGCAGGCGCCGAATGAAACCCCTCTCGACAAGCGCAGTGATAAGACGATGTATCCCGGATTTGGATGCGAGATCCAAGGCTTCCTTCATTTCATCGAAGGATGGCGGGATACCCGTTTCTTTCAGCCTGTTATGGATGAACAGCAAAAGCTCATATTGCTTACGCGTCAGCATGGGTCACCCTCCGGGAATCGAAAAACAAAACCAGAACATACGCTATATGTTCCAGTTGTGTTCTACAAGTGTTTAAGTCAGGTTAAGTGGTGATGGAGGGGCGGAAGCTAATTGGGATTCAAAAATACGAAACGTAGATAGATAATTGGGAATAAGAATGTCTAACTATTTGAACACACTAGGGTCCGGGCTCACTACAGCCACCAGATGACGGCGGCGGCAAGGCTTATAGCGCCCATGAAGTTTTTGATGTTGCGGTCGAAACGGGTTGCGATGCGTCGCCAGTCTTTGAAGCGGCAGAACATGCGCTCGATAATGTTGCGCTGCTTGTAGACAGCGCGGTCATAGTCGTACT
>JBOHIW010000019.1:0-104276 GCA_050726055.1 Phyllobacterium sp. | reverse complement strand
TGCAGTTTCCGGCGCTCGCGCTGCTGACGCCGTTGTGATTGCTGAGCCAGAGCCCGTTGAATATGTTCGCGTTTGCGATGCTTACGGCGCTGGCTACTTCTATATCCCTGGCACCGAAACCTGCCTTTCGATCGGCGGTTTGGTTCGTTACCAGATCGGCGCTGACAGCGAAGACGATGCTTTGGGCAACAACGGCTGGCGCAAGCTTCTCCGTGCGGAGATCAAGATCAACGCCAAGTCGGAAACCGAACTCGGCACGCTCGGCGCCTACATCCGTCTGCGTTCGAACACCTACTCCGGCTTCGCAAACCCATATTATGCTGATCTCGGTCTCGACGCTTCCGGCGATGTTGTCGGCATTCCTTACGGCGGCTCGAACTCGGGCGTATTCGTTCAGGACGCAGTCATCAGCCTCGGCGGTCTCGCAATGGGTCTGTCCGACACGCTGTTCGATGACGAACTGCCGAACTTCGAAAACGAGTTCACCGGCGCTACCCGCATCCACTTCATGCGCTACACCTTCGCTGGCGGCAATGGCTTCTCTGCCACGCTCGCTCTCGAAGAAGCTGATTTCGACTACGATTTCGTCCCGAACGTCGTCGGTAAGGTCGCCATCAACCAGGGTTGGGGCTTCGTCAACCTCTACGGCGCGTATGACGCTTCGTGGGAAGAAGGCGCGTTCAAGGCAGTTGCCGGCGTCAATGTTACCGATGCAGTTCAGCTTGGTCTGATCGCAACCTACGAAACCGGCCACAGCTTCTACAGCATGCAGAACGACACGGCTGTATTCGGTTCGCAGTTCCAGGGTTACGAATGGTCGGCTGGTGCATCCGTCAAGTTCAAGGCTACCGACAAGCTGGCCTTCACCGTTGGCGGTCAGTACTACGGCAGCGCGCATGAGATCACCGTGGATAGCGGACCGTTCGCTGGAACCTACGGCGGTGGCGACGACTGGACCATCGGCACGGTTGTTGACTACAACATCGTCCAAGGCTTCGACACGAAGCTCGCAGTCAACTACTCCGACGGCGACAACTATGATGACGGCGTTGTGCACGGCTTCCTGCGCTTCGACCGCTCGTTCTAATCGAATGATGAGTTAGAACATAAAGACGCCGGCAGTTATCTGCCGGCGTTTTTGTTTCTCGAAATGTGTTTGCGAAAACGGGCAGGTCTCAGACGGCAGCACTGGGGCTTTTGGGGAAGGACTGAAATTAAACTGATCGAACGTCACTCTGGGCAGGTGAGCGTTCATGCACAAGGAAGGGATTCCGCAGATGCAGAACGCGCTTATACTAAAGTCTAATAGCCAACCCGTCCCCAATATTTGGTACAGGGCGATAGCTTGGAGGGTAGGCTATGGGTGCTGATAGAGCAGCCAGAAAATCCGGATCGCATCCGGACAATTCTGGTGGTGATGGATTTCTGGACCCGACGGGTTCAAATCATAGATTGGTTGAAACACATTCACTCGCCGAACTCACCGCACGCTATATTAACGTGCTCTGGGAAGACGGACTTCACAAATCGAATGTCAGGTCATTCCTGGGTGAAATCGACGAAATTCTCCTGACTGAACGTTTCAGCGTCTTTTCTGAAGAGATGCTTGACAGGGTGATCGGCACCCTTCGCGAACGCGGCAACAGCAATGCAACCATCAACAGAAAGATGGCCGCATTGAGCAAGCTTTTGCGAAAGGCGTGCAGGATGGGGGAAGTATTCAATCTGCCGGAATTTCGAAGGCAGAAAGAACGGCAGGGGCGTATTCGATTCCTTGAGCAGGAAGAAGAAGAGCGGCTTTTCAGGGCGATCCGGGCCATCGACGAAGACAGCTATCGCCTGTCCGTTTTTCTGGTCGATTCCGGTTGTCGCCTTGGCGAGGCAATCGGCCTATTGTGGAATGATGTCAATCAGTTACGTGTTACATTCTGGTTGACAAAATCGGGGCGCAGCCGGACTGTTCCCTTGACGCGCCGCGCAAAGCAGGCCGCCTTTATTCCGCAGAGAGCGCAACTCAAAGGCCCGTTCAGCATGTTGAACCAGCAGCGTTATCGCGCGGTCTGGAACCAGGCAAAATCGGACGTAGGACTGGGGCTCGACGATCAGGTTGTTCCGCATATTCTGCGACACACCTGCGCATCCCGGCTGGTTCAGGGCGGGATCGATATCAGGCGCGTGCAGATGTGGCTCGGTCACCAGACATTGTCGATGACGATGCGCTACGCCCACCTCGCAACACATGATCTTGATTCCTGCGTGAAAGTGCTGGAGCAACCATTTGGCGCGCCGGAAGGAAATCGCGACGCGGTTTATGCCTGAATTATAGAGAGCGGAGCCGGAAAGATTCCGCTCGTGTGAAACCGTTGACCATTGCCGGACGCAGGGGTTCACGCAGGATTATCGATCATACCGACGCTCCGTTTGGCGCAACCCGACCGTGCATTCCAGCCGCGCCGGGAATCCTATGTCGCCATGCAGAATCGGGGCCGAGTGATTCGCCGATCATTTTGCCTACCCATGATACGTAGTGAAAAACCATCCGGTCGAAGGTGAATGGTTTTCAGAACAGCCCGCACCAAAACTGGCGTGGTCAAGCCACCTCTCATATGCGATGTTTCCCGCTTTCCTGCTTTTCTTTCTCTTCAAAATGGCTATTCAACACAACATGACCAAGCCTGAATTTACGCCTCTTATCGCCAGCCTGCCTGCAACTGTTCCCTTCGTTGGCCCGGAAACACTGGAGCGTCTGCGCGGACGCCCATTTCGGGCTCGCATCGGTGCCAATGAAAGCGGGTTTGGCCCTTCGCCTTCCGTCCTGGAGGCAATAAAATCCGAAGCTTCCGGTGTCTGGACCTACGGCGATCCAGAGAATTACGAACTGAAACACGCCCTTGCAAAGCATCATCGCGTGGCGGCGAGCAATATCACTGTCGGCGAAGGTGTGGACGGTCTGCTTGGGCATGTCGTGCGGCAGTACATCAATCCGGGCGACCCCGTTGTCACATCGCTTGGCGGCTACCCGACCTTCAATTACCACGTCGCCGGATTTGGCGGCCGTTTCGTCACCGTTCCCTACCGTGACGACCGGGAAGACCTGAATGGCCTTCTGGATGCAGTGCATCGGGAAAATGCTCCTCTCGTCTATTTCGCCAATCCTGACAATCCCATGGGAACATGGTGGGACGCATCAGAAGTACAGCATTTTATCGACGCCCTGCCCGAAACGACGATGCTCGTTCTTGATGAAGCCTATGGCGAGACGGCTCCGGCGTCGGCACTGTCTGCCATTGACGTCAGCAGACCCAATGTCCTCAGAATGCGCACATTTTCAAAAGCTTACGGGCTTGCAGGCCTGCGCTGCGGCTATGCGATCGGTTCGGAAGAATCAATCACCGCATTCGACAAGGTGCGCAATCATTTCGGCCTCAACAAACTGGCGCAAATCGGGGCGCTTGCCGCCCTCGCCGATCAGGATTATCTCCATGAGGTCGTCGGTAAAATCATCGCCGCGCGCGACCGGATCGGCGCGATTGCCGCTGCGAACGGTCTCAAGGCCATTCCGTCAGCGACCAATTTCGTTGCGATCGATTGCGGACGAGACAACGCATACGCCACGGCAGTGCTGAACGGGTTGATCGAACGGGATGTCTTCGTCCGCAAGCCGGTGACGCCGGGCCTCCATCGATGCATCCGCGTGAGCACCGGTCCCGACGCAACGCTCGATATCTTCGAGGCGGAACTGGCCGCTGTTCTGGCGAACCTGAGCAAGGCGGGCTAGATCAGGAGTTGACGATGTCAATCAATCGAGCTTTTCAATTTTTCGGCGGGGTGTGCGGCGCAATGGGCGTTGCCGCCTATGCCGCCTCATCCCACGGCAATAGCGCGCATCTCGCTACAGTTGCGCCCTTTTTACTGATTCACGCCCCTGCTTTTCTCGCCCTCTCCTGTCTCAGTGCGTCGAACAAACTGACGGCTCTCGGCGGCTACGTCATTCTTGTTGGACTTGCGCTCTTTACCGGCGACCTGATCGCCCGCGACTTTCTCGGCGATCGCCTTTTCGTCTTTGCCGCCCCCACTGGTGGGAGCCTTATGATCATCGGCTGGCTGGCGGTCGCGTTCTCGGCTTTTACGCATGGCAAGCAGAATCCTGCATAGTCCGCGACAGATCGGCATGTCGTCCACCGCCACTTCGGCGCTCTGAATCCATTGTGGAACATCTCACAGCAGCCGCATGACGGCTTTGAGGCCAGGCGGACGAAAGGGCGTGCAACTCACTCGATCTTGGGGAGACGACTTTCCATACGTTCAGCCACGGCGCCATGCCCGGTGGCGCGCAGGCCCGAAACGGCACCAAGATAATCGCGTTCTTCGCGGTTCTGGCTGAGCTTCGATTTTGCGAGTGTCCTGCTGACCTCAATGCGGAAAGCGACGATGCCACCAAGCATCTGTTCCATGTAGTCGGTTGGCGCATCGGCCATCCGCCAGGCGCTTTTACCGTTCAGCCGCCGTTCGTGATTACGGGTCAACAGCCCAACCGCTGCACGTTTGGCGTGATCGTCGTGCTGGAAGAAGATGTCACCATAGACATGAACCACCTGATAGTTCCATGTTGGAACATGCCGGTGATGCTCGGGCTTGGTGGGATAGAAATTCGGCGAGATATAGGCGTCGTCGCCACGGAAGATCACGAGCACCTCCTGCCCTTCCGGGATCAATCGATGCATGTCGTTGGCCAGTGCAACATGGCCGATGAGTATTCCATCCGGGGTAGATAGAAGCGGAATATGGTTGGCAGTCAACCCCTCTTCAGTCTGCGCCACGATACAGGCGAGCGGTGCCCCCTCGATGATCGCCTTAATCTCATCCGTGCTGATCTCTTGAAAGTGCTGGGGAATATACATCATCGGGTTCCGTGCCTGGGGAGTCTCTCAAGATAACAACGAAGGCTCGCAAAGTCTCTTGAAACCGCCGTACGGCTCGCCAAAAACCCGCCGCAGATGGAAATCCGCGGCGGGTGAAACTTTTTTATTGTCACCCCTGATCGAGATCAGGAGTTGGTCTTCAGGCGGGCGTTGCACAGGCTGTAGTAGCCGCCACCCTTCTGGATCCATTTCAGTCCACCAAGCGAATCGCTTTGCTTGTTGACGTAATATTGTTCAAGGCAGGTGTGCATCCGGGCCTTGGCCGGTGTCTCGCTGGAGAATTTCGACGCAACCCCGCGCGGGAACGACACGCCGCGCGGCGCTCTGGTGGTTGGCGCAGCCGGTTCCTGATTTCCGTCGAAACTCAGTGCGACCGGATCAGCGCCGGGGCCGCATTCGGATTTGCGGAAGGCGTTCCATTTCATGCCATTCAAGGAATCGGCGTCCTGCGCGGCCTGATATTTGGCGCTGCACTCCTTCATCGACAGCCCCTTCGCCTCGGTGTCCGTCGCCGCAGCCGTCTGCGCCTTCTTGGAAGACTTGGACGTTGCGGCAGGCGCGGGAGCAGCAGCCGCATCATCGGAGGTATCGCTACCGCATTGCGCCTTGCGGAAGTCGTTCCATTTCATGCCATTCAGAGTGTCGGCCTCCTGGGCCGCCTTGTATTTTGCACTGCACTCTTTCATCGTCAGCGCATAGGCAGGCGCTGACGAACTGAAAACGGCCGCGCCCACGACAACGAACGCGCCGGCCAGACTTGCTACCGATCGGACAAACATAAGAAAATCCCTCTCCTGAACCTGAAATAGGCGCGAGTAACATGCCGGATTTGGAAGATATCCGCCAGTCTCTTTTTGATGTGCCCGATCTCGATTGTTGCGGTGCTTCCAAAGCCCGATCCGCCTGTCCCGAGAAGCGGAGTTTCCTGTTTCGTCAAATTGGCGTATTGAATGAATTGATCGTTTGTTTTATTCTTCTGTCATGGCGCGCACTGTCGGATCTGACGGAGAAAAAACCCTTGCGGCAATCCAGCTTGCCGCGAAGCGCCTCATTGCGCTGCAAGGTTTCGAGTCGGTTTCCATGCGCCAGCTTGCGTCCGAAGTCGGCATTCAGGCGGCCGCGATCTATCGCTATTATCCAGCAAAGCAGGATGTATTGTTCTCGTTGATGCGCGACCATATGCAGGGTTTGCTGGACGCGTGGGAAAGCGAGCGCAATGCGCTGGAAGGACCGGTTGATCGCCTTTCCGCCTTCATACGCTTTCACATCCGTTATCATGTCGAGCGCCGGTACGACGTCCATATCGCGAATATGGAGCTTCGCAGCCTGACGCATGACAACCTCACCGCCGTTCTCAAACTGCGCTCTGCATATGAGAAAGAACTTCGCCAGATCCTGCGCGATGGCGCGGAAACCAACGACTTCGCCATTGATGATGTTCCGCTCACGGCGATGGCCCTGATCGCGATGATTACCGGTGTCAATGTCTGGTTCCGTCCGGACGATCGGCTTTCAGTCTCACAAATCGCTGAAACTTATGTCAGCATGGGCATGCGTCTCGTCGGCGCTCGCTCCAGGGAAGGAAATAGACATGTACCACTCGGGGATGAAATTCGGCCTTAGCGAGGACACCGAAGCCTTGCGCGATACGATCCACCGTTTCGCGCAGGAAAGGATTGCTCCGCTTGCCGCCGAGACGGATCGTAGCAACCAGTTTCCGAACCATCTCTGGCAGGAGCTGGGTGCGCTTGGCCTGCTTGGCATGACCGCCGATCCGGATTTCGGCGGCTCGGGCCTCACCTATCTGGCGCATGTGATTGCAGTCGAAGAGATTTCCCGCGCATCTGCCTCGATCGGTCTTTCTTACGGCGCGCATTCCAATCTCTGCGTCAACCAGATCAACCGCTGGGGAACGCCGGAGCAGAAGGCAAAATACCTGCCCAGGCTTTGTTCGGGGGAGCATGTGGGCGCGCTGGCCATGTCCGAGCCCGGCGCGGGTTCGGACGTCGTGTCGATGAAGCTGCGCGCCGAAAGGAAGGGCGATCACTATGTCCTCAACGGCAACAAGATGTGGATCACCAACGGGCCGGACGCCGATACGCTGGTGGTCTATGCCAAGACCGATCCGGCGGCGAACTCACGGGGCATTACCGCCTTTCTGATCGAAAAAAATTTCAAGGGGTTCTCCACCGCGCAGAAACTGGACAAGCTGGGGATGCGCGGATCAAATACCTGTGAACTCGTGTTCGAAAACTGCGAGGTTCCGGCGGGAAACGTGCTCGGCAGCGAAGGGCACGGCGCGAAAATTCTGATGTCGGGCCTTGACTATGAGCGCGTGGTTCTGGCTGGTGGACCTATAGGAATCATGGCGGCATGCCTCGATACGGTGGTGCCCTACGTTCACGAACGCAAGCAGTTCGGCCAATCAATCGGAGAGTTTCAGCTTATGCAGGGCAAACTGGCGGACATGTACACGACGATGAATGCGTCGCGTGCCTATGTCTACGCCGTGGCCAGCGCCTGCGATCGTGGTGAGACGACCCGCAAGGACGCGGCAGGCTGCATCCTCTACGCCGCCGAAAAGGCGACATGGTGCGCGCTGGAGGCCATTCAGGCGCTGGGCGGCAACGGCTACATCAATGACTATCCGACGGGCCGCCTGCTCCGCGACGCCAAGCTCTACGAGATCGGCGCAGGCACCAGCGAAATACGGCGGATGCTGATCGGCCGGGAAATGTTCGCGGAATATGCATGATTGATGTGGATCGCGAGACGCTTGAAGCGGTGCCTCGCTGATTTGCCCCATTCGTCATTCAGACAGGAAACCCATTCCATGAAGAGGTTCGCATGAGCATCATCCAATCCCAGATCAACACCGCATCCGATGTGTTTTCCGCCAATACGGAAAGGATGCGCGCGCTGGTTCTTGATGTTCGCAGCAAGGCCGCGCAGGTTGAAAAGGGCGGCTCGGACGATGCGCGTGAACGCCATATCGCGCGCGGCAAGCTGCTGCCGCGCGAACGCATTGCCCAGCTTCTCGATCCCGGCTCGCCATTTCTGGAAGTCGGGCAGTTCGCAGCCTGGGAGATGTATGAGGACAATATTGCTTCCGCCGCGCTCATTGCGGGCATCGGGCGCGTGGAAGGGCGTGAGATCATGATCATCGCCAATGACGCCACGGTCAAGGGCGGCACCTATTATCCGTTGACAGTGAAGAAGCATTTGCGGGCGCAGGAAATCGCCATGCAAAACAATCTGCCCTGCCTCTATCTCGTCGATTCAGGGGGCGCCAATCTGCCCAATCAGGATGAGGTTTTTCCGGATCGCGAGCATTTCGGTCGCATTTTCTACAATCAGGCCAATATGAGCGCTGCCGGAATTCCACAGATTGCCGTGGTCATGGGGTCATGCACGGCGGGCGGCGCTTATGTGCCTGCCATGTCGGACGAAACGATCATGGTGCGGAAACAGGCGACGATTTTCCTCGCCGGCCCACCCCTCGTCAAGGCAGCAACCGGCGAGGACGTGACGGCGGAAGAACTGGGCGGGGCCGATCTTCACACAAAGGAATCCGGCGTTGCCGATTATTACGCGCAGGATGACGAGCACGCCCTCATGCTGGCGCGGCGGATCGTCAGAAGCCTCAACCGAAAGAAAACGACCAGCCTCGATCTTCGCCCGGCGGCGGAACCGCTCTACGACCCTGCCGAGCTTTACGGTATCGTGCCGACCGATCTTCGCCAGCCCTATGATGTGCGCGAAGTCATCGCACGGGTGGTCGATGGCTCCGAGTTCGACGAATTCAAGCAGAACTACGGCACCACGCTGGTGACGGGCTTCGCCCATCTCTACGGAATGCCGGTCGGCATTATCGCCAATAATGGCGTGCTTTTTTCAGAATCCGCACTCAAGGGCGCGCATTTCATCGAGTTGTGCTGCCAGCGGGGCATCCCTCTCGTGTTCCTGCAAAACATCACCGGCTTCATGGTCGGACGCAGCTATGAGGCGCGCGGGATCGCAAAGGACGGAGCGAAGCTGGTCACCGCGGTCGCCACCGCACAGGTGCCGAAGGTCACCATGATCATTGGCGGATCGTTTGGCGCGGGCAATTACGGCATGTGCGGGCGGGCCTACTCGCCCCGCTTCCTGTGGATGTGGCCGAATGCCCGCATCTCCGTCATGGGCGGGGAACAGGCTGCGACCGTTCTCGCCATGGTCAAGCGCGAGGGTATCGAGCGCAAGGGCGGTTCATGGACGAGAGAGGAAGAGGCGGAATTCAAGTCTCCCATCCTCGACAAATACGAACGCGAGGGTCATCCGCTCTATTCCTCCGCACGGCTGTGGGACGACGGCATCGTCGATCCGGCACGAACGCGCGACGTGTTGGCGCTTTCGTTGTCGGCGGCGCTCAATGCGCCCGCGCGGGAAACAAAATTCGGCCTGTTCAGGATGTGATATTGCTTGTTGGCCGGGGGCGGACACTCAAACAACCGAGAGATGAAGGGAACTTGATATGACTGACAGTCCATCCAAATTCATCTGGTATGAGCTGATGACGACCGATCTGGCTGGCGCCGAAGCATTCTACAAGGCGGTCATCGGCTGGAAATCCGAGCAATGGGACGGCCCCATGCCCTATGTCATCGTCAAGGTGAAGGAAACCGGCGTCGGCGGCCTGATGACAATTCCCGACGACGCCAAGGCGATGGGACAATCTCCGGCATGGTTCGCCTATATCCATGCACCCGATGTCGACGCCGCGACCGAGAGCGTGCGCAAGGCGGGCGGCAAGGTCTATCGCGAACCGGCTGACATTCCAGAAGTTGGTCGGTTTTCGGTCGTTGCCGATCCGCAAGGAGCGGTGTTCATGCTGATGGCACCCAAGGGGGAAGAAGGCCCTGCGATCCCCGATGGGGTTCCGGGCCATGTGGGCTGGCGTGAACTCTATGCGTCGGACTGGTCAAGCGCCCTCGATTTCTATTCCCGCCAGTTCGGCTGGACAAAGGACGAGGCCGTGGACATGGGGCCGATGGGTACCTACCAGTTGTTTGCAATCGACGGGCAGCAGACCGGCGGAATGATGAACAAGCCCAAGGATACTCCCGTGCCCGTCTGGCAGTTCTATTTCAACGTGGAAGCCTTGGATGCTGCGTTGGCGCGCGTCAAAGCCAATAAGGGACAAATACTGATGGACCCAATGGAGGTGCCCGGTGGAAGCTGGGTTGCCGCCTGTCAGGATCCTCAGGGCGCGGCCTTTTCACTCGTTTCCATGACGCGGTGAGATCAACGCGTTTCAGTACATTCACGATAGATGCATTCCCTCTCCCTTCGCGGGAGGGAATGCATGATGATTATTCCGACCGAGAGAAAATTGAAAAATACAAGCATCAGCATCGCACAGAACCAACGGGCGCGAACAATGCCTGAATATTCCCGCTTTCCCGCCAACTCCGGAAATTCGGTTTCGCCACGTCTGATGGGACGATTTCTTTCCTTCAAGATGAGAGAGGGCAATTGCCTATGAGCTCCCCGTTCACAAAAATCCTGATCGCCAATCGTGGTGAAATCGCCTGCCGGATCATCCGGACCGCGCAGAAAATGGGCATCGGTACGGTCGCCGTTTATTCCGACGCTGATGCCAGGGCGATGCACGTCACCATGGCGGATGACGCCGTCCATATCGGCCCGTCGCCCGTTTCGGAAAGCTATCTGAGGTTTGACCGGATCATCGAAGCCGCGCGAGCCACCGGCGCTGAGGCTATTCACCCGGGCTATGGGTTCCTCTCCGAAAACCCCGCCTTCGTCGAGGCCGTCGAGGCGGCTGGTCTTGTTTTTATCGGCCCGTCCCCTGCCTCCATTCGCGCCATGGGGCTGAAGGACGCCGCCAAGCAGCTCATGGAAAAAGCCGGCGTGCCGGTTGTTCCGGGCTATCACGGCGAGGCGCAGGAACTCGTCGTTCTGGCGACGAAGGCGCGCGAGGTCGGCTATCCCGTGCTCATCAAGGCGCGGGCGGGCGGCGGCGGCAAGGGAATGCGCCGGGTCGACAATCCTGACGACTTTGCGGAGGCGCTGGCGGCAGCACGACGCGAGGCAAAAAGCGCTTTTGGCGACGACCGAGTGCTGGTCGAGAAATACATCACCAAGCCGCGCCATATCGAAGTGCAGGTTTTCGGCGACAAGCACGGGAATGCCGTTCATCTCTTCGAGCGCGACTGCTCATTACAGCGCCGCCACCAGAAGGTGATCGAGGAAGCGCCCGCCCCCGGAATGACGGATGAAATGCGCAACGCCATGACGACGGCAGCCGTCACGGCCGCCAAGGCTATCGGCTATAGCGGCGCGGGGACCATTGAATTCATCGTCGACGCCTCGGAGGGGCTGCATCCGGATCGCTTCTGGTTCATGGAAATGAACACGCGGCTTCAGGTGGAGCATCCGGTGACGGAAATGATAACCGGGCTCGATCTGGTCGAATGGCAGATACGGGTTGCGGCGGGCGAAAAACTGCCGCTCTCGCAAAGCCGGATCAAGGCGAACGGCCATGCGTTCGAAGCCCGCATCTACGCGGAGGACGCGACGCGCTGCTTCCTTCCTGCAACAGGAACGCTGTATCATCTGCAATTTCCGCACGTCACGGCATCGGAAACAGAAATCCGCATCGATACCGGCGTGGTGGCGGGAGACGCCATTTCTCCCTATTACGACCCGATGATCGCGAAGTTGATCGTCCACGGCCCGGATCGCGAAACAGCGCTTGCATCGCTCGAAAACGCTCTCGGACATACCGAAGTGGCGGGGTGCGTCACCAATACGACTTTTCTGGCGGCGCTCGCCCGCAATGCGGACTTTGCCAACGGCGATGTCGATACGGGCCTGATCGAGCGCGAGATCGACAGCCTGATCGTCATGCCCGCGACGCCCAGGGGCGCGAAGGAACTGGCGGCATTGCTGGCGAGCGGCGTGCTCGATCAGCAGTGCTCCGCCGATCCATGGGACACGGTTACAGGCTACAGCCATTTTTCGTCTCAGGGCTATCCGGTACGGCTCGGCCAGGGCGATGACAGCGAGAGGCTTGTCATCCGCATTCTCGGCAAAAGCCGCTATGCGATCGAGAGCAGGAGTGGTATAAGCGAGGTGCGGCTGAAAGTATTTGACGGGAAATGGCAGCTTTCGGGGCGGGATTTCTTCCTGACAGCCACCGCTGCTCGTACACCGCAGGAAATCACCCTGTTCGTGCAAGGACATGCGCATCATTTTGCCGTACCCGATGCCCTCGCCAGAACGGCGGATGCAGCGGCATTCGGCAACCGCATCGCGGCCCCAATGCCGGGCCTTGTCAAACTTGTCCGCGCAATTGCCGGCGATCAGGTTAAAAAAGGCCAGAGCCTGCTTGTGCTGGAAGCGATGAAGATGGAACATGGAATCAACGCTCCGCACGATGGCATCGTTGCCGAGATCGTTTCAGAAGGCTTGCAGATCAAG
Source organism: Phyllobacterium sp. (assembly GCA_050726055.1). Taxonomy (GTDB): domain Bacteria; phylum Pseudomonadota; class Alphaproteobacteria; order Rhizobiales; family Rhizobiaceae; genus Phyllobacterium. The sequence continues at coordinate 91,872 of JBOHIW010000019.1, read as the reverse complement.
GAGGGATCGACGCTCGTGCGCTTTGAGGAGAGCGCTGGGGTGATGCCGGAGTAGACGAGCGGAAAACGGAAACGACGGGAGGATCGAGACAGAAAAACACAAATACGGGACTTATATGGACATCACGCTGCCGGTTGAACGTCACCGCCTTTATGAAGACGTTCTTGCGACGCTGCTTGCCTCGCTGCTGATTGCGGTCGGCATTGCGATCTATGCAAAGATACAGCTCCTGACCGGGGGTACGTCCGGCCTTTCCCTGCTGGTGCATTATGCGACGGGGTATAGTTTCGGCCCGGTATTCTTTGTCATCAATCTGCCTTTCTATCTGCTGGCAATCAGGAAAATAGGCTGGGGCATGACGCTGCGCACATTTGCGGCGGTGTTTCTCGTGTCCGGCCTGACCAAACTGACGCCGCAATGGATCGATTTCAGCTACATAAATCCGGTTTTTGCCGCGATTGCGGGCGGCGGGCTGATTGGCATCGGCCTGCTGATCCTGTTCCGGCATCGCTCGTCGCTTGGCGGCGTCAATATTCTGGCGATCTATTTGCAGGACAATTACGGAATCCGCGCCGGTTATTTTCAGCTTGCGCTCGATGTCCTGATCCTGCTCGCGAGTTTGCTCGTGCTTGACCTGCGCTCCATTCTTCTGTCGCTCATCGGCGCGGCCGTGATCAATCTGATCATCGGTATAAACCATAAGCCGGGCCGCTATCTCGGCATGAGCTAGACAGCTATCCCCCCGCAGATAGAAGAAAAGCCGCGCCGATTGTTCCCATCGGTCGCGGCTTTTCGTTTGGACACGCAGCTCCCCCGGCACCCCTGCCCCCTGTTGAACTGGCGTGAGATCAGTGTGCGGTCATCCAGTCGCGCGCTTCCCTGAGCGCCGCCGCGATATCGGTCTTCGACATTCTGGCAGAAAGCTCCGCCCGTGCCTTGGCGGCGCGCTGGTTGCCCTTGATCGCTGCGATGTTGAACCATTTGTGAGCGGCGACGGCATCGGCAGCGCAATCGCGCCCGGTCGCATACATCATGCCCATTTCAAAAAGCATATCCGTCTGGACCGAGCCGCCCGTCGTACCGAAATCCGCTGTCTGCATGTCGTAACGTGCCATGATCAAAACTCCTGCGATCAAACCCTGTCAAAACCGTGAGAGCCGTCTCTTTTTCATCTGGACGTTGCTCTGTTGTTGTTTGAGAGAATGCCATACACGCTTGAATTCGCCGTTAAACGCCATGCTTAACCCGATGCAAACGAAATCCAAACGAGAGGTAAACTTCGGATTTCATTAAATATATCGCGCCAGACTTTGCGGGGATTTGCTTCAAATACGTATAAAATTGCGCAGCGCGACTTAAAGCCTTTGCTAACCAAGGAATACGGTCACCCGATAAGAAACCGGCTTCGGCTCCGTCAGCACTCTCCCGAAATCCCGTTTCCGGTCCCTTTGCATATTTATCCTCGCCCACTTTTCCGCCCCTTCCATTTCGCAGAAATTGGGCTTACGTTTACGTTTGCGTAAAACGATCAACTGCGGACGAGGAGAATGCCGCATGTCGCCGATGCGCAAGCAGGATTGAGACCGGGAGGACCAAGATGATCCGTAAATACGCCTTCGCAACGATTGCCGCAGCTTTTCTCGCCGGACCGGCTTTCGCCGCCGAACCGATCGAAGGCACGTGGAAGCGATCCAATGGCACACTCATTCAATATGCCGCGTGCGGGGAAAACACCTATTGCGGCACCGTCATGACGGGCGAATACAAGGGCAAGTCGATAGGCTCCATGTCGGGCACGGGTGGCTCCTACAAGGGCAAGGTCAACAAGCTCGACGAAGGCAAGACCTATTCCGGCAAGGCGAGTGTCAGCGGCAATACCCTGTCGCTTGCGGGCTGTGTCGCGGGCGGCCTGATCTGCAAGAGCGAGAAACTGACACGCCAGTAAACAAAGCGACCAGACACTCCCCGCCCGTATTTTCATCGGGCGAGGAGCCAATTTCGAGGTTCGCGGTCAGAGCGCCCGCTGTCCGAAAAGCACTTTCTGAGCTTCCTCGTCCTCTGCGATATTGCGCCGTTCTTCCTTGCCGACGGCCATGCCTGCCTGCACGGCCGGACGCGCGCCAACAGTTTCGAACCAGCGCTTCAGATTGGGGAAATCGTTCAGGTCCTGCCCCTGGTTTTCGTGCGGCACGACCCATCCGTAGCTTGCAATATCAGCAATGCTATAGTCATCGCCGCCGAGATAGCGCCGATCCGCAAGCCGCCTGTTCATGACGCCGTAGAGACGGTTCACCTCGTTTGTATAACGGTTGACGCCATATTCGATCTTTTCCGGGGCGTACTGGCGGAAATGGTGCGCCTGTCCGGCCATTGGCCCAAGACCGCCGACCTGCCAGAAAAGCCATTCCTCGACCGCGACGCGCTTGCGCTCGTCCTGCGGATAAAACATGCCGAACTTGCGCCCGAGATATTGCAGGATCGCACCGGACTCGAAAACGGAGATCGGTTCGCCACCCGGCCCTTCCGGATCGATGATGGCAGGCATCCGGTTGTTGGGCGCAATCTTCAGGAATGCTGGCTCGAACTGCTCGCCCTTGCCGATATTCACCAGCTTCAACTCGTAGGGAATGCCCAGTTCCTCCAGCATGATGGAAATTTTCCAGCCATTGGGCGTGGGCCAGTAATAGAGCTCGATGGGCTTCGTCTGGGTCGTCATCTCATTCTCCTTGAGGATTTAAAAGGCGGGAGGCGGGACTCAACTGGAATGTATGACATATGCCCTGCATTTTGCATCGCAAGGGCCGAAGCCACATTTTTATCTCTCCACCACGCAGGCGCGGCACGGATCTTGGTGAACGAATGACAAAGATCAAGCGCGTGGCGGTAATCATTCTGAACCGCAGCTAAACGACGAACTCAGCACCGGTTCAGCCTGCCGGTGGCACCCTGTCCGTATTGATTGAAAGGGTTTGTCATGCTTGTGCGGCGTTTTTCCATTGTCTGCCTGATTTTCATGCTTTTCGGCATCGCTTTTTCCGCGTTCATCCAGAACGTCACCCGCCCGGCGCGTTCATGGGAGATCGGCCAGGTCGTTCCCTGCATTTTCGAAAATGGCCGGGTTTGTGCGCCTCCGTCAAAGGCCATAAAGGGAGAAAACTGATGATCCGCTCATCATTGCCCCACCTCAACACCGCGTTGCGCATCATTGTCTTTTCCATGCTCATGATGGCGCCGGTCGCAGCCTTTGCCGCAACCCAGGTCTACAAGGAGCCATCGCGGAGCATCGGGCTGGTTATTCTGGTCAGCCTTCAGCGTGCGTGATGCGTGTCATCTTGCTCCTGCAATTGGCTCATATATAAAAGGTCATGCGAAACAGAATCATCAATCAAAAGCATCCGGGATTCACCACTCCACCGCGCTTCGAGCCGCAGGAGTTCAAGGACGCCGAGCAGGCCGTCGCGGTACTGATCAAGCTTTATGAGCGAAACACCGGTTTCCTGCGCGACGCCTTTGAGAGCATTGCCCACGGCGAAATCACATCAGGCCATTTCCGCGCCTGTTACCCGGAAATTCGCCTGTCGACATCCAGCTATGCCCATGTCGACAGCCGCCTGTCCTACGGGCATGTGACGGCGCCGGGAGACTATGTGACGACGATCACCCGGCCCGATCTCTTCACCAATTACCTGGAAGAGCAGATCCGCCTCCTGATCCGCAATCACGACGTGCCGGTGACAGTGCAGGAGTCGACGACGCCGATCCCCATCCACTTCGCCTTCCTTGAGGGCACCCATGTTGACGCCGCCGTGGCAGATGCTTTCGCGCGGCCACTGCGCGACATGTTCGACGTGCCGGACCTTGCCGCGACCGACGACCGTATCGCCAATGGCGATTTCGATCCGGTCATAGGGCAGCCGGAGCCCCTTTCCGCCTTTACCGCACAGCGAACGGACTATTCCCTGCATCGCCTCTCGCACTACACGGCGACCAGCCCGAAGCATTTCCAGAACTACGTGATTTTCACGAATTACCAGTTCTACGTCGATGAGTTTTGCGCCTATGCGAAGGCGCTGATGGCTTCGGGTGGAGATGGCTACCACGCTTTTGTCGAGCCCGGCAATGTTGTCACGAAAGCGGGAGAAAGCTCACCTTCCATCGGCAACCCGATCGCGCGCCTGCCGCAGATGCCCGCATATCACCTGATCAAGGACGACAATTCGGGCATCACGATCGTCAATATCGGCGTCGGGCCGTCCAACGCCAAAACGATCACCGATCATATCGCCGTGCTTCGCCCCCATGCCTGGCTGATGCTTGGTCACTGCGCCGGATTGCGCAACAGTCAGGCGCTTGGCGACTATGTGCTGGCCCACGCCTATGTCCGCGAGGATCACGTTCTGGACGACGATCTGCCCGTCTGGGTGCCGCTTCCGGCCCTTGCGGAAGTTCAGGTCGCGCTGGAAGAAGCGGTCGCTGAAGTGACCGGGCTTGAAGGCTTCGATCTGAAACGCATCATGCGAACGGGAACCGTTGCCACCATCGACAACCGGAACTGGGAACTGCGCGACCAGCGCGGCCCCGTGCAGCGGCTTTCGCAGTCCCGCGCCATTGCGCTTGACATGGAATCCGCCACCATCGCCGCGAACGGCTTCCGCTTCCGCGTTCCCTATGGCACGCTGCTTTGCGTTTCCGACAAGCCCTTGCATGGCGAGTTGAAATTGCCGGGCATGGCGACCGAATTCTACAAGAGGCAGGTGGCCCAGCACCTGCGGATCGGGATCGTCGCCCTGCAAAAACTTTCGGAAATGCCTGCTGAAAAATTGCATTCGCGCAAGCTGAGGAGTTTTTACGAGACGGCCTTCCAGTAGAGGCCGTTTCCTCTTCTCATTGAAACCTTGAATGTGTCGCAATTGTCGGCTTAGACAAACGGATGGTTGAGAAAAAGCCGCCTACACGATTATCGCTCATCCTTCTGCTCATTCCGGTTGTGATCTCGGTGCCGCTGGTACTGGGTTTTCTTGGCCGGTTTCATCCGGCTTTCGATGCCTTCGCGCATTTCCGCGCTCATCTGGCGGTCTTGATGGGCCTGTTCGCGCTTCCGCTCTTTTTCACCGCGATGAAGCGCGAAGCGGTCATGATTCTGCTGTTTGCCGCCATGGCCTTTGCGACGACGCAATCATCCTCTTCCTTGAAGCGGCTGGCGCAATCCGGCACGGAAGCCACCGCTGAAACCGGCGCACCAACCGCGGAGTATCGGCTGCTCCAGCTCAATCTGCGTTTCGACAATTCATCGCAGGCCGATGTCCTGCGCCTGATCGGGCGCGAAAATGCAGATGTCATCACGCTTCAGGAAGTATCCGCAGAATGGCTTCCGAAGCTGAAATTGCTCGAAAGCCGTTATCCCTATCGCCTTGACTGCGCGATGGATCAGGCCATCGGCGGCATTTCAATCCTCTCCCGACGCCCTTTTCCCGAGGCCGGCATTTCCTTGTGTTTCAACGGCGATTCGTTTGCGGTGGCCTCTATCGATCTGGGCGGGCAGACCGTGCATATCGCCAATATTCACATGCAATGGCCGTGGCCGCACGATCAGAATGAACAGATGGGCAAGCTCATCTCGGAAATGGTCGCCGTGCCGCATCCTCTCCTGATGGCTGGCGATTTCAACGCCGTGCCGTGGAGCCAAACCATCCGCCAGCTCCAGTCCTTTACGCGAACCGAGCGCGTTTCAGGACTGGGACCAAGCTGGCTCCATCGTTTCCTTCCCGCATCAGCCGCGCGATGGATTGGCCTGCCTCTCGATCATGTGCTGGCGTCCGAAGACATTATCGTGCGCGGGGCAGAAATGCTCGCGCCTGTCGGTTCCGACCACCTGCCGATCCGCCTGCGCTTCTCGCTCAAGAAAAAACCTGCCGATCCGGAAGCGGAGCAGCAGGTTCAAACCGTCGGGTTGCAGTGAGCGGCGCAAACGCGCCGCCCGCTTACATGTTCGTATAGACTGGCCCCTCGCCGCCCTGTGGCGGAACCCAGTTGATGTTCTGGTTCGGGTCCTTGATATCGCAGGTCTTGCAGTGCACGCAGTTCTGCGCGTTGATCACGTATTTGGCATCGTCGCCCTCGCCCACCCATTCGTAGACGCCCGCGGGACAGTAGCGGGCCGACGGACCAGCAAAAACATCATGTTCCGAACGCTTCTGCAACTCCATGTCCTTGACCTGGAGATGAACCGGCTGGTCCTCTTCATGGTTCGTATTGGACAGGAACACCGAAGACAGGCGATCGAAAGTCAGCACGCCATCAGGCTTCGCGTATTCGATCTTCCTGCATTCCGAAGCGGGTTTCAGCGTCGCGCTGTCAGGCTTGCCGTGCTTCCACGTGCCGAAGGGCGACCAGCCGCCGAAGATCGTGTTCAGCCACATATCGAGCCCGCCGAGAACGACACCGCCGACAGTTCCAAGCTTCGACCACATCGGCTTCACATTGCGGACCCGCTTCAGGTCGCGGCCGATATCGCTTCCGCGCCACGCTGCCTCATAGGACGCCAGTTCGTCATTGGCGCGTCCGGCTGCAATGGCCTGTGCCACATGTTCGGCGGCCATCATACCGGAGAGCATCGCGTTGTGCGAACCCTTGATGCGCGGAACATTGACGAAACCGGCCGAACATCCCATCAGCACGCCGCCGGGGAAAGACAGCTTCGGCACCGACTGCCAGCCGCCTTCGGTAATGGCGCGGGCGCCATAGGAAAGCCGCTTGCCACCCTCGAAAACACCCCGGATCGCCGGATGCGTCTTGAAACGCTGGAATTCCTCAAAGGGTGAAAGATACGGATTCTTGTAGTTGAGGTGCACGACGAAGCCGACGGCGACCGTATTGTCCTCCAAATGGTAGAGGAACGAGCCGCCACCCGTCTTGCTATCCAGTGGCCAGCCGAAGCTATGCTGCACGAGGCCCTTCTTGTGTTTGGAAGGGTCAACCTGCCAAAGCTCTTTCAGCCCGATGCCAAACTTGGCCGGTTCCTTTCCGTCAGAAAGCTTGAAGCGTTCGATCAACTGCTTGGCCAGCGACCCACGCGCACCCTCGCCGATCAGCACATATTTGCCGAGCAGCGCCATGCCGCGTGTGTAGCCAGGCCCCGGCTCTCCGTTTCGCTCGACCCCCATATCGCCGGTCGCAACGCCTATGGCGGCGCCCTTGTCGTCATAGAGCACTTCAGTGGCCGCGAAACCCGGATAGATTTCCACGCCGAGTTCTTCCGCCTTCGCGCCGAGCCAGCGGCAGACATTGCCGAGCGAGACGATGAAATTGCCATGATTGCTCATCAGCGGCGGCATGGCAAAATTGGGCAGGCGGACAGAGCCAGCCGGCCCAAGCACCACAAAATGATCGTCGGTGACGGGCGTCTTGAACGGATGCCCCTCTTCCTCGCGCCAGCCGGGCAGCAACCGGTCGACCGCAATCGGATCGACGACAGCGCCCGAGAGAATGTGAGCGCCAACTTCGCCGCCTTTTTCCAGCACGACGACGGACAAATCCGGATTGATCTGCTTGAGGCGGATGGCTGCCGAAAGACCGGCCGGACCCGCACCAACGATCACAACGTCGAACTCCATACTTTCACGTTCAGGACGTTCGTGCGTATCGCTCATCAAGTCTCTCCTCATTCCCGCCTGTTAGCGTGGCTTCCATTGGTACAAAACCCTATCGCGCAAAATGAACACTTTGCAAAGGTGCACCCCGGAAGCTTTATGCGGCCAATTGACCTCCTGCTGGTCGCATTGCTGCAATTTATATTACCTTAACGTAAACGTCAATAATTGCATCACATACCAGGTCTTCGGCGCATCATTGCCCTTTCCAAGCTTTGCCATAGGCAGATCGGCATTCTTCAGTCATAATCCGGTCACGTGAGTTCAACCTGCGAGGTCTCGCTTCGTGGCATTGAGGGCAGGAAAAGCAATCATCGTCCTTGCCTGTCTGGTGGCGCTCTCCCCGGACAAATCAGCAATTGCACAAGACATGCCATGGACGACTGGCGGCTTCACCTTTTCCGACGAACTCGGCGGCTTTCGAATACTTTCCGCCCAGGGAAGCGGCCGTCCCGACGATCCGATCATCATCACGGAAGCCCTCGATACGGCAAGTCCCTCCACGCTGGTCATCCGATGGGCAACGCGGGATGTGCGGTACAATTCGTTCATCGACCCCTCCATGGAACTGCATCTGCGCATCGTCGCAATCAACAGCAGCAGGCAGAACTGGGTGGAGTTCGAGTTCGAGCTTCAGGAAAACCTCGGAACGCCCAGCATCTATGGGGACGGGCTTTCCTTCAACCAGCGGCAGAGCAAACGGGGCGCCATCGATTCCGACCGTTTTCTGACCTATGACGACAAATACGAGCCTGCGGACAGGCTGGCATTTCGCGATGGCGCCATCGATCCCGGCCAAAGCGGCTATTTCCAGTTCATCATCACCGATTTCACGCCCAAATATGAAATCTATCTTCTGCAGGACCCACGCATCCCCTCGTCATGAACGGGTATGAAGGCAGAACCGGCTTGCATCGAGGGTCAAAAATTGCGACTTGCTGGTTTGGAGATTGTGACAGGCATGGAACGCCAAGGAAAACCCGAAACACCGGCGATCGGCGAACTCATCCGCTTTTATGCGGATGCGGGGCTCGATATCGCCTTGTCGGACGTTCCCGTCGATCGCTTCAACGAGCCCCCTGCCCGTCAGAATCCGGCCCCGGCCGAAAAACCGGCTGCTGCGCAAGCAAAGCAACCGCCGCCGCGCGAAACCGCCCCGGCCAAGGAGCCGCCACCGGTACGGCCCATTGCCAGGACAGTCGTACCCGACGATGCGGCGATCGCAAACGCGCGCGAGGCCACAAGGCACGCGCCGACGCTCGATGCGTTGAAGGCGCAGCTTTCGGCATTTGACGGTTGCGGATTGAAATTCACGGCCAAGAACCTCGTCTTCGCGGACGGCAATCCGCAAGCGGACATCATGTTTGTCGGCGAAGCGCCGGGACGGGACGAGGATATCGAGGGCCTGCCTTTCGTTGGTCGCTCGGGCCAGTTGCTCAACCGCATGCTGGCCGCCATCGATATTCAGCGCACCGATGTCTATATCGCCAACACGATTCCGTGGCGGCCGCCCGGCAACCGGACCCCTACACCCATAGAGACGGAAATCTGCCGTCCCTTCATTGAACGACAGATCGAGCTTGTCGCGCCGAAAATCCTCGTTTCGCTTGGTGGCCCTGCGGCGAAAGTGCTGACCGGTTCGACTGACGGCATTTTGCGGATGCGCGGCAACTGGAAAACCCATACGACTGCGGGCGGGGTCGAAATCCCTATCATGCCGACATTGCACCCCGCCTATCTGCTGCGGAACCCGGCGCAGAAGCGTTTCGCCTGGCGCGACCTGCTCGCCATCAAGATGCGGTTGAATGACATAAAAGGCAGCCGCCAGGACTGAACCGCAGGGGCCAGTTCATCCCATACTAAGCCTGATGCGATGACGCCTTTTTCGCACGCCTGCGCTCAAGCCCAAGCCTGTGCTCGCGATAGATGATGAAAATGCCGGCACCGATGACAATGGCGCTGCCGATGATCATCTGCATTGTCGGCACATCTCCGAAAACGACATAGCCGATCGTCAGCCCCAAAAGCATCGACGTATATTCAAACGGCGCAATAGTGGACATTTCCGCATGACGGTAGGATGTCGTCATCAGGATCTGGCCGACGCCTCCAGCCAGGCCCGCCATCACCAGAAGCACGGCCTGTTGCGGCGTCGGCACAACCCAGCCGAAAGGAATGGTGGCCAGCGCGATCACGCAGGACGTGATGCAAAAATAGATGACGATGGTCGTCGGGCGTTCCCTGTGAACCATCTTGCGCACCAGAAGCATCGCGACGGCACTGCACATCGCAGCCACCAGCGTCGCAACCGCGCCAATCGCCGCGTCCGTGCCCTGTCCTCCCGGCGCGGTGAACACCGTCAGGCGCGGCCACAGGATGATGAGGACGCCGACAAGTCCGATCAGCACTGCGCTCCAGCGATACAACCGTACGGTTTCATGCAGGAAAATGGCACTCAACATGACCGTCAAAAGCGGCGATGCGTAGTTGATCGCTATCGATTCCGGCAATGGCAATTTGGTCAGGCCATAGAAACCGAGCCCCATGGCGCAAACGCCAACAAATCCGCGCCAGAAATGGCTGAATGGCTCCTTCGTCCTGAAACTGCCAGCCAGTTGCCTGGTGAATGCGAGGAAGATCAAAACCGGGAATATGCCGAAGAAGGACCGGAAAAACACCATTTCCCCGGCCGGTATGCCCTCGCTCGCTTTCAGCAGCGTGGACATCGCCACAAAGGCGATGACCGATGTTACCTTCAAGCCAATGCCGAACATGGGATTGGCTTCCTCCGCCTCAACGCGGATAATTTTTTCGCCGACATCCGGACGAACGGGCATGTTCAAGACAAGGAACCCCTGTGACGGGTTTGAAAATACAGGGAAGGACAAGCAATATATTACCTATGATCCTATAGGATTTAATACATTGCTACGCCAGAGCATTCCTTGTCGAAAAATGACTATTGCAGACAAATCGCTGGTTTTGATGACACCGGCGCCAATCAGTGCGGCTCATGCGCGTCAGCCTGGCCATAAAGCCAGTAACCCGCCGCCTTGACCCATTCATTGTCGAAGCCGCGCTCCTCCACCAGAAATTGGCGAATGGATTTCGACACACCGCTTTCCGTAGCAATAAACGCATAGGCTTCGCCCGTTGGAAACCGGTCTGCCTGGGCAGCAACTGCCTGCCGCAACAGATCGTTGCGTCCGGCCTCCGCGCCATCGCGATGAACCCAGACGATATCGGCTTTGGCGCTGCTTGAAAGCTGCTGCTCTTCTGCAGCGTTCGCAACCTCGATAATGGCGACAGCGCGCGCTGCCTCCGGCAATTCCTCAAGCCTTCTGCCGATCGCGGGCAGTGCCGTTTCGTCGCCGACGAGCAGATACCAGTCGAATGCATTGGGTATGACGAGCGATCCGCGCGGTCCGCCAATCACCAGCTTTTGCCCTGCCTTCGCCTGTGCGGCCCAGCTCGATGCAGGGCCGTCGCCATGCAGCACGAAATCGATATCCAGTGTCCTTGCGACCGGATCGTGGTTGCGGGGCGTATAGTCCCGCATGTCCGGCCGCACGCTGCCTGCCGGAAACTCCAGCCCATTCTCCCCCAGCAGAGGGAGGATCGGATTTTCGGCGTCTTGGGAGAAAAAGACCTTTATGTGGTCTGCATAGCCGGGGCTGGAGAATCCTTCGAGATCGTCGCCCGCGACCGTAATGCGGCGCATCAGCGGCGTGATGTTGCGAATACCGACCACATCGAGAACGCGGATGCGGGTTTCAAGGCGGATACGTTGGGGTGTTTTATTCATGATATTCATACTCAAGTTTTATGCCATGAGATTGTGCAGCGCAAGCCGAATTTTGATGTGCAAATTAACATAACATCGAGTGTGTCGAAGGTGGCGGCCATCGCTTCATTGTGCCATCGCGGAAAGAGCGATAGACCTTTTATTCCCGTTCAAGTCATCATGGATGTAGACAGATCATGCGTACCGACACCGGCCAGACATTCCGCCTCGAAGACTATCGCCCGACAGATTATCTCATTCCGAGGACTGAATTGCATTTTGATCTGCATCCGGAAAAGACAATCGTCAAGGCGAGCCTGACCGTTACGCGCCGTGAAGGCGTCGATCCATCCGCTCCGCTGGTTCTCGATGGTGATGAGCTTAACCTCAAGGCGCTGGCAATCGATGGCGTGGCGCTCTCGGACAATGCCTATACGGCGACGCCTGATCGTCTGGAAATCCACGATCTGCCATCCAGCGGCACGTTTACACTGCAAATCACCACGGAAGTGAACCCGACGGCCAACCGGCAGCTCTCGGGCCTCTATCTGTCCAGCGGCGTCTATTGCACCCAGTGCGAGGCGGAAGGGTTCCGGCGGATTACATATTATTTCGACCGGCCCGACGTTCTCTCAGTCTATACTGTTCGTGTCGAGGCAGACAAATCCGCGGCACCCCTGCTGCTGGCAAACGGCAATCCGCGGGAAACGGGCGATCTTCCGTCCGGCAGGCACTTCGCCGTCTGGGACGATCCGCATCCCAAGCCCTCTTATCTTTTTGCGCTTGTCGCTGGCAGCCTCGGCTGCATTGGCGACAGTTTCACCACCGCGTCCGGCAAGCATGTCGATCTCGGCATCTATGTCGAGCACGGCAAGGAAGAACGCGCCCACTACGCCATGGACGCGCTGAAACGCTCGATGAAATGGGATGAAGAACGGTTCGGGCGCGAATATGACCTCGACGTGTTCAACATCGTCGCCGTGTCCGATTTCAACATGGGCGCGATGGAAAACAAGGGGCTCAACATATTCAACGACAAGTATGTTCTGGCCGATCCGCAGACGGCAACCGATGCCGAATATGCCGGTATCGAGACCGTCATCGCGCATGAGTATTTTCACAATTGGACTGGAAACAGAATCACTTGCCGCGACTGGTTCCAGCTTTGCCTGAAGGAGGGGCTGACAGTCTATCGCGACCATGAATTTTCATCCGACATGCGATCGCGCGCCGTTCGCCGCATCTCCGAAGTGAAGACCCTGCGGGCGCACCAGTTTCCGGAGGATGGCGGCCCCCTCGCCCATCCCGTTCGTCCGCGCCAGTATCGCGAGATCAACAATTTTTACACGGCGACCGTCTACGAAAAGGGTTCGGAAGTCGTTCGCATGATCCACACGATTCTCGGAGAGGAGATGTTCCGCAAGGGCATGGACCTCTATTTCGAACGCCATGATGGCGATGCGGCAACCATCGAGGATTTCATCAAGGTTTTCGAGGATGTCTCAGGCGTGGACCTCGCGCAATTCTCTCTCTGGTACGACCAGCCGGGAACGCCGCATCTTGCTATTTCCTATTCCCACGATGCCGCCGCCCAGACTTTCGACGTCGAAATCGAACAATCCCTGCGCCATACGCCGGGCAGCGGCGCTGCGCCAAGGCCCATGCATATCCCCGTCAAATATGCGCTGCTCGACAGCGAGGGCAATGAAATTGCCGCACAATCGATCACTGGCGGCGACGTGCATGACGACATCATCCATCTGCGCGAACGCAGGCAGACGTTCCGCTTTCATGGCATTTCCAAGCGTCCGGTGCCGTCGCTGCTGCGCGGCTTTTCCGCGCCCGTGACGATCAGCAGCGCGCTATCGGATGATGACCAGATCTTCCTCGCGCTGCATGATGGCGATCCCGTTGGCCGCTGGCAGACGCTGACCAAACTGCTGACGGCCAGACTGATCGCCGATACCCGGAATATCGGCGCGGGCAACCCGGTGGAAACCGATAACACGCTGATCGACCTCCTCGACCGGATCGCCAATGATGAAAGCCTCGACCATGCCTTCCGCGCCCTCTGCCTGACGCTGCCAAGCGAAAACGATATTGCGCGGGAAATGGGAAAGGACATCGATCCGGATGCCATATTCAGAAGCCGCAACGCCTTCGCGCAAGCCGTTGCAAAGGCGCATAAATCCAGCTTCGAAAAACTCCACGACCGGCTCGCGGACACTGGCGCATTTTCGCCGGACGCCACAAGCGCCGGACGCCGCGCGCTGCGCGCCGTCATGCTGGATTTCCTGAGCGCCGATGAAGGCTCTCCGGTTCGCGCGGCAACCCGATATCACGCGGCGGACAACATGACGGATCGCGTGGCGGCGCTCTCCGTTCTGGTCCAGCGTTTCGCGGAAACCAACGAGACGCAACAGGCGTTGAAGGACTACGAAACGCGCTTCGGCAACGATCCGCTGGTCATGGACAAATGGTTCATGATTCAAGCCATCCAACCGGGCGATCGGGCGCTGGACGCCGTGCGGCGGCTGATGAAGCACCCGCTTTTCTCGCTCGACAATCCAAATCGTTCGCGGGCGCTGATCGGGGCCTTCTCGACCGGCAACCAGACCGGCTTCAACCGGCTTGATGGTGAAGGCTATCGCTTTTTCGCGGATATCGTGCTGAAGATCGACAAGACCAATCCGCAGCTCGCCGCACGCCTTCTGACTGCGCTCCGGTCGTGGCAGTCGCTGGAAACGGAGCGGCGGGAACACGCCCGCTCAGCGCTGGCCATGATCGCCGATACGCCAGACCTTTCCGCCGATGTCAGCGATATCGTGCAGCGAACCCTGACCTAAGTGTCCTGTTGACCCGTCAGGCGTTCGCCGTATTGAAACATCGTCATTCCCGGCCTTGAGCCGGGAAGCCATGACGAAACATCACCCACCAAACAAGCATGGGGTATCTCCCCGCACACCGTTGACTCTTTTTTTACGATTAGGGCTAGACACACCGAATCAGTTTTGATTCATTGGGGCTGCTTCGGATTTGTGGGTTCCGAATCAAATCACAGCAGTAGAGTGCGAGGGGGCCAAGCACATGGCACATGCAGACGCGCAAGGCGCGCCGGCAGAGGGGTATTATGCGCCGAAAGGTAGCAAAATGCGCCGGAGTCAAAGTCTTTCTGGTCATGCCCGTCTGGTTGCCGGACCAGCCTACAGCAAGCTGCTCGCGGTCGAACCTTACCTGAGGCTCGCCGTTCCCCCGCTGATCATCATTTTCCTCGTTGCTCTGGCCGCAGCCCGCTCGCTCTCCCTGCTGGACTGGCGCGATGAGGTGGAGCAGCGCGCACGGATGCAGCTTTCCGTCACGTCCAGCCATCTCTCGGCCCTGATCGACAGTGCGGCGAAAAACGACAAGTCGCTGACATCCGATGATCTGCAACCGCTCATCGGAGAGTTAAAATCAACGGGCGTAGTCGCACGGTCCACATGGATCGCCATCACCGATGACGCATTCCGCATCGTCACCTCGACCGGAGCCAACAATTATCAGGCCGGTGATATCCTCGATCGTTCGGTCACGGACGGCCAGCCGCTGTTCCTGTTCGGTGATCGTGCCGGTGTGTTGCCCGTCAAGGTGAAGGGTACGGCGGCACTTGCCGCCCTCGATCGCACATCCAACGGACAATATGCCGTGTTCGCCATGCAGCCGACCCAAGCGATTTTCGCGGAATGGCGCAGGCTCGTTTCGTTGAATGTCACGCTTTTCGTCGGCACGGCTGGCGTTCTGCTTGCCATTCTCTACGCCTATTACAGTCAGGCGGCGCGCGCACGAGACGCCGACGTTCTGTACCAGAATACGCAGCAACGGGTCGATCTGGCGCTCGCCAGGGGACGCTGCGGCCTGTGGGATTGGGATATGGCGCGAGGCCGGGTCTACTGGTCCCGCTCGATGTATGAAATCCTCGGATACAAGGCTTGCGACGGCATTCTCTCGCTCGGCGACATATCGTCTGTCATCCATCCCGACGACGATCTTCTTTACGATCTGGCCGAGCAGGTCGCGGCCGGAAAAGCCAGCCAGATCGACCAGGTATTCCGCATGCAACATGCCGAAGGCCGCTGGGTCTGGATGCGGGTTCGGGCACAGGTCGCCGATGCCAGCGCCGGCGATCTTCATCTAGTGGGCGTCGCCGTCGACGTGAGCGAACAGCATCGTTTCGCCCAACAGACCGCCGAAGCCGATCAGCGCATTCGCGAAGCCATCGAAAGCATTCCTGAAACCTTCGTGCTCTGGGACGCCGAAGACCGGCTGGTCATGTCGAACCGCAAGTTCAACGAATATGCGGGGCTGAAGAACGTCGCGCTTGTCCCGGGCACAAAGAAGGAAGATGTGGAAGCCCGGATGCGCCCGTTCGTCAGCGAAAAACGCATGGTGAACGAGCATACGCGCAGCGGTGCGCATACCTATGAGCGCCAGTTGGCGGACGGGCGCTGGTTGCAGGTGAACGAACGCAGCACGCAGGATGGCGGTTTCGTATCGGTCGGCACCGATATTACCCAGCTCAAGCTGCATGAGGAGCGGCTGGTCGACGGAGAGCGCCGCCTGATGGCGACCATTCACGATCTGAGCCTCGCCAAGCGCACCCTTCAGGAACGGGCGCATGAGCTTTCCGAACTCAACCTGAACTATATCGCGGAGAAAGAGCGCGCCGAAGGCGCCAACCGGTCGAAGTCCGAATTCATGGCCAACATGTCCCATGAGCTTCGCACACCGCTCAATGCGATCATCGGCTTCTCGGAAATCATGCATTCCAAGACCTTCGGCCCGCTTGGTTCCGATCGCTACGAGGAATATGCCCGGGACATTCACAACAGCGGCAATTATCTGCTCAACGTCATCAACGACATCCTCGACATGTCGAAGATTGAGGCCGGACGTTTCTCGCTCGATATCGAAGAGATCGATCTTTGCCCGCTCATCAACGAGACCGTGCGCGTGATCGAGCTTCAGGCGGAAGCGAAAGAAATCGAGGTATCGACGAATATTGCGGCAAGCGCCTCGCTGCGGGCGGACCGGCGCGCGGTCAAGCAGGTGTTGCTCAACCTTCTGTCGAACGCGGTCAAGTTCACTCCCCCCGGCGGGCGGATCACCGTTCGCGCCAGAAAGGCGTCGGGGGCTCTGGTCTTCACAATAGAGGATACCGGCTGCGGCATTCCCAAGCAGGCCCTGAGGAAGCTGGGGCAGCCCTTCGAGCAGGTGGAGAACCAGATGACCAAGTCCCATACGGGATCGGGCCTCGGTCTCGCCATTTCAAAATCGCTTGCCGAGCTTCACGGCGGCGCCCTGAAAATCCGCTCCAGGGAAGGCGTCGGGACCATCGTTTCGGTTCGCATTCCAACCCAGAGGAACCAGCTTTCCGCATGAGTTCCCAACCCCCGGCGATTACGCCGGGTTTTCGTTGGGCGAGGCTATTTTCGCTTTCGGGCATCACGCAAAATGGCGTCAAACCGTTTGCGCACCCCCTTCGCCCTATCGCGGATCTCTGCCTCCACGTGTTTCAGATCCGGCAGATCACAGGCACGGCACAACAGATCAGCAAGACCGGGCGGCATATTCGTCCGCTCGCTGTCGCTATCGAGGCAAAGCCTTATGATCTGGGTCAGCGCCGTATAAAGCTCATGGGCCGCGACCAGTTCATCGCAGACATTCTCCTCGGCGATATCCGGTTTCAGATGCGCAAGCGTTTCCATTGTCGAGGTCGAATGGTTTCTGGCATCGACCTTTCCGGTCAGCGTGGCGAACTGGGCGATGAATTCCAGATCTATGATGCCACCGGGAATAAGCTTCAGATCCCACGGATCGGCAGGCGGCTTCTCCTGCTCGATCAGCACCCGCATTTCGGCCACGTCCCGGGCGATCTTGCCCGCATCGCGCGGCAGGGCGATAATGTCTTCGATCTCTTTTTCGGTGCGGCCGATAAGCGATGCATCACCAGCGATGGCGCGCGCTCTGGTCAGCGCCATATGCTCCCATGTCCAGGCATCGGCCCGCTGGTATTTGGAGAATGAATCGTAATGCGTCGCCACCGGTCCCTTGTTGCCGGACGGGCGCAGCCGCAGATCAACTTCATAGAGCACGCCTTCGGCGGTCGGCGCGGAAAGAGCTGCGACCAGCCGTTGCGTCAACCGCGCAAAATAATGCGACGAGGCCAGCGGCTTCTCGCCGTCGGATTCGTCCGCATCGGCGTCATGATCGTAGAGCAGGATGATGTCGATGTCTGAGCTAGCCGTCAGTTCGCGGCTGCCGAGCTTGCCCATGCCAAGAACCGCGACCTGCCCGCCCCTTACCTTTCCGTGCCGCCGGGCAAACTCCTTCGTCACGGCATCCAATGCGCCCGCGATCATCAGATCCGCCAGATCGGAAAACGCCCTGCCTGCCCGCCCGCCGTCGATGGCATTGGTCAGCAGGCGGATGCCGATCAGGAAACGCTGTTCGTCCGCAAAAATACGCAGCCGGTCCAGCACTTCCTCATAGAGCGCCGCAGGCTCCAGAAAGGTCTTGAGGCGCGCCTCCAGATAAGCCTTGGTCGGCACATCGGCAAAAATGGCCGGGTCCAGAAGCCCATCGAAGACATGCGGCTTGCGGGTAACGATATTGGCCAGCCTCGGTGCGGCCCCCATGATCAGCACAAGCAGGTTGAGCAGCCGCGGATTGGATTGCAGCAGGCTGAAAAGCTGGATTCCGGCTGGCAAGCCGCGCAGGAACCCGTCGAACCGGGCCAGCGCCTCATCGGCGCGTTGCGTCTCGCCGAAAGCCTTGAGCAAGACGGGTGTCAATTCCGTCAGCCGTTCACGCGCTTCTGCCGATTGCGTGGCGCGGTAACGGCCGAAATGCCAGATCCGGATCATCCGGCAAATATCGCTGGGGCGCTGAAAACCCATCTTCGAAAGCGTTTCAAGCGTCGCCGGATCATCGACGTCGCCGGTGAAGACCAGATTGCCGACATTGCCCGTCAGTTCCTGCGCCTGTTCGAACAGCGCCGCATAGTGGGTTTCCACGGTTTTCAAGGCATTGCGGAAATCTTCGGCAAAGCTCTCTTCGTCCTGATAGCCCATCATGTAGGCGACGCGCTGAAACCCTTCATCATCTTCGGGCAGGATATGCGTCTGCTCATCGGCGATCATCTGAATGCGGTGCTCGACATTGCGAAGGAACGCGTATTTTTCCGACAGCGCATCCCGCGCCTGTTCCGTGATCCACCCCAGTTCCGTGAGGCGGCCAAGCATCGCCACCGTCTCCGACCCGCGCAACTCCGGAAAGCGCCCGCCAGCGATCAATTGCTGTGTCTGGACGAAAAACTCGATCTCGCGGATGCCGCCGCGTCCGAGTTTTACATTGTGGCCGCGCACCGCGATATCGCCATGCCCCTTGTGGGCATGGATTTGTCGCTTGATGGAATGGACATCCGCAATCGCCGCGTAATCGAGATATTTGCGCCAGACATAGGGCGCCAGATATTTCAGGACACTGTTACCGGACTCGATATCGCCGGCGATCGGCCGCGCCTTGATCATGGCGGCGCGTTCCCAGTTCTGGCCCCGCCCCTCGTAATAGTTGAGCGCGGCTTCAACCGGAATGGCCAGCGGCGTCGATCCGGGGTCCGGCCGCAGCCGCAGATCAACACGGAAAACATAGCCATCCGCCGTTCGGTCATGAAGGATGCGAACAAGACGGCGGCAAAGCCGCGAGAAGGTTTCAACGCATTCAAAACGGTCAATGATCGCGGGGCGCTCATCATCGATGAAAACGATGAGATCGATATCCGAGGAATAGTTCAGTTCCCGCGCGCCAAGCTTGCCCATGCCAAGCACGATCCAGCCCGAATCCTTTTCCGGGTCATTGCGATCGGGCAAAGCAATCTTGCCGCTGCGATCCGCATCGCGCAGCAGAAAGCGGACAGTAGCGCCCACGGCGGTTTCAGCAAGGCCCGTCAGCCAATGCGTTGTCACCGACGTCTCGAACAATCCTGCCAGATCGCCCAAAGCGATGAGAACATGCGTCTCCTGCTTCAGGCGGCGCAGGTCGGTCATGATCCTTGCTTCGGTCACGTCATCGCCGTCGGCGGACGCCCTGATCAGAAGGAGCAGCGTGCGTACCCTCTGGTCCAGCACCTCGTCGAAGAGCGCCTCAAGAATGTCCGGGCGGCGTAACAGGACCGCGCGAACGAACGGGGAAAGGTCGAGGACCGCCGCAAGAAAATCCCGCGCCGCTGACTTTTTCGCCAGGAAGGACGAGAGCCTTGTGCATTCGCTTTCCTTGGCACGGCTACCCAGTTCGGCGATCAGGCTTCGCGCATGTTCCTCATCGAGAGGCTTGAGCGGCATAAGCTTCTGCGAAAAGAAAAGCGGAGACGCGACGGCTTTCGCATCTTCAGCATTCATTCCTTATCCTCCCCAACCGGAAACACAAGCACGGCTTTCAACCCCGGCTCATTGTCTTCCAGCCGGAGGCTGCCACCGTGGAGCTTCATCACCGCTTTTGCAAGACTTAGACCAAGCCCCGACCCCGGTTGTGTGCGGCTTTCTTCCAGCCTGACAAACCGTTCGGTCGCCCGCTCGCGATGATCGGCGGGAATGCCCGCTCCATTGTCGTTTACCGAAACATGCAGGGCGTTTCCGATCCTTTCGACGGCGAGCGCCACTTGCGGCGTTTCACCGTCGCTGACCGCATATTTGATGGCGTTGTCGACGAGGTTTGAAATCGTCTGCGCAACCAGTTCCCGGTTGGCCTTGATACTGGTTTCATCGAGCGATCCGATGCTGAGCGCCACACCGGCATCTTCCGCAACCGGCTCATACATTTCGTACACATCCGCCACGATCCCCGAAAGCGACATCGTTTCCATGTTTTCACTGGAATAGCCCGCCTCCAGGCGCGAGATCATCAGGATCGCGTTGAATGTCCGGATAATCTGGGCGGATTCGTCGATAACCGACTCCAGCGCAGCACGGTACGCCTCGGGGGACTGCTCGTCGGCCAGAGCCATTTCCGCCTTGTTGTTGAGCCGGGTCAGCGGCGTTTTCAGATCGTGCGCGATATTGTCCGAAACCTGCCGAACGCCCTCGTTCAATTCCTGAATCCGCGTCAGCATGCCATTCAGGTTTTCAGACAGCCGGTCGAATTCGTCGCCGGACCCGCTCACCGGCAACCGCCCGGCCAGATCGCCATCCATGATTCTCTGCGAGGCGCGCGAAACCTGATCGATGCGTTTAAGCGCATGACGCCCGACAAAAAACCAGATCAGAAAGGCGCCAATGCCCATGATCGCCAGCGCAAGGATCAGCGCGTTGCGAACGACAAGGCGAAACCGTTCCGGTTCGCCCACGTCCCGCCCGACGAGAATTCGCATTCCATTCGGCAGGGCGATGACCCGCGCAACCGCCATATGCGCCACCGACGCCGAGTTCTCGCCTATGCGCTGGTACTGAAATGGCTTGCCGATCCATCGATCCTCGTCGAGAACCCCTGCCTCGAGGCTTTCGACATTGCCCGCGATAATGCGCCCCGCCTGATCGGTGACGATATAGAGCGATGCGCCCGGCTGTCGCGAGCGACGGTCGATCGTGCGCACAAGCTGCGCAATGCCACCACGCGCATAACTTGTGCCAAGCTGTCCGATCTCCTCATCGATAGCCTGTTGCGTCTGGCCAATCAGAAAATTTACCGAAAGGCTCGTCATATAAAAAACCAGCGCCACGGCGCACAGCGTGAACAGCAGCAGATAGAGAGCGGAAAGCCGCGCCGCTGTCGTTCTCATCATGGCGGAAAAGCGGTTCATGCCTTGGGCTCGGCCGCCTTCAACATATAGCCAGCACCACGCACGGTATGAAGCAACGCGGACTCGAAATCCTTCTCGATCTTGCTTCTGAGTCGCGAGATATGAACGTCGATCACATTCGTTTGCGGATCGAAGTGATAATCCCACACATTTTCAAGCAGCATGGTGCGTGTAACCACCTGCCCGGCGTGACGCATCAGATATTCGAGCAGTCGAAATTCGCGCGGCTGCAACACGATGGATTTGCCGGCGCGCTTGGCCGAGTGGGACAGCCGGTCAAGCTCAAGATCGCCAACGCGATAAACCGTTTCTGCCTCCTTGGGACTGGAGCGGCGGCGCAGCACCTCGACACGGGCGAGCAATTCCGAGAAAGCATAGGGCTTGGTCAGATAGTCATCGCCACCCGCGCGCAGCCCTGTCACGCGGTCGTCAACCTGACCGAGTGCCGAAAGGATCAAAGCCGGTGTTTCAATGCCCTGTGCACGCAGCGCAGCGATGACAGACAGACCGTCACGGCGCGGCAACATCCTGTCCACGATCAGCATGTCATATGCGCCCTGCTCGGCGAGCGCATAGCCGGTTTCGCCATCGCCAGCGATATCGGCGGAATGGCCAACCTCGGCGAAAGCCTTTTCCAGATATCGCGACGCTTCGCGATCGTCTTCGATAATGAGAATCTTCATGGCACAACTATAGGTCAGCCTGTTGGCGTTGGTCGACATGGTTTCTTCAAACCGGCTTTATCAAAAAAGAACAGCGGGCCTGAAACGACCCGCTGCCCACCAAGCACCCAGGCGTTCCCGAGGATCATGAAAAACCCTCGGGAACGCGCCCCTCGCACATTCAGCCTTGCTGGACAGGAAGAGCAACGAACCGGTTCTGGTCGTTGTTCTGGAGCTGGAGCAGGACGGCCTTGCGGCCGATCTTGGTGGCCTCGGCAATCGCCGCATCGATATCGGATACGCTCTTTACCGGCTTGTTGTTGACCGAGACGATGATGTCGCCAGCGTTGATACCCTTGTCGGCTGCATCGCTCGACTGCTCGACATCGGTCACGACAACGCCCTTGCCATCCTCGGATGGAACCACGGTCAGGCCGAAATTCGCCAGGGATTCCGGATCAGTGGACTGATCGCCCCGATCGGCCGACTTGCCGTCATTCGGCATAGCGGCAATCGCAACATCGATCGTCTTGGCCTCACCCTTGCGCCAGACCGTTACCTCGACGTTCTGGCCCGGAGCGACATTCGCGATCTTGCGAGCCAGATCACGCGGATCGTTGACGGTCTCGCCATTGACGGCGGTGATGACGTCACCGGCAACAATCCCGGCCTTTGCAGCAGGGCCATCAGCCTGCGGATCAGCGACGATCGCACCCTTATCTTCGGACAAACCAAGAGAGTCAGCGATTTCCTTGCTCACCGGCTGGATCTGCACACCGAGCCAGCCCCGTTCCACGGAACCCGTGCTGATGAGCTGGTCCACGACCTGCTTCGCCGTCGATGACGGAATTGCGAAGGCGATGCCCACATTACCGCCTGATGGCGAGTAGATCGCGGTGTTGATGCCGACCACTTCGCCCTTCAGGTTGAAAGCCGGTCCGCCCGAATTACCGCGGTTCACAGCGGCATCGATCTGGATGAAGTCGTCGTAGGGACCAGCGCCAATGTCGCGGCCACGCGCCGACACGATGCCGGCGGTGACCGTACCGCCAAGGCCAAACGGATTGCCGACCGCGACGACCCATTCGCCAACGCGAACGGCATTGTCATCGCCAAAGGCAACATATGTAAACTTGCGCTTGTCATCGACCTTGAGGACGGCAAGATCCGTGCGCTTGTCAGTGCCGATCAGCTTCGCATCCAGTTCCGTGCCGTCATCAAGCACGACGCTGTAGGCCGAACCGTCTTCAACGACGTGATTGTTCGTTACCAGATAACCGTCTTCAGAAATAAAGAAGCCGGAACCTTGAGAAATCGGACGCGTGCGGCCGGGACGCTCCTTCTCGGAACGATGACGGCGCTCGAAACGCTTGCCTTCATCGGGGCTCTGGTTGTCAAAACCGGGGCCGCCAAATTCGCGGAAGAAGCGCTTCAGCGGATGATTGTCGGGAAGATCCTCAAAGCCGCGGCCATTGAAGCTGAAGCTGCTGCTGCTGTCGGATGCCGGACGGATGTCGCTCTTGACGCGAACACTGACAACGGCGGGCGTGACCTTTTCAACCACATCGGCAAAGCCGGGCTGGGCCGGAGCTTCCACGCGAACGGGGTCTGCCTGAGCCGTAACCATGGCTCCAAGCGGGCCGGTTATAAAGATTGCGCCGGCAAGCGCCGACGAAAGAAGGGCCGCGTAAACACTCTTGCGGTATGTGGACGGCGCGCGGTTGTTGGACATTTCCGTTCTCCTGAGTATGAGCAAATTGGTTGAGCCAATCAGGCTGATACACAAAGAGATAATGCCCGATACCTTACGCTTCCATTTCCACAGCATGAATTTTTCGTAAGATTTGGAAAAACTACTCGTCCTTTTCGGCGAGCAGTCTATCCACCTGCTTGCGCTCGTCATCGGACAAGGGCGCTGGCTGCCGAGCCGACATTCGCTTTTTCCTGATACCGGCAAGAATAAGAACGCCGCCAATGGCCAGAATAGCGATCGGCAGGCCCCAAAGAACGATGGTGTTACTTCCAAAGCGCGGCTTGAGCAGAATGAACTCGCCATAACGCGCGACGATGAAATCGATCACCTCTTCGTCCGAATCTCCGGCAACGAGCCGTTCGCGCACGAGAACGCGAAGATCTTTTGCCAGCGCGGCATCCGAATCATCGATCGACTGATTCTGGCAGACCATGCACCGCAACTCCGCCGAAATGGTACGGGCGCGAGCCTCCAGAGCGGGGTCGCCCAAGACTTCATCGGGGTTGACCGCGTGCGCCACCCCGGCAAGGAGCAGGGTCTGCATCAAGACGACGATCAGAAATCGGGTCACGCGCGCATATCCGAACATTATTCGGCCGCCTGAATTTCACGGATCTTTGGGGCTTTCGCCCTTGCGGGCGCGCCCACCCGCAAGCGACGATCGAGCAGCGACACCGTGCCACCCAACATCATCACCAGCGCCCCGATCCAGATCAGGGTAACAAGCGGCTTCCACCAGACACGCACGACGATGGCTCCGCTGTTCGGGTCGCCCACCATATCGCCAAGCGAAACATAGAGCTGGCTGAACACGAAGGTCTTGATGCCGGCTTCGGTCGTCGGCATCTGTCTGGCAGTGTAGAGGCGCTTGGCGGAGACGATCGTGGCTTGTGGACGACCGGCGCTATCAAGCAATTCGAAGCGGCCCTGGTCTTCGGTAAAATTCGGCCCCTGATAAGGCTCAAGACCGGTGAAACGGAGCGAGTAGCCTGCGACGGGCAGCGTCTCGCCCGGTTTCATGACCAGCACATTTTCTGTTTCGAACGCAGTGACCGCAACAACGCCCAGCAAAGTGACGCCAAGGCCGAAATGCGCGAGCGCCGTGCCGAAAACCGAGCGCGGCAGTCCGGAAAGCCGCTGAAGCATCACGCTGAACGATGCCTTGCCCAGGCCCGCCTTCAAGGCGATATCCGTCAGGCTTCCCATCATGAGCCAGAAAGCCAGCCCCACGCCGAATGCCGCAAGGACCGGTGTTCCGGAGGTCTTGTAGAGCGCGATGGCAGTCGCAACCAGAGCGACCGCAAAGGCTGTCAGCAATCGCTGCGACACGCCGAGCAGATCGCCCCGCTTCCAGGCCAGCAAGGGACCGAAAGGTACAGCCGCCAGAAGCGGGATCATCAACGGCCCGAAGGTAAGGTTGAAGAACGGCGCGCCAACGGAAATCTTCTGGCCCGTCAACGATTCAAGAAGCAGCGGATAGAGCGTGCCGATCAGCACCGTCGCGGTTGCGGTCGTCAGGAAAAGATTGTTGAGGACAAGCGCGCCTTCGCGCGAAACCGGCTGGAACATTCCGCCAGCGGTCAGGGTTTGAGCCCTGAAAGCGAAAAGCGAAAGCGAGCCGCCGATGAAGAAAATGAGAATCGCGAGAATGAACAGGCCTCGCCCCGGATCGGTGGCGAATGTGTGCACGGAGGTCAGGACGCCCGAACGCACAAGGAATGTTCCAAGAAGCGACAGCGAGAATGTAAGAATGGCGAGCAGCACGGTCCAGATTTTCAGCGCCGACCGCTTTTCCATGACAAGGGCCGAGTGAAGCAGCGCCGTACCGGCCAGCCATGGCATGAAAGAGGCGTTTTCGACCGGATCCCAGAACCACCAGCCGCCCCAGCCAAGTTCATAATAGGCCCAGTAAGAGCCCATCGCGATACCACCGGTCAGGAAAACCCAGGCCGTGAGCGTCCACGGGCGAACCCAGCGCGCCCACGCAGCATCAATCCTGCCGTCGATCAGGGCGGCAACCGCAAACGAGAAACAGACCGAGAAGCCCACATATCCGAGATAGAGCAGCGGCGGGTGGATCGCGAGACCTATATCCTGAAGGATCGGATTGAGGTCCTGCCCTTCGATGGGCGCGGGATTGAGCCGCGTGAAGGGATTGGACGTGATGATGATGAACAGCAGGAAGGCCGTTCCGATCCACCCCTGCACGGCCAGAACATTGGCCTTCAGCGATGGCGGCAGATTGCCGCCGAACAGCGCCGTCAGCATGCCGAAAAACGTCAGGATCAGCACCCAGAGCAGCATCGAGCCTTCGTGATTGCCCCAGACGCCGGTGATCTTGTAGAGCATCGGCTTCTGTGAATGGGAGTTCTCCCACACATTGAGAAGCGAAAAATCGGAAACGACATAAGCGAGCGTCAGCACGACAAAGGCCAGCGTGACCATGGCGAAAGCCACATGCGCGGCAGGTGCCGCGACGTTCATCAATCGCTCATCGCCAACCCACGCGCCGTAAACCGGCAGAATGGACTGCACCAGCGAGACGACCAGCGCCAGTATCAATGCGAAATGTCCGATTTCCACCGTCATAAGCGTCTCAATTCCCCTGCCAGACACCATCCGCCTTCAAACTGTCGGCGATTTCCTTCGGAATGTAGTTTTCATCATGCTTGGCCAGAACCGTGTCGGCAAGGAATGTTCCACCGGTATTGAAATGACCTTCCATCACGACGCCTTGCTCCTCACGGAAGAGATCCGGCAGGATGCCGTCAAAGACAACCGGAACACTCTTGTTCGCATCCATGACGGCGAAGCGAATGCGATGCCCCTCCGTGCCGCGCTCCACCGAGCCTTTTTCCACCAGACCGCCCAGCCTGAACCGCGCTCCGCTGGTGATGTCCGAGGCCAGAACTTCGGATGGCATACGGAAGAACGCAATTTTCTGCTGAAGGGCGTAGGTCACCAATCCGACGGCAATGGCAATGACGGCCAGACCGCCCGCGATAACCGATAATCTTTTCTGTTTCCGCGTCATCAACTGCCTCTGGCTACTGTCCGGAATTCGGGCTTGGGAGCGAGATGCCAAGGCTCTCGCCGAATTTCGACAAATCGCTGCCCTTTTGCGCGTCGAGCACGGCGATGGCACGCGCCAGCGCATCGGCAGCTTCGGTTTTCTTGCCCAGCACGTCGTATGAACGAATCAATTGCTTCCATCCTTCCAGATCGTCGGGATTTTCTTTCAGGCGCGCATCAAGCGACGCCACCATTCCTTCAATCATAGATGAACGATCTTCGGCGCTCATGCCTTGAGCTGCATCAATATCGGCAGAACTCGGCCCTTTTTGTGGAGCGGGAGACTGCGCCGACGCGCGGTTCTCGATGTCCGCCAACGCGGCCTCCACTTCGCCGCGCCATGGCGCATCCGAAGGAGCCTTCGCGAGAAGGTCGCGAATGAGCGCGGCGGCCTCGTCCTGCTTGCCCTGTTGAACAAGGCTTCCGGCAATGAAGAAGTGCGGGCGTATATCCGTCGGATCAAGCTCGATAGCGCGGCGGAACGCGGCCTCGACACCCTCCGTCATATTGCCGTCTGACAGGGTGAGAAGGGCTTGCCCCAGTCCCAGTTGCCGTGCAGCCGTATCGCCGTTCAGCCGGATCGAGTTCCGATAGGCATTCACCGCCTCCTCGAACCGCCCCATCCGCAAATAGATCGGGGCAAGAACGTCCCACCCGCGCCCATCGTCGGGATTGGCGGCGAGATGGGTCTCGGCCCGCGCGACCAGTTCTTCCGGCGTACTTTCGCCCGGTGCCCGCGCCAATCGTTCGGCAAGCGGCTGGGACGGCAGATCCGGTGAGCCCAGCCGGGCATACACCCCCCATGACAGGATTGGAATCGCCATCACCGCTGCAAACACGATCCATCGTCCCGATGCTGTTCGGGTTGACGATGTCGCTTCTTCGGCTTCCGACTGTTTGGCCGCCTGCAACAGCCGCCGCCCGATTTCGGCCCTGGCTTGCTCGGCGCTGTCTGCATCGATCAAGCCGCGCTGCTTGTCGGCCTCCACTTCGCGCATCTGGTCACGATAAACCTCCGCGTCATAACGCGATCCCGACGCGGACTGCTCGCTCCGACGTGTCAGGGGTATAAGAACAGCGATCGTTGCGCCGAATGTCAAAAGTGCCGAAGCGATCCAGAAATACATGCCGCAACACATAGTGCGTCCGGAGGCATGAATCCAACTCAAGTTTGGTTCATCGGCTCCGATAGGGCAATTCGCCGCAAATCACGCGCCGGGAACCGATCAGGTGAGCGGCGTCCAACTGCCATCATTGTTGCGGCAGGCCGTGCCACGGAAGGTTTGCGGCGCGCGATCGACATAGATCGTATGCGTATAGGACCGGCAGTTCTGCGAACCGACCTGATAGGGCTGCGCCGGCGTAACCTCGCCTGAGCGCGTCCCGCTCGCGCTGCGCCATTCGACCTTTTGCCCGGCAGGCGAATATTCGAGCGCCTTGTATTCCGCTTCGAGCGCACGCTTCCGATCGGCATCATCCAGCTTGGCGACGACATTTGCGCTGATCAGTCCGTTCCCCAGGGGGCCTATGACCGATTTCGCCGCCGATGAGGAAGGCAACAATCCGCCGCCGGTCTTCGCACCGGACGTGCTGGCGCATCCCGCGAGAGCAATCGATACACAAACGAACGCCAGGGAAATTCTCATTACCGCTCCATTTCCAAAACGCATGATGCAAATCAGACGAACAACCTGCTTAGCAGATTCCGATTCGCACTGCCATCAATGTGTTTTTCTGCAACGAGACGCAAATTTCACGTCTTTTCGTCAACTGCGTGCCACCGGAAGCACAATCCGCGCGTTCAGGCCGCCCAGCGACGATCGCTCAAGTTTCAGGGCGCCGCCATATTCCCGCACCGTATCATGGACGATGGAAAGCCCCAGTCCGGTTCCGGGTTTCGATTCATCGAGTCGGGTTCCCCTGGTCAGGGCATCCTTGATCTGCTCGGGCTTCAGCCCCGGGCCATTGTCTTCCACCATGATTTCCAGATAGCTGTCAGCCTTGCCAATCTGCTCGATCGGACTGATTGTCAGCCTGATCTTCGTATGCCCCCATTTTCCGGCGTTCTCGAGAAGATTTCCCAGTATTTCTTCCATATCCTCGCGTTCACCGGCGAAAATGCAATCCGGAAACCGGTTGACGAGTTCCACGTCAAAATCGGGATTGAGCTTTCTGGTGACACGTATCATGCGTTCCAGAACCGGCGCTGCCGGCGTGCGGAACAGAACGCTGTCGCGCTGCGCGGCGATGCGCGCGCGTTGCAGGTAGTGCTGGATTTGCACCTGCATGGCTTCGCTTTGCTCGACGACGAGCCTGCCCTTCGGGCCGCTGATTGTGCGGCCCTCGTTTACAAGAACGGAAAGCGGGGTTTTAAGCGAGTGAGCAAGATTGCCGACCTGTGTTCTGGAACGCTCGACAATGCGCCGGTTATTGTCGATCAGCGCATTCATTTCCCCGGCCAGCGGCGCGATCTCGATTGGTAGATCTTCCTCAAGCCGGGAAGCCCTGCCCTCCCTGATGTCGGCGAGCGAGCGACGCACCCGGTCGAGGGGGCGAAGCCCGAACAGGATCACGGCTGCGTTGATAATGATCGTGCCAAGACCAAAAATGCCGAGATAGGTCATCAGTTGATGGCGGAAGTTGCCGATATCATCTTCGATCTCGCTCCGGTTTCCCATAACGCGAAAACGGGCAACGCGGTTGTCCGTGTCGAGAACGACCTCCGTCTCTACCACGAACAATTGCTCGCCATCGAGACCGGGTGCGGCATAGCTGCGGCGAAAGCTCGTATCGAAAGGCACGATCGAGGCTGGTGGTGTTTGTACGCGCTGTCCGCCGAGCGAAGCCGAGCTTAAAAAACCGCTCAGATTTGCTGAAACAGGTTCAACCGACCAGTACCAGCCGGACAGGGGACTGGAATAGCGAACCTCACCCAGATCCGGATTGCCCGTCAGATGACCGTTGGGCGCTGACACCGATGCGATCAGGCTGAAAAGCTGCGCCGAAAGCAGCTCCTCGAAACTTTGCTGGCGCGATTCGCGATAAAGGGTCGAGATGACCGTCGCCACAGCCAGCAGGCTGATGATTGTCCAGACCGTCGAAAGCGTAATGACGCGCAGCGACAGGGAGTTCAACCGGCGATGAAACCGCGATTCCGTATGTGTTGCGGGTGGGTCGGACGTCGGCATCGCAGCCAGCCGTTATGGCTTGACTGCGTCGGATTTCATCCGATAGCCCATTCCCCGAACCGTTTCGATCAGGTCCACGCCCATTTTCTTGCGCAAACGGCCGACGAACACCTCGATCGTATTGGAATCGCGGTCAAAATCCTGATCGTAGAGATGTTCGACAAGCTCGGTCCGGGAAATGACTTCATCCATATGATGCATCAGGTAGGACAGCAGCCGGAATTCATGCGAGGTGAGCTTCAGCGTCACGCCATCAACCACAGCCTTGGACGATTTCGTATCGAGACGAAGCGGCCCGCAGACGAGTTCGGAAGAGGCGTGGCCTGCCGCCCGACGGATCAGGGCGCGCAGACGGGCCAGCACCTCCTCGATATGATAGGGTTTGGCGACATAATCATCCGCGCCCGCATCGATCCCCGCCACCTTGTCGCTCCAGCGGTCACGCGCAGTCAGCAATAGAACGGGCATGTTCCGCCCCGCCTGCCGCCATTTCTCCAGAACACTTATGCCGTCCATCTGAGGCAAGCCGATATCGAGGATGATCGCGTCATAAGGCTCCGTGTCGCCGAGGAAATGTCCCTCCTCGCCGTCGTAAGCCCGATCAACCACATAGCCGGCTTCGGCCATGGCGTCTGCAAGTTGCCGGTTCAGGTCACGATCATCTTCGACAATCAGGATTCGCATGGAACAATACCTTGGAGAAGCTGCAAATATCGGGAGCGATCAGATATGCGTCGTGACCGTCAGTTCGCCGGTACGGCGACTTCCACCCTGCGCGGACGCTCGCCATCCTTGCCGGGAACGAGCACGACGACGATGCAGACTTCACGGCCATCTTGCGTGGAAGGCGTCGCCCTCGCCAGTTCGCCGCCCTGCGAAGCGGCTACCCGCTGGCCAACCGCCACACAATCGCCCGCAACAGTCGTAACCATCGACGGCACGTTCGGAGAAATCCGAATCGGGTTCGCTGCGAAAGCGCCCAATACGCTTGAGGCGACGAACAGGCCCGCGAGGGGCAAAGAGACAAGATAGTGCTTCATCATGGCTATGGTTTTAGCGCTTTCATTCTGAACGATGAATGAACGGGAACCTCCCCCCTTCACTATATGGAACAACGCGCGCTTTTAACTCCCCGCCCCTTTGATTGTTGTGCTTGCCTTCAACCGGCCAAGAAGGGCAAAAAGACCGGAAAGCGCTGTAACAAACTGTAATATTGTATCAATCAGGGATTGCGGGTCAACCATCTCGGTCGAAATTCCGAACAGGCTGGCAACCGACAGGACGATTGTTACCAACGCGGCCCAGATCGTCTTTGAAAGATACCATGATTTCGAGAGTGTCATTGAATTGCTCCTTGTTGTTAAGTTAAATCCCGATTGTCAAACAGTGATGACGCGCCTTGCGAACACTCCGGCGCCGATGCGCTCGCTCAGCATGGCGACCGCAAACTCGAACGATCCCTCGCCATTTCCAAAATCCGCCTGCCGGGCAGCAGCGCCATAGGTCCAGCCCGGTTGATCGACCTCATCGACCCTCAGCGTGACGCCCGCGCTGCGGATTTCCACGCGATAGGCCTCGCGCGCTTCGCCCAGCGGAATATCCGCCCCCAACCAGTCGTCCGCCCCAATGCGGCCCCGCCTGATCCAGCGAAACGCAAGGTCGCCGTTTGGCTGCCGCTCGGCCTTGATGTGAGCGGGAGGCAGCGGCGCAAGCGCACGGAGGCCGCCGGTTGCGGGAACCGTCGTGTAGTATTCGTCTGAAAAGTCCCTTCCCGGCGCCCCTACCCGCCATTGAAGCTCAAGCCCGATTTCCCGCGGTTTCAGCCCGGCTGGCAAAACAGCCTCGTCCAGAAGGATGAAAGCCGCGCCTTCCGGCTTGTCACTTGCCGCCTGCATCTCCGTTCCCGCCTGTCCGCGCAGCAGTTCCGTCAGCAGCCACAGATCTGGCTCCACCTCCACCGCATTCCGGAACTGGAATATCTCCCAATTGCCGTCCGGTGATCGCAGGAGGCCGGTATTTGCGCCATTCAACATCTGAACGCGCGTCACGGAATGCAGCTCACCAGCGTAGAGCTTTACCTCCACCGCCTGATCATGGGCGATCCGCCCGCTTGGCGCGCCACCAGTCAGGGGAGCGACCAGCTCACCCATGACGGCGGCGGACGGCACCAGACTTCGCCCCGCAAACCCCGTTTGCTCGGGCGAAGCGAAAACGCTGGCACCCCGCCACGGCCTGGCGAATGCGGCTATACGAAATTGCTCCGCCGGTTCTTCGCTTCCGGGCCAACAGGGCAGATCGACGAGATAAAAGACGGGTTTCCCCTCCACTGAGGCCGCAGCATTGTCCTTCGTGGCCGAGGGCAAATGTCCATGTTCCGGTGTCGGAGCGGCGCGCAGCAAAGCCCTAGCCTCGATCCTCCGCGTCGCGCCATCCTCAATGGAGACGATCACGAACTCCCGTACTTCTTCGCTCACACGCAGCCGGACCGTATCGCCAACCGAAAGCGCCGCCGATCTCCACGACAGATCGAAAGATGCGGTTCGACGGCCTTCCCGGATCGAACGCAGCAGATCTTCACCAAGCGCCAGCGCCTGACCATTTTCCATCATGCCCGGCAGGCCAACGGTCTGGATCGCCTGCCCAGACTGAACCGTCGCCGTCGCCTTGCCGGATTGATAGTCGCGCAGCGGATCGCGATGGAAAACCTCGATTTCTCCCGGCAGGCTGTTCAACTCCGCCAGTTCGAACCGGACCGCACCGCCCTCTTCCGGCTCGACGAAGATGTCGAGCAAGGGCGTTGCCGCCTGCGTCCTTGCTTCGCTTGCGAAGGTCAGCGCATCCGCTGCCTCAAAAGCATTGACGCGGAAAAGGCCCAGCAACGGCTCCAGCGCCGCGCGGGCGCTCATCGGTTCGTCGATCATATAGCCCGCCAGAAAACCGTCCGCCGCCATCGCATCCGGGACCGGCAGTCCATAATCGCGGAAAATCGCGGCGATCAGATCGTCCAATGGCGCGCCTGTCAGCCGCCCGTTCAGCCAATGGCCGAGCCGCCAGTTATCGCCATCAGCCCAAAGGTGCCGATTCAGCGGAAACTCCGGGAAGGGCCGCGTGTCCCACGCCCAGCCGTAAATCCGTTCACTATCCACCATCCGCCCGTCATAAAGCGGCGACACCGGATTGGCCGTGGAGTTCCAATGGTCCAGATGCGCTTGCAGGAACCGGCTTTGCGCCAGATCGCTGCGCCCGCCGTCGGAGAAATGCGGGATCGCGTTTTCCGATGATTTCGGATCGGGAAAAACATTCGGCTGGTTGGGCCCCTTGTCGGCAGCAGGGCATCCCAACTCCGTAAACCAGATCGGTTTCGATTGCGGGAGCCACGCGGTCGGCTCGGCCTGTTCAACGCCGCCGATGCGGTTGAAATGCCGGTTCCCCCACCAGCCTTGCAGATCCTTGTAGCGAAAAACCCAGGTTTTACCGGCCAGCCCGTCGGTGATCGGGCTGCGTAACCGCCTCATACGGTCGGCATCGCTGGCATAATACCAGTCGAAGCCTTCGCCGCCCGCAATCTGCCGCTGCACCGCCTGCCCGTCATAGGGCGCCGCGAAACCGTCAGGGTTCGCGCCCGAATAGTCCTCGTCGCGCCAGTCCGAAAGCGGCATGTAATTGTCGATACCGATCGCATCGATGGCCGGATGCGCCCACAATGGATCGAGATGAAAGAACACATCGCCCGAACCATCCTGCGGGTGAAACCCGAAATATTCCGACCAGTCGGCGGCATAGGTCAGCTTGCATTGCCCGCCAACAATCGAGCGCACCTCGCCTGCCAGATCGCAAAGATTTTCGACAAAGGGAAAACGGTTGTCCTCACCCCGAACCGTCGTCAGTCCGCGCATTTCCGAGCCGAGCACGAAGGCATCCACGCCACCGGCGCTGACCGCCAGTTGCGCCATGTGCCGGACGAACCGGCCATAGCCCCAATCATTGGCTCCGCCGACAAAAGCCCGTATCTGCGCGCTTGTCTCACCAGATTGATCGACGCTTCCGGCCATGCCAGCAGCCGGATGACAGGTGATGCGCCCGCGCCATGGATAAGCCGCCTGCGACGCGCCGCCATAAGGGTCCGGCAAGGCATTGCCGGATGGAATATCCATCATAACAAAGGGATAGAGCGTCACTTTCAGATTTCGATTCCGGGCATCGCGAATGGCGTCGATCACGCTCTGGTCGGATGGCGAGCCGCCATAGGCCACGCCGGTTTCGATCGTCGAAATCAAATGCGCCTCGTCGCGCCCTATACCGCCCGCCCGCCACGTTCGGCTCTCGCTATTTGTGGAACGCGTCGTCACGCCAGGCCGGATGCGGCAGTGACCGGCCCGCAGATCGTTGCCGAACCACGGCACGACAATCGCCACATGCCGCAATTGCGGGCATAGCGCCTGCAACTCATCCAGCGCCGCGTTCCAGTCGGTTTTCGCCGTCAGCGTGTTGCGATTGACGGCGACCGTCTCGCCCCTCGACCGTTCCTGCCGAACGATATCCGGCGAAAGACCAAACTCCGTCGATCCGGGGATCAACGCCACCGCTTTCAGGGTGGACGCTACGGAACTGACGGGACGCAGCACCTCGAACTGGAATTGCGGCAGGCGATTGCCGTAGCTGTCGATCGGCAAGCGGTCGAGAACCACATAGGCCGTACCCCGATAGGCGGGTGCGTTGCCCGCGCCCTGCTTCACCTCGATCAGTGGATCGGGTTGCTGATCCTCCGCCCCGCGATAGATACGAATGTCGGCCTGCGTCTGATCCAGTTCCTTGCCATCCGCCCAGATACGGCGAATTCCGGCGATCTCGCCATCCGCCACGGCAATCGCCGCATTGGCGAAATAGCTGTATTCCGAAACTTTCGGCCCGCCCTTCGCGCCCTGCCGCGAGGTGGATTTCACCTCCTGAAAGCGCGTCGCCCAGATCAGCGTTCCCGAAACGCGCGCCACGCCGTAGATGCGAGGCAGGGGCGCGCCCTCTTCCGCGCTCATCGGGTTCATGGAGGAAAGTCGCGCCCCCTCGATATGTTGCGTTGAGGAAATCAGCGCACGATCGACAAGATAGCCGCCGAGCGCACCCGCGGCCATGCCGATGGTCGAGCCGAAAGCGCCAAAAAGACCGCCGAGCGCTGCGCCCGCGGCCTGAAGAACCAGAACTGCCATGAAACATGAACCTTATGGAAAAGAGAATGCGCCAGCGATGCGCCGTTTCCATTGCGGAACCAGCGCTGACGCGAAAACCGCGTGGCCTTCATAGGCATGAACGAAGCGACCACCTTCGACGAGAATGCCGAGATGCTTTGCCGCCACGCCAGCGCGCCAGCGAAACACCAGAAGATCGCCGGGCCGCGCGTCTTTCAGATCGCGCTCGATCATGTGGCGGCGTGCCGCTTCAAGCAGCGGGTCGCCGCCCCCCGCTTCCGCCCAATCGGGAGCGTAGGGTTGAACCGCTTCCGGCTCGCTGCCGTAGAGCGCCCTCCAGATGCCGCGCACCAGCCCGAGGCAATCGCACCCCACGCCTTTGACCGAAGCGCCATGCCGATAGGGCGTGCCGATCCAGCCGGCCGCTTCCTCAAGGACTCGCGCGCTCATGGCACCAGCGCCCCGCCGTCGAAGACCGATTTGCCGTCAGCATATTGATAGGCCGCGTCATTGCCCGGAAGATGGGGAAAGCCGCGAAAATTCACGCCATTGCCGAACTTCGCCTTGCACTGCGCGAAACTCTTGTCGCACCCGGCAGAAAGGATAAAGCCGTCGCCGATCCGGATTTCGAGCGGGGGCGGCATATGCAGCACCAACCGATCATCCTCATGACGGGCGATGGTGAACGCCTTGCCGCTGTTCGCTCCGCTTGACCAGACAAGCCTGCCGCGATCGAACCATCCCTGCTCGTAGCCGACGAGCCCCGACACGCGAATATCCATCCGTGCCGCGATGCCGGTTACCGCACCTTCGGCTCGAAAGCCGGGCTGGCCTGCATCGAAGCCGCAGCGAGCGTCTCCCAGTTGTGCGTCGCAGGCCCGCATCACGCGCCTGCCCTTCACCGCATCCAGCGCGGCGGCACTGCTTTTCAACTCCGCCACGAACTGCCCGCCGCTGCGGCTGATCTTGCCAATGAGTGAGCGGCGCAAAAGAACCCGCTGCTCAGGCGACTGCCAGTTGACGAGCCAGGTTTCGACCCTCGCGCCGTCGAATGCGCCGCGCTCGATATCCATTTCGGAAATGGCGAGCGACGACAGCGCGCCTTCCACCTCAAGGCTATCCACCGCAAGGCCAAGCTGGCTGGTCGCCTCGCTGGCGCTCATGCCGGTTTGCGGCTCGCAGGACACGTTCTCGACGGGAAGCGTCCGATCATGATCGGTAAAACCATGCACAACGCTATCGCTGCGCCGGATAATCCAGCAAAAACAATGGTTCGTCACATCTCCCGCAAGATGTGATTCAAGTTCCTCA
Source organism: Phyllobacterium sp. (assembly GCA_050726055.1). Lineage (GTDB taxonomy): Bacteria > Pseudomonadota > Alphaproteobacteria > Rhizobiales > Rhizobiaceae > Phyllobacterium. The sequence continues at coordinate 55,438 of JBOHIW010000019.1, read as the reverse complement.
GGCAGAATGTTCACAATTTTACCTCGATGATCGGGATGGACGGAATTTCGCCTGCCTTGAACGAGGTGATGCTGGCCGTCAGCCGGTCCGTATCGAACCGTACCGGGGTGTCGAACTCGAACCCGGCAGTGACCACGACACCTTGAGCCGGAATGGACAGCTCACCGAAAGTGATGGTCCCCGTTGCGGAATCGAGCGTGAAATCCTCCGTCTCGACGCCATCCACCGCGATACGCGCGCTCCCCTCCACCGGCTTGGTGATGACGCGGCGATAATCGCCATAATGCTTGGCCAGTTGAAAACTCGCCGTTTCGCCATCGCCGGTGCCGACGGCCTGATCCACTGGCTGGGAAAGCGCGTCGATCCTGCCCGAACGGTTGTCGAACGGGTCGCGGAACCGGAAGGCATGGAGCGATCCGCGCCGCGCCTCGAAGAAGGCGAGAACCGCCTCCAGATCGGCAAGCGAGCGCACGCCGGTTCCCGCATCGAAATGACGGCGGGATTGAGCCCAGCGGGCATTGCGCTGCTCGTGGCCGGAGGTGAGCGCCACGATTTCGTTGCGCCATTCCGGCCCGCCGGTCGCGCCAAACGAGACGCCCAGCGGAAAGCGGACATTATGAAAACCCGTCATCATGAAAACCTCAAAGCGTTCGCGCGCCGCGCCGCGTTGCCCGCGCCACCATGCCGGTGACCTGCGCTTCCGACTTGCGGAAAGACGACGCGTCGGGCGTCGAAATGTTGAAAACGATCTGCGTCGGCGCGCTGCCGCCGCCCGCAGCGACGCCCAGCCGGCCGTCAGGCCCACGCGTCAGCGGCATGATCGCTTCCGCCCCCGCTTCGCCCATCAGCCCGAGCGAGCCGCCTCCCATGCCGAAATAGGTTGGGCTGGACACAACGCCGCCCTTGGCAAAAGGCATGACACCGCCCAGACCGCCGAGCAGGCCGGAAAACAGCGACGAGGCCAATCCTTGCAGCGGCTTCAACCCGGTATCCAGCGCGATGCCCGCGAGGTTCAGGCCGAGTTGCCGAAGCACATCGTCCAGCCCCTTTCCGCTGGTGGTCGCGCTCTTCAGCGCCGATGAAAGACTGCGCCCGAACTGGTCCGAACGGTTTTGAAGATCGAGCAGCGCCTTATCGAAGCCACTCGTATCGGCCTCGATGGAGACCGTGACATTTTCATCCATGTCCTATTCCTGTTTCTTGTCGGGAAAGGCTTGCATCAAGGCGTCAAACGCCGCGCGGGACAGCGTGTCGCGCGTGGGCGAAAGCGGCCCGAGAGCCACGGCCAGTTCGCGCGGCGTCATGGCCCAGAATTCGCGAGGGGAAAGCCGCAGCAGGCCGAGCCCCACCCTCATCATGGTTTCCCACGGGAAAGGCGCAGGCTCGCCCGCTGCGGCATTCAAGGGTTTGGCCGGGTTTCCTTCGCGCCAAAGGTGACGGTAAGCAGATGGCTGGCGATTTTCGCAAAGCCGGTGACGCCGCCTTCGGCTTTCATGCGGGCAACATCGGCTTCCGTCACCGTTGCGCCGCCGCCGCGCAAACCTGCCGTCAGAATGCGCAACAGGTCGCGCGCCGCCAGATTGCCGCTGGAAAAACGCGCCAGCAAGCTGCCGAGATTCTCAACCTCGAATGCGGTTTCGAGTTCGGCCAGAGCACCAAGCGTCAGGCAGAGAACCCGCTCCTCGCCATCAAGCATGGCGCTGATCTCGCCACGATGCCGGTTCGCCATCATGCCTGTGCTCCAAAACTGATCAGGCCAGCCGATTCCAGCGCGACCTCGAAGGTTACTTCCGCATCGTGGTTGCCGCCATATTCGAGCGCCACGATCTGGAACTGCCCTTCCAGCAAGCCGAAATCCGGCAGGACGACCTGCCACTGGCGGATTTCGCCTGCGAAAAAGGCCGCACGCATCAGTGCATCCGATTGCGCGTCCTTGAAGATGCCGGAACCGGAAATCGAGGCGCGCTGCACGCCGCTTCCGGCGAGCAATTCGCGCCAGCGCCCCGCAGCGTCCGCGTCGGTCACGTCCACCGTCTCGGCATTGAACGCAATGCGCTTGCTGCGCAGGCCAGCCAGCGTTTCGTAGCCGTTCGCGCCATTGGCGACTTTCAGCAATATATCCTTGCCTCTCTGGGCGGGCATGGAAACCTCCTTATGAAAAATGCAAAGGCGGCACGAATGGCCGCCTGATGACAGGAACACGGGTGATATGCGTTTCCCGTTCCGGAATGGATGGCCGGGTCAGGCCCGGCCATGACGATGGAGAGGAAAGGCACCATGGGTAATCGCAGCGACTGATATGACCGTTGCTGCGATGCGACTGCGCGGTGTCTCTTCGTTCACCTCAAGCATCAAACGTCGTCATTCCCGGCCTTGAGCCGGGAAACCATGCCTGAACGCGGTTCGTTCCTATGCGGGTTCGGTAACGCTGCGATAGCGCAACAGACCATGATAGCCGTCTCGGTCGTCGTCGTTGAGCGCTTCCGTGTATTCGAGGCGGATATTCACCAGCCGATGCCCATCAAGGGTGAGAACCGCATCCTGGATGACCCTCTCCACTTCGCCCATGATGCTGAGGGCCTGCGATTTGCCGCCAGCGCGCGACCAGACATGGATCGTGGACAAATGTTCGCATCCCCTGTCGCTGTCCGTGCTCCAGTCATAAACCATGGTGCGTCCGAAGGTGATGTAGGGGAACACGGCGGCGGGCGGCACGTGGTCGTAGAACTTTTCGCCGCCAAGCATGCTGACCAATGGCGCATCGGCCCTGAACGCCGCAAAGAATGCCTTTTGCAATTCGAGATTGGCATTGCTCATCTGGCCACCCCGCTATCGGATTTTTCCGGTTTTTCGCGCATTTTTTCACGCAAGCCTATCGCCTGCCAGCGCAGGGCGCGGATAAGGGCGTTGGCTATCAGCCGCATGGAGAGCTTCATGGCGCTTCCTCCCGCGTGCGGCAGATGAGATAGCGTCCCGATTCATCGGGATCGGACACGCCGATAATGATGAAATAGCGCGGCCCCTTGCAAAAGCGCATTCCGCTCGTCACCCCTTCGCGCCAGCGCAGGATGATGCGATGCGTGACTTCCTCCATCGGCTGGCGGGCAAAGACGCGGGCGGTTTCCGACACCGGCTCGATATGCGCCCAGACGGTCCCGATCTCGGTCCAGAACTCGGTGAAACCGCCCGCATTGTCGGAAATCGGCTGCATCTCCTGAAGCGAAAGCTCGGAGTGCAATTCACCCGGATCGATAAAAAGCGTCGGCATCAGAGCGAAACCCTCCGCCAGATGGAAACCAGCCGGTCGAAGCCCGGTGGAAACGAAGCGGGCTGGCTTTCAGGACCAACAGCGCCGCGAAACTCGTACCAATGGGCAATGAGCGATAAAATAGCGTGTTTCAATGCGTCTGGCACCTCCGTTCCTGTGTCGCCGAAACCGGCGCGGAAATCGATCTCCAAACCGTGAAGCCCGGCCATGCCCGCGCAGCGCGGCGAAAGATAGAGCTGCGCCGGGCGCGATGACGGGTCCAGCCGCAGGTCGCTGGCGGGAATCGTCACCGGCTCGCCATCGGGTCGATAGGCCGTCACGGTGACAACATTGCGGACGGGAAATTTCGGGATGAGAACACGCCCGTCGCGCGGCCATGCGTCGACATGAAGCCGCCAGGTCTGGCTGATCATCGCCATTCCGATTTCCGCCTCCAGCGTCTGGCGGGCGGCTTTTATCAGACCGTTCAGGAGTTCGTCTTCGCTGGTGGTGCCAAGCCGCATATGGGCGCGCACCTCCGCCAGCGTCACCGGTTCGGCCACCGGCGGCGTTGTGCAATGCATGGTCATGAATGCCTCGGTAAAACAGGGAAAAGGGAGGGGAAGGCCCCTCCCTCATTGAGTCATTTCAACGTCTTACGCGGCAAACTTCAGCAGCTTGATCGCGTCGAAATCCTGCACGCCGCCGCCCACGCGCTTGGTCGTATAGAACAGCACGTAGGGCTTTGCCGAATACGGGTCGCGCAGCACGCGAACCCCCATGCGGTCCACGATCAGATAGCCGCGCCGGAAATCGCCGAACGCGACGGGGGTGGCGTTTTCCGCAATATCCGGCATGTCTTCGGCCTCCACCAGCGCGAAGCCCATCAGCATTGCCTGCTGACCGGCTGCGGCTGGCGGCTGCCAGAGATAGTTGCCGTCTTTGTCCTTGAGCTTGCGGATTTCGGCCTGCGTCTTGCGGTTCATCACCCAGTTGGCATTCTGGCGATAGCCCGCTTTCAACGAGTAGACGACATCGAGCAGAAGATCGGAGGCGTTTTCCGCCGGGAAGGCGCCGGCCACGCCCGTCTCGTGAAAGCCGATCTTGCCCCACTCCCAACCGGCCTCGTGCACGGTCGGATAGCTGAGGAAGCCATTCGGCTTGTTCACGCCGTCGCCATCGATGAAGGCAGCGCCCTCCTGCTCGGCAAAGGCCGTCTCGACCTCCGCCGCGATCCACTCCTCGATGTTGATGGCCGCGTCATCCAGCAGAGAAGCGGTGGCGGCTGGCATAGCGTAGAGTTCCATGGTCGGGAACGAAAGCTCCGCCAGCGTTCCCGCCGCCGTCTCCGGCCGCACCGTGGTTTCGCCGACCCAGCCGGTCGCAGGCCCGGTCACGGCGAAAGGCTTTTTCAGCACCGCGCTCGAAACCTGCCGCACGGACGCCAGCGAGCGGATAGGCGACAGCGAAGCAAGACGCCTGCCGATTTCCGTCTCGATCTCCGGCGGCACCAGATAGCCGCCATCAGGGCCGGTTCCGGTCGACATCGATTTGGCTTCGAGGCTGCACAGGGTCTGCTCGTCGCCGCGCCGCACATAGCGGTCGAAAGCGTTCTTGTGTTCGACGGAGACGATGCCGCCATTGCCGGTGGGACCGAGCGCCGGCCGCGCCTTTTTCAGCAGCGCATGATCGATCACCCGCTTCTGCTCTTCCAGCGTCCGGTTGATGCGGTCCACCTTTTCGCGGGTCACGACATCGGCAGACGTATTGGCTTCGATCTGGTCGAGGCGTTCGTCATTGGCTTCCTTGAACGCCTCGAAGGCGATCATGAATTCATCGAAAGCACCGGCCACATCTTCGGCATTGCCGCTCGATGCCTTGATCTCCGGTGCGTGGGTGATGGACTGTTCAGTCATGGAATATCCTTCAATTGATTTGTCGTGCGGCGGCGCGAATGCGTTCCGCCAGGCTATTGTCCGGTAGGGAGCGAACGGCATCCCGCCGGTCCGCAAATTGTGAAGCGAGGCGTGCAAATCCCTTTGCGATAACGGTTTTCGCCTCGTTGCGCGTCAGCCCCGCATCCCGCGTGAGCCAGCGCTCGAATTCTCTGATCGAAGGCAGCGCTCGTCCCTTGACGGACGAGACGCGCGCATTTTCGAGCATCGGAAAGGTGACGACGGAAATCTCCCAGAGATCCGCCTCAAGAATATGCCGCACCCCGGTCTTTGCGTCCTTGCGGGCGCGCACGGTGCGAAAGCCGATGGAAAGGCCGTCGAGCGCCCCGTTGCGCATGAGGTCCAGCACCTCGCGCGCCCGCGCCACGCCCTTGGCGAGCCGCCCCTCCACGTAAAGCCCGCGATCGTCCTCGCGGATCGCGGTCCACACGCCGATGGGCTCGTTGGCGTCGTGCTGCCAGAGCATTCGCACGCCGGACGAGCCGCGCTTGGCAATCGACTTTCTGAACGCGCCGAGGGCGATGGCATCCTTGCCGAGATCGACCTCGCCGAAAAGGCTCGCATAGCCGGAAAAGCTGCCATCCATCTCAAGCGTTTCAAGCGCGAGACCGGCGCGCTTCGTTTCGCAGCTTCCATGCTGCCTCATAGGCTGCCCCCTAAGCTGGCAATGCAGGCTCATTGTTCACTTTCCTTTTGATTTGAATCGCTTGGGAACGAACGCGAAGATTTCGATTCATCCTGAAGCCGCTCTGCAAAGCGCGCGAGGATGCCGAGCGCCGACCAGGCGGCAAGGCTTGCCGCCGCCGATCCCATCAGCATCAGTTCGGCCTCGCTGAGTTCCGCGCCGATTTCGAGTTCCGTCGCGATCTTGATGCCGACAGCGCCGCCGAATGTCAGGCCGCAGATCAGGCCGACCACGAAACGAACCACCGCCTCGCGCCTGCCTTTCGGCAGCATATAGGCTAGCGACACGGCGGACCCCGCCACCGCGCCTGCGCCCTTTGCAGCCCAGACCCATGCAGTATCCGTGAAATTGGACATGGTGGTTTCCTTCTCTTTCGATGTCAGTAGCCGACCGCCTCGCGCTTCTCCCCGTCGGTGAGAAAGGGCGCGTCGGACACACGCTTCCAAAGCGCGTCGCGCTCCTGCGAAAGCCCGTCGATGCGGTCGAGATCGTGCTCCAGCCGCAGATCCGCGCCATAGAGGGGGGCAAGCCAGCCGGCCATCGCCTTTGCCGCACGCGTGATCAGCGGCAGGATCGTCAGCCGGTAGAAGGCGCGATTGGCCTCCGCATAATTCGCGTAAGTGTTGTCGCCGGGAATGCCGAGCAGCATGGGCGGAACGCCGAAAGCCAGCGCGATGTCGCGGCTCGCGCCGTTCCTCGCCTCGATGAAATCCATGTCTTTCGGCGAAAGGCTCATGGCCTTCCAGTCGAGTCCGCCATCCAGCACCAGAGGGCGCCCGGCCCGCACCGCCCCGGCATAGCCCTCCTCCAGTTCGGTCTTGAGCCGCAAGAACTGTTCGTCATTGAGATTGCCGCCATCCTTCGGCGCATAGATCAGCGCGCCGGAGGGCCGCGCCGAATTGTCCAGCAGCGCCTTGTTCCATGCGCCCGCGGCATTATGGATATCCAGCGCCATAGGTGCTGCTTCCAGCGGCGGAAAGCCGTAATGATCATCCAGCGGATGAAACAGCGTGAGGTGAAGCGCCTGCGCCTCGTCCAGCGAAAGACTGCGCCTTGCGGCGCCCGCCCGATAGGCAAGAGCCACCGGCCAACCGTTTTCATCGGCCTCGACCGTAACGCGCTCGGGGCGAAGCAGATGCAATTCGCGCGCACCGTCCATTCCCTCCACCCGCTCCACATAGGCATTGCCGGACAGAAGCAGATGGCCGTAAAGCGTCTCGAAGAACGTACCGCCATCGATACCATGGCGGGGGCGCTTCAGCAGATCGAGCAACGGGTGCTCGTCGTGCTCCGCGCCGTTTTCATATAGCAGCAGCGGCACCGCGCTAGCCGCTTCCGCAATCAGCCGCACGCAGCGATGCACCACGGGATTGCGCATGAAGCCCTGACGCGCCAGCGCCACATAGCCCGTATCGCTCCACGTCGCATGACGCTCCATCTGCAACGCCACGAAACCTTGCGCAGCCTTGGTTTCTCGGGGCGCGACAGGTCTGCGCCACAGCCAGTTCAATGGCATGGTTGATCCTTTTCCTAACGATTTCGAGATTTCAGCGTTCAGGCATGGGTTCCCGGCTCAAGGCCGGGAATGACAAAATTTAACCGTAGAGCAAAACATATCCATTCGTCATGGCCGGGCTTGACCCGGCCATCCATTCCGGAACATTCAATAAATGGTGTGGGGGCACATCATGACAGGCTATGTCTACATCATAACCAACCGGAAGGGCGGAACGCTTTACACTGGCGTCACCAGCGACCTTTCGCGGCGCGTCTGGGAGCACAAGAACGGCATCACTCCCGGTTTTACTTCCCAATACGCTTGTCATCGCCTTGTCTGGTATGAGGAGCATTTCGATATCCGTGATGCAATTCAACGGGAAACTTCGATCAAGCGGTGGAAGCGACAGTGGAAAACCGACCTTATCGAAAGCATCAACCCGGATTGGAACGAACTCTATTCCGGTTTCGGGTGGTGATTGACAGTTCCGCAATGGATGGCCGGGTCAGGCCCGGCCATGACGAATGGGTATGTGTTGCTCTACGGTAAACCTCGTCATTCCCGGGTTTGAGCCGGGAATCCATGGCTGAGCATTCAACGAGACGAGGCACCGAGATGATTTGCCGTTCCGGAGTGGATGGCCGGGTCGAGCCCGGCCATGACGATGGAGAGCGAGCGCGGAACGAGACATGACCGCAGGATTTGAACACAGCAAACAAACCTCTCCGTTTCGTCATTCCCGGCCTTGAGCCGGGAATCCATGCCTGAACGACAGCGCCGCGCCAACAGCTCAAATCACCCGCACGCGCGGTTCGGAGCGCGTGTGAAGCATCAGTTCGCCCAGCGCCCAGACCAGCGCGTCCACCCGATCCGGCGAACGGCCGCTCGACAGGCCGGACGGAGCGAAGTCGCACATTTCATCCTCGAGCGCCGGAAAGCGCCCGGCGTGGCAAACCTTGCCCTGCTCATAGAGAGCCGCCACCGGTTCCGCGCGCAGAAACTTGCCGCGATTGGCCCGAACGGAGCGTACCGGCACCGCCGCATCCTCGGCTGCGATGACAGCGGCGACCATTTCGCCGCCCTGATTGACCTCAGCGACAATCGCATTTGCCTGAAGCCGGTGAAACAGCGTCACGGCGGCCCGCGCCCATTGATGCGGCTTTGCGGCGGTCAGCGATGCGTCGGTGATGACCCAGCCGCAGCCTTCGGCGTCCACACCCGCCGCAACGATACCGCAGGCATCCGACGCCTTGCCGGAACTCGCAGGCGGATCGATCGCCACGACAATGCGCCGCATTTCCGGCATGTCGCGCCGCACCAATGCCTCGATCTGGCCGCGCGACCACAGCGCGTCGGGCCGATCCTCGATCAGTTCGCCATCCAGTTCCTGCCGCCCGAGCCGCGTGTCGCCATAGCGGTCGCGGATCATGGCGAGAAAGCCATCGGCGAGATTGCCTTCGTTTTCCGCCGTCTTCATGCGGCTGACGGGCACGGAAGCATCACCGAGCAGATGTCGCAACAAGGCCGTCGGCCGTGGCGTCGTCGTCACCACCTGCCGCGGCGCATTTCCGAGACGCAGGCCGAATTGCAGCATGTCCCATGTATCCTGCGGGTGTTTCCACTTGGCGAGTTCATCGCACCAGGCCGCATCGAATTGCGGGCCGCGCAGGCTTTCCGGATCTTCGGAGGAAAACATCGACGCCACAGCACCGCTCGACCAGACGAGCCGCTTGCGGGTGATCTCCAGCCGGGGCCGCTCGATCCGCGATACGGCGAGAATGCCGGACGGCCCCTCCACCATCACCTCGCGCACATCGCCCAGCGTTTCGCCGACCAGCGCAATATGGCCGCTTGCTTCGGCGGAGAAGGGAAACATGCCGAGCGCCATGCCGTTGACCCATTCGGCCCCTGCCCGCGTCTTGCCGGAGCCGCGCCCGCCCAGCATCAGCCAGGTGCGCCATGGCTGCGGCGGCGGCAATTGCGCGGCGCGGGCGCGGACCAGCCATTCCCCGTCAATCGATCGCGCCAGCGCCAGATCCAGATTGTTTTCCGACCAGTTCTTCAGCGCGAACATGTGCAAGCTCCATGATACGGTCGTCGATACGCTGCATGACCGCGCAGATTTCAGCGGGATTGAGCGGCAGCGCCGCCTTCGAGGCCAGATCGCCCCTGGCGCGCATCTCGTCCAGCCGTTCCAGCGTGCGGGCGATGGAGCCAAGCGCATCGAGCCGCATTTTCTGCGTCACTGTCTCATCGGGCCGGGTGATGGCCCGCAGTTCCGACAGGAGCAGCGACATCAGTTCATCCACCGGCTGCGGCGCCCCTTCCGTCTCATGGCTGGTCAGCGCAAGCCCAAGCCGCTTCAGGTCGCCGCCAAGCAATGTCTTTTCCTGAATTCCGAGAACAGGAGCGATTTCGGCGGGCGGAATTTTGTATTTTTCACACAAGGCATGGGCGAACCGGCGCCGCATGGCTCCAGAATAATTGGGCATATCAATGTCCTGAAATGAAAAGCGCCCGTGGCCTGAAAGGCCCGAGCGCTGCATGGATACAATTCCGATGATGACCAAATCTAACAAAACACCGTTACGCAGTCAAGGACTATTTTCCTATTTATGATTATTTTCTGGTTTTGCGGAAAAATTCGCGAGTTTCAGGAAGCTAGGCGGCCACCCTTCAGGCATGGATGGCCGGGTCAGGCCCGGCCATGACGATGGAGAGGGAGCGAGAAGCCATTAACGTCGCGGATGATACATTCAACGCTCGTCATTCCCGAGCAACCAGTGTTGCAGGCGCGCGCCAGATCGAATCAAAATTAACCGAGCCATCAAGCCAAGCTGCCATTTGCATAAAAATGCCGTATAATTCCCGATCAGGGACTTGTGGCGAAAAAAAGCATTTGAGCAGACCGAAACGTCTGGGCGGAAACATCAGGACGATATGAAGGATTCCCAGCCAGAAAAGCAAAAGAGATTCAAGGTTTCCCGACTTGTCGGCCTTGATGCCTGGATCGATTCGACGCTTTACGAACTGCGCTTCAAGGCGGGTGAATTCTGGGAAAATGTCACGATCTTCTCCCGCCGGTTTCACGTCTCCGGCTGGCGGCGCGGCGTTTTCGAGGTGCTTGGCGAGGGATTCACGCTCGGCACGGCGGGTTCCGTGCTGTTGCTGGCGCTTGCCGTGCCCGCCTTTCAGGAAACGAAGAAGGATTGGCGCACGCAGGACGATTTCGCCGTCACATTCCTCGACCGCTATGGCAACGAGATCGGCCAGCGCGGCATTCTTCACCGCGACGCCATTCCCATCGACGAACTGCCGGACCAGGTGGTCAAGGCGGTTCTGGCAACGGAAGACCGGCGCTTTTTCCAGCATTTCGGCATCGATTTTCTGGGCCTGACCCGCGCCCTGTCGCAGAATGCGCGTGCCGGCAGCGTCGTTCAGGGCGGCTCCACGATCACGCAGCAATTGGCGAAAAACCTCTTTCTTTCCAACGAGAGGACACTGGAGCGCAAGATCAAGGAAGCCTTTCTGGCGCTCTGGCTTGAAGCCAATCTGACCAAGAAGGAAATCCTCAAGCTCTATCTCGACCGCGCCTATATGGGCGGTGGAACTTTCGGGATCGCTGCTGCGGCTGATTTCTATTTCAACAAAAACATCAAGGACGTGACCCTCGCGGAAGCCGCGATGCTGGCGGGCCTGTTCAAGGCTCCGGCCAAATATGCGCCGCACGTCAACCTGCCCGCTGCCCGCGCCCGCGCCAATGTCGTTCTGTCCAACATGGTTCAGGGCGAGTTGATGACGGAAGGCCAGGTCATGGCCGCTCGCCGCAACCCGGCCAGCGTGGTGGATCGCGGCACACGGGAAAGCCCCGACTATTTCCTCGACTGGGCGTTCGAGCAGGTCAAGACGCTGGCCCAGCCGCTCAACACCCATTCGCTCACCGTGCGCACCACGCTTGATCCCGGCATCCAGAAGGCGGCGGAAGAATCGATCGAATATCACCTGCGCCAGTACGGCACCCAGTACAAGGTCTCGCAGGCGGCGGCCGTGGTGCTGGAAAACAACGGCGCCGTGCGGGCTGTTGTCGGCGGGCGCGACTATGGCGAAAGCCAGTTCAACCGCGCGACCAGCGCACTTCGCCAGGCGGGTTCCTCGTTCAAGCCCTATGTCTATGCCGCCGCCATGGAAGCGGGCATGACGCCCGCCACCATGATTTCCGACGGGCCGATTTCGTGGGGCAGCTGGTCACCGCGCAATTATGGCCGCAGCTATGCCGGGCGCGTCAATCTCACGACCGCGCTGGTCAAATCCTACAACACCGTGCCGGTGCGGCTGGCCAGGGATCACCTGACGACCAAGCCCATCGTCGCGCTGACCAAGGCCATGGGCATTGAATCGCCGATCTCCTCGCACAAGACCATGGTGCTCGGAACGTCCGACATGACCGTGATGGATCAGGCCACGGGCTATAGCGTCTTCGCCACGGGCGGCTATGCCGGACTGCGCCATGCTTTTACCCAGATCACCAACTACAAGGGCGATGTGCTGTGGAGCTGGTCGCGCGACGGCGGCGAGCCGCGCCGCGCGCTGAGCGAAAAAGCCGCATTCGAGATGAACACGATGCTGGTTCAGGTTCCCGAATGGGGCACCGGCCGCCGCGCCGCCCTGCCGATGACCCGCGCTGCCGGCAAAACCGGAACGACGCAAAGCTATCGCGATGCCTGGTTCGTGGGCTACACCGGAAACTATACCGGCGCAGTGTGGTTCGGGAACGACAATTTCACGCCGACGAAGGAACTGACCGGCGGCATCCTGCCCGCGATGACATGGCAGCGCTTCATGACCTATGCGCACCAGAACATCGACCTGAAGCCTATTCCCGGCATCGATCCGACTTTGCCGAAGAAGGAAAAGACACCTGCGAAAGCGCCAACGGACAAGGACGCCGTGGCCGCCGCCCCGCCCGAACGCCCCCGTGGCCTGACCGGAGCCAGCGGCAAGGTGCTCAGGGAATTGCTGGAGCAATTCAGGAAGGCGAAGCCAATCGTTGCGCCGCCGGAACCGACCAAGCTTTCATCCCTTTGATACAAAACGGACATCTCGCGAATGACTGATTTCAAGCTCGGCAACTATCCATTGCGCTCCACCGAAAAACTGCGATACCGCGACATGGATACGCAGGGGCACGTCAACAATGCCGTGTTTTCGACGCTCTTCGAAGCGGCGCGGGTGGAAACCTTCTACAACCCGCAAAAACCGCTGACCGAGCCCAACCACTATTTCGTCGTCGCGCGAATCTCCATCGACTTCCTCGGCGAGTTGATCTGGCCCGGTGAGGTCGAAATCGGAACGCGCATCGCCTCCGTTGGCCGCAGCTCGATGAAAATCGAGCAGGTTCTGTTCCAGAATGGCCGCTGCGCCGCCTCTGCGGAAACGGTGGTCGTCCAGATGGACAAGGATTCCCGATCCTCCTGCGCCATCCCCGCCGTGACGAGAGAGAAACTGACCCCGTTCTTGCCACAATCGGCAGCCATCGCTTAACTGCTCGTTCAACTCAGGCGCACGACCTGCCTTTACCGGACCATTCATGCTTCGAACCCCCATTCTCGTAGCAATCGCTCTTGCCATCGCCTTTGGCCTTGGAACGGCGACCGCATGGGTTTCGATGACGCGGCTTGGCGCATTCGGCGCGACGAAGATCGGCAACTGGAGCGCCTATCCCGTTGCCGGAACGCCATTGGCCGATCCCTATTCCAAGGCGCGCGCGGCGCGCGAGGGCTCCTTCGCGCTGGGCGCCGCCGAGGGTATTTCCTTCTACGCGCAAAATGACGATGACGGGCGCCCGCTGGAACCGAATTGTGTTTATCAACTCAAGGGAAGCAGCCCTTCGGCCCGGTTCTGGACCATTTATGCCGCCGGGCCCGACCTTCTTCCACTCCCATCCGGGCCCGATCGTCTGCCGGGCCTGCATTCGCGCGAATTGCTGCGGGAGGCAGACAGCAGCTTCGTCATTGCGGTTGCCGCGACTGCCCAGCCCGGCAACTGGCTTGCCGTCAGCGGCACGCCCCCCATGACGCTGGTGATGACGCTCTACGACAGCTCCGCCGCCAGTTCGTCGGGCATGGTCGACATCAGCTTCCCCAGCATCCAGAGGGTCGGCTGCAATGTTTAAGATCGCCTACGCCATCATATTGGGGCTGGTTGGCGCGGCGGCGATCCATATCGCGGTCATTCTGCTGATACCGGTGTTTTCCGATCAAAACGCCTGGGCGCGGGTTACCAGCTATGGTGGTTCCTGGCAGTTTCATCCCGTCGTTGAAACGGAAACGCCCGACCGGACCGGCCTTGCCATTGATCCGCTGTTCGACGCGGTCGCCTGTCATTTCGCGCTCGATGAAGCGCCGGCGCGTATCGTCTCTACCGGCGACGTGCCTTTCTGGTCGCTGTCGATCTACAACAAGCGCGGCGAAAACATCTACTCCTTCAATGACCGCACAGCGATTGGCGAGACGCTGGATCTGGTCGTGGCAAACCCCGTCCAGATGATCGAACTGAAAAAAATCGCCCCGCCGGAACTGGCGAATTCCGTCATGATCGAGGCGGATATGGGCGAAGGTTTTGTCGTGGTCCGCAGTTTCGTGCCCGATGACAGTTTTCAGACTATCGTCACCGATTTCCTTCGCGCCGCGACATGCGAGCCGTTAGCCGAAGCCTGATGCAGGCACGTACCCCACCCTTCGATGATTAAAAAGGCTGTGAAAATGAATGATCTGAAACCCGTTGTCGATCGCCGCTGGCTCCTGCAGGCAGGCGGCGCGGGCATCCTGCTCGCGCTGGCCGGATGCCAGACCGCATCCCGCCAGGTTGGCACCGTGGCGGGCGCATCGAGCGCCGGGACCGTCTATCTGTCGCAGATCCGTACCGCGCATGGGCTGACGCTACTGAAGCCGGATAAAACGCTGGAAAATGCGGCCCGGCAACAGGCCGATTACATGGCGAGGGCCGGAAAAATGTCGCATACGACCAGTTGGCGCAAGGATTTCGCAACCCGCGTGAGGGGAAACGGGATCGAAGGCGCTGCGGCGGAAAATCTCGCCCATGGGCGCATGGATATGCCAAAGCTGTTCGACATGTGGATGAATTCACAGGGGCACCGCAGAAACATGCTCGACCCGCGCTTCAATCGTTTCGGCCTGGCCTATGCGAGCGAAGCTGGCGGCGAACAGAAATACTGGGCGCTCGTGCTCGGGCGTTGATCCGGACACAAGCAGTCAGCCACGTTTGACAATGCGGTTTGCGTGGTCTGATTTGCCTCTGGAACGAGGCTTGGGCCGACCGCCATCCTCTGGCGTATCGTAGTGTTCGTAGCGTACTCCCGGAAAAATGATGATATCAGCCGTCGTGCCAGCCGGCCTCTTGCGGAACGCGCTGCGTGTCCTGTTCCGGGTGGGAAATGCGATGATCGTATTCATCTTCGTTCCTCACATCATCTGATTTCAAACTCCTCGGCTACTCGTCCTCTGCCTACACTGATGCGAAACCATGGCAAATTAAGGCCCAACATGGTTAACGGCTTGCTAACGCTTCTCCGGCTATAGTCAGAACGTGAATCATACCGTTTGAGTTCCAATGTTCCGGAGTGTTTTTCGTGAAATATGCTGAGTTCCGCGCTTTGGAGACTGGGGCCAAGAAGCACAAGGCGGATGACCTGCTCGCCGCGGCGGTTTCGGCATTCTCCATCAACGAGCGCCCCTCGGCGCAGGAACGGCAGCAATTCAACGATCTCGCCATTCCGCTTCTCGCCTACGCATCCCTGCGCGCGCGCAGGCAAGCCGCCGCCATCCTGTCGGAATCGGCGCTCGCCCCGAAGGAATTGCTGCTGGCGCTTGCCGACGACCTGATCGAGGTTGCAGCCCCCGTCCTTTTGCGCTCCCCGCTACTGACCTCCACCGATCTTGCCGCCGTGATCGAAAGCCGGGGGCTGGGGCACGCCCGCGTCATCGCCCGGCGGCCGCTGCTCGATGGCGATCTGCTGGAACGGCTCGCCCGGTTCGAGGACGACATCATCGATGATTCGCTCAGTGACCGCGCGCATCGGCATGGGGCGGACCAGGGCGACGAAAGCGGGCGTCCATCAAGGATTGAGGAAACGCGGGCGGCGCTGCGCACCATGATGGTGCCTTCCCAAACAGATCCGTCCGTTCTCGCGGACAAGCTGATCAACGCCGTTTTTCTTGACGATCCCGCCTTTTTCCAGATCGCGCTGGCAAACGCGCTGAAAACCACGCTTGGGCAAAGCAAGGCGATCATCGGCCGGACGCTGCGAACAGATTTCATTCTGGCGCTTCGGGCGCTGGATATCCGCCCGTCCGACGCGCATCTCATCATCACGGCCCGCTTCGGCCCTGTCCTGACGACACGCCCGGCACTGCGCACCTTCATCGACGACTATCGCGCGCTGAGCCAGCAGGCGGCCCGCGACGCCATCGCCGAGTTCAAAAGCGAAACCTTGCGCACGGGCGACGACCCGATCAAGACCGACCGCGCCGGGTGATGGGGTGGGCCGAAGGGCACCGTCCGCCTACTCCTCCCTCACCGGAAACAGTTCCGTCATTTCGCCGCGATAGTCCTCGATCTCGACGATCCATAGATCGGGGTCGAAGCGCTTTTCGCTGGCGAGGCGGGCGTCGGCTTCAGCCTCCTCGCCCTTGCTCACAGACGAAACGAACAGCCGGTCCTCCGGCTTGCGCTCATCATAGGCGCTTTGCGGCGCTGGCCCGAAAAGATCATAGCGCCCGTCGGCATTGCGAACCTTGATGAAAATCGCCCCCGCCTCCGTCGCGCCGCGTTTCAACAGCGCCGCGAAGGCACCGCTGCCGTTGACACGGCGGATCAGGGCCGCGACCCAGAATTCGGACGTCAGGCGCACGAAATGCGATCTCCTGTCAAAACGATGCGGAAGCCGAAGGCGAAGCTAGTTGATGAGGCCGATTTCCTGCATCTTCGCGATCAGTTGCGTATCCGGCCTTCCAGTGACCGGCAGCCGGAACAGCGTTTGAAACTCGCGAATGGCGTCTATCGTATCCTTGCGCAACCTTCCATCCATCGCAATCCGTTCATGCCCGAAGGCGCGCAGGCCCGCCTGAACGCGAACGATTTCCGTTGACTGGATTTCGCCGCCTTGCACGGCAGACGGCGGCGGAGCCGGTCGCTGCGGTTCAAGGCTGGCGGGTTGCGGCTTCGGCGCGGGCTCCCGCTGCACGGCGGGCGTGGGCGCTGGCGGTCGCGTTGGAGGGATTCCCGCCGTCGTGCTCACCGGATCGACGCCAGCGGAATTGGGCCGTTGCGGACGGGTCGCCGGTATCACGACATTGTTGATTTTCGGAAACGCATTGGCCGCCTGTCCGATCGCTCCGCCTTCCGGCACATTTCCGGCTATCGCCTGCCGGATCGGGTCGCCCTGCGCCGAGCGATAGGCTTCCACCGCCGCGCGCGTCGCGGGGCCGGGCAATCCATCCACCGGACCATCGTAAAAGCCGATATCGGCCAGTCTTGCCTGAAGCTTCGCCACTTCCGGATCGCTCTGCGGCGAAGCCGTCGCCGCCTCACCGGCAGAGGCTTCCTTTTCCCTGGACCTGTCGCGGGGCTTTTCGCGCGCAACGCCCGGCAGAACCGGCCTTTGTTCGGCAGGCTTGAAAACCATGTCGGGTCGGGTCGCGAAGATCATCCCTTCATGCGCCGCCGGTTGATACCAGAGCGCATTCGCCGAAACGAACGACATGGTGACGAGAAAGGCCGTCGCGCCGCCCGCAATGACAGGGTTGCGCGCGACAACGCCGCCTGCCGCCATCAAAAGCCCGGCAACGCCGCCGGGCGCCTGATCATCAAACGGATCGCGCTGCTTGCGCCGGTTTTGTCCCCCACGCGGGCCGGTCCGGCTGTCGGCGCGGAGATCAGGCCGTTTTGCGTTTCTCGACATAGAAATCTCCTTCGCTTCTGCCGTCGGTCTTCAGGTCGATCACGGCGCCGGATCCGGCTGTCTCGCCATGCGGCTGCGCCCCGGCCAGAGGAATGCGGACCGTGACCGCCGTCCCCTCGCCCACGCGGCTTACGATCGTCACCGTGCCCTGATGCAACTCCACCAATCCCTTGACCATGGCCAGTCCGAGGCCCGTTCCTTCACAATCCCTCGTATAGTCGTTCTGGATGCGCATGAACGGTTTGCCCAGCCATGCGACATTCTCCTCATCAATACCGATTCCCGTGTCGCTCACGGTGAACACCATATCCTGCATGTCGACCGCGGCATCGATGGCGACCATTCCGCCGTTTCCGGTAAACTTGACCGCGTTTCCGACCAGATTGATCAGAATCTGCTGGATGGCGCGGCGGTCGGCCTTCACCTCTCCCGCGTTGACCTTGACGCGATTGCAAAGCGAAATGCCCTTCTGCTGCGCCTGCTGATCCAGCATCGCGTGAACGAGCTTCACCGCATCGGCAAAATCGAAGCTCTCGACGTGCAGGGGATAGCTGCCGGTCTCGATTTTCGAAGCGTCCAGGATCGTGTTGACGACAGACAGGAGATGCGCGCCGGATTTATGGATCAGTTCCACATATTCGTGCTGACGGGTATCCGAAAACCCGCCGAACACGCCCTGCAACAGGCTGTCCGAAAAGCCGATCACCGAGTTGAGCGGCGTGCGCAGCTCATGGCTGACCGCCGCGAGGAACCGGCCCTTCGAAACATGATTGGCTTCCGCCGCATGAAGCGCCTGTTCGAGCGCTTCGCGGGCCGCTGTTTCCTCAGAAACGTCACGCGCAATAACGATCATGCCCAGCCCCGACGCACGCGGCGTGGCATCAAGCCGGAACGTGCGATATTCGACAGCATGATAGCGGGCCGAACGGTCGCTGTTGTCGGACAGTGCTTCCTCGCCAGCGTTCACGCAGCGGATGCGCAGTTCAAGGCCGTTGCGGGCAATGCCCCCGCGAACATCCGCCAGCTGCCCCAGAAAATGAATGCGATCCGCCACATGCACGCGATCGATGAATGCCGTGCCGATCAGCATCTGGCGGGCAACGCCGAAATGCGTGGCGATTTTCGCCGAAGCATCGGTAATCACCCCTTCATGCGACATATGCAGGATCACGCCGTCAATGGCGTTGGCGATATCCGCGGCCTCGTCGATCTGGATGCGCTCGATGCGCCGGGTTCCGGCCAGCATCAACCCGCGAACCGCAAGCGCCGCCAGATAGATGATCGTGAGGATGGCCGATCCAATGGTCAGCACAGGTGCCGCGCCTGTCAGCAGCGAGGACAGGCCGAGAGCGGCAAGCGTCACCGCCGCCATACCAGCGCCCGCGCAGAAGCTTGCGGCGGAGCGGCGCACCAGCCATGCCTCAAGCGGAATGGCGAGCGCCAGCACCCAGAGTGCAAGACCGGCCGGTGGGGCAACAATGCCGGAAAGCGCGATGCCCCCGCCATAAACCGCAAGACCGGCAAGGCTTGCCAGCCGTGACGAGGCAGACAGCGAGACGGAAGCGCAGAGAACCATCGGCAAGGCCAGCAGCGCCACAAAAAGGCTGATCATGCCTGTGGCCTCGGCCATGGCATCGACAGACAACATCAGGACGGCAGCGAGCACGAACGGCATGGCGATGAACGCGCCGACCAGCCGCGCATCGTTGGCGCGCTCGACGGCATCCGTCACGCGATCGCTGACCCACCTGTCGCAATAGCTTCGGCAGATATCGGCCAGACCGCTCAACTGATTGGAATGAGAGTTCACTATATACTTACCCGCTACGCACTTGCCGCCGGACATAAAGACCCGACCTTCTTACAGTTAACGAATGTGACGGCGAGGCTTTAAGGAAACGATAAGGCGAGAGATATTCGACCGCCCCGAAAGCGGATTTCCTGTTTGGGACCGAGCGTTTTCCCCGCATGGTAAATGGAGGGTAAAGGAAGCGGCGCTGCCGCGATTGGGGCGTTCCTTACCCAATCCTCAAGGAAACCCGGTTTTAAGGAAATTCGGATCAAATGCGCATCTGAAGCGCCGCTGCCAGATCGCGGTTGCGCAACCCGAAGGCAGTAGAGACGGAATCACTATGAGCATGTCCACCCGACCAATCGAGGTATCGCCATGCGTTTCCTGATCAAGGCCGCATTCTGGCTGACCCTTGCATTCGTGTTTCTTCCGGTTTTCGAAAAGAAGGGACAGGATGCCGCCGGACATGCCCAGCAGGCGGCGCACCAGCCGGAGACCGCTCCCTCCGTCCAACATCCCGTTCCTCCTGCCGCGGTTCCACAAGACATGAATGGCGGCATCCATTTGATCGCCCGCTTTTGCGTGGACAATCCGGATCTCTGCACAACGGGCGAAAGCATGATGACGACAGCCGGTCTTGCTGCGCGCGACGTTGCCGGTTTCGTCTATCAGTATCTGGACGAAAAATTCGGCCAGCCCCGCCCTCCGGCAGCAGTTGGTATGGAGGACGATATCGACACGGCGATCCGCCGCGCATTTGGCGAAGATGTTGACGCCAGCGCCGAAACGGGTTCCGTTGCCATTCCGAAAAGATAGTCGGAACGAAGAAAAAATCCGGCCAATAGTCTGGTTGATATTAAGGTCATGATCTGAAGTCATGCGTATAAAAAATTCCGCCAATCCAGATCAGGACGATAAACTCGAAAAATACTATGGAGTACCAGAACATTACCGTGGATAATGCTTTTGCGAGCGCTATCGTCCATTCACATGATGGCATAGAACTGCAATCGCAACGACCACAGGTTGTCCTTTGGCACACCTGAAATCGGATCGTCCGCAATCTGGAAGTATAGGAGAGGGATATGCTCAAACGACGAATAATCGCGGTTTCTGCTGCGATCTTGATGATAGCCGGCTGCCAATCAAGCTCGGACCCGCAGGTGCAGGCCCGCAATCACGAGTTCGGCTGCATCGCCGGCACAGTGGGCGGCGCGATTGTCGGCGGCCTGATCGGCAGCACAATCGGCGGCGGTTCGGGACGCGTGATCGCATCGGCGGTTGGCATCGGCGGCGGCGGCTACCTCGGAAACCGATTGGCTTGCAACTAAGGGAATAGACGATGAGAACGATTATTCTGACGGCTGCGTGCAGCCTCCTTCTCGCAACCGGCGTTGCCGGCGCACAGCAAGCCCCCGCGATGCATCAAGGTCATCTTGATCAGCTCGATACAAACAAGAGCGGCGGCGTGAGCAAAGCCGAGTATCAGGCTTTCATGAATGCTGCCTTCACACAGATCGACGCCAATGGCGACGGTTTCATCAGCCAGGGCGAAGTGACGAAAACGCTGACGGCGAACCAGTTCACGACCCTGGACGCGAACAAGGACGGACGCGTCAGCAAAAAAGAGTTCATGAGCCAGGTCATGAAGGATTTTGCGGCGGCGGATCGTGGTGGCGACGGCCAGTTGAAATAGACCGCTTGAACGTGATTGCGGTGGCTGCATATCTGGTTTGCGGCCACCGTTCCTGACAATACCCCATTGCAGAGAAAATAAGACCTGCATCGAAGCTCTTGCGTGTCATTTAAAATACGGTGATGGCGACCGGGAAATTTGAGGTACTGAGCCTTGAATGCCACAGTTTCTTTGACAAGAAGCCCCGCAGTCACTACCTGAACAGTATCATGACACAGACCATTGACGACATCATTTCCGATTTCTCTTTCCTCGACGACTGGGAAGATCGCTACCGCTATGTGATCGATCTCGGGCGCGAGCTTGAACCCTATCCGGAAGAGGCGCGCGATGCGGTGCATAAGGTGCCGGGATGCGTGTCGCAGGTCTGGCTGAAAAGCACCGTTGGCGACGGGACCGATCCGGTTCTTACCTTTGTCGGCGATTCCGACGCTCATATCGTCCGCGGTCTGGTTGCGCTGCTGATGGCGCTTTACTCCGGCAAGACGGCCTCCGCAATTCTTGCCGTGGAACCCGAATCCGTCCTGAAGCAGCTCGGGCTTGACGAGCATCTGACGCCGCAGCGTTCAAATGGATTGCGGTCCATGGTGGGCCGTATCCGGCGCGAAGCGGGGGCGGCACACGCCACCGCCCACTGAATAATCGCGTGCAGAAGCATCAGCCGCTCATTTTTGGCCTGTAATCCTGCGTTCCCCAGTGCACTATCGACCTGTTGAACCGATCCTGCGCCGGCGGATTGTAATGCCGGTCCAGAACCGAGAGCGCCGTTTTCAGCAACAGTTTCGCCGAGCGGACTGGCCAGCGGCGCTCGCGCTCCACCATTTCCAACCCTTTCAGAAAACAGCAGACATCCAGTAGAACGCCCGCCAGTTCCGGCCCAACCGCCGCCATGGCCTTTTCAACGCGAAACCGCGCGGCCAGCATCATGTCCGTCAGCTCGGCAACGCCGTTGCCATAGGATCGCCCTCGCCCGCCCACGCCTGCCTCCCAATTGGCGGTGACGCGCGGCATGAGATTGGCGCAGGTGAAGTCCCGGCGCAGTTGCTCTCCGGCCTTGAACTCGGCATCCGTCAGAAACGACACGCCGTCGGCGGTCTTGCGATGATAGAGCGCCGACAGGGGCGATTCCAGATTGTTGACGCGCGGGCGGCCCCGGTTTTCCGCCTTTCCATTGATTTCAAGGCTCATCGCACCGCTCCATATCGCGCCAGAACCGTTTTCACCACCCGCTCGACCGCGCTGACAATTTCCTCGAAATCACGATCCTCCCGCAAATCCTCCACCAGATGACAGGCATGGGTGACGGTGCTCCTGTCGCGCCCGAAGGCCCTTCCGACCTCGGCCATGGGCAGTTGCAACACCACATGCGCGGTGTACATGCCGATCTGCCGAACCCTGGCGACGGCGCGGTTTCCCCGGCCCGGCGCGCGCAGCTCCCGTCCCGAGACATTGAAATAAGCTGAAATAATATCGATAAGCCCCTCGCACATTTCCAGGCTGTGCGGATCGGCTTTGAAAGACTTTTCCTGATTGTCGTATCGCCCTGCGGGCAACAATCGCCGGTCGCGCTTTGCCTGAAGCGTCCGTGCCATAGCCCGTGCTTCCGCGACCGTCCTTATAATAATCGTACCGTTTGAAGACATTCGAATTCCTCTCCGAAATAGGAATATCTTCTTATAATTGGAGCGGCAACGGCGTGGATAGATTTTTCCGCATCAACTTTATAAACTATTGAAGTTATTCGATAGTTATTTTTTCAACCGATATTTTGTAGGATTTTATCCCCCAATCCCTATGCGGAACGATAATGCGTCATCCCAATGGAGAGACGCATGGACACACGGCAACTGAAGAGGGAAAGCCTCGATTTTCGCAAAATCAAGGACGCCGAGCATAAACACGCGATGCAACGCGCCGCGCTGCAAATTCTTTGCGGGCTCGATCTTGATGCAGTCATGAACGGATCAAATGAGGCACGCGCCGCGATATGCCTTCGAATAAAGCGCCTTATCGAAAGGGAGCGCATCAGGGGACAGTCGCGCCACTGGAGCTACGATCTCAACCGCCACATTGCCTTGAAACAGGCGTTCGACAATTTGTCAGCGGCCGGTTGAACGAAGAATGGCGCCCTCAGCGTCCGCCCAAAAATGGGAATCGATTTCTGGGCGGATGCATGGCTTGAACCACCTTGAGCGGGCGCGGTGCGCCCAAATAGACGCACAGCGCTCCAAGGTGCTGTCTTTCTGGCCGTGCGGCTTCAGGTCGATTTTCTGCGTTGACGCCCCAGCCCCATATTCCGGGCCAGTTGCGACCGCGCCGCCGCATAATTGGGCGCCACCATCGGATAATTGGGGTCGAGACCCCATTTTTCCCGATACTGCTCCGGCGTAAGGCCGTAATGTGTCATCAGGTGACGCTTGAGCGACTTGAATTTCTTTCCGTCCTCAAGGCAGATCAGATAGTCGTTCTCGATCGACTTCTTCGGATTGACCGCGGGTTTCTGCTTTTCAGCGACAGGAGCCGGCGCTTCCTTCGATCCGATGCGCCCCAAAGCCGCATGTATCTCGAAGATGAGCCCCGGCAACTCTCCGGCTGCAACCGAATTGTTGCTGACATAGGCCGCCACAACCTCCGCCGTTAACCCAAGAAGAACATCCGGCAACGGAACTGGTTCAAATGTATCTGTCAATATTTAGCCCTTTCCTCGTAAGAACCGCCCCAATAGGAATGCCATTTCAACGCCGTTTGAAACGGCCCTCCCGCACCCAGAGCGGGCATTGCACGATACCGATTATCTCTCGAATAAAAGACAAAATGTCAATTATAGAGAAGTTTTCATTACGCAGATTTAATTTTTCCCATAATTATACTACAGGATCAACATATGTCCCCATTTAAGACACAAAGTGTCTTGATATATTACACGCGAATTCTCATGACTTCTTATCGATTTGTCATTTTCGATCAAAAATCGACAAAAGAAGTAAAAATCAAGCAACAGCTCAAGCTGCCTTATCAAGATATTTTTCAAAAAAATTACAGCAATGCTGAAAGCTTTCAAAAATATCCAACAGATCGCACGGCGTCCCTATGGCTCCTACTGCGTCCGCTTTGTGGTTTTTTCTTGCCGTCATTGCTTCGACTTCCTACATTTTCGCTCAAAGGAGTCCCAGGATGAACGACACAAAAACATTCAAGGTTGTGAAAACCGATGAGGAATGGCGGGCGCAACTGACGCCGGAGCAATATAAGATCACGCGCCAGCACGGGACCGAGCGCGCTTTTTCAAGCCCGGATTACGACAGCAAGAAGAGCGGGACTTATCATTGCGTCTGCTGCGGGCGCGCACTCTATAGATCCGATGCGAAGTATAACTCCGGCACCGGATGGCCGAGTTTCTTTGAGCCGATCGAACCCGAGGCGGTCAAGGCATTCGACGACGGTTCCTATGGGATGATACGCACCGAAATCCGCTGCACCGATTGCGACGCGCATCTCGGCCATGTTTTCCCCGACGGGCCGCCGCCAACGGGGTTGCGCTTCTGCATGAACGGTCATGCCCTGACCTTCGACGCCGATTGAGGCCGCAAATATTCCGCATGCTGGCGAATGCCTTGACTTCAAAAGTCACGGCATTCAGATGTGTGCCAGTTATATGTCCCTGATGAAACAGTCCGCATAAAAGCAAAGCCCGAGCCAAGGTAATCCATGTCCAGCAACCGTATTCCTTCCACTGTCGCAGAGGCACCCGTCGCCGCGAAGATCCCGCATCAAGACACCCGCCACGGCATCACCCGCACCGACGACTACGCCTGGCTGCGCGCCGACAACTGGCAGGAGGTTTTCAAGGATTCATCCGTTCTGGACAAGGCAATTCGCGACCATCTGGACAAGGAGAACGCCTACCAGAGCGCATTGATGGCGGATACCGAGACGCTTCAGAAGACACTGTTTGCGGAAATGAAGGGCCGCATCAAGGAGGACGATTCGTCGGTGCCTGCCAAGGATGGCCCTTACGCCTATGGCTCGTCCTTCGTGATCGGCGGGCAGCAACCGCGCTTCTTCCGCACGCCGCGCGACGGGGGCGAGGAAACGCTCATTCTCGACGGCGACAAGGAAGGCGACAGCAAGGCCTATTTCCGGCTTGCATCCGCCGACCATTCGCCCGACCACGCCAAGCTGATCTGGGGCTATGACGACAAGGGCTCCGAATTCTTTTCGCTCAAGGTTCGCGATCTGGAAACGATGCAGGACAGCGCGGTAACCATTGCCGACACCAGCGGCGGCGGCGTATGGGACGCGGATTCGAAAGGCTTCTTCTACGGCCGTCTCGACGACAATCACCGTCCATCGAAAGTTTTCTACCATGAGCTTGGTACGTCACCGGACCTCGACAAGTTGATTTTCGAGGAAAATGACCCCGGCTTCTTCATGGGCGTCGGCGGCAGTTCACTCGACGATTTCATATTCATCGATATTCACGACCACGAGACATCGGAAGTGTGGCTGATCCCAGCCAACACCCCTTCGGCAACACCGAAGCTGGTTCTCAAGCGCGAAACCGGCGTCGAATACAGCCTTTGCGAGGGTGGCGACGTCTTTTACATCCTGACCAATGCGGACGGCGCGAAAGACTTCAAGATCATGAGCACGCCGGTCGGCGCGCCGGAAAAGGAAAACTGGACCGAGGTCGTGCCGCACAGGCCGGGTTGCCTGCGCCTTGCGGCTTCGGCGTATCGCGACCATCTGGTCTGGCTGGAGCGTGACAACGGGTTACCGCGCATCATCATCCGTGATCGCACGTCCGGCGAGGAGCACGCCATCGCCTTCGACGAGGAAGCCTATTCGCTCGGCCTGCAAGGCAGCGCGGAGTATGACACGGAAGTCATCCGCTTCTCCTATTCCTCGATGACCACGCCGTCGCAGCAGTTCGACTACAACATGCGGACACGCGAACGCACGCTGCTCAAGACGCAGGAAGTGCCGTCCGGCCACAATCCCGACGATTACGTCACGCGTCGCCTTCTCGCACCCTCGCATGATGGCGAACTGGTGCCTGTCACCGTGCTTTACCATCGCGATACCAGGCTCGACGGCTCGGCCCCCTGCCTGCTTTACGGCTATGGCTCCTACGGCATCACCATTCCGGCGAGTTTCAACACCAATTGCCTGTCGCTGGCGGATCGCGGCTTCGTCTACGCCATCGCGCACATTCGCGGCGGCAAGGACAAGGGTTTTGCCTGGTATGAGGAGGGCAAACGCGAGAAAAAGACCAACACCTTCCATGATTTCATCGCCGCAGCAAAACATCTGGTCGGTGAAGGCTTCACCAGCCATGACCGGATCGTAGCGCAGGGCGGCTCGGCAGGTGGCATGTTGATGGGCGCGGTGGCGAACATGGCGCCGGAAGCATTCGGCGGCATTATCGCCGAGGTGCCGTTCGTGGACGTGCTGAACACCATGCTGGATGACACGCTGCCCCTCACCCCGCCCGAATGGCCGGAATGGGGCAATCCGATTGCGTCGGAAAAGGACTACAGGAACATCGCCTCCTACTCGCCCTATGACAATGTGGAAGCGAAAGCCTATCCGCCTGTTCTCGCGGTCGCGGGCCTGACCGATCCACGCGTGACCTATTGGGAACCGGCGAAATGGGTGGCGAAGCTGCGCGAACTCAAGACAGACAGCAATCCGGTGCTTTTCAAGATCAACATGGACGCGGGCCATGCAGGCGCTTCGGGCCGTTTCTCGCGGCTTGAGGAAATCGCCTATACCTACGCCTATGCCCTGAAAATGACGGGGAAAGCGGGAGTGCAGGTTTAAACCCATGACCAAGAGCACGCGCGCCACGCTTGCCTTGCAGAAGGCGGGCGTGGCCTTCGAAACCGTTTCCTATGATTATGACCCGAATGCCGAGAGGATCGGCCTTCAGGCGGCGGAGGCCATTGGCGAACCGCCGCATCGCGTGCTCAAGACCCTGATGGCGGAACTGGACGGCAAGCCGGTTTGTATGGTCGTGCCCTCGGACAGCGAGGTCAGCATGAAGAAGCTGGCGAGCGCTTTCGGCGGCAAATCGGCCCAGATGATGAAACCGGCGGATGCGGAACGCATCACCGGTTATCATGTCGGCGGCATCAGCCCGTTCGGGCAGAAGAAGCGCATCCGGACTGCAATCGAGGAAACGGCGTTCAGGGAGCCTTACGTCTATATGAATGGCGGACAGCGCGGGCTTCAGCTTAGGCTCGATCCCAATGACGCCCGCGCCGCGCTCGAAGCCATCGTCGCACCGCTGATTGCCTGATCCCGCATATCGCCGTTCAACAAGAGTTTTTTCGACTGCGAAACCGTGATGCTGTAAAATCGGCGCTTTGGAGGTTCATCATCATGAAAAGCACCGGTTTCGCCGCAATGCTCGTTCTGGCGTTCGGTCTTGCCCCGGCAGCGGCACCCATTCCCGCAGAGGCTCAGGCCGTCCTGAAAAATATTCCCGAGAACGCCGGAAGGCGCTGCAACACGCCGCCAAAGGGAAGCGGCGTCATTGTCGGCATCTATCGCGGGCTCGATAAAAGCTCCGGCATGTTCGGCGACGGTCGCCAGGAGGTGAACCGCTATCGCTGCTTCGAAAGTGTGGCGCAGTGCCAAGGCTGGCTCTACACCATGCAAAGCAATTATTTCACCGAGCTTCCCGCCGCCATCGGTTGCTGGCGACGATAACGAACATCGTAGCGGGAACTCTTGCGTTTACTGTGCCGGTTTTCGCGGCGTGTAGCCATCCGCATGGGCCGGAATGGCCTTCAGATAGGCCGCGATCGCTTCCCGATCCTCGGCGGAAATCTGCGCCATATTCAGCACCACGTCGGTCATCGAGCCACCGAAGGAATCAAAATCAGGCGTGAAGCCGCTTTCCAGCGAATAGGCGATTTCCTCTTCCGACCATCCACCAATGCCACCCTCGCCACCCGTGATATTGGGCACGACGCCATCGCCTTCCGCCGCATTGGCCCCGGCAAGCCATTGGGCTTTTTCAGAGCCACCGATCAGGTTGCGCGGCGTATGGCATTCGCCGCAATGGCCTGGCCCTTCAACCAGATATTGCCCTCGTTGCACGGTTGGGGATGCATCCGCGATGCTGACGACCGGCCCGGGCGTCAGATAGAGCCATTTCCATGCCCCCAGAGCCCTGCGGATATTGAACGGAAAGCCCAGCTCATGCGAAGCCGCCACATTGTCAGACGCTGGCAGGGTTTTCATGAACGCGTAAAGATCGGCCACATCCTGCGGCTTCATGCGGGCGTAGGACGTATAGGGAAACGACGGATAGAGATGGCTGCCGTCAGGCGCGACGCCAGCCATCATTGCATTTGCGAAATCCTCAAAGGACCATTTGCCAATACCGGCATCGCCCGACGAGATATTGGGTGCGACGAACGTCCCGAAATCCGAAACGAGCCGATGCCCGCCAGCCATGACCAGGCGCGCTTCGCCCTTTGCGCCGGGCGAGGCATGGCACGACGCGCAACCGCCCGCCCAAAACACCTGCTCGCCCTTTGCGGCATCGCCCGGCGTCAGGCCCGCCAGACGTTCCGGCGCAACACGAACGGGGGCAGTCAGATACCAGAAACCTGCCCCCGCGACAGCGGCAAGCACAACGACGGAACCAACGAGTTTTCGCAGCATCAATCAGGCTTTACTTCTTGATGCGAAAGGTTTCATGGCAAGCGCCGCAATTTGCTGCGACGACCCCAAACTGGGCTTTGAAACTGTCGATATCCTGAGGATTTGCGGCAACGGCTGCGGCAGCGTCCTTCTTGTACTTGGCAAGAGCGGCCTCGAATCCTGCCGGGTCTTCCCAGATCTTTGGCGAGGCTTCCGTATCGCCCTTATCCGATCCGGCAGGGTAATGGGTGGCGAAGTCAAGCTTCTGCGCATTCTCGTTGATCTTGGTCAACGCCGCCAAAACGACAGCGGCATCGAAATCCGCCTTGCCTTGAGCAATCGGGGCAATTGTTTTAACGGCTGCACCTGTATCCTTCATCAGCGCCTGACGATCGGCAATCGCGTCGGCAGATGCCGTTAGCGGAGCGGTTGCGAAGGCAGCGAAAGCAAGAATTGCGAGAGCTTTTTTCACTAATGTTTTCCTTGGCTTGTGGCCCTTGGGCAAAATTGATTCAAGTTTGGGCATTCGCACTCTAGAAGAACTCTGCAAGATTGCACCGCGCAAGATTGTCACAATTGCGGTCATCCAATCACAGCTGCGTGATGATGCGGCAGTAACAAAGGCCCGGATCTCTCCGGGCCCTGCCATTGCATCAACGCCTGTCATCTATAGGGCGAATAGCAGTATTGCCGTGGCCCGCCATAGGGCTGGAACGTATTGTCATAGGCGCGATAGGAGCGATAACGATTGTAGCACCACTGCACATGCGCGTTGCCGTAACTCCGCCTCACCTCGCGCCTGCGCAGCGGGGGCGGACGATCCCAGTGGCGCTCATACCGATCGTGGCGGCGCTGCCAACGGCGTTCGCGCCAATCATCGTCATCATCGTCATCATATTCTTCGTACCGGTATCGGGGTTCGGAGCCGAGGCGAAGCTCGACGGTCGGCCCATCGCCGTAACGATAGTATTGCACAGCCTGAACATCCGGCTGGCCAGCCGCCAGCAGAACGGAATGCGCTGCCGTCAGCGGTGACGCGATTGCAGCGCCCGCAACAAGGCTCGCGGATGCGGCAAACAGGAAAGTCACGAGTTTTGTCATCATTGATCTCCAGAACGAAAGCCCCTTGCCGCCACCCTAAAGGGCTGTTTGTGTTCAAAAATGAGCCAAACCGGTTTCCGTTTCCCGCAGTTCATACACATTATCTGACGGCCATGTGCGAAAGTTGAGAATGACCCGCCAAACAAAAACCCCGGCGCGAGGCCGGGGTCATTGGTGCAATCAAAAGCCGAAAAACTGGCAAAAGCCGAAAATCCGGCAGAAGCCGCAATCAGGCCTTTTCGAAGAGTTCTTCGACATATTCCCAGTTGATCAGGCTGTCGACGAAGGCTTCGAGATATTTCGGACGCGCGTTGCGATAGTCGATGTAATAGGAGTGTTCCCATACGTCGACACCGAGGATCGGGGTCGCGCCATGCACAAGCGGGTTCTCGCCATTCGGCGTCTTGGAAATTTCCAGCTTGCCATTCTTGACGGAGAGCCATGCCCAGCCGGAGCCAAACTGCGTCGTGCCCGCGTTGATGAAGTCGGCGCGGAACTTGTCGTAACCACCGAGATCCGAATCAATCGCCTTTTCGAGCCTGGATGGCAGCTTCTTGCCGCCACCGTCCTTCTTCAGCCACTTCCAGAAATGAAGGTGGTTGTAGTGCTGGCCCGCATTGTTGAAGAGACCCGCGTTCTTGCCGTAGGATTCCTTGACGATTTCCTCAAGGCTTTTGCCTTCAAGGCCGGAATCCTTCAGCAGGTTGTTGCCGTTGGTGACGTAGGCCTGATGATGCTTGTCATGGTGATATTCAAGCGTCTCACGCGACATGAACGGCGCCAGGGCATCATAATCATAGGGAAGGGCTGGCAGTTCAAAAGCCATGGGGCGTCTCCTCAAATACGAACTCGATATGGAACCGGCTTGGCCGGGGGTGAAAATCTTTACCGAACCTACATAGGCTCGCTTGGAACACCGGGCAATGGCCTGGCACGGAAATGCCAAGCCAAATTTACCCTGCTTTCAGGAAACCTGTTTCACCGGGTGCACGTGGAATGCGCGAACTCCCAGTAAAGTTCCCTCGCCTTCTTCGTCACCGGCCCCGGCTGAAGCTCGCGATCCTCGATCCGTATGATCGGAACGACCTTCGAGTGGTTGCCCGTCGAGAAAATCTCGTCGGCTTCCAAGAAATCCTTCACGGAAAGAGATTTCTGCGTCGTCCTGAAGCCGTAATCCGCGAGAAGCCCCATCGTCCGTTCGCGAGTGATTCCCGTCAGGAAGGTGCCATTGCCGGCGGGCGTAAAGACGTGCCCGTCCTTCACCATGAAGATGTTCGACAAACCGGTCTCCGCCACGTTGCCCAGCATGTCGAGCACCAGCGCATTGTCGAAGCCACGCGACTTGGCTTCCAGAATGGCGCGGCCATTGTTGGGATAGAGGCATCCCGCCTTGGCATTGGTCGGCATCGTCTCATAGGTCGGGCGGCGGAACGGCGAGACGCTGACGGAGAAGCCTGCCGGCGGCAGCATCGGCGATTCGTAGAGGCACAGGCAAAAACGGGTGGAAGACGGATCGACCGGAACGCCCAGATAGCCGCCATGCTCGGCCCAGTACATCGGCCGGATGTAGACAGCGGTATTGCCGTCGAACTTCTTCAGGCCTTCCCATGTCAGGCCGACGATTTCCTCTTCGGTCATCGTCGGAGCCATGCCCAACGCGATGGCGGAAGCGTTGACGCGGCGTGCATGGCGATCCAGGTCCGGAGCCACGCCCTCAAACCAGCGCGCACCGTCAAACACCGATGACGCCATCCACATCGCATGGCTGCGCGGCCCGATCAGCGGTACGTTTCCATCATGCCAGCCTCCGTCGACATAGGTCCAGGTCAGGCTTTGCGCGCGCGTATCAACAGTCATGATTCTCAATCCATCTTTCGTTTCAGTGAACCCATCGAAATCGGAACTGGCGACCGCGTCAATATCTTATCCGAAACTGTTCCGGCCTCGCTCGCGACTCACCTCCGGCCCCTCCGACCTGTTCCATTAATCACCTCAAAAGCGTTTCTTTGCGGCATCACGGGAATGTGACCCTATGCGTGAGACAATTTATCCCGGTTCGGTGGCTATTCTGTTGCGCATCTGCAACAACACACGGGTCGTCATTTTATAGTCCAATTCATGACAGCCCATCGCCACAATGACTAACCTATTTGCAACCAATCGGATACGACGTTCAGAACTCGTCAACTATCCTGACTTATTAACCCTGTGATGCTCCTCCACTAAATTCGGTTTAAAATGCAAGATATCGTTTCCCGCCGAGCCTTTTTGACTGGGCTTACCGCAACCGCCGCCATGGGTCTGGCCGGGTGCCAAACCGTCCGTGAGAACCTGCCAGTCATCGAGGCGCCAAGCACGGTGCCGCCGGTCAGCGTCGATCCGGCCTTCAGCAACTGGGCGTCCATGTATGCGGAAGTGGAGGATGGCGGCTACGTCATTCCCGCAGTTCCGTATCAGAAACTCGACAAGCGCTTCCTGCGCCAGATCGTCAAGGACCCCACCGGCGAGATGCCGGGAACGCTGGTGGTCAACACGCAAGAGAAATTCCTCTATCTCGTGCGTCCCGGCGGCGAAGCCATCCGTTATGGCGTCGGCCTTGGGCGCGCCGGTTTCTCGTGGTCCGGCCGCGCGATCATCCAGTGGAAGCGCCATTGGCCAAAATGGACGCCGCCGGAAGAAATGATCGTTCGCCAGCCCAACCTGGTCAAGTACAGCGCAGCCAATGGCGGCATGGCTCCCGGCCTCACCAACCCGCTCGGCGCGCGCGCTCTCTATATTTTCCAGGATGGCGTCGATACGCTTTACCGCGTCCACGGCTCACCGGAATGGTGGTCCATCGGCAAGGCGGTTTCCTCCGGCTGCGTTCGCCTGATGAATCAGGACATCATCGATCTTTATGACCGGGTGCCGAACAAGACGCCAATCCTGGTGGTCTGACCGGCGCATTCAACCGCCATGCAAAAAAGCCGGGCAATTCGCCCGGCTTTTTACATTCTTCGTGTAGAACTCAAACGGTTAGCGCCTGCTGAGGCTTCCCAGAATTCCACGCACCAGCGCCCGTCCCAGCGAACTCCCGACAGACCGGACAACCGATTTCATCGCCGCCTCGGCAACCGACTGCCGGTTGGACGCGCGGCCGCCGCGCGGCCCGCGCTTTGGCTCACCAAGGCCGAAATCCGGCAGGGTCCAGCCGGTCGACGACGCCTCGGCCTCCTCCGGCTCCTGCTGCTGGGCGGTTTCCTTCGCCCGCTTCTGGAGAATTTCAAAGGCCGAATCCCGGTCGATCATCTTGTCATATTGGCCAGCGACCGGGCTTGCATCGATAATCTTCTGGCGCTCATCCGGTGTCAGCGGGCCGATCCGCGACGCTGGCGGACGAACAAGCGTTCGCTGCACGATCGACGGAACGCCCTTTTCGGCCAGCGTCGATATCAGCGCCTCGCCCGTCGCCAGATTGGTGATAGCGTCGAAGGTCTTGAAATCCGGATTGGGACGGAATGTATCGGCGGCCGTTTTCACCGCGTTGGTTTCACGCGGCGTATAGGCGCGCAACGCATGCTGAACGCGGTTTCCGAGCTGCGCCAGCACGGTTTCCGGCACGTCGAGCGGGTTCTGCGTCACGAAATAGACGCCGACGCCCTTGGAACGGATCAGCCGCACCACCTGCTCCACGCGATCCAGCAATGCCTTTGGCGCTTCATTGAACAGCAGATGCGCCTCGTCGAAGAAGAACACCAGCCTTGGTTTTTCCGGATCGCCGATTTCCGGCAATTGCTCGAACAGCTCCGAAAGCAGCCAGAGCAGGAACGTCGAGTAAAGGCGCGGGTTCATCATCAGCTTGTCGGCAGCCAGAACGCTGACGACGCCGCGCCCGTCGCGCGTCGTGCGCATCAGATCGCGAATATCGAGCGCCGGTTCGGCAAAGAACTTGTCGCCGCCCTGCTGCTCCAGAACCAACAGCGAACGCTGGATGGCGCCGACGGAAGGCTTTGTAACATTGCCATATCGCGAGGAGATCTCATCCGAGCGCTCTGCAATATTGGCAAGCAGCGCCTGAAGATCTTTCATGTCGAGCAGCAGCAGGCCTTCCTCGTCCGCCAGCTTGAAGGCGATGTTGAGAACGCCTTCCTGCGCATCGGTAAGGTTCATCAGGCGTGCAAGAAGCAGTGGCCCCATCTCGGAAATCGTCGCGCGGATCGGATGGCCCTGCTCGCCGAAAATATCCCAGAAGATAGTTGGCATTTCGCTGAAGTCGTACGGATCGAGCTTGATCTGCTCCGCCCGTTTCAGCAGAAAGTCCTTGGCCTCTCCCTTTGCCGCGATACCCGACAGGTCGCCCTTGATATCGGCGGCGAAGACGGGAACGCCCGCATTCGAAAAGCCCTCGGCCAGAATTTGGAGCGTCACGGTTTTACCCGTGCCGGTCGCGCCGGTCACGAGCCCGTGCCGGTTGCCGTATTTCAGCAGCAGATATTCCGCTTCCTGATAGCTGTCATCGGGTTTGCGGCTTGCACCAAGGAAAATCTTGTCGTCGGCGAGCATGGTCTATCCTGTTCTCGTCATTCCAGAGTCGCCAATCCGGTATAATGTGCGAAGTCCCTGCCGACAATGGCAAATGGGGGGCGAATGGAGGGGGGCTATTGGGCGCGAACAGGTTCGCCGGTTGACGATGGGTTTGGGATAAAATCCCGCCCGGTCAGCTCGCACCTTGCAAATCAACCGGCTCAAAGCCTACTTTCGCCACCTTCCAGGCATCTTGCCCGACGATGTTTTTCATTTTCGGGTAGATCGCCGGACACTGATTTCTTCAACGAAATTGAGGATCGGAACGTATCCGCTCCGCGAAGCAAAATTTGAACGGGACAATTGCGTGAAACTGAAATCTCTTGGCCGTACCGGCCTGCACGTCACTGAAATCTGCCTTGGAACCATGACATGGGGCGTCCAGAACACGGAAGCCGATGCCCATGCACAAATTGATCATGCGCTCGATGCCGGTGTCAATTTCATCGATACGGCGGAAATGTACGCCATCCCGACCGCGCCCGAGACCTATGGCAAGACCGAAACCTATATCGGCGCCTGGTTCAAGAAGACCGGCAAGCGCGACAAGTTCATTCTGGCTTCAAAAATCGCGGGTGGAAACACCAACGCCTGGATTCGCGGCGGCAGACGACCGGACCGCGCATCGGTGCGCGCGGCGGTCGAGGGCAGCCTGACCCGTCTCCAGACGGACTATATCGACCTTTATCAACTCCACTGGCCCGCGCGCGGCCACTATCATTTCGGCCGGTCATGGGCATATGCGCCGGAAAAACAGGATACAGCCGATACGCTCGCCAACTTCGAGGATGTGCTCGACGCGCTCAGCGACATGGTGAACGAAGGCAAGATTCGCCATATCGGGCTTTCCAACGAAACGGCATGGGGCGTATCACAATGGCTGCGGCTGTCCGATCAGAAGGGCCTGCCGCGCATTGCCTCGATCCAGAACGAATACAGCCTTCTTACGCGCCTGTTCGATCTCGATCTGGCCGAACTCGCCCATCACGAAGATGTTGGCCTTCTCGCTTATTCCTCGCTCGCCGCCGGAGTTCTGACCGGTAAATATCTGGACGGCGCATATCCGCCCGGAACACGCGGCGATATCGACCGGAAGGGTTTCTGGCGCAACAGCGAACAGGCCGAACCGGCCATCCGGGCATATTTCAAACTCGCAAGGGACGCGGGGCTGGATATTGCGCAGATGGCCCTCGCCTTCGTCCTGGCACGCCCCTTCACGACATCCGTCATCATCGGCGCCACATCGATAGATCAGTTGAAAACCGACATCGGAGCGGCGAGTATCACCTTGTCCGACGACGTATTGAAAGAAATCGACGCGATCCACCGCCACCATCCACGTCCGCTTTGACTGGAGCGTGCGCAGGCCCTCGTTCTTTCCAAACATCGTCGCGACGGACTTGCATTCGCGGAAACTCGCGCATATTACGTAAACGTAATTCAAAAATGGGAGTGTGACTTCAATGGAAGAACTCATCGCGCGGATCACCGCAAATGTTGGGACCGATGCCGACAAGGCGGAGAAAGCCGTCGGCCTTATTCTCGCTTTCCTGCAAAAAGAAGCCCCTGCCGACAAGGTTGCGGCCCTGATCGCGGCTATTCCGGGTGCTGATGCAGCCGTCGCCAATGTCGACAAGGGCGGTTTTCTCTCCAACCTCATGGGCGGCGTGATGGGTCTCGGCTCGCAGCTCATGGGCATGGGTCTCGGCATGGGCGAAATCAGCGGCATCTCCAAGGAAACGATCGGCTATGCCCGCGAGAAACTCGGCGCAGGTCCGGTTGACGAAGTGGTCAACGCCATTCCGGGTCTCAGCCAGTTCGTCTGAACACGTCCCGCAATTCCCGATTTTTTCAAAAAGGGATGGCTCGTACCATCCCTTTTTTCGATTCTGAAGCCCGCAACACGTCATTCATGCGAGCACGCGGAACCGGCTCGAACCGCATGTTCCCGTTCATTTAAATCCCTTGCCCGCCTTTGTTTCCCCCAAACCGCCTTTGTTTCATTGCGCTTGTCACGTTGTGACCCTAGACTTCCCTCAGCAGCATGGGGAAAGATTATGGATCCGCGTATAGTGAAGGATGCCGTTTTTGATCCGGTCGATCATGACCGTTGGGTCAAGCTGGCAGAAAAAGCGCTGAAAGGCGCCGAATTCGAGAATACCCTGGCCTCCCACACCGACGACGGTATCAGGATAGATCCGCTCTACCCGCGCCGGAAGGACGCGCCGCTTCTGCCCCGCGTGAAAGCCGATGCGCCATGGCACATGATCCAGCGCGTGGACGACCCCGATACCGCCCGTGCCCATGCGCAACTGCTCGACGATCTGGAAAACGGCGCGACGGGCCTGACCCTTGTTTTTGAGGGCGCCCCGAACGCCTATGGCTACGGGCTTCCGGCTCGCCCCGAAACGCTCGCGGAAGTGCTCGATGGCGTGCATCTCGACATGATCCATCTGCGCATCGACGCGCATCCAAACAGCCGCGCCTGCGCCGACTGGATGGCGGACTATCTCCAGCAACGCCAGATCGACCCTGCGAACCTGTCCTTCTCACTGGGGATCGACCATTCCGCCGTTCTGGCGTCGACAGGGCGGTTGCGCATGTCCATCAACGCACTGCGCGCCTCGCTGCCGCAATCGCTGTCGGTGTTCTTCTCGTCCGAGCTGCCGGGCGTTTTCCTCGAGGCCGACAGCCGCCCGTATCACAATGCCGGGGCCACCGAGGCACAGGAACTGGGTGCGACGCTTGCCATCGCCATTGGCCATCTGCGCATGTTCGACGAGGCGCGGATGCCAAGCGTCTACGCCGCGCCGCATATCGGGTTCGCCTTGTCGGTGGATCAGGACCAGTTCGTTTCAATAGCCAAGATCCGCGCGCTGCGCCGCCTGTGGCAGAGCGCGCAGGAAGCATGCGGCTTCACGCCGACACCGGCGCGCATCCATGTCGAGACATCCATGCGGATGATGACGGCGAAAGACCCGGAAACCAACATCCTGCGCTCCACCATCGCCGTGTTTGCGGCGGCGGTGGGCGGCGCGGACTCCATCTGTGTCCTGCCGCATACGCAGCCGCTTGGCCTGCCGGATGCGTTCGCGCGGCGGCTCGCCAGAAACACGCAGCACGTCCTTTGCGACGAAAGCAATCTTGGTTTCGTTGCCGATGCGGGATCGGGCTCCGGCGGCATAGAGGCACTGACGGACGCCCTGTGCGAGGCCGGATGGGTGGAGTTCCAGAAGCTCGAAACCGACGGCGGCATCATGGAGAGCCTTGTCGGCGGCCATCTTCAGGACCGTATTCTGCGTGCCCGCGACCGGCGGACCGAGGATTATCGGTCCGGCAAGCGCAGCATTATCGGGACGACCCTCTACCCCGCGAAACAGGAACGCCCGGTGACG
Organism: Phyllobacterium sp.; assembly: GCA_050726055.1. Lineage (GTDB taxonomy): Bacteria > Pseudomonadota > Alphaproteobacteria > Rhizobiales > Rhizobiaceae > Phyllobacterium. The sequence continues at coordinate 17,871 of JBOHIW010000019.1, read as the reverse complement.
CTGCTCGAAGCGCGGCACATGCCGGTTCCCACAGACGGCACGGTCCATTGCGAACCCCTGCCCATTCAGCGCATCGATGAAACACTGAACTAGACGGTCGGCGGAGAATACGCAGCATGATTCCGGATTTCACCAAGCTCGCCTGGAAAGATGCAAGGACGCCATTTCGGGCGCCGGAGCCAGCCCGCTGGGAAACGCCCGAAGGCATCAAAGTCAAGCGCGCCTATGACGAAGGCGACCTGAAAGCATTGTCCTTCCTCGACACCTATCCGGGCGCGCCGCCATTCATACGCGGCCCATATCCGACTATGTATGTGCAGCAGCCATGGACGATCCGCCAATATGCGGGCTTTTCCACGGCGGAGGAATCCAACGCCTTCTACCGCCGCAATCTTGCCGCCGGGCAGAAGGGCCTTTCCATCGCCTTCGACCTGGCGACGCATCGCGGCTATGACAGCGACCATCCGCGCGTGGCAGGCGATGTCGGCATGGCCGGCGTGGCGATCGACTCCATTCTCGACATGCGACAATTGTTCGACGGCATTCCGCTCGACCAGATGACGGTTTCCATGACGATGAACGGCGCCGTCCTTCCGATCATGGCGCTTTACATCGTCGCCGCGGAAGAACAGGGCGTGGCGCAGAAGGATCTTGCGGGAACCATCCAGAACGACATCCTCAAGGAATTCATGGTCCGCAACACCTATATCTATCCGCCGCAGCCATCGATGCGGATCATCTCGGACATATTCACCTACACCTCGGCCAATATGCCGAAATTCAACTCGATCTCGATCTCCGGCTATCACATGCAGGAGGCGGGCGCGACGGCCGACCTCGAACTCGCCTACACCATCGCCGACGGCATCGAATATGCGCGCGCGGGCGTCGCGGCCGGGCTTGATATCGACAGCTTCGCCCCCCGGCTTTCCTTCTTCTGGGCGGTTGGCATGAACTTCTTCATGGAAGTCGCCAAGATGCGCGCGGCGCGCCTGCTCTGGGCGACGCTGATGAAGCGAAACTTCAATCCAGGAGACAGCCGCTCGCTCTCGCTGCGCACCCATTCGCAGACATCGGGCTGGTCGCTGACGGCGCAGGATCCATACAACAACATCATGCGCACCATGATCGAGGCCATGGCGGCGACACAGGGCCATACCCAGTCCCTGCACACCAACTCCTTCGATGAAGCGCTGGCGCTGCCGAGCGATCATTCAGCCCGTATCGCCCGCAATACGCAGCTTGTCCTGCAAAAGGAATCCGGCACAACCCGTATCATCGACCCATGGGGAGGCTCGGCCTATGTCGAGCGGCTGACAAGCGATCTGGCCCTGCGCGCCCTCACCCATATCGAGGAAGTGGAAAGCCTCGGCGGCATGGCCAAGGCCATCGAAAAAGGCATACCGAAAATGCGGATCGAGGAAGCTGCTGCCCGCACGCAGGCGCGCATCGACTCCGGCCGGCAGGCGGTCATCGGTGTCAACTCCTACAAACCGGCCAACGATGTCGAGGTGGACGTTCTCAAGATCGACAACGCCGAAGTGCGCGCGCGGCAGCTTTCCAAGCTTCAGGAACTGAAGGGCACCCGCGATGTTTCCAGTGTGGAAGTGGCCCTGAGCGATTTGACGAGTGCGGCCAGATCAGGGGAAGGCAATCTGCTCGAATTCGCCATTCGCGCCGCCCGCGCCAAGGCGACAGTGGGCGAGATTTCCCTCGCCATGGAAAAGGCCTTCGGTCGCCATGTCGCGGAAATCCGCACCATATCGGGTGTTTACCGCAAGGAAATCGGCCAGAACGCCGTTGTGGACCGTGTTCAGGCCAAGGCCGCCGCCTTCGAGAAACGGGCGGGCGAGAAGCCGCGCATCCTTGTCGCCAAGATGGGGCAGGATGGGCATGATCGCGGCCAGAAGGTCATTGCCACCGCGTTCGGCGATCTCGGTTTCGATGTGCTGGTCGGCGCCATGTTCCAGACGCCGGAAGAAGTGGCCGATCTCACCATCCGGAACAATGTTCATATCGTCGGCGTCTCCTCGCTTGCGGCAGGGCATCTGACGCTCGTTCCCGAACTCAAGGAAGCGCTGGCAAAACGCGGTCGCGAGGACACGTTGATCATAGTTGGAGGCGTCATCCCGCCGCAGGATTATGGTGCAGTGCTGAAAGCAGGCGCGACCGCGATTTTCCCGCCGGGCACTGTCATCGGCGAAGCCGCGGAAACACTGATCGATACCCTGCTCAACAGACTTTGAATGACAAGTTCGCACCCTGGGCGAACGGGGCAGCGCCCTTCATCCGCCCTCGTTCCCAAGCTTGCGCAAGGTGCGCGAGTGTGGCAGTCAACCTCTATCGTTCTCCCATCAATGCCGTCACTTGAAACAGGGAAAGCAGGTTACCGGTGATTAGCGTTTACACCATCCAGAACGACCAGCTTGTTTTGAGCACCGTTTCACCCACTGATGCATTGCCCGCGGGGACCGTCTGGATCGACCTGCTGAAGCCTGCGCGCGAGGAAGACTCCGCCGTCGAGGCATGGACAGGCATTTCCATCCCCACGCGCGAGGATATGGTGGAGATCGAGGAATCCAGCCGTTTCTATGCGGAAGGCGGAGCGCAATACCTGACTGCGCCTATCCTCTACGCCACCGACACGGAAGCCGCCGGTATCGGGCCGGTGACGTTCATTCTCGCAAATGGCCTTCTCGTGACCGTTCGATATACGGAGCCCAAGACGATAGCGCTTTATATCAGCCGCGCCATGAAGGCCGGCAGCGGCCTTGTGGGGAGCAAATGTACCGGCATGAACATCATGCTCGGTATCATCGAATCGGCGACGGACCGGCTGGCGGATTTTCTCGAAGGCGTTTCGGCCGAGATCGACCAGACGTCACGCGGCATTTTCCGGCGATCCACCAAGGATCGCCCGATGACGACGCAGGATTTCCGACGCAGCCTGAACAGGATCGGCGGACAGGGTGAGTTTCTGTCAAAGGTTCGCGAAAGCCTTGCAGGGATCGGGCGCGCTCTGGTCTATCTGACCGCGATGCAGAACGAGCAGGCCCCGGGCAAGGAAAAACGCGCCTGGATCAAGTCTCTGGAGCGCGACACGCAATCGCTCGAAGCCTATGTCGATTTCCTGTCCAACAAGATCACGTTCCTGCTGGACACGATCATCGGCATGATCTCGATCGAGCAGAACGCGATCATCAAGATTTTCTCCGTCGCAGCCGTCGCCTTCATGCCGCCAACGCTTGTGGCCTCGATTTACGGCATGAACTTCACATTCATGCCGGAACTGGCGACAAAATGGGGCTATCCACTGGCGCTCGGCGCGATGGTGCTCTCGGCGATTATCCCCCTTCTCTATTTCCGCAAGAAGGGCTGGTTCTGAGAAATAACAGGCATTCTTGTTATTCGACGCATCCGATGTTATATCATTAGTTATAACACCGGAGATAGGCCATGAACGTCACCCTGCGCAAGATCGGAAATTCTGAAGGCGTGATCCTGCCGAAGGAAACATTGGAACGGCTGAACCTCAAGGCTGGGGATCAGCTTGAACTGGTGGAAACAGCAGACGGGCTTGCTCTTAATCCCGTGGACGACATGTTCGAACGGCAAATGGAAGCTGCCCGAAAGACGATGGACAAATACAAGGTTGTGCTTCAGAAGCTCGCCGAATGAAACGGGAGTTCCTGAGCCGCCGCGTCGTTGAGGCGATGCATGCCGAACAGTTGCGCAGGCATGGCGGAGCTTCGGGTTTAAGAGATGAAAACGCTCTTGAATCGGCGCTTGCACGCGCTGAAAACAAGGCGCATTACGGCGACCCGAACATCTGGGATCTGGCAGCTGCGTATTTGTTCGGTCTGGCGCGAAATCATGCTTTCGTCGATGGGAATAAACGCACGGCTACCGTTGCGGCCATCACGTTTCTCATCGTAAACGGCTACACCCTGACCGCCAATGACGGCACCCTCTATACATTTGTCATGGGCGTTGCCGCAGGAGAAATCGACGAGACCGGCGCAGCAGCGTTTTTCCGCGACCATATCGAACTGATCGAAAATTGAATCAGGGCATCGCGAACTATTTTGCGCCCAGCCCGACGATTTCCCAGCTTTTGTCGTTGATGTCGATTTCCTCGCCGACGCCCTTGCCGAACAGGGCCTTCGCCATCGGCGAGACATGGGAAATCGTGCCATGGCCGACATCGGCCTCGTCCTCGCCAACGATCTTCCAGGTTCTGGTTTCGCCATCCTCGCTTTCGACCGTCACCGACATTCCGAAGCGCACAACCTCGCTCTTCGGATCGGGGTTTAGTATTTCCGCGCTCTCACGACGGGCTTGCCAATAGCGCAGATCGCGGGACAGGCGAGCGATGCGCTCCTTGTCCTCATCGACATCCTCCCGCACCAGTTCATGCCGCAGGGTGGTGATTTCAGCCTCTATCGCGGCGAAACCCTCCGGGGTCACCAGATTGCGATGCGGGCTGACTGGCCGTTCGGCCAGATCAAGCGGCGCGTCATCTTGTTCGTGTGTAAAAGCCCTGCTCATACAGAAAATCTAGGCGCTGTTTCACCCCGCCGCAAGTCCCCGATGATCAGCAATGCGAGCCGGGGGCTTATCCGATTGCCGCCCTTGACAGTTCTTCCGTCGGAGAAATTACACCAAAGGTGATCCCGTTCCAGTTACGCATTTCGCGGCTGGTGAAATGATCGAGCTTTGCCGAGAGGTCCGCGTCCTGACGGAAAAGACGGGAAAGGACCGTCGCGATCATGGCTTCGGAGGCACGCGTTCCGCCATCGTCGCATTTGAGCGCGATACCCAGCCCCAGTTCCGGAATGGCGCCGACAAACACGCCTTCCGCCCCTGTCTTTATGAAGATGCGCCCCGGAGCGGTTTGCATCAGCGCCGTGCAGGCCCGCCGGCTGCCCGCGACGTAAAAGGGCTCCGCCATGCAGGCATTCAGCAGCCGCTTTGCTGCCCCGGCGCGCTGCGGCGCGAGATCATGTCCGGTCGCCATCCGGGCAAAGCCGTGGGCAAGGCTGCGAAGCGGGATCGCATAGGTCGGGATCGAGCAGCCATCGGTGCCGCAATGATCGACCGCATGGATCGCGCCCGTCACCTCCTCCATCGCATCGCGAACCATGTTCTGCGCCGGAGAGCCAAGCGCGACATATCCTTTGGTCTCGACGCCGAGATGGCGGCAAGTGCAGAGGAACCCCGCATGCTTGCCTGAACAATTATTGTGCAGGGCAGTCGGTTCCCGGCCGCTCTTCGCCATCGCGATAAGATTGGCCTGTTCGAAAGGCCAATGCGCCCCGCATTCTAGATCTGAACTGTCCAGACCGGCTTTGGCGAGCATGGCGGCAGCGCGCTCCACATGGGCCGTTTCGCCGGAATGCGATGCGCAGGCCATGGCAAGCTCCGCATCATCAAAGCCGTAAGCGTCCGCCGCACCGCTTTCGACCAGCGGCAGCGCCTGAATGGCCTTGATCGCCGATCGGGGAAATGTCGGCCGCGCGGTATCGCCAACCGAAAAAACCGACCTTCCATCACCATCGACGATGGCAATGGCCCCGCGATGGCGGCTTTCCACCGTTTCGCCACGAACCACTTCAACAAGAACAGGATTGCTCATGAATAAACCGAACCCGAATGACAGACCGCACACCACGCCTCATGGCCTTATACGTCTCAATGCGGCTCGATCCAATGGAGAAACGGCATGGCTCGCATAATCCGGCAAGCACCAGGAATGGATGACCGGGTCAGGCCGGGCCATACCAACACGAAGTGCTCAGCGGCAGTGAGGTTGATCCACAGCTACATTACACCGACGGCAGCATGGAACCCGTCTGCTGACGACGAAGATGCCACGCGAACGCCTCTTCAAGCAGGTGAGGCGTGTGCCCTCCACGCTGGCAGGCCCGCTTGAAATAGTCCTGCAAAAGCTCGCGATAGCTTGGATGCACGCAGTTACGAATGATCGTTTCCGCTCTTTCGCGCGGTGCGAGACCACGCAGATCGGCAAGTCCCATCTCCGTCACGAGAATATCGACATCGTGCTCGGTATGGTCGACGTGGGTGACCATCGGGACCACGGCTGAAATCGCCCCGCCCTTGGCCTCCGACTTGCTGACGAAAATCGAAATATAGGCGTTGCGGGCGAAATCGCCCGAGCCGCCGATGCCGTTCATCATGTGCGTGCCGTTGACGTGCGTCGAGTTCACATTGCCGTAAATGTCGAATTCGAGCGCGGTATTGATACCGATAATGCCAAGGCGGCGAATGACTTCCGGGTGATTGCTGATTTCCTGCGGACGAAGCACCAGCCTGCTCTTGTACTTCTCGATATTGCCGAAAACGCGTTTGCCCCAAGCCTCGCTGAGCGTGATCGAGGCGCCTGATGCAAAATTCAGCTTGCCCGCATCGAAAAGATCGAACGTGCTGTCCTGAAGCACCTCGCTATACATGCGCAGGTCATGGAACGGGCTGTCGACCAACCCCGTCAGAACGGAATTCGCGATAGTCCCGATCCCGGCCTGAAGCGGATTGAGGCTCATGTCGAGCCGCCCCTTCTTCACTTCGTTGCCAAAGAATTCGATCAGGTGGCCGGCTATGGCATTGGTTTCAGTATCCGCAGGAGCGACCGTCGATGCGCTATCCTGCTTCTCTGTGATAACAATACCGGCAATCTTTTCCGGATCGATCGGGATATAGGGGAAACCGACGCGGCTTTCGCAGGTCAGAACCGGGATCGGCACGCGCGAAGGACGCGCCGTCGGAATATAGATGTCGTGAAGCCCTTCCAGCTCCAGAGGCTGGCTGAGGTTCAGTTCAATGATCACCTTTCTGGCCAGGATCGCGAGGCTCGCCGAATTGCCGACGGAGGTCGTCGGGACGATCCCGCCATCTTCGGTGATTGCCGTCGCCTCGACGATTGCGTAGTCAATCGCACTCATCTGGTGAGAACGAAGCAGTTCGACCGTCTCAGAAAGGTGCTGATCGAGAAACATCACTTCACCGCGATTAATCGCGTTGCGCAGCGTTGCATCGGACTGGAACGGCAGGCGGCGTGCCAGAATACCGGCCTCAGTCAGAATCGTGTCGATGCCATGCCCCAGCGAAGCGCCGGTCACCAGCGTGATCTTGAAGGGATCAGTCGCCGCCCGCTCCGCCATCGCGACCGGCACCGCCTTTGCATCGCCAGCCCGTGTAAAGCCGCTCATGCCGATGGTCATGCCGTCCTTGATGAAAGCGGCCGCTTCCTGCGGCGACATAATCCTGTCCAGCAGCGATTTACGCCGGATTCGATCCTGATACATTTTGCAGTCTCTGATGAATTTCGATGTCTATCTTGAATTTCACGCCTTGGGAGGGTGGCCGTGTTATAGGGACTCCGGCCACGACAATGCAACTTGGCCTAAGTGATTAGACCAGGAAAGCGGCAATAGGGCACATCCTTGCAGGCAGATTGCCTATTTGATGCGCTCCAGTATCGACACATAGTTGGCGACAGCAGCGCCACCCATATTGAAAATACCGCCGAGTTTCGCATCCCTGACCTGGATGCCGCCCGCCTCGCCCATCAACTGCATGGCCGACAGGACATGCATGGAGACGCCCGTGGCGCCAATGGGATGGCCCTTGGCCTTCAGGCCGCCAGACGCATTCACCGGCAGGCGCCCGTCCATCGCGGTCTGCCCCTCCAGCGCGATCCTCGCGCCCTCGCCGGGCTTGGCCAGACCCATCGCTTCATATTCGATGAGTTCTGCGATGGTGAAGCAATCGTGGGTTTCGACGAAGGACAAATCATCAAGCGTGACGCCTGCGTTTTTCAAGGCACGCGACCAGCCGACGGCACACCCTTCAAACTGGAGAATATCGCGCTTGGACATTGGCAGGAAATCCTGCACATGCTCGGCTGCGCGGAAAGCCACGGCCCGCTTCATCCGCAGGGCGGTTTCCACGTCAGTCAGCACCAGTGCCGCCGCGCCATCGGACACCAGCGAACAATCCGTCCGCTTCAACGGACCCGCGACAAAGGGATTCTTTTCACTCTCGCGGCGGCAAAACTCGAAGCCCAGATCCTTTCGCATCTGCGCATAAGGATTGTTCACGCCGTTCTTGTGGTTCTTGGCCGCAATCGTCGCCAGCGCGTCGGACTGGTCGCCATATTTCTGGAAATAGGCATCCGCGATCTTGCCGAATACACCGGCGAAACCGGCTGGCGTTTCGCCTTCTTCCGGCAGATAGGAGGCCTTGAGCAGGTTGACGCCAATTTCCGGTCCCGGCGTCGAGGTCATCTTTTCCACGCCGACAACGAGAACCACTCTTGCCGCACCCGCACGAATGGTCTTGATGCCCTGATGCACAGCGGCCGAGCCGGTCGCGCAAGCGTTTTCCACCCGCGTCGCCGGCTTGAAGCGAAAATCGTCGCTTGCCTGAAGGACGAGGCTGGCCGTGAAATCCTGCGGCGAAAAACCGGCGTTGAAATGGCCGAGCACGATCTCATCCACCTCGCAGGGCGCGATTCCGGCGTGATCCAGCGCGCCGACCGCGGCTTTCACGATCAGGCTCTCGACCGTTTCGCCTTCGAGTTTTCCAAAGGGCAAATGCGCCCACCCAACGATGCAAGCCGTCATTTCTGTCTCCTCACAAGGATGCCGATCGTCATTTTATCATACTCAGCGCGGCAGAATAGTTCATTGTTGAACTTTTTCGCAACTGCGTAAAGTCCTGATTGGCGCGAAAAGCCTTCGCCTTGGTTTTTATTGATTGATCAGTCAATCAATAATACAATTACAGCAAAGGAGTTTCAGCCATGCCCAAGATTGGAATGGAGCCGCAGCGAAAACGCGAACTGATCGACGCCACCATAAAGACGATCGGCCAACGCGGTTCGCTGGATGTCACGGTTGCGGAAATCGCTCATGAGGCTGGTGTTTCGCCCGCTCTTGCCCATCATTATTTTGGCGGCAAGGAGCAATTGATGCTCGCCACAATGCGCCATCTTCTCAAAGAGTTGACGCAAGATCTGCACAAGGCGCTCGAATCCGCCCAGACGGCACGCGCGCGCCTTTCCGCCATCGTGTCGGTTAATTTCTCCGCCGCGCAATTTGCCCCCGCCACGATTGCGGCATGGCTCACATTCTATGTCCACGCTCAGCGCTCGGCGGAAACGCGGCGGCTGTTGCGCATCTATGCGCAGCGCCTGCACTCGAATCTTGCCTATGCCTTGTTGCCGCTGACAGGCCGCAGCGCCGCACACCGGATCGCCGAGGGCGCGGCCGCGATGATTGACGGGCTCTATATTCGCCACGCGCTGCGCCACGACGCGCCGAATGCCGCTTCGGCCATCGCGCTTGTCGAAAACTATCTGACGGTGCAGATCGCCGCAAATCGAAGGGATGCCGCGTATGGAAGCTGATTTCGTCATCATCGGCTCAGGCTCGGCGGGTTCGGCGCTCGCCTATCGGCTTTCGGAAAGCGGAAAGCATTCCGTCATCGTCGTGGAATATGGCGGCACCGATATCGGCCCGCTGATCCAGATGCCGTCCGCCCTGTCCTTTCCGATGAACATGAGCACCTATGACTGGGGCTTTTCGTCCGAGCCCGAGCCCAATCTTGGCGGACGCCGCCTTGTCACCCCGCGCGGCAAGGTCATCGGCGGCTCGTCGTCGATCAACGGCATGGTCTATGTGCGCGGCCACGCCGGCGATTTCGACCATTGGGCGGAGAGCGGCGCGAAGGGCTGGTCCTATGCGGACGTTCTACCCTATTTCAAGCGCATGGAACATTCCCACGGCGGCGAAAGCGGCTGGCGCGGCACCAAGGGGCCACTGCATATCCAGCGCGGGCGACGCGACAACCCGCTCTACCATGCCTTTGTCGAAGCGGGCCAGCAGGCCGGTTTTGAAATCACCGAAGACTATAACGGATCGAAACAGGAAGGTTTCGGCCCGATGGAACAGACTATCTATCTGGGCCGCCGCTGGTCAACGGCCAACGCCTATCTGCGCCCCGCACTGAAGCGCAGGAATGTGAGCCTCGTCAATGGCTTCGCGCGGCGTGTGATCGTCGAGAATCAACGCGCAACGGGCGTCGAGATCAGCATCGGTAAGCAAACCCGGACCATCCGGGCGCGCCGCGAAGTGGTCATCGCGGCATCCTCGATCAACTCACCCAAGCTGCTGATGCTCTCAGGTGTTGGCCCTGCCGCGCACCTGAAAGAGCATGGCATTGACGTGGTGGCGAACCGCCCCGGCGTCGGCCAGAACCTTCAGGATCATCTGGAGGTCTATATCCAGCAGGAAAGCCGCGAGCCGATCACCCTGCACTCCAAGCTGAACCTGTTTTCGAAAGCGCTGATCGGCGCGCAATGGCTGTTGTTCAAAACAGGCCTCGGTGCAACGAACCATTTCGAATCCGCCGCATTCCTGCGCTCCGCACCCGGCATCAAGTATCCTGACATTCAGTATCATTTCCTGCCAGCCGCCATCCGCTATGATGGCAAGGCGGCAGCGCCCGGCCATGGCTATCAGGCCCATGTCGGCCCGATGCGGTCGAAATCGCGCGGCTCGGTGACGCTTCGCTCAGGCGATCCGTTCGAGAAGCCGAGGATCGTTTTCAACTACATGTCGCACCCCGACGACTGGATGGAATTTCGCCATGCCATTCGCCTGACCCGTGAAATTTTCGGGCAAGCTGCGTTCACTCCGTACCGGGGCAAGGAAATCTCGCCGGGAGAGCATGTCCAGAGCGACGAGGAAATCGACGCCTTCATCCGCGAACATGCTGAAAGCGCCTTCCATCCCTGCGGCACCTGCCGCATGGGCGCCGTCAACGATCCGATGAGCGTGGTCGATCCCGAATGCCGCGTGATCGGCGTCGAAGGGTTGCGTGTCGCGGATTCCTCGATTTTCCCGCGTGTTACCAACGGCAACCTCAACGGCCCGTCCATCATGACCGGAGAAAAAGCCGCCGATCATATTCTGGGGCTCGATCCGCTACCCCGGTCCAATCAACAGCCGTGGATCAATCCGCGGTGGCAGATTTCGGACCGCTGAGCCTATAGTCCATAAAGCATCAATTCAGGAAGAACCCATGCGCGCACAACCTAAGGCATCGCACTTCATCAATGGCCAGTTTGTCGAGGACGCGGCGGGTCGCCCGCTCGACGTTATCTATCCCGCGACCGGCGAAACGATAGCCAAACTTCATGGCGCGACACCTGCCGTCATCGAGCAGGCGGTACAGGCCGCAGCCGGTGCTCAAGCGGCATGGGCGGCGCTGAAACCCGTCGAACGCGGGCGCGTCCTGCGCCGCGCCGCAGACCTGTTGCGGGAGCGCAATGAGGAACTGTCCCGCCTGGAAACGCTGGACACCGGAAAAGCGATACAGGAAACGCTGGTCGCCGATGCGGCTTCCGCTGCCGATGCGCTGGAATATTTTGCGGGGATCATCGCAGGTTTCAACGGAGAGTTTGTCGAGCTTGGCGGTTCCTTCGCCTATACGCGCCGCGAAGCGCTGGGCGTATGCGTCGGCATCGGCGCGTGGAACTATCCGATCCAGATCGCCGCGTGGAAATCCGCGCCTGCGCTCGCCATGGGCAACGCCTTCATCTTCAAGCCATCGGAGAACACCCCGCTTTCAGCGCTTGCACTGGCGCAGGTCTACAAGGATGCGGGCTTGCCGGACGGGCTTTTCAACGTGGTTCAGGGCTTTGGCGATGCGGGCGCCGCACTTGTCGACCATCCGCTTGTTGCCAAGGTTTCGCTCACCGGTTCCGTGCCCACGGGCCGCAAGATCATGGCGCAGGCGGGCAGCCATCTGAAACATGCAACGATGGAACTGGGCGGGAAATCGCCCATCATCGTGTTCGAGGACGCCGATCTAGAAAGCGCTATCGGCGGCGCGATGCTCGGCAATTTCTATTCCACCGGCCAGGTCTGCTCGAACGGAACCCGCGTCTTCGTCCAGAAAGGTATCCGCGATCGCTTCATCGACCGCTTGACCGAGCGAACCAAGGCGATCCACCTTGGCGATCCGCTCGATCCGGAAACCCATCTCGGGCCGCTGGTCAGCGCGGCGCAGCGCGAGCGTGTTCTGTCCTATATCGAGAAGGGCAAGGCGGAAGGCGCAACGCTTCATCTCGGCGGCGGCAGGCCAAATCTGCAAGGCTTCGAAAACGGCTTCTTCATCGAGCCGACCATTTTCACCGATGTCACGGATGATATGACCATCGCGCGCGAGGAGATATTCGGGCCGGTCATGAGCATTCTGGACTTCTCGGACGAGGACGAGGTGATCGCGCGCGCCAACGACACGGAGTTCGGCCTTGCCGCTGGCGTTTTCACCGGCGATCTTTCGCGCGGCCACCGCGTCATCGGCAAGATCAAGGCGGGCACGTGCTGGATCAACGCCTATAATTTGACTCCGGTGGAGGTACCCTTCGGCGGCTTCAAGCAATCCGGCATTGGCCGCGAAAACGGCCATGCGGCATTGGAACATTACAGCCAGATCAAGACCGTCTATGTGGAGACCGGCAAGGTTGAAAGCCCTTACTGAGCGTTATTTCCGTTCTGGATCTTGCCGGCCTGTAGCTTTCCGGCAAAGTCGAGATATTCCGCAAAGGCGCAAATGAGGTGGTAAAAAATCGATGCAGGAACATCTTCGGCCTTCGCCTTGCCCTTTTCATCGATCAGGTCCACCCAAAGCCCCTTGGGGGCGGGATCGATGTGCCAGCGGAAAAGCCTGCTGATCCGCGCTTCCACTTCCGGCGTCAGATCCAGGCCGTCCTTGCCGCTCAACGCGATGACGGCCTTCACGGCTTCCGTCTGCGGCCAGCTTCGCGCGTTGCGCTCAAAGGGCGTACCGCTGCGCAGGACAGCGCTATAGGCCAGGCCCGTTGACCGGTTAATGCCATTGGCAACGGCCGTGGCGTAGAGCCTTCGACCGAAATTGTGATTGTCGGACTTGCCGGTTCGTTCGTCGAATTTCGAAAGCAGCCAAACCCACTCGAAATGATGGCCGGGTTCTGTGATCTGCCCCTTCTCGCCCGCGAGCGGAGCCCAGTTCATGTCGAAATTTTCGCCGAGCGTCCAGCTTTCGCGATCAAACAAGTGTTTGCGGAACAGATCGACAATGCGTGCCGCGCGATCGAGATATTCCCGCTTGCCCGTCACGTCATGCCACGCCAGAAATGCTTCCAGCAGGTGCATGTGCGGATTGGAGCGACGTATGGAACGATCCTCCGGCGCTTCGAAAAAGCCACCGCCATGCCCCTCGGAAAGATGTTGGTCGATAAAAGCGAAGGTCTCTGTGCCCAACGCCATGGCATCCTTGTGCCCTGCCCGGTGCGCGTGGGCCATCGCCAAAAGGACGAAGGCCTGATCATAGGTGTCTTCGACAGGATCATGGACGCTGCCATCGACATTGAGCGTGCGCACCCAGCCGCCTTTGACCGTGCGGCCCTTCTCGTTCAGAAAACGGATGCCATGATCGATCAGGTCATCGGCCAGACCGTCCCAACCAAGACGCTTCGCCATGGCGAAGGAATAGATCTGCCGCGCCATGGTGCGCGTCCGCTTGGGCTTGGCAAGCGGCACCGCATCGAAAGAAAGGGCCTCGTGAAAACCGCCGTGCCGCTCGTCCACGCCCGCCGTTGACCAGAGCGGCAGGCTTTCCTTGAAGAGCCAGTGCCTGATCCGGTCGACGGATGCGCCACCATGCGGCATCCGGTCGCGAGCTTGCGTGAAGCGTGTCTCCAGACGTCCGGTTTTTTCGAGTTGCTCGACGATCTTGCGGACATTCTGGCTTTGGGAGACCGGCGCCACGAAGGTCGCGTCGGCAGTGGCGACCACAGCCATGTCGCGCAGGCCGATCGCCGTCAGAAGTCCGCCACTGCTTCGCAGATAACTGTGCTCGCAATCGATGGCGACAACATCGCCAACCACGACATTACCGGCATCATCATGCGTGGCGACATCGAGCAGCGACTGCCACGAACCGAGATCGTTCCAGCGGAAGGTCGCAGGGACCAGTGCGATGTCGGAGGTTCGCTCCATGATCGCGTAGTCCACCGAAATCGAAGGGACTTGCGCGTAGAGCTGTTCGGGCAAATAGGTGCCGAGCACCGTGTCATTGGCCTGATCCAGCGCAGCAATGGCCCCGTTCCAGATATCGGGCGCGCACTTCAGGAAGGCATCGCGCATCGCGCTGGCGCGGAACAGGAAAATACCGGCGTTCCAGTAGAAGTTGCCCTTGTCGATATAGGTCTGCGCCGTTTGCGCATCGGGCTTTTCGACAAAGCGCGCAACGTCCAGAACCGCATCTTGCGTCGGCTTGACCTCGATATAGCCGAAGCCCGTTTCCGGACGGTCGGGCCGGATGCCGAAGACAACGATACGCCCGTCGGCAGCGGCCTGCGTTCCCCGCTCCACGGTTTCCCAGAAACTGCGGTCGGTCCTGATTTCGTGATCGGACGGCACCACCAGCACCAGATTGTCACCGTGCTCGCGCAGCGTGATTTCCGTCGCCAGAACCACCGCGGCAGCCGTATTGCGGCCCATGGGCTCCAGCACCACGCGCCCGCCCGCCAGTTCGATGCCCAGCACGTCTTCCCGAATGCGGTCAGCATGACGCCCCGAACCCAGCACATAGACCGGATCCTGCGTTTCACCGCCCCTGGCGAGAAGGCGCTTCATGGTCAGCAGCAACATGGAGCCCTTGCCGGAAAGGTCATGAAACTGTTTCGGGAAATCCTCCCGCGAGAGCGGCCAGAGGCGCGAACCGACGCCGCCACTCATCACGAAACTGACTATCCGCTGTTTATTCACCTTCCACCCCGTATTCTCATGCCATACCGCATTCGTCCCGCCCGCCGGATCCTCCGGTCAACGTTCCGTCACAGCGTCTGATTATAGTCGCCGACCTCCGCGTTTTCGCGCAGGATGGTATCGACAGCATCAAACATTTCTCTTTTGCGTGCCTCCGAGACAGGGCTTTCCACCACCACGACAAGCTCCGGTTTGTTGGACGAGGCACGCACCAGCCCCCATGTGCCGTCATCCGCGACGACCCTGACGCCGTTCACCGTATTCAGCTCCCGTATCCCCTGCCCGGCAATCTGCAACCCCTCGGAATGCATCGTCTTGATCCGGTCTATCACACGATCGATGACCTGATATTTAAGCTCATCGGCGCAATGCGGCGACATGGTCGGCGAGCCAAATGTCAGCGGAAGCTCACGATAGAGATCGGCCATGGACTTGCCGGGGCTGCGATCCAGCATTTCGCAAACGGCAATGGCCGTCACCAGCCCGTCATCATAGCCAAGACCGACCGGTTTGTTGAAGAAGAAGTGACCGGATTTTTCAAAACCGGCAATGGCGCCCAGCTCGTTCACCCGACGTTTCATATAGGAGTGGCCGGTTTTCCAGTAGTCCGTCACTGCGCCGTTCTTCTGAAGGATCGGATCTGTCATGAACAGGCCGGTCGATTTCACGTCGACCACGAACTTCGAGCCGGGATAGACACTCGAAATGTCGCGCGCCAGCATGACACCGACCTTATCGGCAAATATTTCGTTGCCTTCATTGTCCACGACGCCGCAACGATCTCCGTCCCCATCGAAACCGAGGCCGACATCGGCACCTGTTTCCAGAACCTTGTCGCGGATCGCATGAAGCATCGTCATGTCTTCCGGGTTCGGGTTGTAGCGCGGGAAAGTGTTGTCCAGTTCCGTATCGAGCGGAATAACCTCGCAGCCGATCGTTTCAAGCATTTGCGGCGCAAACGCCCCCGCAGTGCCATTGCCGCAGGCAGCCACCACCCGCAGCTTGCGCCGAATTGTCTTGCCGCGCGTCATATCGGCAAGATAGCGCTCGCGGAACCCGTCGATAAACTCATAGGCGCCACCGCCGGTGAGATCGAAGTCGCTGTCCAGAACAATCCGCTTCAACTCGCTCATCTCATCCGGACCGAAGGTCAAAGGCGGCTCGCAACCCATCTTGACGCCGGTCCAGCCATTTTCGTTGTGCGAGGCCGTGACCATCGCGACGGAAGGGACATTCAACGCGAATTGCGCATAATAGGCCGTTGGCGACAAGGCCAGACCGATATCCTTGACCTGCGATCCCGTCGCCATAAGGCCAGACACCAGCGCCAGCTTGATCGAAAGCGAATAGCTGCGGAAATCATGGCCGACCACGATATCCGGTCCCGCTCCCAGACGCTGGACGAGTGTTCCCAGCCCCATTCCAAGCGCCTGAACGCCATACAGATTGAGTTCAGGCTCCGTTGCAGAACCCGGATGGCCAAACCACCAGCGAGCATCATACTCCCGAAAACCGGTCGGTTTGATGAGCACATTGTTTTCGAAAGCGAAGCTGTTCGGCGTGATGGATGGCTGTGGTAGGCGTGACAACGGACGTTCTCCTGAATCTTGCCCGACTCTGTTAATCGACTTTTATATTTAAATCGTAAATTACTCAAAACGTCTTGCGGGAGCAAAATGAGAGCGCTATAAGCCGCCGCACTGGTTACGGAGTGTAGCGCAGCCCGGTAGCGCACATCGTTCGGGACGATGGGGTCGGAGGTTCGAATCCTCTCACTCCGACCAGTTATGATCCCGTATACACCCGGAAAACCCGCTGTTCCCCGTTCGATCGCTCCCCCACAGTGGCTGATCATTCCGCCGGGTTATCGTCAGGTCAATTCACTCCTTAGCGGATTAGCCGGTAGTGGTAGATTTACGTCTGGTCAGGATTGTCTATAAAGACCTCGAACCAGCGTTCGATCGGGCCACATTCTCGCGCATCCCTGCCTATTGCGGAACCACAAGCAGATCCAGGCTGCTTTGCCCCACGCCCGCATAGGGGTTTGCATGGATGGCCAGAATCCACAGGCTGAGAGCGGCCGTGGCGGAAAACATCATCAAGGCCTTCCTTCCGGCCCGTGGGCGGTCGGCGTGGATGGATGCGGTGACGACAATCGTTATGAATGTCAGGCTGAGAACAAGATACCATTTATACTGGTTCACCGCACTGTTTCCCAGCGCAATTCGCGTGTTGCGGGCGTCCTGCAACTCATCGAAATCCTGCACGATTTGCCCTATGATCGGCGTGGCGACGTCGGCCTTTGCCAGTTTCAGGATGGACATGCGCAATTCCTGCAACGCGGCCTCCGCTTCGGGCGTAGGAAAGCGGTTGAGGTTTTCCGCCCATTCGATCTGTCCGACCGCCGATCTGTAATGTGCGAGCGCGGCAATGAGCGCTTCGGAATTCAAGGCTTCGGGCCTGGCCATTCCCTCGAGCCTGGAAAGGGACGAACGCTCCGAACTGGCGGCCCGGGCTGCATCGGAATTGATGGACCAGGCGTCCGCAGCCGTAAAGCCCAGAGACAGGGCCCAGGCTGTCGCCACGGTGCCGATGAAGGCAGCCACCGGGATCGACAGCACATCCCGGCCGGCCTGCCAGGCAAAATGTTTAAGACAGACCATGCCGACGGCGAAGAAGAAACCGCCCAACAAAAAGAACAGCAGCAGCAGCGAAAATGGCGACCAGCTAAAAATTCCACTCATCGAAAATGTCTCCCCGGCAATATTTCTTTTTTGCACATAACTGCGGGCGTTAGTCCAGCACGCGCATTCGGTATCCCGCGATCTGATGGATCGGTCATGAGAAGCAGAGACAAAAAAGCCCGGCAAAGCCGGGCCTGATCTGAATATCGGCGGACAAGTTCGTTCTACGGCGTAGACTCATAAACTGATACACCAGATGCGGACTGCGATCAGTTTGATTGCCGCGAGGAAATTGGCAGGGTTCTTGTCGTAACGCGTGGCGATACCACGATAGTGTTTGATGCGGTTAA
>JBOHIW010000018.1:0-108135 GCA_050726055.1 Phyllobacterium sp. | reverse complement strand
CAACACGCCTTGCCCAACGAGATATCGAACCCGCGCATATAATCGCCTGGTCAATTTGGCGGCGTGCACATCAAGCCGCAGCCAGACAAGCTCACCTTAAATCAAAAGCGCAACTGTAATGCTAGGCTGCGGAGATGCTTCTCGGCCATGCGGCCCAGAGCGGCATGCACGGGATCGGGAACTTTACGGATTGTGAGAGTGGCCATGATTCATTCTCCTGGTGGCGACAAAGAACTTGAGGGGCGTGGCGTGCACCATTCAATTCCGACATAAGCGTGTGACGGCAGCGGTGATCATTTCCGATTGCCCTCGGCAGTTCGAAGGCTTCAACTTCTGCTTTGGAAAGATATGGCTTTACTGAACCTGCTCCCCAACGTGTCAACATACCACTACCCACAAACCGTACGATTTGCCCGTAGTCACAGCCCAGGATTTTCTCGGCATCGACTATGGAGATCATGTCATCCATCTTCGCTTGCAGGGCGGTAACCTGCCGTGAAGTCAGGCTGCATTACGCTGTTGGATGGTGATGCGGTGAAGGTCACTGGCTGCCGCTTCGTCGGCGCGACGCTGTGGACCGATCACCGCGTAGGATGCAATGTCGATCCATGTGCCGAAACCGGCGAGCATATGGACATCGAGCATGAAATCGGAGCCTGACCATGGCCGACGACAAGCTGACTGAACAACATGATCGTTTCCTCGCAGGCGCGCCCGGTCGTTGCGTCGTCTGCGGCTCGGAAGAGGCCTTCTCTTGGACTGACAGTGAAGAGATCGACGCCGGCGTCACGTCGCATCACGACACGTGGCACTTCCTCTGGCTTGACGACGGACAACAGGACCAGCCGCACGGCTTTATCTGCGATGCCTGCATCGACCGCCTCGAAAAGGAGGGCCGGATAGAAGCTTATTACAGCGAGATGAGTGGTCCCCGGTCCGGTCTCTCCGAGGCTGCAGCCGCAGTCGCTTTCGAACTCGGTGCCCGACGCATGCGCACAATGATCGGCGTGCCGACTGATGAAGACGGCATGGTCCGGCCCGACACGCTCGCGGCACTTCCGCCGTCCCTGCGCCAACGCCGCCGATCCATTCCCGTTCCGCTTTGGGAGCTTGTTGCTGGCTTTGCTCGACGCAGAGCCTCCGATGACGATCCCGAAGGGGCAGGCCGGCTGCATGCTTTGGCGAAAGCCGCGGTTGGTGCATCCGCCGGCGCCGATATCGCCGCTGAGGCCAAAGCGTGGGCAAGAAAACGATCAGAGCGCCAGACAAAGGTCCGTGAGATAGACCGTCTGCTTTCGGAGAGCGGTGCCGCGTTCTCCCCCGAACAAGAAGAATCCCCCTTACCGCATGAGGCAGCTGATCGCGAACGGTTGCGCGGCCTGCTCATGGAAGGTGCATCATCGCCAGCGACCGAACCGATTGACGACCGCTATTTCGAAAGCCTGCGCGACCGGATTCAGAATGGCCAGAAGACCTCGACCGACAAAGGGAATCCGGATCGCAAACATCACCCTGACAGCCATGAACTCGACGACTGGCCGCTTTATGGTCCGAAGAGCGGCACGATCTTTGATCTGGTCAGCCGCCTTGCCTACGAGAAAGGCATGCGCGTAGCCGACATCGAAAAACTCATCGAAGAGGCACTTCAGAGCAAATTGAGATGATAGTTGGAATTCGACGTCAAACGAAGGGCGACCTATTCAGGAATTAGCTTTTTCACCTCGGTCTCGGCCGAGTACGGCATGTTGTCCGCTTCGAGCCGCCCAACGTTGGCAACGATTTCCTTGGCTCGGTTGATCCTGTCGTTTCTCCACTGTGCGGATTTGCTTGCGGCCAGGTTGTCGAAAACTGTGAAAAGGCGAGCCTGAAGGTTGGAGCCGTAGGGATAATAGCGCTCGCACATCCACTTCTCGAACAGAAAGGAATCAAACACGTATCCGGCCTTGGTGTTCCAGATCTTCGCCAGTCGAATGACTGGCTTCATAAGGTATGATTCGGCGACGTTTTTGTCTTCGAGCGTCTTGTTGAAGCCCGATGGATCGCTGTATTGCCAGTTATTCGGCAGCGAAAAGAGTCAGTTCCGGCTCATTGGCGGTGTGTACTACCAAGCTATGGATGAGCGAGCGTTGCAATGGACAGCCACAATCCGGCAGTTAAAAAGGAAAACTTCAGCATGAAAGTCTCTCGGTTGATCGAACTCTGCTCACATGCTGCAAAACCAGATTTTCGGAGACCTCAAACGCGATTCAGGACGTGCAATTGATAGTTTTCTTTTCGTTCTGTCTTAACGTGTCTGAGGGAACAGGTCTTGTTCCGCCCCCAAATGGCGGCGTGTGGAGCATCTAGCTTGAATATCGAGCTTAGCGCAAATATTTCACAGCATGCAGTTTAGCCTCTGATGTTACTACTCCACGTTATTGAAAAAGAGCGGTCATAATTTGCCCACTACGTGCTCAGGTTTTGCTCGCATCCAGCGAAAGGCATGCCGCACATGACCCGAACTTATCATAGAGAACGTCCGAATACTGGGCACGGAGCATTGTACCGCATCACGATTATGGCGCAAAATTGCCCAATTCGATAATTTCCTGATAAGGGCGGGAGTATTCTGAAATACTGAGCGCTAATGCCGTGCCTATGCTGACGGAGCGGAACTGTTCGGTGGTCGAGCATCTTGCCCGCAAGTTGGCGGCACAGCGGGCTCTCTGAGGACGCGCTGCAACGGGGCGCGCGCATAGCGCGAATGATGGCTCTGGTCTCGGGTGGTTACCAAACCGAGGAGGCCATTAATGCATCATCTAGCTTCGCTGCGTGCTGCAGCGTGCCGTTTTGCGCGCAACTTCAGCTGTATCGCGACGGTGCTTAAAACCGCGTTGGCGGTCACGGCGGGATTGAGCTCCGCTGCTCAGGCACAGACTGTGCCGGCTTTCCCCGGTTGTAGCGGAGATATGTATCTCGCACAAAACCCCGCCGCTCCGCCCACGACGCTATATAGATTCAATACCTCCACCAATCCCTTCGTTTACACCCCTTTGGGAACGGCACCTTATCAATACAACGCAATCGCGTTCAATCCGGCCGACAATTACATCTATGGCACCGCTAGTGACGGCACGCAGAATATTCTGTTGCGAATTGGCAGCAATGGTCAGGCGCAGAATCTCGGGCCCATTACCGGAGGTGGTATAAACAATGCTCTAGCCTACCATAACGGTGAAATTGGTTCGGATGGTTTTTACTATCTTTATAAGGGCGACGGAACGCTTTTTCGGGTCAATCTGACAACTCGCACAGCAACGGCAATACCAATGAGTTCGGCGCCTTTTACGTCCGATCTCGCATGGTACAATGGTCTTCTCTACGGTCAAACAGGTACCGGACAGCTCGTTTCGATCAATCCCAATAATGGTGTCGTGACGAACCGCGGACCCGTCCAAACTCATCATGGGTTTGGCGCTATGTTCAGCGCCTCCAATGGGATTTATGGCTCCAGCAATTACGGAGGTTTCTACAAGATCAACCCGGTGACGGGTGCATCGACGCTGATTTCCAGTTCACCGCCGTCTTCCAACAACGACGGTGCGAAATGCTATAGCACGCCGCTTCAGTTCCCGGCTGACATCGCGGTAACCAAGACCGATGGTCGCACCGTCTACTCCCCGGGCGAAACAATCACCTATTCGATTGTCGTCAGAAACGCTGGCCCGTTCGGTGTTGCGGGCGCGATTGTCAACGATCCGCTACCTGCCGGCATCATAACGGCGACGTGGACCTGTGGCGCTGCCACCAATGGTGGTGTCTGTGGCGCTGCGAGCGGTAACGGAGCAATTTCGGGCCAATCCGTGGATCTTCCGGTTAACGCAAGCGTAACTTACACCTTAGCGTTAACATTACCGCCTGATTTCACAGGCGATCTTACTAACACGGTGACAGTTACCAACCCGCCTGACTCCCCGGATCCGAACACCAGCAACAACACGGCAACTGACACTGATATGGCTGGTGTCCCTGCGCTGACGCTCGACAAGACCGGCACGCTCAATGATCTCAACGGCAACGCCCTGATCGATCTGGGCGAGACCATCACCTATTCGTTCCTGGTCACCAACACCGGCAATGTCACCATGACCAATGTCACGGTCGACGACCCGCTGCTGGCCAATGCCGGGGTGGCGCTCGACCAGGGTCCGCAGACGCTGGCGCCGGGGGCAAGCTTCACCTTCACCGCGACCTACACGCCGGTGCAGGCCGACATCGATGCCGGCTCCGTCGTCAACACCGCGACCGGCACCGGCACTCCGCCGTCCGGCCCGCCGACCACGTCGCCGCCCGACACGGTGACGGTGCCGCCGGCGCGAGCCAGTCTCCATATTGAGAAGAAGGGCATCTTCAATGACGGGAACGGTGATGGCTATGCAAGTCTCGGGGACAGCATCACCTATACCTTCACCATCACCAATAATGGTGGCGTGACGGTAACAGATGTATGGCCCCGGGATGCCGGCCCGACCTTTAACGGTCGTCCTGCGGGCAGCAGCCTGACGTCGTTCCAGCCGTCGCCGGTTACTCTGGCGCCGGGGGCTTCGCAGATATTCACCGCAACTTATACCCTCTCGCAGAGCGACATCGACAATGCTGCCGGGGTCAAGGATGCCGTGTCAAATTCGGCGACAGCGCAAGGTGTGGCACAAGGTGGAAATGTTCCATCGAACACTTCTACCAGTGTCATCACGCCGTCGGCAGCTCCACCCTCGGACATCAGTATCGTGAAGCAGTCGCAGCTGCGCTATATACGCCGCGGCGAGCGTGCACCCTATGCCATCCGCGTGACCAACAATGCCAACCGGACAGTGAGTGGCGTAACGGTCACGGATACGCTGCCATCCGGTTTCCGCTATGTGGAAGGCTCGGCGACGGTTGATGGTGTCAAGGTGACACCCGTCGTCAACGGCTTGCGGGTGAAATTCGAAAACCTGTCAATAGGACCGAATTCTGAACTGGTCATCCGTCTCCAGGCTTTGGCTCTCAGTTCGGCGGGTCCGGGCCAGCATATCAACCGCGCTGTCGTGATGGACGAGACGGGCACGCCGCTCGCTCCAGAAGCACGGGCAACGGTGGAGATCCTGGCGGAACCGGTTTTCGATTGCGGCGAAATCATCGGCAAGGTGTTCGATGACGTCAACCGCAATGGATATCAGGATGAGGGTGAGCCGGGGCTTCCTGGCGTCCGGGTTGCGACTGTCAAAGGCTGGTTGATCACGACTGACAAATACGGTCGTTTCCATGTCCCTTGTGCGGCGCTTCCTGATCAACGCATCGGGTCGAACTTCATCATGAAGCTCGACACGAGAACCCTGCCGACCGGCTATCGTCTGACCACCGAAAACCCACGTGTTGTGCGCCTGACTGCTGGCAAGATGTCCAAACTCAACTTTGGCGCATCGATCGGCCGCGTGGTCCGCCTCGATCTTAAGGACGCGGCATTCGAAGGCACCGGCACAGCACTGAAGAAGCAGTGGGCGAAGGGTATCGACCAACTGATCACCGTTCTTGCGAAGGAAGAGTCCGTCCTGCGCCTGAGCTACATCGACAAGGGAGCCGATCCGCAACTGGCAAAGGAGCGCATCAACGAACTCAGAAAGCTGATTGACGAGCGATGGAAGAGGTCCGGCGCACGCTACCCGCTTGAAATCGAGACCCGCATGGAGATGGGACAATGAGCGCGATGACACTGTTCCGCACCGCGGTGCCACTCTTCATGGCCCGCAAGACCATGCTTCTCGCCAGCAGCGCCTTGATCGGCTTTGCAGTTCTTGGAACGACGGCAATCTCTCTTGCCGATGAAGGCTGCAAGGGAGATGCCTGCTTCGCGAGTTTGCGGGGCAAGATCCACGACGACGGTTCGACGCGCAGCTTGCCCGTCGGTGAGAATACGGAACGTGAAACCCTTGGTGATGAGGGGAACATTCCCTTTGCCATCAGTGTTGACGGCGAGACGCTGGAGAAAAGCGAGCCGAAATCCGCCAAAGGGGGCCGGATCACGGCACAGGAAGCGGCCCCGTCCGGCAGTTCGCCAAAACCTGTGGACCTGCAGCGCAAGGCTGATGTGGGCCTGCATGGCGTTGACATTCAGATCAAGTATGACGGCCTGGAAAGCAAACCAATCCTGAATGTCTCGACAAAGCCCGTTCGCCGCAGATTCATGGCGGGAGAGCCAGTCCGCTTTCTGGCGACGTCAAACTATCCGGCTTTCATTCAGCGTTCTGAAATCCGCATCTACGCTCAGGATGGCAGCTGGGCAAAAGAAAAGCCCGTCGCTGTTGTGCCTGTCCAGGTCAATAGCGAAGCGAGCTGGACAATGCCTGCCACTGCCGAGGCGGCGGCTGAATACAGCTACGTGCTTCGCGTCTACGATGCCAATGGCCGCTATGACGAGACGGAAGCGCTGACACTTGCTCGCAGCGAGAAGCAGTTCACACCGGAGGGCAAGCCTGAGGCAATCGCGCCGGGAATGGGTGAGGATCGAACAGCGATCCGCAACATTCCGATCAAGGGCGGAGCAGTCACGATCTATGGACGCAGCGTCCCCCCTGGATTTGCGGTTGAGGCGCTTGGTGAGCAGGTTCCTGTTGATCGCGACAACGCCTTCGTTGTACAGCGCATTCTGCCCGCGGGTGATCACGACATCGATGTATCGGTGAACGGCGTATCCAAGAGTGGCGGTGGTCTGCACTTCAACCGCGCCGTCAATATCCCGGATAATGACTGGTTCTATGTCGCACTTGCCGATCTGACCGTTGGCAAGCGTATGGGCGACAAGAACATCGAGACAGTGCGCCCCGGCGAGTATGATGACGTCTACACCAAGGGAAGGGTTGCCTTTTATCTGAAAGGCAAGATCCAGGGTAAATATCTTCTGACGGCGGCTGCCGATACCGGCGAGGACGATGTTGAAAACATGTTCCGCAACCTTGACGGCAAGGATCCGCGCCGTCTCCTGCGCCGACTGGATCCCGACGATTACTATCCGATCTACGGCGACGATTCGACTTTCGTCGAGGATGCTCCGACCAACGGCAAGTTCTATGTCCGCCTGGAAAAGGGGGACAGCCATGTGATGTGGGGAAATTACAAGACCAGCATCACCGGGACAGAGTTCCTGCGGCAAGAACGTGGGCTGTTCGGGGCGAAGGGTGTATATCGCTCGGAAGACAGTACTTCGTTTGGTGAGCGTCGTACCGAGGTGACGGCCTATGCGGCCCAGCCCGACACCCTGCCTCAGCGCGATGAATTCCTGGCCACTGGCGGGTCCGCCTATTTCCTGAAACGCCAAGACATTGTCGAAGGCTCGGAAACGCTGACCGTCGAAATCCGCGATGAGATCACCGGACGCGTAATCGAGCGCACGACCCTGCAATATGGCGAAGATTACAGCTTCGATTATCTGCAAGGCGTGGTTATTCTCAGGCGCCCGTTGTCGTCAACCACCGGAACGAACGCTCCGGTCCGCAACGGCGCTCTTGGCGGCAATAAAGTCTATCTTCTGGCACAGTACGAGTATGAACCCGTTGCCGGGGAGGCCGATGGCTATGTTTATGGCGGCCGTGCCCAGCATTGGGTCAACGACAAGGTGCGCGTTGGTGTAACCGGAATGGATGAAGGCACAGGACTGGCAGATCAACAGGCCTATGGTGCAGACATCAAGATACGGCATTCCGAAACCACCTTCCTCGATGCCGAAGTGGCTCACTCAAAGGGACCGGGCTTTGGTTTGTCCCGGTCGACCGACGGTGGCCTGACAAGCAGTGATTCAGGTGTCGCAGGCCGCCGAGATCGTGCCGCGACGGCTTGGCGTGTACGTGGTCAGGTTGATCTGGAGGACATTCCCGCAAGCGGAATGAAAGGGACTGTCGGTGGCTATTATGAAGAGAAGCAGGCAGGTTTTTCCACGCTCTACGACCAGGTCTATGCCGATAAGCGCATCTGGGGCGCGCATGCTGACCTCAATGTAACCGATCAGGTTGATCTGAAACTGACCTATGACGACTTCAACGATGATGCCGGTCAGTTCAAGCGGGACGGCTCATCCAGCATCAGCTGGCAGATTGACGAATATTGGAAGGTTTCTTTTGGTGTTACCTATACCGAGTTGATGTCGCCAATTGCCATCCGCTCGGGCAAGAGCGGTTATGACGGCTCGCGCCTCGATGCGGGCGTCAGGGTCGATTACAAATGGAGTGAGGACCTGTCATTCTACGCTTTCGGCCAGGGAACACTCGACCGGTCCGGAGATATTGATCGCAATGATCGTGTTGGCGTGGGCTCCAAATTCAAGCTCACCGACAAGATCGGTGCTGAAGCGGAAGTATCCTACGGCACGCACGGCCTGGGTGGTCTGGCCGCGCTGACCTACGATCCTACGGCTGATGATCACTACTATATCGGATACAGGCTCGATCCTGATCGGGCATTCGATCTCGATCGAACCGACAATCTTCTCGGTACCGATAAAGGGGTTATTGTTGGTGGACTACGTCGCCGCCTGAACGACATGACGACTGCTTATGCAGAAAACAGCTACGATCTGTTCGGCCGCAAAACCTCGCTGACGCAAACCTATGGCGTGGTCTACACCCCCGACGCCTTGTGGACGCTCGACGGCGGTTTCGAGGGTGGTCGGGTGCGTGACGACACCATCGACAGTTCAGGCGTCCAACGCTCCGACTTTGACCGCTATGCGCCGTCGCTTTCGATCGCCTATAAGGATGAGGAAGCTGGAATTGCCGCACGCGTGCGCGGCGAGGTTCGCATCGAAGATTCCGAAGATGGAACGCGGGATCAGAATACTTATATGTTTGCAGCTGGCGTCTCATGGAAAACGAATGAGGACTGGCGCCTTCTCACAATCTACCTATACGTCGTTCCAGGATACTGATTATGTTGAAACGTCCCTCGGCTATGCCTACCGGCCTGTCGACAATGACCGCCTGAACGCCCTGTTCAAGTACACATGGCTCTACGATATGCCGGGAAACAACCAGTTGGTCAGTGGTTCAACCGGCGACGTCCTCGCTCCGGCACAACGCAGTCACATTCTCTCGGCGGACTTCACCTACGACCTGATGCCTTGGCTCTCCGTCGGCGGTAAATATGGTTTCCGCTATGGCGAAGTGCGATATCGCACCGACGGCGGCACCGGCCGCACATTCGAGGAGGAATGGCAACGCTCTTCGGCGCATCTCGGTATCCTGCGTGCTGATTTGCACGTCATCAAGAAATGGGACGTGCTTGTCGAAGGTCGTGTGTTGCATATGCCGGAAGCAGACACCACCGACTATGGTGCACTGGCGGCTGTATACCGGCATGTCGGCAACAACTTCAAGGTCGGCGTCGGCTACAACTTCGGCGTCTTCTCCGACGATCTGCGTGACCTCACTCTCGATGACAGAGGAGTGTTTCTCAATGTGGTCGGAAAATTCTGACCTACGGCCATGATCGAATAGTATCAGTCATGGCCCCAAGTCATGAAAAGTCGAAATAATTTGGCACGTCCGTATGGATCGTACCGGCATTGAGATAACTCTCGATGCTGGGCAGTGAAAGATCGCAATTGTGGTTAAGTAAGGGAATTTACTGCATTTTTCTATTTACATTCGCAATATTCTAATTGATGTGAACATAATCTTGGCGGAAATACGTCTATTTTGAGGCAATTTTAAAATATTATTGTGGCGATGTAGCCCCGGACGTGCACGGCATTTACCTGTGTGCGAACACCGTCGGATGCATCTTGGCCCGCAATGATGGGTGCAATTGGTATGCAGCGGGGCAGTGGGCATTTTGGATCGCCTGAATTTCGGTACCGACCAACAACGACAACGAACAAGTATCTGTGAAGCTATCCCCGAAAGCGCCGGTTCGCGCCTGGCGACACCTAAAGGTGCTACCATTCATTCCGTTCGTGAAGCCGGGGGCAGACATTACTTCCAACAACTCACATTGTTGCCGTCATGCTTGCGCCAGCGCAAGGTACGCACGTGGCGATCGGCAGCGACAGAATGCGAGCGTTTGATGCACAAGCCGGAGGAGTGATCATCCAGCCCGCGAACGTTGATGGTAGGAGCGAGTGGAAAAGCCCTACTGACTGCGCGTTGATCGCACTCAATCCCTGCAGATTGAATGATTTGGGCGTGCAGGAATTCGATGCCGGCTGTGTGGAGCTTCGCCCCCCGCCTTTCGGAGCGGTTGACCTCAAGGCACTTCACGTTGCCGAACTGATAAAGATGGAGCTGGCGCACGGAGATGCTGCAAGCGCAATCTACATCGACTCGTTGATAACGCTTATGGGGATCCATCTGCTTCGAAACTATTCATCGATTGAGAGGTCAGCTGGCCGGGCCAAAGGTGGTCTCTCTGTTTGGGCGGGGCGAAGGGTCCGGGAATACCTCGAAGAGAATTTTACTCGAAAGCTTGCGGTGATGGAACTCGCTGCGATCTCCGGTCTTTCTCCGGGGCGCTTTATTCCAGCATTCACCAGAACTTTTGGACAGACGCCACATCAATACGTCATAAATCTGCGTCTGAACTTCGCGGAAGCACTGCTCCTGGACGGTAATCTGAAAATCTCAGAAATCGCTTACCTTAGCGGTTTCTCGAGCCAAAGCCATCTGACTGCTCTGTTGCGAAATTCGAAGGGTATAACGCCCGCACAGATCCGACAGCGTAGACAAGCCTGAGTTGCCGTATGAGTAACCGGTTGGATAGTCTCAAAGCGAAAGCCGAAGAGGTGAGTTACCACCCGCCCCGGCCAGCCCTTGCAACCCTGACCAACCGGGCAGGCCGGGGCTAGTCGGGGTGCTGTTCTGAGCAAGCGGACATTTTAACTTTGCAAACTGGCGGACATTTCAACTCATCCGTCACAGCGAAATCCGGTTAACCTGCCTTTCGGGAAACCCAGCATCCTGAACGGGTGCTGGGTTTTATAATCAACCGCACCAAGGCATTTTATGGTAGATCATTCCGCCTTATCCATGAATCTAAACGATCTGCTTTCACAGCAACGAATAGTAACGCGACGATAATTACATAGCTCATTCCGGCACCTTCATATTACGCCACCCACTATTGAGCGACATAACCATTATCTCCTCGGTACATGCACTCAATCGCGACTCTTGCGGCGAGAATTGATGAGCCATTTCCGCCCAGTGCAATTCGGGCCGGAAAGTCAGGAGTTGTGCGGCACGCCAGCGGGCTTATGTTTCGCCATGAAAGACATGGGTCGTATTCTCGCGCTCGATTGGGTCAAATCCAAGTGTTGGCCAGAAGTAAGCCTACGGTGAGGGCCGCAGTCAGGCTGCTTTGAGCGCGCTGGTTGTTGTGCGCCAGTTTCATGGCTGCGCGGCGACAATCAAGGTGAGATTCAGCGTCAATCAGGATGAGACTCGGCGACGGGGGGTGTGACGTAGGGAGGGCGTAGCCGACCGGAGTTACAGCCCCCGTCGCGGCGCAATTTTTCGGCGTCTCATGATCGCGGTCGGCGCCGCGCTCCGATCCGGCAAACAGCCACGACTTGCGCCCGAGAGCAAAGCCGCGCAGGGCACGCTCGGCGGCGTTGTTTGTCAGGCAGATCCGGCCGTCTTCGAGGAAGCGGGCAAAGCCGTCCCAGCGCCTGAGCATGTAGTCGATCGGCTTGACGACCGCAGCCGAGCGCGACAACCGCGAACGTTCGTCGCGCAGCCAGGCTTCCAGGTCGGCGAGGCCGGATGCACTTTCCGTCTTGCGCACCGCCAAGCGCTCCTCTGCGGGAAGGCCGTTGATGGCGCGCTCGATGTCGAACAACGCGTCGATGCGTTTGACCGCCTCCAGCGCGATCGGCGAGATCGCCGCCGCCATTCTGCCGCGCCGCGCATTGGCCGCGATGTCGGCCAGCTCGAAGAACAGGCGCCTGGAATGAGCCCAGCACAGCGCCGGGGTGATCGTGCCCGCCGGGCGGGACGGATCATAAAAGCCGTTGTAGCCGCTGTAGGCGTCCATCTGCAGAATGCCGGCATAGCCGCGAAGATGACCTTCGGGATGCTGCCCGCGCCGATCGCGCGAGGCGTAGTAGAGCGCCGCCGGCGGGGCGGTGCCGCCGAAGGGCCGGTCGTCGCGCACATAGGTCCAGATGCGGCCCTTGACGGTCTTGCCCTTGGCCAGGATCGGCACCGTAGTGTCGTCGCCGTGCAGCCGCCCGGCGGCCAGCACATGGGCCTCGATCAGCGCGTGAAGCGGCTTGAGCGCGCTCGTGCAGGCGCCGACCTGGTCGGCCAGCGTCGAGACGGAAAGATCGATGCCTTCGCGGGCATAACGTTCGCTCTGGCGGTTGAGCGGCTGGTGCTGGCCGAACTTCTCGAACAGGATCATCGCCAGAAGCTTCGGCCCGGCAATGCCGCGCGGCGTCACATGGAACGGCGCCGGCGGCTGGGTGATCGCCTCGCAGCGCCGGCACGAGAACTTCTCGCGCACCGTCTGGATCACCTTCCACTGCCGCGGGATCACGCTCAAGCGTCTCGGTGACGTCCTCGCCGAGCTTCGACAGTCTTGCCGAGCCGCAGCATGGGCAGCGTTCGGGCGCGGCGATCACGACGCGCTCGCGCGGCAGATGCGCAGGCAAGGCCCCACGCGACGGCCGCTTGCGCTCGAACGAGCGAACCTTCTGCGTCCGGGCGGCGGCCTGTTCGGCCGCCAGTTCGTCCTCGGTGGCCGACGCCTCCAAATCCTCCAGCTGCAGTTCCATCTGCTCGAGCAGCCGTGCCTTGCGCTCCGAGCGGGTGCCGTAGAGCTCGCGGCGCAGCTTCTCGATCTCCAGCTTGAGGTGCGCGATCAGCGCTTCCGTCGAGGACCGCGCCGCCCGGGCGCGCGCCGCCTCGGCCTGGGCGTTGATCGCCTCGGCTTTGGCGGTCGCCGCGTCCATCTGCGCCGATGCCGCAGCAGCCTCCGCTGCCACGCGCGCAACCCGTTCCGCGAGGATCATCGCGTGCGCCGCGGCAAGGTCGGAAGGAAGCGAATCAGGGCTCGGTTTCACAGGGCGAGCGAATCATGTTCGTCAGCAATTTGCACGATAGGGCAGCTGGCGCACATTGGTCGGGATGCGGTCGGGACTCCTATCGATAAAGCTTGACATCCGGACTGCACCCAGGGACCTGCCGCCTGGCATCAACCGGATCTATCGACGCGCCCACATCAGACAAAGTCCGAAAGATTACTGCCTCAAAAACGTTGAATATCGTGGCTCGGTCATTCCGCTTCAGCCGCCCGCCAACATATCTATCTTATCTGTTGTCGGTTTTGTGGTTTCGTTCATCGGCTGTTAGATCGTGGTCGAGTTCGTGATAGGCCTTGTGTGGAACAGGCTTTCGCTCGGGCTGAAAAGACAACCCATGCTTCGCCAAGATTCTGCGCGCCGTTTCGGTTGTGCTCTCCGTCTGCGTGAAAGCATCACCACGTCCCGGGACATCACACTTCTGACCCCCATACTCGTGATCAGGTACTCCATCCAACTGAGCAACGAACCTCACTTGGTTTGCAGGCCACATGACCATAAATCCTTTTGAAAACAATCCCATGAGGATCGCTGTAGGCGACCTCGTTAGGGCCAACCTGCAAGCTTATGCTGCAAATCTGCACTCTTATGCTGAAGTGACATCAGCCTGAGGAAAATGGTGCCGCTTAGGTGATTCGAACACCTGACCCCATCATTACGAATTGTTTTTCGTAATGATATCAGAGATTTAGACGTTCTACTAAATCGTTGGACCCTATTGGACAAGCCATTGGCCAGAATCCACTTTCAGGAGTTGAGGGGTAGCATGTCGTATCACCCCGTTGCCACCCCTTTGATCCCGCGACACTACTAGCAACCTACAGTTCACCGCGTGCCCTACTAATCGGCACCGCGCCTCGCCGGACCTCCCCCCATCAACGGCGCTCATAGTTTGGGGTAGGGACGGGAGTCCACTGGCGTCGGGATGTCCCGGTTTCTTCGGATTCTTGATCGCGCTATTTGTCACTACAGCCTTCAACATGTAAGCCCGCCTTACAAGTTGCCCCACTGGATTTGCCCTCGCAGCCAGTTGTTGCACGGCGTGCAACAACTGGTGTGACGCTCGATCCTCAATAGACCGCGAAGGCAGGGTATGAGGGGCGACGATTTTGGTGGATTGCGAACAAGTCATTTGCGATAGACGCATGAATACCTTTCAAGACGATTTCGCGCTGGGGGGCGATATGAAGCCGGATAAACTTTCCATCCACGACCTTTTTCAGAAAGAGCGCAGATATACCGTTCCACTCTACCAACGGGCGTATGTCTGGAACGAAGATGAACAGTGGCAGCCCCTTTGGGATGATATCGAGCGGCAGGCGGACGCGTGCCTCGCGGCCGACAACGGCGTTCCCCGTCGATCACACTTCCTCGGGGCGGTTGTCCTCAATGTCCAAAAGATCGTGGGTAGTGCTGTCGCTCGTTCAGAGGTTATTGATGGACAACAGCGGCTAACGACGTTGCAGATTTTCGTGGCAGCATTGCGCGACTTTGCTGTCGCAACAGAATCCGCCCACGCGAACAAGCTCAAGCGCCTGACGATCAACGAGGATGAAAAGCCCGGCTCGGAAAGCAGCTTCAAGGTTTGGCCTACCAATGCTGATCGAACGCTGTTCCGATCGATCATGATGGCCGGTGGGACCGAAGCCCTGCTCAAACAGCATGGCTTGACCCAAAAGAGCGAATTGCCGCGATTGATCGGTGCCTATTCGTTTTTCCGACGCCAAGTGGAAAATTACGCCGCAGCCCCCGATGCGGAAGAAAGAGACGGGCGCATTTTTGGGCTACTGCAAGCCCTAAGAACGGGGTTGCAGCTTGTTGTCATAGAGCTCGAAGAAAACGATGACCCACAAATCATCTTCGAAACGCTGAACGCGCGCGGTCAACCGCTCCTGCCTTCCGATTTGATCCGAAATACAATCTTTCACCAGGCGTCAGTTGATCCTGCGCACAGCAGCAACCCGAACTACGCCGACGAATTGTACGAGACCTATTGGCGGTCGTTCGACAATGATCGGACGCCTGCGCCCGTCAATGGAGAAGACAGGTATTGGCATATCCCTGAACGGCAAGGCCGATTGACGAGGCCACGCATCGACCTCTTCATATTCCATTTTCTTGTTATGCAGACAGGGCGTGAACTCTCCATAGGTCACATTTTCCAGGAGTTCCGTGATTGGCGCGACCAATCAGGGCAGACCCTCGAAGAGTTCCTTGGCGAGTTAAAGCGCTACTCGGTTATCTTTCGAGGACTGATTTCACCCACGGGCACAGATCAGGTTTCCCTCTTTGCGGGTAGGCTGCGGTCTCTCGATACAAGCACCGTACACCCGCTGTTACTTTACGTCCTCGGGCTTCCGACCGAAAAACTGACCCCTGCCGACCGCAATCAGATTATCGCCGATATCGAGTGCTGGATGATACGGCGCTTTGTCTGCCAGCTCACGAATAAGAACTACAACAAGTTCTTTGTTTCGCTCCTTGCCAAGGTGAGAGAAGTTGCCCGTGCAGAAGCGGTCACCGATGACGACAAGCCTATCAGCGAAAAACTGGCTTCTACGGTCCGCGAGGAGCTAACGAGGTCAGACGACGTAACCGTCCGTTGGCCAAATGATGCCGAGTTCGAGAAAGGCTGGCTGGAGAAGCCGGCTTATGTGAAATCCCGACCAGATCGAGCAGTCATGCTTTTAACGGCCATCGACAACGCGATGCGCACCAACAAGAACGAATACAAGCACGCCCCTGAAGACGTCAGCGTGGAGCACTTGCTGCCTCAACAAGGAAACATAGTGGACTACCCGTATCCAGCCGAACCGACTGAACCGGACGGGTTGACGCCTGCTGCGAGGCGGCAAAACATCATACATACTGTCGGTAATCTGACCTTGTTGACCCAAGCGCTTAACTCGTCCGTCAGCAACGGACCCTTCATGAAGAAGCGGCCAGCCATAGCGGCGAACAGTGAGCTTCGCCTGAATGCCCGATTCCAAGATCATGAAATCACGCAATGGCTAGAACCAGAAATAGCCGAGAGGGGGCGTGACCTGTTCGTGCATGCCAAGGGTCTCTGGTCTTTCCCAGCTTCGCCGGGCAACTGAGCGCTTTAATGCGGTCCGCAGGACGGGCCTCACCTCTGCCTGTTAACGGGTGAGGCCGATTGCACAGGCTCGGACCAATGGCTTGCCGCTTTCTGAAATCAGGCGCGACCCTGCTATAGGGCCACCGGTCGAAAAATCGACTCCGGCGATATCAGGCTGGGGGCAGTTATGCCCTTGTCGGGGTTTGACATTCGCAGACCGTACCCCTTTTCGAGCTAAGGCAAGATTTCGGTCTCGTTAGCTAAGCGAACATAGTCGTCCTCGAAGCGGGTCTTCGATACGACATAGCTGCGTCATCGTGCTTGTGGGGGAATAGAAGCTCTCCCAACCGTGCGCCTCGGCTGACGAAGGCATGCAACTGATGTTTAGGCAATTTTGCTGTTCCATTCTTTGCGATTAGTCCGGTTACCAAATGAACTGGTGCCCCATTCGATCAAGTCTTTTTAGGCGATCCTCGTAGTCCGGCATGATCGTTTCCAACGAACGCCAAAATCGCCGCGAATGATTGTGCTCAAGGACGTGGCAAGCCTCATGAGCAATAACGTAGTCGACCAATGGCATAGGTGCCATCACCAAGCGCCAGTTCAGGCGGATGCGTCCCTGCGCATCGCAACTTCCCCAGCGTTTGGATTGGTCAACGACTTTGATGGTCGGTGTCGGAATGCCAAGTGTCTCTGCGATCATTCGCGCGCGGGCAGGAAAATGCTGGGTTGCATGCGCTCGATACCAGTGCCTGAGACCGCTGCGGACAGCGGCGCGCTGAACGGATGCGTGTCCATTTGGCAGAACCGGCGCGACAAGGGTTGAACCTTTCGCGGCAATCCGGGTTGTGACGGCGGTTTCGTCGGAAACGAGCTTCAAGCGATACTGGCGGCCGAGATAGTGGAAGGTCTCGCCACTCACAAATTCCTTTGCAACCGGCTGTCCCCCAAGTTCGAGGTACGCCGCCTGTTTGCGAAGCAGCCAAGCGCCTTTCTTTCGAACGATGCCAAGAACGCGCTCATCATCCAGGTCTGACGGTGCGAGGACGCGCACTCCATCGAAGCCAACCGATATCGCCACGGTTTTCCGGCGTGCTGTCCGCTCGATCAGGAACGCGAGTGTTTCGCCCCCAAAAACGATGGAATGCTGAGCCGCATCCGTCATCCCGCGTACCTCGCGCGGGCGACATCCATGATCTTTGCCGTCGTGGCTTCGACCTTGTGCGCATCCAATCCCAAGCCGCGCAACTGCTCCTTGATGGATCGGCGCATCTGTCGCTGCACGTCCTCCTTGTGGTGCCAGTCAACGACTTCGGCATATTCTTCGAGCGCCTTCGTGATACTGGCAGCGCTCCGGGAGCGCTCAGCGTCGGGTAGGTCTGCGTCAATGAAGGGCAGGATGGCGGCAGCCGTTCCGGTGAGGCCGTCGCTTCTGCCCCCCACGCCCGAACGAATATCTGCGGCTTGCCCGACCATTGCTTCAAGCTGGGTCAAAGCGCTGGCAGCCGAAACGCGCGCTTCCCGCTTGTCGTTGACGATCCGCTCTAGCTGCTCCCAGAGCGAGGCGTAGGCGGTGGGGTTCTCGTCGCGGTGGACGTGGATTTCTTGGCGGATGGCGTGCTCAATCTCAGCCGCCTTGGCATCGCTCGACCGCAGGCTTTCCAGATGCGGACGGAAGGCAGGGTCGAGAATGTCGAACTTGACCAGCAACTGCTCAACACCCGTCACCGAGAGGTGGTTGGTGATAATCTCGCCGACCTTCGCGCCGTAGTCCTTCGGGTCAAACGGCTCCTCGTGATAGGCGCGGCGGGCGAGAACGCGAATGCGCGATAGCCGCTTCAGGTCGGATGGATAGGGTTCTTCCAATGCCTTGGGGTCCGGCAGGACCATGTCCATGGCTTCGGCAAAACGGAGGAAGTCGAGTTCGAACTTGGCGCGAACGTCATCTGGACGCAGCAGGTCAACGCACGCCGTATCGTCCTGACGGTCAATGCCTTCGAAGAGCCGAATGGCTGCTCGGTGCCGACTTTCAAGAAGCTGGATTTTCTCGGATAGCGGACGGAGCGCACTCGCGATGCCGTCCTCGTCGGAGAACATATCCAAAGCATCCGAAATACGCCGATTATCGCCCCAATAGTCCACGACAAGCCCATAGGTCTTGCCGTCAGCAGTGCGGTTCACGCGGGCAATCGCCTGTAGCAGCGTATGCTCCTTTAAGGGAGCATCGAGATACAGAACTTGCTCTACCGGCGCGTCAAAGCCAGTCAGCAGCATGTCGCACACGACCAAGATTTTCAGCGGATCGTCTCGCTTCTTGAAGCGACCAATCTTGGTGTCGCGGTCGCGCTTGGACAGGTGACGGGCCTGCAACCGGGCGCTGTCATTGTTGGATGCTGACATAATGAGCGCGCACTCGGGCGCGCCAAACCGCTCCAAGGCTTCCACATAGGTGACGGCGACGTCTCGGTTCACCGTCACGATCTGCGCTTTGAACCCGTTCGGTTCAATCGTGCTTCGATAGTGCGCGAGAATGTCCTTGGCGATGGCCTCAACGCGAACCGGCGCTCCCGCTAGCTTCTCCTGAAGCCCGGTGCCGCGTCTGAGTTTCGTAATCTCGTCTTCGGATAGCTCCGGAAATGCTGCTCGAACTTCTCTTTCAAAATCCCGTCCGTCGATCCTAATACGAGCATCGCGCATCTCGTAATAGATCGGGACGGTCGCTCCATCTTTCACAGCCTGATCGATCAGGTAGCGGTGCAGATAATCGCCGAAGACCTCGCGGGTGCTCCGGTCTTTCTTGTCGATTGGCGTGCCGGTGAAGGCGATCATACAGGCATTGGGCAACCCCGCCCGCATCCGGGCGGCAAGCGCGCCATATTGCGTCCGGTGCGCTTCATCGACCATGACGAAGACGTTCTGCGCCTTGGAGATAACCGAAGAGCGTTTCGGCACGGCACTGTGAAACTTATGGACGGTGGTCAGAACTGTCGTTCCAGCACCGCCCGACAGCGCCTTGCGCAGCGCGTCTCCGCTTTCGGCCTGGATGGGGTTGGCAAAGCCCGAGCGCTGGAATTGTCCGGTGATCTGGTCATCAAGGTCGGTTCGATCCGTGACAATGACAATCGTCGGGTTTTCAGCTTCGGGTAGACGTCGCAGCTTGGTCGCCAGAAAAACCATCGTCAGCGACTTACCGGAGCCTTGGGTATGGTGGATGACCCCACCACGGCGCTGCGGATTAGGTGCGGTCCGGATGCGCTCAATCGCCTTGCCGACGGCAACGAATTGTTGATAGCGCGCCAGCTTCTTGATGCGCCGCCCGTCGATGGTTTCGAACATGACGAAGTTGCGGATGAGATCGAGCAGATTGGCCGGTGCGAGAAGCCCGGCAAGCAAGATGTCTTGTCCGGTTGGTGTTCGGCCCAATTGCGCCGCGAGCGCATCGAGCGTAAGCGGATAGGGGTCTTTCCACTCAGCCCACTGCCGGGCAGGCGTCAGCGTCGTGCCATACTTCGCCACGTCGCGCGCCAGTGCGATGGAAATCTGCGCCGTCTCGAACAGGCGGGGTGCACCAAGCCCGGCGAATTCATCCCGGCTTTCATAGCGGCGGAACTGGCGGATCGCCTCACCCATCGGGTCCGCCAGTGACGGCGATTTACATTCGATGGCTGCGAGCGGCAGGCCATTCACGTAAACCACGATATCTGGGATGATGTCCTGACGAGCGCCCTTGATGGCGACCTGACGCGCGAACTCGAATGTGTTGGCGGATGGATCGTCGAAATCGAAGAACCGCACATTGCGGTCCTGTCGTCTTCCGCCTTCAGTGTGAGGGGCGGTCACACCATAGGTGAGGGCCGTATAGGCGCTCTCGTTGGCCTCCATCACATCGACGGCGGTAACGCGCGTGACAGCCGCGATAGCGCGGCGAA
Source organism: Phyllobacterium sp. (assembly GCA_050726055.1). Lineage (GTDB taxonomy): Bacteria > Pseudomonadota > Alphaproteobacteria > Rhizobiales > Rhizobiaceae > Phyllobacterium. Next base: position 88,043 of record JBOHIW010000018.1, on the reverse strand, counting down.
CGCCGTCCTCGCCCAGCCAAGGATTGAGGCGCTTAAGGCATTCGGCAAGGCGAACCGTCAGAACCGGCTCGGTTGCCAGCCCGTCGCGCAACCGCCGCACGTCGTCTGGAGACAACGGCTTATAGTCGAACAGCACACGCAGCAGGTCCGTCGCCGGCTCCTCTACCCATTCGCGCTCAAGCTGTTCACTGGTCTCGTTCATGCCGCTTGTCCGGCTTTGTCGCGATGCCGCGCAATGATGCTTTCCGGAAGGCGAATCCGACCGGAGAGGAGTTCTTGTGCGAGAGAAGTACGGGTTTTCCGCAACTGGTCCAGATATGTGAGTTCATGCTGTCTACGGACGCGCAATGTTTCAGCTGCATCGACTATCCGCCTCTGCTCCGCGAGGTTTGGAAGCGGGATCTTTGCTGACCTCAGTCCATCTGAATTGATATTGAAATTGCCAGCGGAAGTCGTTGCCGCGGACGTCAGACTTTCCCGAAGTGGATATGTTTCCGAGCAAAGCCAAACAAATTCAGGCAACACCCTTTTTGGGTCGACACGAATGCGTATTAGGTACGAGGCGTAGATCGTCCCTTCAGGTAGCCCGTGTATCAGCGCCATGCGGCCCACATATCCTGGATTTCCGTTCGTCCTAACCGCCAGAATGTCACCATCACGAAGCGCAAATTTCTCTGCTTCGTTGGCGGGGAGTTTCGCGTACTTCAATTCAGCCTGATCAATGCCTCCGCTAAGGACATTTGGAATTCTGAGCACTGGAAAGCCCGCGTTATCATCGTCGCACTTTGCGGACGTACCGTATTTTGTGCTCTCGATAACCTCACCAAAATTGACGATCGGCGCAGAGGCCGACTTGAAGGCCCCCAACACCAAATCAAGTGTAGAGGCCAACGTACTGGAAATAGTCTCGATTAGTGCCTCAGTCTTGGCGATAGCCTCCTCCGCCGCGCCCAAGACCTCGGCAATCGCGCGCTGTTCGGCCAACGGAGGAAGCCCAAACCTGAAGGCAGACAGATCGCTAAATAGTATCGACTTCCTGCGATTGACCCCGCCATTGCTGTAGGGGTCGAAGCGGCCACTCAATGAGAACCGTTTGAAGTTGCGAAGCGCAATTTCATTGTCGATCTCATCGGAGTTGGTCTCGAAAACTGTATACATCGGGCTTATCAAGCCCGCGTCTTCGCTTTTCAGATAGTCGATAGAGCCTTCATCGAGGTGGATCGTGGCGTAGGCAAATTGCCCCCGCTTCACGATCTTATATTGCCCAGTATTCTCGCTATGTACGGACTTAGAGAAATACTCATTGGAGCGGACAAAACCCCGGTGCTTCGTCATGCTTAAGACCGGGATGTCAGCACTCGTATGGTTTCTATTAGAGACTTCGCGAGCGATCTGGCCGATGCGAACTTCCCGCCAGCCTTTTGGCACCTCAACCGACATAGCCCATCTCCTTGAGGAGGGCATTCATGCGCGCGGCGGCTTCGTCCCGCGCCCTCTCAGCGTCCCAGAGTTTGGCAAGTTCGGCCTGCACATCAATGGGCTTTTCGGGCTCCAGCGTGTCGATGTAGCGGGAGATGTTGAGGTTGAAATCGTTCTCCTCGATTTCTTTCATATCCACGACACGGCAGAAGCGGTCCTCATCCTTCCAGGCGCGAAAGGCGTCACGGATGTCCCTGATATCGCCTTCACCCAAGATGTTCTTTTTGGGCCGCTCCTCAAACTTCTTCGCACCGTGGATGAACAGCACCTTGCCTTTGCGCTCAGGTGCCTTCGCCTTGTTGAGGATCAGAACGGTCGCCGGAATGCCAGTGCCGGCGAACAGATTTTCCGGCAGGCCGATAATGGCCTCGAACAGATCGGCTTTCAGCATCGCCTCGCGAATACGGCCGTCGCCTGAGCCGCGGAACAGCACTCCATGCGGCATCACCACGCCACAAACGCCCTTGGCGTTGAGCGTCGCCACCATGTGCTGAACGAAGGCGAGGTCGCCCATGTTCTTGGGAGGGATGCCATAGATGAAGCGATTATGGCCCTTCTTCTCGGTGTCGCCCGAAACATCCTCCGCACCCCAGCTATCCAGCGAGAAAGGCGGGTTGGCGATGACGCGATCATAAAGGAAGAGGTTGCCATCCTGATCGAGCAGGCGCGGATTGCGGATCGTATCGCCCTTTTCAATCCGGGCATCGCGAAGCCCGTGCAGCAGCAAATTCATCTTGGCGATAGCCCATGTGCCAAGGTTCTTTTCCTGCCCATGAAGCGTGATGTTGAGCGCTTCGCCGAGCCGCTTGCCCTCAAGCTTCGCCACATGCTCCGCGACCTGAACCAGCATGCCGCCTGAGCCGCAGGTGGGGTCGCTAATGCGCCAGCCGGGTTGGGGGTCCAGCAACTCGACAATCAGCCGCACGACGTGATGGGGGGTGTAGAACTCGCCACCCTTCTTGCCTGCATCGTCTGCAAACTTGTCGATGAGGTATTCATAGGCCCGACCAAGCATATCCGGTTCGGACAGCGAGGCATTGGACAGGTCGATGCGCGAGAAGTGGTCGATCAGACGCGACAGAACGCCTTCGCGGTTCTTGGCATCGCCAAGGCGCGATTCGGAGTTGAAGTCGATATTGGCAAGCACCCCTTCAATCGAGGGGTTGGCGTCTTCAATCGCTGCGCACGCCTTATTGAGGTGGTCACCAATACCCGTCGTCAGCTTCTTGATCGACGACCAGCGCGCACGTTCGACCAGAAAGAACTCATGCTCGTCGGGATCGCTATAGGCGACATCCTCCGGAAGGCCTTGACGGATAGCCTCTTTGGCCTCTTCCTCGAAGCGATCCGACAGCCGCTTCAGAAACAGAAAGCCAAAGATGTAGATCTTGTAGTCGGAGCTATCGATGGAGCCGCGCAGGATGTCGGCGGATTTCCAGAGATGATTTTCCAGTTCGGTGCGCGTGAGTTTGGCCATGTTTTCCTCAATGGTTCTGGTTGTCGCCAAACAGGCGAGCGTCAATCAGACGCCGCGCGAGTGAGCGGCGGATTTCGGCAGCCTCCAGGGCGGTGCGGTAGGCGATTTGCGCGTCCTTAACGAGGGCGGCGATGCGCTGCTGTTCGTTCAGCGGCGGCAGATTGATTTCGAGCTTGGCAAGGTCTTTCGGCGACAGGGACAGCAGCGTCGTTGCCCCCCTTCGCAAAACCTCGATCTTTGGGCGGAAGACATCGCTCGACAGGATCGCGAACAGGGCACCACCGGTCACATCAGGTCGGGGCCGAACAACAATGATGTTTGCACTGGCGATGGCCCCTGCGGTCTCGTTACCCACGAGGCCAAACTTCAACAGCGTCCCGCGTCCGGTGACGAGTACGTCGTCAGCCTGAACCGTATAGGTTATGGCTTTGGACGGAGATGAAAAGCCGACGGTGTCCAACGCTTCGCGCGGAGCTACCGCGCCGCCCTGAAGGTCGCGCACACCTATAACCGGCAGCCTTTCGCCGGGACGGACCACAGTTTCCTCGCGCGATACCCCAACCCCAGCAAAAACCTCCGCGACATCCAGGAGGCGCGCGCTGAGGTGAGTTGGGGTTGCTGTTTTCTCAAGTTTGGTCATGGGCTTAGAATATCCGTAACTCGCTACGTCGTCAAGGGAAAACAAAATGGTATTAGGCTACGGTTCATAATATTTAGATTTTATGTTGACTGCCTCGCGACTCTCGCTCATATAGGAGGTGTCAGGCCGAGAGTCTGACGTTTGATGAAACAGGAGAAAAGTATGGGATCACGAGCGAGGCCGAGCGGCCTCACAATCAACGAGCGCGACGTGGCGCTTATTCGGGGCATGATCGAGCGGGGCGACCGCCATCACGATATTGCAGCGTTCTTCGGGCTCAATCAGGGCCGGATCGCTGAAGTAAAGGATGGGACGCGGTTTCCGGAAGTTCCGCCGGCGAGTCCAGACGAACTTCCGCCTAAGGGGCCGTATCTCACCCCGAAGGTAACATGGATGGAAAACCGACTGGTCTCGTAAACCAGCCGATTTCCGAATACCTGGGCCGAAGCCCGCTAGGCATGTCTTGAACAACATTACCCTAGCTGGCCCCTCCTTAAAGATCAATGACCCGGCGCTTCGGACGGGTCACATTCCGGCCCAAGGAGGGCCATCTACATGTTTGAAATCCTTCGCGCGAACGCAGGCGGGTACTTTTGGCGTCTTAAGGGTGCCAACGGCGAAACCCTGTGCCACTCGGAAGTCTACACCTCCAAGCAGTCCGCTCAGACGGGCGTCGATGCGGCAAAGAGGGTCGCTCCCCTCGCTCAGGTCCACGACCGGACCTGACGCATACGGCACTATCAAGGACGAGCCTCGCGGCCAACGCTGCGAGGCTCTTTTTGCGCTGTTGGCTAAACTGAACCTGCCGTTGCTCATGTGCGTCTGATCGCGCGTGCGCAGGCGTTGGACCGCGTTTCATTGCGCCGTATCGGGTTGGCAAATTTTATATAAGTATCTGATATTACTTGCATTTTCAAGATGATTTGGTTAGTTTGAGTTGAGGCCAACAGGAGGTCTCAAATGCCTAACCTACGTCTTACCCGCCGCGCCATTGACGACATTCCGTTCTCGGCAAGCGGCCAAATCCTCTACCGCGATACGCTGCTTTCTGGTTTCGGCCTTCGGGTTGGCAGCCGCTCCAAGGTCTATTTCGCCGAGGGGCAGGTGAACCGCGATACCCGCCGCGTCACCATTGGTCGTGCAGACCTATTTGCGCCGGAGGTGGCCCGCAAGAAGGCGCTGGCGCTGCTGGGTGAAATGGCCGAGGGCCGCAACCCCAACGAGGAAAAGCGCAAGGAGATGGTGGAGCGCGTTACGCTGGCAGTGGCCTTCGAACGCTTCTTCGAGGCGCGCAATAAACTATCACCGCACACCGTCAGCAATTACGGGCGCACCGCCAAGCTCTACCTCAAGGCATGGCGCAAGAAGCCCATGAACCAGATCACCCGTCAAATGGTGCTGGCCAAACATCAGGAGATTGCCAAGGCGCATGGCGAGGTGACGGCCAACAATGCGATGCGGCATCTGCGCTCGGTCTACAATTTCATTGCCGCCACCCAGGACGACTTCCCGCCGAACCCGGTGCTGATCCTTTCGCAGGCTCGCGCTTGGTATCGCGAGCGGCGTCGGCAAACTTTGGTCACTGCACTGGACCTGCCCATGTGGTGGAAAGCCGTCATGGCTGAACCGGATTATTCCCGCGACTTTCTGCTGACGGCACTGTTCACCGGCATGCGCCGGGGAGAGCTGATGAAGCTCCGGTGGGACAATGTGGACCTGCAAGCACGGACCTTGCACCTGCCCACCACCAAGAATGGCGACCCGCTGAACCTGCCGCTGTCGGCGTTCCTGGTGGACCTGCTGACCAAGCGCAAGGAGCAGTCGGAAGGCTCGCCTTGGGTGTTCCCCGGACCGGGCAAGAATGGGCACCTCGTGGAAACCAAGAAGTTCCTGCTCCGCGTCACCACAGGGTCAGGCGTCAGCTTCACCCTACACGATCTGCGCCGCACCTTTATCACCATCGCTGAAAGCCTCGACGTTCCCTACTACGCGCTCAAGCGGCTCCTGAACCACCGCGCCAACGGCGACGTCACAGGCGGCTATATCGTCGTCAATGCCGAACGGTTGCGCGTGCCAGTGGAATTGGTTGCGACCCGGATATTGGAGTTGGCCAATGTCAGTTAGTGGCTCCACTTACGTCGCAGCTTTCGGCGATGGAACAAGCGTTCTGGAACGCGTCCTGCTCGCCATCATCAATGCACACACGACCGACGCGACCGACGGTCGTCAGGCGGAACGGCTGCAAACGGCAATGACGGCGCTGATTGGACCAGCGGCGAGGCACGGGCAGGATATGGAGCGGGCGTTGCTATTTATGCGGCGACAAAGGCAGCGGGACGTTTGCGACGTCGAGATGCAAGCGCTGCGCTCATGCGCTGGTTTCTCTACCTGTGCGACCCGCACGGTCACTGAACTGGCAACCCTCGCGGCGTGCGAGGTCCTGGGCTGCATCACAGCCAGCGAAGTGCAGGCGACCGCCATTGTCCTTTGCGAGATGTTCCGCAAGCACGGCAACAACTATGGGGCAGAAATTGACTACGTCAGGCAGGCGCTGGAGGTCGAAGCGGTGCAACGGATACTCAATGAGCTTGCCGAATGGGAAGTTCTTAGCATCGGCCAAAATTAAGTTCTCATCCAATCAGGTGGTTATACTCAGATCTTTGGATGCGATTGCATTGGCAGCAATTGAGAATTGAGACAGCCTGTTAAATGTGCCATTGTGATGGTGGATGAGCAGACAGCATCCAGCGGATGAATATCCGTAGGCGGGTGACCTTGGGCATCGACCCTCTGGACTACACCCTTTAGGGGAAATTTCCCTGCCGTGTCCTTCTAACGATGACCGATGAAATGAGAGCGGAGGCCTGCACCTCCTTTCCGCGCTTTGGCACGGCGCTACTCAGAAGGTCATCGAAATGTATGTGGAAACCGCATCAAGCGCCCGTCTCTGCGGCGCAAGCACTCCCGCCCATATCCGCCAACCCGCCAATCCTGAGAAACTGTTGACGACCGGGCAGGTGGCGACCCTAACCGGGATGAGCATGTCTTGGTTAGAAAAAGGCCGGATATACGGGTGGGGACCGAAGTATCTCCGGCTTAGCGCGGGAGCAATCCGCTACCGCTGGTCGGACATCCTGACATACCTCCAAGAGCGCGAATGCAATCCAGAGGAGGTGGGACAATGACGCAGTTCAACCTCACTTCTGAAAAGCAATTTTCGATGCCCGGCGACGCTGCCATCTTCTACAAATCGCTGGGCTGGGAGCCACTTGTGCTCCCAGCCCGCGAAAAGGCGCCGAAAGGCAAATGGGGAACGGCTGTTGAACGAAGCGACGAGGATTTGTTCTTCGCTTATGGGACGGCAAGTAATGTCGGTATAGCGCTGGGCGAACGTTCCGGCGGCCTGATCGACATCGATAACGATTGGCCGGAAGCGGCCTTGGTCTGCAATTTTGTGTTTGATCTCTATCCGAGTTTCGGTCGGGCGACATCGCAGAACAGCCATCGTTTCGTTCGGGGCACGTTGCCGAAGAACATTCGCTTCGAAATTCCAGCAGATGCTCGGGAGCTGTTCGGGGCCGATAAGGGTACAGTTCTGGAACTGCGCGGCAACAAACTGCAAACGATGGTGCCGCCGTCCGTTCACCCGAACGGCGAGCTTTTGCGATGGCATGACGATCCACGCCACATCCCCAAAGCGGACGGCGCAGAACTAGAACGCTATGCCGGGGGCGTCGCCTTCCTTGCCGTGATCCTGAACCGCTATCCGCGCGGTGCAGGCAATCGCGACAATATATGCCTTGCACTCACGGGCACATTGATCCGCGCCGGTTTTTCCGACGAGGAGATTGACGCTTGGGTTACGCACCTTGCTTCTCTTGCCAATGATGAGGAGGCGGACAAACGCGGAAAGGCTGCCGCGAGCCGAGAGAAAATCGAAGCCGACGAGGCGGCGTGGGGGTTACCCACGCTATGCGAACTGCTCGGTATCGAGCCGATAGAAAAGACGCTGCGGAAATGGCTTGGCCTTGGAGGCGGCGGCGGCGCTGACCCTGACGCTATCACCGTATGGCCGGGGGAGATGCATATTGCAGTGGACCGGGCCGAACAGGCGCTCATGCGCGAGAGCGTCGGAATCTACCAGCGCTCCGATTCACTGGTTCGGGTGGTGCGGCTCGTGGACTGCGTTGATGAGGAAGGTATCGGCCGGGACAGCGGCGCGATCATTATCAGACCTGCAACGAAACCATGGCTGCGCGAGCAATTCGCCCGCGTAGCGAAGTGGGAGAAGCCCGGAAGAAAAGGGGCAATGATTCGCACCGATCCACCTGCGGACGCAGCATCTGCCTACCTTGACCGGATCGGCGAATGGAGGCTGCGCTTCCTGCAAGGTATCACCCAAAGCCCAACTATGCGGGCGGACGGGACCATCTTGCAGGAGCCGGGCTATGACGCGGCTTCCGGCCTGCTCTACGATTCCGGGCGGATTGCTTTTCCCAGAGTTGCGGACGCGCCCGCCAAGGAGGAAGCGTTAACGGCTCTGCGCATTCTGTCTGGGCCTTTTCGGGACTTCTGTTTCGCGGACGAGGCAGACCGGAGCGTTGCGCTGGCGGCGGTGCTGACGGCGCTGGTACGGACAATGTTTCCGTCCGCTCCGCTCTTTGCCATTGATGCGCCGACAGCGGGCACGGGGAAGTCGCTTTTGACGGAGACCATTGCGATTATCGTCACGGGACACAAACCGGCGATGATGTCGCAAGGCAAGACGGATGAGGAAAACGAAAAGCGCCTCTCGTCCGTTTTAATGGCCGGTGATCAGGTGATTGTCATCGACAATTGCGACCGGCCAATCGAAGGGGACTTCCTTTGCTCCATGCTGAGTCAGGAGATGGTGCAACCTCGTATCCTAGGAAAATCAGAGACGCGGCGACTGCCGACACGGTGCCTCGTCCTGGCCACGGGGAATAACCTCGTCCTTGCTGGGGACGTCACCCGCCGCACCCTAATGTGCCGATTGGATGCCGGGGTAGAACGGCCCGACCAGCTACAGTTTCGTTTCGACCCGCGTGAGGAGGCGCTTGCCCTGCGACCTCAACTTGTCGTTGCCGGACTGACCATCCTCCGAGCATATATCGCGGCCGGACACCCTAATCGTATGGGTACTATCGGATCATTCGAAGCATGGAACATCGTCCGCGAAGCGCTCGTCTGGCTCGGATGCCACGATCCAGAAGACACGCGGGACCGCATCCTTGCTGACGATCCACAAAAGGCGGTGCTGCTCGATGTGCTTCGTCTTTGGCGGCAGTCGTTAGGTGACCAGCGCGTGACACTCACCGAGCTATCCTCTTTGGTCGACCGCGACGGCGACGTTTGGAAACTGGTTGAAGAACTGACGGCGAACACCCGCCAGCCGAGCTTCAATGCGCGAAGTGTAGGGCGATTCCTGGCCAAGCACATCGACCGGGTCGTCGGCGGGTTCGCCCTGCGGGCCGAAGCCGATTCCTCCGGCATAAAGCGCTACCGCGTCATCGAGACGGGTCAGCGCGGCGGCGGCTCAACATCAAGCGATGCGTCGCCGTTCTAGGGGGCAGCGTGGGAGCCAGCAAAGCAGGTTTGGCGGGGTATTGCAGGTTTTTACGGGCTGCCCTTGCCCCGCAAACCCGTATTACCCCGTCTAACCTATAGGCCGGGGTTGCGGTGCCCCATTGGCGGCGTTTTAGCGCCAAGGCGCACAACACCACCAACCGCTATGCTTTGCCGCGCGTCTGAGCAGGCCTCTGAGGCCGTCTGAGGGCCAAACGGTGCCCATATATATACGCTGCGTGGGTTTGCGGCGCACGCGGGTCGCGGCTTGGCGGGTTCCTTCTATTGGGATCGGTCGGCCAAAAGCTCGGCTGCTGTTGTTTCGAGCGCCTCAGCGAATTTCGCAACCACGGTGATTGTCGGGTTCCTGACCTGTCGTTCTATGCCCGAGACATAGGTGCGGTCGATCTCAGCCCGCGCGGCAAGGTCTTCCTGCGACAGGTTCAACCGTTTTCGGGCTGCCTTGATGTTTTCTGCCAGAATCGCACACACATCTTCCATGCGTGGGATTCGCCAGTGATGACGACGATAAGCCCACGGACGATGAGTCTCATTTCTGCTTTCGATCTGGGATTGTTGACTATAGGCTACATCGTGCTATGTCGGGGGCGGTGCGATGTGGGATATAGTCGGTCAAACATTCTCGTGGCTCTTGCTGATCTTCTTCGGAGGTCAGGCCCTCATCTTCATTGGGCTGGTTCTTTGGACGATCTGGACAGACGCTATAAGGCCGAGACTGATCCCCGCCGATGATATCGCCCGCGTGGCTGACGACATTATTGCCTGCTATCCCGACCCGGAGCTTGAGGCATTCGCCCGCCATGAGCGCGCGTGGTACGATAGCGACGGCGCAGAGCAGACCTATTGGTATCGCGTGCGGAAAGCCGTCAGGCGGCGGCTGGAAGGGCGCTGAGGCGCGTCAGTCGAACAGCGGGCCGTGACCGCCACCAGCGGCCCTGCGGCGAACCTCGTCCTCGCGGGCTTCACTGACTTCGCGCCAGATGTCGTAGGTCTCTCGCACCATCTGGTCGAGTTCGTCGAAGCCCAAAAGTTCGACTCCCTCGTCGGTGCTCAGCTTCGCTGGACGCTGGTCATCAGCGGCGTCGCCGAACTGAACAATGCCGAGCCGAGCGGCGGCGAAGTCGGGGTTGGCGACCCTAATGTGCTCGTGCATCATCGAGAAGACGAAACGCCTCGCCTCAGCCGTCAGGCGCTTGCCGCGCCGGGGATCGATGAAGATCACCAGTGGGACAGCATCAAGCGCCGTCACCATCGGCAACCAGTATTCGACCTTCTCGCCAATGCTCAGCGATAGCGGGAAGAAGGCCTGAGAGCGGCTACGCAGGGCATTGGAGCGTGCAAATTCGTGCAAACCCTTAGCGACGAGCAGATTGGCGTTGCACTCGTCGTCGGAGGTCGCCTTCGCCCGTATCAGTCGTTCCAGAACCGCCCATGCGGTCGGATCGGCAACCGCGAACATATCGGGCTGGATATTGAAGATGTCTGCGAACCGGGAGCGCACTGGCTTGTAGGTGATCGTTGGATGCCCGAGCTTGAAATGCTCAAGGGCGCGGCGCTTCTGGTCGGTCGGCAGCGTTGCGACGCGGGCAAGGTCGATCTCAGGTAAGCGGCGTATCTTCATCCGGCTCTCCCGCGACCGGAGCCGCGCCCACGGAAATCTTGTGATTCTTGAATCGGTTAACGATTACATCATCGGGGATTCGCAATCCCAGCGCAACTGACGTTCGCCCTTTGTCCGCAATGTAGTGCCACGGCGCGTCCTTGGCATGGGAGATGTCCACCAGCCGCCCCGGTGATAGTTGACCATAGGACGACACGATACGCGCCAAATGTCGGCGAACGGATAGGTCTTCGGGTAGACTGAGTGTCGTACGCTCGCCGGTCACCACGTTCTGCCCAGTCGCGCGGAAGTCGATAGGGGAACTGCCAGCCGTCTTAAATGCGGCGTAGGCTGTGGGATGCACCGGCCCGTACTGCCATGCCTCGAAATAGCCGCTGACCAGAGGTCGCTTGCCTTCGATCAGAAAAATGGAATGGGCGAAGTAGAGGAGTTTTTGAAGGGCGAGATTGGTGACCTTGATCCCCGACCTGTCAGCCTCGTCCAGCATGAGGTTGGCGACGGCTCTCGGATCGTATGGACCACCGGTCATCTGCGCACTTTGACTTCCTCGGGCTGGGAAGTGGTGCCGCTTAGGTGACTCGAACACCTGACCCCATCATTACGAATGATGTGCTCTACCAACTGAGCTAAAGCGGCTTAACCCTTCACACTGGCCATACTATGGCCCTACTAACTTTCACTCACCAGCCCCAACCCACTGGCTTCGAACCTCATTCTCTAGCGGACCTGCTAATTACGAATGATGTGCTCTACCGACTGAGCTAAAGCGGCAGGAAATTATTTCCTGTTTCAACGGCTTTTTGACCGGCCGCTGAAGGCAAGGAAGCATCTCGTTTCCGTGCGACGCCTGATAACCGCATTATAACCGGATTGCAAGAGCCGAGATGCACGGAAAGATCGATCCCGCCTATGAAGTGTGGTTCAAAATGGAGTCCATCGGTCCAGTTTAGAATTTTTCCAGCGGGCGATGGACAACGCTGCGTTGTCGGTACATCCTTGCTTTCGAGGGTGAGCCATCTGCAGGAGGTGTTGATGGTTTTGGCTTCAGGGAGGTACGATGTCTAGGATTGATTTGGTTGTGAATGGCCGAACTGTATCCAGTGAGGCTGAAGACAGGACGCTTCTGGTCCATTTTCTACGTGAGCATCTGGGATTGACGGGCACGCATGTCGGTTGCGATACATCCCAATGCGGCGCCTGTGTCGTGCATGTGGATGGCAAGGCCGTCAAGTCGTGCACCATGCTGGCGGCTCAGGCTTCCGGATCGGAAGTCGTGACAATCGAGGGTCTTTCCCCGAATGGAGAGTTGCATCCGGTGCAGGCCGCGTTCCGCGAGCATCATGGATTGCAATGCGGATTTTGTACGCCGGGCATGATCATGTCTTCGGTGGATATTATCCGGCGTCACCCCGACGGGCTGGACGAACAAATGGTCCGGGCCGAACTCGAAGGCAATATCTGCCGCTGCACCGGCTACCACAATATCGTCAAGGCCGTGCTCGACGCCGCGAAGAAGATGAAACCGAAAGCCAGGGCCGCGAAAGCGGCCTGATTGCATTTTCACCGTTGAATCATCCGGCAGCCGGGCTCGGGTTTTGCGCTCGTAAATCGCGAAGATGCTGTGGCTGCGCTATCATGATCGGGAGGAAATTCCATGGGAGTCGAGGGAATTGGAGCGCGGGTTCTTCGCAAGGAAGATAAACGCTTCCTGACAGGCAAGGGCCGCTATACCGACGATATGTCGGTGCCGGGCATGAAACACGCCTTCTTTGTCCGCAGCCCGCACGCACACGCGAAGATCACGAAAATTGATACAAAGCAGGCTGCCGCCATGCCAGGTGTCATCGCGGTTCTGACCGGCAAGCAACTGAAGGCCGATGGTATCGGCAACCTGATCTGCGGCTGGATGGTTCATTCCAGGGATGGTACGCCCATGAAAATGGGAGCGTGGTCGCCTTTGGCCGTGGATACGGTGCGTTACGTCGGTGACGCGGTCGTTATCATTGTCGCCGACACCAAGGCGCAGGCCCGCGATGCCGCGGAATCGGTCGATATCACCTACAAGGAATTGAAGGCCGTCGCCGATAGCAGGGCGTCGCTGGCAAAGGGCGCCCCGCAGATCCATCCGGAAGCACCGGGTAATCTGATTTTCGACTGGGACCTGGGAGATGAAAAAGCGACGGAAGCAGCGTTCAGGAACGCAGCGCACGTCACCAGAATGGAGATCATCAACAACCGTCTTGTGCCCAACGCGATGGAACCCCGCGCAACGCTCGGTCATTATGATACGGGCGAGGATCATTACACCTGCTGGACGACATCACAGAACCCGCATGTCGCCCGTCTGGTCATGAGCGCGTTTTATAACGTAGCGCCTGAAAACAAGCTGCGCGTGATCGCGCCGGATGTGGGCGGCGGCTTCGGATCGAAAATCTATATCTATCCGGAAGAAATCGTTTGCCTCTGGGCATCAAAAAAGACCGGTGTTCCGGTCAAATGGGTTGCCGATCGCACGGAAAGCTTCCTTGCCGACGCCCATGGACGGGATCATGTAACCCATGTCGAACTGGCGTTCGACAAGGATAACAGGATGCTGGGCCTGAAGGTTGCGACCATTGCCAATCTTGGCGCCTATATGTCGCTCTTTTCCAGTGCCGTGCCGACATATCTTTACGCAACGCTCTTGTCGGGGCAATACGATATTCCCGCGATCCACGCCAATGTGAAAACCGTTTATACGAATACGGCTCCTGTGGATGCCTATCGGGGCGCTGGACGGCCCGAGGCGACGTATGTGCTTGAACGTGTTGTAGAAACGGCGGCGCGTGAACTGGGGGTTTCTCCGGCAGAATTGCGTCGCAAGAATTTCATTCGTTCTTTCCCTCATCAAACGCCGGTCATCATGAACTACGACGCGGGTGACTATGAGGCGTCATTGGAAGACGCGATGAAAACGGCCGATTATGCGGGCTTTGAGAAACGGCGTGCGGCTGCGAAAAAAAAGGGCAAGCTGCGCGGCATTGGCATGAGTTGCTATATCGAAGCGTGCGGCATTGCGCCCTCGGCGGCAGTCGGGTCGCTCGGTGCCGGTGTCGGGCTTTGGGAATCGGCGGAAGTGCGGGTCAATGCCGTAGGCACCATCGAAATCCTGACCGGCTCGCACAGTCATGGCCAAGGTCATGAAACGACATTCGCACAGCTCGCGGCGGATCGTTTCGGTGTACCGATCGACAGCGTGTCGATCGTCCATGGCGATACCGACAAGGTGCAGATGGGCATGGGCACCTATGGTTCCCGCTCTGGCGCGGTCGGGATGTCGGCGGTCGTCAAGGCGATGGACAAGGTTGAGGCCAAGGCCAAAAAGATTGCGGCGCATCTGCTTGAAGCGGATGAGGCCGATATTGAAATCAAGAATGGCGAGTTGCGCGTGGCCGGCACCGATAAATCCGTACCGTGGTTTCAGGTGGCTCTTGCGGCGTATACGGCCCATAATTTGCCATCGGGAATGGAGCCGGGCCTCAAGGAGGGTGCGTTCTACGATCCGTCGAACTTCACCTTCCCGGCCGGGTGCTACATCTGCGAAGTCGAAGTGGACCCGGAAACAGGCGTCACGGAGATCGTCCAGTTCGTTGCATCCGATGATTTCGGCAAGATCATCAACCCGATGATCGTTGAGGGGCAGGTGCATGGTGGACTGGCGCAGGGCATTGGGCAGGCCATGCTGGAAGGCGCTCACTATGATGAAAGCGGCCAGCTCCTGACGGCGAGCTTCATGGACTACACCATGCCACGGGCTGCCGATCTGCCATCGTTCAAGGTTTCTACAACCGAGACAGCCTGTCCGTCCAACCCGCTTGGAATCAAGGGGTGCGGCGAGGCGGGCGCGATCGGCTCGCCGCCCGCGTTCATGAATGCCATCACGGATGCCATCGGAAGCAATGATTTGACCATGCCAGCCAGCCCGCAGAAAGTCTGGGCTGCCCTGCAGGCTGCGAAGTAAGGAGGTTGTCATGTATGAAGTGATCTATCATCGCGCTGCCTCCGTGGCCGATGCCGTCAAGAGGCTGAAGGCGGCGGAAGACGGCAAGATCGTCTCCGGCGGCATGACGCTGATCCCGACCATGAAGCAGCGGCTGGCAGCGCCGACCGATCTTGTCGACGTCACCCATATCCCTGACATGAAGGGCATCAGAATCAGCGGAAAAACGGTTCATATCGGAGCGGCGACAACGCACGCCGAAGTCGCTTCGAACGAGAAACTTGCAAAATTGTGCCCGGCGATAACGAAGCTCGCCTCGCATATTGGTGATCCGCAAGTCAGGCATCGCGGAACGATTGGCGGGTCGATTGCCAACAATGACCCCGCGGCCGACTATCCTTCCGCAATGCTGGCCCTGGCGGCGACCATCATCACCAACAAGCGGCAGATCCAGGCGGACAAGTTCTTCGTCGGTCTGTTCGAGACCGCGCTGAAGGATGGCGAGATTGTCACCGGGGTGGAGTTTACGGCGCCCGCTCAGTGCGCCTATCAGAAATTCCCCAATCCTGCGTCGCTCTACGCCATGGCGGGCGTTTTTGTCGCCAAGGGCAAGGAGGGTGTTCGTGTTGCCGTTACCGGCGCTGGCGAGGACGGCGTGTACCGCGCCAAGGACATGGAGGCAGCACTGGCGAAGAAGTTCGATCCGTCCTCGCTCGACGGCATTACCGTTCCTGCGGACAAGATGCTTTCGGACATGCACGGATCGGCCGAGTATCGGGCCAATCTCGTGAAAGTGATGGCAAAACGGGCAGTTGCAGCCGCCCTGACCTGATTTTGCGGGCAGGCTGTTATTGAACGGGCCGATTTTATTGAGGCCGTGCAATCATGCGTTAACGCCGCGTCCTGTCGCGAGATGACAGGACGCGGCGTTCTCACGCAAGCGGGTTCAGGCGCAAAGTCTGGATTTCGCTTCGCCGTATTCGCGTTCGAGGCGTGCGACGAGATCTGCCGTTCCGGTGATTTCCTTGATGGCGCCGATGCCTTGGCCGCTGCCCCAGATATCCTTCCAGGCCTTGGCGCCGGTCGTTGCCGTTTCGAAGTCCATCTTGTCTGGATCGGCTTCCGGCAGATTGTCTGGATCCATCCCGGTATTGGCGATGGATTGCTTGAGGTAGTTGCCGTGGATGCCGGTGAAATAGTTTGAATAAACCACATCGGCGGCGCTGGAGCTGACGATCATCTCCTTGTAGGCGTCGACGGCCCGCGCTTCACGGGTCGCGATGAAGGGCGATCCGATATAGGCAAGGTCGGCGCCCATGGCCTGTGCGGCGAGAATGGCGCGTCCGGTCGCAATCGCTCCCGAGAGCAGCAGAGGCCCATCGAACCATTCGCGGATTTCCTGTATCAGCGCGAATGGCGACAGCGAGCCAGCGTGGCCGCCAGCGCCTGCCGCCACGGCGATCAGCCCGTCGGCCCCCTTGCGGATAGCGGAATTGGCGTGGCGGTTGTTGATGATGTCATGCAGCACGATGCCGCCGTAGGAATGAATTGCGGCGTTCACCTCGGGCACAGCCCCGAGCGAGGAGATCACGATCGGCACCTTGTATTTGACGCACATCGTCAGGTCGTGCTCAAGCCGCTTGTTGGAGCGGTGCACGATCTGGTTGACCGCGAACGGGGCGGCGGGGCGATCGGGGTTCTTGTCGTTATGGTCGCGGAGGCTTTCCGTGATTTCCGCCAGCCATTCGTCAAGCTGCGCTTCAGGGCGTGCATTGAGGGCAGGAAAGGACCCCACGACGCCGGCCTTGCATTGTGCGATGACGAGCGCTGGATGTGAAATGATGAAAAGCGGGGCGGCCACAGCGGGAACGCGCAGATTGTGTTTCAAAATCTCCGGCAAAGCCATATTTTCCTCCGCTTTTAGTTGACGTTTGCGTAAACGTCATTCTTTTATCAAACATGAGGACTTCGGCAAGAAAAACATTGAAAGAAGCATCGGTCATATTGTGTAACGCTGTTTTTCTTGATTAGAAGCGCAAATCGTCTATGGCTGTTGGAAACGGCCCATGGCTGCTACATTGGCTTAAAAATGGTCTGTACCGGGCGGGAGACAGGTCAAGGCGACAGTGAAGAAGGGTTTTTGAACTATTGGAAGGGCTTGAGAAAGCGATCCGGAATGCGTTCGTCAAGGCGGATGCCAGTAATTCTTCAACTCGCCAGCGGATTTATGAATCCGCGTGGGGTGCGCATGAACGTGCGCTCGTGTCAGACACCAAGCTTGACGATGTGGAGCGCAGCGCGCGGCGGGAAAGTCTGAAAAAGACAATCATGCGCATCGAAAGCGAATTTCGAGATGGCGCGAACGATGTCTCTGCAAATACCGCATCCGCAGCGCCCCGCGCAATAAAGCCTGACCCTTCGCCTGAATTGGATGCGCCCGAACCGCGTTTGAAGACGCCCCGCGCCGGCGCGGTGAACGGCGAACGCAGGGAACCGGAAATCGGTTCACTCGACGTTGCTCCTTCGCGGCAACGAGGGGATGACAGGGCTCCATTGAAGCCGGTCAAACAGGCAAAGCCGGGAAAGGCGAGGAAGGAAAAAAAGAAGGGCGGTTTCCGCCGTTTCCTTCTGACAGCGGGATGTCTGGCGGCCCTTGCGGGTTTCGGTTATCTCTGGATTTCGTCTTCGGATATGCAAAATGCTTCTGCCAATCGCAGCAGGCCGCAGCTCGGCGCCGGCGGCGCGACGGGAGCGCCGCTGAAAGAGGGCGAGACGGCTGCGGACATCGACTGGATCACGGTTTTTGATCCGTCAAACCCGACGCAGCTTTCCGTTTCGGGCAGGGCGACGGCGGAAGTCGTCACCAAGGA
The DNA here is from genome assembly GCA_050726055.1 of Phyllobacterium sp. Lineage (GTDB taxonomy): Bacteria > Pseudomonadota > Alphaproteobacteria > Rhizobiales > Rhizobiaceae > Phyllobacterium. The sequence goes on along the minus strand of JBOHIW010000018.1, from coordinate 70,370 downwards.
CGGAAGACAGATCGTTCGCCTGAAATCACCCGATGAAAACGATTACATCACCTTCGATATCGGGCAGGGCATTGTGGAGCAATTGAGCGGTAAACTGGCCGTTTTCGATATTATCGCGGAAAGCGATAACGGGGATGTGACGCAAATGGCCGTTAGCTGCGACTTCGATGGTTTGGCTGATTGCGGCCGCATGCGATACGACGTTACAGACGAACAAAACGAATATCTCTTTGAGGTGCAATTCGCGTCCGGCGCAAGGGCGAAATCGGGTGGCAAAATCACCCTGAACACAGATATCAGCGGAAATGGCAAGACAATCGATCTGCATGCCATCCGCGTGTCAGTCGCACCCTAGTGTGTTGGATTTGAAGTCCCTGTTATCTGGATAGCATCCAGCCCAGGAACTTCAAATCCGTAAATCACACTCGTTACTCAGGTTCAAAAACACAGATGACTCGCGCTTTCCTCTCATCGGGGGATCTGATCGCTGATCGCCGCGTGCAATATGCCGAAATGATGTTTGAAAGCGGTGACTGGGAGCCGGCGCTCGATCTCATGCGGCAGGCGCTCGACATCGTACCGAATTGGGCTCCGGGCTGGTTCCGGCTTGCCGAGATGGAAGCCGGAAGCGGCAATCTTGCGGCAGCCGAAGACGCGTGGCGGCGCACATTGGCGCTCGATCCGCAGGACCATTTGGGAGCAAGCCTGCGCATGGCGGCGACGGGTCTGATCGAACGGCCCGAAACGCCGCCGGTGGCCTATGTCGAAACGCTTTTCGATGCCTATGCGCCGACCTTTGAAAAGGCGCTGGTGGGGAAACTCGACTACCGTGCCCCACAGCTTCTTGACGCGGCTATCGGCATAAGCAGTGGCGGCGAAAACCTCCGTTCGGTCGTGGATATGGGCTGCGGTACGGGCCTTATGGGGGAACTGCTGCGGAGCAGGACCGAATATCTCGAAGGCTCCGACCTTTCCGAAGCGATGCTGCAAAAGGCACGGGAGAAGAATATCTACGACAGGCTGGAGCAGGGCGATATCAATACGCCTGCCGGTTCCGTTACAATGGCCGGTCTGGTCGTGGCGGCGGACGTGTTTGTCTACGTGGGCGATCTTGAGCGGGCCTTTGCCAATGTGTCGAGACGGCTTCGGGAGAACGGGATCTTCGCGTTCTCGGTAGAGGTTCATGACGAGGATCAGGATCTGATCCTGCGTGAATCGCTGCGCTATGCCCATTCGGAAACCTATGTCTGCCGGCTGCTGGCCGATCACGGCTTTCTTGTCGAAACGCTGCAACGGGAAACGCTGCGGATGGACCATGGAGCACCCGTCAGGGGCCTGATCGTTGTGGCCAGATTGCGTTCCGGTGGCTGAGGCGCTTGGCGAACGCCCTCCGACCGACTAGATTCCGCCTGTGAAACAAGCCGTCCTGACCGATTCCGAAACCGCCAATGCCGAATTGCCCGACAGTTTTCGGCGCTGGTTTTGCTCGAAGGGATGGTCGCCGCGTCCGCATCAGCTTGAGCTTCTTGCGCGCGCGGCAAGCGGCGGGTCGACGCTTCTCATTGCGCCGACGGGCGCGGGCAAGACACTGGCCGGTTTCCTGCCCTCGCTGACCGATCTGGCAAAGCGGGGTCGGCTGAAGCCCGGTACTGCGAAACGAGGCATCCATACGCTCTATATTTCGCCGCTAAAGGCGCTGGCGGTTGATATCGAGCGAAATCTCAACACACCGGTGACGGAAATGCGCCTGCCCGTCGAAATCGAGACGCGTACAGGGGATACGCCAGCGCACAAGCGCCAGAGGCAGAAGCTCGTGCCACCGGATATACTGCTGACCACGCCGGAACAACTTGCCCTGCTGATCGCATCAAAGGACGCCGAGCGGTTCTTCGAAAATCTGCGCTACGTGATTTTCGACGAGTTGCATTCGCTGGTTATTTCCAAGCGTGGCCATTTGCTGTCGCTCGGTCTGGCGCGGCTTCGAAAGCTGAGGCCGGACCTTCAGACCATAGGGCTCTCCGCGACCGTGGCCGAGCCGGATGAACTGCGCCAATGGCTTGTGGCTCAGGATGAAGCGGGCTCGATGGCCGGTCTCGTGACCGTGGATGGCGGCGCAAAGCCGAAAATCTCGATCCTTGAGACGGAGGAGCGGATACCCTGGGCCGGTCATTCTGCGCGCTATGCCATTCCCGATGTCTATGAGGCGGTCAAGCGGCACAAGACGACGCTGCTTTTCGTCAATACGCGCAGTCAGGCTGAAAGGCTGTTTCAGGAACTGTGGCGGATCAACGAGGATAGCCTGCCGATCGCGCTTCACCACGGCTCGCTCGACGTGGGGCAGCGCCGCAAGGTCGAGCAGGCCATGGCCGAGAACCGCCTGCGCGCCGTTGTCGCCACCTCGACGCTCGATCTCGGGATCGACTGGGGCGATGTCGATCTGGTGATCCATGTCGGGGCTCCCAAGGGGGCAAGCCGGCTAGCCCAGCGTATCGGGCGCGCCAATCACCGCATGGACGAACCGTCGCGCGCCATTCTGGTTCCCGCAAACCGTTTCGAGGTGATGGAATGCCAGGCTGCGCTCGACGCCAACTATCTCGGGGCGCAGGACACGCCGCCAGTGGTCGACGGCGCGCTGGATGTTCTGGCGCAACATGTGCTCGGTATGGCTTGCGCGCAACCATTCGAGGCCGGGCAGCTATATGATGAAGTGCGAAGCGCCGCGCCCTACGCTTCGCTTCCGCGTGAGACGTTTGACCGTATTGTCGATTTCGTGGCGACGGGCGGCTATGCGCTGAAAACCTATGAGCGTTTCGCGAAAATCAGAAAAGCCGCCGATGGCACATGGCGGGTGTCGCACCCGCGCGTTGCGCAGCAATATCGGTTGAACGTGGGCACGATCATCGAGGCGCCGGAGCTGAATGTGCGCCTGACGCGTCAACAAGGACGGGGAGCCAATGCACGCGGCGGACCTGTTCTGGGCAAGGTCGAGGAGTATTTTCTGGAACAGCTCGTGCCGGGCGATACATTTTTTTTCGCGGGCAAGGTGTTGCGGTTCGAGGGCATCCGCGAGAATGAGTGCATCGTGTCGAGCGCGGAGGGCTTCGATGCGCGCATCCCGGCCTATGCGGGCGGCAAGTTTCCGTTGTCGACCTATCTGGCCAGCCAGGTTCGCGGGATGCTGGCCAATCCCTCGCAGTGGAAGCGGTTGCCGGAGCAGGTCGGGCACTGGCTGGAGATCCAGAAGGACAGGTCGGTATTGCCGAAGGCGGACCAATTGCTGGTGGAGACATTTCCGCGTGGCCAGCGATACTATATGGTGGCCTATCCTTTCGAAGGAAGGTTGGCGCACCAGACGCTTGGCATGCTGCTTACGCGCCGTCTGGAGCGCGCGGGAACGCGGCCGCTTGGCTTTGTCGCGACCGACTATTCGTTGGCCATCTGGGGCCTGCATGACATGGGGCGCATGTTCCGAAAGGGCGAACTGCCGCTGAAACAGCTTTTCGACGAGGACATGCTGGGCGATGATCTGGAAGCGTGGCTGGCGGAGAGCTTTCTGCTCAAGCGCACCTTCCGCAACTGTGCGCTGATTTCGGGGCTGATCGAAAAACGCCATCCCGGTCAGGAAAAAACCGGCCGCCAGGTCACGGTTTCGGCCGATCTGATCTATGATGTTCTTCGCAACCATGAGCCCGATCACATTTTGATGCAGGCCACGCGCACGGATGCGGCGACGGGACTGCTCGACATTCGCCGGCTGGGCGATATGCTGACGCGCATAAAGAACAGGATTGTGCATCGGGATCTGGACGAGATTTCGCCGCTTGCCGTGCCTGTCATGCTGGAGATCGGCAAGGAGAGCGTGACGGGAGACGCGGGCGATGTGCTTCTTGAGGAAGCCGCCGGGGAATTGATACAGTCGATGGACAGAACTGAATGAGCGTTGCCCTGAAAATGGCAGGCGGCAGTTTTGCCGGTGCAGTCGAGACCAGTATCGCTGGTGTCGCGGCGCTATGCGATCCGGCCGGGGTACTGTACCTGCCGGAAGAGCGAATATTGATCGTATCGGACCTGCATCTTGAAAAGGGTTCTTCTTTCGCTCGTCGCGGCATGCTGGTGCCGCCTTATGATACCGGCGCGACGCTGGGCGTTCTGGCGAAGGTCATGGCGCGATATCATCCGAAAACCGTTATCAGCCTTGGCGACAGTTTCCATGATCCGGAAGCGTCCGCCCGCTTGCCCGAGATCTACAGCGTGCGCCTGAAAGAATTGATGAACGGCCGAAGCTGGGTCTGGATCACCGGGAATCATGACCCGAATGTTCCGGTCGATCTGCCGGGAGAGACTTTCCTTGAGCTTGCGACTGGCGCCCTGACCTTCCGGCACGAACCACGCCTGGTCGCGTCGCGGGGCGAGATCGCGGGCCATCTTCATCCGGCGGCGAGGATCGTCCGCCGTGGCAGTTCCGTGCGGCGGCCATGCTTCGCCAGTGATGGCGAACGGCTCATCATGCCAGCCTTCGGGGCCTACACGGGCGCCCTCAATGTGCTGGATCGCGCCTTCAGGGGGCTTTTCGCGGAGGAGCGGCTTTGCGCTTTCATGCTTGGGACAGAGCGCGTCTATCCCATCGCGCGCGCGGCCCTGTTTCCGGGTTAATCCTTCCGGAAGAGAATGCGGCCGAACCAGCCGGTAATCACGGCAAGAAACACCGCGAACAGACCGTAGAGAAAGCTGTATTCATGCGCGGCATGGAAAATGCGCTGTTCGAGGCCGGCCTTGACGATTTGCAGGTTGGTCGAACTCTCGCGCAGGAACTCACCGTTGCGGAAAAGAAAGGCTCTTGCCTTGTGCATGCCGGTCGGCACGTTGGCGGGCAGATACAGCGTCGCTCGAAACAGGGTGGCCGAGAGGAACTGCACATCGCCGATACGCTGCGTGTAAAGCCTCTGCTTGGTCTTCACGCGGGGTAGTTCCCTGGAGAATTCGGCCAGCACCTCGTTGGACGTAAAGCCGGGCTCCGGCTCCAGAAACAGATTGTTCACGCCGAGCGTAAGCTGCTTGTATACCTTCTCCGTCGTGATGTCCTGAAGGTTGCGGGTCGAGGCAAGCGAGTAGGAAAGAGGCACGTTGAGGAACGTGACGGATTCCGCGTTGATCCAAATACCTGCGATGCGGTCCTTGCGCCGCACTACGAGGTTCTTTCGCGGCCCTTCGAGGATAACGATGACATCATAGCGCCCCTGCCGCTGGATCAGGGGGTCGGCATTATCGACCGCGCCGAATACGGTCAGCTCGGTGCCGCCGAAGCCGGATGTAATGGAGATCGTCTCCGTCGACAGGCCGATCTCGATGGATTCAGTGTTTGGCGCGGGCTGCGCCGATGCCGATTGCGAGCCTGCGATAATCAATACCGGAACGAGAAAGATGTGACGCAGGTGTCGCATCATCATCCTCCCGTCAATTGTGCGAGTGAAACGGAATAAAGATCGTCCGGCTTCATGAACAGCCCGAATGCGAGGCGCAGGCCGACCGCCAAAACCAGAAGTCCAAGCAGGGCGCGCAATTGTTCGCCGCGCAGCTTTTGCCCGGCACGCGCGCCATATTGCGCGCCGATCACGCCGCCGAGCATCAGGAGAAGCGCGAGAACAATGTCGACCGACTGGTTGGTCGTCGCCTGCATGACCGTGGTGACCGCGGTCACAAAGACGATCTGGAACAGTGACGTTCCGATAACGACGTTGGTCGGCACCTTGAGCATATAGATCATCGCCGGAACCATGATGAAGCCGCCGCCAACACCCATCACGGAGGACAGGATACCGATGAAGAAACCAAGCGTCAGAACCGGAATGACGCTGACATAGAGCTTCGAAGCCCGGAACCGCATCTTGAACGGCAGGCGGTGAATCCAATTGTGCTGGCCGGGCTTTTTCAGGGTGACGAGTTGACCCTGCCGGACCCGGCGAAGCGCACGTACGCTTTCGATAAGCATCAGCCCGCCAACGGTGCCGAGAAAGACGACATAGAGAATGGCCACGATCAGGTCGAGTTGGCCGAGTTCGCGCAGCAGCGTGAAAATATAGATGCCAACGACAGCGCCGATGAGGCCTCCCAATACCAGAAGCAAGCCAAGTTTCACGTCCAGCGTTCCGCGCTTGAAATGCACGAGCGCGCCGGAGAACGAGGACGCTATAACCTGGTTTGCGCCAGTCGCCACGGCGACCACGGGCGGAATATTATAGAAAATCAGGAGAGGAGTGATCAAGAAGCCGCCGCCAACGCCAAACATGCCCGACAGAAACCCGACGGCAGCACCCATTCCGAGCAGAGCGAGCATATTTGCCGACATTTCGGCGATGGGGAGATAAATACTGAACACCGGTGCCCCGAACTGGATGAGAGCCGGGCGCGCCTCCTGCCTCGCCCGCCTGTGCCGACAACTCTGATACCAAGGTTTCTGCGCTCTGGAACCAGCTAAGTCAATTCATGTTTGGCCCAGACCGGACATTCGCGCGCTTTATGCAGAACTTGTCGGCGAAAGCCGCGACAAGCACCGGTTCAGCCGTTCTTTTCGAGCAGAACGCGAACCAGATCCCGGTCGACTTCCCCTGTCGGTTTCATGCCGTTCGCCTTCTGGAACGCGGCGATCGCCTGCTTGGTCTTGTCGCCCATCATGCCATCGGCATTGCCTGCGTCGTAGCCATTCTTGTTGAGAATGAGCTGGATATTCTGCACGGCTTTTTTCATGTCGACGGAAGCCGTCGCGTCGCCGCTGATCTTCCATGCGTCGGGTATGTCGAGCGTGTTGGCGGCGGCGTTGAGAGGCTTTGGCTTCCAGAGTTCAGCTGCAGCGCGAGCGCGTTCGAGCTGCTGCGGGTCCATGGCCTTCGCAACCTCGTCGCGCTTCTGTGCGGCATCCGCATCGCCCGACTTGGCGGCGACAGCGAACCACTTGTAGCTTTCTTCGAGATTCTGCGGCATCCCAAATCCCTTGGCGGTGAGGATGCCGAGATTGAACTGGCTGTCCTTCACACCAAGCTCAGCCGCCCGGATAAACCAGCGTTCAGCGGATTCATTGTCCGGCGCGCCATCCAGACCGCTTGCGAACAGCACGGCGAGATTGTGCATGGCGCTTGCGTTGCCCTGTTCGGCAGCAAGCTGATACCATGTTTTCGCTTTACCCAGATCGCGCGCGACGCCAAGCCCTTTTTCATAGAAATTGCCAAGCCGATATTGCGCCGGGGCATAGCCGAGACCGGCGGAGGCCTCATACCACTTGACTGCCTGAGACATGTCGCTTGGTACGCCCCGTCCGTCCGTGTAGATATTGCCGACTTCAAAGAGCGCCTTCGGATCGCCTTCCTCAGCGGCCTCGCGCAGTGCGACCGGCCCCGTAGCGTCGGAAATGGACGGGATTCGGAGAGAGTTGGCCTCTGCCGTAGGCGGAGCTTTCTGCAAGGAGCCGACCGTGGTCATGTCGGGAGCCGGGATGGCGGCTGCCGATGGAAATCGGATGATGATGTCGTCGCGCGGCGTCGCATTTCCGGTATTGGCCGATGTCACCGCCTCCACTGGTTTCTCGGGCGTGGGCGCTGCCTGTCTGGCGACGGAAGGCTCACTCATGAAGGACTTCCCAAGCGGCAGCAATGCGTCCTTCATCTGGATGCCCGCGATCGCGATGATGATGGCGCCAATGGCCATCAGGATCGGTTTGCGCTGGCGATTGAACAAGGCCCGAAGATTGGAGTCCGATTGCGGTGCTTCGCCTTGCAATCCGGCTTTGAGGGTTTCCGCTTCGGTCGCTGCTGCCTGCGCTGCGCGACGGGCGGCGGCGATATAGTCGGCCTTGCCTGCATCGGAGCCTATGGCGATGCTGCCGGAGCGGCGTTCTTCACGCACGCGTTTCAGGATGGCGTTGAGGTCGGGTTTGCCGGAACCGGGCTCCAGCGGCTGGTTGACCAGCTCCGGATCGATCGCGGTGGCGACGTCTGTTTCGTCGTTGCTATCGTCCGCGAGGTCGATCGTCGGGTCCATGTGTTCGACAACCGGCCGGTCCCGTCCCTTGCGCCCAAGTCCCTTGCGCCCAAGTCCGAAGCCGCTGAAAAGCGACTTCCGCCTTGCGGCAGGCGCGGCGTGGGGTGCTTCATCGCTGTCGGTGATCACGGCAGCCAGCGCACTATCTTTGTTGTCATCCGGCATCGCAAGCGTTTCGCCTGGCGCATCGGAGACAGGCTCGCGACGGCCGGTTTCCGCGTGGTCGAAATCCAGTGCCGGCGTCTGGGCCAGCCGATTCTTGGGCGTTGACTGCGCACGCTTTTCCCCGCCCGTCATTTCCCCTTCGAGCGAACCAAGCCGGTCAACGATCTTGAGCAGGGTGTCGTGAATTGCCTCAAAGGTCTTTGTATTGCGATCGTCGGATTTTCTGGCCAGCACTTCGAGAGATTTGAGATCGTTGGCGAGTTCTTCAACGGCCACAGCGTCGTTGGCGTTGCCGTTTTGCGCCAGATTGCGAATGGCATATTCCGCCGCTTCACGAGCGGCGTCCAGCACGGCATCGCGATTTGTCGCAATGGACTGTTCGATTGCATCCAGACGCGGCGTGATTTCCGTCATCTGGTCCGAACGCTCGGGCAAATTTGAAAGATGACGCGACAGTTCGGCCACCTGAAATTCCAGATTCCGCAAGGCTTCGCTATCGGACGGCGCCGAAACCTGCGTGCTGGCGGTCAGGTGACGCGCCAGGTCTTCGAAGCGTTCGTCAAGGCTCTCGAATAACCGCGTATCGACGGCGGATGCCGCAAGCTGGTTCCGGTCCAGCCGATGGGTCAGTTCCTCGAAACGGCGATCGATGGCGTCGATAAAATGGGGGGCCGCCTGGTGCTGGTGATGCTCGCTGACATCCAGCTTGTCCATGATGAGCTGGAGACGGTCCTCCAGTTGCGCAAAATCCGGAGCGACTGGCGCCATCGGTACGCTTTCGAGATAACGCGCCATCAGGCCGATCTGTTCGGCCAGTTGTCTGACGTTGCGATCCGGCTGGCTATTCCTTTCCGCCATCAGGTCGATGCGTTCGGCCAGTTCCTCCATACGCTGAAGCATGGCGTCGGTTGCGCGTTCTTCGGACGCGTCCTCGATGCGGGCCGCAATGGCGGAAATCCGCGCTTCAAGCCGCTCGAAGGCTGCCGCGTCCAGCTGGTTGGATTTCGAAACGACGGTCGATGCAAGGATCGCGCGGCTGATCTCGTCCAGTCGCTCGTCCAGTTGCTGCATTAGGTCAAGCGAAAGGGGGGAAGCGCTCCTGTGTGAAACCTGCTCGACAGCGTTGGAAAGCACACGCACCTTGTCTTCAAGACCTGATATCGAAAGGGATTGCGGCAGCGTCTCCACAGCCTGGCGGATTTGCTCAAGCCGCGCTTCAAGCGTCGCAAGATCGGGGCTGCTCAACCGCTCATCGATCGAATCCCAGCGGTGATTGAGCCGGTCGAGCGAATCTTCCCGTGCCAGTGTCTGCACGGTGCGCTTCAGTTCCTCGAGGTCGCCACGCAGGTTCAACAGGCTTTCATCCTGATCTCGGTCCGCGATGGCGCGCACGCCTTCCGCAACACGATGGATCTCGGCGCTGATTTGCGGCGCATAGCTTTTTTCGGACGTCGTTTCATGCAGATGCTGCATGTCGCGGCCAAGAATGTCGAACTCGCGCCGGACGCTGGAGGACATCTCGGCGCGCAGTTCTTGGCGTAGTTGCTTCAGTTCCTGCGTGATTGCGGACAGACCGGGTGCGGTTTCATGCAACGCGGCATCGCGGTCATATCGGCCAGCGCTTGACGGAACCGGTTGCGGCTGCGTGAGCTCGCGCCGTCCGGTTTCGATGTTGCGTGCCAGATCGTTGAAGCGTTGCGAAATATCCTCGCCGCCATCCCGGTAGCTGCGCATGTCGCGCGGTGAGGCGGCGCTGTTCAGGCGGCTTTCCAGCGCGGCGAGCGTGCGGTTGAGCTCCTCAATCGACATCGGATTGCGGCGCGTCCTGTTGGCATTCACCTGTTCGAGTATCGAGCGTTGGTCTTTCATGAACCCGCCTGCCTTGCCATCGGATTGCGCCAGCTTTGCTGGCCCCCCTGTGATCTTGCTCATGGACCGGGGCGCTGATTGGTTTTTGCAACGGTTCAACCGCTTTTCGCACATTGCCATTCCAATCGCCCGCCAGCCCCTTTGCCATCATTCGCGGCAAACCGTGAAATTCGCACCCCGCAACACGGATTGCCGCCTCCGCACATTCGGCGAAACATGGTAAACAACCGGTTAATCCCCGTGCCTCTTTGAGGAAAAAGGTACTTGTTGCGGGTTGTGGAAACCCAATTTGGTGAGTTGCGATATATTCCTGCCTGTTTGAGGCTCAGGATTGGAAAATTCATTATTTTGACGTTTACGCAAACGTCAAAATTTGATAGGTGAATGGAAACAGAAGCCGCATCCTGTCGGAATGCGTGTTTTGTCCCGGATTCAGGAGGAGTCTTTCGATGCCAAACTATCGCGCGCCCGTAGAAGATACGCTTTTTGTCCTGAGGGACGTCCTGGGGATTGAGCGTTACAACAATCTGCCCGGTTTCGAGGACGCGTCGATAGATATCGTGGAAGCCATTCTCCAGGAGGGTGCGAAGCTCGCGGAGAACACGCTTTTCCCGATCAACCAGTCCGGCGATCATGAAGGCTGCAAACGGCACGACGATGGATCGGTGACGGTCCCGTCCGGCTTCAGGGATGCGTTCGATGAATATCGCGCGGGTGGCTGGGTTGGTCTTGCTGTGCCGCCGGAATATGGCGGTCAGGGCCTGCCCTACACACTTCATGTGGCTGTCGGTGAATATATGTCGTCGGCCAACATGGCGCTGGTCATGTATCCGGGCCTGACGCAGGGCGCGATTGCGGCGATCCTGACCCATGGAACGGACGAGCAGAAGCAGGCCTATCTGCCGAAAATGGTCGAAGGCGCATGGACGGGCACCATGAACCTGACAGAGCCCCATTGCGGCACCGATCTTGGCCTGCTGCGCACGCGCGCCGTGCCTCAGGCCGATGGTTCCTACAGGGTTTCCGGGCAGAAGATTTTCATCTCCGCCGGCGATCACGATATGGCGGATAACATCATTCATCTGGTACTGGCCCGCATCGAAGGCGCGCCGGAAGGGACGAAAGGCATTTCGCTCTTCATCGTGCCGAAATTCACTCTTGATGAAAATGGCAATCCCGGTGAGCGCAACGGCGTGTCCTGCGGTTCCATCGAAGAGAAGATGGGCATTCACGGCAATGCCACCTGTGTCATGAATTATGACGATGCAACCGGCTATCTGATTGGCGGCGAGAACAAGGGTCTGCGCGCCATGTTCACCATGATGAATGAGGCCCGTCTCGGCGTCGCCCTGCAGGGACTTTCCATCGCCGAGATCGCCTACCAGAATGCTGTCACCTATGCGAAAGAGCGCATTCAGGGCCGCTCGCTCTCCGGCCCGAAGGCTCCGGAAAAGAAGGCAGACCCGATCATTGTTCATCCGGATATTCGCCGTATCCTGATGACGATCAAGTCGTTCAATGAAGCCGGGCGTGCATTCCTGCTCTGGTCGGCGCTGAAGTCGGACGTTGCTCATCGTTCCGGCGATGACGCCGAAAAGCAGCTTGCCGATGATATTCTCGGGCTGATGACGCCGGTCCTGAAAGGCGTTCTCACCGACAAGGGTTTCGATCACGCGGTCATGGCGCAGCAGGTCTATGGCGGTCATGGCTATATCGAGGAACATGGCATGAGCCAGTATGTCCGCGATGCCCGTATCGCCATGATCTACGAGGGCGCAAACGGCATTCAGGCGCTTGATCTCGTGGGCCGGAAGCTGGGCGCGAACGGCGGCCGCGCGATCATGGCGTTCTTCAAGGAAGTGGGCGATTTCTGCGAAGCCAATCGCGACGACGAAAAGCTTTCCTTCTTCACCAAGCATCTGAAGAAGGGCCTCAATGATTTGCAGGCCGCCAGCATGTGGCTGATGCAGAACGCCATGGCCAAGCCCGACAATGCCGGTGCGGCGTCAACGGATTACATGCACCTCTTCGGCCTCGTATCGCTCGGCTACATGTGGGCGCTGATGGCCAGAACCGCGCAGGAACAGCTTGCGAATGGCGGCAACGAAAATGCGGCATTCCTCGAAACCAAGCTGGTGACGGCGCGTTATTTCATGGAGCGTGTCATGCCCGAGACGTCCGCTCATCTGGCCCGCATCCAGACGGGCGCCGACACGATGATGGAACTGCCAGCCGAAGCGTTCTAGGTTGACCGGACAAGAGGAGCCGTCTCCTTCGGATCGGGGACGGCCTGAAAGGGAGATAAAGCATGACTGCACGGCCGGAGGAAGTCCTCGGTGTTCCGCTTCCCTCATGGAAGACAGAGGATGTCGTGATGCTTCAGGACATGGCTTCGAAATTCATGGAAGCCGAAGTCCTGCCGCATTATGAGCGTTTCGAGAAGCAGGAAATCTTCGACCGATCGGTTTGGGAAAAGGCAGGCGAAAACGGCCTGCTCTGCGCGTCGATGCCGGAGGAATATGGCGGTGCGGGTGGCACCTATGCTCATGAAAGCGCGATTCTGGAGGCAATCGGCCATGTTGGCGTCGATGGTTTCGGCATTGCGCTGCATAATTCCATCGTCGCACCCTATATCCTGCATTACGGCTCGGAAGAGCAGAAGCGGAAATGGCTGCCGAAAATGGCGACCGGCGAGTTGATCGGCGCTATCGCCATGACGGAGCCGGGCGCTGGCTCCGATCTTCAGGGTGTCAAGACGACGGCAAAAAAGGATGGCAACCATTATGTCATCAACGGATCCAAGACATTCATCACCAACGGCCAGCTTGCCAATCTGATTGTTGTTGTCACCAAGACGGATCCCGGCCTTGGCGCGAAAGGCACGTCGCTTTTCGTTGTTGAGACCGATGCGGTGGAAGGCTTCGAGCGTGGCCGCAACCTCGACAAGATCGGCCTGAAGTCCAACGATACGTCTGAGCTGTTTTTCAACGAGGTTCGTGTTCCCGCATCCAATCTTCTGGGTACTGAAGAAGGGCAGGGCTTTGTCCAGCTCATGCAGCAATTGCCGCAGGAACGCCTTCAGATCGGCGGTACGGCGATTGCCATGATCGAGCGGGCGCTTGCCGTGACCATCGACTATGTCAGGGAGCGCAAGGCATTCGGCAAGGCGATTATCGATTTCCAGAATACCCAGTTCAAGCTCGCTGAACTCAAGACAGAGGCGAGCGTTGGGCGCGTGTTCTATAATCATTGCGTGGAGCGCCACGTGAATGGCGGGCTGGATCCTGCGACCGCCTCGATGGCCAAATACTGGCTGAGCGATTTGCAGTGCAAGGTCATGGACGAGTGCCTGCAATTGCATGGCGGCTACGGCTATATGAATGAATATCCGATTGCACGCATGTTCCGCGACGCACGCGTTCAGCGCATCTATGGCGGCACGAACGAAATCATGAAGCTCTTGATTGCCCGTAGCCTTTGAGCCGCAGGCAGGTACGAGATAGGGAGAATGTAAAATGGCCGATGCATATATTTACGACCATGTCCGCACCCCGCGCGGACGCGGCAAGAAGGATGGCAGCCTGCATGAAGTGCCTGCCGTGCGCCTTGGCGCGAAAGTGCTGGAAGCACTGCGCGACCGCAACGGCCTCGATACGGCTCAGGTCGATGACATCATCTACGGCTGCGTCGATCCTGTTGGTGAAGCGGGTGCGGTCATTCCGCGCTCTTCCGCCTTTGAAGCGGGTTATGATTTCAAGGCGCCGGGAATGCAGATTTCGCGCTTCTGCGCCTCCGGTCTCGATGCCGTCAATTTCGGCGCAGCCAAGATTGTCCAGGGCGCCGACGACATCGTCATCGCCGGTGGCGTTGAATCCATGTCGCGCGTCGGCATGGGCATGTCGGGCGGCGCATGGTACATGGACCCGTCGGTCGGCCTGCCGAGCTATTTCATGCCACAGGGTGTTTCCGCCGATCTGATCGCAACCAAATATGGTTTCTCGCGTGATGACGTCGACGCCTATGCCGTTGAAAGCCAGAAGCGCGCAGGCAATGCCTGGGAAAAGGGATATTTCAGGAATTCGGTTATCCCTGTTAAAGACCAGAATGGCCTGACAATCCTCGACCGGGACGAACACATGCGCCCTTCGACGGATATGCAGACCCTCGGTCAGCTCAATCCATCATTCGTGATGCCGGGTGAAATGGGTGGCTTCAATGCGGTCGGTATCCAGGCGCATCCTGAAGTAGAGACGATCAACCACGTTCATCATGCAGGCAATTCGTCCGGTATCGTCGATGGAGCAGCTGGCGTTCTGCTTGGCTCGAAGGCAGCCGGAAGGATGCTTGGCGGCAAGGCGCCGCGTGCGCGTATCCGCGCCTTCGCCAATATCGGCTCCGATCCGGCGCTGATGCTGACCGGTCCTGTCGATGTGACCGAGAAACTGCTGAAGCGCGCCAGGATGAAGCTTTCGGACATCGATCTGTTCGAGTTGAACGAGGCTTTCGCCGCTGTCGTGCTGCGTTACATGCAGGCATTCGACATTCCGCATGACAAGATCAACGTCAATGGCGGGGCGATTGCCATGGGTCATCCGCTGGGCGCAACCGGCGCGATGATCCTTGGCACGGTGCTGGACGAGCTGGAGCGCCGCGACCTGAACATCGCCCTCGTTACGCTTTGTATCGGTGCTGGCATGGGCACTGCAACCATCATCGAACGCGTCTGATTTGGAGGAGAGATCATGAGCTACACAAACTTCAAATTCGATGTCGATAGCGACGGTATCGCGCTTGTCACGTGGGATATGCCGGACAAGAGCATGAACGTCTTCACCGAAGAGGTGATGGGCGAGCTGGATGCGATCATTGATCGCGTGACGGGCGACGCCGCCATCACGGGCGCTGTCATCACCTCCGGCAAGGATACGTTCTCCGGTGGCGCGGATCTGACCATGCTCAAGCGCATGTTCCAGCTTTTTCAGGACGAGAAGGCGAAAGACCCGGATAACGCAGTCAAGCTGCTGTTTGAAACCACGGGGCGCATGACGGGGCTGTTTCGCAAGCTGGAAACCTCGGGCAAGCCGTGGGTTTCGGCGATCAACGGCACCTGCATGGGTGGCGCTTTCGAAATGTCGCTCGCCTGCCATGCGCGTGTCGCGGCTGATGATGCGTCCGTGAAAATGGCGCTGCCGGAAGTGAAGGTTGGCATCTTCCCCGGCGCTGGCGGAACGCAGCGCGTGCCGCGCCTGACAAATCAGCAGGACGCGCTTCAGATGATGACGACCGGCCAGAGCCTGACGCCCCAACGCGCCAAGGCCATGGGACTCATCACGGAGACCGCACCGCTGAAAAAGCTGGTGGAGACCGCCAGGAAGCTCATCAAGGACGGCCTGAAGCCGGTGCAGCCCTGGGATGAGAAGGGTTTCAAACTGCCCGGCGGCCCGATCTACTCGGCGGCGGGCGCCAATCTCTGGCCAGCGGCCACCGCGATCCTGCGCCGTGAGACCTACGGCAACTATCCCGGCGCGGCGGCGATCGTGAAATGTGTCTATGAAGGTCTGCTGGTGCCGTTTGACACCGCCCTCAGGATCGAGCAGCGCTATTTCACCCAGATCCTCCAGACGACCGAGGCGGGCATGATGATCCGCTCGCTGTTCGTTTCGCTTCAGGAACTGAACAAGGGCGCGCGCCGCCCGGCCGATGTGAAGCCCACGAAGTTCAAGAAGATTGGTGTGCTTGGCGCGGGCTTCATGGGCGCTGGCATCGCCTATGTGACCGCGAAAGTCGGCATCCCTGTCGTTCTGCTCGACCGGAGCGTCGAAGCCGCTGAAAAGGGCAAGGCCCATTCGGCCGAGCTGATCGCCAAGGAGATGCAGAAAGGCCGGATGAGCGCGGAAGACAAGGAAAAGCTTCTTTCGCTCATTACCCCGACGGCCGATTATGCCGATCTCGACGGTTGCGATCTGGTGGTTGAGGCCGTGTTTGAGGATCGCGATGTGAAGAAGGCGGCCACCGAGCAGGCGGAAGCCGTGCTGAAGCCGACCGCCATCTTCGCCTCCAACACCTCGACGCTGCCGATCACCGGTCTTGCCAAGGTGTCCAAACGCCCGAAGAACTTCGTCGGCATTCACTTCTTCTCGCCGGTGGACAAGATGCTGCTGGTGGAGGTCATTCTCGGCAAGAAGACCTCCGGCAAGGCGCTTGCCGTCGCGCTCGACTATGTTCGTGCGATCAAGAAAACGCCGATCGTTGTCAACGATACACGCGGCTTCTATGTCAATCGTTGTGTGCTGCGTTACATGTCGGAAGCCTATAATATGCTGATCGAAGGCGTTCCGCCTGCAATGATTGAAAATGCCGCCCGCATGGCTGGCATGCCGGTCGGGCCGCTGGCGCTCAATGACGAGACGGCCATCGACCTGTCGCAGAAGATCCTGAAAGCCACGCTTGCCGATCTGGGTCCGAAGGCTGTTGACCCGCGCCATGTGGAACTGGTCGACGCGCTGGTCGAGAAATATGACCGCAAGGGCCGCAAGAACGGAAAAGGCTTTTATGACTATCCGGCGAAGCCCGCCAAGAAGCATCTTTGGCCGGAGCTGAAGACGCTCTATCCGCAGCAGGATGCGGACAAGATCGATGTCGAGGTGCTGAAGCAACGCTTCCTCTTCACCATTGCTCTTGAGGCTGCTCGCGTCATGGAAGAAGGCATCGTCACCGATCCGCGTGAAGCCGATGTCGGCTCGATCCTCGCTTTTGGTTTCGCGCCTTATACGGGCGGAACGCTTTCCTATATCGACGGCATGGGCGTGGCGAAATTCGTCGCAATCTCCAAGGGGTTGCAGAAGAAATACGGACCGCAGTTCAAGGTTCCGAAACTGCTTCTGGATATGGCCGCGGAGGGCGACACGTTCTATGCCCGCTTCAATCCATATAACGAAGCCGAAAAGAAAGCGGCCTGATCGCTCACAGGATTGGAAAGGCGGGCTTTGCCCGCCTTTTTATTTAAGAAAATTGTCCGCTATTGAACTCGACTTTTTGAAATATTACCCTTAAAAACATGAAGAAAGGTATTTTTTCCTCACTCGTCGGGCGAACGCCATGTTCCTGTCCCATGCCAATATCTGGGCTGCTATCGATGCGCTGGCTCAACGCCATTCCCTGACAGCGTCGGGACTGGCGAAGCGCGCTGGCCTCGATCCCACGACGTTCAATAAATCGAAACGATATGCCGGTGACGGACGTGCGCGCTGGCCTTCGACGGAGTCGCTCTCGAAGGTCATGGAGGCCACCGGCGCGACGCTGGACGAGTTCATGGGCCTGGTGCGGGGCGATACTGCCGCACGGGCTCCAACGCTACCTGTCGTTCATTCCATCCCGCTTCTGGGGCTGGCGCAGGCCGGTGCCGGGGGCTTTTTCGACGATGGTGGGTTTCCTGTGGGGCAGGGGTGGGACGTGGTCGAATTTCCGACCGGGCATGGCTCTGGAGCCTATGCGCTGGAGGTGTCCGGGGATTCCATGGTGCCGCTTTACAGGGATGGCGATACGATTATCGTTCTGCCGGGTGCATCGGTGCGTCGTGGTGATCGCGTCGTGGTGAAAACCCGCGAAGGTGAGGTCATGGCGAAAATTCTTGGCCGCCAGACACCGCGCACGGTCGAATTTCTTTCGATGAATCCGGAACATCCGGCACGAACATTCGACCCTGCCGATGTCGAATGGATTGCGCGGATCGTCTGGGCAAGCCAATAATGGATTGATGAGACGGATTCTGCTTTTTTCGTTGATGACGCTGGTCGCCTTTGTGCTGGCTTATATCTTCACCATGCCGCCCGTCGAGCGTCCAAAGACCGCAAATGAAGCGCCCGCCGAAACCGGTGTGGAAGAAGCGGGTTCGGCTTCACCCCGGACATCCGGCAGGACTATCGTGCCCAAGGAGCCGGAATCGAACCCGCCTCAGGAAGCCATCATACCGCAGCCGGGGGAGGCTGGTCCTCTGGAGCGCGTCGAGCCGCGCGCGCCGTTGAGCGATCTCGCGCAGCCGCCGCTGCGTTCCCTGCCGGAACAGGAAGCCGTTGCCATTGACGACAAGGAAGAATTCCGGCTGTTGCCACGCCCCGTGGCTGTCGCGGCGGGCATTGTGGAGGTTTCCGGATTCTCTATCGTCCTGGAGGGTATCGACGTCGTTTCCGCGGATGAAACATGCACGTCGCCCGATGGCAAGTCATGGCCATGCGGAATGCAGGCGCGGACGGCCTTCCGCTCCTGGCTGCGCTCGCGCTCACTGAACTGCCGTGTTCCGAAGCAGGTGACGGAAGAAGTGGTGATGACCGATTGCCAGCTTGCGGGGCAGGACGTGTCGGAATGGCTGGTCTCAAACGGCTGGGCGCGAGCCAAAGCCGAAAGTGCATATGCCGACATGCAGAAGGCGGCGGAAGAGGCGCACCGCGGCATATTCGGCAGCCCCGCCGCGCCGCTGGCGAGCAGCGGGAGATTGGAGCCGCCGAGATTCGATCCCGGCATCTATGATCCGCTGCCGGGGGCGGCGCCGATGGAGCCGGCGCCGCAGGATATGACGAGAGAGGCTCCCGACGTTTCCCTGCCTTTCCCTCCGGCACCCTTACCGGATTGATCGGCTGATCTAGCTGAGCGTGCCTGCAAGAGCGGCGGCAATCAGCGCCCGCGTTTCGGGGATACCGTAAAGCGCGACGAAGGAACCGAAGCGAGGCCCGCGTTCCTGCCCGATCAGCACTTCATAGAGCATCTGGAAGAAGGAAACAGACACGCCTGGGCCGCCTTCCGGGCCTTTCTTCGTGTGGTCCTGATAACGCTCGATGGACCGCGCCACGTCGAGCATGGCATTCTGGATCGTGTTGCCATCGGCATCGGCGGGTAGGGACGCCAGCTTTTCGTCGAGCCCTTGCAGCGCCTGCCGCTCGACTTCGTCCGGCGCCCGGAACTTCTTCGTGGGTTTGACGAAGTCGTTGAAATACCGGATGGCATATTTGACCAGTTCGTCCAGCTTTGGATTGTTTTCTGCGGTCACACCTGGCGCATAGCGCGAGATGAAGCCCCAAAGCACATCCGCATTGGAGGCATTGGACGCGCTCACAAGGTTGAGCAGCATGGCGAATGGAACAGGCATGTCGAGTTCTGGCGGTATGCCGTAATGCTGATGCCAGACCGGATTGCCCAGGCGGTTTTTCCAATCCTGCTTCGGGTAGGCTGATAGGAATGTGAAATACTCGTCCACTGCCTTCGGGATGACGTCGAAATGCAGCTTCTTCGCCGTCTTCGGCTTCTGGAACATGTAGAGTGAAAGGCTTTCGGTGGGCGCATAGGTCAGCCATTCATCGATGGTCAGGCCATTGCCCTTCGACTTGGAAATCTTCTGGCCCTTGTCGTCAAGGAAAAGCTCATAATTGAAGCCTTCCGGAGCCCGGCCACCAAGCGCCCTGCAGATCTTGGACGAGAGGGTAACGGAGTCGATCAGGTCCTTGCCCGCCATCTCATAATCGACCTTCAGCGCAGTCCAGCGCAGGGCCCAATCGGCCTTCCACTGGCACTTCACCTTGCCGCCGGTCACTTCGGTTTCGATGTGCTCGCCCGTTTCCGGATCTTCATAGGTGATCGTTCCCTTCTTGACGTCGCGGGCGATCATCGGAACCTGCAAGACCACACCAGTACGCGGGCAGATCGGCAGGAAGGGGGAATAGGTCGCACGGCGTTCTTCGCCCAGCGTCGGCAGGATGATGTTCATGACATCATCATAGACGGCGAGCATTTTCAGCAAGGTCTCGTCGAACCGGCCGGATATGTAATAGTCGGTTGCGGATGCGAATTCATAGTCGAAACCGAAACGATCCAGAAACGCGCGCAGACGCGCATTGTTTGCCGCGCCGAATGAAGGATGCTCGTTGGAAAACGGATCAGGCACGCGGGAGAGCGGCTTGCCGAGGAAAGTCGTCATCATGTCGCGGTTCGGCACGTTTTCAGGAACCTTGCGCAGGCCATCCATGTCGTCGGAGAAGCAGAGGATCTTTGTCTTGACCTTGCCCTGCGTCAGCACGCGGAAGGCATGGCGGACCATTGATGTGCGTGCAACCTCTCCGAAGGTGCCGATATGCGGCAATCCCGACGGCCCATAACCGGTCTCGAACAGGATGGTTTCGGGAAAGCCCGCCTTTTCGTAGCGTTTGACGAGTTTCTGTGCCTCCTCGAAGGGCCATGCTTTGGCCTCTGCCGCCGCCGCGATAAGCTCGGGGGTCAGATCGATTTCGGGAAGCACTCGGGCTGTCATTTAAACTATCCTGTCATTTTGTTGGAGTTTTTAGGCGCGCGGACCCTATGTCCGCAGCAGCGCGGCGTCAATCATCTAGCGGATGTTTGAGCGCATGATTGGCATCGGGGTTCAGTAAAAGCTGTTTGGAAAATACTTCAGATAGAGCTCAGCCATCACGCCTTTCTCTTCCATCGCCTGCAACGCATTGTTGAAGGCGTTCACGAGGATGCGGTCTTCCTTGCGCACAGCGACGGTCATTCCGTCGCCCAGGAATTGCGGCGCCATGTAAGGCCCGCCAGAAAAAGCGCAGCATTTGTCGGAAACATTGCTGCCAAGCCAGAAAGAAAGGCTCACGCCATCTCCGAAGGCCGCGTCGAGCTTGCCTTCCTTCAGGGCTGCGAGCATGGCGGCCTGATCGGGAAAAGCGATGGCTTCCGCTCCCGGAAAGTAGTTGCCCAGGACCGCCGCATGCGCCGTATCCGATACGACGCCGATCCGCTTGCCGGTAATATTATCCGTTATGTTTTCTTGTGCATGTTTCGCGCGCGGCACCGCAAAACGGGCTGGCATCCGGAAATAGGGACGGGAGAAGCCAAGTGTCTCGCGTGCGCTTGCCGAGGGAGCCATGCCCGCGATGATCGCTTCCGCGCCTCCGCCGGTCAGGATACCTTGCAGTTCGTCCCACGGAACGGCCTCGATCTGGCATCGCTCGCTGATGCCGAGTTCGGCGCAAATGGCGCGGGCAACATCGACGTTGAAACCGGCGAGCCTGCCGTCATTGTCAACGAAGTTGAAGGGGGGGAAATCGATCGTGGTCAGAAAACGAATGCGCTCGACGGATTGAAGGTCGGGTTGGGGGATTCTTTCCCGATTGTCCCAGTATTTTGGAATGGCCGGTGCAGCTGCGGCCGCAAGCGTGCCGGCCCAGACGATCGCGGCCGCGAGCGCAGGCAATAAGGATCGGAAATTTCCGCGCACCTTCGTTGTGTCCATCTTCTGCCTCAGATGAGACCCTGCCTATCACAAGGAAGGACGCACCGGAAGGGCGGCGATTGAGGCGTCATTTCACGCGATCTTGACGGAAAATCGTAGCTACAGGTTGCATTTTTCGCTTTCCTTTTCCTTTCCGGTAGAGCAAAAAACTCTGGGGCAAACTGTTTTTCAGTTTTTGGGGGCATAATTGGCTAGTTTTTCAATCGGGAGTAATCCCGCTATTCGATGGATAACGGCAACAGGGGATGACAACACCTAGTCATCCCGAATGTTCGTCGATCGTCATACCTCACCGTCCGACCGTATCGGAAAACACGCCGCTCTCGCAGGGCGGGGCACCGATGCATCGCGAGGCAATGAAAGTTCTGGCGAACCGGACGCACGGCCAGCCGATCTCACGCAGCAACGGGATAAAACGATTTTTCGCACGCTTGCCGCGCTTGCGGTAAGGTTCGAAAAGGCCGGGCTGGATCGAAGTCTCATCGTCAAGGCCTATGGCGCTTCCGTCGCCAACGGTACGTCTTTCAAGACGGAGATTCAGGCGGCCGGTCTGGCTACCGAACGGGAGGTCGGCCTTGTGATGGCGGAGGAACTGAAGCTCCCGTTCGAGGAAATCCCTGATCCGGGACAGGTGGTTCTGCGTCCGGCAGATAGTTCCACGGTTCAGGACATCCGGCAGGTGATGGTGGACAATGGCGAGGGCGCGGCTCTCGTCTACATTGCTCCGAGGCTTGAGGATGTCGAGCATTTGAAGGCCCAAACATCACGATCGGACGATCTGGCGCGCCGGTTGCGGGTGACCACGCCCAGCAATCTCCAATCTTCCCTGAGGGCGCGCCAATCGAAAGAAATGGCCGGGCGCGCAATTGGCTTGGTGGAAGCTGTCAGTCCGCGCTTTTCAGCGCGCATGGTCGCCTCGGCGGGACAAGGCGTTGCGCTTGGAATGGCGTTTGTGCTCGCCCCTGCCGCCCTGTGGATCGACGCGGCTGGTTCGCTGCTTGCCGTGCATTTGTTTTGTCTCTTCTTTTTCTATGCTTGCATAGCGATCAGGCTACTCGCGGCGATGGCGGCAAAACGCATGGCACTGAGGCCGCTCAAGCCGGTCGCTGCGCGCGATCTGCCGCAATACACGGTTCTTGTCGCGCTGCATCACGAGGCGGAGGTTGTGCCGCAATTGATAGCGGCACTGTCCCGTTTGCGATGGCCGCGCTCCAAGCTCGAAATCAAGCTTGTCTGCGAGGCCGATGACAAGGCGACGATTTCCGCCATCGGACGCTGCACCTTGCCGCATGGATTTGAGGTGGTTGCCGTCCCGGTTGTCGGCCCGCGGACCAAGCCCAAGGCCTTGAACTATGCGCTTCTGGCGTCGAAGGGTGATTTCGTGGTGATCTATGACGCCGAGGACCGGCCGCATCCCGATCAATTGCTTGAAGCCTGGGAGGTCTTTTCCGATGCCGATTCGACGCTGGCCTGCGTTCAGGCGCCGCTCATTATCTCGAATATTGATGAAAACTGGCTCGCACGGCTTTTCGCCCTTGAATATGCTGCACTTTTCCGGGGGCTTCTGCCCTGGCTCGCGCAAAACCGGTTCGTCATCCCGCTTGGCGGTACGTCCAACCACTTTCGGCGTTCGCATCTGGAGACTGTGGGAGGCTGGGATCCGTTCAACGTGACTGAAGACGCCGACCTGGGCTTGCGCTTTGCCCGGTTCGGTTACCGTACAGACGTGATCACGCGCGGCACGCTGGAGGATGCGCCGACACGCACGGACATCTGGACAAGGCAGCGGACGCGCTGGCTGAAAGGCTGGATGCAGACCTGGTTGGTTCATATGCGTGAACCGGCGCGTTTCTGGAAGGAGCTGGGTCCGGCAAACTTCATCGCCAATCAATTGCTGATGACGGGCGTTCTCCTCTCAACGCTGTTTCATCCGCTGATGTTGCTGAGCGTCCTGACGCTTGGAATTCTGATGCTCACGGACGGTTATGCGAGCACGAAGGACGTCTTTCTGTTGACCATGGATGGTGTCGCCATAGCGACCAGCTATCTCGCGTTCCATTGGCTGGGAAAAGCCGCCATGACGGAAAGGGAGCGAAGGCAGGGCCCATTCCTGGTCTGGATTCCCTGCTATTGGTTTCTCATGTCATTCGCGGCCTGGCGGGCGCTTTGGCAACTTCACAAGGCACCGTTTCTTTGGGAAAAGACACCGCACAAGCCATCACGGACAGGCGACGCGCTGTATCAAAGGTGGGATGAGGGTTCAGTGTCTCCGCCTGAAGCCAATGGACGGATCATTCTGGCCGCCGAGTAAACCCGACGGCCGCGAGTCGCGGATGCTATGCCTTGAGCGCCTCCGGTCCTGAGCCGATGATAAGATCATCTTCCTTGCCGATCGCGGAAAGATCGCGATCCTTGTAGGGCAGCGTCAGCAATATGCGACGGATGGCAGCTATGCGGGATCGCCGTTTGTCATTGGCCTCGATGATGGTCCATGGCGCGGGTTCGCTATGGGTACGCTCCAGCATGAGATCGCGAGCCTTGCCGTATTCGTCCCATTTCTGCATTCCCGCGACATCCATCGGCGAAAATTTCCATTTCTTCAATGGCGAGTGGACGCGCTCATGGAAGCGCTTGAGCTGCATCGCCTGCCCGATATCGAGCCAGAACTTGAAGAAATGAATGCCCTCGTTGACGATCATTTTCTCGAAATCCGGAACGGCCGAGAGGAAGGCAGCATGTTGTTCCGGCGTACAAAAGCCCATGACCGGCTCGACGCCTGCGCGATTGTACCAGGATCGATCGAAGGTCACGAATTCACCTGATGTGGGGAAATGCGTGACGTAACGCTGGAAATACCACTGGCCCTGTTCTGTTTCAGTAGGCTTGGGCAAGGCGACATTGCGCGCGCTGCGCGGGTTCATGTATTCCCGCAGGACGGCGATGGTGCCGCCTTTTCCCGCCGCGTCGCTTCCCTCGAATATCGCCAGGATGCGGTGCCCGGTTTCGTGGAGCCAATTTTGCAGCTTGACGAGTTCGATCTGCAGCGCAAGCAGCGTCTTGTCATATTCGTCTTCATGCATACGGGCCGAATAGGGGTAGCGGCCGGAAGAAAGGGCGAGGTCGTCAATCCACTTTGGCAGCTTCGGGTCGTAAACGTCGAAAAGGCGTTCCTTGCCGCCGATGTGAACCACCACGCCCGACTTTTTCGATTTCTTGTTCTTGCCGGCGTCATCCTTGTGCTTCTTCTTCGAAGACTTGTTTCCGTCCTTGGCCAAGATTGCCTCCTTTAATTTGCCCTCAGGCATGTTATTGGGACAAGATCGCGGCGTCCAGCATCGGCTGGGGCGCGAAGTTCGAACGACGGGATAACGGAGCCTTTGCGTCCTTGAAACGCACTCCATGAGTCATCGGAATGAAAGAATCATCGGCTAGACGAATTTCAGCAATGATCGGGAATCGTTCTGATCGCTGGATAGGAAACACTGGAAGGTGATCATGAACACACCGGAGACCACGCAGAACAAGAGCCGGTTTGCATGGTTGAGCCACGTCTGGAACGATCTGATGCTCATGCGCCCGATCCTGTTGGTGGCGCTGATTCTCCTTGGACTCGTGGTGGCGTCGGGCGCGTCGGCTGTTGTCGTGTCGCTCTACAGCATGGCAGCGCTGACCTGTGCTGTGCTGTTTGCCCGTCACGTGCATCCGGAAGATCCCTATGCGTCGATCGCGCAGAACAAGGACAATGGAATCCAGCTCCTGAGCGGCGAGATGCTGGCGGAGCAATTGCCCGATCCGCTTATCCTCTTCGATGTGACGGGGACCGTCCTCTATGCCAATCAGGCCGCTCGTGACGCCTTTTCGCAACTGGTGACCGGGACGAGCCTTCACCTGCTTTTTCGGGCTCCGGAGATGCACGGGCTCATCCAGCATGTGACCCAGGAACGCGAGGCCCACGCGATCGACTATGCCGAACGGGTTCCGCTTGAGCGCTGGTACAAGGCATCGGCGCTGCCATTGGGTCTGGCGAAAGGCCGCAACGAACTGTTTGTCCTGCTGTTCCGGGACCAGACGGAAGGCCGGCGTATCGACCGTATGAGGTCCGATTTCATAGCCAATGCGAGCCATGAGCTACGCACACCCCTTGCGTCACTCACCGGGTTTATCGATACGTTGCGCGGTCCTGCAAAGAACGATCCGGCCGCGCGCGATAATTTTCTCGGCATCATGCAGCAACAGGCGGAGCGGATGGCGCGGCTCATCGATGATCTTTTGTCCCTGTCGCGGATCGAGATGAAGGCCCATATCGCAGTCAGGGACCGGATTGAGCTCACACCGCTGCTCAACCATGTGGCCGATGCCCTCTCGCCGCTGGCCAGGGAACTGGGTGTCGTCATCGAGCGCGATTTCGCGGATGCGCCGGTCGCCGTGATCGGCGACCGTGACGAACTGATACAGGTCTTCCAGAACCTGCTGGAGAATGCCTGCAAATATGGCCAGTCCGGAAAGCGTGTCCGGCTGGAACTGCACAGCGGCGATAACCGGGAGGACAGGGGGCCAAGCGTCGTCGTGCGTGATTTCGGCCCGGGAATTCCGGCGGAACACATTCCCCGTCTGACAGAACGATTCTATCGTGTCGATGTCGAGACAAGCCGGACCCATAAGGGAACCGGACTTGGGCTTGCCATCGTGAAACACATCCTTACGCGCCACAAGGCGCGGCTTGTGATCCACTCGGCAGCGGGCGAAGGCACGGCCTTTACTGTCCAGTTCCCGTTTCAGGGGTAGTGGGAAACTGGGTATAATTCGCATTACTTATATTATTTTCAATGCGTTAGTCCGTCACAAAACTGTATCGTTTATGTCATAAAACTATGGTGCGCAGTGACTAGAACAACGACAGACCAAGGGTGCTTGGTCCAGTGTTCAAAGCCCATACGGGAGACGACCTATGAAACTTCTTCAGATTGCCACCGCCGGCCTGCTTGCCGCCGCCGCTTCGGTAACCGCAGCCCATGCACGCGACCAGATTCAGGTCGCCGGCTCTTCAACCGTCCTGCCATACGCCAAGATCGTTGCCGAGACCTTCGGCGAAACCTTTCCGGATTTCAAGATTCCCGTCGTTGAGTCGGGCGGTTCCGGCGCTGGCATCAAGGAATTCTGCAAGGGCGTTGGCGAAAACACCATCGATATCGCCAATTCTTCCCGCGCGATCAAGGAATCTGAAGTGAAGTCCTGCGCCGAGGCTGGCGTCAAGGACGTTCAGGAAGTCCGCATCGGCTATGACGGCATCGTATTCGCCACCGACATCAAGGGGCCTGACTGGGCGTTGACGCCTGCTGATTTCTACAAGGCGCTTGCAGCGCAGGTCGTGATTGACGGCAAGCTCGTCGCCAACCCGTACAAAAAGTGGAATGAGGTCAATTCTTCGCTGCCGGACTGGGACATCGTTGCCTACATTCCGGGCGAAAAGCACGGCACTCGTGAAGTCTTCGACGAGAAGCTTCTGACCCATGGTTGCGAGGAAAGCGGCGCCAAGGACGTGATTGCGGCCAGCGGTCTCGATGACAAAGCTACGGCTGCTGCCTGTATCGCCGTTCGCAAGGATGGCGCTGCCGTCGACATCAATGGCGACTACACGGAAACGCTTGCTCGCATCGACAGCAACAAGACCGGCGTTGGCGTCTTCGGCCTGGCATTCTACGAAAACAATGCCGACAAGCTGAAAGTTGCGACGATCAACGGCATCAAGCCGTCGACGGAAACCATCGCGAAGGGCGAATATCCTGTTTCGCGTCCGCTCTTCTTCTATGTGAAGAAGGCCCATCTGGGCGTGATCCCCGGCCTGAAGGAGTATGTCGAGTTCTTCCTCGATGACCAGATGGTCGGTCCGGACAGCCCGCTGGCTGAATATGGTCTTGTTGCCGCTCCGGACGCCGAGCGTGAAGCGCAGCGCGCGGCATTTGCTGAAGGCAGGACGCTCAGCAACTGATTTCAACGTGACGCGGACGGTGTTTTGCTGTCCGCGTCATTTTCAATTCTTCCAAGAGAACCAGTCAGGTTAGGGGTCAATGTCGGGGCTGCTTGTTTTCGCAATTGTTATTGGCATCGGGCTTGTCGGTTTCTTTCTCGGTCGTCAACGCGCCATTGCCCAGATCGATGGTGTAACGAAACCGCACTCACGACCGCATTATCACGGTTGGTGGGTGTTTCTCGTTTCGGTGTTGCCGGCGCTGCTTTTCCTGTCCCTGTGGGATTTGGGAAGCACGATCTACATCAAGGAAGTCATCACGGCCGATCTGCCTGCGCAGACCGAAGACAGCGTTATCGCCAGTCGCGATCTCGCGCTTGGCATTGTCGGTTCCATTGCCACAGGTCTTCAGAAGCTCAACCCGGCGGAGTTGGAAAATCTTCCGGCGACATTCGCGGAACTGCGCCCCATTCTTGCGGCCAAGGGTGTTGCCCTTGCCACGGATGGGCAGGACTACATGATTGCGATCGCCCAGAAGTGGAACCGCCTGTCGGCGACCACGAACTGGATCGCCGCTGGCGTATCGATTGCCCTTGCCATTGCCGGCGCCTTGTTTGGTCTTTCCGGTATTCAGATCCGGGCGCGTGCGCGCAACAATGTGGAACGCATCGTGCTCTGGGGGCTGCTGGCCGCTTCCTGCATCGCGATCCTGACGACCATTGGCATCGTGCTTTCGATGCTGTTTCAGGCGATCAATTTTTTCCAGTCCGTTTCGCTCTCGAATTTCTTTTTCGGCACGGTCTGGGATCCCCGCTTTTCCGCAGCCGGGTCCGATGGCAGCGAAGGGCAGTTCGGCCTTATCCCGTTGCTCGCAGGCACCCTTTACATCGCTTTCGTCGCGATGCTCTTCGCCGTGCCCGTCGGTCTGCTGTCGGCCATCTACATGTCGGAATATGCCTCGCCGCGTCTTCGTTCCGTGGTCAAGCCGCTGCTGGAGTTGCTCGCGGGCATCCCGACGATCGTCTACGGTATTTTTGCTCTCGTGACGGTGGGTCCGTTCCTGCGTGACATCAGTGCCGCCATTTCCGGTGGTGCGCCCTTCATTCTGGCGCAGAGCGTTCTGACCGCTGGTCTCGTCATGGGCATCATGCTCATTCCGTTCGTGTCCTCGCTTTCAGACGACATCATCACGGCTGTTCCCCGCACACTGCGCGACGGTTCGCTGGGTCTGGGCGCAACGCGATCCGAAACGATCAAGCGCGTCGTTCTCCCGGCGGCGCTGCCCGGTATTGTCGGGGCGCTCCTGCTGACAGCCTCGCGCGCGGTTGGCGAAACCATGATCGTGGTGCTCGCCGCCGGTGTCGCCGCCAATCTCACGGTCAATCCCTTCGAAGCGATGACGACCATAACGGTGAAGATCGTCAGTCAGCTCACGGGTGATCTGGAGTTCAACTCGCCGCAAACGCTTGTCGCTTTCGCGCTGGGCATCACGCTTTTCTTCATCACGCTCGCGATGAACATTTTCGCTCTCTACATCGTCCGCAAATACCGGGAGCAGTACGAATGACCGATACGACCCTCAACACTGCACCCAAGGCAACGGCCACGCCGCGCCGCGACATCGGCATCAAGCGCCGCTATGCTGCTGAGCGCCGCTTCCAGATCTACGGTATTGTCGCAATTGCCGTTGGCCTGTTCTTTCTCGCGGCCCTGCTGTTTTCGGTGTTCTCCAACGGCTACACAGCCTTTTGGCAAACTGAGATCAGCCTGCCGGTCAAGCTGGATGAGAAGATCATCGACCCAGGCAACAAGCGCGCAACCGAGCCGAGGGCGTTGCTGACGGCGAACTATCCTTTGCTGGTGCGCAACGCGCTGGCGGAAAAGCTTGGCGTCGATACGTCTGACAAGGCGGCGATGCGGGAAATGGGCAAGCTCTTTTCCGATGGCGTGCGGGTACAATTGCGTGATCTCGTGACCGGCAACCCCTCGCTCATCGGGACGACCCAAAATATATGGGTGCTGACGGGCGCTGATATCGACTCGGCTTTCAAGGGCCAGATTGATCTGGATGTGGCTGAAGCCAACCGCAAGGTTTCGGATCGGCAACTCGCCTGGATGAAGCAACTCTCCGACGAGGGGCTGATGGAAAAGCGGTTTAACCGTGGGCTCTTCACCTTCGGGGCGTCCAGCCGTCCGGAAACCTCGGGGCTCGGCGTGGCGCTGATCGGCTCCCTCTACATGATGCTGATTGTTCTCGCGCTGTCGTTGCCCATCGGTGTTGCCGCTTCGATCTATCTGGAGGAGTTCGCGCCGAAGAACCGCCTGACGGATATTATCGAGGTCAACATCAACAACCTGGCGGCTGTTCCGTCCATTGTGTTCGGTCTGCTTGGTCTGGCGGTCTTCATAAACTTCTTCGGCCTGCCGCGCTCGGCTTCGCTGGTTGGCGGTCTGGTGCTGACGCTGATGACTTTGCCGACGATCATCATCGCCACGCGCGCGGCGCTTCGGGCGGTCCCGCCGTCGATCCGGGCGGCGGCGCTGGGTCTCGGCGCATCCAAGACCCAGATGGTGTTCCATCACGTGCTTCCGCTTGCCGCACCCGGCATCCTGACGGGCACGATCATCGGCATGGCGCATGCGCTTGGCGAAACCGCGCCGCTGCTGCTGATCGGCATGGTGGCGTTCGTCGCCAACTATCCGATGACGCCTATGGACCCGGCCACCGCGTTGCCCGTACAGATCTACATGTGGGCGAACGAGGCGGAGCGCGCCTTTGTCGAGAGAACGTCGGGTGCGATCATCGTGCTGCTGATTTTCCTGGCCCTCATGAACCTTGCAGCCATCATTCTGCGTCGCCGTTTTGAGCGTCGCTGGTAAAAATCTGAGAGGATGACATCATGAACATATTGACGGAAACTTCTCTGGAAAAAGCAGTGGATGAAAAAATGTCTGTAAGTGCCGCGCCGAGCAAAATGCGGGGAGAGGACGTGACAGTCTTCTACGGGGAGAAGCAGGCGCTGTTCGGCGTCAGTCTGGAGGTTCCGGAGAAAACCGTGACCGCGCTGATCGGCCCCTCCGGCTGCGGAAAATCTACCTTCCTGCGTTGTCTCAACCGCATGAACGACACGATCGAGGGATGCCGGGTTGATGGCAAGATCACACTCGACAACGATGATATCTACGATCCGAAGATCGACGTGGTGGAACTGCGGGCGCGCGTGGGCATGGTGTTTCAGAAACCCAACCCGTTCCCGAAATCGATCTATGAAAATGTGGCCTATGGCCCGCGCATTCACGGCCTTGCGAAAGACCGTCATGAGTTGGCGCATATCGTTGAAAGCAGCTTGCGCAAGGCCGGTCTCTTCGAAGAGGTCAAGGATCGCCTGCATGAAGCCGGGACCGGCCTATCGGGCGGTCAGCAGCAGCGTCTTTGCATCGCGCGCGCCATCGCTGTCAGCCCCGAAGTGATCCTGATGGACGAGCCCTGCTCAGCGCTCGATCCAATCGCGACGGCGAAGGTCGAGGAACTGATCGATGAACTGCGCGAAAACTACACCATCGTTATCGTGACGCACTCGATGCAGCAGGCGGCGCGCGTTTCCCAGCGGACGGCGATGTTCCACCTCGGAAATCTTGTCGAGGTTGGCGAAACGGAGATGATGTTCACCAATCCGGCGGAAAAGCGGACCCAGGACTATATTACCGGGCGTTTTGGTTGAGCTGACGGAAGGCTGAGGTAAGAGATATGAACACGATACAGTCCCAGCATACGGTTTCCTCCTACGATGAGGAACTGAAGTTTCTGACCAACAAGATCGGCGAGATGGGCGGTCACGCCGAACGCATGGTCGAACGGTCGATCGCCGCCATCGTCAATGCGGATGTTGCACTCGCGCAGCATGTCATTTCTGATGATCTCATCCTAGACGCCTGCCAGCGCGAAGTGGACGAAAAGGCCATAATGATCATCGCCAAGCGCCAGCCGATGGCGAGCGATCTGCGTGAAATTATCGGCACAATCCGCATTTCGGCGGATCTGGAGCGCGTCGGAGACCTTGGCAAGAGCAATGCCAAGCGTGTGGCGGCACTGGCGGAATCTCGCCAGCCGCTGAAGATCTATCGCGGCTTGCAGACGCTGGCCGAACTGGCCCTGACCCAGTTGAAGGATGTGCTGGACGCCTATGCCACCCGTTCCGTGCATCAGGTCAACATCGTGCGTGACCGGGACGACGAGATCGACGTTATGTATACGTCGCTGTTTCGCGAACTGTTGACCTACATGATGGAAGACCCGCGAAACATCACGGCCTGCACGCATCTGTTGTTCTGCGCCAAGAATATCGAGCGCATCGGGGACCATGCCACGAACATTGCCGAATCTGTCTACTACATCGCAACGGGTTCGCAATTGCCGCCCGAACGCCCGAAAGACGACAAGAGCTACGGCGTTATCGTTGATGAAATCAGGAAGTCGTAAGGTCTGACGGGAATTATTGTGATGGCTTTTGCACCACGGATTGCAGTTGTGGAAGACGAGGAAGCGCTGAGTGTTCTGCTTCGATACAATCTTGAGGCCGAGGGTTATCAGGTCGATACCATCCTGCGCGGCGACGAGGCGGAAATAGCGTTTCGTGAAAAGGTGCCGGATCTGCTCATTCTTGACTGGATGCTGCCCGGTCTCTCCGGCATCGAGCTTTGCCGCCGTCTTCGTGCGAGGGCGGAAACGGAAAGACTTCCCATCCTCATGCTGACTGCACGGGGCGAGGAGAGCGAACGGGTTCGCGGGCTGGCGACAGGGGCGGATGATTATGTCGTCAAGCCGTTTTCGACACCGGAACTGCTGGCCCGGGTGAAAGCCATGCTGCGTCGCGCCAAGCCGGAAACCATCGCTTCTGTCCTCAAGGTCGGCGATATCGAGCTCGACCGGGAAGCGCATCGCGTGCACCGGGCCAATCGTGAAATTAGGCTCGGGCCGACGGAGTTCCGCCTTCTGGAGTTTCTGATGCAGTCTCCCGGCCGTGTTTTCTCCCGCAGCCAGCTTCTCGATGGTGTATGGGGCGAGGACATCTATGTGGATGACCGGACGGTGGATGTTCACATCGGACGATTGCGCAAGGCCGTCAATCCAGGTCGCATGCGGGATCTGATCCGGACTGTTCGTGGCGCCGGCTATTCGCTGGAAGTTCGTTAAAGCCAGATCTGAAAACCGTCGTGATCGTGGATAAAGCGCCCGCAAGCTTCAGGCTTTCGGGTGCTTTGCGTTTGTGCGGCTATCGGGATGGGCGCCACCGCTCATCCCGATAAAAGAAAAATGGCGCGATGACCGTTCGGTCGTCGCGCCAATCTTTTAAGTTAGTCGTTCTCTTCTGCCCCATGGGATGCGGCGGGAGCCGGTATGGTACCCGAGTGTGTTACCGGGCGCGGCGGCGCTCGGATGCAGGCTGGTAGGCCAGTCGGGAATGGTAGGCGCAGTACGGGCCGGACTCGCCGGTCTCGTTGCCGCAGAAATGGAAATCCGAGTGCAACGGGTCGCCATTCGGCCATTTGCATGTGCGCTCGGTGAGTTGCACCAGTTCCAGCCGCTGTGAAATCGGAAGAACGACATTGGAGGTTGGGCTGACCACGGTTTCCGCGATCGTGTCGAGCGCGTAGTCCGCCTGTAGCGCGGTCGCGCCAACAGTCTTCATTGTGATCCGGCTGGTTGCCTGAGCGCTGCCGATCGTGCTTGTGCTGATCGGTGCGGCCCGGGTTGGGGTGCTCGAAACAGGATTCACTTTCTTGACCCGTGGCTGCGTCGATGTGGTCTTGCCGCGTCCTGACAGCTTCAGCCGATGGACCTTGCCGATAACGGCATTACGGCTGACACTGCCCAGCTGTGCGGCAATCTGGCTCGCGCTAAGGCCTTCGGCCCAGAGTTTCTTGAGGAGTTCGACGCGTTCGTCAGTCCACATTTGTTTCGCTCCGTATTGTTTCGCTCAGCCCGGAATCCACCGGGCGGTCCGGATGGCTCCAGACTGCCAATACCACATATATCCAGGTGATAGGGCGACTGTACGAAATCTAGTTATTGTCTTTTCAAATCTATATAGGGTGGGACTCTGTGACAAGAGTCTGGACGCCCCGCCGATTCGCTTTTCGAGGTTTTCAACAACTTGCCTCGCGGCTTATGGTTAAAATGAGTCATTGGCGCTGTGAAACCGCCGGAAATGGATATTTCCACCCCAATGCCATAATTGACATTTAGGTATCCAGCACCGATATTAAAACCCTCAGCCGCCCCGTGGGCGGCTTTTTGATTTCATTTGCTGCGGAACGACCACCACAGGCGAAATCCGCAGCCCTATCGGCGAATGGAGGCCTTGACTGAAATGACCAACGCATCAGCGCAACCGCTTTACGACACCTACGCTCGTGCCGCATTGCGCTTTGAGCGAGGTGAAGGCGTCTGGCTGATCACCGAGGACGGCGAAAAATATCTGGATTTCGCCGCCGGCATTGCTGTCAATTCGCTGGGGCATTCGCACCCCCATCTGGTGGAGACCTTGAAAAGCCAGGCTGAAAAGCTTTGGCACACCTCCAATGTCTACGAGATTCCGGGACAGGAAAAACTCGCGCAGCGGCTTACGGAAAATACCTTCGCCGACAAGGTCTTCTTCACGAATTCCGGCGCGGAAGCGTTGGAATGCGCAATCAAGACGGCGCGCCGCTACCATTATGTCAACGGTCATCCGGAGCGTTTTCGCATCATTACATTTGAGGGCGCGTTTCATGGCCGTACACTGGCTACGATCGCCGCTGGCGGGCAAGCCAAATATCTGGAGGGTTTCGGCCCGAAGGTCGATGGCTTCGATCAGGTTCCGTTCGGTGATGAAAAGGCGCTGAAGGCCGCTATCGGCCCGGAAACCGCTGGTATCCTGCTGGAGCCTATACAGGGCGAGGGCGGCGTTCGTGCGTTCAGTGAAGAAACACTGCGTGCGTTGCGCAAGCTCTGTGACGAGAACGATCTGCTGCTCATCCTGGATGAAGTGCAGACTGGCGTTGGCCGCACCGGCAAGCTTTTCGCCCACCAATGGTCGGGCATCACGCCGGACATCATGGCCGTGGCCAAGGGCATTGGCGGCGGCTTCCCGATGGGCGCCTGCCTTGCAACGGCGGAAGCGGCCAAGGGCATGACCACGGGCGTCCACGGCACCACCTATGGCGGCAACCCGCTGGCGATGGCTGTCGGCAACGCGGTTCTCGATGTTGTTCTTGCCGATGGTTTCCTGGAGCATGTCCAGCAAATGGCACTGTTGCTCAAGCAGGGTCTTGCCTCGATCAGCGACCGCTATCCAGGCGTGGTCGCCGATGTCCGGGGGCGCGGCCTGCTCGTCGGCTTGAAAAGCGTTGTGCCGAACACGACGCTGGTTCAGGCGCTGCGCGATCAGAATTTGCTGGCCGTTGGAGCCGGGGATAATGTCATTCGCCTGCTGCCGCCACTGGTGGTTTCGGAAGAAGAGGTTCGCGAAGCCCTTTCCAGGGTTGAGGCCGCAGCCGGTCAACTTTCGACTGCCGTGCAGCAGAAGACGGCATAAGGATCGATGATGACAAGCAAGTCCGGATTACGTCATTTCACCGATCTCTCTGCGCTGTCTTCCACGGAATTGCGTGGCATTCTCGATGATGCGCATGCGCGCAAGCAGCGCCTGAAGGCGGGGCAGCTCGAAAAGCCGTTCGAGGGCAAGGTGCTTGCGATGATTTTCGACAAGCCGTCGACCCGCACGCGCGTTTCGTTCGATGTCGGCATGCGCCAGCTCGGCGGCGAGACGATCATGCTGACCGGTTCCGAAATGCAGCTCGGGCGCAGCGAAACCATTGCCGATACGGCAAAGGTTCTCTCGCGCTACGTCGACATCATCGTGATGCGCACCACGACGCATGATCGCCTCGTCGAGATGGCGGAAAACGCTACCGTGCCGGTGATCAATGCGCTGACGGACGACACACACCCCTGCCAGATCATGGCTGATGTCCTGACGTATGAAGAGCATCGCGGTCCGATCGGGGGCAAGACCTTTGCATGGACGGGCGACGGCAATAATGTCACGCATTCGCTGATCGAGGCGGCTCAGCGTTTCGATTTCGGCCTGAACATCGCGACCCCGGAAGGCAGCGAACCGGCTGGAAAATATCTTGACTGGGGCAAGGCCAATGGCGCGCGGGTCAAGCTGACGACAAATGCCGCCGAGGCGGTCGAAGGGGCTGACTGCGTCGTCACCGACACATGGGTCTCCATGGGTGCGGAAGATCGTGCGCGGGGCCATAATGTGTTCGTGCCCTATCAGGTCAACGCGGCGCTGATGCGTCGCGCGAAGCCCGATGCGCTTTTCATGCACTGTCTGCCCGCGCACCGCGGCGAGGAAGTGACGGACGAGGTCATCGATGGCCCGCAATCCGTTGTCTTCGATGAGGCGGAAAACCGCCTCCATGCGCAGAAGGCGATCCTTGCGTGGTGCCTCGAAGGAGGAAATGCTCGTGACTAGTTCCGCTCTGGGCGAGTTCAACTTTGCAGGCGACGATGCCGTCGTGCCTTTTCAGGTGGAGTCGCTTGATGCGCGTGGCCGTGCGGTGCAGCTCGGCTCGCTGCTCGACACCATCCTTGAACGTCACGCCTATCCGCCTGAAGTGGCGAGGCTTCTCGCCGAAGCAATCGTTCTGACGGTTCTGCTCGGAACCTCGCTGAAATTCGAAGGCAAGTTTATCTTCCAGACCCAGTCGAACGGTCCGGTCGATATGCTGGTCGTTGACTTTCGCACGCCGGAGTCCGTTCGCGCCTATGCCCGCTTCGACCCGCATCGGCTGGCGGAAGCGGTGAGCGCCGGAAAGATCTCTCCCGAGGAACTGATGGGGACCGGGACGCTCGCCCTGACGATCGATCAGGGCGCCTATACGCAGCGATATCAGGGCGTGGTTCAACTGGATGGATCGAGCCTGGAAGACATTGCGCGTACCTATTTCCGTCAGTCGGAGCAAATTCCGACCGATGTCCGGCTGTCCGTGGCAAAGCTCGTGGAGCGCGGCGAGGACGGAAAGCCGGTCGAGCAATGGCGCGCTGGCGGACTTCTGGTGCAGTTTTTGCCGGAATCGGAGTTGCGCATTCGCCATCGCGATTTGCCGGGCGGAGATGGACCGGACCTCGAAGATGAAAGCAGCGACGAGACCGACGATGAGTGGATGGAAGTCCGCGCGCTGGTCAGCACTATCGAGAGTTCCGAGCTGACCGACCCGCAGATTGGCGCGGAACGCTTGCTCTATCGCCTTTTCCATGAGCGCGGAGTGCGCGTCTTCGAACCGTCGCCGGTTATCGACGATTGCTCGTGCTCGCGAGAAAAGATCGAAACGGTTCTCAAGGGTTTTACGGCCGAGGAAATCGAGGGCAGCATCGAGGGCGGCGAAATTCACGTCACATGCGAGTTCTGCTCGACGCGGTACAGCTTTGATCCGGCGGAGTTCCGCCCAAAATCGTAAAGTCACTATCAGGCCGGATCAATTCAATGTTCTGGCCTGATCCGGCATGTCGAGTGAAAACGCCGGGATAGCGACGTCGAATTCCATCCCGTGCTCGTCTTCCATCTGATAGCGGCCGACCATCACGCCCGATGATGTGGTCAACGGGCAGCCCGAGGAATACTGGAAGGAATCTCCCGGCGCGAGCACGGGTTGCTCCCCCACCACGCCCTGCCCCTGCACTTCCTCGATCTGGCCGTAGCCATCGGTAATTTGCCAATAGCGCGACCGGATCTGCACTGTATCGTCGGAATTGTTGAGAATGGTGATGCGGTAGCCGAAAATATAGCGATTTTCTGCAGGATCGGATTCTTCCTCGAGATAGAAGGGTTCAACAACCACTTCGATTTGCCGCGTAATGGCGCGATACATGCGAGTCACCCGATTTTCTTCCACACTGATATTGCGGCGTCTGGCGGCGGCGTCAACCGTGGAACTGTGATATATGCGGGGATGCAAGTTTTTCACCCCATCTTCAGCACAGCATGGAGAGGTGCATGGACGCGGAGCAATTCACATCACTGGCGCTGTCGTTCCCCGAGACTGCGCAGGGCAGCCACATGGGCACAACGGATTTTCGGGTTGCGGGCAAGATCTTCGCAACCCTGCGTCCGGAGAAAGGCATAGGGGTCGTGGCTCTCGATCACGACCAGCAGGCGATGTTTTGCGATACGTCGCCCAATATGTTCAAGCCTGTGCCCGGAGCGTGGGGTGCCCGCGGCTGGACACAAGTTCGGCTGGAAACGGCAAAGGCGGACACCGTGCGCCATGCCATGGCGCTTGCCTGGAAGAAAACCGCGCCGAAAACCCTTTCGACGCGGCATTCTCTTTAGAGGCAGGACCGTTTGGTCAGACGGCAGCCTTGAGGCCTACCTCGATATCGTCGAACAGGTCCTGCTCGTCTTCAATGCCGACTGACAGGCGCAGCAGGCCGCCGGAGATGCCGAGTTCAGCCCGCGCGTCCTCGCTCATGCTCTGGTGGGTCGTTGTGGCGGGATGCGTGATGAGACTCTTCGTGTCGCCTAGATTGTTGGAAATGCGGATGATTTTCAACGCATTTTCAAAAGCGAACGCCGCCTTCTTGCCGCCCTTGAGTTCAAAGGCCACCAGCGTCGAGCCACCGGTCATCTGCTTTGCGATGATATCGGCCTGCGGATGATCCGGGCGTCCGGGATAGACCGCCCGTGCGACAGCCGGATGATTTGCCAGAAGTTCCGCGATCTTTTCGGCGTTGGCCGTTTGCTGGCGAACGCGCAACGGGAGTGTCTCCAGCCCCTTGAGCAAGGTCCAGGCATTGAACGGGCTCAGGCCGGGGCCGGTATGGCGGAAATAATTATGCAGGTTCGCGTCGATCCATTCCTTGCTGGAAAGAATGACGCCGCCGAGGCAACGGCCCTGGCCGTCGATGTGCTTGGTCGCCGAATAGACGACGATATGGGCGCCCAGCTCCAGCGGTTTCTGGAAAAGCGGCGTCGCGAAAACATTGTCGACGATCAGCTTCGCACCGACGGAATCGGCAATCTCTGCAACCTTGCGGATATCGACCACTTCCAGCGTCGGGTTGGTCGGGCTTTCGAGGAAGAGCGCCTTGGTGTTGGGGCGGATTGCCTTTTCCCAGTTCTCGATCTTGGAACCGTCGATCAGCGTGTAGTCCACGCCATATTTCGGCAGGAGTGTTTCGATGATGTATCGACAGGAACCGAACAGCGCCCGTGCGGCGAGAACATGGTCGCCCGCCTTGACCTGGCAAAGAATGGCGGCGGCAACAGCGGCCATGCCGGATGCCGTGGCGCGCGCATCTTCCGCACCCTCCAGCGCACACATGCGCTTTTCAAACATATCCGTCGTGGGATTGGCATAACGCGAATAGATGAAGCCGGGATCTTCCCCCTTGAACCGCGCTTCGGCAGATTCAGCAGTCTCGTAAATGAAGCCTTGCGTCAGAAAGAGGGCTTCGGATGTCTCTCCGAATGGAGAACGCAGGATACCGCTCTGAACCATCTGTGTGGCAGGGCGCCATGTCTTTTCAGTCTTGTTGCTCATTTTTCATCAACCCAACAAAAAACCGGCCTTGCGAAAAAGCAAAAAGGCCGGTGACATGCCGGGCCCCTTTTAGCGAATTCTTTAACGTGGCTGCAAGCCGGCCGGCCAAATCACCACGGGACAAAAGACCTTTATTCCTCTTGGATGCTTGCGTCAATCGGCGGAGGCGTTAAACGTCTTGTGCAAACGAGGTTGAGTATGAGCAAGCGTGACGCAGGCATATTGGCGGATAGTGATATCAGGGCTCTGTTCGAGAGCGGAGCGCTGAACGCGCCGCGCGCGCTCGATCAGGATCAGATCCAGCCCGCGAGCCTCGATCTTCGCCTCGGGAAAAAAGCGTATCGTGTTCGCGCTTCTTTCATGCCGGGGCCGGATACGCCGGTCATCGACAAGCTGAACCGCCTGAAGTTGCACGAGATCGACCTGAGCGAGGGCGCGGTGCTGGAAACGGGGTGCGTCTATATCGTTCCCTTGCTGGAGGAACTGGCGCTGCCGGACGACCTGTCTGCCTCGGCCAATCCGAAAAGCTCGACAGGACGGCTTGATATCTTCACCCGTGTCATTGTTGACGGGGCGCAGGAGTTCGACAAGGTTCCGGCAGGTTATCATGGCCAGCTTTATCTCGAGGTCAGCCCGCGAACATTTCCGATCGTCGTCCGCACCGGGTCTCGCCTGTCGCAGGTCCGTTTTCGGCAGGGCGGGGCGCAACTGGACGAGGTGGAGCTTGCGGCGCTTCACGAGGCGGAAGTGCTGGTCGCATCCGAAAGGCCGAATATTTCCGGCGGCGGCATTGCCCTGTCCGTCGACCTGAGTGGCGATGCGAACCGCCTGATTGGCTATCGCGGAAAACACCACACCTCCGTCGTCGATGTCGACAAGCGCGCCGCGCACGACGTCCTGGATTTCTGGGAGCCTCTCTATGATCGGGGCAGTCGGGAACTGGTGCTCGATCCTGACGAGTTTTACATTCTCGTTTCGCGGGAAGCCGTGCACGTGCCGCCGCTTTTCGCGGCTGAGATGACACCCTATGACACGCTGGTTGGTGAATTCCGTGTCCACTATGCCGGTTTCTTCGATCCGGGCTTTGGTCACACGGCAGCGGGCGGAACCGGCAGCAGGGCCGTTCTGGAAGTACGCAGCCATGAGGTTCCGTTCATTCTCGAACACGGGCAGATCGTCGGGCGCCTTATCTATGAGCATATGCTGGAGCGTCCGAAAGCGCTCTACGGTTCGGATCTCGGGTCGCACTATCAGGCGCAAGGCCTGAAGCTCTCGAAACATTTCCGGTAAGGGATCAAGGGCCCGGCGGAGAGACCTTTCCGCTTGACTCTTGCGAACCGTCGAGCAATCTAGCGCGCATGTCGCGGATGTAGTTCAATGGTAGAACGGCAGCTTCCCAAGCTGCATACGAGGGTTCGATTCCCTTCATCCGCTCCATCAATTTTTTCAATGATTTATTGGCAGATTGACGGGGCTGTCTCCGATGGCTTTGCAGCAGGTTTTCCATTTTATGTTCTCTTCTCGGATTTCATTGATCTGACGGATGATGATTTTCGTCGCCGCCGTGGCGCACCCATGTTACAGGCGCTAAAACCACCTCTCTCATCCACATGGTGTTGATATTTTCGTTTGGGGCTACCCTAATTCAATTTTCGGTTATATAGAACAATTTTACAATTTATAATTGTTTTATCCGAGGGCTTGGGGGCTGGGATATGTCGGAAATATATTACGGGCGTAATGAAACACGCCAAAATCAGAAATTTGAGCGAATTTGCATTCTCGTTCTCGGGATGCATCGGTCTGGAACGAGCGTAATAACGCGCGCTATAAGTTTGCTCGGCGCGGAATTGCCCAAAAATGTTTTACCTGCAACCATGGACAACGAGAGCGGTTTTTGGGAACCGGCACGGCTGGTCGACTTGCATGACCGGATGCTTGCAGAATGCGGAAGCCGCTGGGACGATTGGCGAAAGTTCGATTTGACAGCTTTGGGGGCAGAAAGGATTGCCTTCTACAAATCGGAACTCAAGAGACTGATCCTTGAGGAGTATGAAGACGCTCCATTATTCGTGCTTAAAGACCCGAGAATTTGTCGTTTTGTCCCATTGTATGAAGAAGTGCTCTCGGAAATTGGTGTCGAGTGCCGGTTTGTCCTGACCTGCCGCAATCCGCTTGCTGTTATGGCATCATTGCATAAGCGTGATGGCATGGCGGAAGCTAACGCCGCGCTCATCTGGCTGCGGCATGTACTGGACGCTGTGGCGGCAACACAGGGCAGGCGGCGCGCTTTTCTATCATATGAAACCT
Organism: Phyllobacterium sp.; assembly: GCA_050726055.1. Classification (GTDB taxonomy): domain Bacteria; phylum Pseudomonadota; class Alphaproteobacteria; order Rhizobiales; family Rhizobiaceae; genus Phyllobacterium. The sequence continues at coordinate 29,163 of JBOHIW010000018.1, read as the reverse complement.
TGCTTGATGATTGTACCGGCAGCATCGTTCACCTGTCGAAATGTCTTGGGGTCACGTGGCCGAAAGAGCAAAATTCCGCCGCATCTGACGTCAGGAACAGTCTCAGACGCGATTTGCAGCACCATCAGCGGGATAAAGCCGATCTGAATAACAGGGCCGATTTCCCATCATGGATGGCAGACATATACAACGCTCTGTGCGCGCTCGCCACAAAAGAGGAGTCCGCAAAACCGCTCGCATCGATCTCTGAAATTCGCGCAGTGTTCGATCAGTCGTCCCGGTTATTTGGGTCGGCTTTTCACCGGGAGGCCCAAGCCAGAGAACACCAGCTTCAGGATACTTTGACAGGGACGAGAGCGAAGCTTGAAGCGGTCGAAAACCTGATATCCGCTGAACGACAGGCGAGGCAAGCCGCCAGTTTGGAAATCAGCGCCATCCAGAACACAGTCTCCTGGAGAATCACGCGGCCGCTTCGCATCGTTCAGAAGGCCAGAATCGCGCGCAGGTTCGGCTGATCATCTCTGAAGGCATGGATCTCAGCCGGAAGATTCAATCGGCTCTGCCCTGTTGTTCCCGGCCATGCTCCGAAATTTAACTGGAAACATGCGGCCCCGAAAAAATCTTCCGAACGGACGCTACGCTGCGGGCCGATCGGGCTTTTGCCTTGCGTAAGCTGCGAGAAATCCATATCTCTGTGACGCGATACGGCGTCTGAAGGCGAAACGGGAGTGCATGAATGTCCGAACGGACCAACAGGTTTCTTGGTGATACGCCTGCGCGGGTTGCGGTGAAGCTCATCATCGTTTCGCTGATCGTCGGCGTCGTGATGAGCGCCTTCAACTGGTCGCCTTTCGATATTCTCTATGGCATCCGGGATTTCTTCCTTCATCTGTGGAATCTGGGTTTCGGCGCGCTGGAGCGCTTCGCCGACTATCTCATCCTCGGTGCGGCAATCGTGATCCCCGCATTCATCCTCCTCCGGCTGCTGAGCTACAAGCGCTGATCCTGGGCCTGCGCCGGGGCGGCCGGACGGTTTCTGCCGCGGCATGAACAAGGCCGCATCCGGATGACGGGTTTCCGATAGCCAAACGCGGTTATCGGTGGCATGAAGGGCAGCCGATTGCCGTCCGATTGTATTTGATTGAGCAGATTTCCGTCCATGACTGCCACCGATCCGTCCAAAACCGTTCTGCCCTTCGAAGTCAACAACCGGCTGGTGATGTCAATCACGGTCCCGGTCATGCTGGCCTCGGTGACGACCCCGCTTCTCGGGCTGGTCGATACTGCTGTCGTTGGTCAATTTGGCGACGCACGGCTGATTGGCGGCCTCGCCATTGGCGCGCTGGTGTTTGATTTTCTCTATTCGACACTCAATTTTCTCCGCTCCGGCACGACTGGGCTTGTTGCGCAGGCGATGGGACGCCGCGACATACTGGAACAGCAGGCGGTTTTCTGGCGCGCCATGATCGTCGCACTCGGAGCGGGCCTGCTTTTCATCCTCGCCACGCCCTTGATTATCAAGGCGGCACTTGCGTTCATGACACCCGGCGAGGGGGTGGCGGAAGCCATGTCGACCTATGTGTCGATCCGGCTGCTCTCGTCGCCGATGGCGCTCGTCAACTATACGATTCTCGGTCTTCTGCTTGGGCAGGGAAGGGCCGTTCTCGGGCTCTATATCCAGTTTCTGCTGAACGGGATCAACATCATGATGTCGGTTCTGCTCGGCCTCTATCTGGAGCTTGGCGTCGCCGGTGTCGCATGGGGTACGGTGATCGGTGAAACGGCAGCGGCGCTGCTGGGCATCTACATCGTCTATCGTCGTTTTCAGGGGCGGGAAAAGCCGGATCGCGCGCGTATTTTCGATGCACCCTCCATCCGGCGGATGTTCCTTGTCAACCGCGATATCATGGCCCGTTCGTTCCTGTTGCTGGTCGCTTATGCCTTCTTCACCCGCGCGGGCAGTCAGTCTGATGCCGTCACCCTTGCGACAAATGCAGTGTTGATGAATTTCATGCTGGTATCCGGCTATCTGATCGACGGGGTGACAACGGCTGCCGAACAGCTTGCCGGACGTGCCGTCGGCGCAAACTACCGCCCCGCGTTCGACAAGGGGCTGAAGCTCACTTTCCTTTGGGGCATGCTGGTTTCAATCACCATGGCCGTATTCTTCCTTGCCTTCGGCGATGCCATCGTCGCATTTCTGGCCAAGTCGGAAGAGGTGCAGGCGATGGCGACCCTGTATCTGCCCTGGGCCGCGATCGCGCCGGTCGTCGGCTTGCTGGCGTTCCACATGGACGGCGTCTATATCGGCGCGACATGGTCACGCGACATGCGAAACATGATGGTTCTTTCGCTGGTCGTCTATCTCGCGGCCTACTACACGCTGCTCCCGACCATGGGCAATCATGGCCTCTGGCTCGCGCTGAACCTGTTTCTGGGCGTTCGAGGAATTACGCTGCTGGTGATCCTGCCGCGTCGCGCCCGCCATCAATTCGGTCACTGAAAGTACAGGCGCTCGCTGCGTCAGGCGGGAATGGGCTTTGCCGCCCATGCCGCAGTGTCGCGGTCGCGTAGCGCACCGATGCCGGAAACGCCAGCGGCCTTCACCTTTGCCGAGAGGCCGCGCGTGATCTCGGCAGTGATGCCCGGACCACGATAAATCATGCCGGTATAGAGCTGCACCAGATCGGCGCCTGCGCGAATCTTGGTGAGGGCGCTCTCCGCGTCGTCGATGCCGCCGACGCCGATGATCGGCAACTGGGCCCCAAGCCGCTGGCGCATTTTTGCCAGCACGATGGTCGAGCGCTCAAAGAGTGGTGTGCCCGAAAGCCCGCCCGCCTCGCTGGCGTTTCGGGTGGTGGCGATGCCGGTCCGCGAAAGCGTCGTGTTGGAGACGATGAGGCCGTCCAGCCTGCTTGCCGATACTTCGGCTGCAATGTCGTCCAGCCCCTCTTCGGTGAGGTCAGGCGCGATCTTGAGGAAAACCGGCTTGGTCACACCCTGCTTCGCCGCCTCGCTGTCGCGGGCGTTGAGTACCCGATCGAGCAGCGCCTTGAGGCTGTCGCGTGCCTGCAGGTCGCGGAGGCCCGGCGTGTTGGGCGAGGAAATATTGGCGGTGAAATAGCTCGCCACAGCGTAGAACCGGAAAATTCCGGTCACATAGTCGGCGATGCGATCCTCGGCATCCTTGTTTGCGCCGATATTGACGCCGACGATGCCGCCGGCGCCTTGACGCGCATTGAGCAGGGCGAGGGCGGCATCATGGCCCTTATTGTTGAAGCCGAGGCGGTTGATGACCGCGCGGTCTTCCACGAGCCGGAAAATTCGGGGTTTCGGATTGCCGGATTGCGGGCGCGGCGTCAGCGTGCCGACCTCGGTAAAGCCGAAACCGAGCTTCAGCAGCGCGTCAGGCACTTCGGCATTCTTGTCGAAGCCCGCGGCCATTCCGACCGGGTTCGGAAATGTCAGCCCCGCTACCGTCACCGACAGGGCAGGGTCTTCGGTCGCGCATCCGGGCACCATGCCGGTTTTCAGCGCCTTGAGGGAAAGGCCGTGCGCGTCTTCCGGGTCCATGAGGAAAAGCGCCTTGCGGCCAAGTGATTCGAAAAGGCTGCTCACGCGTGAAGCTCCGGAAAGAGATGCTGGCCGTTCCCGTCGAGAGGCAGGGGCTTGGCCCATATGACCGTATCGAGCGGCAGGTTGGCATAGAGATGGGGAAACAGAGCGCCGCCCCGCGAGGCTTCATATTTCAGCGCCTGCCCAAGCTTGTCGCCGTCGATGGCGACAAGCAGCAGGTCCGCCTGTCCGGCGAAATGTTTCGATGCCGTTTCGCGCACCTGCTCTTCAGTGGAAAAATGAATGTAGCCATCGTGAAGATCGACGGGCGCGCCGCTGAAGATCCCGCTTTCCTGCGCTTGCTGCCACAAGGGGCGCGGAACGATTTTGTAAATGAGATGAGCCATGCGAAAGTTCCTATCTCTATTCACTCCAAACGCAAAGAGCCAGCCGCGATCAGGCTTGTGGAATATGTCTCGGCTGTCTGATTTTATGCACAATGATCAGGCATAAGTGCGCACAGGGTGAACTCTTTCGAGGAGAGAAGGGCATGGCACAACTGGCAAAATCATTCGTCGTCCTGGGCGTTGGCGCTTTCGCGCTTCTGGCCGCGCCGGTTGCAGGGCAGGCGCAGGAAACAGGCCGCTACCAGATGGAGAAAACCGGGCAGGGCTATGTTCGTCTGGATACGAAAACCGGCGAAATGTCGATCTGCAACGAACAGGCCGGACAACTCGTCTGCAAGCTGGCCGCCGGGGAGCGCCGCGCTTTCGAGGATGAGCTTGCCAGTCTTTCAGAGCGCGTGAAGAAGCTGGAGGATGTGCTCGCCGCGAACGGAACACGGACGCCGCCATCGCGCGAAGCCCTGCCTTCGGAAGAGGAATTCGAAAAGACCATGGGCTATATGGAGCGCTTCTTCCGCCGGTTCATGGACATCATCGAGGAATTCCAGAAAGAAGAATCGGTGCCGGATACGCCGCAGCGGACGTGAAAGTCCCGCGGCTCCTGTTTTCATCGCGGGTTCGGTGTCGCCGTTCCGGCATGGCTTCCCGGCTCAAGGCCGGGAATGACGAGGATTGGATGTATCATCCGCGACAGCAATCGCCTTGCGCTTCCTTCCCGTTGTCATGACCGGGCTGGACCCAGCCATGAAGGTGTTTGAACGTCAGGGATCAACACCACCCGCTTCGTCATTCCCGGCCTTGAGCCAGGAATCCATGCCAAAACGATGACGCATCACCAGCGTTGGAGATGACGGCGAGCCGTCAGCCAGCGAAGCGCTTCGTTGCCTCGATCAGTTCGTGAACGATACCGGGTTCGGTCACGGCGTGGCCGGCATCTTCCACGATCCGCAGGTCGGCTTCGGGCCACACTTTCTTCAATTGCCATGCGTTGATGAACGGCGTGCACATATCGTAGCGCCCGTGCACGATGACGCCCGGAATGTGCCGGATGCGGTCTGCATCCCGCAGAAGCTGGTTGTCGGCGTCGAGAAAGCCGCGATTCTGGAAATAGTGACACTCGATACGCGCGAAGGCGATGGCGAAATGATCTGCCGCAAATGCATCTTCCCGTGCGGGGTTCGGCACGATCGACAGGGCCGATCCTTCCCAACGCGCCCATTTGCGGGCCGCCGCAAGCTGCACTTCCGTGTCGGGATCAGTCAGGCGCCGGTAATAGGCCGCGATCATGTCGCCGCGTTCGGCTTCGGGGATATGCTCGTGATAGGCCTCGAATTTATCCGGGAATATGATGCTGGCGCCGTTCGTGTACATCCAGTCGACCTCGAACCGGCGTATGGTGAAGATGCCGCGCAAAACAAGCTCCGAAACGCGCTCCGGATGGGTCTGCGCATAGGCGAGGCCGAGCGTTGAGCCCCACGATCCGCCAAAAACCTGCCATGTGTCGATGCCGAGATGCCTGCGGATACGCTCCATGTCCTCGACGAGATCCCACGTTGTGTTCTCTTTCAATTCGGCATGAGGCGTCGATTTTCCGCACCCGCGCTGGTCGAAAAGAATGATCCGGTAAAGTGCCGGATCATGCAGCCTGCGCATGGTTGGATTGACACCTCCGCCCGGTCCGCCATGAATCATGATCACGGGTTTGCCATCCGGATTGCCGCATTGTTCGACATGAATGGTATGAAGATCGGAAACGGAAAGCATTTCCTCCTTGTAAGGGGAGGTTTCCGGGTAAAGCGTATTTCTGGTCATGGGTTCTTTCTGGAGTGGATGGAAGCAGGCTGGGCAGACTGGCAGAATGCCGGTTGAATAAGCCGAACGGAAGATAGCCCGTTTCCCGCAGTCTTCAATCCCGCATGAGCGATCGGAGCGATCACTTTTATATTGATGCGGGCGTAATCTGCGCTTGATAGAGATGGCATAAGCGCTTTATTCATAGCTGGCGAATACTCCAGGATGGTGCCCGCTATATTCCGGGCTGCTTTTTCAACGGATGAGCGGGGGGCTCTTTGCAGGATCGTTATTGTGGCAGGAGGCATGTTGATGATGTGCAACGGGGTCGCGGGAGGGAAACGTTGCGATGAGAATGAAATTTATCATCGCGGATGATCACCCGCTGTTTCGCGGAGCCTTGCGGCAGTCTCTGATGTCTTCGGCTGGGACCGTCGATATTCTCGAAGCCGGTGACTTCGAAGACGTGAAAAAATTGATCGGCGAAGTTGAGGATATCGATCTTCTGTTGCTGGACCTGACGATGCCAGGTGTCAGCGGCCTTTCGGGGCTGGTGGCGCTGCGCGCGCTTCAGCCTGCCCTTCCGGTCATTATCGTTTCCGCGACGGACGATCTGGCGACAATACGGCGGGCGATGGATCTCGGCGCATCGGGCTTTATCCCGAAATCCGCAAGCGTCGATGAAATCCGCGAAGCCGTGAACGCCGTGCTGGAGGGCAATGTGTGGCTGCCGCAGGGTATCGAACTGGGCCAGGATCCCGATCCCGAAGTGTCGGATCTCATCGCTCGCATTCGCACGCTGACGCCGCAGCAGGCGCGGGTGCTGGGCATGCTGGCGGAAGGGCTTCTCAACAAGCAGATCGCTTATGAACTCGGCGTTTCAGAAGCCACCATCAAGGCGCATGTTTCCGCCGTGTTGCAGAAACTGGGTGTCGATAGCCGCACGCAGGCCGTTATCCAGCTTTCCAGGATCGGACATGACGGGCGGGGCGCCACTGCCGGCTGAAGCAGGTTCAGCAAACGGCTATTGACCCGAAACTGTGCTACTCCGCCGCGTTCCGGGGTTGGTGATAGCGTGAGAGGATCGTCCGCAAAACTGCGGGCTTCAGCGGTTTGTTGATGATAATGACGCCCTCGGTGGCCGCCTGGTCACGCACTTCGTTTGAGCGATCGGCCGTGATAAGCACCGCCGGAATTTCAGACGCGAAACGCTCGCGCGCAAAGCCGATCATGTCGAGGCCGTTTTCGCTGATCAGGTGATAGTCTGCTAGAATGATATCGGGCGGCGGTGGCATCTGCTGGAAATATTGTTTCAGCTCCGCCCCGCTGGCCAGCGGGGTGACACGGCATCCCCAGCCATCCAGAAGTTCCGTCATGCCGGCGAGAATATGCTGGTCATTGTCGATGCAAAGCACATTCAGGCCGTTGAGCGAGCTTTGCCGCTGGCTGAAGCTCTGGGCGGCGCTGCGCACGGGTTCGGGCTTCGCGCTGGAAACGGGCAGGATGACGGAGAAAGCCGTTCCTTTGCCCACCGTCGAATCGAGCTTGATGGTGAGTTTCAATACCCGTGCTATACGATCGACAATGGAGAGGCCGAGGCCGAGGCCCTGGGCTTCGCGCACGCCTTCGTTCAGGCGGGTGAATTCGCCGAAGACCGAGCGCAGCTTGCTTTTCGGTATGCCGATGCCGGTATCGATGATTTGAAGCTCGACGTTTTCGCCGCGCCGCCGAACGCCGAAGAGAACGCTGCCGCTGCGCGTATACTTGATCGCGTTGGATACGAGGTTCTGGAGCAGGCGTCGCAGCAGGTTCCGGTCTGTTTCAAGCACCACGCTGGATGGCACGACCCGCAGCCGCAGGCTCTTGGCATTCGCCATGGGCGTGAAATCCGTGACGATCTGCTGCATGAGCTGGTCGAGACGGAACACCGAGACGTTGGGTTTCATGGCGCCGGTGTCGAGGCGGGAAATATCGAGCACCGCGCCAAGAATGGTTTCGACCGATTCCAGCGACGAATCGATGTTGGTAACGAGTTCGCTTTCGCGCGAGCGGCCCAAGCGCTCCATCAGCGATGACGAATAGAGGCGGGCAGCGTTGAGCGGCTGAAGGATGTCATGACCGGCGGCGGCGAGGAACCGGGTCTTGCCGAGATTGGCGGCTTCTGCCGCCGCGCGCGCCTGCGCCAGTTCCTGATTGACATGGGTCAGCTCTTCCGTGCGCTTGGCGACGCGGTTTTCCAGCAACTCGTTGGCCTGTTTGAGAACCATGTCGGCCTCGACCTCACCGGTGATATCCGTATAGGTCGCGACAATGCCGCCGTCCGGCATGGGATTCGAGCGAATTTCGATGATCCGGTCGGTCGATTTGAGATCGATGCGCATGGGTGTGCCGAAGCGTGTCATGCGCTTGATCGCCTCCGCTTCCGTGAGGCCGGTCAGGTCGCCGCGTCTGGACAGGTGCTGAACCATGTCGGCGAACGATGTGCCGACTTGTCCGAACTCGTCGGGGAGATCGAGCAACTGGCGAAACTGCCGGTTCCAGCAGGTCAGGCGGTAATCCTGGTCGAGCACCGTGATGCCCTGTTCCATCTGGTCGAGCGCGATCTGGAGCAGGTCGCGGTTTTGTTGCAGCGCTTCGGATGCGTCGTCCAGCAGGCGCAGGGCGTTGCGGCGCGAACTGTCGTTGCGTTGCAGCAGCAGCGACAGGATGAGGCGCGCCGATGACGAGCCGACGGCGCTGCCGAGAAGCTGTTCGGAAAAGCGGATGATGCCGATATCGGCTGGCGCGTTGCCGATCAGTTGCCGGTGCTCGCGCTGCTCGAAGGCCTGGAATGATCGTTCGGTGCGCTCCGCGCCCAGATAGCGCGAGATCGTGGCTTTCAGCTCGTTGACCGTGACCGCGGTGCGAAACCGTCGCAGGGCGGGCATGGGTGCGACGTCGCGCGGGACGAACACAGTGGCCTGTATGCGCTCAAGCGGAGTGGCCTTTCGGGAAAGCGAACCGAAAACGTAGCAGATGGTGTTGATCAGCAGGCTCCAGAACACGCCGTTGGAAAGCGGCTCGGCATCCATGCCGAACAACGCCTCGGGCCGGAGATGGCCGATGCCGAAGAGCCCATCGACAATGAAGCTGGCGCCGCGCGGCGCAACCGTCGGCAACAGCAGCGTATAGCACCAGACCGCGAAGCCGGAGAGCATGCCCAGCACGGCGCCGCGCCCGTTGCCACCGCGCCAGATCAGGCCGCCGATGAGCGCCGGCATGAACTGGGCGACCGCCGCGAAGGAAACGAGGCCGATGGAGGCAAGGCCGATATTGTTTGCGGCTTCCCTGTAATAAATGAATGCGGCGAACAGGATCACGACAATCGCGGCACGGCGTGTATTGAGAATGAGGATCGAAAGATCTTCCTTCTGGGTTTCGGAATGCCGCAAATAGCCTTTCAGGAACAGCGGCAGAACCAGATCGTTGGACAGCATGATCGACAGGGCTACCGACGCGACGATCACCATGGCGGTGGCCGCAGAAAGGCCGCCGACAAAGGCAATCATGGAAAGCACTTCGGAACCGGCCTTCAACGGCAATGCCAGCACATAGAGGTCGGCGCTGGTATCCGTGCCGACATTCAGCACGCCGAGCAGCGCGATGGGCAGGACGAAGATGTTGATGGCGATCAGATAGACCGGAAAGAGCCACTTGGCCCGCTTTAATTCCTCCTCGCTGCGATTTTCCACGATCGTGACATGAAATTGCCGGGGCAGCACGATGATGGCTGACGCGCTAAGGAGGATGAGGACGATCCATGTGCCGATGGACGTCTGATAATTGAGCGCCGCCATCGCTTGCGGACTGTCGGCCACGGCGTTGATGAGGTTGGGGAAACTGCCGAAGAGCAGGAATGTGCAGGCGAAGCCGACTGTGATGAACGCCGTCAGCTTGATGGCCGATTCGAGCGCGATGGCGAGGATGAGGCCGTCCTGATGCTCCGTTGCGTCGGTGTGGCGCGTGCCGAACAGGATGGCGAAAAGCGCCAGAACGCCCGCGATCATCAACGGGATGTCGACGCTGGCGATGCCGCTGGTGAAGCCCGGATTGTAGTGATTGACCACCAGGCCGACAGTGCCCGCGACGGCTTTCAGTTGCAGGGCGATGTAGGGTACGTAGCCGACCACGGCGATGAGCGTTGCAAGCGAGGCGACCGCGAAGCTCTTGCCGTAGCGCGCGGCGAGAAAATCCGCGACCGAGGTGATTTTTTCCGCCTTGGCGAGGCGTATGATGTGGCGCAGCAGCCGGTGGCCAAAGGTGAAAACGAGGATCGGACCGATATAGATGCCGAGAAACTCGTAGTTGCGCTCGGCGGCAAGCCCCACGGACCCGAAGAACGTCCAGGATGTGCAATAGACCGCGAGGCTGAGCGCGTAGATAAACGGGCGCGCTTTCACTCCGCTTTTCTGGGCGCGCCAGTCGCCGATGCTCGCCACCCAGAATAGCAGCAGCAGATAGACGAAACCTGCGGCTATGATAATCCAACCCTGCATGGGCGTTCCTGCTCCCGAACCGGCTTCTCCCGCGCCGGCCCTTCGATTGAAGCAAGCACAGGCGCACGCCCTTGTCCACGATTTCGATAAAGCCGAAAGTCCGCCGCTTGTCCAATGCACCTTTCTAAATTTGGCGATGTTCTGCTAAGGTCACCTTATCGGGTCTTGGGGCATGGCCGGACCAGCCAGATGCGGCTGATATTGTAACGAAATTTGGAGAGGTGAACGTAAATGTCAATGATTCAGGAGTTTCGGGAATTTGCCCTCAAGGGCAACATGGTCGATCTGGCGATCGGTGTGATCATCGGCGGCGCATTTGGCGGCTTGGTCAATTCTATCGTCGAAGATATCATCATGCCGATCATCGGTCTGGTCACGGGCGGCATCGACTTCTCGAACATGTTCCTGCAACTTGCCGGTGATCCGCAGCAGACGCTGGCGGCAGCGCGGGGCGCGGGCGCGACTATCGCCTATGGCAATTTCATCACGCTGCTCATCAACTTCCTCATCATCGCATGGGTGCTGTTCATGGTGGTCAAGGCGATGAACCGCATGAAGAAGCAGCAGCCGCCCGCAGCTCCGGCCGGCCCGACCAAGGAAGAAGTGCTTCTGACCGAAATTCGCGACGCTCTCGTGCAGAAGAAGGCGTAAGCGGCGGAAGCCCGTGACATCCCGGATTCGTCATTCCCGGTCCTGAGCCGGGAATCCATGCCTGAGCGTTGAACGAGACGAGGCACAGGGATGTTCTCCCGTTCCGGAATGGATGGCCGGGTCGAGCCCGGCCATGACGATGGAGGGGGCAGGTGTCTTGACCGTTCGTTGTCGCTGATACAGCCGTTACTGCGGTGAAATTACGCCTTGCGTCTTCGATTGCCTCCGACATCAAATGTCGTCATTCCCGGCCTTGGGCCGGGAATCCATGCCTGAGCGTTGAATGAGATGAAGCGCGGGGACGATTTCCCGTTCCGGAATGGATGGCCGGGTCAGGCCCGGCCATGACGATGGAGAGCGAGTGCTGAACGAGAAAACCGGTGTGGGTGATATGGCGATCGAACCCTCCGCCATGAACGAGGAAGACTTATGAACCAACCGCTTGTACTGCGTGAAATTCAGCTTCCAGCCCTCCCTGCCGGGAGGGAGTGGGTTCCCGTCAGCCATGGCGAATCCGGCGACCAGGTTTTTCAGCGCAGCGACCGCGCGGCCTATGCAAAAATCTCGAAGGGGAAGGGCGTAACCCTCCTCGATGAGGAACGCCAGCGCACCCAATGGCTGTCTTCGTTCGATCTCGGATCGCCGACCGTTCTCGACTGGGTGGTGTCGGGGGACGGAGCCTGCCTCGTAACCAGCCCCGTTCCGGGGATGCCGGCAAGCGAACTTTCGGCGAAACAATTGGGCAGGGCATGGCCTTCGATTGCGGAGCGGGTGAAGTTGCTCCATGCCATTCCGGCAGGGCTTTGCCCGTTCGAGCGCGGCCTGTCCACTATGCTTGGCCGCGCTGAAGGCGTCGTCGCGCGCAATGCGGTCAATCCCGATTTTCTCAGCCCGGAAGACCAGCATATCCCGCCCACCGCCTTGCTCGCTGCCCTGCAAGGGCAGGCGCATGAACGGCTTGAACAGGAAATACACGATCTTGTCGTGTGCCACGGCGACGCGTGCATGCCGAACTTCATGATCGACCCTGACACCTTGTCCTGCACAGGGCTGATCGATCTGGGGCGGCTCGGCACGGCGGACCGCTATGTCGATTTTGCGCTGATGCTCGCCAATGCGAAAGAGACATGGTCCGGCCCGGATGAAGCGAAGGCAGCCTTCAAAAACCTGTTTGATATCCATGCCATTTCGAGTCCAGACGAGGAACGGCTTGAGTTTTATCTGCGGCTGGATCCGCTGACCTGGGGATAGGATCGGCTCTCGCAACCGGCTGCAAATGCCATTGATCGCTGGCTTCCTCTTTGCTTCCATCAACGATACTGATGGATCGATGAGAAATTCAGACGTGATTCCCAAGGGGCTTGAGAGTAGTCAAGGCTTGCCGCGCGTTTTCGGCAGATGCGCTTTGCCGTGTGAAAACGCTCAATCCAACAGACGAAGCATTCCATGAAATACCGGACGGTAATGCTTCAGGAGATTGTTCATGAGCCTGATTGATCATTTGCGCCCCGAAGCCAGAAACGCGCCGGAGAGCGGCATCGTCGCCGTGATGAATCATGGTCGGCGTCAGGAAGGCGTATTGCCCTTGTGGGCGGGCGAGGGGGATCTGCCGACGCCGGAATTCATCAGTGAAGCGGCGGGCCGCGCGCTTGCTGCGGGCGAAACCTTCTATACGTGGCAAGCGGGCATTCCCGAACTCCGCCAGGCTTTGGCGGATTATCACAAGCGCCATTTCGATACGGATTTCACCGCCGATCATTTCTATGTCACCGGCTCGGGCATGCAGTCGATCCAGCTCGCGCTTCAGGCGACTGCGGGAGCGGGAGACGAGGTGATCTATCTTTCGCCCGCCTGGCCGAATTTTGCCGCTGCCGCGGGCGTGGCGGGCGCCAGGCCTGTGCCGGTCGGGCTGGATTTCACGGCCAATGGCTGGGCGCTCGATCCGCAGAAGATCCGCGACGCCATCACGCCGCTCACGAAAGCGCTGTTCATCAACTCGCCGTCGAATCCGACCGGCTGGACCGCCGATCGTGAAACGCTTCAGTCAATCCTGAAAACCGCACGCGAAAACGGGCTCTGGATCGTCTCCGACGAGATCTACGCCCATTTCTACTATGGTGGACGTCGCGCGCCATCATTCATGGATATCATGGAGCCGGAAGACCGGATCATCTTCGTCAATTCCTTTTCCAAGAACTGGGCCATGACGGGCTGGCGCGTGGGTTGGCTGACGGCGCATCCCTCGCTTGGCAAGACGATCGAGAACCTCATCCAGTATTCGACATCCGGCGTCGCGCAGTTTATGCAGCGCGGCGCGGTGGCGGCGCTGGATCAGGGCGACGATTTCATCCGCATGCAGGTGGAGCGGGCACGTCAGGCGCGGGACATCCTGTGCAATCGCCTGCTGGAAACGGGGCGGGTGCGGCTGTCGCCGCCGGAAGGGGCGTTCTATCTCTTCTTCGGGATCGACGGCATCGCGAATTCCTTCCAGAGCGCCTTCGATATCGTCGATCAGGCGAAGATCGGCCTTGCGCCAGGCACCGCCTTCGGCACGGGAGGGGATGCGTTCTTCCGTATCTGTTTCGCGCGCCGGACCGATCAGGTCGAGGATGCGGCGGAGCGTCTTTCCAACTGGATCAGCAAGCTTTGAGCGAAGCGCCGGACAGTCGCCGGCGTCTCGCTCGGGATGTCCTGCTCTCGCTGCTGGCCGCTTTTCTGGGGGCTGGCCTTGCGAAATGGATAGGGTTGCCCTTACCCTATCTTCTCGGCTCGTCGATTGCGGTCGCTGCGGTTTCGCTGTCGGGATTGCGCGTCATCCTGCCGCGCTGGTTGATGAATTTCATTTTTCTGATCCTTGGTATCCAGATCGGGTCGGGAATCACACCGGAAGCGATCGGCCAGATCGCGGTGTGGCCGCTCAGCTTTTTCATGCTGTTCGTTGCGCTGGTGCTGGTGACGGGGTTCACCTACCTGTTGCTGCGCAAGGGATTCGGCTGGGATGGGCAGACGGCGCTGTTTTCGGCGCTGCCGGGCGCAATGTCCTTCGTACTCGCGGCGGCAAGCGAAACCCGTGCGGACATGGTCAAGATTGCCGTGATCCAGAGCTTGCGCCTTTTTCTTCTGATCGGATTTCTGGCACCGCTGCTGGAGATGTTCGCCAGCGTTGCGCCACATACCAGTGTCCACTTCAACTATGACTGGACGCCAGAACAGGCGCTTCTCCTCTCCGTCGCAGGCGTCGGTGGAGCGCTGCTTGGTCATTTCAGCCGCGTACCCGGCGGCCTTATGCTGGGCGCGATGCTGGGAAGCGGTTTGCTGCACGGTGCGGGGCTGGTGGAGGCCGTCCTGCCGCGGCAAGTGGCCGATATTGGCATGGCGATCATCGGCATCCTGATCGGCTCGCGCCTGAAGGCCGGGCATCGGCGGCAACTTCTCTCCTATCTTCCCATTGGCTTGCTGGCCTTTGCGGTTGGAACCATTACGTCGATTGCGGTTGGTGTCGCGCTCTGGCTGGCGATGGATATACATCCGGCGCAGATCGCGCTGGCCTTTGCGCCGGGCGCCATGGAGGCGCTGACCGTCATCGCCTTTTCGCAAGGTGTCGATCCGACCTATGTGGCCTCGCACCATGTGGTTCGCTTCATCATGATTGCGCTTGCCGTGCCGTTTCTCGCACGATGGCTGATGAACGGTTCAAAAAAATCCTGAGTGCGAAAACAAAAACGCCGCGTCATCGGGCGATGCGCGGCGCTTGAAATCTATGACTGAGACAATCAGCCGCCGGCCTTGGACAGGGCGAGGGGAATCACGCGATCGGTCTGTTCGATCCTGTCGATACCGCCTTCAGAATAGGGAATGCCAAGCGCGTCCCAAACCTCGATCAGCGCGGCTTTCAGTTCATCGATCAGCGCATCGCTGTGATAGGGGCTCGGCGTAATGCGCAGCCGCTCCGTGCCGCGTGGCACGGTCGGATAGTTGATCGGCTGAATGTAGATGCCGTGCACCTCAAGCAGCCGGTCGCTGGCCTGCTTGCACAGTTCCGGATTGCCGACAAGGATCGGCACGATATGTGTCTGCGACGGCATGACCGGAAGGCCGGCTTCGGAAAGCACGTCCTTCGCGCGCTGCGACTGGCGCTGGTGCAGTCTGCGCTCTTCCTGCGAAGCCTTCAGGTGCCGGATGGCGGCGGTTGCCGCAGCGGCGATGGCTGGCGGAAGCGAGGTGGTGAAGATGAAGCCCGGCGCATAGGAGCGAACGGCATCGACCACGGAACGCTTGCCGGTGATGTAGCCGCCGAGCGTACCGAAAGCCTTGGCCAGCGTACCCTCGATGATGTCGATGCGCTGCGCCAGCCCGTCGCGGTCGGTGATGCCGCCGCCACGCGCGCCATACATGCCGACAGCATGGACTTCGTCGATATACGTCATGGCGTTGTATTTGTCGGCCAGATCGGCGATCGCCTCGATGGGGGCGATGTCGCCATCCATCGAATAGACCGATTCAAAAACGATCAGCTTGGCGCGTTCTTTCCCAGCCGCCTTGAGCAGTTCTTCAAGGTGGGCAAGATCATTGTGCCGGAAAATCTTCTTTTCCGCGCCGGAGCGGCGCACACCCTCGATCATCGAGGCATGATTGAGCTCGTCCGAAAGAATGAGGCAGTTCGGCAGCAGCCGGGCAATGGTAGAGATCGATGCTTCGTTGGATACGAAACCGGAGGTGAAAACCAGTCCGGCTTCCTTCCGGTGCAGGTCGGCAAGCTCTGTTTCCAGCTCCACGAGCGGGTGGTTGTTGCCAGAGATGTTGCGCGTGCCGCCGGAGCCGGAGCCCATCCGGTCGGAGGCATCGCGCATGGCGCCGACCACGGCAGGATGCTGGCCCATGCCCAGATAGTCGTTCGAGCACCAGACGGTGATTTCGCGCGCCGTGCCATCAGCTCGCCAGATCGCGCGGGGAAAACGGCCGACGATGCGTTCAAGATTTGCGAAGACCCGATAGCGCTTTTCAGCATGCAACTGGTCGATCGCGTCCTCAAAAAAACGATTGTAATCCATTACTGGCTCCTGTCGCGTCTTCCTACCGCTTTTGCGGAAAAGCGTCCATAAAATGTGTCGAGGCAATTTGCCACGTTCGTAGCCGATCCGCATCAAACATGATTTGAGCCAGATCAAAAAGCGCAAATTTTCGTCCGGTTTTGGTTTCATGCCCGCCGCGCCCTGTTCCGGAGGGGAAAAACGTGTGTAGTGGCGATGGAGCGCATCGGTTGGATTTCACCCGGAAACAATGGTTCAACAAACGGCGCTTGTCATTTTCGTGCGCCTGAAACTAGTCTACGTGTGTGCGAAACATGAAGGCCATGCGACCGCCCTCCAACCCATGGAGGAAATCGTATCCGCCCCGCAATTGGAGAAATCGACATGGCTGTTCTTGTTACCGGCGGCGCCGGATATATCGGAAGTCATATGGTCTGGGATTTGCTGGACGCGGGCGAGGACGTGGTTGTCGTCGATCGGCTCTCGACCGGATTTGACTGGGCAGTCGCACCCGAGGCAACGCTCGTCGTCGGCGACATCGGCGATCAGGATCTGATGCTCGAAACCATCGAGGAAAACGATGTCGACGCCATCATCCATTTTGCCGGATCGGTGGTCGTTCCCGACTCGATCAGCGACCCGCTTGAGTATTACGAAAACAACACGGTGAAATCCCGCGCCCTGATGGCAGCGGCGGTGAATGGCGGCGTGAAGAACTTCATCTTCTCCTCCACTGCCGCCGTTTACGGCAATGCGGGCATCGAACCGGTGGTCGAAGATCACCCGCTCGCTCCGCAGTCGCCCTATGGCGCTTCCAAGCTGATGACCGAGCGGATGCTTGCCGATTCGGCTCAGGCCTATGACTTCCGCTACACGGCGCTGCGCTATTTCAATGTGGCTGGTGCGGACCCGCAGGGGCGGACGGGGCAATCGACCCGCGGTGCGACGCATCTCATCAAGGTTGCCTGTGAGACGGCGCTTGGAAAACGGCCCTACATGGAGATTTTCGGCGAGGACTATCCAACGCCGGACGGCACCTGCGTGCGCGACTATATCCATGTCACCGATCTGGTCGCCGCTCACCGGCTGGCCTTGCAGCGCCTGCGCAATGGCGGAAGCAGTCTCGTCGCCAATTGCGGCTATGGGACAGGCTATTCTGTTCGCGAGATTGTGCAGGGCGTTGAACGGGCCTTCGGCAGCCGGATCGATGTCCGCAAAGGCCCGCGCCGCCCGGGCGACGCCATATCGGTGGTGGCCAATCCCTCGCGGGCGATGGCGGAGCTGGGCTGGAAGCCAGCGCTCGATGATATCGATACAATCATCAACACGGCCTTGAGCTGGGAAGAATCCCTCATTCGAAAGAACGCCGCCAATCCTTGAAAAGGCTTTGACGGCAACAAGACGCCCAGCCTGCCCTGTTCGGGGCGGGTGCACAAAAATGCCACAAAGTGGCCTTGGATGTGAAGCGTAACTATTTGAAACAATAAGAAATTTGACGCGCCTTTATCGTTAGCCGAATATCTTTTGTCGTGGCGAATCTGGAATTCGCGCCTGATGAGGGAATTCGGAATATGGCAATTGTTTCAAAACGTCTGGATGCTTCGGCGCGACGCGACGCCAGATCGGACACGCCGCAGGGCGTCATCGCAACGCTCGCCAGCCTGTATTGGAACGGTATCGGCCAGCAGCCTTGGCTATGCCTGTTTTCCATTCTCACGATCAATGTGTTGCTGGTCTTGGGAATGATCTTCCTCGATACGGGTTATGGCGTGGATTACTGGAATCTGGTTCGCGACACGAACGCCATCGCCGGGCAACCCTTCTATTTCGGCGCCTATTCCAATTTCGGCATTTATCTCTGGAGTATTGGTGCATCCGTGGCTCTGTTCACATGGGGCAGTCTCGTCAAACTCGGCATCAGAGTTGAGCAAAGGCGGGCTTTGGCCTTCGGCGGATTGTTTGCCGCTTTCGCGACGATCGACGATCTCTTCATGCTTCACGAACAGACCCATCTGGTCGGCGTCAACGAGATCGTCGTTTTCGGCGCATTGGGCCTGCTCATGCTCGGACTGATTGTGACCATCCTGCCCGTCCTGCACCGAACCCGCTGGCTTCTGCTCGTCGCCGCGCTTGGCTTCATGGCCGCCTCGATGCTGGTCGATATATTCATGCCCCCCGAAGGTGGCGGCCTCTTGATCGAGGAAGGCTTCAAGCTGGGCGGCATCGGATTTATGGCGGCGTATCTGGTCACGCTTTCGTTCGAAGCCTGGGCGCTTGCCGTAGCGCAAGCCCGGGCTACTCCCGATATCCGCTGAAACAGGCACCTATTGTCGCCGCATTTGTGCTCCTGTAAGCCTGTTCATAGTGGGTTCATGCAGCTTGGGGCATAAGTGCTACGAACGCCGGGACATGTTTGATCGGAGAAATGATGAAGAAATTTTTGTCGGCTATATGTGCGACGACCTTGAGCCTCACAGTCGGGCTTACGTCGGTTGCCCCATCTTTTGCAGCGCCGGTCCAGCCGGTCAAGATCGAGGTCGGTTCCAATGTCGAGCAAATCCGCGACCACAGGAAACGGCCTCGCCCGCCGCACCATGCCGGAAACTACCGCCCGCGCCCACCGCACTACGGTGGAAACTACCGGCCGCGTCCGCCTCACTATCGGCCAGGATCCCACAATCGTCCGGGTTACTGGAACGGCCATCGTGGCCATTCCAACTACCGTCGGGGCTATCGCCGTCACAATGATGGCTGGTGGTATCCGCTTGCTGCCTTCGCTGCCGGCGCGGTCATCGGTGGCGCTATCACAAGCCAGCCTTCGGTCGCCCCGGCGCCCGCTTATGGCAACCGCCACGTGAACTGGTGCGCGAACAAGTACCGGTCCTATCGGGCTTATGACAACACGTTCCAGCCCTATAACGGCCCGCGCCAGCAGTGCTATTCGCCCTATAGATGAGGCGGTTCGACAAGACAGAAAAGGCGGCTTTCACAAGCCGCCTTTTTTCGTTGATGCTGGTCATGTCTCTTCGCAAAGAAAGCCCGCCGCCAGCGGCGACGGGCGAACCTATTGTAGCGCCTGACCTTGTCGGGCGACGTGTCAAACGGGTCGGAAATCCGGATCTATTTCCAGCGCCTTCCCGGTCCAGATGTCGCCGTAGTCGACATTCTGCCAATCCTTGAACCATGGTCCGCCATTGGTGAAATGCACCGCCTTGGGCGTGCCCGTTTCCGGCTTTTCGTTCCATCCTTCGAGCCAGTTCCATTCCAGCGGAATCTCGCCGATATCCGCATCGTTCGCCCATTGCATGCGATGCAGATACGCGCCGCTCTCCCGATTGATCAGTTCGGGCGTGAGGCTTTTCGTGGATGGATGCGCGCAATTGAAGAGCATGAAGGACGACCAGTTCTTCCGTGGATACGAAGTCTGGATTTTGCCATCCATTTTGAAGCCATCTTTGGGCGTGTAGTCATGGTGAACACAAGCCACGGCCTTCGTCTCGTCCTGATACTGGAGAAGTTCGGCAACATCGGAGAAGAAGAGAAAGTCGCAATCACAAAACAGCGCCCAACCCTCAAAATTGTTCAGCCAGGGCGTGAAAAAGCGGGAATAGGTGAATTCCGTGGACGCCAGAGGGTCGATCTCGCGCAAATAGGCCTTCTTCTCGACCAGATCGTCAAGCCGGATCGGAATGACGTTGACGGGTATGCTGGCGTTCTCAAGAATTGAAGATCGTGCGACGTCGTAGGCTATTGGCTCGCGAGAATCCCAACCAATGTAGATATTAAGCGGCTTGTTCATGGTGTCCTCTTCATTTCGTCCCGGTCACATTCAAACAGTCTGCGGCTTCCCGCGTCCAGAGCGGCAGCCCGAGCGTCTTGGCCACTGTCGGGTCGGCCGTAAACAATGGAAAGCCGTTCTCATGGATTTTCATGAGAATATCGCGGTCCCGATCGACATGCGACCGGGGCAGATTGGCGTCATTGTAGGCGTGTCCCGTCGAATTTGGGTTAATGCCGGAAATAATAACTGTTTTTGCGCCACTTTGAATTGCATAGAGAACCGCCGTTACGCCGTTTGAAAAACGCATGTCGATATCGTCTTCGAAGTTCCAGCTGCGCATCACGCTGTGATGAAGCGCTATCCGCTCATAGCGGCTGACGATCTGAAGGTGGTCGCACGTATAATCGAAGGCTGAAAGCCCCCGTTTCAGCTTGTCGAGGCCGTCCCTCCATAGAAGCACGTAAAGACGCCCGGTATTCTTTCCGTTGAGGACGCTGCGCACCGCGACGGCATTCGTGTTGGTGCCCTCGATCTGATTATATTGCATGAAGGTGACATGCGGCTTGTCGATGCCCCATTTCCGCGCAATATCCTGAGATCCGTTCACGCTTATGACGCAGAATCTGTCGTCAAAGCCCTCGGGAAGATGAGAGACCGGAGCGGACCCGATAACCAGTACCGGCCCTGCAATCGGTTCTGGATGGCATGGCGGCGTAGGGCGCCTGACCCAATATTTCAGCTTTCGAAATAAAATCTTCTTATAGTCGAGCGCTTTTGAAATCATCTTCCCTCAAGCATCTGAATGGTTTCTCACCATACATCTTTAGCCAGGATCGTGAAAAACGCCTGGTCGGCCCATCGATGAAAACACAATTGGTCGCCGGTATACTGCTTATGTATTAAAAACTTTTATCCACGGTGTCCGTTTGGATGGCAGGTGTTCGCTGAAAGTTGTCGGAAGCAATTGTTTAACGTGATTCCAAGCTGTTCCATTTGCAAGCTCTTCCAATGTCCATTGACGCCAGGCCATGTCGTGGCACCATCTGGTCCTGTCAGGGCGAACCAGCGGCGCGTCCAATGCATGCGATGCCATCGGATAGGCGACCGATCCGATATCCATCACAACGGTCGGGATCCCCGCAAGGACTGACTCCACCGCCGTGGTGGAATTGTAGACGACGACGCGGGCTGCTCCGGCGAAGTCTTCTTCAAGTGAACGGGATGACAATTCAGCGCCGGGTGGACAGGGTGTTGGCCCCTTCGGGTGAGGCCGATAGACAACGCGGTGTCCGAGACGGATGAGTTCGGCTGTCGTTGATTTCGCCCACGCCGCCACGTTCTGGCCGTGCAGGGCGGCGTCTCCCGGCACCTGCCCAATAACGAGAGCGTAACCGTCATCCCCTTCGCGCCATGGCTTGAGATGATGCGAAAAGTGTTTTTCCCATCGCGCCCCATTGTCCGATGCGGGTGCAAAATGCCCCCGGCCATTGAAGCCGTTGACAGCGATCGAAACCCACTGGTTTCTGGGCTGGATGAAGCCCAGTTCCAGAATGATCACAAATTTTTTGTCAGCAAGCATCTGATTGTGGAGGCGAGACTGCTTCCATCCCCAGATAACGGCCACATCGTCCGGTGACGGCTTGTTTCTCTCTCTCGCATGCGTTGTCACGCCATCGGCGTCGAGCGCGGATCGAAAAGCACGGCCGGCAATATATTTTTTCTGGTGTTTATCGCGATTGCGTCTGCGCCACCCATTCAGCCATGGCCAACCGGGTGGGTAGGTATGAAATGAAACGCGCATGCAAATCCGCCCCTGAAATTCACGCTTTGTCGCAGCGATTGACAGTAAATGACAACCAAGGCAACCGCTTTCTTGGCTCAACAGCATCAAAGCCAGTCGATGCCAGAAGTTTCCGGGCCGCGACGGTGGGATCAATGAAATGCTGCCCGCTTGCCGATACCGGCCGATTTTGGGTGTCGCGACGAAAACTGGTGCTGCGAGAGAGGATTGAACTCTCGACCTCTCCATTACCAATGGAGTGCTCTACCACTGAGCTACCGCAGCGAATTCGCGAGTGCGGCGGACTTCTGCCACATCATCGCGGAAATCGCAAGCGAGAGATCGCAACCTTTTTCATATAATATGGATCGTTGGTTGATGTTGCTGTTCCGCCGGGAACTCAAGCTGTGGAAAGATGCCTCATGTAAGCCTATTTTGCGTGGCAATGCGGCTACCGGCATTTTTCGATCGGCCAGCTTCAGTTAAAATATGAATGAAATGACGATGGAGTTGCAAATTTGACCGACAAGGAGACCCCAAAAGGGGCGAAAACGGCGGAAGACCGGCGCAAGGAAAGGCTTTCGAAACAATTGAGGGCCAACCTTGCGCGTCGCAAGGCGCAATCACGGGCTCGCAGGGCAGGGGAAGAGGATGGCCGCGAAGGAATAGCCGCAGCCTCGTCGCCGAAAGAGCCGGATAATTCCCGCGAATAGGCACATGCACCGGCCAAGCCGGCCGATGAGGCGAAGCCGTTTCTTGAACAGCAGCGCACAATAATATAGATCAGGCCCTTCGAACGAAAATCTCCCGCAGTTCTGGCCGCACGGGCCGTCGCGGGTACCCACATCCGAAAGTGAAACCTATGGATCGCATCAAAATCGTTGGCGGAAACAAGCTCAACGGCGTCATTCCGATCTCCGGCGCCAAGAATGCGGCGCTGCCGCTGATGATCGCGTCGCTGCTGACAGACGATACGCTGACACTGGAAAACGTGCCGCATCTGGCCGATGTCGAGCAGTTGATCCGCATCCTTGGCAATCACGGCGTCGATTATTCGGTGAACGGGCGGCGCGAGCGGCAGGACGGGGCCTATTCGCGAACCATACATTTCACGGCGCGGAACATCGTGGACACCACCGCGCCTTACGAGCTTGTTTCCAAGATGCGCGCGAGTTTCTGGGTTATCGGGCCGTTGCTGGCCCGCACGGGGATCGCGACGGTTTCGCTGCCCGGCGGTTGCGCCATCGGTACGCGCCCCGTCGATCTCTTCCTCGACGGACTGGCGGCGCTCGGCGCGGATCTGGAAATCGAGAACGGTTATGTCAGGGCAACGGCCAAGGGCGGGCTGAAGGGTGCCCGCTATAGGTTCCCCAAAATTTCTGTCGGCGCGACGCATGTGATGCTGATGGCGGCGACGCTCGCCAAGGGCGAGACGATCATTGAAAACGCGGCTTGCGAGCCGGAGGTCGTCAATCTCGCCGACTGCCTCAATGCGATGGGTGCGCGCATTCAGGGGGCAGGCACGCCGACGATCACGATCGAGGGTGTTACCAGCCTTTCCGGCGCGCGCGTTCGGGTGATTCCGGACCGGATCGAAACCGGAACCTATGCCATGGCGGTTGCGATGACCGGCGGTGACGTGCTTCTGGAAGGCGCGGAAGCGGGCCTGCTGACCTCTGCTCTGGAAACATTGCGTCAGGCGGGTGTCGAGATCAGCGAAACCAATTCCGGCCTGCGCGTGGTGCGCAATGGTCACGGCATCATGCCCGTCGATGTGACGACGCAGCCTTTCCCCGGTTTCCCGACGGATTTGCAGGCGCAGTTCATGGGCCTGATGACCACGGCCAAGGGAACGTCCCATATCACCGAGACGATCTTCGAAAATCGCTTCATGCATGTGCAGGAGCTGGCGCGCCTCGGGGCGAAGATATCGCTTTCCGGCCAAACGGCCACCGTGGAGGGCGTGGAACGCCTGAAGGGTGCGCCCGTCATGGCGACGGATTTGCGCGCTTCCGTCTCGCTGGTCATCGCCGGTCTGGTGGCGGAGGGCGAAACGGTGGTCAATCGGGTCTACCACCTTGATCGTGGATTTGAGCGGCTGGAAGAAAAGCTCTCGCGTTGCGGCGCCAGCATCGCGCGAATCAGCGATTGATCTCATCCCCGCGCTTGCGTGAACCCATCTGAGTTTGCTCTAACTGGGTTTGCAGCATTCATCAGGAACAGCCGGATCGAAAAAAAATATGGACAGACTGAAACTCGTCGCACTGGATGAGGAAGATTTGCAGATTGTTTCCGCCCATCTTCAGGACGCGGTTCTGAAAGTTGGCGACCTCGACTATCGCGCGCGCGAAAAGCGCTTCGTCCTGTCGCTCAACCGTTTCGTCTGGGAAAACAGCGAAAACGGCAAGCGGCAGCGGTCTTATGAACGCCGCCGCGCGGTGCTTCATTTCGAGCAGGTGAGCGCGGTCAAGGCCACGGGCATCGACAGGCAGAAGGCGGACGAGGTGCTCTCGCTGCTGGCCATTCGCTTCTCGGCAGGCGAGGAGCCTGCGGGGGTGGTCGAGCTGATTTTTGCCGGTGGAGCGGCGCTGCGGCTTGATGTGGGATACATCGAGGCGCAACTCGCCGATCTGGGCGCTGCCTGGGAGACCGGCTCCAAACCGGAACATGGCGCATAAGCCAGGCTTGGAAACCGGTTCAAGATGAGCCATACCCTGTGCGAGATGGCAGGGTGCGCAGGAGTAAGCAGAGTGGCCGTAACGCTGAGACGATCCGATCCGGATTTTGAAACGAAGTTTGTCGAATTTCTCGCAACCAAGCGGGAAGTGTCGGAAGACGTCGACCGCTCGGTGCGCGAAATCATTTCGCGGGTCCGCAGCAGCGGCGACGCGGCCCTGGTCGAGTATTCCCGCCAGTTCGACCGCATCGATCTGGAAACTGTTGGCATCACCGTTTCCGCTGGGGAAATCGAGGCAGCGGTCGCTGCCGCGCCAAAGGCGACCGTCGAGGCATTGACCCTCGCCCGTGACCGGATCCGTTCGCACCACGAACGGCAGATGCCGAAGGACGATCGCTACACGGATGCGCTTGGCGTCGAGCTTGGTTCCCGCTGGACGGCGGTGGAATCGGTTGGCCTCTATGTGCCGGGCGGCACGGCGAGCTATCCGAGTTCAGTGCTGATGAACGCGGTTCCCGCCAAGGTGGCCGGGGTTGAGCGCATCGTCATGGTCGTTCCGTCGCCAGATGGAAAGCTCAATCCGCTGGTGCTGGTTGCCGCGCATCTGGCGGGCGTTTCGGAAATCTACCGCGTCGGCGGCGCGCAGGCGATTGCCGCCATGGCTTATGGCACGGAAACGATCAGGCCGGTCGTGAAGATCGTCGGGCCTGGAAACGCCTATGTCGCGGCTGCGAAACGTCAGGTCTTCGGCACGGTCGGCATCGACATGATCGCGGGACCGTCGGAGGTTCTGGTCATAGCCGATGGCGATAATGATCCGGACTGGCTTGCTGCCGACCTTCTGGCGCAGGCCGAACATGACGCGGCGGCGCAATCCATCCTGATGACGGACGACGCGGCCTTTGCAAAGCGCGTCGAACAGGCCGTCGAACAGCAATTGACCACACTGCCGCGCGCGCAAACGGCTTCCGCAAGTTGGCGGGATTTCGGCGCGGTGATCCTCGTTGACGATCTGGAAGAGGCGGTTCCATTGGCAAACCGCATCGCGGCGGAGCATCTGGAGATCGCCACCGCCGACCCTGAGGCGCTTCTGCCACGGATACGCAATGCGGGCGCCGTGTTTCTCGGGCGATATACGCCGGAGGTGATCGGCGATTATGTCGGTGGCTCGAACCATGTCTTGCCGACAGCGCGTTCCGCCCGCTTTTCATCCGGTCTGTCGGTCCTCGACTACGTGAAGCGCACGTCCATCCTGAAGCTGGGGCCCGAGCAGTTGCGAGCGCTTGGACCCGCCGCCATCGAGTTGGCGCAGGTCGAGGGGCTGGACGGGCATGGCCGTTCCGTATCCATCAGGCTTAATTTGCAGGAGGGGTGATGGACAGCGGCAGCGACACAAAGGCCAGACTGGTTGACGTGGAGCTGGACGAATCAATCGCCCGGTCGACGCCGGATGTCGAGCATGAGCGGGCGGTTGCGATTTTCGATCTCATTGAGGAAAACAGCTTCCTTCCGGTCGGCGATACCGGGAGAGGCCCCTACAAGCTCAGGCTTTCGCTGCTCGAATCGCGGCTGGTTTTCTCGATTGCGCGCGAGAACGGCGAAGATGTCGCCACCCATATCCTGTCCCTGACGCCGTTTCGCCGTATCGTGAAAGACTACTTCATGATCTGCGAAAGCTATTACGACGCTATTCGTTCCTCGTCGCCGAGCAAGATCGAAGCGATCGACATGGGGCGTCGCGGCCTGCACAATGAGGGGTCCCGGACGCTTCAGGATCGGTTGAGCGGCAAGATCGACGTGGATTTCGACACGGCGCGCCGCCTTTTCACCCTCGTTTGCGTTCTTCATTGGCGGGGCTGACGGCAGGTGAGCGAGGCGAGCGGCAAACCATCTGCGCAATCGGGTAAATCCGGGCTGCCGGGGTCGATCCTGTTTATCTGCGGGATGAACTCGATCCGTTCGCCCATGGCCGAACTTCTGGCGCGCCGCGTGCTGCCGCCCAGCGTTTACATTGCCTCGGCGGGCGTGCAACAGGGGGAACGGGATCCGTTTGTCGACGTGGTTCTGACGGAGGAAGACCTGTCGCTGGGGGATCGCCATCCGGTGATGCTGGACGATCTGGAAGATAATTATTTCGATCTCATCATCACGCTTGCGCCGATGGCGCATCACCGGGCGCTGGAACTGACGCGGTCGTCGTCCGTCGTCGTCGAATATTGGCCGATGCCGGAACCGGTTCTGGTGGGAAACAGGCGGGAACAGATCCTGCAGGCCTATCGGGAAGTTCGGGACATGCTCAAGGCCAGAATCGAGGAGCGGTTCGGGCCGGACAGCACGCTATAAGGCGTGTTCGAACGTCTCAAATTGCTGTGTTCACAAATGGTCCGTAATCATATAGGTTCCGCGCACATTTAAGGACGATGGCCCTGAAACTGGAGCCGTTCGTCTGGAAAAGCCGTTCAGGAGAAAACATAAGGCATGGCTAAAGAAGAAGTTCTTGAATTCCCCGGTATCGTGACGGAGCTTTTGCCCAACGCGATGTTTCGGGTGAAGCTCGAAAATGATCACGAAATCATTGCACACACCGCAGGCCGCATGCGCAAGAATCGCATTCGCGTTCTGGCCGGTGACAAGGTGCTCGTGGAAATGACACCCTACGACCTGACAAAGGGCCGTATTACCTATCGTTTCAAGTAAAGCAGTTTTTCGGAAACCGGCCGCATGAGCGCACGTCCCAAACTTGTTCTTGCTTCCGGTTCCCCGCGCCGCGTATCCCTTCTCGGACAAGCCGGTATCGAACCGGATCGTCTTTTCCCGGCAGAAATCGATGAGACGCCTCAACGCGCCGAGCATCCGCGTTCGCTGGCGCGACGGTTGTCGCATGAGAAGGCGGCGCGCGCTGCCGAACTGCTGAAAGAAGAGGCGGATTTCGAAGGCTCCTATATTCTCGCTGCGGATACGGTCGTTGCCGTCGGCCGCCGCATTCTGCCGAAAGCCGAGGTTCTGGACGTGGCGTCAAGCTGCCTGCAACTGCTTTCCGGCCGTGCGCACCGGGTCTATACAGGGGTTTGCCTGATAACGCCGCAGGGCAAGTCGCGGCAGGCGCTGTCCGAGACGCGGGTGCGCTTCAAGCGTCTCTCGCGTGAGGATATCGAAAGCTATCTTGCGTCGGGCGAATGGCGAGGCAAGGCTGGCGGCTATGCCATACAGGGCTTTGCGGGCACATTCGTTCTCAAGATTGTCGGCTCCTATACAAACATTGTCGGGCTGCCTCTCTACGAGACGGTGGCGCTGCTGGGCGGCGAGGGCTATCCGGTGCACGCCAACTGGCTGACCGGCAAACACTGACGCAAAAGTACACTGGCGGATGACCTCATGAGCGCGGACAAAACAAACAGGCCGGAAATGGGAAAGGTCGCGCCGTTGCGCGCGCCGCGCCCCTGTCCGGAATGCGGAAAGCCGTCCAGCCGCGAAGACTATCCGTTCTGCTCCAATCGCTGCCGCGATATTGATCTCAATCGCTGGCTGGCAGGGTCTTATGTCATTCCCGCTGCGGAATCGGCTGAAGACAGAGAGGATGATGGCGGCGGTCAGGGCCAGAACTGACGATTTTCACCGTCTCTTCATTGAATTGACCTAGTTTGCGCGTGAACCAGCGCAGAGGCGGATATTTCCCATGAAGATCGCGATTGTTGGCACAGGCTTTGTGGCCGACTATTACATGACCACGCTCGCCAATCATCCGCAGCTCGAGCTTGCGGGCGTGTATGATCACAATCCCGAAAGGCTCCGGCAATTCACGGAATTCTACAAGGTCCGGGCCTATCCCGACTTTGCGAGCCTTCTTGCCGATCCGTCGGTGCAGATCGTCGCCAACCTGACGACGCCTGAAAATCACTATGCGCTTTCGAAAATGGCTCTCGAAGCGGGTAAGCACATCTATTGCGAAAAGCCGCTGGCGATGCGGTTCGAGGAGGCGGAAGAACTCGTCGCGCTTGCCGCGCGGAAAGGGTTGAGCCTTGCGACAGCGCCCGCCAACGGCCTGAGCGACGCGCATCGGCTGGTCGCAGATGCGCTTGCGAAAGGCGAGATCGGGACGCCGAGGCTCGTTTACGCGGAAATGGAGGATGGTCCGGTTTTTCGCGGCAAATGGGCTACGTGGCGTTCGGTTTCCGGTGCGCCCTGGCCGGGGTTGCACGAGTTCGAAATCGGCTGCACGCTGGAACACGCGGGCTATGCCCTGTCATGGCTGGTTTCCCTTTTCGGCCCCGTCGAGACGCTCACGGCCTTTTCCGCGGTCGCTTTTCCCGACAAAGGGCCGGGAACCGACCATATACGAATGGCGCCGGACTTTTCGGTCGGCTGCCTGACATTCCGCTCCGGCGTGGTGGCGCGATTGACCTCCGGGCTGGCCGCGCCGCGCGATCGGTCTTTCACGGTTCTTGCCGACGGTGGTTCGCTCACTGTACGGGATTTGTGGGACAATCGCTCAGCGGTTCATCTTGAGAAAACATCCGACGGCAAGCCCCTGCCGATGAAGCTGGTTGACCGGCTTGAAAGCGAGTTGAAGCGCTTCATTCCGTGGAAGCCGACGCCAGGACGACGGCTGACCTATCCCAGGCAAGCAAAGCAATCGAAACTGCCGGCGTTCCCTTCGAAAATCGATTTCGCGGGCGGCATCGCCGCGCAGGCGCGCAGCATCGAAACCGGCGAACCAGCCTTCTTCTCGAACAATGTCGCCCTGCACATTACGGAACTGGCGCTTGCGCTTAACAATGCCCACACGCTGGCGCAGCCCTATCGGCTGAAAAGCACTTTCTGAGGCGGGATATATCCTAGAGTCTGTCAGCGTTACATGGAATCGTTTCGGGATTCCCTGCAGGGCTGTTTTGTGATTCAAGATCATTGCTGGTGGGGAGGCCAGCAATGATGGCGAGACCCCTTTCCCTGGATTTGAGG